>NZ_CP009284.1:0-12500 GCF_000758645.1 Paenibacillus sp. FSL R7-0331
GATAAGATTCAGCACGAACCCATTTTCTTCGACATTTCCACTTCATGGCTGACGCCACATTTGGAAGATTTAAAGGAGTGACAGTCTGTGGACAGCCATACTTCCGAATTATGGCAGCAAATTTTATCGATTATTCAAACTAAACTAAGCAAACCGAGTTTTGATACCTGGTTTAAAGCAACGAAGGCTATTTCGTTCAGCTCCCAGGCTATGATTATCTCGGCGCCTACAACATTTGCCGTAGAATGGCTGGAAAGTCGTTATACCAAGCTGGTAGGAGCAACGGTTTATGAAGTAACAGGACAACAGGTAGACGTGAAATTTGTTATTGAGGAGAACAAGCCTGCAGAGCCTGTAATTCAACAGGCAGCACCTTCGCCGGCAGTATCGCGCGAGGAGGCACAGACTCACCTGCTCAATCCGAAATATACGTTTGACACGTTCGTAATCGGTTCCGGCAACCGTTTTGCGCATGCAGCCTCACTGGCTGTGGCCGAAGCGCCTGCCAAAGCTTATAATCCCCTGTTCCTCTATGGCGGCGTCGGTCTGGGGAAGACGCATTTAATGCATGCCATCGGGCACTATGTGCTGGAGCATAACCCTAACAACAAGGTGATTTACATCTCATCCGAGAAGTTCACGAATGAATTCATCAATTCCATCCGTGATAACCGCGGTGAGAGCTTCCGCAACAAATACCGCAACGTAGACATTCTGCTTATTGATGATATTCAGTTCCTGGCCGGCAAAGAATCAACGCAGGAGGAATTTTTCCATACGTTTAACGCCCTGCATGAGGAACGCAAGCAGATTATCATCTCCAGTGACCGTCCGCCTAAGGAGATCCCGACGCTGGAAGAACGTCTGCGCTCCCGGTTTGAGTGGGGACTGATCACTGACATTCAGCCGCCGGATCTGGAGACACGGATCGCCATTCTGCGCAAAAAAGCCAAGGCGGAGAACCTCGACATTCCCAATGAAGCTATGATGTACATTGCTAACCAGATTGATACGAACATCCGAGAGCTGGAGGGCGCGCTGATCCGGGTTGTTGCCTACTCCTCCTTGACCAACCAGGATGTGACAACTCATCTGGCAGCCGAGGCACTGAAGGACATTATCCCTTCCAGCCGGCCCAAAATGATCACCATCAATGATATTCAGCAAAGGGTCGGAGAATACTACAATCTTCGCATGGAGGATTTTAAGGCTCGAAAACGTACGAAGGCGGTCGCTTTTCCGCGGCAGATTGCAATGTATCTGTCCCGCGAGCTGACGGATTATTCGCTACCCAAGATTGGAGAGGCCTTCGGGGGACGCGACCATACAACCGTTATCCATGCTCATGAGAAAATTACACAGTCATTAAAGGTCGATCAGGAGTTGTACAAAGTGGTAAATAATCTAGCAGAAAAAATTAAAAATCCTTCTTAAGGAACAAAGAGCCTATGCACAATCTATACACATGTGAATAGGCTTAATTTTATGCTGTTTTCTAGACTTATCCACATAACCGGAGCCCCTACTACTAATACTAATAAAGATCTATAATAATTAATCTTCTAAAAGCTTCAGGTTCAGAAGCAAAATACACGCAGTTCAAACCCCCAACTTTCCAGCTAGGAGTGAAATCATGAAAATCAGCATTCTTAAAAATGAGCTCAATGAATCGATTGGACATGTATCCAAAGCTATATCCAGCAGAACCACCATTCCAATCCTGACCGGTATTAAGTTTGAGGTCAGCCATCAGGGCGTTACACTGACGGCCAGCGATACAGATATTTCGATTCAATCCTTCATTCCGGCCGAAAACGACAGCCATACAGTGGTTAAGGTCGAGCAGCCGGGAAGCGTAGTGCTTCCGGCAAAGTTTTTTGTCGAAATCATCAAAAAGCTTCCCTCCAAGGAAATTCACATGGAAGTGAAGGAAGGCTTCCAGACCTACATCTCTTCCGGTTCCACTGAGATTCAGATTGTAGGTCTTGATCCGGAGGAATTCCCGGTTCTGCCTAGCATTGAAGAGAACGAGACGGTTTCCCTGCCAGGGGATCTGCTCAAAAATATGATCAAACAGACGGCTTTTTCTATTTCTACCCAAGAAACAACACCGATTCTTACAGGTATTCTGTGGAATCTGACCGATAATGAATTTAAATTTACAGCAACTGACCGCCACCGCCTGGCTACAAGAGCTGCACATCTTGAGGGCACTGAAAGCGTACAGTTCTCAAATGTGGTCATCGCCGGTAAAACGCTGAACGAGCTGAGCAAAATTATTCCAGACCAGAACATGCTGGTGGATATCGTCGTGGCAGACAACCAGGTCCTGTTCAAAATTGATAAGGTGCTGTTCTATTCCCGTATCCTGGACGGCATTTATCCGGATACTTCTAGAATTATTCCGACAGCCTACAAAACAGAACTGACCTTGGACACAAAAAAATTAAGTGAATCGATTGACCGCGCTTATTTGCTGTCCCGTGAGGAAAAAACGAATATTGTCCGGATGCAGACGCTTGATAACGGGGATGTTGAAATTTCCTCCAGCTCCTCAGAGCTTGGTAAAGTACGGGAAGAGCTGGAAGTCATTGATTTCAAAGGCGAACCGCTCAGAATCTCCTTTAACTCAAAATATATGCTGGATGTGTTGAAGGTTGTCGAAAGCGAGCAGCTGGTGATTGCTTTTACCGGAATGATGAGCCCGATTATTCTCCGGCCGCTCGATGACAGCCGCAGCCTTTATGTCATTCTGCCTTACCGCACAACTAATTAATGCTGCTGTTCACGTCTGTGGATAAGTGGTGGAAAGGATAAAAAACATGAAAAAAATACTTATCCACAGTGGATATATTAAGCTCGACCAATTTTTGAAGCTCTCTGATTGTGTATCCACAGGGGGAATGGCAAAGGCTCTGCTGCAGGAGGGACATGTGCTTGTTAACGGGGAAGTGGAAGAACGGCGTGGAAGAAAGCTCTACCCTGGTGATAGAATAGAGGTTCAGGATAACGGCGTTTTCGAGGTTGAAGGCGGCGGAATACAAGAGTAGTACTTCGGGGAGGCCTAAGCTTCGTGTTTGTTAAAAATATCGGTCTGCAGCATTATCGCAACTATGAGCTGCTGCGTCTGGAAAGCCTGGGCGATGTCAACCTGATTCTCGGCCGGAACGCCCAGGGCAAGACAAACCTCATGGAGGCTCTGTTTGTACTGGCTATGACCAAAAGCCACCGCACTTCCAAGGACAAGGAGCTCATATCATTTGACGCTCCTGCCGGGGCAGCTCAGATTGTCGCTGAGGTGGAGCGCAAATACGGAGACCTCAAGCTGGAGCTTACTTTGTCTGCTGGCGGCAAAAAGGCAAAAATAAACGGGCTGGAGCAGCGGCGCTTAAGCGAATTCGTCGGCTCGCTGAATGTAGTCATGTTCGCTCCGGAGGATCTGGAGATTGTCAAAGGTACGCCGGGTATACGCCGCCGTTTTCTGGATATGGAAATCGGCCAGGTGCAGCCCAGCTACCTTTTTCACTTACAGCAGTATCAAAAGGTGCTGCTCCAACGGGGCAATTTGCTCAAGCAGCTGTGGGGCAAAGAAGCTGCCGGTAAAGAGCTTTTGGAAATATGGGATGCCCAACTTGTTGAGCACGGTGTTAAAATCGTCAAAAAAAGGAAACAATTCATAAAGAAGCTGCAGATCTGGGCCGAAAGCATTCACCGGGGCATTACGAATGGCGGAGAAGAGCTCAAGCTGCTGTATGTTCCCTCGTTCGGTGAGCGCGAAGAGGAAGATGAAGCTGTTTTATTGGACAAATTTATGTTAAAGTTATCACAAACGAGAGAACAGGAAATTAGGCGCGGCATGACGCTGACGGGTCCCCATAGGGATGACCTGTCCTTTTTTATCAACGGAAGAGAAGCTCAGGTCTACGGCTCCCAGGGACAGCAGCGTACGGCGGCTTTATCGCTCAAGCTGGCGGAAATTGAACTGATCCATGAGGAGATCGGAGAATATCCTGTGCTGCTTCTTGATGATGTTTTGTCCGAACTTGATCCCTATCGTCAGACCCAGCTTATCGAAACCTTTCAGAGTAAGGTGCAGACGTTTATTACTGCTACCGATGTGGAGAGTCTGAACGCCGACAAGCTGAAGGGCGCAAGCCTATACCATGTTCATGATGGAAAAGTGGAGATTTAAAGAGCGGAGGCAGATCATGTATATTCATTTGGGCGGGGAGAAGGTTATAAGATCCTCAGAGCTGATAGCAATATTTGATATATCAATCGAAAAGTCCTCTAAGGTATCCAAACAGTTCATTCTTCATTCCGGACAGGACAAGAAATTGGAACGGATCGGTGAAGAGGAAGCCAAATCCATTGTCGTCACTAAAAATACGGTATACTACTCCCCCATTTCCTCCTCCACTCTCAAAAAAAGAGCCAAAATCTTGTTGGAAATATAAATCGTTGAGGTTATAAGAGATAATCTGAAAGAAGTAGGTGAAGGCATGTCAATGAATCAACCGACATATGATGAGAGCCAGATTCAGGTGCTTGAAGGGCTGGAAGCGGTCCGGAAGCGTCCCGGCATGTACATCGGCTCTACCAGCGCCAAGGGTCTGCATCATTTGGTCTGGGAGGTTGTCGATAACAGTATCGATGAGGCGCTGGCAGGTTTTTGCGACCGGATTCAAGTGATTATTCATGAAGATAACAGTATTACTGTAATTGATAACGGGCGGGGTATTCCTGTCGGCGAGAATGTGAAGCTGAAGAAATCCACGCTTGAAGTTGTAATGACTGTTCTGCATGCCGGAGGTAAATTCGGCGGCGGCGGATATAAGGTTTCCGGCGGTCTGCACGGCGTTGGTATTTCCGTTGTAAATGCATTGTCCGAGAAGGTAGTAGTGACCGTTAAGCGCGACGGCCATGCTTACCAGCAGGAATACAGACGCGGTGCTCCTCAGTACGATATTAAGATTATCGGTGATTCTGATGAGACCGGCACAACAACAACGTTTCTTCCTGATCCGGAGATTTTCACTGAAACGACTATTTTTGAATATTCGACTCTGCTTACCCGTATCCGTGAGCTGGCTTTCCTGAACAAAGGAATTGAGCTTTCGCTGCTGGATGAGCGGACCGGAGTATCCAATACGTTCAAATATGACGGCGGTATCGTGGAGTATGTAAAGTATCTGAACGAGAAAAAAGAAGCGCTGCATGAGGAACCGATCTACGTGGAGGGTTCACGGGATATGATTGCGGTTGAGGTAGCTCTGCAGTATAACGATTCGTATACAGAGAATATCTATTCTTTTGCCAATAACATCAATACACATGAAGGCGGAACGCATGAATCCGGCTTTAAGAGCGCGCTGACGCGGATTATTAACGATTATGCCCGCAAGACCGGCGTAATTAAGGACAGCAGCAACAACCTGACCGGAGATGATGTCCGCGAAGGGCTGACGGCGATTATTTCAGTTAAAATTCCTGAGCCGCAGTTTGAGGGCCAGACTAAGACTAAGCTTGGTAACAGTGAGGTCCGCGGCATTGTTGAATCCCTGTTCGGTGAAAAGCTGCAGGAATTCCTGGAAGAGAACCCGGCGGTTTCCCGGCGTGTCCTGGAGAAGTCGCTTCAGGCTTCCCGTGCACGTGAAGCAGCCCGCAAAGCCCGCGAGCTGACACGGCGCAAGAGTGCGCTTGAAGTCAGCGCCCTTCCGGGTAAGCTGGCTGACTGCTCGTCAAAGGATGCTTCGATAAGTGAGCTTTATATCGTCGAAGGAGACTCCGCCGGCGGATCAGCCAAGCAGGGACGCGACCGTCATTTCCAGGCGATTCTGCCGCTGCGCGGTAAGATCCTGAACGTTGAGAAGGCACGTCTGGACCGTATTTTGTCCAATGCCGAGATCCGGGCTATTATCACAGCACTTGGTACAGGTATCAGTGATGACTTTGATATATCCAAAGCACGCTACCACAAAATCGTCATCATGACCGATGCCGATGTCGACGGTGCCCATATCCGTACCCTGCTGCTGACCTTCTTCTACCGGTACATGCGGAAAATTATCGAAGCGGGCTATATCTATATCGCCCAGCCGCCGCTCTTTAAGATTGAGCGTAATAAGGTAATCCGCTATGCACAGTCGGAGAGAGAACGTGATGAGATCATTGCCGGCTTCGGCGAAAATGTGAAAGTAAACGTTCAGCGTTATAAAGGGCTTGGAGAGATGAATGCTACGCAGTTATGGGATACGACAATGGACCCTGAGAGCCGTACGATGCTGCAGGTCACCATTGAGGATGCTATACTGGCTGACGGAATCTTCGATACGCTGATGGGCGATAACGTAGAGCCGCGCCGTGAATTTATCCAGGAGCATGCCCAGTCTGTCCGTAACCTTGATGTATAATCATTAGTCCTGCTTGTAACAAGAACCTCCGGTATCTATTCGCAGATGAATAGATACCGGAGGTTCTTTTTTAACGGGCAGCCATTGCCGGTGTATGATTATTGCAGGCGGAGCTTCCTGCGACTACTCCCTGCAGGTTTTGGCTTCTTCAGACGCCCGTAGTAAATAGCATAGCGGCGGATTTTACGGTAAATGGATTTGTCGGGGAAGGTTTTAAATACCATAATTGCCGGGAGGGTATTGACCTCAAGCAGCCAGGGATCATGATGCTGATCCAGAGCCACATCAAGCCCGATCTCTTTAAGTCCCGGATAGGCAGTTTCAAGCTGTGCACCGATTCTGACTCCTAATGATTTCAGCTGTTGAATCATACCGGCCATCTCACCCGGGCTCATATGCTCTTTAAACAAAGCCTCCACAGAGAAAATGCTTCCGCCGTTGTGGTAATTCGTCACTACCTTCTGCGGTGCAGCGACTCTTCCAAGCATGCCGGTCGTTTCCCAGCCGCCTGATGGCGTCTTTTGCGTAAGTACACGCAGATCAAACGGACGTTCATGGTGCTTGAGCAGATCAATGCCCTGCTGCACCAGATAGGGGCGCCCATTAAGCTTGGGGAGAATAGCAGCGTCAAGCTGTGCGGATGAATTATACACTTCGGCATCTTTTCCATAACGCAGCACATACATGATTTGCTCCGGCTTGTCGGGCTTCCCGTCTTCAGCTGCAGAAGCTTCATCATCAGACTGTTGCCTGCTTGGACTTAAATGCACAACACGCCGTTCCGCCCGCATAACACCTATGCCGTAAGTACCCCGGTCAGGCTTGATGTATACCGTACCATAGATATCAAGCAGCTCGGTCAGATGGTCCAGACTGTATTTTCGCGTTTCCGGAATGAAGATCGCCAGCTGGCGGTTTTGCAGGATGACTTTGGTTTTGGCCCATTTACTGGACACGCGTTGAATCCTCATTATTTTCCTCCCAGCCTATTTCTTAATTGCAGATTGCGCTCTTAATTGTCAGGACAAGTTAACTAAATAATGTTATAATATTAGGATATGGGGCTATACCTCTATGACCATAAATAGGGTCTTGAACCCGTTCCACTTGTCTGTACAGTCTATGTACTGGAGGCATTGGCGGAAAGGGCATATACCCCTGCCCGTGCTAAAAAGAAATGAATAATAGCAGATATAAGGCTACCCCCGTTTAATTGTGCTGTTTTTGTGAAAGTAATATAATTAAGGGTAGCGGTTTTTAACTGAAGGAGGTCCAGCAACTCATGGCTGAACAAAATAACCCGCAAATCAAAGACCGGGACATTGGCGAGGAAATGCGCGAATCCTTTATGGATTATGCGATGAGCATCATTGTCAGCCGGGCTTTGCCGGATGTGCGGGACGGACTCAAGCCTGTTCACCGGCGCATTCTGTTTGCAATGTCTGAACTCGGAATGTCTCCGGATAAACCTCATAAGAAGTCAGCGAGAATCGTCGGCGAGGTTATCGGTAAGTATCACCCGCACGGTGACTCTGCCGTATATGAGACCATGGTACGTATGGCTCAGGATTTCTCGATGCGTTATATGCTTGTAGACGGACATGGCAACTTTGGTTCGATCGACGGTGATATGGCAGCAGCAATGCGTTACACAGAAGCCCGTTTATCCAAAATTGCCGGCGAAATGCTGCGTGACCTTAACAAGGAAACGGTTGATTTTGCGCCTAACTATGATGGTGAGGAGAATGAGCCTACAGTGTTGCCTGCCCGCTATCCGAACCTGCTTGTTAACGGGGTATCAGGGATTGCAGTAGGTATGGCAACTAATATTCCTCCTCATAATCTGGGAGAGGTTATTGACGGTGTACAGGCTATGATTAAGAATCCGGACATTACACCTATGGAGCTTATGGAGTATATCCAAGGCCCGGATTTCCCGACAGCCGGATACATTTTGGGACGTGAAGGTATCCGCCAAGCCTACCGTACGGGACGCGGATCAGTAACCATGCGTGCCAAGGCGACTATTGAGGAAAACGGCGGCAAAGCCCGGATCATTGTGCACGAGCTTCCTTATCAGGTTAACAAAGCCAGACTGGTAGAGAAGATTGCTGAGCTGGTCCGCGAGAAACGGATTGAGGGTATTACGGATCTGCGCGATGAGTCAGACCGTACGGGTATGCGTGTCGTTATTGAGATGCGCCGCGACGTTAACCCTAACGTTGTGCTGAACAATCTTTACAAGCATACGGCTATGCAATCGACCTTCGGCATTAATATGCTGGCGATTGTAAACAACGAGCCTAAAATTCTCAATCTCCGTGATGTGCTCTACCACTATCTGCAGCACCAGATTGAAGTTATCCGACGCCGGACGATTTTTGATCTGAAGAAGGCTGAAGCGCGTGCACATATCTTGGAAGGTCTGCGTATAGCGCTTGATAATCTGGATGAGATTATTGCTCTGATCAGAGGTTCACGCACAACCGATATCGCCCGCGAAGGTTTAATGGAAACATTCAATCTCAGTGTCGAGCAGGCACAGGCTATCCTTGATATGCGGATGCAGCGCCTGACCGGACTGGAACGGGAGAAGATTGAGAACGAATATAATGAGCTGCTGGCCAAAATTTCCGAGTACAAGGAAATTCTGGCTAACGAGCATCTAGTCCTGGAGATTATCGGCAACGAGCTGCAGGAAATTCGTGATAAATACTCCGATGAGCGGCGGACCGAAATTACGGTCGGGGAAGAAAGTATCCTTGATGAGGATCTGATTCCGCGTGAAGAGGTCGTTATTACGATTACACATACCGGCTATATCAAACGTCTGCCGGTCAGCACATACCGCAGCCAGAAGCGCGGCGGGCGTGGCGTAATCGGCATGGATACCAAGGACGCGGACTTTGTGGAGCATCTCTTCGTGAGCAACTCGCATAATTATCTGCTGTTCTTTACCGACAAGGGTAAGGTATACCGGATCAAAGCTTATGAGATTCCAGAGCTTGGACGCACTGCGCGGGGAACACCGATCATAAACCTGATTCAGATTGAACAGGGTGAAAAGATCAGTGCTGTAATTCAGGTACAGGAGACAGACAGCGACAAGTATCTGTTCTTTGCTACCAGCGAAGGTATTGTGAAAAAGACTCCGCTTGAGGATTACAACAATATCCGCAAAGGCGGACTTATCGCCATTAACCTTCGTGAAGAGGATTCACTGATTGAAGTGAAGCTGACTGACGGACAGCAGAATCTGATTATTGGTACTGCCCGGGGTATGTCGATTACCTTCTCCGAGAATGATGTCCGTTCTATGGGACGAAGCGCAACCGGCGTTAAAGGGATCAGCCTGGATGAAGATGACCACGTTATTGGTATGGATTGCGTAGATAAGGATCTTGAAGTGCTTATCGTAACGACCAAGGGTTACGGCAAACGTACACCTGCCGGGGATTATCGTTCCCAGACCCGTGGGGGTAAAGGAATCAAGACGATTAACCTAACCGATAAGAACGGTCCTGTCGTAGGTCTTAAGGTTGTTAAGAGCGATGAGGATCTGATGATCATCACTACCAGCGGAACACTGATCCGTACCAGTATGGACGGAATTTCAACTATGGGCCGGTATGCACAAGGCGTTAAGCTTATCAACATCCGTGAGGATGATGCTGTAGCTACATTATGCAGAGCGGATAAAGAAGAAGATGAGCTGCCAGATCTTGAGGACGGCGAAGAAGGACAGGGAACACAGGAAGTGAATGCAGAAACATTGGCTGATTCGGAGCCTTTGGCAGATGCTGAGGGTGAAGAGGATAGTCTGGAGTAGCATTTAATACCGAAGCACGGGATTTCTGATTACAGAAGCCCGTGCTTTTTTAATTAATTTATCGAATTGACCGTACACTATCTAGTAGCTTCTATATATCCATAATATAATTAAAGGATTAATTAGTAGCTAAGCTGTACAGAAACAGAGGGGCTGAGTATATGCCAAGTGTAACCGTGGCAGAAGTAAAACCAGGTTCAAAGATTATTAAAGATGTTAACACGCCTTTAGGAGGACTGCTGTTTTCTAAAGGGAAGGTAATTTTGCCTCGGGATATAGAGATTCTGCAGGCCTTCCTTGTCCAGCAAGTGGAGATTGAAGGCGCACAGATCGAGAATAAAGCTCCCGAACAACCCAAAACAACAGCTGTCAAGAACACACCCGTTAAAGCAGGAGCAACAATTAATGAGGCACAGCTGGCCAAAACCAATTCTTCGCTGCATGACGAATATGAAAAACTGCTGGCGCTTGTTAAGCAGATATACCGCTCTGTCGCCGCTGCACCACTGCCTATTCTGGAGTTACGAAGCCAGTTAGAAGCCTTAATCAATGAGCTTAAGGATTATCATGTCCTAAAATTTGCCCCGCGGGTTATTCATGATGAGGACTATAATTACCATAACGCCGTGCTCTCAGCGCTCACTTCGTATCGGATTGCCCAATGGTGCGGCTATCCGCAAAAGGATTGGATGCAGGCTGCATTTGCCGGCCTACTGCATGATATAGGGAATGCCAAGGTCGATGCCGCACTGTTGCAGAAGCCGACGCCGCTTACTGGAGACGAATTAGAAGAAGTACGCAGGCATACAACCTATGGATATCAGCTGCTGCGCAATGTTACGGCGATTAATGAGGGAGTCAGACTTGCGGCACTTCAGCATCACGAAAAAATAGACGGATCAGGTTATCCGCTGCGTCTGGAAGGAACCCAAATCCATTTCTATGCGAAGATTGTAGCTGTAGCTGATATCTTCCATGCGATGACCCTAAGAAAAGCTTACAGAAAGGCACAATCGCCTTATCTGGTGCTTGAACAGATTCTGGCTGAGAGCTTCGGCAAGCTGGATCCGGTAATTGTTCAGACCTTCATTCAAAAAACTACAGATCTCTATAACGGAACACGAATTAAGCTAAGTGACGGCCGCCATGGAGAGATCATTTTTACCGACCGCAGTAATCCTACAAGACCAATGGTCCAGGTGGAGGGCAATATTGTGAACCTGATGCTGGAGCGTGAGCTGCACATTATGGAGATAATCGCTTAAAGTTATGATAAAGGCTTACAATCCATTAGAGCTGTCTTAGCCCGGAAGCAATTGCGGAAATAGACTGGACTTAAGACAGCTTTTAATTTGTTTAAAATAATGCTTGCATTACGTTTCTATACATGATATATTCTATATCTGGCCGCGAAACGCTGAAAAGCGTCGAAGCTAAGCTCGAAAAAAGAAATTAAAAAAAGAGCTTGCAACGAACGACTGGATGTGATATAGTATAAGAGTTGCTGCTGACGAGATAATCGAAAGCGACGACGAGCTTGATCTTTGAAAACTGAACAACGAGTGAGTATCGGAAATCACTTCGGTGAGATCCAAAAGTAGAGAATGTAAATTCTCGTCAGATGTTTCAAAATGAGCAATCGCTCTTTCTAAATACCAATTTGGAGAGTTTGATCCTGGCTCAGGACGAACGCTGGCGGCGTGCCTAATACATGCAAGTCGAGCGGAGTTTATCCTTCGGGGTAAGCTTAGCGGCGGACGGGTGAGTAACACGTAGGCAACCTGCCCCTTAACCTGGGATAACTACCGGAAACGGTAGCTAATACCGGATAATTTCTTTTTTCTCCTGAAGAGAGAATGAAAGGCGGAGCAATCTGTCATTAAGGGATGGGCCTGCGGCGCATTAGCTAGTTGGTGGGGTAACGGCTCACCAAGGCGACGATGCGTAGCCGACCTGAGAGGGTGAACGGCCACACTGGGACTGAGACACGGCCCAGACTCCTACGGGAGGCAGCAGTAGGGAATCTTCCGCAATGGGCGAAAGCCTGACGGAGCAACGCCGCGTGAGTGATGAAGGTTTTCGGATCGTAAAGCTCTGTTGCCAGGGAAGAACGTCCGGTAGAGTAACTGCTACCGGAGTGACGGTACCTGAGAAGAAAGCCCCGGCTAACTACGTGCCAGCAGCCGCGGTAATACGTAGGGGGCAAGCGTTGTCCGGAATTATTGGGCGTAAAGCGCGCGCAGGCGGCTATTTAAGTC
>NZ_CP009284.1:15000-80000 GCF_000758645.1 Paenibacillus sp. FSL R7-0331
GAGCGCTGGACAGCATACAAGTGAGAATGCCGGTATGAGTAACGAAAAGATCAGTGAGAATCTGATCCGCCGAAAGCCCAAGGTTTCCTGAGGAAGGCTCGTCCGCTCAGGGTAAGTCGGGACCTAAGGCGAGGCCGATAGGCGTAGTCGAAGGACAACAGTTTGAAATTACTGTACCACCGTAATCCGCTATGAGCGATGGGGTGACGCAGGAGGGTAGTGACGCGGACTGATGGATGTCCGTCTAAGCAGTGAGGCTGGTGTGTAGGCAAATCCGCACACTATTAAGGCCAGGCTGTGATGGGGAGCGAAAATTGTAGTAGCGAAGGTCATGATCTCACACTGCCAAGAAAAGCCTCTAGCCAGGAGAAGGTGCCCGTACCGCAAACCGACACAGGTAGGCGAGAAGAGAATTCTAAGGCGCGCGGAAGAACTCTCGTTAAGGAACTCGGCAAAATGACCCCGTAACTTCGGGAGAAGGGGTGCCTCGGTAGGGTGAATAGCCCGAGGGGGCCGCAGTGAAAAGGCCCAAGCGACTGTTTAGCAAAAACACAGGTCTGTGCGAAGCCGCAAGGCGAAGTATACGGGCTGACGCCTGCCCGGTGCTGGAAGGTTAAGGGGAGTGGTTAGGAGCAATCCGAAGCTATGAACCGAAGCCCCAGTAAACGGCGGCCGTAACTATAACGGTCCTAAGGTAGCGAAATTCCTTGTCAGGTAAATTCTGACCCGCACGAATGGCGTAACGACTTGGGCGCTGTCTCAACGAGAGATCCGGTGAAATTTTAATACCTGTGAAGATGCAGGTTACCCGCGACAAGACGGAAAGACCCCATGGAGCTTTACTGCAGCTTGATATTGAATTTGGGTACGATCTGTACAGGATAGGTGGGAGCCGTAGAAACAGGAGCGCAAGCTTCTGTGGAGGCGCCGTTGGGATACCACCCTGATCGTATCTAGGTTCTAACCTGGTGCCCTTAACGGGTACGGGGACCGTGTCAGGCGGGCAGTTTGACTGGGGCGGTCGCCTCCTAAAGAGTAACGGAGGCGTTCAAAGGTTCCCTCAGAATGGTTGGAAATCATTCGAAGAGTGCAAAGGCATAAGGGAGCTTGACTGCGAGACCTACAAGTCGAGCAGGGACGAAAGTCGGACTTAGTGATCCGGTGGTACCGCATGGAAGGGCCATCGCTCAACGGATAAAAGCTACCCTGGGGATAACAGGCTTATCTCCCCCAAGAGTCCACATCGACGGGGAGGTTTGGCACCTCGATGTCGGCTCATCGCATCCTGGGGCTGAAGTAGGTCCCAAGGGTTGGGCTGTTCGCCCATTAAAGCGGTACGCGAGCTGGGTTCAGAACGTCGTGAGACAGTTCGGTCCCTATCTGTCGTGGGCGCAGGAAATTTGAGAGGAGCTGTCCTTAGTACGAGAGGACCGGGATGGACGTACCGCTGGTGCACCAGTTGTTTCGCCAGAAGCATGGCTGGGTAGCTACGTACGGACGGGATAAGCGCTGAAAGCATCTAAGCGTGAAGCCCCCCTCAAGATGAGATTTCCCAATTAGTAAGACCCCTTGGAGACGACGAGGTAGATAGGTTGGAGGTGGAAGTGCAGCAATGCATGGAGCTGACCAATACTAATCGGTCGAGGGCTTATCCAATAGTAATTCGCAGATTCGTTTCGGATTCAGTTTTCAGGAATCAAGTTCCTGAAGCATTTACGCTGTAAATGCCCGTTTGGTGGCGATAGCGGAGGGGTTCCACGCGTACCCATCCCGAACACGACCGTTAAGTCCTCCAGCGCCAATGGTACTTGGACCGAAGGGTCCTGGGAGAGTAGGACGCTGCCAAGCACATGAAGTCATTGTTGAGCAATCAACAATGACTTTTTTGTTGTTTTCTACAGAAAGAGAAGAGAAAATATTGTAATAAAACGCTTTCATTTGAGTGACATTTTTGTTACCGACGTTATGGGTTATCCAAGTATAATAGAAATGTGCAAATATCAGGCATTGCCCTTAATACGATCGAACTACTGTTAAATTCTAAAACTGAATTTTCTTGTGTCTTTTGATGCATGGTAGTGGTAAGGAGGATTTAAGGTATGAAGCAAAACCGGCCCTTGTGGATACTATTAATTGTTTGTATATTGAGCGTGTCATTGATTGGTTGTGGGGCGAAGGAGCCCAAATGGGATAGCTTTGAGGGAGCCTTGAATGAGAAGAGCTTCCCTGTCCCTGAGGAGGCAAGCTCACCTGACAGGACAACTACAAATGTTGCTATGGACTATGTACGGTATTCGTTATCCGGTCTTAAGGAAAAAGAAGGCCTGCCCGATCCCTATCTGGAAGCCATTGAAGCCTGGGGCTGGAAGGAACAAAAAGGCGCTGAGGATGCGGGGAATTCCCGTGTTTTTCAAAAAGACAGCCTGATCATACATTTAACCGTTCATGATGGTTATTTTATAGTTATGATTCCTAAGGAAAAGAAGGTAGCTATTAAGGGACTAAAGAGTAAATAAATAATCGCCGTCCGCTATGGACGGCGATTATTTATTTTTTAATGAGCCAATGGTTTCTGATCAGGCTGCATTTATAGTATGTATAAGACGCTTAACATTACTGTGCATAATAGGAGACATCGGCAGGACTGAATTTAAGCATTCCGCTATTGTCATTATGCCGGAGCATCAGAAGTGCATATAACCGGGGCAAAAGAAGCCATAAGTGGCAGACTGCCAGTGAGGCTGTAAATGCAGCAGGTACCCAGACAATAAATAGCGCAGCAATGCACAGGCCGATCCAGAAGTTATGCAGCTGTACTTTGCGGAAGATGCTGTAGCTGATATACTGCTCAGGCATATAGCCTAACCAGGGCAGGCGAAGGGTGATTTTCCAGCGCTTGGCGATAGGGTGCCCTGTGATAAGCAGTACTGAACGTGAAATGACATACTGGACCCACAACACAACGGGAGCGGCAATAAGCATATACAGGAAGCTCCACCAGGAGAGGAATACAGTCTCCAGTACCAGAAATATTAGAGGAAGCAGGTAATAGGCACGCAGCTTCGTATTCGTCAGGTTTATTTTTTTGATAAGCTTGTATTGGTAGAATGTTGCTGCGCCTTTGGTGTTAGATTCCATCGCGAAAATTTAACCTCCTCATGAATGCTCATGTTAATAATATCGGATGTAAGGGGTATTTTATTAAACTTCGTTAACACAATCACCAGCCGGAGATCACAGAATATATATATTATGGGCAGGGCAGGATAGGAAAAAACTATGAAAAGGTTTAAAATGATAGAAGGTGTAACATACTGTTCTTAAAAGAGTCAAGGTGGGATGGCAATGGAACAGCAAACCGAGCAACCCTGCATTATTTGCGGGCAGATAAAGCAAGAAGGAATTGTGATTGTCTCGCATTTCATTTGTGAGGATTGCGAGAGTGAGATGGTGCATACGGATGCTGAAGACATCAAGTACCGCTTTTTTATCGGACGGATGAAGAAGATCGGATTGCAAAAGAACGCCTAACCGGTCAAGAGTACTAACTACGGTGTAAAAAGAGCAGGCGGTGAAGTTGTGTCGCAATGGCTGTACAACAGGCAATACGTATAACGGCTTTCCCGTTCTCTATTGGTGCGGTGAAGCCGTTTTGTTGTGCGGCTTAAGCTTTTGCACGGTATTATAGGCGTTTGGCCGTATTTGCGTTAAAATAGAGGTAACCCCCAGGGAAGGATATAGATATGGACAAGTTAGAGCCTGGCAGGGCGCCAATATATGAAATGCTGGAACAATATAGACTTAAGGGTAATATATCTTATCACGTGCCCGGCCACAAGAACGGCAATGCCTACAGCACCGGCGGAGGGGCAGGCTTTCTCGGTGAGATTATGAGATACGATGTTACCGAGATAACCGGCACAGATGATCTCCATCATCCGGAGGGAGTTATACAGGAGGCACAGGAGCTGGCTGCGGACTGCTTCGGGGCGGAGGAGAGCTTTCTGCTGGTTGGCGGAAGTACAGCCGGCAATCTTGCCCTTATTCTGACTGTATGTCCCGAGCCGGGGATGACGCTGATTCTGCAGCGTAATGTCCATAAATCAGTGATACACGGGCTGATGCTGGCCGGGGTGAATGCTGTCTTTATGGAGCCGCAGCTGGATGCGGACAGCGGCCTGGCGGTCGCTCCGGCGGCTGAAGCGGTACAGGCTGCTCTCGCAGCCTACCCGGAGGCCGCCGCCGTACTGGTGACCATGCCGAATTACTACGGCATGGGAACGGATCTTGCGCCCCTCGCGCGCATCTGCCACGCCAGCAGCGTTCCGCTGCTGGTTGACGAGGCGCACGGGGCGCATTACGGGCAGCACCCGGCGCTTCCGGCCGGGGCACTTGCCTGCGGCGCGGACGGCGTGGTGCAGTCCACGCACAAGATGCTGCCGGCGCTGACGATGGGCGCCATGCTGCATGTGCAGGGGCCGCGCCTTGACCGCACGCTGCTGCGGCAGCGGCTGGCTATGGTGCAGAGCTCCAGCCCATCGTATCCGCTGATGGCTGCGCTCGATCTGGCCCGGCGGCTGGTGCACACCGGGCGCGCCGGGGCCTTCACGGCGGGTCTCGCCGCCGTGGACGTGCTGAAGCGCGGCCTGGCTGCGCTGCCGCGCTTTGGGCTGCTGCAGCCTTCGGCGCAGCAGCAGACCCCCGGCGGCGCTGGCACAGCCGCCGGAGAACCCGCGCCGCCAGCCAGCGGGGCGGCGTACACGACCCAGGACCCCTTCAAGGCGGTCATCTATGACGCCGCCGGGTTCCTGGGGGGCTTCGAGCTGCAGCGCAGGCTCGAAGAGAAGGGCATCGTGCCGGAGATGAGCGACGACCGGCACGTAGTGCTGGCCTTCAGCCTCGGCTCGAAGGCTGAAGAGGTTGCTGCGCTGCTGGGCGCGCTGCGCGGCATAGATGCTGAAGCGCCGGCGGCAGGCCGGCCGGGCCTGAGCAGTGCTGAAGAATCGGCACACTGCCGGAACGGCGCAGCCGGTAAGGAATTAGCTCCGCTTAGAAGCCCGTGGGCTTCTGCTTTAGTTAGGGAATCAGTTCACTCAGCAGATCGGCCTGATTCGCCGGATACTGTAGCTGAAGCTATCCGGGAGCATGCAGCTTCCCAGCCAGCCAATATTTCCACGTGGAACATTTTGAGCGGACAGCTTTTTTCACAGCCGGTAAGGTTCACCATGAAGCCGGTATCTCAAGCTGAAACCGAAAGCATACCTCTCGAATACAGTATAGGAAGAACAAGTGCGGAGATGGTGATCCCTTATCCGCCTGGAATTCCGCTATTATACCCGGGAGAGGTTATAACCGATGCAGCCTGCAGCAGGCTGGAGGCGCTGAGCCGGGGGGGAGCCAGGTTTCAGGCCTGCGCTGACCCTTTGCTGCAGAGAATCAGGGTCTACAACATACAGAAGGGCGGAGAAGTATAAGTGGGACGTGAAGGCTTTTTTATTACTTTGGAGGGAGGCGATGGAGCAGGAAAAACAACCGTGCTGGGCAGAGTAGCAGCTTATCTGCAGAATCATTCCATGCCTTATATCATTACACGGGAACCCGGAGGCATTGAGATTGCTGAGAAGATCCGCTCTATCATTCTTGACCCTGCCCATACGGCAATGGATGCACGGACGGAAGCGCTGCTGTATGCGGCGGCAAGAAGCCAGCATCTGGCTGAAGTGGTTGAGCCTGCACTGCAGCAAGGCCTTACTGTACTTTGTGACCGCTTTGTCGACAGCAGTCTTGTTTACCAGGGTCATGCCAGAGGGCTTGGCATTAAGCAGGTACGGAATATCAATGAGTTCGCCACCGGTGGGCGCAAGCCGGATCTTACCTTCTATCTTGATGTAGATCCGGAGGTCGGCTTATCGCGGATTGCTGCCAACCAGGACAGGGAGGTTAACCGCCTTGATCTGGAGAAGCTCGATTTTCATCAGAAGGTGCGCGAGGGCTATCAGCTGGTGGTACAGTCTGACCCGGAACGTGTAGTTGTACTGGATGCCAACCGCCCGATTCATATGGTAGAGCAGGATATCGTCCGGACGCTGAAAGAGCGTATATTAAAGGGTTTTTAAGTTGTCATGTCAAATATTACAGTAAGCACACTGCTATAAAATGAGGTTCTTACCAAACTATTAGGAGGAATGCGAAGATGAATCTAATCATTGCAATTATCCAGGATAAAGACAGTAACCGGTTGTCCAGTGAACTCGTCAAGGCCAATTTCCGTGCCACCAAGCTGGCAAGTACAGGCGGATTTTTGCGGGCGGGCAATACGACATTTCTGATTGGTGTAGATGACTCCCAGGTGGATGCGGTACTTGGAGTAATCCGCAACAGCTGCAAGGTGCGCGAGCAGCTCGTTACTCCAGTAACTCCAATGAGCGGTACTACGGATTCCTATCTGCCGCTTCCGGTAGAAGTTCAGGTAGGCGGAGCTACAGTATTTGTTCTTCCTGTCGATCGTTTTGAGCATTATTGAGCATAATAAGGGCGGTAGATACCATTGAAAATCAATCCGGGCTACAGGCCCTTAAAAAGTGAACTCCCTAACGCTGATGCCGAGCGCAGACCCGTTCAGCAAAAGAGCTTTAATGACGTATTTCAGCAGCAGGGGGAGCAAAAAACACTGGATGAGCTAAACCGTCAGATCAAAGATATTCAGCAGCAGGGTGACCGGCTGGCCAAATCAATGACGGTGCGTGAGCTTGCTATATACCGGAATATGGTCAAACGCTTTTTGGAAGAAACAGCCCGGCGCGGTGTTGTCCTAAAAGAAACTAAAGGCTGGGACCGCCGCGGCCGCGGCAAGCGCTACAAGCTGCTGGAGGAGATTGATGCCGCCCTGCTGAATCTGGCAGATGATCTGCTGGAGAGTGAGCAGGGACGGATCGATCTGCTGGGCCGGGTCGGTGAGATCCGCGGGATGCTGATTAATCTTTCTTTTTAAAAGAAGTTGGAGGAATTTATGCCTTTTCATGATATATTAGGCCAGGAGGATGCAAAGCGTCTGCTGCAGAACGCGCTCCGCAAGGATGCCGTCAGTCATGCCTACTTGTTCACCGGCCTTGCCGGCAGCGGACAGATGAAGACAGCGCTGATGTTTGCCCAGGCGATTTTCTGTACCGGGCGTAAAGATGATGCCTGCGGAGAGTGTCTTGAGTGCCGTAAGGTGGAGCATGGCAACCATCCGGATCTGACGCTGCTGAAGCCCGACGGGGCAAGTATTAAGATTGATCAGATCCGCGAGCTGCAGCGTGTGTTTTCCTACCGGTCAGAAGGGGTTAACCCGAAGGTTTATATTATAGAGGGAGCAGACAAAATGACGGTCCAGGCCGCCAACAGTCTGCTTAAGTTTCTGGAGGAGCCGCCTGCTCCGGCAGTAGGCATTCTAATCTCCGATAACAGCAGTTCCCTGCTGCCCACAATTCAGTCGAGGACACAGCGTATTCCGTTCAGTCCACTGTATCCGGATCTTATGCTCCAGGCTTTAGCCGCTGATGGGGTTCCGGTGCCGCTGGCCCGGTGCGCTGTTTCGCTTACTTCGGGACTTGACGGCTGCAGGGAACTTTTGGCACAGAATTGGTTTGCAGAAATGAGAAATCTAGTGTTACAATTAGCAAAGGAGTCTATGGGCAAGGGCAGCACTGCAGTGGCAACCGCCGGGCAGAAGCTGACTAAGGCCGGACTCGGTGAACATATGGATACTCTGTTCAGCATGTTCCATCTTTGGTTCAAAGATATGCTCTACTTCCTGTACCGCAGACACGAAAGCATCGTTTTCATAGATCAGTTAGACTTTATTTCCAGACATGCCCGCGAGCGGAGCACGGAACAATGGGTCTCCTATATGGAATCCGCAACGGAGAGTAAGCGCAAGCTCCGTTCCAACGCCAATGCGGTACTCTGTCTGGAGCAGTTTTTAATCCGATTGGAAGGGTAAAGGCTTAGATATAATATAATCCTCCGGATCAGCGCTTCAGCCTGGAACTAAAGGTTTAACGGATGAGGAAGGACAAGCATAGATCACCAGGGAGCGGATTTGCTTAAGGGTTCCTTTTACCGGCAAACAAGGGGGTTAATTTTTGTACAGCGTAGTAGGCGTCCGCTTTAAAAAGGCGGGTAAAATATATTATTTCGATCCGCTTGATTTCCCGATTGAACGTGATCAGTGCGTTATAGTGGAGACAGCACGTGGGGTTGAATACGGTAAGGTTGTCGTTGGCAAAAAAGAGGTGCAGGAAGCTGATGTTGTATTGCCTCTCAAGAAAGTCATGCGGATCGCCGGGGAAACCGACGCACGCGTGGTGGAGGAGAACAAGGGCGCAGCAAAGGACGCTTTCAACACCTGTTTAAATAAAATCCGCGATCACGGCCTCAAAATGAAGCTGGTGGATGTAGAATTCACTTTTGACCGCAACAAGATTATTTTTTATTTTACGGCTGAGGGACGGGTTGATTTCCGTGAGCTGGTCAAGGATCTGGCAAGTATTTTCCGGACCCGGATTGAGCTGCGGCAGATTGGTGTGCGTGACGAAGCGAAGATGCTGGGCGGTCTAGGGCCTTGCGGACGGGTGTTATGCTGCTCCTCCTGGCTTGGCGATTTCGAGCCGGTATCCATTAAGATGGCCAAGGACCAGAACCTTTCACTGAATCCGACTAAGATCTCGGGCTTATGCGGAAGACTAATGTGCTGCCTGAAGTTTGAGCATGATAATTATGAGAGCACAAAGGAAGAAATGCCGGCGGTAGGCAAGCTTGTCGTAACCTCACTGGGAGAAGGCAAGGTGGTTGGAATTAATGCCGGAAGCCGTACGGTTCATGTACAGCTGTTTGAAGTGGGCAAAGTTAAGGAACTTCCAATGGATGATGTTGTCGTCAAGTAAACCATAAGGTTACTTTCGGGGTGGAAACTTGGAGAAGAAAAATATATTTGCACACATGCAGGAGATGGAAGCGCAGATGGAGACGATGCGCGCCACTCTCGGAGATTGGAAACAGACGGTCAAGGAACTGATGGAAGCCAATCAAAGGCTCAGTCTGGAAAATGAACAGCTCCGCAAAATACTGAAAAGGGAAGCACCTTTGGACCCGGCCGTGGATACAGCTGAAGCAGAAGCACTGCTGGCTGCCGCTGAAGGAACAGAGGAGGTCGTCGGAGAAGGTTATGATAACCTGGCCCGCTTGTACCATGAAGGCTTTCACATCTGTAATGTCTATTTCGGACATTTACGCACAGAGGGTGACTGCCTGTTCTGTCTTTCTTTTCTTAATAAATGAGGATATCCAGCCGTAGGAGATTTACGCCTACGGTTTTTTTTGAATTTTATACACTTTAGGAGATTATAATGATGAATTCTTTTAATGAAGTACCTGTTCCTTTGCAGTCGTCAGAGCGGATCGATGATCTGCTGACTCATGATTTGCGTATTATTCAGAGTGATGAGGTATTCAGCTTCTCTATGGATGCTGTACTGCTGGCCCGGTTCGCTGGTGTCCCGCCACGGGGCAGAGTGCTGGATCTATGTACCGGAAACGGCGTAATTCCCATGCTGCTGACCACGCGCACCAAGGCTTCTATCGAGGGAATTGAAATTCAGCCGCGTCTTGCGGATATGGCCCGCCGCAGTGTTGCCCTGAACGGCCTTGAAGAACGGGTACAGATACATGAAGGAGACTTGCGTGAGCTGCATACTACAGCCGGATACGGTGTTTACGATGCAATAACGGTGAATCCGCCGTATATGCCGCTTAACGGAAGCGATCTTAAGCTGAATTCGCATCAGGCTATGGCGCGGCATGAAATCGGGTGTACGCTGGAGGAGGTTATTCAGGCCTGCGTGCGGCTTGTCCGTACTGGAGGAAAAGTAAGCATGGTGCACAAGCCCCAGCGGCTGGTCGACATCCTCAGTTTAATGAGACAGTACAGGCTGGAGCCTAAGCTCATCCGTTTTGTTCATCCCCGGGCCCATCTGGAAGCCAATATGGTCTTAATAGAAGCAGCGCGTGACGGCAAGCCCGAGGTACGTTTACAACCGCCGCTGATCGTATATAATGATGACAATCAATACTGTCCGGAAATTATGGACATCTATTATGGAAATAAAGAGGATAACAGCCAATGACAATAACATGCCAAAGCAGTTTTCAAAAGAATACAGAAGCGGGCTCTGGTGCACCGGAAGGAAGCGGCTGCCTGTATCTGGTGGCTACGCCGATCGGTAATCTGGAGGACATGACCTACCGCGCGGTACGTACGTTGCAGGAGTGTGACATTATCGCCGCTGAGGATACAAGACAGACGCGCAAGCTGCTAAGCCATTTTGAGATAACACCCTCGATGCTGTTCAGTTATCATGAGCATAATAAGGCGGCCAGCGGACCCGAATTAATACGCTATATAATAGAAGGTAAAAATCTCGCACTGGTCAGCGATGCCGGTCTGCCGGCCATTTCCGACCCCGGCGCAGATCTGGTTGCGCTGGCTGTCAGCCACGGTATTCCAGTCATTCCGATACCCGGAGCTAACGCCGCCTTGTCAGCTTTAATTGCTTCCGGCTTGCCGACCGCAGGTTTTACCTTCATCGGATTCCTTCCGCGTGAGCGTAAGGATATCCGTACTGTACTATCCGGCCTGCGTGCTGTGCAAAGTACTCTGCTCTTCTATGAATCACCGCACAGAGTAGCTAAGACGCTGGTTCACCTGCAGGAGGCATTCGGTAACCGCCGTGTGGTCCTGGCCCGTGAATTGACTAAGCGCTACGAAGAATTCCTGCGGGGCACAATCGAAGAGTGTATCTCCTGGCTGTCCGAGCATCCGCCGCTTGGGGAATATGTCATCGTGGTTGAGGGAGAAAGCAAGGAGGAGGCTGAGCTGGCCGAGTCCTCCTGGTGGCGCGAGCTCAGCATCGAGCAGCATGTTGCCCACCACGAAACATCCGGCCTGACACGTAAGGATGCCATGAAGAAGGCAGCCTCCGACCGTGGCCTTGCAAAGCGGGACATTTATAATGCTCTGCTGGAGCGGGAATGAGGGGAAGCTAACTGTAAGAGCCCGACCTAAATCTCATGTTCAAATAAGCTAAAGAGCATCAATAATTCTCTCGCTTAGCGTTTTTTATAAAAATAACTACATTTTGTACACCTATTTGCCACATTTTATTCCTTTTATTAGATATAGATGTATTATATACATTTATTTTTAAAGAAAATACTTATTAATGAGGTTTTATATGAATTTAAGTGTACAAAATGCAATTAAAGTTATTTTTCGACCAATATGGAGTAATTTAACTGCAGAAAATACAGTTATTATACTGTAGTAAGCAATTCCCGAAGGGAGAGCGCCTCCGGCAGGAAAGTAGTCAGTGCTCAAGTCGCTGGTAAGCAGCACAGTGAGCAATTCCCGCAGGGAGAGCGGTTCCAAGGAGTAAGGCCGCTCGTGCTCAGCCACTAGCAAACACTGCAGTAAGCGATTCCCGCAGGGAGAGCGCGCCCCGCTCGGCAGTAACGCCGGAGCGTCCTGTAAATCGCGTAGCCCTCATAGGTAAACCGCCTATGAGGGGAGTCCCTCGCATGGCAAGGCCCTGAGGGCGTGCCCGAAAGAGGGCCGGTCTTCCGCCGAACAATCCATTTATCCGCGCTGCTGCCAAATCAGACAAGCTTCCGGGTGTCCAGAGGGCCGGGGCCCTCCCAAACCCTCCCTGTCAGGGAGGGTTTGGGAGGGTAAGAAAAGAAATTTTATGTTGGCTTAATTATTATGGTTTAAGATATATAAGAAGTAAGAGATTTAAATTAAAGGCGGATAACGGGGGAAGCCCCCGTCATGAAAGCAAAAAAATACCTCCCGCATGTACGGGAGGCCAAGGAGATATAAAAAGGTTAGAATTAACAATTGGATTAGTTCTTATTATAACCGATTTGATTTAATTTGTCACAGGGGTAGGAATAGCAGAAATACATTCGTGACAAACAATTTTTCCTTTGAAGTAAGTAACGTTCTCGGCGTTTCCGCAGAAAATGCAGGCAGGCTCGTACTTTTTAAGCATGATCCGCTCACCGTCCACGTAAATTTCGAGCGCATCTTTTTCTCCAATGCCCAGCGTACGGCGCAATTCGATCGGAATAACAACCCGTCCAAGCTCGTCTACTTTTCTTACAATTCCTGTTGATTTCATCATTGCAATCTTGCTCCTCTCAAATTTCAAAAGCGTCATTATTCGACATTGTTCACCGTTTTATGATACTTATAATACCAACCATTCCCAAAACAGTCAACCTTTTTTGAGACTAATTTTAAGGAATTTTTGAAAGAAAACTTTTATAATCCCTGCAGTTATCCCGATTCCCCGGAAAAGCGCATTAAAATGGGGTGTCGATTTATGAATATCTGAAATGTCATTATTCGACAAACTATGACATAATTCATTATTATAGACTTAATTCCAATCAATTACTAATTAAATTATGGAAAAAGGAGTTGATCCCATGAAGCAGCTGCTGTCAGAGGAAAAGGTTTTTAAAGATCCGGTTCACAATTATGTCCATGTTCAGGAAACAATTATCTGGCGTCTGATTAATACCAAGGAATTTCAGCGCCTGCGGCGGATCCGCCAGCTCGGCACCTCCTATCTTACCTTTCATGGTGCAGAGCATAGCCGGTTCTCGCACTCCCTTGGAGTGTATGAAATTACACGACGGATTATTTCACAGTTTGAACGGAGCGGGTATAAGGACTGGATGCCGGAAGAAAGCCTGCTGACCCTGTGCGCAGCCCTGCTGCATGATCTGGGGCATGGCCCGTTTTCCCATTCTATAGAAGAAGCCTTTGAAATGAACCACGAGGACTGGACCTGCCGGATTATTCTGGAGGACACGGAGATCACAGCGATTCTAAAGGAGGTAGCCGAGGATTTCCCGCAGAAGGTGGCTTCGGTAATCTCCAAAACCTATGAACATGAAATTGTCGTTAATCTGGTTTCAGGGCCGCTTGATGCCGACCGGATGGATTATCTGCTGCGGGATGCCTATTACACCGGAGTTAACTACGGAACGATTGATATTGACCGGATTCTAAGAATGCTGCGTCCCTATGATGGCAGGGTTGTAGTTAAAGAATCAGGAATGCATGCCATAGAGGATTACCTGATGTCCCGTTACCAAATGTACTGGCAGGTCTATTTTCATCCGGTGACCCGCAGCTCGGAGATTATTTTGCGGCAGATCCTGCGCAGGGCCAAAGAGCTCTTTCAGAGCGGTTATACCTTCGGCTTCATGATTGAGCCGCTGGGTGACTTATTCAGAAGCGAGGTAACCGTACAGCAGTACCTGCTGCTGGATGAAGCGATGATGCAGACAGCCTTTATGCAGTGGACTCTGGAGCAGGATGAGCTGCTGAGTGACTTGTGCAGCCGTTTTATACATCGTAAACTGTATAAATATGTACAGACGGATAACCTGGATACTGAAACAATTGACGAAATCCGCCGCAGCTTCGCTGCAGCCGGACTAAATGCCGAATATGACCTGGAAATTGATTTTCCGACAGATCTTCCCTATGATGTATTCCGCCCGGGTGACGCTTTTGACAGCAAACAGATTCTGCTGCTTGACCGCTATGACAGGCTGAAGGAAATCTCAGAGGTCTCAGATATTGTCCGCTCTATCAGCGGAATTCACCGCGGCCGGTATCATCTTTATTTCCCGCAGGACAAGCTGCAGAAAGCACTTTCACAGCTGCCGTCCTCCATTGCTGAGATTTTTGCAAAATAATACAAAAAAAGTTGGTATTCATCATAGAAATTAGGACAGGAAGGAAGCTGCTTAATGCGCTTATTCGACACACACACCCATTTGGATGCTCCGCAATTCGACGAGGACCGCGAGGAAGTGATCTCCCGGGCCAGGGAGGCCGGAGTAACGAAGATGATTAACATTGGTTTTAACCGGGAAACCATCCCGACAACCATGAAGCTGGCCGAATCCTATGATTATATTTATGCAGCGGTCGGCTGGCACCCGGTTGATGCGGTCGATATGAGGGACGGGGATCTGGAATGGATCGCTTCCCTGTGCAGCCATCCCAAAGTGGTGGCTATCGGAGAAATCGGGCTGGATTATTACTGGGATACCTCTCCCAAAGAGATACAACATGAGGTACTCCGTAAGCAAATCGGGCTGGCCCGTGAACTGAATATGCCAATCTGTATCCATAACCGTGATGCTCATGAGGATGTCGTCCGGATTCTGCGGGAGGAGAAGGCAAATGAGGTTGGCGGTGTTATGCACTCCTTTTCGGGCAGCTGGGAAACGGCAAAAATGTGTCTTGATCTGGGCTTCCATCTGGGCTTCGGCGGACCGGTTACCTTCAAGAATGCCAGAGTACCAAAAGAGGTGCTGGCGAAGACGCCACTCGACCGTCTGCTGATTGAAACGGACTCGCCATATCTGACTCCCCACCCCTTCCGCGGCAAGCGCAATGAAAGCAGTTATGTAAAACTGGTGGCAGAAGCAGCGGCGGAAATAAAAGGGATTGATTTACAGGAATTAGCTGAAATTACGTATGCGAACGCACTGGAACGATTTGGGATTGTCTGAAATCGGAAGGAAAACAGGTGAAAAAAGAAGTATAAGCGATATATTAAATCTTTTTAATCTTAAAATGGCCGAATATTACAATATTTTAATCATTTTTTTGCGTAAACGTGGTTGAACCGTCCTTTACAACATGCATCAAAACAGGATATCATCTTTTCAGTGCAGTGAGCTGTTGTTACTGTGACAGTCACTGATTCATGGATCGTCTCGCTGAGTCTCCGTATGGAGAACGGGGGAACCAATAATGCACTGCCGCATGAGCGTACATAGAGTACAACCAGGAAATGCCGCAGACTTTATTTGATTTCTTCACGTGGTCTTTGGGGTGAATTTGAGGGCAACCGCCGTGAGCGGGTGACCTGAGATAGGGCGTCTCTCTTATGCCCGAACCCGACAGCTAACCCCGTAAGCGCAAGTAAGAGAGGAAACCTCGTGCATACACATTCCCGCGTATTTTAACACCCGGAGAAGCCACGAAAGAGTCCTCTATAGAACTCTTTTGGGCTTTTTTTGTTTTGAATAATGCGGATGTACCCAGCATACTGTTATATAACAGGTTCTGGGATTCTTTATGCCGGGCAGGCGATCCATGAGCAGGAAACGCTGAAGTTATGCGGGCGTATCCTGTTGCAATCTCAAACTTAGTTTCGTCAGATATGATTCAGTCAACTTTTGATATACTATTTGGACGACGGGGCTATGTAAGGAGGATGGAGAGAATGGGCGTATTCCAACCAGAGGTATCCCATGATTCGCAATCATCCAGCAGGTCTTTCGCATTACGGTTGAAGCAAGTGAACCCTCGCGTACTTTCGCTTGCAGGTGCGGTATCTATTGTTATCGCGCTGTTAATTCTGCTCTACGTACACGGTCAAGGCAATAAAGTTATTAACTTAGTGATAGACGGAGAAGTGCTTACGCTTGAAACGCGTGAAGCGCTGCTCAGCGATGTGCTGGCCAAGGAGCAGATTACGCTGACGCCGCATGACGTAGTATCCATAGGCCTTACCGATGAAATACAGGACGGCGACCGTGTTACCATTACCCGTGCCCAGAAGCTTACGCTTACTGCAGACGGCGCGACCAAGACGCTTTATACTACCGAGGACTCACTCGGAGATGCCATTACCAAGCTGGGCTACAGCCTGGACGGCGACGACAAGATTTTCCCTTCGCTTGATACCGCAGTTACACCTGACATGGAAGTCAAGATTGTCCGTATTACCAAGCAAACGGTACAGCAGACAGTAAGCTTGCCCTTCAAAGTCATCAAAACCGCAGATCCTTCCCTGTATAAGGGAGACGTAAGAGTTGCACAGGCAGGCAAGCCGGGAGCCATCATCCAGCATTACCAGAAGATTTATCAGGATGGTGAGCTGGTCTCGAAGACCCTGATCGGCAAGGAAGTGCAGACCGTTACCAAAGACAAGATTATTGCCGTTGGTACCAAGAAGCTTCCGACACCTGTTGTTGCTGCAGCAACCACTACCAAAACCAAAACAACTACCTCCAGTTCAGCTAAAAAAGTAGCGGCAACAACCAACGTCGTGCACAAGGCAGGCGTAGACTTTGAGTACAAAAGAATGATTAAAAATGTGTCGATGACCGCTTATTCTTCGGAAGAGCCCGGCATCGGAACAAAAACGGCTTCGGGAACGCGCGTAACTGAAGGCCGGACTATTGCAGTTGATCCAAGTGTAATACCTATCGGCTGGTGGGTGTATATTGAGGGATTGGGATTCCGCCGTGCAGAGGATACAGGCGGTGCCATTAAAGGCAATAAGATCGATGTTTACTACGATTCACTGAGCCACGCCCGCAATTTCGGACG
This sequence comes from Paenibacillus sp. FSL R7-0331, assembly GCF_000758645.1. NCBI lineage: Bacteria > Bacillati > Bacillota > Bacilli > Caryophanales > Paenibacillaceae > Paenibacillus > Paenibacillus sp. FSL R7-0331. The sequence goes on from NZ_CP009284.1 coordinate 31,469, forward strand.
TAAATCCCGGACAGTCTATGTGATTGGACCCGTGAAGCCCGAACTGAATTAAGGCGGCCGTCTTTTGCAAATTAACGGTTTATACGATATAGTGAGGGTAGCACTTTATGAACGGGCTAGCTCATCACTTATACATTCTTTAGCCAAAAAGAAGGGGAGCGAATCCTCTTCTTTTTGTGTTTCTGCTGTAAGGGAAGGAGCTTAACAATGATTAAAGAACTAATTGTAGTCGAGGGCAAAAGCGATACGGTTGCCGTCAAACGGGCGGTGGAGGCCGATACGATAGAAACGGGCGGCTCAGCGGTAGACCGCAGGGTCATTGCCAAAGTTGCACTGGCCATGGAGCGCAGAGGGGTAATTATCCTGACCGATCCCGACCATGCCGGCGAGCGCATACGCAAGATTGTTTCGTCCAAGGTGCCGGGCTGCAAGCATGCTTTTATACCGGAGAAGGATGCTACCCGCAAGGGGGATATTGGAGTTGAAAATGCCTCACCCGAGGCGATACGCCATGCGCTTGCCAATGTTCACACCTCCTTCGAGGGGGCTCCTGCACTAATCGGGCTGGACGAGCTTATGGCTGCAGGGATGCTGGTTCACCCCAGAGCCGCAGAGCGGAGAATGGCACTCGGCAATGCGCTGGGCATAGGCTACTGCAACGGCAAGCAGCTGTTTAAGCGGCTGGCCATGTTTGGAATTACCCCGGAGGAGTTTCAAGCGGCTCTCACGCAAATTGATCAGGGAGGCAACATTACATGAGCGGATTTGACCAAATCTCGTCCCCGACACGGACGAAGGAAATTATTCAGCGCTACGGATTTTCATTTAAAAAAAGCCTGGGACAGAATTTTTTGATTGACCAGAACATTCTGGACAAAATAGTCGGCGCAGCTGGACTTAGCCCATCGTCAGGCGCCCTCGAAATCGGGCCTGGTATCGGGGCGCTGACAGAACGGCTTGCCCTGGAGGCAGGTGCAGTTACGGCGGTAGAGATCGACCGCAGGCTGATTCCGATTCTCCGCGATGTGCTTGCGGCTTATCCCCATGTCAAAGTCCGCAACGATGACGTATTAAAGGTGAATCTGCAGGAGCTGTTCGCCGAGGATTTTGCTGCGGTCGATAAGGTAAGCGTGGTTGCCAATCTGCCTTATTATGTAACTACGCCGATCCTCATGAAGCTGCTGGAGGAAAAGCTGCCGCTCGATAATATTGTCGTGATGATTCAGAAGGAGGTAGCCGAGCGCATGGCTGCTTCTCCCGGAGGCAAAGAGTACGGCAGCCTGAGCATAGCGGTCCAATACTACAGTGAGCCGGAGCTGGTCTGTATCGTGCCCCGTACTGTGTTTATCCCGCAGCCTAATGTTGAATCTGCCGTTATCCGCCTGAAGGTGCGCGAGCGGCCTCCTGTGGAGGTGGCTGACGAGAAGCATTTCTTCGATGTGGTGCAGGCCGCCTTTACGCAGCGCCGTAAGACTATTGCCAACAACCTTAAGGCCCGCTTCTTCCCGGGAGAAGGGCGTGAGCGCCTGGAGGCGCTGCTGGCTGAAGCAGGGATTGAGCCGGTGCGCCGCGGCGAGACGCTGAGTATAGCCGAGTATGCGCGGCTGAGTGCGGTATTGCTGGCTGCCGGCGTTAAATAGCGGCTGTTTATGAACCAACCGAGGCCTTTGCCCATACGATGGGGGTAGAGGTGGTGTTGTAATGAATTTAGGAGATTTGGTTGTACGTAAATCATATGGCGGAGATGTGACCTTCCGGGTAGAAAATATAATGCAGAATGCAGCTGTAATCAAGGGGACTGAATTCCGCCTGCTTGCGGATTCCCCTCTGGATGATCTGTTACAGGTGCCGCCTACCCGGATCACAGAACGGGGACAGCAGGCTCAGATTAAGGCTACGGAGTCGCTGACAAAGCTTCGCAGGGACCGACAGGAGCAGAGCCAGCGCAGCGGCGAGAGCGCTGCCGGGGTTTGGGCGCAAGCCCCTAAGGAAGCAGCTTATTTCGAAGTGCCGGGCAAGGTGCTGCATCTGGACGGAGATCAGCTCTATCTTCGGAAAAGCCTGAGTCTCTACGAGCAGCTGCGGATACCGGCAGAAGGGCATCATGTGCATGAATCCAAGATGGCCGATACACTGTACCGCCTGCTTCCGCGTGTCCGTCCGGACATCGTTGTCATTACGGGCCATGACGGTGTACTTAAGCAGTCCAATACTTATGATCTTTACAGCTTGAGCAGCTACAAAAATTCACAGCATTTTGTGGCGGCAATTCAGGCAGCACGGGAGTATGAGCGTAATTTTGATGCTTTGACGATTGTAGCCGGAGCGTGCCAGTCCCATTTCGAAGCATTGCTCGGCACAGGAGCCAATTTTGCCAGCTCACCGGGAAGAATACTGATCCATGCGCTGGACCCGGTGTACATCGCAGCCAAGGCTGCGTTTACCTCTGTGCGTGAGACAGTGAACCTGGGGGATGTGCTGAATCATACCATCAGCGGAAGCAAAGGGATGGGCGGCATCGAAACGCGCGGAAGCTTCAGGATCGGCATGCCTCGGCTGCAGAACCTGTCTACGCTGAAGGTAACACCTTCGGTAATTTAGCTGTATTCAGCAGTATGGGGAATGACAGAAGCAAATGAGGGGAAGGATAAGCTTAATGCTGTCCTTCTTTTTTTATACTCTTAATGGCTATTCTCTCCTGCAGTAGCTAATTATTTTGTTGCATATAACAATAATAATTAACCGGTAATCTACTCTCTCAAAAAAATCCCGTTGACAACTATTTTTACATCCTCTATAATTAATTATTTGATTTGACAAAGTTTGTGAAAAGATGTATAATGGGACAAGGAAAGAGGTGGTCGTCAGGCAATGGCTAATAACGCGCTGTTGGAAATTAAACGCAGTCTCGAAGCTCATGTCGGTCATAAGATTACGTTGCGGGCTAACGGTGGCCGCCGTAAGACCGTTGAACGCACCGGTGTCCTGGAAGAAACGTACCCTTCTGTTTTTATTGTCAAACTGGATCAGGAGCAGCAGACCTTTAAGCGAGTCTCCTATAGCTACGCCGATATCCTTACCGAATCTGTGGAAATCACAGTCTGTGAAGATGACGGGCAGATGCAGGTTTTGTATATTAAAGCTTAATGTTTTACAGGACAGCCCCTTTGCGGGGCTGTTTTTGTTTTGAACTCATAATTTCATGGAACTAGCGGCACCGGGAATGGGCAGAGCGCTGCGGCAGCATACTATAGGGGCAATAAGCTTATTATCCAATACCGAAAAGGAGGGCATTAGCCAATGAGCCGCAGAAAACGGGGGATAATGTCAGAGGAGCTGAAGACAGAGCTGGCCAAGGAGCTCGGCTTCTATGACACGGTGGAAAAGGACGGCTGGGGCGGGATTCGGGCTAAGGATGCCGGTAATATGGTCAAGCGTGCAATCCAGCTTGCCGAGCAGGCTGCGCGTAAGTCAGAGCTGTAGCCCGCAGCTGTTACAGGCGTCAGAAACGGGGGCCTGCCCTGGCGGCAGAGCCCTCTTTCTGATTGTGGGGACTTTTGATCATGGACTTCATTACAAGTTTCTCATATAATATGTTAAGTTGTTTTTACGGGAAAAGCTGAGGGTGGGTGAACGCCTTGAAAATGTATGAAAAAGCGCCGGCCAAAATCAATTTGATGCTGGATGTGCTTCACAAGCGCGCTGACGGGTTTCATGAAGTGGAAATGATAATGACAATGGTCGATCTGGCAGACCGTCTGGAGCTGTCTGAGCTGAAGCGCGATTCCATTATCATCTCAAGCCAGGCCGGATATATCCCGCTAGACGAGAAGAACCTGGCCTTTCAGGCAGCAAGACTGATTAAGGACCGCTACAATGTGAAGAGCGGAGTACATATTCATCTGGACAAAAGAATTCCGGTTGCTGCCGGGCTTGCCGGCGGCAGCAGTGATGCTGCGGCTACGCTGCGCGGCCTGAACCGGCTCTGGCGCCTTGGTATTCCGTCGCAGGAGCTGCAGGAGCTGGGGGCCGAGCTTGGCTCTGACGTTCCGTTCTGCGTCACCGGCGGCACAGCTCTGGCTACAGGCCGGGGAGAGAAGCTGACGCATATCGCGAACCCCCCGCAGTGCTGGGTCATTCTGGCCAAGCCTCCGATCAATGTCTCCACAGCGGAGGTATACGGCCGCGTGCGGGCCAATCAGATAGCGGTGCATCCTTCTGCTTCACGTATGCAGCAGGCGATTGAGGCAGGCGATTTTGGGGCAGTCTGCGCCGGTCTTGGCAATGTACTGGAGGATGTGACCCTAAAGCTGCATCCGGAGGTCCAGCAGCTCAAGGAAGCTATGGTAAGGCTGGGGGCAGATGGAGTGCTGATGTCCGGAAGCGGACCGACTGTGTTCGGCCTTGTGTCGAAGCAGTCTAAGGTAGCGAGAATTTATAACGGGCTGCGCGGCTTCTGCAAGGAAGTGTACGCTGTACGCTCCCTGACTTAGTGCATGACGAAACGGTTATCCTCCTCCAAAGGACGGCTTAACCGTTTCTTCTTGTGTAATTCCGTACAAAAATGATATTATTTTTAATAATATTCGGTTTTGGCGAGGAGTATTCTGTGAAAAAACTTAAAAGAAGCCAGCGTTTGGTTGATATGACCCAATTTTTACTTGAGAAACCGCATGATCTGCTGCCATTGTCCACCTTTTCGGACTTGTATGGCGCGGCGAAGTCATCCATCAGCGAAGATCTGGCTATTATAAAAGAGGTATTTGAAGGTGAAGGCATAGGTGAGCTGCAGACACTGGCCGGTGCAGCCGGAGGAGTGCGTTATATTCCGCGTATACCGGCGGATCTGGCCCTGGAATTTGTGAACCGCCTGTGCGGGGAGCTGGAGCAGAGCGACCGGATTCTGCCCGGCGGTTATCTGTATATGTCCGACCTGCTGGGTCTGCCTTCAGTGATGGAGCAGGCCGGCAAAATTATTGCAACAGCCTTCTACGGTGTAGAGATCGACGTCGTAATGACAGTCGAAACAAAAGGGATTCCGCTTGCTTATGCTACAGCAGCCCAGCTTGGCCTGCCCGTAGTACTGGTACGCCGTGACCATCAGGTGACGGAAGGCTCGGCAGTGAGCATTAACTATGTGTCCGGTTCGCATAAGAGCATTCACACCATGTCCCTGTCGAGACGTGCGCTGCGCGAGAAATCAAGGGTTCTGATAGTAGATGATTTTATGAAGGCCGGCGGTACCGTACGCGGTATGGTGGATCTGCTCGGGGAATTCAACGCAGAGGTTGCCGGAGTGGGTGTGCTGGTTGAGTCAGGCGCAGTGGAGACCGAAGAACGGCTGCTGCATGACTACGTATCGCTTGTGAAGCTGACCGAGGTGGATTCCAAGGGGCGGAGAATTTCTGCACATCCCGGCAACTATTTTTCCACTTAGAACAGAGTCAAGGCTCCGTTTAGCATTTTGCAGTATAGTGTCGAAAGCATGAGGAACCATTAGAAAACAGCACGAAACGTGTCGAAAACAATGGTATCCGAAAAATAATCTTCTTTAGCAGTCATTTTTTGGAATCAAAAAGAAGGAATTTGCCTTGCTGTGTGGAATTATACACCAAGTCTCTGATGGAAAAAGGTGGTGAACACACACATGCAAATTACGGATGTCAGACTCCGCCGCGTCAACTCTGAGGGGAGAATGAAAGCAATCGCATCCATTACCATCGATAACGAGTTTGTTGTTCATGACATACGCGTCATCGACGGTAACAACGGGATGTTCGTTGCGATGCCCAGCAAGCGTACACCAGACGGTGAATTCCGCGACATCGCACACCCGATTTCTTCGGGAACACGCGAGAAGATTCAATCCGCGGTATTGGCTGAGTACGATCGTGCCGCTACGGAAGAAGAGGAAGTTATCGAAGAGGGAGCTTAAGCGTAAAGCGCTGTCTCTGAAGAACGCCTGCCCGTAAGGGATGGCGTAAGGTCAAGCCGTTTTCAATTGGGGTTCGAAGAAAAGGGAACCATGGCAGCATGGTTCTCTTTTCTTTTTGCCCGGAATGAGATATATTCAGTAGTGAGCTCAAGAAGTAGGAGGTTGGCATTCTTGAAAAGAATGGCTGTTGTACTTGCTGCAGGTCAAGGCAAGCGCATGAAATCTAAATTATATAAAGTCTTGCACCCTGTCTGCGGTAAACCGATGGTAGGGCATGTGCTTGATACGGTAAAGGCGACCGGATGTGAACGTAATATTGTAGTAGTCGGACATGGCGCAGAAACAGTAAAAGCTTATCTGGGTCAGGATGCGGAATATGTACTTCAGGAAACCCAGCTGGGAACCGGGCATGCTGTAAAGCAGGCTAAGGAGCTGCTGGGCGGTGAAGAAGGCACGACGATTGTTATTTGCGGGGATACGCCGCTTATCACATCTGAAACGCTGGAAGGATTAATGGCGCTGCATGAAGGGCAGCAGGCGGCAGCAACGATTTTGACTGCTGTAATGGATCAGCCTGCCGGCTATGGACGGATTATCCGCGGAGAAGACGGCGGTGTCTTGAAGATTGTTGAACAGAAGGACTGCAACGCGGAAGAGGCGGCTGTTAAGGAGATTAATACAGGCACCTACTGTTTTGATAATGCTAAGCTGTTCGCTGCACTGGAGCAGGTGACGAACAACAATAATCAGCAGGAATACTATTTAACCGATTGTATCGGCATACTCCGGGCACAGGGGGATATCGTTTTGGGATATCAGGCTCATGATGCTGCGGAGTCTATTGGCGTTAATGACCGGCTTGCCCTGTCTGAGGTAGAAGGACATATGCGCCAGCGGATTAACAAGGAGCATATGCTGAACGGGGTTACAATCATTGATCCGGCTTCGACTTATATCGGAGCAGAGGTAGTCATTGGTGCAGATACCATTCTGTATCCCGGAACGCTGCTCAAGGGCAAGACTGTAATCGGCGAAAACTGTGTGATCGGACCGTCCAGTGATATTGAGGATTCGGAAATCGGGGAAGGCGCTTCGGTAAAGCAGTCTGTGCTGAGCCAGGCCATCGTCGGAGCCCGGACTTCTGTCGGACCTTTCGCTTATCTGCGGCCGGGTACTGTACTTGGCGAAGAAGTAAAAATCGGCGATTTTGTTGAGGTCAAGAATGCTACAATCGGCGACGGCTCCAAGGTATCCCATTTAAGCTATGTAGGTGATGCTTCGGTCGGCAGGAACGTCAATATTGGCTGCGGTGCCATTACCGTCAACTACGACGGATATAATAAAGCAAAGACAACGATTGAGGATGATGCCTTTATCGGCAGCAACGTCAATCTGATTGCTCCTGTAACAGTAGGCAAAGGAGCGTTTGTTGTAGCAGGGTCGACGATTACACGCTCTGTTCCGGATAGTGATCTGGCTGTAGCCAGAGCAAGGCAGGAGAACAAGCCGGGATATGCAGATAAGATTCGCGCCCGTGCCAAAGCCAAGAAAGACCAGTCCAGTCCATCGTAAAGGCCAAAGCCAAAGCGCGGGACGAAGCTTATAGGCTCGTCCCGGCGCAGCTTGGAAGTTAAATTCCGTCACGGAGGGTTTATATTTTATGACTTATTGCGATTCCAAATTAAAGATCTTTACTTGTAACTCCAATCCTAAGCTGGCCAGCCAGATTGCCGACTACATCGGCATTCCGATGGGGGAGTCACACACTACAAGCTTCAGTGACGGAGAGATCCAGGTTAAGCTTTCGGAAAGTGTCCGGGGCTGCCATGTCTACATTGTCCAGTCCACCTGCGGCCCGGTCAATGATAACCTGATGGAGCTGCTCGTTATGGTGGATGCGCTCAAACGCGCCTCAGCCAAGAGCATCAACGTGGTTATTCCTTACTACGGCTATGCGCGCCAGGACCGCAAAGCACGTTCCCGTGATCCGATTACGGCCAAGCTCGTAGCGAATCTGATCGAGAAGGCCGGTGCGCACCGTGTCATTACTATGGACCTTCATGCTATGCAGATTCAAGGCTTCTTCGATATTCCGGTGGATCACCTGCTGGGCGTTCCCATTCTGGCCCAGTACTTCCGTTCCAAACAAATCGAGAATCCGGTTGTTGTATCCCCTGACCATGGCGGTGTAGTACGGGCCAGAAAGCTTGCTGACTTCCTTAATGCACCTCTGGCGATTATTGACAAGCGCCGCCCGGAGCCGAATGTCAGCGAGGTTATGAACATTATCGGTAACATTGAAGGCAAGACAGCGATTCTGATCGATGATATCATCGATACAGCCGGAACGATTGTACTGGGGGCAAATGCCCTGATGGAAGGCGGCGTGAAAGAGGTCTATGCTTGCTGTACCCATCCAGTATTGTCCGGTCCGGCCCATGAGCGACTGGAGAATTCACCGATTAAAGAAATCATCGTGACCGATACTATTCCGATCCGCAGCGCTAATCCAACTTCCAAGCTGAAGGTGCTGTCCGTCGCTCCATTGATGGGCGAAGCCATTATCCGCGTTCATGAGGAATTGTCGATCAGCAAGTTGTTTGAGATCGAGTAGGACAAGCCGGAACGGCGATAAATAATTAAAAAAAGGGTTACACCTCCGATGACGGAAGATGTAACCCTTATCGGCGTATACACGCCCCTAGTACCCCGGACGGGAAATAAAGGTGAAGATGCCGCGGTTGTAAAGAGTGCCTTCGAGCTCTGCAAAGCCCTCGTCAACGGCCGTCACTACACCCATTGCCACGAATATACCATCCCTGTAGATTTCTACTGGGACAGCGTATTGAATGTGATACTGGAAATGGCGCTGAAGCGTTAAGATTTCGCCCTGATGTGGCATCGTTCATCACCTGTCTCTGGAGTGTATAAAGCTTATTGTACCAAAAACGGAACTCTTCTGCTTACAAGAGGATAGAAAGGATAGGCCGGAATCATGAAATGGATTGTTGGACTCGGAAATCCGGGAACACAGTATGCGAAGACCAGGCACAATGTCGGATTTATGGCGCTGGACGAGCTTGCAGCCAGAAACGGAATAACCTTTAACCAGAACAAATGCAAATCGGTAATAGGTGAAGGGGTTATCGGCGGAGTCAAAACCGTTTTGATTAAGCCCATGACTTTTATGAACCTGTCCGGAGAAGCGGTCCGTGCCTATATGGAATATTATAAGGTAGCGCTTGAGGACCTGATCGTAGTGTATGATGACCTGGACACCGAAATCGGAAAAATCAGGCTGCGCTATCAGGGCAGCGCCGGCGGCCACAATGGAATCAAATCCATCATCCAGCATAGCGGCACCCAGAGCTTCAACCGGGTAAGGATGGGCATTTCCCGTCCGGAGCCGGGTTATGCCATCGTGGATTATGTGCTGTCCGGCTTTCCAAAGAAAGATGCTGATAAGCTGAAGACGATGATTCTCGATACCTGTGATGCACTGGAGTTCAGTCTCCAGCACACCTTTGAACAGACAATGGCCAAATTCAACGGCTGATTGAAACAGCGGCCCCGCACCGGCTCCGGGCTAAATACACGGGGGGCGGGGCATACTGAAGGGTATATACTACCTTCAGGAGGCATATAGATGGCAATACACTACGTGTGCAGGCACTGCCGCACTTTTCTGGGGAGCATTGACAGAAGTACGGCCACAGAAATTCAACTGGGCTTGCATTCCTTGACCCCTGCGGAACGCAGAGAGATCATAGCGTATGATTCAGACGGCGAAATCACGGTGAAGGTTACTTGCGATTATTGCAAGGAGGCCTTGGATAACAATCCCGAGCTCAGCCTGCTGGCCAGTCCGCTTCAGTAAGGTAAAGCGGCTGTCTCTGTCGTCAACCGTAAGCCTTGGCCTTAATGCTAAGGCTTGTTTTCAATTCCCATCATAACGGGCGGCAGTGATCTAGCAGTCGCTGCCCGGCCTGTTCAGTAAGAGAGGTGTCTTTAGTTGTTACATGGTCTTATAGAGGCTTTTTCCAAGGATCCTGATTTTCAATCGGTTACCCGCGGCGTAGCTGCCGGTATGAAGGAGCAGCTGATCTCGGGCCTGTCAGGCTCAGCCAGACAAATCATGCTGGCAGCGCTCCATGAAGAGCTCGAACGCCCGTTGCTTGTAGTGACCCATAATATGTTCTCTGCCCAGAAGATGGCTGAGGATTTACAGGAAGCGCTTTCTACAGAACGCGTGCTGCTGTATCCTGCCAACGAACTGGTTGCTGCTGAAGCGGCTGTATCCAGCCCGGAGACGCTTGCGCAGCGGATTGACGTGCTTACCCGGTGTGCGCAGGGCTTCCGCGGGGTTATTGTTGTTCCGTATTCCGGCGTCCGCCGGCTGCTGCCGGCGCCGCATGTAATGGCAGCGGCACAGCTGACTGTATCACAAGGCGGGACGCTCTCCCTTGATGAATTCCTGATGTCGATGATTGAGATGGGTTATGAGCGGGTAGAACGCGTAGAGAACCGCGGTGAGCTGAGTGTACGCGGAGGCATCATCGACTTCTATCCTATGATCTCTCCGTTTGCTTACCGGGTGGAGCTGTTTGATGATGAGGTCGATTCAATCCGGACTTTTGATCCTGCCGACCAGCGGTCCATTGATAAGGTCCGGAGTGTTACAGTCACTCCTGCCAAAGAGATCATTGCCGATCAGTCCCGGCTTGAATCGGCTGCTTCAGCAGCTGCCGGGCTGCTGGAGCGTCAGCTTGAGAAGATGACTGACCGTCAGGCCAAGCTGCGCCTGCGCGAAGAAATGGGCCGGGAGCTTGAAATGCTGCGGGAAGGCACCTATTTCCCTGAAATCTATAAATATATCAGTCTCTTATATCCGGAGCGGACTCATCTGTATGATTACATGGCGGAGGACACTCTGCTGGTGCTGGATGAGCCGGCCAGACTGCTGGAAACGGCAAAGCAGCTGGAACGCGACGAGTCGGAATGGAATCTGCATCTGCTTCAGAACGGCAAAAATCTGCCCGATCTGCATCTTTCGGTAGATAATGATGCCATTATGTACCGGCGGCCGTTCCAGAGCCTGTTCATGTCCATTTTTCTGCGCCAGGTTCCGCATATCCAGCCGCAGAATATTCTGGGCTTCATCAGCCGCGGAATGCAGGATTTCCACGGGCAGATGAACGTTTTAAAATCAGAAATGGAGCGCTGGCAAAAATCCGGCGTTAAGGTTGTAATGCTGGCAAGCAGCGAAGAGCGGATGGAACGCATCCGCCGTGTGCTCGACGATTACGGAATTGAGGAGCCGACGCTGCTGCAGGGCAATCTGGGCTCAGGTTTTGAGCTGCCGTCCATTCATCTGGCGGTTATTACCGAAGGCGAAATGTTCTCGCAGAAGCAGCGTAAAGCACGCAAGCTGAACAAGGGAATCGACAACGCTGAACGGATCAAGAGCTATACCGAGCTTAAGATCGGAGATTATGTCGTCCACCAGAATCACGGTATCGGCAAATATATGGGAATCGGTACGCTTGAGGTCAGCGGGATTCACCGGGATTATATGCACATCATGTATGCCGGCGGTGACAAGCTGTCCGTGCCGATTGACCAGATCGATCTGATCCAGAAATATGTCGGTTCGGAAGACAAGGAGCCAAAGGTCTACAAGCTGGGCGGCAACGAGTGGACGAGAGTTACCAGCAAGGTGCGTTCCTCCGTTCAGGATATTGCCGATGATCTGATCAAGCTGTATGCAGAACGTCAGAGCGCCCTCGGCTACGGATTCGAGAAGGACACGCAGGAGCAGCATGAATTCGAGGAAATGTTCCCTTATGAGGAGACGCGTGACCAGCTCCGGGCGATTGAAGAAATCAAGAAGGATATGGAGCAGAACCGTCCGATGGACCGGCTGCTGTGCGGTGACGTAGGCTACGGAAAGACTGAAGTGGCGATTCGTGCCGCGTTCAAATCAGCCATTGAGGGCAAGCAGGTAGCGGTGCTTGTGCCGACGACTATTTTGGCCCAGCAGCATTACGAGACATTCCGTGAGCGTTTCGGCAATTATCCGATTAATATACAGGTACTCAGCAGGTTCCGCAGCCGTAAGGAGCAGAATGAAACCTTAAAAGGCGTGAAGCAGGGAACCGTCGATGTCGTAATCGGGACACACCGGCTGCTATCCCAGGATATGGTGTTTAAAGACCTGGGCCTGCTGATTGTTGATGAAGAGCAGAGATTCGGGGTAACCCATAAGGAGAAGCTTAAAAAGCTGAAAACAAATGTCGACGTTCTGACGCTGACCGCAACACCGATACCGCGTACGCTGCATATGTCCATGCTGGGTGTACGGGACTTGTCAGTCATTGAGACGCCACCGGAGAACCGCTTTCCCGTACAGACGTATGTGGTTGAGCACAGCCAGACTCTTACCCGTGAGGCTGTAGAGCGTGAGCTTGCCCGCGGAGGACAGGTGTACTATTTGTATAACCGGGTGCAGGGTATTCATGAGATGGCAGCACAGATTTCTATGCTGGTGCCTGAAGCACGGGTGGGCGTGGGGCACGGGCAAATGTCGGAATCCGAGCTGGAAAAGACGATACTGGACTTCTTGGACGGGGAGTACGATGTACTCGTCAGCACCAGTATTATTGAGACTGGCGTTGATATCCCGAATGTCAACACTCTCATTGTGCATGATGCCGATAAAATGGGCCTGTCTCAGCTCTACCAGCTGCGCGGGCGCGTCGGACGTTCCAACCGGATTGCCTATGCCTACTTCACTTACCAGCGGGACAAAGTGCTGACAGAGGTTGCCGAGAAGCGCCTGCAATCGATCAAGGAATTCACTGAGCTTGGTTCCGGCTTCAAAATAGCGATGCGCGATCTTTCCATCCGCGGAGCGGGAAATCTGCTCGGTGCAGAACAGCACGGCTTCATTGCCTCGGTCGGATTTGACCTGTATTCGCAGATGCTTGCCGAGGAAATACGGAAGCGGAAGGTTACAGTGCTCGGAGAAGAGGATACGTCCCTGAAGCAGGGTAATACGGTCATTGATTTGTCGATTGACGCTTATCTTCCGTCCGAGTATATTTACGACAGCATCCAGAAAATTGAAATTTATAAAAAGGTTGCCGCAGTGTCTGCCTTTGAGGATGCTAACGAGCTGGAGGATGAGCTGCTTGACCGGTTCGGCGAATTGCCGGAGGCCGTAATTAACCTGCTGTCAGTTGCCCGGCTGAAGGTGTATGGCAAGCTGTACGGCATGGAATCGATGATCCGGCGCGGTGATGAGGTATCCCTTAATTTCCATGAAGGCGGCGCAGCTGCCTTTGATACCGCAAAGCTCGCTAAAGTTGGTAATCAATTCGAAAGACGTGTACAATTTGATAGAGAGGCCAAAGCTGGCATCCGTATTAAAGTCAAGGATCTCAGTGACAAGGAGCTGCTTGATTCTCTGGAGCAGTTTCTGGCTGCAGCGAAAGAGTCGTTAAAATTGAAGGGAGAACTACACAATGTCAGTAAATAAAACAAAATCCTGGAAAGTGCTGCTGGTTTCATTAGCCGCAGCGGTTTCCTTCACTATGCTGTCTGCATGCAGCAGCAATAACAATGCCGCCAATACGGCTGAGGATACCAGCCAGGCTGTAGCAACCTACAAGGACGGTACGATTACAGAAAAGGAATTCGATCTGGACACCCGGGTCATGAAATTCCTGTCCCCGCAACAGGCGGCATATCTGGAGATTGATGCCTTTAAGGAATCCATTTTGAAGCAGGAGGTTGCTTTTGAGTATCTGGCCGGACAAGCTTCGGACGATGCCAAGAAGCAGGCTGAGAAAGAAGCTGATGTACAGGTAAGCTCAATGAAAGAGGCACTCGGCGATACCTATGAAAGTACACTGAAGGAGCAGAATTTGACCGAAGCCGAAATTCGCTCGTATATGGTACGCGTGCTTACAGTGTACCAGGATATGCTGTTGAAAATTACCGATGAGGATCTGAAGGCCGAATATGAGGCGACCAAAGGCGATTACACAGTCGCTACACTGCGTCATGTACTGGTCGGCCTGACTGATGCTGACGGCAAGGAACGGACTGATGAGGATGCGCTGAAGCGGGCTAACGAGGCTAAAGCCAAGCTTGACGCCGGCGGAGATTTCGCTGCAGTTGCCAAGGAGTATTCCGATGATACCGGGTCTGTAGAAAATGGCGGTGAATATAAGGACAAGGCACTGGGCTCTTACGTGGAAGAGTTCAAGCAGGCTGCACAGACGCTGGCGCTGAATACCATCAGCGAACCGGTGAAGACCAGCTTCGGTTATCACATCATCGAAGTGGAGTCCCGGACAGAGACTGCTTTTGATAAGCTGACCGATGAGCAGAAGGAAACGGTGAAGAGTACGCTTGCTTCAAAGAACCTTGAGAAGTTCCTTGATGAGGAGCTTGACTCGCTGGAAATTGAAATTAATCTGCCGAAGAGCACTGCTGCTGCGGACGAGTCCGGTACTGCGGCTACAGCAGCACCAAGCGCAACACCGGCTGCTACAGAAGCAGCCCAATAATCAAAAGAAAAGCCATCCTGACGCTTCCAGGCGAGGGGTGGCTTTTTTGTGTTTAATTAAGCACCTGAGATGTATAAGGAACTGGGAAGAGATGAATACTATGGTCAGATATTACGATAAATCACTGGGATTATCCTTTCCCATAATGGACAGTAGTTGGACCATACTTCTTAAGAAAGCGGGGCAACATGTGAAATGAAAGCTACTGGTATTGTTCGCCGTATTGATGATCTGGGCCGTGTTGTTATTCCTAAAGAAATTAGACGCACACTGCGTATCCGTGAAGGCGATCCGCTGGAGATATTCGTTGATCGGGACGGTGAAGTCATACTGAAAAAGTATTCCCCGATAGGGGAACTTGGCGACTTTGCCAAGGAATATGCGGAATCGCTGTATGAGGGTACCGGACACATTACAATGATTACAGACAGAGACACCTTTATCGCTTTGGCCGGCGGCTCCAAGAAGGAATATTTGGACAAGCAGGTGGGGGTGCTGCTCGAAAAGGTTATGGAGAGCCGCAAGACCTCGCTTGAGACGAACGGCGGAACTTACGACATCAGCAAAGAGCATTCCGAACTGCTGTCCAGTTATGTTGCTGCCCCAATCATTTCAGGCGGTGATCCGATTGGCTGTGTCGTACTGATGAACAAGGATGACTCCGTAAAAATGTCACAGATGGAAATAAAGATGGCCGAGACCGCTGCCGCTTTCCTGGGCAAGCAAATGGAGCAGTAGAAGCTTTGGTGCCGCTGGCCCCGCTCTCCCTTTGATGAATAATCAAAGAGGGGGCGGGGTTTTGTCGTCTGCCTGCTTGCGGTATAATATAGAAATTCATCCTATTATAGCGGTTATTGCTGCAGAAGCAGGTAAATTATGAAACCAGGCACATCAGGCTCCAAGCTGCTGCAAGGGGCATTTATTCTCAGCGCGGCAGCCATTGTATCCAAGCTTATCGGTACGCTGCAAAAGATCCCGCTGCAGAACCTGGGCGGTGACGCTGTATTCGGTATTTATAACACGGTTAACCCGCTTTATACGATGCTGATTACGGTGGCAATGCTGGGCCTGCCGTCGGCGATCTCCAAGTTTGTCGCTGAAGCCTCAGCCGGGGGCAATGAGGCTGAGGGAAGACGGATTCTCCGGCAGTCAGCAGTTCTCACAGCGGTCTGCGGGATTATCATCGGTATACTTACCTATGCAGGTGCTCCTGTGATTGCCCGTATAGTCGGCAATTCACACATCATACCGGCTCTGCATACCAGTGCCTTCGGACTGGCTGTTGTTCCGCTTATGGCTGCATTGCGCGGTTATTTTCAGGGACTGCATAATATGCTGCCCACAGCCGTATCACAGGTAACAGAGCAGTCTGTACGTGTCATTGTCATGATTGCGCTGCTGCTGTATCTGACCGGAAGCGGAGCAGGCGCAGCGGAAATTGCGGCTGGAGCCATGCTCGGCTCGGCTGCCGGCGGAGCTGCCGGGCTGATCGTTATGCTGCTCTTTTGGAGACGGCACGGGCGGCAGTCTGGTCAGGCCGGACCTGCTGTGTCTGCAGCTGCCGGTGCAGAGCCTCCGCGCCTACATACCGCAGCTGCGGGCCGAACCAAACAGGCGACCCGAGGGCAGCTCCTGGCTTACGGCCTGCCGGTGATGCTGGGAGCGCTGGCTGTGCCGTTGATCGGGCTGGTCGATGTATTCACCGTCCCAAGGCTGCTGTCATCTGCCGTCGGCGAGGCAGCCTCCATGGCCCAATTCGGTATTTATAACCGCGGGCTGCCGCTCGTGCAGATCGTGACCATGCTGGCGACCTCGCTGTCAGTTGTCTTCATCCCCGCCCTGGCGGAGGCCAAGTACCGCGGCGATGATGCCTTAATCCGAACCCGCTGCAGCCTGTCGCTGCGCTGGTTCTGGCTGCTGGGCCTGGCCGCTTCGGTCGGCCTGGCGGTTCTGGCAGAGCCGGTCAACGTGGCTCTGTACGGCGATGCCGCAGGCAGCGGCACGATGATCTGGCTGGCCTTCACCGCCGCCGGCGGTACCGTCAGCATCATCTCTGCCGCGCTGCTGCAGGGCCTTGGCGCCGTGCGCGCGCCGGCGCTGCACCTCTTGGCCGCCGCTGTGCTTAAGGCGGCCCTTAACCTGCTGCTGGTGCCGCAGCAGGGCATTACCGGCGCCGCCATCGCCAGCGTGGCGGCGCACGGGTTCGCAGCAGCGCTGAACGTGCTGCTGCTGTACCGGCAGGGCTATCTGCGGCTGCGCATCGCAGATGCCCTGCTGCGGCCCGCGCTGCTGCTCGCGGGCCTGGGGCTTGCCGCCGCCGCCGTGAGCAGCGGCACGGCTTTGGCGCTTACCGCCGCCGGCTTAGGCGGCGGGCGGATGGCCAGCCTTGCGCAGACGCTGCTGGGCGTTCTGGCGGGCTGCGCGGTCTTTGCGCTGGGCGCGGTCAGGCTTCGGCTGCTCAGCGAGAGCGAGCTGCGCCAGCTGCCGGGCTTCGGCCCGAAGCTTGCGGACAAGCTTAAGCAGCTGCGCCTCTTTCCTTAAGAGTACAGTCAATAACCTGTACCATCCGGCTTATGCATAGCTGATATTAGAGCGTTATAACAATAACAGGCAAGACAGGCCTGCCCCCGGATCAACCGGCCACAAGGGCAGGCGAAAAAGGAGTGAAAGCCATGAGTGCAAAATTAACTGTGGTCGGCCTGGGCTCAGGCAACCCGGACCGTCTGACGCTGGGGATTATCAAGAAGCTGCAGGCGGCTGCGGCCGTCTATGTGCGGACGGCAGAGCATCCGGCAATGGCGGCTTTGACAGAGCTTAAGATTAATTCGCAGTCCTTTGACGGACTGTACGAGTCGCTGGACTCCTTCCCGGAGGTGTATGAAGCGATCACCGCAAGACTAATTGAAGAAGCGCTGTCCGCACCGGAGGGTACTGAAATAGTCTACGCTGTTCCCGGACATCCGATGGTGGCCGAATCAGCGGTATCCAAGCTGCGGCACCGCTGCCCGGAAGCCGGCATTGAGCTGCAGATTCTCGGCGGCGAGAGCTTCCTGGACGAAGCCTTCGTGCGGCTCGGCTTTGATCCGATTGAAGGCTTTCAGCTGCTGGACGCCTCGGGGATCCGCAGCTCACAGCTCCAGCCTGAGCTCCATACGCTGATCGGGCAGGTCTATGATACCTTTACTGCTTCGGAGACCAAGCTGTGCCTGATGGAGCTGTATCCGCCGGAGTACGAAGTGATAGTCGGCCATGCCCTTGGGGTGGAGCAGGAGGAGCAGATTGTGCGTGTGCCGCTCTATGAGCTGGACCGGATTGACGGCTACGGCAATCTCTCCCTGGTCTATATCCCTGCGAACCGTGCAGAGAATGCGCGCAGACGTACCTTTGCGCGGCTTCATGAGATTGTGGACACCCTGAGAAGCCCGGAGGGCTGCCCGTGGGACCGTGAGCAGACGCATGAATCGCTGCGCAAGAATCTGATTGAGGAAACCTACGAAGTGCTGGAGACCCTTGATGAGGATGATCCGGATCACATGAAGGAGGAGCTTGGCGATCTGCTGCTGCAGATTATGCTTCACTCCCAGATTGAAGAAGAGCTCGGCACCTTCAGTGTCTTTGATGTCATCGAGGGATTGAATGACAAGCTGATTTTCCGTCATCCGCATGTATTCGGCGATATGAGCGCAGCGGACGCTGAGGAGGCGCTGAAGAACTGGGACGGCATGAAAGCCGAAGAGAAGCGGCTCAAAGGCGTGAAACCGGAGACAGAATCGGCGCTCAGCGGAGTTCCCCGTGATCTGCCTGCCCTCATGAAAGCCTACAAGCTGCAGAAGAAGGCCTCCAAGGTGGGCTTTGACTGGGACAATATTACCGATGTACTGGCCAAAATCCGTGAGGAGGCAGATGAGCTGCAGGAGGCTGTTGAGAGCGGCGCAACGCCTGAGGAACAAATGCTGGAGCTTGGTGACCTTCTGTTCGCGGCAACGAATGCCGCCCGTTTCATTGGAGCAGACCCGGAGGAGGCGCTAACCCGCACTAACCGTAAGTTTGTGTCCCGCTTTGCCTACATCGAGCAGCAGCTGCTTGCCCGGGGTACCAGTGTGAAGGAGAGCAGTCTGGGTGACATGGAGCTGTTATGGCAGGAAGCCAAGCTGCAGGAGCGGAATTAATTGCAGCAGACTTTTGCATAAACCGTTACTCTAGCCGTATAGCTGCTGCAGGAAGCGGCAATGCTGTGAATGAGGCTTCATTCTCTGGTTTCAAATGCCGCAAGAGGTTTATAATGTAGTAGTGCCTGGAGCCGGAATAGACGATTTTTCAAAAAAACGGCGGTTTGCGGCAGGATTTCCGGGCGGCATCAAGAATATCATAAAGACGAAATGACGATTTGAGGCAGATTTTGGCAGCTGATCGCGTTTCATTTATTTTTTTGTATCCTAGGAGGAACTTCTAATTATGAACAAGACAGATCTGGTAAACAACATTTCCGAAAAAAGCGGATTGGCAAAAAAAGATGTAGAAGCCGTATTGAACGGTGTACTTAGCGAAATTACCGATGCTTTGTCCAAGGGTGATAAAGTACAGCTGATCGGCTTCGGTACTTTTGAAACACGCAAACGTTCCGGCCGTACCGGCCGCAACCCGCAATCGGGCACACCTATTGAAATTCCTGAATCGACTGTACCAGCCTTTAAGGCTGGCAACAAGCTCAAAGAAGCCGTTAATTAATGCGTCTGGACAAGTATCTGAAGGTGTCCCGTTTAATCAAGCGCCGCACAGTGGCCAAGGATGTGTCCGAGCAAGGCCGGGTGCTGATTAACGGTAAGGAATCCAAGCCAAGCAGCACAGTAAAGATCGGTGACGAGATTACAGTGCAGTTCGGCCAGAAGCTTGTAACGGTCAAAGTGGAGAAGCTGGTTGAAACCACCCGTAAGGATGAGGCAGCCGGGATGTACACACTGCTCCGTGAGGAGCCTGTTGCCAAAAGCAGCGGACTGGACTGGTAGAAGCAAATAGTAATAATCACAAGTACAGCCTTACTTTATGTAAAGCTGTGCTTTTTTATATGTTCAGGAGATTCAGCCAGTTCTATAACCCGTTCCCCCACCATAGATTAGAATCAAGAAGGAGGGGTACATGCTATGATCGAGCCAGTAAAAGTCAATAAGCAGCATGATCTGCACATGCGCAGCCGCAAGCAGCTGGAGCTGACGGGTGTTCAGAATGTAGAGAGCTTCGACAGCGAGGAATTTTTGCTCCGTACGGAGCTTGGCCATCTCACCATCCGGGGGAATCATTTACATATCAAAAACCTCAGCCTCGAGAACGGCATTCTGTCGCTGGAAGGCAATGTCCATTCCCTGATTTATCTTGATCCCGGAACACAGGGGAAAAACAAAGGCATACTGGGCAAGCTGTTTAAATGAACCCCGCAGTTCAGTGGATGACCCTGATTTATATGATACTGGCCGGTTCAGCTATGGGCGTGGCTTATGACAGCTACCGGGTGCTGTCGCTGAAGCTGAGCTTTCCTAAATGGCTCAATGCGCTGCTGGATCTGCTGTATTGGATATGGGCTGCGCTGCTTGTGTTTCGCATGCTGTATGCCGGAAATCAGGGTCAATTGAGGTTTTATGTCTTTTTAGGGCTCTTTCTAGGCGTATGGATCTATTTTTTGATCTTCAGTGTTACGGTCCGGCGTTTTGTGGTAATGTTAATTCAGTCGGTCCAGTATACGTGCAGACTGCTATGGAGAGCACTGGAAATCTTAATAGGTGTACCGCTGCGCTGGCTTTGGCGGCTTTGTAAAGGGACGCTATTGCTGCTCGGGCGCATCCTGTTATTTATTTTGAAGCTGCTCTTGCGTCTAACGAAGCCAATCTGGGTATTTCCAGTAAGATGGATCTCTCCGTATGTATCCCGGCTCGGTCAATCGGCCTGGATTAAGAGATCAATTGAATGGATAACCGCATGGCGGAAACGCTGACCTTACATTGGGGGTACGACGCATGAACAGATTTACTGCGGAAGATAAGGGAACGGCAAGCAAGGCTGTGGCCGCAGGTGCGAAGAGAAGAAAGTTCATATGGCTTGCGGTAATGACTGTATTCTTCAGCTGGTCCGGTTACATTTTCTTTGCCCAGAGCGCTTCGATTGCGGACAAGAGTGAGGTGCTTGCCAAGAAACAGGCAAGCAGCGAGAATGTCACTGCCTCGCTTAACCAGCTGAAATACGAGGTCTCCAGGCTTAATGATGATGAGTATATCGGACAACTGGCGCGGAAATGGTACAATATGTATCTTCCGGGCGAACTGCCAATCCGTACAGAGCAATCAGGGCAA
Organism: Paenibacillus sp. FSL R7-0331; assembly: GCF_000758645.1. Taxonomy (NCBI): domain Bacteria; kingdom Bacillati; phylum Bacillota; class Bacilli; order Caryophanales; family Paenibacillaceae; genus Paenibacillus; species Paenibacillus sp. FSL R7-0331. The sequence goes on from NZ_CP009284.1 coordinate 52,318, forward strand.
TAAAGCTGGCCAAATCAGGCTTTAGCTGTGTTGCCTTGATTTGCTCTTTACTGTATAATCAAATCACCGCAGACTGGATGGAGTTTATATTCGTCTGTATATTTTTAAGGGAGGATCATTTTATTCTATGGCAATTGAAGTGGGCACCAAGTTAGAAGGCAAGGTGACAGGCATCACGCATTTCGGAGCATTTGTGGATCTGTCAGGAGGTGTCACAGGTCTCGTTCACATTTCGGAAATCGCTGATAACTACGTCAAGGATGTTAACGATCATTTGAAGATTGCTGATGTAGTAACCGTCAAGGTGATCAATGTTGACAAGGACGGCAAGATCGGGCTTTCCATTAAGCAGGCTGTTGATAAGCCGGCATCAGAAGTACGTCCCCCTAGAGCCCCAAGACCAGAACGTCCAAGCGGCGGAGACCGTTTCGGCGGAGGTAGCGGAGGCGGTGGAGGCGGCGGTAGTTTTAATCGTGAACGGGGTGGGCGTCCATTCAAGCCTGCAGCCGGTAAACCTTCATTCGAGGATAAAATGTCACGCTTCCTGAAAGATAGCGAAGAACGGATATCTTCGATCAAGAAGAACACAGAAGGAAAACGCGGCGGCCGTGGAGCCAAACGCGTGTAATCCGATACTTGTACAGCATAAATAACCGCAGGGGCATCATGCCGCTGCGGTTTTTTTATTGTATTCCTGGAATCCCCCCGCAAAAGGTCTGAGCCACGTTCCATGTGAAGGCTCTGCTGTGGGGTTAATTTGTCGCAGCAGAATAAATTGCCGACAGCATCCTTGCCGATTTCACATATCTCCGGGGCAATCGCTGACGAATATCTGCTGTCAGGTTTTAATCCGCAAGTCATGTATGCAGCCACAAGCGAAGCTAATCCGGTGGCCCGTAAGGGATAGGAGTTAATTTCCATAAAATGTCGGCCCGGGCTTTTTTGTCGGAAATTTCTTAAAGTCTGCTCTCTGTTTCTGACAAACTTTCATAGAATCGTGCGCTTATAATGAGAACCATAAATTCTCTAACGGGTGGTGCGAAGGAATGAACAAAAGCAATGTGGTGAATTTGCCGGAGTGGACCAGAGCCGGAAGCAAGGACAAGGGACAGAAGGAAGAGGCCTGGAGCACGCGTGTAAAGAACTGGGGCATGAAGCTGACGCTAATCCAGCTGATAGCGGTGAAGAAATGGACCCTGCTGCTCAGTCTGATGGGCTTTCTGCTGGGACGGGCCATGATTTTGGACGAGCTCTCACCCTTTGCTGTAGCTTACTTTGCTGTAATTCTCTTTATGAGAAAAGACTCCGTGCTGCCCGTGGCTGGTGCTATTATTCTCGGCAGCCTGTTTACACCGTTTCCCGGAGCCGCTGTAGTCGCCTCAGAGCTGATCGTCCTCTTCCTGATCTATAAGGGTATGGAGAACTTTCAGCGGATAGACTTATCCTATGCTCCGCTTATGGTATTTGTATCCTCGTTTATGGTCGGCCTGTTCCGGGTCGTGATTGGTCCCTCAATTGCCTGGTACCCGCTGATGATGGCTGCTGTTGATGCCCTGCTTGGCTTTGTACTGACACTCGTATTTCTTCAGGCTCTCCCGTTGTTTACATTCAAAATGAAAAGCCGGGCACTGCGCAGCGATGAGGTTCTCTGCCTGATTATTCTGCTTGCCTCGGTTATGACAGGACTTGTAGGCTGGACAGTAGGAGGGCTATCGCTCGAGCATATCCTGTCCCGTTATCTGATTTTGCTGTTTGCCCTAGCGGGAGGAGCTCCGCTTGGTGCTGCAGTCGGAGTAGTCACCGGCCTGATCCTCAGCCTTGCGGATATCGGAGCCATCTATCAGATGAGCCTGCTTGCTTTCTCTGGTATGCTGGCAGGTATGATGCAGGCCGGACGCAAAGGGGCCGTATCCATGGGGATGCTGCTCGGCTCAACGATTCTATCCGTGTACTTTCTGGGGCCCGGCGATGTCATGTCATCCACCTGGGAAACCTGTGCTGCTGTGCTGCTATTTCTTCTAACACCGAAAGGAATGATTACAGCTATAGCAAAGTATGTACCTGGCACTGCCGATCACAGCCGTACCCAGCATGAATATGCGCGGAGGGTCCGGGATATTACAGCAGAACGGGTTACGCAGTTCTCTCAGATTTTTCAGCAGCTGTCCAGCAGCTTCGGACAGATTCCCCGCGCCGCAGAGGCAGGAAAGAGTGACCGGGAAATGGAGAATTTCATGAGCACTGTAACTGAAGGCGCTTGCGCGGGCTGCATCCGGCGGACACACTGCTGGGATGCTAAATTCTATCAGACCTACCGGTATATGACCGATATGATGACTACGGTGGAAGAATGCCCGGATATCACAGCAGCCCAGCTTCCTCCGGAATGGAACCGGATCTGCGGAAAAACGGCTGAGGTGCTGGATGTTATGAAAGGCCAATATGAGCTATACCAGCATGATATGCGCTGGAAGCGGCAAATATACGACAGCCGCCAATTTGTTGCCGAGCAGCTGTCCGGCGTCTCCCAGGTCATGGAGGATCTGGCCCGGGAAATTAAACGTGAGGGACAAGCCATGTACCGTCAGGAAGGGCAGATCCGTGAGGCGCTGGAGAAGCTGGGCTTGTCCATCCACAGCATTGAAATTCTCAGTCTGGACCCGGGGCGGGTTGAGATCGAGATTGTCCATGCTTACACAAGAGGCTTCGACGAATGCCGTAAAATGATTGCACCGCTGCTCTCGGACATACTGGAGGAGAATATCGCTGTCGTCAATGAAACGGCAGTTCATCCGCGGGAGGGCCTGTCCATGGTTACCTTCGGCTCAGCAAAAGCATATGAGGTTAGTACCGGTGTGGCAGGCGCAGCCAAGGGCGGAGATATGCTCTCGGGAGACAGCTTTAGTACAGTGGAGCTGGGGAACGGAACCTTTGCAGTCTCAATTAGTGACGGGATGGGTAACGGGGAGCGCGCGCGGATGGAAAGCAGTGCTGCGCTATCGATGCTGGAGAAGCTGCTGCAGTCAGGTATGGACGAGAAGCTGGCAGTCAAATCGGTAAATTCCATTTTACTGCTCCGATCGCCCGAGGAATTCTATGCGACGGTCGATATGGCACTGATTGACCAGTACTCCGCACAGACCACCTTTATGAAAATCGCCTCCGCACCCAGCTTTATCCGCCGGGGCAGTGAGGTGATTCCGATTACCTCAAGCAACCTGCCTATCGGAATCATTAAGGATATCGAGGTGGATTTGATCAGTATGCAGCTATGCCCGGGTGATATTCTCATTATGATGACAGACGGTATTTATGATGCGCCCGGATATGCCGTTAATAAAGAGATATGGATGAAGAGGCTGATTCAGGAGCTTGAAGGGGACGATCCCCAGGATATGGCTGATGAGCTGCTGGAGAAGGTAATCCGCTACCAGGGCAATGAGATCCATGATGATATGACGATTGTAGTCAGCCGCCTGGATCACTATCATCCGCAGTGGTCCAGCCTGCATCTGCCCGGGATCGGCCGGATGGAGCGCCCGCGGACTGTCAGCTGATTAGCTGGTATCCGTGAGGGTACGCTGCTGGAGCAGATCGACTTTTGTAAGCAGGCATTTAATGGAATGAATCCACTTACATGCTGCGTGGGGGCTCTAAATTCGATTTTAGTGGGAAAAGGTTCACTTAATTTCTGCACATATTGACCCAAAGTCTACTTTTTGAGAATATAAGTAGCTTTTTTCCAACTAACTTCTGATATTCGGGCAGATTCATTTAAATAGCGGTCGTTTTTCCAACTAGTGGACTCGCTCTCTATTTAAACCGCAGTGCGGCCGCTCTGCGGCAGGTTTTTGTCTTCTCTTTGGCGGGCCCATTCACTAGACCTTTAATTTTGCAGCTAAAGCGCGTTTGAAATCTCTCAACCTTGGATATGCTAGAAATAGAGACAAGGCAAAGGGGAGTGAACGGGTTATGAGACAAATTCTGCTCATTACTGACGGCTGTTCGAACGTGGGGGAAAGTCCGGTGATGGCTGCGGCGCATGCCCGGCAGGAGGGAATCACCGTTAATGTTGTCGGCGTTATCGATTATGGAACAATCGGAGAGCTGGGCAGCAGGGAAATTGCTGACATTGCCAAGGCAGGCGGAGGCCTAAGCCGGATTGTCGGGACGCCGCAGCTGGCGCAGACGATGCAGATGATGACGCGCAAAACCGTGGTTCAGACCATTCAGCAGGCGGTTAATAAAGAGGTAAAAAAAATACTGGGTGAAGGCTCGCTCGAGGATTTGCCTCCGGCCAAACGTTCCCAGGTAGTTACTGTAGTGGATGAGCTTACGGAGACTACACCTCTGCGCATTGCGCTGCTAATAGATGCCAGTGCCAGCATGAAGCCCAAGCTTCCAGCAGTGGAGGAAGCCATCCGCGATTTGGCGCTGAGCCTGGAAGCGCGCGAAGGACGCAGCGAAATTGCCGTGTTCCATTTTCCCGGGCGCAGCAGCAGCGAGGATGCGGCACTGGATATGGACTGGAGCAGTGATGTATCGGCGGTACGCTCGCTCTTCAGCAGAATGAAGATGAGGGGGGCTACTCCGACAGGACCGGCAATTTTCAGGGTGCTTGAGCATTACCGATATGATAAACTGGATGAACACCGTGACCGCCTTGAGCGGGGGGAACGCGATGAACGAGAAGGGATGATTGGTGGGTATGTCGTCTAATCCACCCTATCCAGTAGGCACAGTAATTACAGGCAAATGGCGGGGCAACCGCTATGTCGTCGAACGGATGCTGGGAAAAGGGGCGAATGGAACCGTATATCTCGTGCAGCGGGAAGGCCGACGGGAGAAGTATGCGCTAAAGGTTGGTAACGATACGCTTGAGCTGCAGTCGGAGATCAATGTGCTGACCACCCTTCAATCCTGCCGCAAACGCAGTGAGCACCGGGCACGCCGTGAATCTCCGCTATCCTCATATTTACTGGAATCCGATGATTTCAAAGATGGGGTGAATGAGCCCTTCTATGTTATGCGTTATGTTGAGGGAAGACCGCTGCATCATTTTCTCTCCAGGCACGGCGCATCCTGGCTTGGGCTGGTCGGTCTCCGGGTACTGGAGAAGCTGGAGAAGCTGCATGAATGCGGCTTTGTCTTCGGCGATTTGAAGCCGGAGAATGTGATGGTGTCTGACTATGGTGAAGCCGAGCTGATTGATTACGGAGGGGCAAGTCCCATCGGGCGCAGCGTCAAGCAGTTTACCGAATGGCATGACCGCGGCTTCTGGAATGCCGGCAGCCGAACGGGGGATGAGAACTATGACCTGTTTTCCTTTGCTGTATTATGCCTGCGCCTTTTAAATGAGGGCGGACTGAAGGTCTGTGCCCAGCAGCTGCCTCAGACACGGAGCGTGGATGATCTCATGAAGCTGGCCCGAAATCTTCCGGATAAGAAGCTCTCCTCCTGGCTATGCCTGGCGCTAAAGGGCGGATTTCCCGGATCGGCACAAGCGTCGGCGGTCTGGAAACAGCATATTTATGGGCAGCACAAACCGGAGAGACAGGCTGCAGTCACACCGCGCTGGCTTAAGAATGCTTTTGCATTATCGTTATTTGTACTGGTCTTTACGATTTACTGGGTAATCCGGTTTTGACATAATACATAAGATCAACTGGCAGGAAAGGAATCCGCAGATGGAGCAGATGAAAGAACTGGTGCAGTCCGTAATGGAGTCCGCGGCCGAGCATGAGCTGTGGGCGCCCCATGACACCTTAGTAGTCGCAGTTTCCGGAGGACCGGACTCTGTGGCTCTTTTGCGTATCCTGTATGAAATTTCGCAGAAATGGACACCGCTAAAGCTGGTATGTGCCCATGTTAACCATGGCTTCAGGGAGGAGTCTGCCGGAGAAGCTGAATTTGTCCGCAGGCTTGCCGAGGAGCTGGGATTGCCGTTCGAGCTGGCAGAGTTCGATATTCCTGCTATGGCAAAGGACAGCGGTCTCGGACCGGAGGGAACAGCAAGGGAGAAGCGGTATGCGTTTCTGATCGAAATAGCACTTCGTTACGGTGCGCGTGCGGTCGCACTGGCCCATCATGCGGATGACCAGGCGGAGACGGTGCTTATGCGGCTGCTGCGGGGAAGCGGTTCCGGGGGGCTTGCCGGAATGCGCTGGAAACGGACCGAAAAAAAGGTGGAACTCATCCGGCCCTTCCTTCGTATTAACAAAACAGCTCTTACCGGCCTATGCCAAGAGCAGGGGTATAACTACGTTCTGGATGCCAGTAATCTGCTGACGCATTATACGCGTAATGCAGTACGGCTGGATCTGCTGCCCATGCTGGAGAAATACAATCCCAGGGTGAAGCAGTCCCTGCTGCAGCTGTCTGAAATTACCGGGGCGGAAGATGAGTACATGGAGGCGAACGCGCTAAAATGCTTCCAGGAGCTTGTTTCGGCGGAGCATGGAAAATACACCTTGAAAAGAGCTTCATTTGCAGCGCTGCCGTCCGCTTTACAACGGCGTTTGATTAAACTAATATTAAATTATCTGTCGGCGGATGCATTATCACCCGATTTTTCCAAGATCGAAGCAGTACGCCGGGGAACGCTGCAGGAACAACCCACCGGATGGAATCTAGATTTGGGCGGGGGACTGATCTGTGTGCGGCAGTATGATACCATTTTATTCTCGTCCAAGCCTCAGCCTCGGAAGGTTAGCTATACATATCGGTTGTCTTTGCCGCATTCCCGCCTTGACATTGAGGAGATTGGAAAAGCAATGACGATGACGGTGCTGGAGAGGGAAAGCTTTGCTTTACAGGGGGAGGATTCCGGGAAGACATCAGCCTGGTTTGACAGTGAAGAGCTGGCCATGCCGCTGACCGTCCGTTCCCGATTGCCTGGAGATACCATAAGGGTTATGGGATTAAACGGAAGCAAAAAGGTAAAAGATATTTACATTGATGATAAAATACCTTCTTCCGAACGCTCTGTGATTCCCCTTGTTTGTGATGCTGCAGGCAATATCGTCTGGATTCCGGGCGTTAGGCGCTCGATGCATGCCGCAGTAGGGCGGCACACGGCCTCGGTTCTGCTCTTGACTCTGGAAGAACTGGAGAAAAGTGAAGAAGCGTAATGGTCGAAGTAAGTCTTTCATAGTATAACTTAGGAGGTTCGCAAGTTGCAGAATGATATTCAGGAAATCTTGATCAGCGAAGAGGAAATTCAACAAAGAATCAGGGAGCTTGGCGCCCAGCTGAGCGAAGAATACGCAGGACGCACGCCTTTAGTGATTTGTGTACTCAAAGGCGCGTTTATCTTTATGGCAGATCTGGTTAAAGTCATTACAGTACCCGTTGAAATGGACTTTATGGCGGTATCCAGCTACGGTGGTACGACTAAGTCGTCCGGCATCGTCAAAATCATTAAGGATTTGGATACCTCGGTAGAAGGCCGCGATGTTCTGATTGTAGAGGACATTATCGACAGTGGCCTCACGCTCAGCTACTTGATTGACATGCTGCAGGGACGGAACGCCGCTTCCATTAAAGTAGTGACCCTGTTCGACAAGCCTTCAGGCCGCGCAGTTACTCTAGAAGCCGAATATACCGGCTTTGTGATTCCTGATGCCTTCCTGGTAGGCTACGGTCTGGACTATGCCGAGCTATACCGGAACCTCCCTTATGTCGGTGTGCTGAAGCCTGAAGTTTACACTAAATAATCGATTCGACAGCCTTAGATCTAAGGATCAGATTCCCGGACCTGACGTTATTTGAGGACCCCGGGCAGGCTATGGTACAATAACTTGAGCGTTGTGAGAGGAGGTAGGGGATGAATCGGTTCATCCGGAATTCTGGTTTTTATTTGATTTTATTTTTAGTCGTGGTGGGCATTGTCCAGTTTGTAAGCAATGGAAATGAATCCGCCGATTTCCCTAGATACGATGAGTTGCGGCAGGAGATCAAGGCTAACAATGTGAAGAGCATGACGATTCAGTTTGAAGGCAACGCCTTCCTGGTTACCGGTGAATACAAAAATTTACCGGCTGATACCAAATCGAAAAACTTCTCCACATATGTTCCTCCTACAGATGCAGCGATCAATGAGCTCATTGCCGCCAGTGATTCCAATGGCGTTGAGCTGACTCAGAAGAAAATGGAAGGCGACAGCATCTGGCTGACATTCCTTTCTTCCATTATCCCGCTGGTTATTATGTTCATCCTGTTCTTCTTCCTGTTCAACAATGCACAGGGCGGCGGCGGCAAAGTGATGAACTTTGGTAAGAGCAAAGCCCGCCTGTACAATGAAGAAAAGAAGAAGATCAGCTTCGAAGATGTTGCCGGTGCGGATGAAGAGAAGCAGGAGCTTGTCGAAGTTGTTGAATTCCTTAAGGACCCGCGTAAGTTCGCTGCAGTGGGTGCCCGTATCCCTAAAGGGGTACTGCTCGTCGGCCCTCCGGGTACAGGTAAAACGCTCCTGGCCCGTGCAGTAGCCGGTGAAGCAGGCGTTCCATTCTTTAGTATTTCCGGTTCCGACTTTGTAGAAATGTTTGTCGGTGTCGGTGCTTCCCGTGTACGTGACCTGTTCGAGAACGCCAAGAAGAATGCTCCATGTATCATCTTCATTGATGAAATTGATGCAGTGGGCCGTCAACGCGGCGCCGGACTCGGCGGCGGACATGATGAACGTGAACAGACGCTCAACCAATTGCTCGTTGAAATGGACGGCTTTGGCGGCAACGAGGGCATTATCATCGTCGCGGCAACCAACCGCGCAGACATACTGGATCCGGCGTTGCTGCGTCCGGGACGTTTTGACCGTCAGATTACGGTTGACCGCCCTGACGTGAAGGGCCGTGAAGCTGTACTGAAGGTTCACTCCCGCAACAAACCGCTGACCAAGGACGTTAGGCTGGATGTTATCGCGAAGCGCACTACCGGATTTACCGGTGCGGACCTGGAGAACCTGCTTAATGAAGCAGCCCTGCTCGCCGCCCGCCGTAACCGCAAGGATATCGGAATGCGCGAAGTAGATGAAGCGATCGACCGTGTAATCGTCGGTACCGAGAAACGCAGCCGTATTATCAGCGACCGCGAGAAACGGATCGTTGCTTACCACGAAGCAGGCCACACGATTGCCGGTTACTTCCTGGAGCATGCGGATATGGTTCACAAGGTTACTATTATCCCGCGCGGACGCGCAGGCGGATATGTCATTATGCTTCCGAAGGAAGACCGGATGCTGGTTACCAAGCAGGAGCTGCTTGATAAGGTAACCGGACTCCTCGGCGGACGTGTTGCCGAAGAGATGTTCATCGGTGAAATCGGAACGGGTGCATACAGTGACTTCCAGCAGGCAACAAGCATCGTGCGCAGCATGATTATGCAGTACGGTATGAGTGATAAGCTGGGACCAATGCAGTTCGGCACATCGCAGGGTCAGGTATTCCTGGGCCGCGATATCGGGCACGAGCAGAACTACAGTGATTCCATCGCTTATGAAATCGATCAGGAAATGCAGAACTTTATCCGCAGCTGCTATGAGCGCTGCCGTGAGCTTCTGACTAAGCATTCCAAGGAAATGCATCTGATTGCGAACACTCTTCTTGAGAAAGAAACACTGGAACTTGATCAGATCAGAGAACTGATTGAGCAGGGCTTCCTTACTGAAGACGGAGAACCATCAGAGGATTCAGGTGTAACTCATGAGGCAGGAGAACCTGTTATTGATTCCATCGGCGATGTTCGTGTCCGCATTCAGGGCAAGACCGATGAAACACCTTCCACTTTGCCTGATTTGACTAAAGACATTCCGAACAAGCCGGACTCCGGAGACGGAAATGATCCGGACGGCAACAATAAAGACGGAGGCGGCAACCTCGTCTAACCTAATGTAAAGTAAGCCTGAAAGATCGGCCACCGGAGAACCAATTGGTTCTCCGGTTTTTTTTATGGAGCAATAGGCTGGGGGCTAGCTTCCTCATTAATTGTCATTCTGACTTTTTATTATCCCGTGGGCATACTGAATCAGGACCGTTACATTGACAGTGGGGATTACGTTGTGTACATTAGTGATTAACTATTAAATTATTGTGAATTCATAAAGCAGGCATAGAAGCCATTAGAATTAAGGGGGAGAATTAACCGTGGAAGCTTTGGCGCTTGAGCGCAAGCAGGAACAGAATCGTGAACTTCGTGGGCGCCTCGAACAGCTTAAGAAGGAACGCAATGCCATTATTTTAGCTCATTATTATCAGCGTGATGAAATACAGGAAGTGGCAGATTTCCGTGGGGATTCTTTTTTACTGGCCCAAAAGGCAGCGCAGACAGATGCAGAAGTCATCGTATTCTGCGGCGTTCACTTCATGGGAGAAAGCGCTAAAATTCTTGCTCCGAACAAAACGGTCATTATTCCTGACGAACGCGCCGGCTGTCCTATGGCTGATATGGTTAATGTAGATGGACTCCGCAGGCTCAAGGCTCAGCATCCGAACGCTAAAGTCGTAACCTATATTAACTCGTCAGCTGAGATCAAGGCAGAGACAGATATTTGCTGTACCTCTGCTAATGCGGTCAGAGTCATTGAGTCACTGGATGCGGAAGAGATTATCTGGGTACCGGACAAAAATCTGGGGCATTACGTTCAGGAGAAAACCGGCAAGAAGCTGATTATCTGGGAAGGCTACTGTAACACCCATGATATGCTTACGGTTAAAGATGTTATTGAAATGAAGGCCAAATATCCGGAGGCTGAATTTGTAGTTCATCCGGAGTGCCGTCCTGAAGTTGTTGCAATGGGTGACTATGTAGGCAGCACCACCTCAATTATCGATTATTGCCGGAAATCGGACCGCCGGCAGTTTATCGTTGGAACAGAGGACGGAACTGGCTACCAGCTGCGTTTGGACAGTCCGGATAAGGAATTCCACTTTGCGACAAAATTCCTTGTCTGCCCTAATATGAAAGTAAATAATCTAAAAAAACTGGTGAAATGCCTGGAGACGATGAAGCCGCAGATTTACGTACCGCCTGCTGTCGCCGACAAAGCCAGAACCTCCTTAGAGCGCATGCTACAAGTCCGGTAGCATGCGCTACTCTTTCGTTGAAACAGGTGAATTGCGGTCATGATTCCACAATATTTAGTAGATTTCGATGTTCACGCGCTTCCTTCAGTTAAAACTGATGTTATTGTTATCGGATCAGGTATAGCGGGCTTGTTCACTGCAATTAAGGCCGCTGAGGACCGGAAGGTTATCGTGATTACCAAGAAGTCGCTGATGGAGAGCAATACCCGGTATGCACAGGGCGGGATTGCTGCGGTATTCTCCAAAGAAGATTCACCGGCATACCACCGGCAGGATACTCTGCTGGCTGGCGCCGGGCTTAACTCCTCATCGGCAGTCGATGTCTTGGTTCATGAAGGGCCTGCAGGTGTGCACGAGCTAATCCGGCTGGGCACCATATTTGATGAAGAGAACGGTGTATTGGCTTTAACCCAGGAAGGGGCGCATAGCCACCGCCGTATTTTACATGCCAACGGAGATGCTACCGGATACGAAATTGTACGTGCACTTATAGAGCAGGTGAAGCAGGAAGAGAATATAGAGGTCTGGGATGATCATTTTGTCATCGATCTGATTACGGAGAACAGCGAATGTGCAGGTGCACTGGTGCTGCGGCCTAACGGGGAGCGGCTGTTCCTGCAGGCGGACGCCACCGTGCTCTGCTCCGGAGGGGCAGGCCAATTATACCGCTATACCACCAACCCTGAAGTAGCCACCGGTGACGGGGTTGCAATTGCTTACCGGGCAGGAGCCCATGTGCGCGATATGGAATTTATCCAGTTCCATCCGACAGCGCTGAGCTATCCCGGAGCACCGCGCTTTCTGATCTCGGAGGCACTGCGCGGCGAGGGGGCAGTACTGCGCAACATTCACGGAGAACGCTTTATGGAGCGGTATCATGAACTGCTTGAGCTTGCACCGCGGGATATTGTGGCCCGGGCTATTGTCAGTGAGATGGAGCTGACCAAATCAACTTTTGTATACCTTGATATCACCCACGAACCGGCCGATATGGTGAAGCACCGTTTTCCGACCATTTATGAGACCTGTATGGGTTACGGGCTGGATATTACAAGTGACTGGATTCCGGTGGCTCCTGCTGCGCATTATATGATGGGAGGCATTAAAACCGATCTGAACGGGGAAAGCAATATCGCCCGGCTGTTTGCCTGTGGAGAGGTTTCATCAACGGGAGTACAGGGAGCTAACCGACTGGCCAGCAACTCTTTGTCAGAAGCTATTGTTTTCGGACGGAGGATAACAGAACGCATCCGCGGGCTTGCTCCGGCCGACTGGACCAGCCTCTCTGCCGGCTGCAATGAGGGCCGTACAGAACAGCCGACCCAGGCTATTGTGGAGCGCCGGCTGAAGCTGCAGAAGGTGATGGTACGTTATGCCGGTCTTCGGCGTAATGAGGGAATGCTTAATAAAGGGCTGGATGAGCTGAAGCGGCAGCTGCCGATTTTTAGTGCTGCACTCACCAGACGTGAGGAATATGAGTTCGCCAATATGCTCACCTGCTGCCTGCTGATTACAGAATCTGCTTTGGCACGGCAGGAGAGCCGCGGAGCCCATTACCGGGAGGATTATCCGCTGCGGGATGATGCAAACTGGCAGAAACATTTACTCCAGATCCGTGATCTGGGCATAGTGGAGGAATTTAGCGATGATGTTTAACGGTTATAATGAAGAGCTGGTACAGCTGATCAAGAGCTGGCTTCAGGAGGATGTAGGCTCCGGTGATATTACTACCCGGACAACGATACCGGCAGGACATGAATCCAAGGGTATTATCCATGTGAAGGAAGCCGGAGTAATCTGCGGTCTGCCTGTAGCCGAGCTGGTATTTGAGGTGGTCGACCCGTCACTCAGATTCATGACTCTGGTTCAGGAAGGCCAGAATGTATCTAAAGGAACGGTAATTGCCGAGGTGGAAGGAAGTACGCATGCCATTCTCACCGGTGAGCGGCTTGCGCTTAACTTAATGCAGCGGTTATCGGGTGTTGCTACCCGGACTGCCGCTTTTGTAGAGGAGCTCAACGGTTTAAAGACAAGGCTGGTGGATACACGCAAGACGACGCCGGGTCACCGGATGCTGGAGAAGTACGCGGTCCGTGTCGGGGGTGGAGCGAATCACCGGTTCGGTCTATATGATGCTGTAATGATTAAGGACAACCATATCAAGGGAGCCGGCGGCATTCTTCAGGCAGTCGGCCGGGCCCGGGCGAATATCCCGCATACAATGACCATTGAAGTGGAGACAGAGAGCCTTGAGCAGGTGGAAGAGGCGCTTGCAGCCGGTGCAGATATTATTATGCTGGACAATATGGCGCCTGATCTGATGAAGGAAGCAGTCCGGAGAATTAAAACCAAAGCCCCGCATGTCAAAACAGAAGCTTCAGGAAACGTGTCGCTTGAAACCATACGCGCTATTGCTGAATCTGGTGTGGATGTGATTTCTGTAGGCCGGCTGACGTACTCCTTTAACAGTCTGGATATCAGCCTGGATTTGAACGCCCGGAAGGAGGGAACGCTCTCATGATGCTTGCAGTCGATATCGGCAATACTAACATCGTACTCGGCATATACCGGAAGCGTGAACTGCTGCATCATTTCCGGCTCAGTACGGCCCGCCAGTCTACAGTTGATGAATATGGCGTACTGATTCATAATCTGTTCCAAATGTCGAATATTTCGTTCAAGGACGTGGAGGGCGTAATTATCTCGTCTGTCGTGCCTCCGCTCGTTCAAGTTATTGTGGAGATGTGTGTAAAATATATCGGCAAAGATCCGCTGCTTGTTGGTCCCGGTATTAAGACCGGTCTTAACCTGCGGTATGAAAACCCGCGCGAGGTAGGGGCAGACCGGATTGTAAATGCGGTAGCTGCTATTGAGCAATATAAATGTCCGCTTGTGGTAGTGGACTTCGGGACAGCGACTACATTCGACTGTATCGATGCCGGTGCTAACTACCTGGGCGGGGCAATTGTTCCGGGGCTTGGAATTTCGACCGAGGCCTTGTACCAGCGGGCATCCAAGCTGCCGCGCATTGAGCTGGAGAAGCCCAAGAAGGTAATTGGGCGTAATACCGTACATGCTATGCAGGCCGGAATTATTTTTGGCTATGCCGGGCAGGTTGAGGGAATTGTACGGAGAATCAAGCAGGAGATGAACGCACCCGTGCTGAAGGTCATCGCGACCGGAGGGCTGGCTACACTTATTGCCGGAGAGACGGATTGCATAGATGAAGTGAACCCGATGCTTACACTTGAAGGTCTGCGTATTATTTATGACCGTAACCAATAAAGATAAAGAAGCCTGAATCAGGCTCAGAGACAGGAGGGTATGACCCAATGGATAATAAAAAGGACCGGCTGGTACGGGGAACTGCACTCCATGGCAGAGTGAGAGCATTTGCTGTCCGGACAACAGAGCTTGTTGATGAGCTGCGGCGCAGACATGACACGTACCCGACAGCCACGGCTGCGCTGGGCCGTACAGCAACCGCTGCAGCTATGATGGGCGCTATGCTTAAGGGAGAAGAGAAGCTAACGGTAATGGTTAAAGGCAACGGTCCGATTGGACAGATTACCGCTGAGTCTAATGCCCGTGGGGAAGTGCGGGGCTATGTAAGCAATCCGCATGTTCATTTGCCAAGTAACAGCCTTGGGAAGCTGGACGTTGCAGGCGCTGTGGGAACGGAAGGATTTATCGATGTAAGTAAGGATTTGGGGCTTAAAGAACCGTACCGTGGCAGTGTACCCATTGTTTCGGGCGAGCTGGGCGATGATTTTACTTACTACTTTGCCATTTCTGAACAGACACCGGCAGCGGTAGGGCTTGGCGTGCTCGTTGAGACTGATAACTCAGTCCGTGTAGCGGGCGGCTTCATTATTCAGCTGCTTCCGGGTCTTACGGATGCTGAAATCAGCGAAATTGAGCAGACACTGAGCACGATGCCTTCTGTTACGGCGCTGCTGGATCAGGGACTGGAGCCTGAAGAGATGCTGACCTATCTTTTGCCGGATGCGGTTATTCTTGACGGGCTTGATATTGCGTTTAAGTGTCAATGCTCGCGCGAGCGGGTTGAGCAGACTCTGATCAGTCTGGGTGAGGCCGAGCTGGAGCGGTTAATTGAAGAGGATGATGAGGCGGAGGTTGTATGCCATTTTTGCAACGAAGCCTATTTATTTAAGAAGGACGAAATGCAGGCGATCCTAGATCAAGCAAGATCGTAGGGCTGTGCGATGATGACTAGACAGGAGCGCGTGCTGCGAAATGCCGTTGTTATCCTTGCAATCGGTACTATGGTACTTGGCGGACTGCTCTTCTGGAGCCTGCGGGCTATGGCTGTTCTCAAGGGAGATGCTGCGGAGGGAGAACCGGCAGACATTGCCACTGCTGGCGGACAGCCGGTAACAGACCGTGAATGGATGGATGAGCTTGCCAAAAAACATGGAGATGAAGTGCTGCTGTCCATGCTCAATCACATTGTAGTCGGTAAGGAAGCCGAAGCGCTTGGCATTACTGTAACGGATGATGATATTGAAGAAGAGCTTCTGCGCAGCATGGCCGGATACGGTTCTGAGGAGCAGTATTACGCACAAATGCTGTCAGAGCTCGGATTGTCCCGTCAGGAGGTGCGCGAAGAGACGGTTTACCGGCTTACGCTTCGGGCAGTGGCAACCGCAGGCATAACGATAAGCGATGCGGCAATTGATCAATATCTGCTTGAGAATGCAGAACGTTTTGCCCCCAAAAAACAGCTGCAGCTATCCATAATCAGGGTGGATACTTACGAAGAGGCAGGTCTTGTGATGGACCGTCTAGAGGAGGGCGAGGATTTCGCTGCTGTGGCCGGCGAGGTCTCGACGGATGCTGAAAGCAGAGAGCACGGCGGGAGCATCGGGACGGTGGAGGAAGATGATCCGTTCTGGCCGTCCGAGCTGCTTAGGACAGCAGCCGGGCTTGAAGCCGGTGACATTGCAGGCCCGCTGCCGGCCGGCGAGGACTATGCTGTAATCCGGGTTGAGCGGATTATTGAGCCTCCCGGGGCCGATAAGACAGAAGTCCGGGAACAGGTAAGGCAACAGCTGGCACTGGAGCAGGCGGCTCCGCTGCAGCAGGTGGAAAGCGACCTGCGCAAGAAATATGATACAGCGATATATATTGACAATGGCCTGCAAGATTGATAATATGAGGATAAATGTAAAACCTACTGATTTAGTCGGGAATGATCGGCGGCAGAAGACACAAGACAGCCGCTGTACAGCGTTATAACTTGGCGCTGCGGTACGGATATCCTGGTGAAGGTATTACATACTGAAGACATCTGTCACAAGTTACGTACTCATATATCATTTACTATTCCAAGGAGGTTTTTTGCTCATGGCTAAAGTCGTTAACAGTGTAACAGATCTGATCGGTGGCACCCCGCTCGTCCGTCTGAACCGCCTTGCCCCGGAAGGTTCAGCAGAGATTTATTTGAAGCTGGAATATCAGAACCCGGGCTCCAGCGTTAAAGACCGTATTGCCCTCAGCATCGTCGAAGAGGCTGAGAAGGAAGGTCTGCTTAAGCCGGGCGGAACGATCGTGGAAGCTACAAGCGGCAATACCGGTATCGGCCTTGCGCTGGTTGCTGCTGCCAAAGGCTACAAAGCGATCATTGTTATGCCTGAAACGATGAGCCTTGAGCGCCGGAACCTGCTTCGTGCCTATGGTGCAGAACTCGTGCTGACTCCGGGCTCCGAAGGAATGAACGGTGCGGTTAAGAAAGCCGAGCAGATCCTGGCTGAGAATCCGGATTACTTCCTTGCAGATCAGTTTAAGAATAAAGCCAATCTTAAGATTCACCTTGAAACTACAGGTCCTGAGATCGTGGAAGCAATCGAATCCATTGGCGGACCTCTGGATGCCTTTGTTGCAGGTATCGGTACAGGCGGAACAATCTCCGGTGCAGGCGAAGTGCTGAAGAAGCAATATCCTGGAGTGAAGGTTTATGCTGTAGAGCCTGCAGCATCTCCGATTCTGGCCGGCGGTAAGCCGGGTCCACACAAAATCCAGGGGATTGGTGCTAACTTCATTCCTGAGATTCTCAACCAGAACGTCTATGACGAGATTATTCATGTTGAGAATGATGAAGCATTTGAAACAGCACGCCGTGTAGCCAAAGAAGAAGGCGTATTGTCCGGTATTTCCTCCGGTGCTGCTGTCTTTGCAGCTCTGAAGGTTGCCAAGGAGCTTGGTGCGGGCAAAAAAGTGGTTGTTGTTATTCCAAGTAACGGTGAGCGGTACCTGAGCACACCGCTTTACAACTTCGAAGTTTAATAATAGGCAGATATTAACGGGAGCCTTCCTATCCGCTTGTACAGGGATAGTGAAGGTTCTTTTTGGTATATGCTGTAGATGAGGATACAGTGATGCATACCGTAAAAATGATTTTGTGAAGAATCCGGTTTATTTTTGCAGGAAATCATCATCCGGGGCTTTCAAAGCTGCGCGAAGTACAGTATACTGACAGGCAATATATGATGAACGAAGTGAGCTTTACTGCGGAGTAGAACGAAGAGAAGCGTCAGCTTCACAAAACTTAAGCATATGCTTTCGAAGCAAGTTTTGCTGCGGAGTAGAACAAAGAAGCGTCAGCTTCACAAAACTTTTAGGAGGATGGCTTTGGAGATCTTAACAGCGTATCAGGATTGGGAACAATGGGCTGACGGGAGCTGGAGCGTTCTGCCCTTAATTATACGATCGGCCCGGAATCAGTCTGGTCTTCCGGCAACATGGATAAGTGCCTGGAAGCAGGCTTCACCTTATTCGGTGGTACTGGAGAGCGGAAAGGGAGGCCGGTATACCTATTTAGGACTGCAGCCTGTTTCTGTACTGGAAGGAAAGGCCGGGCGGGCTGAGGTACTTACGTTGCCGCGGATGGCAGCAGACAATGCTGCGGCTCAACCGGTGCCTGTGGAGCTTCAGGGCGAACCGCTTGATGTGCTGCATGGCTGGATGAAGCCATATTCATCGCCGCGTATGGATCTGCCGGAGCTGCCGCCGTTTGCCGGAGGCTGCATCGGATTTCTCAGCTATGATGTAGTCCGCTCCCTTGAGGAGCTGCCTTCACTGGCTGCAGACAATCCTAGATTCCCTGATTATCTGTTTATGCGTTTTGAAGAGCTCTGGATCTACGATCACGAGGACAACAGCCTTTATTGCACGGTCCATGTTCCGGTGGCTGATGATTCCAGACGACATCCGCCCGCCCTGAAGGCTCAATATGCAGCAGCAGCGGCACGTGCAGAAGAGATGCTGGAGGAGTGGAAGCAGCTTTGCATTGCGCCGGTGCCGGAAGAGTACTCGCAGAAGGAAAACAGCCGCATCATCGCTGCAATCGAAGAGAGCGTGAGCCTGTCCGGACAATGGCCCGGCATGCAGTCAGCCTTCTCTCCTGAACAATTCCAGCAGGCTGTGCTGGATGTTCAGAAATACATCCGCCAGGGCGATGTATTCCAGGTGAACCTCTCGCTGCGCCAGGAGGCGCAGCTGAAATCCCCGCCGGAGGATGTTTATGAATGGCTGCGCAGGCTCAACCCGTCCCCGTACATGGGGCTGCTCCGCTCGCCAGGCTTCGCGCTCTCCAGCGCTTCGCCGGAGCTGCTCGTCAAGCTGCACGGGGACAAGGTCTCAGCACGCCCCATTGCCGGCACCCGGCGCCGGGGGCTCACTCCCGCGGAAGACGCCGCCATGGAGGCGGAGCTTCGCGGGAGCGAGAAGGAGATCGCCGAGCATATTATGCTTGTCGATCTGGAGCGCAACGACATCGGCCGTGTCGCTGCGTACGGGTCGGTCAGCGTGCCTGAGCTGCTGACCGTGGAGCGATACTCGCATGTGATGCATCTCGTCTCGCAGGTGGAGGGGCGCATCGCCTCCGGCAAGGATGCTTATGATGTGATGGCCGCCTTGTTCCCAGGCGGCACGATTACCGGCGCGCCCAAGGTGCGCACGATGGAGATCATCGAAGAGCTGGAGCCGGTACGCCGGGGGCCGTATACGGGCTCTATGGGCTGGATTGACTATAACGGCAATATGGAATTAAATATTATAATAAGAACACTGGCAGTGAAGGACGGGACAGGCTATATTCAGACAGGTGCGGGTATTGTGATTGATTCTGAGCCGTACCGTGAATACCGGGAGTGCCATAACAAAGCCAAAGCAGTGGTCAAGGCGGTTCTCTGCAGCGAGCTGCAGCATGAATCCCAGGCCGCGAGCAGAGCCAAAGGGGGAGCAGCACTATGATCTTGGTCATCGATAACTATGATTCCTTTACCTATAACCTGGTGCAGTACTTGGGAGAGCTTGGGGAAGACGTAAAGGTGCACCGCAATGATGAGATTACGATCGGGGAGATTGAGGCTATGGCGCCCGATCATATCCTGATTTCACCGGGACCGTGTACGCCGAATGAAGCGGGGATCAGCCTTGAGCTGCTGCAGTACTTTAAGGGCGTCATTCCGATTTTTGGCGTATGTCTGGGACACCAGGCTATCGGACAGGCCTTTGGCGGAAATGTGATTCGTGCGGAGCGTCTGATGCACGGCAAAACATCGCCGATCCACCATAACGGCACCTCTGTCTTCGAGGGCATGGAATCGCCGTTCACGGCTACAAGATACCACTCGCTGATTGTTGAGCGGGAGAGCCTGCCGGACTGCCTGGAGATTACTGCGGAGACAGCCGAAGGTGAGATTATGGCGCTGCGCCATAAAGAATACCCGATTGAAGGTGTGCAGTTCCATCCGGAATCCATCATTACCGATCATGGGCATACAATGCTCCGCAACTTCCTGAAACGGAGAGCCGGAGAGCCGGCATGAAATATATAGGATTGAACCATAAAGCAGTTGAAGCCAAAGACGCCGTGGTGTCCGCTCTGGATCACGGCTTTTTGTACGGGATGGGTCTGTTTGAGACCTTCCGTACCTATGGCGGGGCTCCTTTTCTGCTGGATCGGCATTTAGAAAGACTATCTGCCGGCTGCAGACAGCTCGGTATACCATTTGATGCAGATGAAGCCGCTCTCGGTAAATGGATTAAGCAGGTAATGGAGGCGAACGGCCTGCAGGAAGCATACATCCGTTATACTGTTACCGCAGGAGAAGATATATTGGGTCTTCCGGCGGGAGAGTACCGTCAGCCTAACCATCTGCTGTATATTAAGGAGCTGCCAAAGCTGGACCCGGCACTGTACCTGGAAGGCAAGGGGCTGCAATTACTGAGCACACCGCGCAATACGCCGGAAGGGCCGGTGAGGCTGAAATCACTGCATTACATGAATAACATTCTGGCTAAGCGTGAGCTTGCCGGATACGTCTCAGCCGCCGGCGGAGCAGAAGGGCTAATGCTGACCGGACAAGGCTATATTGCCGAGGGGATAGTCAGCAATATCTTTTACGTTAAAGGTGATGTGCTGTATACCCCTGATATCAGGGCAGGAATTCTTCCGGGAATTACCCGGGAAATGGTGCTCGCGCTGGCTCCGGAAGCCGGTCTACAGGCAGAACAAGGCTTCTACCGCTGGGAGCAGCTGCTGGAGGCTGATGAGATATTTTTGACGAACTCCATACAGGAGATTGTTCCGGTAACGATGCTGTGGCAGGGCAACGAGCCTTTTCAAGCTGGTAAAGGCTTTTGTGGAAGATACACAGCCGGGCTGATCAGATTGTACAGAGAAAGGACGGAGGCCCTGAGATGAAACCTGTTATCTATAAGCGGACCTATCATTTTCCAGACAGCACCCTCTCCTTGGGCAGCCGGACATTGATTATGGGCATCCTGAATGTGACACCGGATTCCTTTTCGGACGGAGGACTGTGGGCCGATCCTGACCGGGCGGTGGAGCATGCGCTGCAGATGGCTGCAGAAGGAGCAGATATTATTGATATAGGCGGAGAATCTACGCGGCCGGGCCATGAGCCGGTGAGTATGCAGGAGGAGCTGGACCGGATACTGCCGGTTATTAAAAGCATTCACCGCGCAGCCCCGCAGCTGATCCTTTCTATAGATACGTATAAGGCGGAGGTTGCCCGTCAGGCTATTCAGGCGGGAGCACATATTATCAATGATGTATGGGGGGCAAAAGCGGACCCGGATATGGCACAGGCAGCTGCAGAAGCGGGCTGTCCGATTATTCTGATGCATAACCGCCATGACCGTAACTATCAGAATCTGCAAGCCGATATGGCGGCTGATCTGCAGGAAAGTATTGAGCTGGCATTAGCGGCAGGCGTCGATCCGGGCAATATTATTCTTGATCCGGGAATCGGCTTTGCCAAGGACTATACCGAGAATCTGCAGGCAATGATGGCGCTGGACAGTTTGTCTGCTATGGGCTATCCGGTACTGCTGGCCACCTCACGCAAAAAATTCATCCGCACTGTGCTGGAGCTTCCGGCTGATGATGTAGTCGAGGGAACTGCTGCAACAGTGGCCTTTGGGATCGCCCAGGGTTGTCAGATCGTGCGGGTGCACGATGTAGCCAGAATTAAACGTACTGTGCAGATGTGCGATGCGATGCTGTACTCCTCCTCCTTGCAGGCGCGGTAATAACCCCTCTGTCTGAGAAGGATTATTTTAACTAAAAGGCAGGTACTCTATATGGATAAAATGAAGCTGCACCGCATGGAATACTACGGATATCATGGCGTGTTTGAAGAGGAGCGTAAGCTGGGGCAGCGTTTCTACGTTGATCTGGAGCTTGAGCTTGACCTTCAGGCGGCAGGGCAGAATGATGATCTGACCCAGACTGTGAATTACGCCGAGGTACATTACACCGTAAAAAATATTGTCGAAACAAAGTCCTTTAAGTTAATTGAAGCTTTGGCGGAACATATTGCATCCGCGTTACTGGACACTTATACTATTATCAATGCGGTAACGGTAAAGGTGACCAAACCGCATCCGCCGTTCGACATTCATTTTCAGGGTGTGACCGTAGAGCTGCGCAGAACGAGAAAGTGAGACAGGTCCATGAACATACATTCCACCTCTGAGGCATCAGAGGCTTATATTGCTTTAGGGGCGAATTTGGGTAACCGTGAGGGTACGCTGAAGGAAGCTTTACAGAGGCTTGACCGGCATGAGGGAATCGAAGTCGTCCGCTGCTCCAGCATTTATGAGACAGAGCCGGTCGGGTACCTCGATCAGCCGCAGTTTTTGAATATGGCAGCTGCACTCCGTACTACGCTTGCACCGGAAGCGCTGCTTCAGGCGATGCTGGAGATTGAGAACCAGCTCGGCCGTGTACGTGATATCCGTTACGGTCCGCGGACGGTTGATCTGGATTTATTATGGGTAGACGGCCAGACCTTAGACACACCTGATTTAACACTGCCGCATCCGCGGATGATGGAGCGGGCATTTGTGCTGGTTCCCCTGAGTGACATTGTCCCGCAGGATGATTCACAGTCGCTCCTCTATGGAAAGCTGGCTGCGGCGCTTCAAGATTTGGACGGAAAGGAAGGAATGCGCTTGTGGACATCAAAAGAATGGGAAGACGGGTCAGAGCATTCCGGAAGCTAAAAGGCTTTACCCAACAGCAGCTGGCGGATTCTGTCGGAATTTCTCTTGCCGTGCTGGGTGCGGTGGAGAGGGGAAACCGACGTTTAGAGGATAAAATTTTAAATAAAATTGCGGACGTTCTCGGTATTTCAGCCGAAGAACTGGCCGATCCCGCTCTTTAAGACAGAGATCCTTGATGCGGACAGCATTTATATACAACAATATTTTGAGGAAGTGAATTGTATGCTGAAAATCGGCGGTATTGAAATGAAGAACCAGGTCGTTTTGGCACCGATGGCCGGCGTATGTAATCCGGCATTCCGCCTGATTGCCAAAGAATTCGGCACAGGCCTGGTCTGTGCGGAAATGGTTAGTGATAAGGCGATCCTGCACGGTAACAAGCGTACGCGCGAGATGCTGTTTGTCGATGAGCGGGAGAAGCCGCTTAGCCTGCAGATTTTTGGCGGTGACCGGGCGTCACTGGTTGAAGCGGCTAAGGTTGTCGATAAGGAGACCAATGCGGATATTATTGATATCAACATGGGCTGTCCTGTACCCAAGGTGACGAAGTGTGATGCCGGCGCCCGCTGGCTTTTGAACTCTGACAAGATTTACGAGATGGTATCGGCTGTTGTAGAAGCGGTTGATAAGCCGGTTACCGTCAAAATGCGGATCGGCTGGGACAGCGAGCATATCTTTGTCGAGGAGAATGCGCGCGCGGTTGAACGTGCCGGAGGACAGGCGGTCAGTGTACACGGCCGTACCCGTGAGCAGCTCTACACCGGGCGTGCCGACTGGAAGTATATCAAGATGGCTAAAGAGGCTGTCTCCATTCCGGTTATAGGCAATGGTGATGTTAATACCCCTGAGGATGCGCGGGCGATGCTCGACCAGACCGGCTGTGATGGCGTAATGATTGGCCGCGGCGCATTGGGCAATCCATGGATGCTATACCGGACCGTGCAGTATTTGAGTACAGGCGAGCTGATGCCCGAACCTGGAGCAGAAGAGAAGATCAAGGTAGCTATTTTGCATATGGACCGTCTGATCGCCCTCAAGGGAGAAGCGGTGGCTGTTCGCGAAATGCGCAAGCACCTGGCCTGGTACCTCAAAGGCTTCAGGGCTGCGGCACGGGTAAAGGATCACATCATGGAAGGAACCGAGCGGGATGAGATGGTGCGGATTTTGCATGATTTTGTCGACCAGCTTAGAGACGAAGAGGATCAGGACACCGGAGCTGCGCTTATGGCGTTGTAATGTCATATGAATAAAAGGGACGGATGCAGGCTTCGCATCTGTCCCTTTTTTCCAAGAGCGGAAATCTCAATAGAGTATTCAACTGTCACTAACCGGGAGCCGTAGCCTTCCCGTCAGTCTGCCGTTTCCTGCGCAGATCCCCGAATTAACAGTGTTTCCCGTACGTCATTGACATTTAGTAACGGTTCCAATATAATTTCACAGTATAAAATCGCCGTTACAGCAAGCGTTAATGCAGCATGGAGGGTTCTGATCCCTCCGGATTCGCATATAGTATGGTGTTTTCAATAAATGTATACGACAGGAGAATCGGTTAAGATGAGCGAGAAAGAAGTCATCCTTACGCCGGACGGACTTAAACGTCTGGAAGAAGAACTGGAGACCCTCAAATCTGTTAAGCGCCGTGAAGTGGCTGAACGGATTAAAGTGGCAATCGGATACGGAGATATCAGCGAGAACTCGGAGTATGAGGACGCAAAGAACGAGCAGGCTTTTATTGAAGGCCGTATTATCACTTTGGAGAAAATGCTCCGCAACGCCCGGATTATCAACAGCGACGAAATTGTTACTGATGTGGTAAGTGTCGGAGTAACCGTCAGTGTTGAAGATCTGGAATATGGTGACGTAATGGAATATACGATCGTTGGGACAGCTGAATCCGATCCGCTTAACAATAAAATCTCCAACGAAAGTCCGGTAGGCAGAGCCATTATGGGCAAAAAAATTGGCACTGTCGTCGATGTCAGTGTTCCTGCAGGCGTCATTCAATATAAAATTCTTGATATCACAATGAAGTAACTAACCGTTACACCCCTGAAAGCTTCCTTAGGGAAGCTTTTTTCGGATTTCTACTGAAACGGACTGCCCTGCTCCATGAGGGGCTCCGTTTCTTCTTATGTATATGACATGATGGTTTTAGAGAGGATGAATGAACATGACTGAGGAATTAAATACGGTTGAGACTTCGGAGAAAGAGCTTAGTGAGCTGCTGCGGATCCGCCGTGCCAAATTGGACGAGCTGCGTGCGCTGGGAATTGATCCGTTCGGCAAGAAGTACGAGCGTACAGCTGGAGCCGGGGATCTTCTGGCCAAATACGACGGACAAACCAAAGAAGAGCTGGACGAGCTTAATCTGGATGTAAGCATTGCCGGACGTATTATGGCTAAACGGGTTATGGGAAAAGCGAGCTTCGCCCACATCCAGGACCTGAGCGGAAAAATTCAGATTTATGTGCGTCAGGACAGCATTCCTGAAGAGCAGTATGCTGCTTTCAACGTGCTTGATCTGGGAGATATCATCGGAGTACGCGGAACCGTGTTCAAGACGAAGACAGGGGAGACCTCAATCAAAGCAAGCAATCTGGAGGTGCTGTCCAAATCCCTGCTTCCGCTGCCTGAGAAATATCACGGGCTCAAGGATGTCGAGCTGCGCTACCGTCAGCGATATGTTGATCTGATCATTAACCCTGAGGTACAGCAGACGTTCATTGCACGCTCGCGGATTATCCAGTCGATGCGCCGTTATCTGGACTCCCTTGGCTATCTTGAGGTTGAAACGCCTACGCTGCATGCAATTGCGGGGGGCGCTGCTGCCCGTCCATTCATCACTCACCACAATACACTGGATATGCAGCTGTATATGCGGATCGCTATCGAGCTCCACTTGAAGCGCCTGATTGTCGGCGGTCTGGAGAAGGTCTATGAAATCGGCCGTGTTTACCGTAATGAAGGAATCTCCACACGCCACAACCCTGAGTTTACGATGATTGAGCTGTACGAAGCTTATGCCGACTACAAAGACATCATGCAGCTGACTGAGAATATGATTGCTCATATCGCTCAAGAGGTGCTTGGCAGCCAGAAGATTAACTATCAGGGCCAGGAAGTTGACCTGTCGCCGGGATGGCGTCGAGTTACTATGGTTGATGCTGTCAAAGAAGTGACCGGCGTTGACTTTGGCGTTCATATGTCTGATGAGGAGGCTCAGCGTCTGGCTAAGGAGCACCGCGTTCCGGTTGAAAAGCACATGACATTCGGCCACATTCTGAATGCCTTCTTCGAGCAGTTTGTAGAAGAAACGCTTATCCAGCCTACATTTGTTATGGGGCATCCGGTTGAAATCTCACCGCTGGCGAAGAAAAATGATCTTGATCCGCGGTTTACAGACCGTTTTGAGCTGTTTATTGTAGCCCGTGAACATGCCAACGCGTTCAGCGAGCTGAATGATCCGATTGACCAGCGTCAGCGCTTTGAAGCACAGATTCACGAGAAGGAGCAGGGTAACGATGAGGCTCATGAGATGGATGATGACTTCATCCGTGCGCTTGAATACGGCATGCCGCCAACAGGCGGGCTTGGAATCGGCGTAGACCGCCTGATTATGCTGCTTACTAATTCGGCCTCTATCCGCGATGTACTGCTGTTCCCGCATATGCGGAATAAAGACTAATCCCATAATACTGAAGGGGCTGCGCAAGCAGCTCCTTTGCTTTGTTTATAGGACTTAACGGCATTATTTTAATGAGTGTTAGTTTTTTTAAAATAATGCTTGCATTACGTTTCTATACATGATATATTCTATATCTGGCCGCGAAACGCTGAAAAGCGTCGAAGCTAAGCTCGAAAAAAGAAATTAAAAAAAAGAGCTTGCAACGAACGACTGGATGTGATATAGTATAAGAGTTGCTGCTGACGAGATAATCGCTAGCGACGACGAGCTTGATCTTTGAAAACTGAACAACGAGTGAGTATCTGGAGATCACTTCGGTGAGATCCAAAAGTAGAGAATGCAAATTCTCGTCAGATGTTTCAAAATGAGCAATCGCTCTTTCTAAATACCAATTTGGAGAGTTTGATCCTGGCTCAGGACGAACGCTGGCGGCGTGCCTAATACATGCAAGTCGAGCGGAGTTTATCCTTCGGGGTAAGCTTAGCGGCGGACGGGTGAGTAACACGTAGGCAACCTGCCCCTTAACCTGGGATAACTACCGGAAACGGTAGCTAATACCGGATAATTTCTTTTTTCTCCTGAGAAGAGAATGAAAGGCGGAGCAATCTGTCATTAAGGGATGGGCCTGCGGCGCATTAGCTAGTTGGTGGGGTAACGGCTCACCAAGGCGACGATGCGTAGCCGACCTGAGAGGGTGAACGGCCACACTGGGACTGAGACACGGCCCAGACTCCTACGGGAGGCAGCAGTAGGGAATCTTCCGCAATGGGCGAAAGCCTGACGGAGCAACGCCGCGTGAGTGATGAAGGTTTTCGGATCGTAAAGCTCTGTTGCCAGGGAAGAACGTCCGGTAGAGTAACTGCTACCGGAGTGACGGTACCTGAGAAGAAAGCCCCGGCTAACTACGTGCCAGCAGCCGCGGTAATACGTAGGGGGCAAGCGTTGTCCGGAATTATTGGGCGTAAAGCGCGCGCAGGCGGCTATTTAAGTCTGGTGTTTAAACCTTGGGCTCAACCTGAGGTCGCACTGGAAACTGGGTGGCTTGAGTACAGAAGAGGAAAGTGGAATTCCACGTGTAGCGGTGAAATGCGTAGAGATGTGGAGGAACACCAGTGGCGAAGGCGACTTTCTGGGCTGTAACTGACGCTGAGGCGCGAAAGCGTGGGGAGCAAACAGGATTAGATACCCTGGTAGTCCACGCCGTAAACGATGAGTGCTAGGTGTTAGGGGTTTCGATACCCTTGGTGCCGAAGTTAACACAGTAAGCACTCCGCCTGGGGAGTACGGTCGCAAGACTGAAACTCAAAGGAATTGACGGGGACCCGCACAAGCAGTGGAGTATGTGGTTTAATTCGAAGCAACGC
>NZ_CP009284.1:85000-132500 GCF_000758645.1 Paenibacillus sp. FSL R7-0331
AGAGGTTATGCTGCAGCGCCATAAGATCGAGAAGCTGCCGCTGGTCGATGATAACAATATCCTCAAAGGCCTCATTACTATTAAAGACATCGAGAAGGCCATCCAGTTCCCTAACGGAGCCAAAGATGCGCAGGGCCGCCTTCTTGTAGGTGCGGCTATCGGTATATCTAAGGATGCAGCAGAACGCGCCCAGGCATTGGTTGAAGCCGGAGTCGATCTTCTAGTCGTGGATTCCGCACACGGACACCACATTAATATTATTGAAGCAGTACGCAATCTGCGTGCACAATACCCGGATCTTACCATCGTAGCAGGCAATGTGGCAACAGGTGAAGCAACCCGTGATCTGATTGAAGCAGGCGCATCTATTGTTAAGGTAGGTATCGGGCCAGGCTCCATCTGTACAACCCGCGTTATTGCTGGTATCGGCGTACCGCAAATTACGGCAATTTATGACTGTGCAACAGTCGCACGCGAATACGGAGTACCGATTATTGCTGACGGCGGGATCAAATATTCAGGCGAGATTACAAAGGCGATTGCTGCCGGAGCCTCTGCAGTTATGATGGGAAGCCTGTTCGCTGGAACGGAAGAAAGCCCGGGAGAATCGGAGCTGTACCAGGGACGTAAGTTTAAAGTATACCGCGGTATGGGTAGTATGAGTGCTATGAAGCAGGGCAGTAAGGACCGTTACTTCCAGGATGATGACAAGAAGCTTGTTCCGGAAGGCATTGAAGGAAGAGTCGCATTCAAAGGGCCTCTTTCCGATACAGTTCACCAGCTGATTGGCGGACTCCGTTCAGGCATGGGATACTGCGGAACCAGGAATCTGACTGAACTGCGTAATGATACCAGCTTTATCCGGATTACCGGAGCAGGGCTGCGCGAAAGTCATCCGCATGATGTGCAGATTACTAAGGAAGCACCTAACTATTCCTTATAATCGGGCTAATTTGCTAAAATACGGGCAGGCAGGGCGAAATTCGCACTGTCTGTCTTTTTTTGCAGATACCCCTGTGTTAGAATAGAACAAGCAATGGATATGAGGATTAAAGGAGAGTAGTAATTTTGAAGCACAAGCGTAAATTCAGCAGCAAGCAATTTGTGATCAAGACAGCGACAGTAGGTCTGCTTTTAAATATGTTAGCTTCTCCAGTAAGTTCCGCAGTTTTTGCCTCCGAGGTACAGACTCCGGTAACCAGCGAATCAGGCACGGCAGCAACAAGTACTCCCGCAGCAAATACGGCAGCTGTAAAGATTCCAACCGTGGAATCACTTGGACTGAACGTAAAATCTGCTGTGTTGATTGAGCCTACTACAGGTGAAGTCCTGCTCTCGCTCAATGCAGATCAGGCTATGCCTCCGGCGAGTATGACCAAGATGATGACAGAATATCTTGTTACCGAAGCCGTTAATAATGGCCAAATTTCCTGGGACCAGATCGTAACGGTTCAGGAGAATGCGGCCAAGCAGATCGGCTCAAGAATTTTCTTGGCGCAGGGGGACCAACATACGGTTAAAGAGCTTTACATAGCTATGGCAGTAGGTTCCGCTAATGATGCTACAGTTGCTCTGGCAGAGCTGGTGTCCGGCTCGGAGCAGCAATTCGTGGCATTGATGAACGAGACGGCCCAGAAGATGGGGATGAAGACAGCCTATTTCATTAATTCCACCGGTCTGGACCGGGCTGATATGCCTGCCAAGTACCGGCCGGAAATAGACCGGGAGACAGTTATGTCTGCAATGGATGCGGCTATTCTTGCTAAATTTATTGTAACGGAACATCCTGATTTTAATGAATTTACAACGATTCAATCCTATAAGTTCCGTGAGCGTGATGCCAAGCCGATGATTAACTACAACTGGATGCTCGAAGCCAATAAGGATATTGCGAACTTTAAGGCATATGCCTATCCGGGCCTTGACGGACTGAAGACAGGACATACTACCAATGCAGGTAACTGCTTCACCGGTACGGCTGTACGCGATGGCATGCGCCTGATCAGTGTGGTAATGGGGGCAGACTCTGAGGCGCACCGTTTCACAGAGACAAAGAAGGTGCTTGACTTTGGCTTTAATAATTTTGAAATCAAGCAGGTTGTAGCTGCAAAATCTGTTATCTCCGGGAATGAAACCGTGCCTGTGCAAAAGGGGAAAAGCGAAAGCGTACCTGTAGTCACAGACGCCGGTGTAACCTTCATGGTGCCAAAAGGAACAGTGAACCCTGCAGTGGAAACAGCAGTTGCTGTTAATGATGCCTCCACACTAGTTGCTCCTATTGCCAATGCTACTGCTGTTGGTAAAGTAACCTATAGCTATAAGATTGAAGGCATGGAAAGTGTGCAGCAAAAAACAGTTAATCTGATTACAGCAGAGGAAGCAGAGAAGGCCGGCTGGTTCAAGCTGCTGATGAGGGCAATTGGTGATTTTTTCGGTGATCTGTTTACAGGGATTAAGGATCTGTTCTAAAATTAGCTAGATACAGTTAGATAATCGGGGGGCTGGGGACATGGAAACAGGAACATCGCGGGTCAAAAGAGGTATGGCAGAAATGCAAAAGGGCGGCGTCATTATGGACGTTATGAATGCTGAGCAGGCGAAAATTGCCGAAGCTGCAGGTGCAGTAGCTGTAATGGCGCTTGAACGGGTTCCTTCTGATATCCGCGCAGCAGGCGGTGTAGCCCGGATGGCTGACCCAACCATTGTGGAAGAAGTACTCAAGGTTGTTAGCATCCCTGTGATGGCAAAGGCACGTATCGGTCATTATGTTGAGGCTAAGGTGCTTGAATCACTCGGCGTGGACTACCTTGATGAGAGCGAAGTCCTTACCCCTGCTGATGAAGTATTCCATATTGACAAGCGCGAGTTCACTGTTCCTTTTGTATGCGGAGCCAAAGACCTCGGAGAGGCGTTGCGCCGCATTAATGAAGGTGCTTCCATGATCCGTACCAAGGGTGAGCCGGGAACTGGCAACATCGTCGAAGCTGTGCGGCATATGCGCTTTATTAACAGCCAGATCCGCAAAGTGACCGGCCTGTCTAAGGACGAGCTGTACAACGAAGCCAAAACCCTTGGTGTACCTTATGAGCTGCTGCTCGAGGTTCATGAGCTGGGTAAGCTCCCGGTGGTTAACTTTGCCGCAGGCGGAGTTGCCACACCGGCGGATGCTGCGCTGATGATGCATCTGGGTGCAGACGGCGTATTTGTCGGCTCCGGTATTTTTAAATCGGATAACCCTGAGAAATTTGCCCGTGCAATCGTTGAAGCAACCACTCACTTCACAGATTACAAGCTGATTGCTGAGGTATCCAAGAACCTGGGTACTCCAATGAAGGGCATTGATATTGCCACTCTGACCCCGGCTGAGCGCATGTCAGAACGCGGCCGTTAATAGAGAGAAGGTTGTCCGGATGAAAATAGGAGTGCTGGCGCTGCAAGGCGCTGTTACTGAGCATATTATCAGCATAGAGAAGACTGGTGCACAGGGGCTGCCTGTTAAGCGCGTGGAGCAGCTTGAGGAAATTCAGGGCCTGATTATCCCCGGCGGTGAGAGTACAACCATTGGCAAGCTGATGCGCAAGTACGGCTTTATTGAAGCAATACGTAACTTTTCTAACCAGGGTAAGCCAATATTTGGTACATGTGCCGGGATGATTGTACTGGCAAAGAGAATTGCCGGAGATGAAACCGCTCATCTGGAGCTGATGGATATTACCGTGGCCCGGAATGCCTTTGGCCGTCAGCGGGAAAGCTTTGAATGTGACCTGAATGTAAAAGGAATTAACGAGCCGGTCCGCGCCGTCTTTATCCGCGCTCCGCTGATCAGCGAAGTAGGTCCTGGTGTTGATGTGCTGACAGTCTATAATAATGAGATTGTCACAGCACGCCAGGACAACCTGCTGGTATCCTCTTTTCATCCGGAACTGACAGATGATTACCGGCTGCATCAATATTTTGCCGATATGGTAGAGGCAAGGGCTGCAGCCAAACAATAGAACTGCATATAAGGACAATCTGACTCTTTCAATGCTGTAAACAGCAATTTGAAAGGGTTTAGGCTGTTTTCAGGAGGGAAACTTTGTGCTAGATGTAAAAGTATTGCGCAATGACTACGCTAAAGTAGAAGAAGCGCTTAACAACCGGGGTAAATCGCTTGACCTGATTGCCGGATTCCCGCAGCTTGACCTGCGCCGGCGTGAACTGCTGCAGGAAACAGAGGGCCTTAAGAACCGCCGCAATGTCGTTTCAGGCGATGTAGCCAAGAAGAAAAAGAATGGTGAGCCGGCTGACGATCTGATTGCAGAGATGCGTACTGTATCTGACCGGATTAAAGAGCTGGATGATGAAGTACGCGAGCTAGAAGTACAGATTGATGAACTGACGATGAGCATCCCTAATATTCCTCATGCTTCAGTGCCTGTAGGCAAATCTGAAGAGGAAAATGTCGAGGTCCGCCGCTGGGCTCAGCCGCGTGAGTTCGGATTCACGCCCAAATCCCACTGGGAGCTTGCGCAGCAGCTGGATATCCTGGACTTTGAAGCTGCGGCCAAGGTTACCGGCTCCAGATTCGTATTCTATAAAGGCCTTGGAGCACGCCTCGAACGTGCATTGATTAACTTTATGATGGATCTGCACAGCGGGGAGCATAACTATGAAGAAATGCTGCCGCCGCAAATCGTTAACAAAGACAGCCTGTTTGGTACAGGCCAGCTGCCGAAGTTTGAGGAAGATCTGTTCAAGCTGCGTGATACAGAATACTATCTGATCCCGACTGCTGAAGTACCGGTCACTAACTATTACCGCGAAGAGATTCTGACAGCTGCAGATCTGCCGAAGTATTTTGTCGCTTATAGCTCCTGTTTCCGTTCTGAGGCAGGTTCGGCAGGCCGCGATACCCGTGGTCTTATCCGCCAGCATCAGTTTAATAAGGTAGAGCTTGTAAAGCTCACTACGCCGGATACCTCCTATGAGGAGCTGGAGAAGATGACAGCGGACGCTGAGCGCGTACTGCAGCTGCTGGAGCTGCCATACCGCGTACTGGGACTATGTACGGGGGACATGGGCTTTACTTCAGCTAAAACGTATGATCTGGAAGTATGGCTGCCGGAGAGCGGCATGTACCGTGAGATTTCTTCTTGCTCGAATACAGAGGATTTCCAGGCCCGCCGGGCCAATATCCGTTTCCGCAAAGAGCCTAAAGCGAAGCCGGAGTTTGTTCATACGCTGAATGGCTCGGCACTCGCTGTAGGACGTACTGTGGCAGCTATCCTGGAGAATTACCAGCAGGAGGACGGCAGTGTGCTGATTCCGGAAGTACTTCAGCCGTATATGCGGAACGTAAAAGTAATCAGTCCAAAAGTTTCTCAATAATACTTGCATATTAATCAGGGTGTGTGGTATAATTCCTAATGCATGTGAAATTCGTATGCATTATGGAGAGGTACCGAAGCGGTCATAACGGGGCGGTCTTGAAAACCGTTAGGGTGCAAGCCCACATGGGTTCGAATCCCATCCTCTCCGCCATTTCCTTTAAAGTCATTGATATGCAGATAGAAGCCGTTCTCTAAGGAGAACGGCTTTTTTGTATTCGGCAAACAGGAATAAAAATCCGCACTTCTCCGCAATGTAATAGAGAAGGAGGATGATACTAACAATGAACCGAGACATGCAGTTAGACCAAAACACGCTTGTTTCAGCCTGGCAGGAACGTTTGCCTGAGCTGATGAAAGACGGCGACAGCTTCAGCCTGCAGGGGGATGCGGCAGATCCGGGGAGTCTGCTTATTCATTTCAACGCGGCCGGCCATCAGGCTTATTCTCTGGACTTCCGCTGTACCTATGTGGACAGCCGGGAGGTTGCCGTAAATTTAATTGATGTGGAGCAGGGCGGGCAGCATACGGATGAGCGTACTGATGCTGTACAGCAGCTGGCGCAGCAATATACCAGACGGATTCATGAATGCGCCCAGGCGCTGCAGAATTTGACCAACCCTTAGGAGGAGATGTAAAATGAGCAAGCCGAAAAGTATGCCCGTACCTGGAGCGGACAATAATCAGCAGTCCGGCAACGAGCGTCATTCATCCGGACCCAAGCCGTTATCCGGCTCCAAAAAGGTAAAACAGGCCAATCATGTGGACCATAATAACCCGCAGGGATAGAGTGGAACCGGAGCGATATGTGAAACGTAATGTTTCTCGTATTTACTAATTGGTTTATCATTAACATGGGGAAGTAATATTTTTACATGGGAGAGGAGAACAATATGATTAAAAAGTGGGGGCTATCAGCTGCAGCATTGCTGCTAACGGCTGCAGTAATTCTACCTGGATGTGCAAGTAAAGAATCACCTAAAGAGGCAATATCGTCGTCTGCCAGCAAGGCTTTAACGATGAACTCTTATGAAATGAAGAGTGTACTTACCGTAAACAAGCTGAGTATTGATGCACCTGCGGGCGCCAATGATGATACTACGGGTATGGTGCTTAATATGCTGCAGAACGCAGATATTTCCATCAATGCAGTTCATCAGTCTGAGCCGATGCAGACTGAACTAACAATGGTGCTGAATTTGAAGGGGGACATGGCGATGTCCTTCAACATTCCGATGGTACTGACCGGTGACAAGATGTATGTCAAAATCCCGTCCATTCCGTTCCTGCCGCTTCCGGAGACGGTCGTAGGCAAGTTCCTGGAGCTTGATCCGCAGGAGCTGGCTGCGCAGCAAGGAGTTGCTGTAACACCAGGCACGACCATAGATACCAAAAAGGTTCAGGATCTCTCTAATGAAGTGCTGAGCACATTGCTTGGCGAATATGACGAGGAGACCTACTTCAAGAATGTAAAGCCTGAAGAAGCGGGAATACCTGAAGAGGTAGATGCCAAACAGGTCGTTCAGTTCCAGGTGACGAACAGCAATGTCAAGGAAGCCTTGACCATCCTGGTAAACAATGCGCTTCCTAAAGTTATTGATGTTCTGAATAAAGAGGAGTACAAAGAGCTGCTGAAAATTGACGACACCAAACTGGCAGAGGTCAAGCAGGAGCTGCAGTCCGGTGAAGCCCGGGCAGAGTTCGACAAGAGTGTAGCTGATCTGGATTCCTATCTGACCGTTAACAACTTCCAGCTGAATACAGCCCTTAACGGAGATGACTTCCCTGAGTATCAGAACCTGCTCATGGATGTTGTAGTTAAAAATCCGGAGCAAGGACAGAACATTAACCTGTCTCTGACCGGAAGCAACCAGTACAGCAAAATCAATGAGAAGCAAACCTTCGTGATCGGTATCCCGCAGGACGGGGATATCATAACAATGGAAGAGCTTCAGCAGCAATTTGGAGCAATGAGCACGTACTAATTTTTATCTATCAGAAAAGACCTGCAGGTGCTGAAATGCACTTCTGCAGGTCTTTTCTTTTGTTAACTCAGAGCACAGGCCTGTCTGCCGGTGAATCATCCGCGAGAATACTATACGTCCGGTGATCCTGCCATTCCCCGTTAATTTTAAGATACCGGCGGGCGGTACCTTCCGCTTGAAATCCGCTTTTCTCCAGCACCCGCCGTGAAGCATCGTTATGAAGCAGTATTGACGCCTGAACCCTGTGCAGGGCAAGTGCACGGAAAGCATAATCCAGAACCATTCCTACAGCAGCCGTCATATGTCCCCTGCCTTGAATAGCATAATCTATAAAATATCCCAGGTCTGCATATTGCGCAACTCCGCGCACCAGATTGGAGAGGGTGATTTGGCCAATCAGCTGCCCATCGGCCAGGAAGATACCGAACATGTAAGCCTTGTCCTGTTCGGCATCGCTCAGACGCTGGCTTAGCAGCAGCTTCTGGCTTTCAAGTGTATAATAGTCTGCTTCACGCAGCGGCTCATACGGCTGGTGATGTGCTTGGTTACGCAGGCGCAGCTGGAGCAGTTTATCGGCATCCTGCAGCTGCAAAAGAGAAAGATAAATACCTTGAGTATGATTGTTGAGCGTGAGCTCCATGGCGGGAAAACCTCCTTTTAGCATGAATAATATTGTGTAACAAGAAGCTTAAGCAGTCAACTGCCACAGATGTTCATCCGTTAAGACTTGGGCGGCTTCCGTCGCAGCTGGCGGAAAAAGGAGGTGAGCAGCTCAGCGCATTCCTCCTGAAGTACCCCCTGAATAATTTCAGTCCTGTGATTGAATCGCGGTTCTTCAAGCAGGTTCATAAGGGTGCCTGCACAGCCCGCCTTAGGGTCTGTGGTTCCATATACAGTAAGCGGCAGCCGGGATTGGACCATCGCCCCTGCACACATGGGACAAGGCTCAAGCGTAACATAGAGCTGGCAGTCCAGCAGCCTCCATGAATTAAGCGCAATGCTTGCCTGGCGGATCGCCACCATTTCGGCATGCGCAGTAGAGTCCAGTGTTGTTTCCCGCAGATTGTAGCCGCGCCCGATAATCTCCCCGTAGCGGACAATGACTGCACCGATAGGCACTTCGCCTAAGCTTTCCGCTTTATGCGCTTCTGCAATCGCCTCGTTCATCCAGAATTCATGAAGGCTCCGTTCACTCTCCGGCAATTCACTGCTGTGAATATTCAAGCTCATCTTTCCTTTCCTATAGCAATCCTTGTACAACGAACAAATATTCGTTCTGAACAAATTGTGCATAACTCTGTGGATAACAGGCTACTTATACACAATTTTGTGCACATCTACACTTAATAAAATGTTTATATGTGAATAGCCTGTGGATAGTGTTCATTATTTCCTTCATTATTGTAGAGAAACTGCCTCCAAAATACAATGTCTGTCCGGGGATAAGAGACTCTTGAAGGCTCTTTTCAAATAGAGGGGCAGAAGGTATGATATTTATGAACCACCTGCTTGATTTTTTTACCAGCTGATAAGAGGTGAATATACAGCTTGTCCATAAAAACTAAATTGTCAGCGATCATTTTTGGTTCAGTGTTATTGATACTGGGGCTTAATCTGACGCTGAATCTATATGCGGCACGTAATAATTTGCTTACAGAGAGCAAAAATAATATGAAGACCACGGCCATGCAAATTGCTGTTTCTGTCGAGCAGAGCAACTACAGCTCGAATTATGTCCAGCAGCAGATAGCCCAGAATCTGCGCCTTGCGGCCATTCTGGCAGCAGGAGAGCTTGATCCGGATATTAATAATGTAAGCAACTCACAGCTGAAGCACCTGTCGGACAAGCTGGATGTATCTAACATCTCGCTTCTTGTCCAGACTGATGATGACATCATAGTGGCTAAATCCTCAGATCCTGCCGAACTTGGCTTGTCTACCAAGGGCATGGGTTTTTGGTATGTGGCTTTTCTTGAGCTGTTTGCGGGACAGAAGGTATCGGTTCAGCAGGGACAGACGTTTGAGAACTTCTGGTCAGGGCCGTTTGAATTCTCAACCTCAAATCCTGAGTTTATAGAGAAGTGGGGATATTACCGTGACCCGTCAAGAAACTATATTATAGACCCTTATATTCGCAGCACAGCGGTTAGTGACTATGTGAGGATTATGGAGCCTGAGGAGATTGTCCGGCGCTCCAAGGAGGTCAATCCCGGACTTCTGGAGATTACGGGGATGAATCCGAAGACCTTTGGCTCTGAGTCTATGCAGCCGGACGGTACAGACAGCGTGAATCATAAGCTGCGCAACCGCCCCATCCGATTCGGAACTTATATTTTCGGGAACATTGATGAGGATAAGACAGCTATGATGACGGCGATACGGAAGGATGCTCCGGTTACAATCGATACTTCAGCCCTGGGGAAAAGAGTGCTAAAAAGCTTTATCCCGGTTGCTCTTCCGGGTAACGATGACTATGTCATCAGCGTAGTTATGGATTATTCGGTGATTTCCTCTGTAATCAAAGAGGAGCTTGTCAGTAATATTACAACCTCGGTGCTGCTGCTAATCATTTTTTTCATTTGCAGCTATGTACTGTCCGGAATTGTTACGAGACCGATTAAGGCTATTCTGCGGAAGGTTAATGATGTAGCCAAGGGGAATTACGAATCCCCGCTAAGCGTAGCAAGCGGGGATGAGCTGGGCCAGCTGGCCAGCCGGATTAATGCGATGACCGCTCACCTGCATGAGCATACCAATGAGCTTGGACGGGCGCTGGAGGAGAACCGGGCTGTAAAGGAGCACCTGGAGTCGGTCATTAACGGGACATCCGATGCCATCCACACAGTTGATATGGAGGGGCGGATTACCAGTACGAATATGGCTTTTGAGAAGCTCTACGGCTGGAATGCAGCGGATGCGAGGATTAAGCTGCCTTATCTGGTACCGGCAACCGTACAGAAGCAGGAGGATATGAGACTGCAGGAGCTGAGGGCTGGAGCTGTCCTGCCGCCGGTGGAGACGCTCAGGCTGAAGCGCGACGGATCGGTAGTAGAGGTCAGCGTGAGTACATCCATGATCCGGGATGAGGAAGGCCAGCCTCAGGCCTTTGTTCATGTATCACGTGATATGACCGAACGTAACCGGATTGAAGAGCTGCTCAGACGCTCGGAGAAATTGACGACGGTAGGCCAGCTTGCGGCAGGAGTAGCCCATGAGATCCGTAACCCGCTGACCACACTTCGCGGATTCCTGCAGCTTCAGAGGGAGAAGGGCATTCTTGTACCTCTGCATATTGAGCTAATGCTGTCTGAGCTTGACCGGATTAACCTGATTGTGAGTGAGTTTCTGATTCTGGCCAAGCCGCAGGCGGTGCACTTTCAGGAGAAGGATGTGAGGCATATCCTGAATGATGTTATTTCCCTGCTGGACAGCCAGGCGCATCTGTTCGGAATCGAATTTGAATCACAGCTGTCCGGGAAGCCCGCAATAGTCCATTGTGAGGAGAATCAGCTGAAGCAGGTCTTTATCAATATCGTTAAAAATGCCATTGAGGCTATGCCCGAAGGCGGTACCATTACCGTTTCGCAGCGGATTGAAGGAAATTCTGTTATCATTGTAATCTCAGACGAAGGCGAAGGAATCCCGGAAGAAATGCTGCCTAAGCTGGGAGAGCCCTTCTTCACCAACAAGGAGACAGGAACAGGGCTCGGGCTGATGGTTAGCCAGCGGATCATCCATGCCCACAAAGGCGCTATGGAAATCAGCAGCGAGTACGGCAGCGGGGCTGAGATCACTATCATATTGCCAGTATTATATAATCAGGCCTGATGTAAGGATTGAAAAAGGAACGGAGTGAGGACAGAAATGAGAATTAATAAGTTCATCAGTGAGACAGGCTACTGTTCACGCCGTGAAGCAGACAAGCTGGTAGAGAGCGGAAGAGTTACTATCAACGGACAAACGGCTGTATTAGGCAGCCAGGCTGTTCAGGGAGATCAGGTGCTGATTGATGGTAAGGCGCTTGTAACGGGCAGCCAGGTGGTTTATATCGCCTTAAATAAGCCGGTGGGGATTACCTCAACCACAGAAGCCCATATTCAGGGCAATATTGTTGATTTTATCGGCCATCAGGAGCGGATTTTTCCAATCGGAAGGCTCGATAAGGATTCAGAAGGCTTAATTCTGCTGACTAACGACGGCGATATTGTTAATAGAATCCTGCGGGCTGAAGGCAAGCATGAGAAGGAGTATGTGGTCACTGTAGACAGGCCCGTTACTACATCCTTCCTCACAGGCATGTCCAGCGGGGTGAAAATTCTTGGCGGCAAGACTCTTCCCTGTGAAATAACACGGATATCGGAGCGGGAGTTCCGCATTGTCCTGACCGAAGGCAAGAACCGGCAGATCCGCAGGATGTGCAGTGCCTTTGGTTATGAGGTCAGAAGCCTGCGGCGTATCCGGATTATGAATATTCACCTGGGTGTCCTGAAGACGGGCCAATGGCGGGATTTGAGCACGCAGGAGAAGCAGGAGCTGGGAGCCATGCTCAGTTATGAGCTGCAATAGCAGTAAATCAAAGAAAGAGCTGTTTTCACGGGTAATCCCGGAAAACAGCTCTTTTGCAGCTCTGTCTATTATGTCGGCGGAGTAACGCTTGTTGTTTCAGCTGAATCTGTGTATTTCCGCAGGATCGAGACTTCTACACGGCGGTTTTTGGCCCGTCCGGCAGCAGTTGCATTATCAGCTATCGGATGGTATTCACCGTAACCGATCGGGCTGAACTTAACCGGATCCAGATTCGGGTTCAGCAGCAGGATTTTCATGAAGTGCAGGGCACGGTCTACGCTGAGGTCCCAGTTGGATGAATAGTTATTGTTGGAAATCGGAATATTGTCGGTATGTCCCTGAACCAGCACGTTGTAATCCGGGAATTGCTGCAGCATACTGGAAATCGATTTGGCCAGCTGCCGGGATTCATCCTTAACCACTGCCTGGCCTGAGGCGAACAGGGCGTTATCACTGATTGTAATCATCAGCTGTGACTGGTTCAGCTTGGTGCTCAGCAGGTCAGTAAGCCCGTTCTTCTCGATATACTGGTCAAACTGCTTCTTGAGCTTCTCAAGGTCCTGCTGCTCCTGCTTACGCAGCTTGGCAATTTCGGACTCTCCGGTGTTCGGGGCGACAACGTTGTCCATCTTATCATTCTTACCCTGATCCAGCTGTGACTCGGTAGGAGTAGCTGAACGCTGGTCCAATATACCTGTTCCGCCGTTCAGGGCGGAGCTGAATGCCTGACTCATCTCTTCAAACTTCTTGGCATCAGTAGCACTCATTGCATACATAACAAGGAACAAAGCGACCAGCAGAGTCATCAAGTCGGAATAAGGCAACAGCCAGGATTCGTCGGCATGTTCCTCATGTTCCTCATGCCTAGTCTTTTTGCTCACTAGCGCCGCCCTCCTTATTTAACTTGGCACGTTCTGTTGGTGTAAGGAAGACAGAGAGCTTTTGGTTAATTGCAATGGTTGAAACTCCTGACTGGATAGAGAGCAGCCCCTCGACCATCATCAGTCGGATCTGAATTTCCTTTTTGGAGATACGTTTAAGCTTGTTGGACATGGGATGCCACATTACATAACCGGTAAAGATACCAAGCAGCGTAGCAATAAACGCGCCTGCAATCGCATGGGCAAGCACATCCATGTCACTCATATCCGCAAGGGCGGCAATCAGACCGACAACGGCCCCGAGCACCCCGAGTGTAGGAGCATACATCCCTGCCTGGGAAAAGATCAGTGCACCCGCTTTATGTCTGTCTTCCGTAGCGTGAATATCTTCCATTAATACATCGCGGACAAATTCCTGATCGTTGCCGTCGATGATCATCCGCATGCCGTTTCTCAAAAAATCGTCTTCAATCTCATCGACCTTTGATTCCAGCGCGAGCAGTCCTTCACGGCGGGTAATGGATGCCCATTCCATGAAAGTGGTGATCAGCTCTGATTTCTGCACCATTTTTTGCTGAATGAAGAGCAGCTTGAACAATTTGGGAATATTCTTAATATCAGTCATTGGGAAGGCCATGAATACAGACGCTGCTGTACCGAGAAAAATGATGACATAAGCTGCGGGGTTATTCAAGCTTGAGAGCGGAGCGTGTTTGAGCACCATGCCCCAGAGAACTGCAACCAGACCAAAGACTAAACCGAGTATTGTTGATAATTCCATTATGCACCTCGTCCATGAGAATTAAGAAGTGATCCGTTATATCCGCATATATCATCCTTGAACAGCGGTGGGACACCCTGTATTGCTATAAATCGTATATTCTTATTTATCGACAGCATTCCCTTTTTTGTGAAGTCATTTTTTCGGCTATAATAGATAGGGTAAGTTATTATTCATCTGTGGAGAAAACGGAGTGATAGACGTGGGTGTTAAGCATGGCAGAGATTACAGTGAGATCCTGAACGAGCTGACGGAGGCCGTTAGCCGGATTTCAGACAGTTATGTATTTTTTGAAATGGAGCCGGACGAGTGGCAGGAGCTGCCGCAGGAATCGAAGCTGGAGGTATGGGAAGCGCTCGCAGAGGATTTGTTCTACGGGCTTGGCAATGAGCCTGTAATTCACGTGGGCAGCGGAGTGGTCATCTATGACAAGGAGACGCACCGGATCAACATTCTGCTCGGCGAACAGGACCTGGCTTCGGTCGTTTTGGTCTAAAAGTGCTGCAGCCAAGGGAGGCCGGTTTGCCCGCCTCCTTGCGCACGTGGTAAAATTGATGCGACGAGTGCTATTTGCCGGGAATTCAGAATACATTAAACCGAAAAAAAGCCTTCATCCTGGCGCATCCCTTGGACTTTCAGAAGCTGAGGGATGTTTTGTTTAAGGCTAATGGAACAGGTAAAGAACTGAGGCATACGGACTTTACTGCTAATTAAGTAAGGGAGGAAGCAAATTGCAATTATCAGTGGAAGAGCTGCGTGAACAGATAAGGAAGCTGGAGGGCTGGAAGCTGGAGCAGGAGACTCTGGTGCGCAAGTACATGTTTAGCGAATTTATGAAGGGCATTGCTTTTGTGGACGAGGTAGCAGCCATATCGGAAGCCTTTGACCATCATCCGCATATCACCATTGACTACAAAACCGTCATCCTGCGCTTATCGGCAAAAGAAGAGAACGGTCTTGCGGCCCTTGATATCCGCCAGGCTAATGAATTCAATGAAGCCTTTGACAAAACACGTTAGGACACGGTATTAATATAACGGCTACACCAAAAATGCCCGTACGAGGACCGGCTTGAGTCCTTATACGGGCATTTTAAATGAATATGGGTAATTTACTTTTTTTCTGCAAGCCACAAGGCAATGTTGGCAATCTCCTCCGGGGCCAGCTTATCCTTAAAGGACGGCATTTGCCCGCGGCCCTTAGAGACGATGCTGTATATGCCCTCGGCGTCCCGCTCATTTCCTTCATGCTGCAGGCTTGGGCCGGCACCGCCCTGAAGCTGATCACCGTGGCAGGAAATACAATTGGCTTTGACCACGGCCTCCGCACCAGCGGCATCCAGGGTTACCTGAGGCATTACAGGCTTATTCTCTTCCGCGACCTTTTCTTTACCGGGCAATGTGAACAAGAGTACTACTGCAAAGGCGCAGGCGGCAAAAAACAAACCGCTCATGATCCATTTCTGCATCTTCATCCGTCCCCTCCATGTAAGCTGCTTCCTTCATTATACAGAATGGTAAAGCGTTATCATAGAGTTTGTGTCAAAAAAATGAACAAAATCCGCAGTTGCAGACCACATAACGGAAGGTCCGCTGTCATTGATTATAGACCATGCAGTAAAAGGGCTTATCCCCGGTGGGAGTGCGGCGTTCATATGTATCGGTGATCGTAAAGCCGCATTTCTGATAAGTTCGTATAGCACGCTGATTCCAGGTCAGTACCTCCAGATCAATCTCACGGTCAGGGAATCTGCTGATGGCAGCCTGCACGATTACTTTCATAAAAGAATGACCCATTCCATGTCCGCACAGCTCGGGACGCATGCCTATGCCGAGCCGGACCACGCCTTCCATCGGAAACAGCTGCGCAAAGCCGCAGAGGCTGCCTGTCTTGTCTACAACGGATACATATTGCTCACTGCGCAATACCGGGTCACCGAATTCAATACCGAGCGCCTGCATTTGCTCCCAGGGCAGCCAACCGTAAATGTTATAGGGCGGCCTGTAATCCCAGGTACAGATATCCTCAGCATGGCTGGTGTCCATCGGTACAACGTGAAATGTAACAGGGGAACTGCTCATAAGGCCACAGGCCTCCTTCCAATGCTGCAATTTGCTATATGTGTATATTTAATTATATACAAAAGAGGGCGTGTTCAACTCAGGAATTTGCCGCAGGCAGCAGAAACTTGACAAACCGCCAAAAATATTTTATGAAAACGCAGAAAAATGGGTTTTAAGCTGTTTTATGCATGAGGGAAGGGGTAAGTAATTTTATAGACAAAAAAACAGGAGCCCTCCAAGATTTCGGCAAAAATCCTGGAAAAGCGCCTGTCTTATCGTTACTTATTGAACATCATCGTTATCTTCGGCATCCGTTGCAACTGCATGGTAAGCATCTGTGCTCATGATCCGTTTGGCGCCAACGTAGCGGTTGACGTAGTAGTTGTCACTCAGCGAGCTGATGGTTACGCCCTTTGAGCTTGAAGCATGTGCGAATTTGCCGTCACCGACATAAATGCCGACATGGGATACGCCGCGGCCGCTTGTATTAAAGAATACAAGATCGCCTTCCCGCAGATTATCACGGGAGATCGCAGTACCCATCTGGTATTGGGAGCCGGATTGATGCGGCAGGTTAATGCCGATCTTATCAAACACGTACATGGTGAAACCGGAGCAATCAAAGCCGTTAGTCGATACTCCGCCGGAAACATATTTGGTTCCGATGGCCTTATCGATGACTTTATCCATTTTGGAATCGGCAAAAGCGCTTCCTGCTCCAATGGTTAGCATAATAGAAAAACTGAGTAGTGCGGCGGCTAACTTCTTCTTCAAAAGTAAATACCCCTTCCAAATGCCTACGAGGTTAGCTTAAGGGTTCGGTTGAAGGTCCCCTATGACCCCTCTGTGAATAGGAGGTCAATTCACCCAAAATCGGTTCCCCCGTTTCCCTTATTTCGTAAGGGAACTCGGCACGACTGTTGATTAGGATTAGCTTGCAGAACATTATGACAAAACGTTTGTAAAACCCGGTTGAATAATTACAAAAATGTTACTAAAATCTCACTGCGATAATTGTAACAAAGACAGAGGCCGTTGGCAATCACTTAAAACATATTAGTGCATAATATTTGCGTTATTTAAGAGAGAAAACTGCATATAAAGACTCAAATTTACGTGCAAAGTAAGCTTTTTTCTGAAAAATTGTGGAATTTTTAGTAAGAAGGGTGTTTCAGTACTCTTTGAAGTGTGTAAAAGGTATAATAAGGAAAAAAAGAAGCAACCCGGAGATGATTACGGCAATAATCACGTCCGGGCTGATATAATTTACAATTATGTGTCAGAGGTTATATGTGAGGGGAAGTTCAATCGTAAGCGACAGCCTGGTAAGCTGTTGTGCTCATTACGCGTTTAGCGCCAACGTAGCGGTTGGCCCAGTAAGCCTGACTCAGCGAACTGATGGTTACACCC
The DNA here is from genome assembly GCF_000758645.1 of Paenibacillus sp. FSL R7-0331. Lineage (NCBI taxonomy): Bacteria > Bacillati > Bacillota > Bacilli > Caryophanales > Paenibacillaceae > Paenibacillus > Paenibacillus sp. FSL R7-0331. The sequence goes on from NZ_CP009284.1 coordinate 102,056, forward strand.
TTTGAGCTTGAGGATTGTGCGAATTTACCGTCACCGACATAAATACCTACATGGGAGACTCCGTTACCCAGCGTATTGAAGAAGACAAGATCGCCGGCACGCAGATTGCTTTTAGAAACGGGCGTTCCTACACTATACTGCGCTTTAGAGGTGCGGGGCAGTGTAAGGCCGACGTTTTTAAATACGTATTTGGTAAAACCTGAACAATCGAAGCCGGAAGTGCTTGTACCTCCCGTTTTGTACGAAACTCCGATGGTTTTGGAGATAACGGCGTCCATTTTGGAATCAGCTGACACGCTTGTAGCGCCCATAGTGAATACCATCACAAGACCCAGTGCTGCTGCTGTGCATTTCTTTTTAAGATGTGTACGAAATGATGTGTGACTTTTCAAAAGATGTACTCCTTCCAAGGCCTGCGAGGTTAGCTTAAGGATTCGGTAGAAGGTTCCCCTATGACCCCTCTAAAGCGAGATCAATTCACCCAAAATATGGTTCCCCCACTTCCCGGTGCTGGGAATTTGGCGTTTTATGCACCAGAACAGTGACTGTTAAATGACAATGTTGAAGTGTATAAGGTACATACAGTTAGTCGAATTAGTTTCAAAAGATTACAAAGTTGTTACCAGCGGTACAGGCATCATTGTATCAAAGGTTTTAATGTTTTGCAAATGCACTGTAAACTTATCGCTACGGACAAAAGAGCCACACCCCTAAATCAGAGGCAGTGACTCTTTTAATATGCCGTTTTGGCGGGAAATTATTGTGGAAATGTTTTACTGCTCCACAGATGGTACTGGGCGGCGATTCCCCACATTTTGAACAAGGTGGACGGGAGCGGTGATAGCTGGCGGAAGAGCAGCGCAGGCAGGCCGGGATAGAATAGTGCAGTTACAGCGCACAGCAGCCACGTCACCAGTCCTCCCGCACCAAGCACGATTGAAGCTCCGGTAGAAGGAGCAAGCAGTCTTAGGTATGCCAGCAGCCCGGAGAACATGCCTGTTCCTGCGGTATAACCGAATTGCATGTAGAGCAGCGCTGTACGGATGATATACAGGTAGAGCATCCAGGCCAGCAGATAGGGGAGAAGCTTCAGCAGCAGCTTATAATCCAGCAGCCCGCCTAACAGCAGTGAATACAGCTTGGGCAGCAGCCAATAAAGCGGGAGCGCAGAGAGCAGCCATTCAGCCAGGCTGAAGACAAATACCGGAAGCCCGTAGGTCTTCATTCCCGGGAAAAAGAACAGGCCGCGCTCACCTTTGCGTTCCTGATGCAGCTCATGCAGCAGGCCGGCGCGGATCAAAGGGGAAACCAGCAGCCGCAGCAGAGACAGAGCCAGCAGGAGCCAGAGCCAGCGCTGAACTGCAGGATCTCCGCTTAATGCAGCCTGGCCCTCGATATAATACAGCAGTCTGCCCAGAGCGCTGCCCCCGGCATGGGTGTCGGGATAACGCAGGAGCACGGGAATAACGGCAGATCTGACAAACCTGTACAAAAAATAGCCCCAGAGCAGCCGGTAGATAAACAGCAGAATCAGAATGTAAAATTGCTCCTTCATGCTGATCCAGCTGCGGGAAATCGCTCTTTTCACTATCCTTCACCTCACCAGACTAGAGTTCCGAGCAGAGTTTCAAGCAGTTTGGTTACACTTAGCGTCCAGCGCGAAAGTGTCTTCGGCGCAAGCTCAGCCAGCATGAAATTGTTAAGGTGCTTACTCTCAAGAAGTATGGAGTGCCCGGGATCAATATCCACCGAGGCAAGCGGAGCTTTATAGGACAGCTGAAAGGCAGTTGTTTTCTGCTCCCCGTTCCAGAACTGCTGTACGGAATAACCGTCCGAGAAGGTGAACTTAACCGGAACATCGGCATAACTGCTGCCTTTATTGCTTATTTCCACCGTAGCTTCATAAAGGGCTTCCTCGTTATTAGTCTTATTTTTGGCAGGGCCGGTGGTGATGAGGTCTACAGAGAAGTCAGGTGCTCCGCCGCTGTATACATACTTGTCAAAATAGTCCTGCCATGACTGCTTGGTTACTTTTTCAACAACCTTCTGAAAATCAGCAGTGGCGGGATGCTTGAATCTGTACTTACGGGCGTATGAGAGCATGATGGCATCCATAGTTTTGGTTCCGACCTGCTGCTCGATATCCTTCAGCACCAGCTTGCCGCGGATATATACATTGCGGGTATACCCTTCTGCGGCCGTATATTTCCAGGTTTCCAGATTGAGCGGCTGAGGAGCAGATACCAGACTGGCCTGCAGGCTGTTACTGGAGCTTATTCCGTATTCCTGCTCCATCAGCCGGTCCTCCGCATAGGACGTGAAGCTTTCATCGAGCCATGCCTCTTCAAATTCATTGTTTGCCACCATTCCGTAGAAGTACTGGTGACCGATCTCATGAATAACAGTACGCTCAAGCGACATGCCCGGAGAACTTTCGGCTGCGCCGAAGGCAGTGATCAGCGTAGGATACTCCATCCCCCCTGCACCGTTGCCTTCACGGGGAGGGACCACGATTGACAGGGTGGAATATGGATAAGGCCCATACCATTTGCTGAATGCGGTAAGCGCAGCCTTGGCAGCCTGAAAATACCGTTCCTGCAGTTCCTTGTGCAGCGGGTCCAGGTAGAGCTTGATCCGTACACCCGGTACATTAGGTGCGGAGAAGGCCTCCTCGGCAACGACAAAATCAGGGGAGGCTGCCCAGGCAAAGTCATGGACATCATCGGCGTAGAACTGATAGATTTTCCGGTCCTGCTTGATCTGGGCACTTTTCACCGGAAAGCCCGTAGCACCGACGATATAGCCTTCGGGAACAGAAATGGTTACATTATAGATGCCGAAATCGCTGTAAAACTCAGAAGTGCCGTGATACTGGTGAAGATTCCAGCCCTCCTCCTTAACGCCTCTGGTTCCTTCAGGCTCATATACGCTCAGCTTGGGAAACCACTGCCCGGCCATTACAAAATTCCCGGCAGTTCCCATACGGGCGAATATTTTAGGCAGCTTGACCTCAAACTGGATCTTGAGTGTCACACTCTCGCCGCCGTTCACCGGCTGCGGCAGATGCACCTTTACAAGAGTCTGGTCATGAATATTTCCGTCATCAGGCTGCACATACTGCATGCGCTGCATAAGGGATACCCCGTCAGCAGTCCGCAGGTCAGTTATCGTCATGCTCCCGAATCCGTCCTCCGGCATCGCATCTCCGCGCAGCTCGCCGCCGGATTCCTTCATAAATGTTGTTTTTTCAGAAGCGAAGGCGTTGGGATAGAGATGAAAATAGAGCTCTTGTACAGGCTTCCGGCCGGGATGAGTCCAGGTGAGCGTCTCAGCGGCCTCCAGAGTCCGGGCATCTGTATCCAGCCTTACATCGATATGATACTCGGTTATCCGCTGGCTTAAGGCTTCAGAGACCGGAACAGGCTGGCTCTCGGGAAGATCAGGCTGCACCGCCTTAGCCTGAGACACGGCGGAGGGGGACTTGGCCTCTTTTGGGGCAGCGGCAGGCCGGGCGGCAGGGCTGTGCCCGCTCAGGAGCCAAAGGGAGCCTCCCAGCAGGATGAGGGCGGCCAGGGCCGCAGAGATGATCATGAACCTTAATGACAGTGGCTTCATACTGTGATTCCTCCCGTGACAAGCATCTACGGGATGTATATGTTTGCAATCGCTGCATTATTAGCTAAAATTAAATTATTGTAGAACGTGAACTTGATAATGTCCGTTTAAGCATTCTCAAGTTCATCTTGTATAGCAAAAGGGAAGGATGTGCACTTGTGGATAACGTACAACCGGAGGGCAAAAAGCAGATTGCCTTGAATATTGTCAACGCAAAAAGCAAGCATAAAGGCTTTGGAGCCGGCTCCATTGATCTTAACAATGTATCGCCGGTCATTATCGACGGCGGTGAAGCCGTTATCGACATTGGTGCCATGCATGCCAAAAGCAAGGTGGAAAAGGGCATTAAATTCTCGATGAACCGTGATGAGGTACCGGACGGAAGACAGGTCTGGGTAGTCTGGGTTGCCGTTGACCGTACACCTGAGGGACAGCTTTACGGCGGTATTACCGCCTGTGAAATGTGGATTGACTCCGAGGCGCGGCGGGGCTGGAAAATTCTTGCCGATCATGTGAACAAGCTGGATGCTGCCCTAAAGCGCAAGATTATTCTGGAGGGCCTGGGAGCGGCAGAGAAGGCTGCGCTGAAATCGCTGCTGATCTCGCACAATGCCGACTGGTGGGCAGCTACTTCCGATGAGCTGAAGGATGCTTTGGGAGAATAGCAGCGAAAGGTGACAACGGACAAAAGGGCTTGAACCTTCAGAGGAAGAAGGTTCAAGCCCTTATTATATTTCATGAGGGGTCATGGATGTCTGGCAGGTACTTCTATTTCCCGGACGAGCTAAGCTTGCGCTTGAGCTGGCTTACTCTGGCCTGGCTGATGCCAAGCACTTCAGCGAGCTCCTTCTGGTTGGCATAAGGGTGTTCGGCTATTGCCTTCTCCAGACGCTGGCTCATCTCCTCGGTCTTGGTCCGGCGGCTGCCGGCCGGTTCTGCACTGTCCTCCGCGGGATTCTGCAAAGACTCGGCCGCCTCCGGAATGCGTCCCGGGTCGCCCAGCTCCTTGAGGCATGTGTTGCAGATGAACTGATCTTTATAGTAGGTCACGTGGTCCAGGCTCCGGCAAAATGTGCATTCAGTTGAGGTGTATTTCCGGAGTACAATAATCTCATCATTCAAAATGAAAAATTCGATCGGGTCCCCGATGTCGATGTTGCGGGTCATGCGGATTTCTACGGGAACCACAATTCTGCCAAGACTGTCTAAACTCCGGATCATGCCTGTATCCTTCATCTCATGTCCCTCATTTACATCTTCATATTTTTTTGCGGATATATTCGATTATAGCAGTAATTGTAAGTTTAGAGAACGGGGAAGCGCATTCATTTATATGTATATTCTCAGATAATTACATAAGGGAAGCCGCCTGCTCCGGTTATCCGGAGCAGGCGGCTTATTAGGGTTCTATTCTTTTTACCCAAAATACCGGCAGCGAAACAATCAAAGAATGACACCGGAAGTTCAGCTCCATATAAAGGGCTGCTCCAGCTTGTCTTTGACTGAGACATACGGGTTATTCCGCAGGTAAAAACGCCAGGGCAGCGGGGCATACTCCTCAGCGTAGGGAATATTGATACGCGGGGACTGGACGATATCAAGGGATTCAGGTTCTTCACCCTGCTCCAGCCTCAGCGGGCTGCCCGCACTATCAAGCCTGAGCCCGTTCAGGCGCTTATCGATCTGCATCGCCCGGCACAGCTTGCCCGGCCCGCCCGAGAGTCCGCGGGGCGTGCTCCCGGCAGTACCGCGGTAACTGCGCATGAAGCCGGCATCGGCAGCGGTCAGAGGCTCAACAGCCCGTATCAGTACAGCATGCGGATCACCTTCCCCGGCAGTAACAATATTTAGGCAATGATACATACCGTATATCAGATAAATGTAGATCGTTCCGCCTTCGCGAAACATTACATCGGTCCTTGCGGTCCGGCGTCCGCCGAAAGCGTGGCTGCCCTTGTCCTCCGCGCCCCCGTAGCTTTCCGTTTCCACAATGCGGCAGCGGATCTCCCCATCCTCAGTGCTCCGGACCAGATGCCGGCCCAGGAGGAGCGGCGCTGCCTGCAGAGCCGGAAGGCTGTAAAGCTCAGACCCGATCAGCCGTTTATTTACGGGTTTGTTCTCGTTATGGTTCATTTCCGCCCGGCACCTTTCCCGGCAAGCGCGGCCTGCCGCTTATGGGCTCATCGTACCCCAGGGCTGTGCTCGCTGCAACTGCAGCCTAGTTCAGCCACCAGCGCTTGATATCACTCCATAAGGAATGCTCTTCCTTGGCCGGATCAGCAGGTGACTCTTCAACCGGTGCAGTTTCCCCGCCGGTGCTGTGCTCATCACAATATTCTGTCGGCTCTGTACCGCTGATAAAGGTCTCCAGCTCCTTCTCCGGGCAGGCGGCTGTAGCCAGCTTGCCTGACTCCGGATTAATGTAGACACTCACGACTCCGTCAGGAATCGGGAAAATCTTCGGCGGCACATTGGACAGGGCTTTCTCTGTAAACTCTGCAAAAATCGGCGCCGCCCGCCTTCCGTCAGCTGTGGCAATATCGCGGCCCTTATCATACCCGACCCAGACTGCGGTAGACAGCTCCGGCGTAAAGCCGACCATCCAGCCGTCGGTGTCTGTGGTTCCGGTCTTGCCCGCTACAGGGCGCTTGATAATGGAGGCTACACGGTTACCGGTGCCTCCGCTCTCAAAGACACCTTCCATCAGCCGGGTCAGCACATAGGCGGCCGCAGGCTCGACAACCTGCTCCCCTGAAGTCTGCGCGGCTTCGTAGACCAGATTTCCCTTAGAATCGGTAATCTTCAGAATGGCCGTAACCGGCTGTCTGATGCCGCTGCCGCCGATTACGGCGAAGGCGGAGGCCATCTCAAGCGGACTGACCGGTGACGTGCCGAGTGCAAGGGAAGGAACGCTTTGCAGCGGACTGCCGATACCCAGCTTAGCTGCCATATCTGCGACCTGGTCTGCACCGATTGTCATAATTGTATTTACGGCGTAGATATTGTCGGAAGCAGCAATGGCCTGGCGCATATTAATTTCGCCAAGATACTTGTCGCCGAAGTTTTTAGGCTGGTATGTTTTGCGGTTATTGTCGTAATGGAACAGGGTCGGCTGGCTGTTGAAGACGGACAGGCCGGTCATTGCTTTAGTAGACAGGGCGGTCAGGTACATGATCGGCTTAAAGGATGAACCGGGCTGGCGTGTGGTTGCAAGAGCATGATTGAACTGATTGCCCCGGTAATTCTTGCCCCCGACCATTGCTTTGATATAACCGGTGCGCGGGTCAATTGAGACGAGCGCCGTTTCCAGCTCACTGGCGGAATCCATTCCCTTATCCACTGCCTCCTCGGCTGCCCGCTGCATATCGGGATCAAGCGTGGTGTATACATCCAGTCCGCCCAGCTCCAGCTCATCGCTGCTGATTCCCAGTTTATCGGTGACAAGCCCCCGCACATAATCACGGAAGTAAGGGGCTAGCACAACAGTGTTCTTCTCGCCCTGCGGCTTGAAGCTGAGCACCGTTCTGGCAGCCTCCTCTGCCTGTGCTGCTGTAATATCACCCACCTGGACCATTGAGGATAAAATAATTCCCTGCCGTTTCTTGGCATTATCCAGATTAGTGTACGGAGAATAATACGTCGGGCCTTTGGGAATGCCGGCCAGAAGTGCACTTTCCGCAAGGCTCAGGTCTGCCGCCGCTTTGCCGAAATACATGCGTGAGGCAGCCTCGATCCCGTAGGCACCGTGGCCGTAATATATCTCATTTAAATACATGTTTAAAATCTCGTCTTTACTGTATTTCATCTCAAGCTGCATCGTGTAAAGGGCTTCCTTGGCCTTACGTGTCCAGGTTTTTTCATGGGTAAGGTACAGATTGCGGGCGAGCTGCTGTGTAAGTGTGCTGGCCCCCTGGGAGCGTTCACCCGTCTCCAGATTGGCCAGCACAGCCCGTGCCATACCCTTTAGATCAAATCCGGTGTGCTCAAAAAATTTGCGGTCCTCTACGGCCAAAGTAGCCTTAATCAGCTCGGGGGCGATTTTATCCAGCGTAACCGGAGTGCGGCTGCGTCCATCCGTTGTAAAGGTGGCCAGCACATTGCCTCTGGCATCCAGCAGCCGTGAGCGGATATCATCACCGACCGGCGGAAGCGGTTTGTTATACAGGTAGCCAAGCAGTGCTCCGGCAGCGAGCACCAGCAGTATAGTCAGGGCGGCCAGCAGCCGGGCCAGCCGGCGGAGCCGGTGTTTTTTGACTTTCGGTTTAGATAAATCGCGCGGCATGGCTTTGGGCTCCTTGTCCTCGGGGATATGAAACATCCGGCCTGGCATTCCAGAAAAGCTTCGGCCGGTTAATTTCATTATGGGATAGGAAGATGGCAGATATTCAGGCCGGGAGCAGAGAGATAACCAAATTGTCTTCTTTTTGTGACCTTCCGGGGGTAGATAGAACTGCGTCCGGAGAGTATAACAGAGTAGTGTTTATACGAAAGGGTATATATATCACAGGAGGTGTCATCGTGAATTGGACTAAAAAAGTACATTTAAAAGCATTAACGCTTCTCTCGGCCGGACTGCTCACAGTCTCGTCCTGGGGTATGGCTGCTCCGGCGGCACAGGCGGCAGCGCCTGCCGCCGGAGACCACGGACTGCTGCAGCAGCTGCAGGCCAAGCACCTGGCTGCTGAAGATACGCCGCTCAGCTTCAATGATCTGGCGTTTCTCAGCGCAGATACAGGACGGGCAGCAGGTAAAGGCTTTATGATCGGCACATCGGACGGCGGCGGCCATTTCCAGAAAATATATGAAGGCCAATGGAATTTCCGGCAGATCTCCTTCCCGGACAATGTGCATGGATGGGCGTTAGCATCGGTTCAGGAGCAGAACGGGGTCTACCTTATCGGTACTGCTGACGGCGGCTCAACCTGGACAAGAATTTCAGAGTCGCAGGTCGGCTTTGAACGGATCACCTTTACTGACAGCAAGCACGGATTTGGCTATGTCCGGGCATTTACGTATTATACGGAGGACGGGGGACGGAGCTGGAGCCAGATCAAGACTCCGCCGAACACACGCGGAGCTGAGTTTACCAGCCGCAATAACGGCTGGGCAGTAGTAGTGGCACCGGGCGAAGGCTACCGGGTTATGAAAACTACGGATGGCGGAGCGAGCTGGAAGCTGGCACTTAAATCGGCACTTGCTTACCCGGAGTACGGACAGGTATATGCCAAGGGTGACCAGGTATATGCACTTCTGTACGGAGGCTCAGGCATGTCCCAGACCTCCTATTCCCTGTATGCCAGCGGAGATCAGGGAAAGAGCTGGACGCGGGTAATCGCCCAGGAAACAGCAGGCGGCGGACCGGCACCGGGCAGCGGGCCGGCGCTGGTGAAGAAAGGCCCGGCATCCGGCAGACCGGGCAATATGCAGCTGGCCGGCAGCGCAGCCTATCTGGTTGGCTACTCGCCTGCAGGTGAGCAGGTGGCTGTAGGCCGGACAGTGAACGCGGGCAAGCAATGGAGTAACCTTGCGGCAATTGCCGGATACGAGGCAAGGATCTCCTTTCCTGGCAGTCAAGCCGGCTGGATGGCAGTCCGGGGGGCCAACACCTCTTCCCTTTATGCCACTAGCGACGGCGGCATGACCTGGACAGAGAAGTTTACCTTTAAAGGAAAATAAAAGAGCTCCCGGAATGATTACAGAGCAGGCTGACAAGTAAAATATAAGGCTGCCTTTCCGCAAGATTTTGCCGATCTTCCGGAAAGGGGCCTTTTTACGTTTCCCCGCCGAGTGTGATTTTGGCTGCCAGTATGATAAAATTTGATTTACTTTAACAGGACGGTGCCGCGTATTCGCGGAGCCTGTGGACAATTGCTAGGAGGAATGCAGAGTGGCCTTTCGCGTATCCGCGGTTCAGTATCATTTGCATACGATTACTTCATTTGAGGAGTTCGCCGCCCGGTGTGAGCATTATATTAAGACCGCTGAGGAATTCAGCACCGACTTTATCCTGTTTCCGGAGTTCCTTACAACTCAGCTGATGTCCATCGGGGACGGACAGGGAAATGCCTTGGGCATTGAAGACCTGCCGCAGTTTACGGAGCAGTACCGGGAGATGTTCTCCGGCTATGCCAGAAAGTATAATGTGCATATCATCGGAGGCACCCATGTGCTGCGGCGGGAAGGCAAGCTGTATAATGTGGCGCATCTCTTTTATCCTGACGGCAGGATCGCTGAGCAGGCCAAGCTTCATATCACCCCGGCTGAGGTAGAGGGCTGGAATATGGGGGCGGGCGAGGGTCTAGAAGTATTTCAGACTGACAAAGGCACCATCGCTATGCTGACCTGCTATGATATTGAGTTTCCGGAAATTGTGCGGATGGCCCGAGCCAAGGGGGCTGATGTGATTTTTTGTCCTTCCTGCACGGATGACCGCCACGGGTTCCACCGGGTACGCTATACCAGCCATGCGCGTGCAATTGAAAATCAGATTTACGTTGTGCTGACAGGAACCGTCGGGTCGCTGCCGACTGTTGATCTCATGCGTGCGAACTTTGGGCAGGCTGCTGTGATCACGCCTAATGATGTTCCTTTTCCGCCAAAAGGGCTGCTGGCCGAAGGTGAGATTAACGATGATATGATCATAACCGCCGATCTGGATCTGGAGCTGCTGTACCGGGTGCGAGAGCGCGGGTCAGTGACTACCTGGCGCGACCGGAGAACGGACCTCTATACAGACTGGACATAAAGGAGTCAGGCAAAGATGTATAATAAAAGCTTTTTTGCTTTTGACGGTAAAACGCCCGTTCCCGCGGTGATCCGGAATTACACAGCGGCTGATTTCGGCGAGCTGATTACGATACAATCGGAAGCTTTTCCGCCCCCTTATCCCGCGGAGCTTCTATGGAACCGGGAACAGCTGCGTAATCATGTAGAGCGATTCCCGGAGGGGGCGCTTTGTGCGGAAGTGAACGGGGAGCTGGCGGGTTCGGTCACGAGCCTCAAAATTCATTTTAATGAAGAATCGGCGCATAACGGTCATACCTGGTCCGAAGTAACAGCGGACGGATATCTCACTACGCATCAGCCTGACGGCAATACACTGTACATTGCGGATCTCTGCGTACGCCCCAAATTCCGTAAGCTGGGCCTGGGCAAGGAGCTGGTGCAGTCTCTGTATCATGTGGTTGTGGAGCAGAAGCTGGAACGGCTGCTGGGTGCGGGAAGAATGCCGGGTTATCATAAAGAGGTTTCCCGCCTGTCGGCGCAGGCGTACCTTGCTGAGGTTATCGGCGGGCAGCTGGCTGATCCGGTCATAACGTTCCTGCTGCGCTGCGGACGGTCGCCGCTTGGTGTGACAGCGGACTACCTGGAGGACGAGGAGTCCTGCAATTACGCCGCACTGATGGAGTGGCGGAATCCCTTTTTATAGAAAAGACTGGCTAAAGGCAGAACCCAATCAGAGTACCGGAGGAGATTCTACTATGGAATATGTAAGAATTACGAGCCTTTCTGATCCGTTGTTCAGACAAGTACATAATCTGCTGAGTGAGGTATTCCCGCCTGAAGAGGTGCTGGAATACAGCCTGTGGAAGGAGCCGCTGGAGGATCCGGGAATCCGTGTATGCGCAGCTGTCCATGAGGGTAACGTTGTCGGGACTACTGAATACCGGTACTATCCGGACTGGAATGTGGCGATGACCGACTTCACCGTAATCGGACGTGAAGGTCTGGGAATCGGACGTTTTCTGGCTCAGAGCCGGCTGAAGGATCTGAAGAAGCTTGCAGCAGATAACGGTAAAGAGCTATATGGCATGTTTGCTGAAATATACGACCCGTACCGGGTTGAAGCGTTCGGATTTGGCGGCGTCAAGCCGATGGACCCGTTTGTCCGCCGTGAGGTGTTGTCCCATCTCGGCTATGAACGGCTTGATTTCCCTTATGTCCACCCGTCCTGGCAGGGTGACGGTGAAGCAGTAACCGGGCTGGACCTCTGCTTCATGCCCGGACAGGAAGGGCAGGAGACGGTAGAGGCAGCGCTGGTGGCTGACTTCCTGACCTGCTACTATACGGTGCTCGAAGATAAGCCGGCTGCCTGGCATGCCATGGTAGAGCAGCTGCGCTCCACAGATAAGGTGCGGCTGCTGCCGTTGTAACGAATTAAATAGATTGAACCTGAATACCATTCAAAGGGAAAAATAAAAGTTCAATTGTATTGCTCACCCGAACTGGATATAGTGTACAATGGGTAAGCGAATATGCCTTGAATCTATGAATTGAACGATAAGCGAGGAACAGAGAATGTCTGAATTACAGTCCGGCAAATACGGTGTTACTGTAACTCTGGAAAGCCGGCAGGACGGGCAGAAGAATGTAATTACGGCTGCCGGAGAAGCTGTCTCCAAAGGGGAGCAGCTGTTTATCCGTTATGAAGAAACGGAGCAGGGGCCTCAGGGAGAGGCCGTATCCGTCCGTACGATGATAAAGATTACAGGCCGCGAACTGAAGCTGATCCGGCACGGGAGTATCGAGTCTGAGCAGTCCTTTGAGACAGGGAAGCAGTTACCCGGCTTCTACCGCTCCCCGTACGCCCAGTTTAATCTCTCTACCGCAACACGGAAGCTGGATATTACACGTAATGGACGTTCGCTGGAGGCCGCGTGGGAGTATGACTTGTACGTCTACGGGGAGTTATCAGGACAGTTCGCTATCAGTTTGTATATACAGGAGGAACCACAATCATGACACAAAGTTCAAATCCGCTGCAGCTTGCCAATGAGCGGGTCAAAGAAGCGGTAGCAGGTGCTATTCTGGCTGCCGGTCTCGTAACGCAGGAAGAGCTTCCGGCCATTGCGCTGGAGGTGCCGAAGGACAAGGCTCACGGAGATCTGGCTACCAATGCCGCTATGCAGCTTACCAAGATCGCCAAGCGCAACCCGCGCCAGATTGCGGAAGCTATTATTGAGCATCTGGACACCGCTTCCGCCTCTATCGAAAAAGCGGAAATCGCCGGCCCGGGCTTCATCAACTTCACGCTCTCCAAGAGCTACCTGTACCCGGTCATCGGTCTTGTCACAGAGCAAGGCGATAATTACGGCCGGATTGAGACAGGCAAAGGCAAAAAGGTAGAAATGGAGTTTGTCAGCGCCAATCCTACCGGCAGCCTGCATCTCGGACATGCCCGCGGCGCGGCTGTCGGCGATGCCCTCTGCAATGTACTGGATTTTGCCGGTTACCAGGTGACCCGGGAATACTACATTAATGATGCCGGTAATCAGGTAAACAACCTGTGCAAATCGATCGAGGCCCGTTATCTGCAGGAGCTCGGCCAGCCGGCGGAAATGCCGGAGGACGGCTACCACGGTGAGGACATCAAGGGATTCGCCAAGGATCTTGTCGCTGAGAAGGGTGACACCCTGCTGGAGCTGAGTCCGGGAGACCGTGCGGCATTCTTCCGTACCTACGGGCTTACGAAGGAGCTGGACAAGATCAAACGCGACCTTGAACGCTTCCGCGTAAATTTCGACATCTGGTACAGCGAGACCTCGCTGTACGAGAACGGGCAGGTGCTGCGCTCGCTGGATGAGCTGCGCGACCGCGGCGAAGTGTACGAGCAGGACGGGGCTACCTGGCTGAATACGACCAAATACGGCGACGACAAGGACCGCGTACTGATTAAGAACGACGGCACCTACACCTACCTGACGCCGGATATCGCTTATCACAACGATAAGTATGAGCGCGGCTACGATACTATGATCAACATCTGGGGTGCTGACCATCACGGCTACATCCCGCGGATGAAGGCTGCGATGTCTGCACTCGGCAACGACCCTGAGAAGCTGGTCGTGCTGATTGCACAGATGGTCAGCCTGTTCCAGAACGGCGAAAAGGTCAAAATGTCCAAGCGTACCGGCAAAGCCGTTACGATGGAGGACCTGATGGAAGAAGTGGGACTCGACGCGATCCGCTACTTCTTCACCATGCGCAGCATGGATTCCCACCTTGATTTCGACATGGATCTGGCGATTTCCACATCCAATGAGAATCCTGTCTATTATGTGCAGTATGCGCATGCGCGGATCTGCAGCATTTTCCGCCAGGCTGAGGAGCAGGGTATTACCGTGCCTGCCATTGATCAGATTGACTTCAGCAAGCTGACAGCTGTTCATGAATATGATTTGCTGCGCAAAATCGGCGAGCTGCCTGCTGAAATTGCCATTGCTTCCGAAGGCTATGCACCGCACCGCCTGATCCGCTACGTATACGATCTGGCGGCACAGTTCCATAGCTATTACAAGGCTGAGCGCGTCATCACTGACGACGCTGCCCAGACCGTGGCCCGCCTCGCCCTGCTGGGCGCGGCCCGCACCACCATCGCCAACGTCCTGCGTCTCGTTGGCGTAACGGCACCTGAGCGGATGTAACACCCGCTCAGCACACCAAGCACCGCCTCCCCGTGCCCCGGGGAGGCGGTGCTTTTTGGTGCCGCCGGCGCTGCGCCCGGCGGCCTTCCCCGCCGCAGTGCGCGGCGGGGCCCTTACGGGCCTACGCCTTCGCGGCAGCGGCGGCGGCCCGTTTGGCTCTTGCGCCTGCGCGCAGCAGGCGCAGGGCATCGGCTGCGCCGCCGCCGAGGGCGGCGCGGCGCTGGCCCTTGCGCAGCCGCACCGGCATGGCCGTGCGGCGCAGGAGCTGCTTCAGCTCGCGCGGCGTCAGCGCCGGACGCAGCGCGAGCAGCAGGGCCGCGGCACCGGTGACATGCGAGGTCGCCATGGAGGTGCCGCTCATTTCCTTGTAGCCCTCCCGCAGCCAGCAGGAGGGCACACCCTCGCCGGGCCCGTATACGTCGATATACGGGCCGCGGTTGCTGAAGGCCGCGACGCGGTGCCTCCGGTCAAGGGCGCCGACGGCAATCGTCTCGGGATAACGGGCCGGGTAATCCCCGCCCCGCTTGCCGTCGTTGCCGGAGGAGGCGATGATGGCGATCCCGGCCCGGTAGGCCTTGATCACCACATCATGCAGCGCCTTGCTCCGGGTCTTCATGCCGAAGCTCATATTGATGATATCGATCTTATTCTGCACGCACCAGTCGATGCCGAGCACAATATCGGATACATAGGCGGAGCCGTTATGGTCGAAAGCCTTAACCGGGTAGAGCAGCGCCCGCGGCGCAACGCCCATCATGCCGCGCGTGCCTCCGGCGGCGGCCAGCGTGCCGGCAATGTGTGTGCCGTGCCCGTTGTCATCCAGCGGCAGCATGCCGCGGTGGAGCAGGTTAACGCCGGAGGCGAGGGAATGCTTCAGGTCAGGGTGGCGGTAATCGACCCCGGTGTCAATAACACCGATTTTCACATGGACACCGGTGGATTTGGACCAGGCCTGAGGGGCATGAATCGCCTTCACGCCCCAGGGCATCATCGCGGTGCCTGTTTTTTCCCCCGCCAGAGAGTGAACCTGGATTCTGAAATCTTCTTCTATGCTTAAGGAGGCGGCGAATTTGTCCATCAGCTTCTCCGCTCCTGCAGCGGGTACAAAAAACGCCTTAATCAGGCTTGAGACCTGCACCTGCCGCAGCCCCGGGCGCTTGGTCTTCAGGGATTTCCACTGCGACAGGGCCCCGGCATACTGACGGTGGTCATTGAAGGTCACAATGCGCCGCTCCGCATTTTTGGGGGCAGCTGATATCTCTTCAAGCAGCAACTGCCAAAATCCGTAATAATCCATAGGTTACGCCGTCCCCTCCTCGCTGCCGTGCTGCCATATTGTATGAGGGAAGGCGGGTGTCCGAATGGGAACTTGCCCTTTTTTAGCGAAATAGGCTGCCCATCGTGTCAAAAAGCGGAGCTTCACATAAACTAAACAGAAGAGATCTTAAGCTCTCTTTGCAACATCCCGTAAGGAGCCGATCCTTGGCGCGGATACAGTCATGTGCGGAGGAATTTCCTCCGCCTTTTTAACGACCGCCTGCATTTTACATATTATCCCTGATAATTTCGGCCTTCCTGCCGCATTTGACTTGCATTTTGTACTCAAATAGGTTTTACTTAGTTTTGTTAATATGCGTGAGAGGAAGTGTCCCTTAGTGAGTACGCCACTCAATTTAAAGCTGGACCCTGAGAAATTAAAAGAAATGCCGATGGTCGACCTGGCCTTCCTGGTGCTTAAAGCGGCCAATACGCCTTATTATTACCGTGACCTTATGGTCGAAGTGGCCAAGCTGCGCGGTATGACCGAAGAACAAACCAACGATACGATTGCCCAGTTATATACCGAGATCAATATCGACGGGCGTTTTGCCTGTGTCGGAACCAACCTGTGGGGATTGAAGCGCTGGTATCCGCTTGAGCGCTCCGATGATCCAGTCGGCAACTCCAAACGTCCGCGTATCATCAACGATGAAGACGATGATCTGGAAGATGACGACTTTGCTGAAGAGGAAGATAACTACGCTGCCGAGGAAGAGGATTTCGATGCGATCGACGAAGACCGCGACGACCTCTATTCCGACGACGACAGCGAAGAGGAAGTTGACGAAGATGTTGTCATTGATGATGATGACATTGACGAAGACGAGGATGAAGAGGATTCTGAAGACGGTGATAATGAGGACGCTGACGGTGACGGGGAAGACGGTTATTAATATCGTAAGAACGCTTAATTCCTCCCTTGACATGGGTGGGATCGTCAGAGTAAACTATTGCATGGGCTTCTAATGAAAGTTAATATGTTTTCTAAAATAAAAAGTGCCCCGGCTCTACGGGTGTCACTTTTTTTATTTTTTTAGATGGTTTTTCCGTGGTTTTTAGTGATTATCGCCTTTCATTTTAGGCGGCGGAAGTAACTTTAGTTTCCCCCGTTTTGATGATGGAAAAAAGGGTTACGATAAACAAAGCGTCGCCTGAATTTCTGGACTTTATTTAGGAGGGTTTTACAGTGACAAAGTATATTTTTGTAACGGGTGGCGTAGTGTCTTCCCTGGGCAAAGGCATCACTGCCGCTTCGCTGGGCAGGCTGCTCAAAAACAGAGGTCTAAAGGTGACAATCCAGAAATTCGATCCTTACATTAACGTAGACCCGGGAACAATGAGCCCTTATCAGCACGGGGAAGTATTCGTTACCGATGATGGAGCAGAGACAGACCTTGATCTTGGACACTACGAACGGTTTATCGACATTAATCTGTCCAAGAACAGCAATGTGACTACAGGCAAAATCTATTCCTCGGTTATCAGCAAGGAGCGGCGCGGTGAGTACTTGGGCGGAACCGTACAGGTTATCCCTCATATCACGAACGAAATCAAAGAGCGCGTATTCCGTGCGGGACGTGAGACGGGTTCTGATGTAGTTATTACTGAAATCGGCGGTACTGTGGGTGATATCGAGAGTCTGCCGTTCATGGAAGCGATCCGTCAGATTAAGAGCGATATCGGCCGTGAGAACGTAATGTACATTCACGTAACCCTGATTCCTTATATCAAGGCTGCCGGTGAAGTGAAAACCAAGCCGACACAGCACAGTGTAAAAGAGCTGCGCAGCATCGGGATTCAGCCGAATGTGATCGTATGCCGCACAGAGTATCCTTTGACCGATGACATGAAGGCCAAGCTTGCCCTGTTCTGTGATATTGATGCTAATGCTGTTGTGGAATGCCGTGATGCTTCTACATTGTACGAGGTTCCGCTGAACCTGCGCGATGAAGGCCTGGATGAGATTGTAGTCAATCACCTTAAGCTGACTACACCGGCGCCGGATATGCGTGAATGGGAGAGCATGCTGAGCCGCATCCAGCAGCTGGAGCGTACGGTTGAAATTGCGATTGTCGGCAAATATGTAGCTCTGCATGACGCCTACCTGAGTGTAGTGGAGTCGCTCTCCCATGCCGGATTTGCGGCTAATGCAGAGGTTAAGATCCGCTGGGTTGATGCTGAGCTGATTACGGATGAGAATGTGGACGGGCTGCTTGGCGGCATCGGCGGCATCCTTGTTCCGGGCGGCTTCGGAGACCGGGGAATTGAAGGTAAAATCTCCGCAATCCGTTATGCCCGTGAGCAGTCTATTCCGTTCTTCGGCATTTGCCTGGGTATGCAGGTATCGGTAATCGAGTATGGCCGTTCCATCCTTGGACTGGCCGGAGCGAACAGCTCGGAGATTGATCCGGCTACACCGCATGCTCTGATCGACCTGCTGCCTGAACAGAAGGATATCGAGGACATGGGCGGAACGATGCGTCTGGGCCTGTATCCTTGCAAGCTTTTACCGGATTCCCTGGCAATGTCCTGCTATGAGGATGAGCTGGTGTATGAGCGTCACCGTCACCGGTATGAATTTAACAATGCTTACCGCGATGAGATTGAAAAAGCAGGCTTAGTTATCTCCGGAACCTCACCGGATGGGCGTCTGGTGGAAATTGTTGAGCTTCCGGGACATCCTTGGTTCCTGGCAGTACAGTTCCATCCGGAATTCATTTCCCGTCCGAACCGTCCGCAGCCGCTGTTCCGTGAGTTTGTCAAGGCTTCCCTGACACATTCCGAGCAGATGTAATTCTAATCCAAAGCATATGTATACCGGTCTGTACAAGCCGGCTGAAGGCCTCCGCAAGGAGGCTTTCTTTTGGATATAGGAGCATAAATGCTCTGTACGCCGACACTAAAAGTCCACCATTAAATGGAATGTTTTTACCCTTTTTATCCAATTAGCAGGATTTTGGCTGTAAATCACGAATAATAGGTTTCGTATAGACTGAGTACCGAATCATAACGGGCCGTTAGCTGTGAGAGGGCACGGCATAGACAATCTGCCTTAAATCTGGGAGGGTATGATATGGAAAAGAGAAAAGTGTTAATCGTCGATGATCAGAACGGAATCCGGATTCTCCTGATGGAAGTGTTTAATAGTGAAGGGTATGCCACCTATCAGGCTGCTAATGGAAAAACGGCGCTGGAAATTGTACAGAAGGAGTCACCGGATCTGGTTCTGCTTGATATGAAAATTCCGGGAATGGACGGGCTGGAAATCCTTAAACACCTGAAGGAGCTAAATCCGGCTATTAAGGTCATTATGATGACGGCATACGGGGAACTGGACATGATCAAGGAAGCAACTAAATTGGGCGCACTGATGCATTTTACCAAGCCGTTTGATATTGATGAAATGCGGGTGGCGGTGAATACGCACCTTCAGGGGCAGGCCGGTTAAAGTCCGGGGCTATTTCCCGTATTAATGGTTTGGTGTAGGTCTTTTATGGATATCCTAAATAGGATCAGCCAGCCTTTTTTAAGGGTTGGCTAAATATCGTCCCACCGGGACATTTTTTTGTGTGCCCTATTTAGTATTTGACACAGGATGTGCTATAATAAGCCTGTATGTGATGTGGGCTTATATATAGGCAACCAACATTCTTAGGAGGATTGAAACCATGCCATTAGTATCTATGACTGACATGTTGAACAAAGCACTTGAAGGAAAATATGCAGTAGGCCAGTTCAACATTAACAACCTGGAGTGGACTCAAGCGATTCTTGGCGCAGCTGAAGAAGAAAAGTCCCCGGTAATCCTTGGTGTTTCTGAAGGCGCAGCGCGTCACATGGGCGGATTCTTCACTGTAGTGAAGATGGTTGAAGGACTTGTTCACGACATGAAGATCACTGTTCCTGTTGCTATTCACCTGGACCACGGCTCCAGCTTTGACAAATGTAAAGAAGCTATTGATGCCGGATTTACTTCCGTAATGATCGACGGTTCACACCATCCGATCGCTGAAAATATCGAAATGACCAAAAAAGTTGTTGAGTATGCACATGCTAAAGGCGTTTCCGTTGAAGCTGAAGTTGGTACTGTAGGCGGACAGGAAGATGACGTTATCGGCGGTATCCAATATGCAGACCTTAACGAATGTGTTGAACTGGTTAATGCAACCGGAGTAGACACTCTGGCTCCTGCACTTGGTTCTGTACACGGTCCTTACCTTGGCGAGCCTAACCTCGGATTCAAAGAAATGGAAGAAATCCGCGATGCTGTTAAGCTTCCGCTCGTTCTTCACGGCGGTACCGGTATTCCTTTGCACGACATCCAGAAGTCCATCTCCCTTGGAACTTCCAAAATCAACGTAAACACTGAGAACCAGATCGCATTTGCTAAAGTGGTTCGTGAAGTGCTTGCAGCTAAACCGGATGCTTACGATCCGCGTACTTTCATTGCACCGGGCCGTACTGCAATCAAAGAAACGGTTATTGGCAAAATCCGCGAATTCGGCTCCAACAACAAAGCCTAAGCTAGTATCGCCTGAGGCGGACGAGCTATTTATCTTTGCAGAATATATAATATGGATATCCTTTTTATTGAAACGTGTGCCGTCCTTATTCCAAGGGCGGCGCAGCCGTTTCTGCTTCACACTACTAAGCCACAGCAGATATTGCCTGGGCAAGCTGCAATACACGTAGGGGGAAACAGATAATTCTATGGAAAAATTAATGATTGGCGGTGGACGTCCGCTAAAGGGCGTTGTGACCATCAGCGGTGCAAAGAATAGCGCCATCGCGCTTATTCCTGCAGCTATTTTAGCTGAATCTGAAGTTGTTCTGGATAATTTGCCGTCCCTTAGTGATGTAGCCGTTTACTCCGAAATTTTGGAAGAGCTTGGCGCAACTGTCTCCTGGACAGGCAGCCAGATGAGAATCGACCCCTCCCGTATCGTATCCATTCCCATGCCTAACGGACCAGTCAAAAAACTTCGCGCCTCTTACTATATGATGGGTGCACTGCTTGGAAGGTTTAAAGAAGCGACTATAGGTCTGCCCGGAGGGTGTAATTTTGAGCCCCGTCCGATTGATCAGCATATTAAGGGATTCGAAGCGCTTGGGGCAACTGTGACCAATGATCACGGTTCCATTCATTTGTATGCCAAGGAACTGCGCGGTGCAAAAATTTACTTAGACGTATCCAGCGTCGGCGCGACTATTAACATCATGCTGGCGGCTTCACGGGCCAAAGGCTCTACAATTATCGAAAATGCGGCTAAAGAGCCTGAGATTATAGATGTTGCTACCCTGTTAAACTCCATGGGCGCTGTTATTAAAGGCGCCGGTACTGAAACCATCCGGATCGAAGGCGTCACTGAGATGCATGGCTGCCGCCATTCCATCATTCCTGACCGGATTCAAGCTGGAACATATATGATTGCTGCGGCGGCAACGCGCGGCAATGTGTTAATAGATAATGTTATTCCTAAGCATCTTGAGGCATTAACAGCCAAGCTGCTGGAGATGGGTGTCGATATTGAGGAGCTTGACGAGAGCATCCGGGTTATCGGCAGATCCAGATATGAGCATGTCGATGTAAAAGCGCTGATCTATCCCGGCTTTGCAACCGATCTGCAGTCTCCGATGACAAGCATGCTGACCCAGGCTGAAGGTGTAAGTGTACTGAGTGATTTTGTCTACAGCAACCGGTTCAAGCATGTTCCGGAACTGGTGCGCATGGGCGCCAAAATCCGTGTCGAAGGACGCTCGGCAATTATTGAGGGCGGCAGGCTTAATGCAGCCAAGGTAAAAGCAGCTGATTTGCGTGCAGGAGCAGCGCTTGTTATTGCAGGATTGACTGTAGGAGATGGGATTACAGAGGTGACAGGTGTAGAGTATATCGACCGGGGTTACGACAACCTGGTGACTAATATGCGTGATCTCGGCGCAGAAATCTGGCGCGAGGAAGACTAAGGGGAAGGGATTATCCGGTCCTGGAAGACGCTTTTTTGTATATGCTCTGCATATCTCCTTCCAGATTGGGTAATCCTATCCTAATGAGCAATTTACTAGATTTATATTTTATAAAATTGAATAGGTGGTTATTACATGGATCTTCAAATTTCCGATCTGGAAGAAATGAAGCTGACCGAGCTTTACAAGCTGGCCAAGAAATACCAGATTCCGTACTACGGACAGCTGAAGAAACGGGAGCTGATCTTTGCCATCCTCCGGGCACAGGCGGAGCAGAGCGGGCTCATGTTTATGGAAGGCGTGCTGGAAATTTTGCCGGAAGGCTATGGGTTCCTGAGGCCGATTAACTATTTGCCCAGTCCGGAAGATATTTATATTTCAGCCTCACAAATCCGCAAGTTTGATCTGAGAAGCGGCGACCTTGTATCAGGCAAATGCCGTACGCCGAAAGAAAATGAACGGTACTTCGGTCTGCTGCAAGTCAATGCCGTCAACGGCGAGAATCCTGCCAGTGCAGCGGAACGCTTGCATTTCCCGGCGCTAACACCTCTTTATCCGCAAGATAAGCTGCCGCTTGAAACATCCCCTACTCATCTGTCTACCCGTATAATGGATTTACTTGCTCCTGTAGGCCTGGGGCAGCGCGGATTAATTGTAGCACCTCCCAAAGCAGGGAAAACGCTCCTCCTGAAAGAAATTGCCAACAGCATCTCCACTAACAATCCCGAGATTGAACTGTTTGTACTGCTGATTGATGAACGCCCCGAGGAAGTAACGGATATGCAGCGCTCCGTAAAGGGCGAGGTGGTTGCTTCAACCTTTGATGAGCTTCCTGAGAACCACATCAAGGTTGCAGAGCTTGTACTGCAGCGTGCACTCCGTCTTGTTGAGCATAAAAAAGACGTTGTTATTCTGATGGACAGCATAACGCGGCTCGCACGTGCATATAACCTTGTTGTTCCGCCATCCGGACGTACACTTAGCGGAGGGATTGACCCTGCGGCGTTCCACCGTCCAAAGCGTTTCTTTGGTTCTGCGCGGAATGTGGAGGAAGGCGGAAGTCTTACAATACTCGCTACAGCACTGATTGATACCGGGTCACGGATGGACGATATTATTTACGAAGAATTTAAAGGTACAGGCAATATGGAGCTCCACCTGGACCGCAAGCTGGCAGAACGGCGTATTTTCCCGGCGATCGACATCCGCCGCTCGGGAACGCGCCGCGAGGAAGTACTGCTGAGCAAGGAAGAGCTCGATACCATTTGGGCTATCCGCAAAAATATGAACGAATCCTATGATTTTGTAGAAGGCTTCCTCAAAAAGCTGCGTGACAGCAAGACTAACGCTGAATTCCTGGCCTCATTCGATGTATCCGGCAGTAAAGATTCCTCATCGCCAAACGGTACGGCCAGCAATGGAGGAACCTCTAACAGCGGTGCATCCGCGCGCAGGACCTCACGTCCCAAGACACCTTCTGTCCCTACAACCTGAGAATAGAGAATAAGAGGAGATTAACATGTATCTGGTATATGCCGATGAACAAGGAAATGTATATGATCATCCTGAGCTGTATGGTCTGGCCCGCAGCGGGGATATGATCGTTGAGATGCTGGAAGAGGAGCTTATTCCGCTTCCGGAAGGGGCAACCCTGGTCGGGCTTCCGTGCACCCGTGCGGTAGGCATGAATCCCGAAACAGGTGAAATGCTGCCGCTGCCGGAGGGCTCCCAGGCTGTCGGGGCCCTGCTGCCGCAGGGGTTTACAAGGCTGTGCCTTCCCGGTTATGTCAAGACGGACAAGTCGTATAAGCTTCCGCTCTTCGGCTACTCCGCTGTAGTATGGAAAGACGGCAGCTTCTATGTTGCCGCTGATCCGACGGATGATCCGGAGCAGTGGAATCCCCTTAATTGTGACAGGGGAGAGGTAGAGGTAGGAGTAGGCCATTTAAAGGCCAAGTACCCGGAGAACCGCTTATATGACCATCTGTCTAACTGTGCATTGGGATATGAGTGTCTTACTTCATCTAATACTTTCCTTGGCCGCTGGGAAGGGGCTGTCCCTGTTTCTTATTCCTGTAATGCCGGCTGCTTCGGCTGTATTTCAGAGCAGCCTGATGATAGCGGGTTCGTCTCCCCGCAGACCCGGATGAATTTCCGGCCTACGGTAAGCGAGATCTCCCAGGTTATGCTGGAGCACCTGAAGACACCGCAGTCTATTGTCAGCTTTGGCCAGGGCTGTGAGGGCGAGCCTTCCACCCAGGCTAAGCTAATTATTGAAGCGATCCGGGAAGTGCGGGCGGTTACTGATCTGGGATATATCAATATTAATACAAACGCCGGACTGAGCGATCATATCCGGGGAATCGTGGATGCAGGACTTGATCTTATGCGGGTCAGCACCATTAGTGCGCTGGATGATCATTATAATGCCTACTATAAGCCGCGCGGATATACACTTGCCAACGTGGAGAAATCATTGAAGTATGCGTCCTCCCAGGGAGTCTATACATCAATCAATTACCTGATCTTCCCCGGAGTTACAGACCGGGAGGAAGAGATCGAAGCGATGGTTGAATTCTGCCGGCGCACTGATCTGAAGCTGATCCAGATGCGTAATCTTAATATAGACCCTGAGAGCTATCTGGGGCTGATCCCTCCTGCCAGGGGGGAGATTCTTGGCATGAAGACGATGCTGGATATTTTCCGTGAAGAGCTTCCGGATGTAGTGATCGGTTCGTATACGCACATTCCTC
Organism: Paenibacillus sp. FSL R7-0331; assembly: GCF_000758645.1. Taxonomy (NCBI): domain Bacteria; kingdom Bacillati; phylum Bacillota; class Bacilli; order Caryophanales; family Paenibacillaceae; genus Paenibacillus; species Paenibacillus sp. FSL R7-0331. The sequence goes on from NZ_CP009284.1 coordinate 126,132, forward strand.
CATCTGAGCTGACCCGGGTGAAGGAACGCCGGGTGCATCTCTAGAAGCGACGCGGAATTTAAAAATATTGCAGTGTCCGATATTTCGTGCTAGAATGTCGTTGTGCGTTTAATAACTCTGGGTCCGCATGAGGCCTAGGGCAAGAGAGGTGAAATGAAATGCAAGAAGCCATTCAACCAAAGTACCACATCACTACTGTGACCTGCGCTTGCGGCAACACTTTCGAAGCTGGTTCTGTTAAGCAGGAACTGCGCGTCGAAATTTGTTCAAGCTGCCATCCGTTCTTCACTGGCAAGCAGAAGTTCCTGGATGCTGGTGGTCGTGTCGATAAATTCAAGAAGAAATACGGTATCTAATTACCAGTGCCGCGCTGCGGCTTAGCATTGGAGGACTCCCCGGATGGATTATCCGGGGAGTTTTTATTTGCGGTTTTGGAGCAGAGGTTGATTTTTGGCAGAGCGTGAGCTATACTTAACTTCGCCGTGCTAGACGGGGAGGTAGCGGTGCCCTGTAACTCGCAATCCGCTGTAGCGAGGTTGAATTCCTGTTAGAGGTGCTGTCGATGTGAGGCCTTGGTTCCTATGGGCTGTGTTGACGGTTGGGTCCTCCGCAATGAGTGCTTGTGAACCTGGTCAGGTCCGGAAGGAAGCAGCCATAAGCAAGTTTACTCTTGTGCCGGAGGGTGGCCTAGCCCGAGCAGTTTCGTAGGGTTGCCGCTTGGATCGCAGTCATCAATAACAGGTGCACGGTTTAATAACATCCAGTAACAGCATCTTTGCCACAAGCGAAGATGCTTTTTGTTTTTGGTCAAATTCCCTGGAATATAGTATAATAAATTAGCGATAAATGCCGGAAAGCGGCAGTCTAAGAGAGGGTAATGCATAGTGGAACATATCGCGCTGTACCGTGCTTGGCGGCCGCAGTCATTCCAGGACATGGTAGGACAGCAGCACATTATCCAGACGCTGCAGAATGCAATCCGTGAACAGCGGGTTTCTCATGCCTACCTGTTCAGCGGACCGCGCGGAACAGGTAAGACGAGTGCAGCTAAAGTGCTCGCCAAAGCGGTCAATTGCGAGCGCGGCCCGGGTCCGGAGCCGTGCAATGAATGTCCTTCCTGTCTAAGAATTACTGCAGGTAATATAATGGACGTGCAGGAGATTGACGCGGCGTCCAACCGCGGGGTCGAAGAAATACGCGACCTCCGGGATAAAGTGAAATACGCACCTACCGAGGTGCGCCGTAAAGTGTATATTATTGATGAAGTGCATATGCTTACAACAGAAGCATTTAACGCGCTGCTGAAGACGCTGGAGGAGCCTCCCCCGCATGTAATGTTTATTCTGGCGACAACCGAGCCTCATAAATTGCCGGCAACTATTATATCCCGTTGCCAGCGCTTTGACTTCCGGCGGGTATCCCTTGAAGAGCAGAGCGGCCGTCTTGCTGAAATCTGCCTCAAAGAGGGCATTACGGCAGATGCTGATGCCCTGCAGTATATCGCAAGGCTCTCCGACGGCGGTATGCGTGATGCACTCAGTATACTGGATCAGATCTCTTCCTTTACTGACGGTCAAGTAACCTATCAGCAGGTGCTCGGTATGACAGGAGGAATTCCTTCCGAGCAGTTCGCAAGGCTTGCCACCGCCATTCTGGATGGGGATATGGGGCGGCTTTTGGAGCTGGTAGAGCAGCTGATGCAGGAAGGGAAGAGTGCAGATAAATGTCTCGAGAATCTGCTGTACTATTTCAGGGATCTTCTGATGATCAAGATGGTGCCAAATGCGGATAAGCTGACAGACCGAGTACTTAATCCGGCAGATTTCCGGGATATGGCCGCCGGCTTCTCGCGTGGACGGCTGTTTCAGATTGTCGAAACCTTAAACCGCTATCTTGGTGAAATGAAATATGCGACGCACCCCCAGACGTTGTTTGAAGTGGCTCTAATGAAGCTGTGCACAATGCAGCAGGAGGCTGAGCCGGCGGTAACGTCATCAACGCAAGCGGGGGTGACGCGTGAATCTTCAGCTGCCGGGCAGCCGGCGGCAGGTGAGCTCGACGCTCTGAAACGGCAGATTGCGTCTCTGGAGAAGAAGCTTGAGCAGGCTATTCAAGCGGGCGGCGTTTCTGGAGGAGGACGGGATCAGGCTGCCGGACAGCGCCAGACCCCTGCTGCAACTCCGGCACCGCGTGTCTCTTCAGGCTCCAAGCTGCCTCCGCAGCTTGATAAGTTTATTGCCAGCAAAGATAGCTCAGACTCTAATACTGTCTATAAGCAATGGAGTACCGTACTCCAGGCCGTGAAGGAAGAACGGGTGACTGTTCATGCCTGGTTTGTTGACGGCGAGCCGGTATCCGTTATGGATGATGCGGTACTGGTAGCGTTTAAAAATACCATCCACCGGGATACAACCGAAAAACCGGCAAACCGCCAGGTGATTGAGCAAGTGTTTGCTACGCGCCTGGGCAAGCCTTACCGGCTGGTGACTATGATGCTCCGCGACTGGACTGATGCTTCACAGAAATCAGCTGCCAAGCCGGGAACTGAGGAGCTGCGTCTGGAGCATGAACACGATGCTGCGGAAGTGAAGAGTGAACCATGGATTGACGAGGCCATCCAGCTGTTTGGGGAAGACCTTGTTGTCATAAAAGAGTAACCCTTAAGCCCATCAGCGCATAAGCGCATCCCAAAGGAGAGACGACTAATGAATAATATGAACCAAATGATGAAACAGGTTAAAAAAATGCAGGAGCAAATGCTCAAGGCTCAGGAAGAGCTGGGCAGCAAAACAATGGAAGGAACATCCGGCGGCGGCGTAGTTACTGTTCAGGTTAACGGTCACAAGAAGGTGCTGTCCATTCAGATCAAACCGGAAGCGGTAGATCCGGATGATGTTGAAATGCTGCAGGATCTCGTGATCACTGCGGTTAACGATGCGCTTACCAAAGCCGAAGAGCTGGCTAACAATGACATGGGCAAATTTACAGGCGGAATGAAGATCCCGGGACTGTTCTAAGCCCGCTACACTCTAGCCCAAAGGAGAATCATCGCTTTGTATTATCCAGAACCGCTAGCCAAGCTGATTGATGCGTTTACACGTTTGCCCGGTATCGGGCCGAAGACGGCAGCCCGGCTGGCCTTTCATGTGCTTCACATGAAAGAGGACGAAGTTATTGATTTTGCCAAGGCGCTGGTCAGCGTCAAACGAAATCTCCACTACTGCTCTATCTGCTGTAATATTACTGATACCGATCCGTGCCGGGTGTGCCAGGATAAGACCCGTGATGCTTCGGTAATCTGTGTAGTTCAGGAATCTAAGGACCTTGTGGCTATAGAGCGGACCAAGGAGTTTGACGGCTATTATCATGTCCTGCAGGGCGCGATCTCACCAATGGAGGGTATCGGTCCGGATGATATCCGCCTGAAAGAGCTCCTGACACGCTTAAGTGACGAAAGGGTCAAGGAGCTTATTATGGCTACTAACCCGAATATTGAAGGGGAAGCTACAGCTATGTATATTTCCCGGCTCGTCCGCCCGTTTGAAATTAAGATCACAAGAATAGCCCATGGCTTGCCTGTAGGCGGCGATTTGGAGTATGCGGATGAAGTAACCCTGTCCAAAGCGCTGGAAGGCCGACGCGAGCTGTGAGGCGTCTTCAAAAGGATTCGCTATAGTTGACTTTATAAGGGAAGCCCTCGGGCTTCTTTTTTTTGATTGATCATTGATTGCGCACGGGCCCCGTATTCTCCCTTATCCTTCAAGACATAGTTGCGGCCGCTTTTTGGTTCTAAGTTTGTCCTCCCGCTGATATGAATGAGAATATGCAGTGATGCGGATGTAGCGACTGCGAAGGATGGATACTTCATAAAGGGGGAGTAGTTATGCGCTGGTGGAGAAATGCCCGGCAGGAAGAAGGGGTAAAAAGCTTAAATCAATTAAACATGGATGAGGATTGGGGTGTGTTCCTGGAGGTGCGTAACGCGCAGGTGGAGTGGGAGAGAGCGCATCTGATGTTTGATGAGGCATTAGGCCAGGATCAGATTGATTATGCGATCTTCATTCTGGAGGCAGCTGAGCGGAAGTACCAGATACATCTTAAGCATGCAAAGAGTTTGGGTATTAACCGGAGCCGGATGTAGGGCCGGCAGTTATTTTTGTCTGAAAGGGGAAGAGGCGGAATGAGGAATGTTGCTTTGGCGGTTCTGATTGGTTCGGTGATCCTACTTGGCGTAATTGTGTTCCGTAAAAAGCTCGGCTTTGCCTGGCTGACTTTATTCGGAACTCACCTGGTATTAGCTGCACTTGGCATTTATATTGTTAATTTTTCAGGTTTGCTTACTGAAATTTATATCCCCCTGAATCCGGCGACAATAGGCGCAGTAACGGTTTTGGGTCTGCCGGGTGTACTGATGCTGCTCGGGTTGAAAATAACTTTGTTCTAAAAGGTTGACGGGGCCTAGGGATTTATGGTACATTAATTCTCGGCCCTTCGGACAAGATGTTAACCAACAACTTGTTACCGAGTAAAGCGAAAAAAGAAAATAAAAAAACGCTTGACTTAATCGAAGAGGTTATGATATATTATAAAGGTCGCTGCTGACAAAGACAACGACAAAGAAAAGCACTGAATTGGTCTTTGAAAACTGAACAACGAGTGAGTGGAAATCACCTCGGTGATTTCAAAAGTAGAGAATGCAAATTCTCGTCAGATGTTTCAAAATGAGCAATCGCTCTTTCTAAATACCAATTTGGAGAGTTTGATCCTGGCTCAGGACGAACGCTGGCGGCGTGCCTAATACATGCAAGTCGAGCGGAGCTTATCCTTCGGGGTAAGCTTAGCGGCGGACGGGTGAGTAACACGTAGGCAACCTGCCCCTTAACCTGGGATAACTACCGGAAACGGTAGCTAATACCGGATAATTTCTTTTTTCTCCTGAAGAGAGAATGAAAGGCGGAGCAATCTGTCATTAAGGGATGGGCCTGCGGCGCATTAGCTAGTTGGTGGGGTAACGGCTCACCAAGGCGACGATGCGTAGCCGACCTGAGAGGGTGAACGGCCACACTGGGACTGAGACACGGCCCAGACTCCTACGGGAGGCAGCAGTAGGGAATCTTCCGCAATGGGCGAAAGCCTGACGGAGCAACGCCGCGTGAGTGATGAAGGTTTTCGGATCGTAAAGCTCTGTTGCCAGGGAAGAACGTCCGGTAGAGTAACTGCTACCGGAGTGACGGTACCTGAGAAGAAAGCCCCGGCTAACTACGTGCCAGCAGCCGCGGTAATACGTAGGGGGCAAGCGTTGTCCGGAATTATTGGGCGTAAAGCGCGCGCAGGCGGCTATTTAAGTCTGGTGTTTAAACCTTGGGCTCAACCTAAGGTCGCACTGGAAACTGGGTGGCTTGAGTACAGAAGAGGAAAGTGGAATTCCACGTGTAGCGGTGAAATGCGTAGAGATGTGGAGGAACACCAGTGGCGAAGGCGACTTTCTGGGCTGTAACTGACGCTGAGGCGCGAAAGCGTGGGGAGCAAACAGGATTAGATACCCTGGTAGTCCACGCCGTAAACGATGAGTGCTAGGTGTTAGGGGTTTCGATACCCTTGGTGCCGAAGTTAACACAGTAAGCACTCCGCCTGGGGAGTACGGTCGCAAGACTGAAACTCAAAGGAATTGACGGGGACCCGCACAAGCAGTGGAGTATGTGGTTTAATTCGAAGCAACGCGAAGAACCTTACCAGGTCTTGACATCCCGGTGTAAGCATTAGAGATAGTGCCCCTCTTCGGAGCATCGGAGACAGGTGGTGCATGGTTGTCGTCAGCTCGTGTCGTGAGATGTTGGGTTAAGTCCCGCAACGAGCGCAACCCTTGACTTTAGTTGCCAGCAGGTTAAGCTGGGCACTCTAGAGTGACTGCCGGTGACAAACCGGAGGAAGGTGGGGATGACGTCAAATCATCATGCCCCTTATGACCTGGGCTACACACGTACTACAATGGCCAGTACAACGGGAAGCGAAGCCGCGAGGTGGAGCCAATCCCAGCAAAGCTGGTCTCAGTTCGGATTGCAGGCTGCAACTCGCCTGCATGAAGTCGGAATTGCTAGTAATCGCGGATCAGCATGCCGCGGTGAATACGTTCCCGGGTCTTGTACACACCGCCCGTCACACCACGAGAGTTTACAACACCCGAAGTCGGTGGGGTAACCCGCAAGGGAGCCAGCCGCCGAAGGTGGGGTAGATGATTGGGGTGAAGTCGTAACAAGGTAGCCGTATCGGAAGGTGCGGCTGGATCACCTCCTTTCTATGGAGAATCGTTCTCGGAAGTGGGAACATTCAAATCGGAAGTTTAACTTCCATTAGAACCTTCGGGTTCGA
>NZ_CP009284.1:137500-635000 GCF_000758645.1 Paenibacillus sp. FSL R7-0331
CGAGATGTCGTTAAAAAGCCGCTTGTTCGGTGATATGATTCCTTTTCTGCTGGTCAGTGAAAACGTGCATAACCCGCAGATGACCTACCGTTCTTTGATGAAGCTGCTGCGTAATTACTTCGAGAATGATATCCTGCTTATTCCGCTGCAGGAAAAGGAATGGCTGATTTTGGCCCGTAAGGAATTGCTCACTGGCGGAGATGATAAGGAAGATGAGGAAGAAAGTGAAGATGAGCTGCTTGCACAGACCGGCATGGGGCTGCATGAGCTGATTGCCAGTGAATGGGTCGGCGTATTCCATCTGGCTGTAGCACCAGCTATCATACCAGTGAAAGGCCTAACCGGCTCTTTAGCGCTTTTGCGCGAGACTATTGTCCTTGGCCGGATTTTTCAGGTCGGTGACTATATTCATCTCCCATGGGAGCTTCATATGGAGCGACTGGTCAACAGTATTCCTGACGGAAGACGCAGACAGCTGCTCGGACAAATCGGCGACTATTCCTCTGTGCTCGCAGATAAGGAAATGCTGCTGACACTGGAGACGTTCTTTGAAATGGACTGCAATGTGAGTGAGACAGCCAAGAAGCTGTACATTCACCGCAATACACTGCTGTACCGGCTGGACAAGATCAAGCAGGAGACAGGTGCTGATGTGCGAAGCTTCGGGGATGCCGCTATTGTGAAGTTAGCCATGTTATTGTATAAAGTGACGAAAAGAAAATAGGTTTTTTGTGAACGTTACAAATAGCCAGCCCGGCACGTCTGGGGTAAGATAAATGTACAAGAAAGCGATTTATTTTTATTCTAACATTTAAACTCGAGGGGGAAATACAATGGCAGGCGTACGTTTAGAGCATATTTTCAAAAAATACCCGGGTTCCGATAAAGCAACAGTAATGGATATCAATCTTGATATTAAAGATAAGGAATTTCTCGTACTGGTAGGACCTTCCGGTTGCGGTAAATCCACAACCCTGCGTATGATCGCCGGTCTGGAAGAAATCTCTGAAGGAAAAATGTACATTGGCGACCGTGTAGTTAATGACGTTGCTCCTAAAGACCGCGACATCGCGATGGTATTCCAATCCTACGCGTTGTACCCGCACATGAGCGTATATCAGAACATGGCATTTGGTCTGAAACTGCGTAAAGTGAAGAAAGAAGAAATCGATAAGAAGGTACGTGAAGCAGCAAGAATCCTCGATATCGAGCACTTGCTGGAACGTAAACCTAAGGCTCTGTCCGGTGGTCAACGTCAACGTGTCGCTCTGGGACGTGCGATTGTCCGCGATCCGCAAGTCTTCTTGATGGATGAGCCGCTTTCCAACTTGGATGCTAAACTTCGTGGTCAGATGCGCGCCGAAATCACTAAGCTGGTTAAACGCCTTGAAACCACTTGTATCTACGTAACGCATGACCAGACAGAAGCTATGACGATGGGTGACCGTATCGTAGTTATGTACGATGGTATCATCCAGCAGGCTGCTTCTCCTGAAGAGCTGTACAATGAGCCAACAAACCTGTTCGTAGCCGGATTTATCGGATCCCCTACAATGAACTTTATCAATGGTACCCTGAGCGATGTTAACGGTGCAGTTCGCTTCCGCGCTGAAAACCTGGATGTTGAAGTTCCAGGCGGCAAAGCAACCATCCTGCGCAGCAAAGGCTACATCGGTAAAGAAGTAATTCTTGGTCTTCGTCCGGAAGATATCCATGAAGAGCCAGTATTCCTGGAAGCTTCCCCGAACACAATCTTCTCTTCCCTGGTAGACGTTACAGAAAACCTTGGTCACGAAATGCTCCTCTACTTGAGCGGTGTGGGCACAGGAACTGTAATCGCCCGTGTAGACGGACGTTCTACTACCCGTGAAGGCAGCAAGCCAAAATTGGCAATCGATATGAACAAAGTTCATATCTTCGATAAAGAATCCGAACTGAACGTATTGCTGGGCTAAGATAGCAGTATCTTCCCTGCTTAAGAGGCCGCCTGAAAGGGCGGCTTTTTTTGTTGGGTTATGCTATGCCCGTTATCATTCAGCGGCATGGTTTCAGGCAGAGTGACAGGCATTAAGATTGCATTCATAGGCGTTATCCATTAAGATAGCAGGAGAATTACCTACGGATAAGCGTTACGAAAAGCTGCTATCCAGAAGCGGACAGCGGACTTAACCGCAGGCGACGAAAGGAAGAGCATACATGGCTAAGAAGGTAAAAGTATCTGAATTGGTGCAGCATTTTCAGTTAGAAGTGGTTTCCGGGCATGAAGGTCTTAAAAGACCGATAACAGTGGATGACCTGAACCGTCCCGGGCTGGAAATGGCCGGATATTTCGAATATTATCCTGAAGAGCGCGTCCAGTTGCTTGGTAAAACAGAGCTGGCGTTCTTCTCAATGCTTCCTGAGGAAGAGCGTATCAAAAGAATAAAGGGAATTTGTACTGACAATACGCCATGTATTGTTATTACAAGAGCACTTGATGTGCCGCAGGAGCTGATTGATGTCAGTAATGAAAAGGGACTTCCAGTCCTGCGCAGCTCGATGGCCACCACTATTTTTTCCAGCCGACTGACCAGCTTTTTGGAAGGCAAGCTGGCACCGACAGCAACGATTCATGGCGTTCTATGCGATGTAAACGGTGTAGGGATGCTAATTACGGGCAGCAGCGGTATCGGTAAGAGCGAAACGGCGCTTGAGCTGGTTAAACGCGGCCACCGCCTGATAGCCGATGATGCAGTGGAGATTCGCCAAACCTCGGATAATCAGCTGCATGGTACAGCGCCTGAACTGATCCGCCATCTGCTGGAAATCCGCGGGGTCGGGATTATTAATGTAATGACCTTGTTTGGTGCAGGTGCAATCCGTAATCATAAGCGGATTACGCTTGTTGTGCGTCTCGAAGCATGGCAGCAGGACAAACAATATGACCGGCTGGGTCTGGACGAGGAGACAACAAGGATTATTGATACGGATGTTACTCTTGTAACGATTCCTGTGCGTCCGGGACGAAATCTTGCTGTTATCATTGAGGTTGCGGCAATGAACTACCGTCTGAAGCAAATGGGCTTTAACGCAGCTCTTCAGTTTACGAATAAACTTACAGCCACCATCTCTGAAGACATGGATGATCTGGACTAGGAGGAGTGTGTAACGATGTTTTTTTCTTTGGCGATTAATCCCATTGTATTCTCTATCGGTTCTCTGCCTGTGCACTGGTATGGTCTGATTCTTGGAGTGGGGGCGCTTGCGGGCTTGTTCCTCGCCATCCGTGAAGGCAAACGGTTTAATATTCCGCAGGAGTTCTTTATGGATCTGCTGCTGCTGGGAGTACCATCCGCCATTATCGGTGCACGAATCTACTTCGTTGCCTTTATGTGGGATGATTATAAGGATAACCTGCTTGATGTCTTTAAAATCTGGAACGGCGGGATTGCCATATATGGTGCTTTAATCGGGGCAATTATCTGCGGAATTATCTACTTCCGCTACAAAGGCTACCCGTTCTGGCGTATTGTGGATATTTGTGCACCAGGCCTGCTTGCCGGACAAATGATCGGCCGCTGGGGTAACTTTGTTAATCAGGAGGCCTATGGCGGTCCAATAGAAGAGTCTTTTCTGCGTGACAAGCTGCATCTGCCGGACTTCATTGTCAATCAAATGTACATAGGTGATGCGTTTCACCATCCGACATTTCTGTACGAATCACTGTGGAGCCTGCTCGGAATTGCGCTGCTGATGGTACTTCGCCGCCAGAAGTTTGTTAAGGCCGGGGAAATCTTCCTGTCTTATTTCATCTGGTACTCCATTGGACGCTTCTTTATCGAGGCGTTGCGCACCGACAGCCTGGGCTTCACCGGAAGCAGCGGTGTAGCTTCTCTGATGGACGGGCTCTGGAGCCCGATGACTTGGATGGGCTTTGAGCAGGGATATTTTGATCCTGCCTACGGCAACATCCGTATCTCACAGCTGCTGGCCCTGCTGATTATTATTGCGGCAATTGTCATCATTGTTGTACGCAGAGTGACCGGTCAGGCGAATGCTTATTACTCTGACCCGATTGTCAGTACAAAGGCTGCTGCAGCTGATCCGGTTGTACCGGAGCAAGCTGCTGTAACCCCGCAAAAAGCACCGCAGGATACTCAGTCTGAAGCGGAGCAAGCGGAGAATCAGCAACGCAAGGAGTAAATGGCCGATATGATAGAATACGTATTGTTTGATCTGGATGGAACGATTGTAAATACAAACGAGCTGATTATTAACTCGTTTATGCATGCACTGAAGGAGAATAATCTGCCCCCGCTAACCCGGGAGCAGATTATTCCTCATATGGGAACAACCCTGCAGCAGCAGATCAGTACCTTTACCGGACTTGCAGATACCAGCGCACTTGAGTTATCCTATCGTGCTTATAACAATGCACATCATGATGAGCTGGTTGCAGCCTTTCCGCGTGTAAATGAAACGATGGACGAACTGCTTAAGCGCGGCATCAAGCTCGGGATTGTCACAACCAAAATCCGGCCGACTACAATTAGAGCACTTGAGATGTTTGATCTGCTCAAATATATGGATACAATCGTCACGGTGAATGATGTGGAACATGCCAAGCCCCACCCCGAGCCCGTGCTGACAGCGATCCGCAATCTGAATGCTGATCCGCAGCGGACGCTTATGGTCGGGGACAGTGCGGTTGATATTCAGTCAGCCCAAGCAGCCGGTGTACGCGTTGCGGCAGTTGCCTGGTCTCTGAAGGGCGAGGAAACCCTGAGTAAGTACAACCCGGATTATATTATTCATGATATGGCCGATTTATTGACTATTGTAAAGCAAGGGTGAATAAGCCTTGAGAAAAGTAACCCGTTATCCGGTTGAAGGGCATAATTCGCTCTGGTATATTTACCGTACGGTCAGCCCCTGGAAGGGCGTGCGCAATTTTATTTTTATCCAGATTGCCCGGTACTGCCCGATCCTGCCGGTCAAGAATTGGATATACCGCAGTATACTCGGGATGAAGGTGGGGAAGCACACGGCATTCGGCCTAATGGCGATGGTCGATGTGTTTTTTCCGGAGAAGATAACAGTCGGTGAAAATTCAATAATCGGCTACAATACGACGATTCTGGCGCATGAATATCTCATTAAAGAATACCGCCTGGGTGAGGTTGTTATCGGTGAGAATGTCCTGATCGGGGCAAACACCACTATTCTTCCCGGTGTAACCATTGGTGACGGAGCCATTGTAGCAGCCGGATCAGTTGTACATAAGGACGTTGCAGCCGGCTCCTTCGTTGGCGGTAATCCACTCCGGGAGCTGCGGCCGGCAGCGGCCGGCTCAGACCGGGAAGAAATCTAACAGACAGGATACAGAAATACCCTGCAGTTTCTAGCTTGCGTGACCTAACGCAAGGACTGCAGGGTCTTTTTATGCGCGGAATCTCAGATTGATCACGCTCTTGTAACGGTTATGAGAAAAATTAAGCAAGTTTTCAGTGCCTTGGCAGTGCAAGAAACGGTATACTTGTATATAGAATTAACATGCAGTCAGCGCAAGGACGCTGCATCAAATATCAGAAGGTAAATCAGCATAGGACAGGCTCCCTGATAAGTCAGTCATCATGTTCCGCTCGCTTGGCGTCTTAACCAACTGCCACTACAAGCAGAGAAGAGGAATATCTTATTATGGATGCTGCCAGACAGGAAAGACTGCCTCAGCTGGATATTTACCGCGCCCTGGCAATTACAGGCGTACTTCATGTGCATGCTTCATCATTTGCAGCCGGAGAGCAGGCACTGAACTCTCCCTACTATTATTGGCTTAACTGGATTAACATATTTTTCAAGTTCGGGACACCGTCATTCATTTTTCTCAGCAGCTTTGTGCTGTTCTACAATTATTACGGGCGTCCGGTTACAAAAAGCTTGATCGGAAATTTTTACCGCCGCAGGCTAAAGTATGTTCTGCTGCCCTATCTGCTGGCGTCGATTGGGTATTACGCGCTGACATTGTATGTGAACGGGGTACTCATGCAGCAGCCGGTACAGAACCTGTACAGCTTTCTTGGGGCGCTTTTTACGGGATCGGCATATGCGCACTTGTATTTTGTCTTTATCAGTATTCAGTTTTATCTGTTGTTTCCGCTCATACTGAAGCTGCTGCAGAGCTCCCGCATATGGGTGAAATGGGCTTTTCCGCTGGGGCTGGCACTGCAATGGGGATTTATTATCTGGAATAAATATCAGCTGCATATTGTAGGGAAGGGGAGTCTGTCGATTTCTTACCTCGCTTACTATATGCTGGGCGCCTATATTGCGATTAACTTTGAAGGAATAAAGGGCTGGCTTGTACTGCCCTGGAATGAGCTTAGATCCGGGCATAAGCGGCTTATTGTGCTGCTGTTGACTTCCTGGCTGTCGGCTGCCTTTATTCATGTCCAGTTGTGGTATGAAGCCCGCCATTTCGGAATCTGGACGGACTCGCTGTGGTACGAGCTGTTGTGGAATATACATACGCTGCTGTCGGCGCTGGTGCTGCTCTATGTAACTTTTTGGATCTACCGGAGGGCTCCGCGCAGGGTGGTTGCTTTTTTGACCCGGATGGGGGAGCTGTCATTTGCGGTTTATTTAATTCATCCGCTGCTGCTGGCCGTGTACCGGAGGTTCCGCTACAATATTCCTATTGATTCATTGCTCTATGTGGGATTTATTTATGGAGGGCTTCTCGTTGCTCTGGCCGGCAGCTGGATGATTGTGCAGTTCACCTTCCGCAGAGTTCCGCGGGCATGGATTGTATTTGGCAGTGTACCGCGTACGCTGGCTCCTCCGGTAAAGGGGAGGCAGGGCTATACAGCAGGGGATGATTCAGCACAGGCCGGTTTGAAGGGGAAGCATGGAGCCTGAGGTGTCAGGGTAAGTAAGATTATCAAACGGACTAATTATACGCTGGGTTATTGGCATCTTAGATGCGGAGCTCAACAGGAGGAACGTAAATGGGACATAAGGAAAGAATTCCGCAGCTGGATATCTTCCGGGCAATTGCAATTTTTGCGGTACTGGCGATTCATGCTACTTCAAGGACCTTGTCGGAGACGATGGGAACAGGCATGTTTCATCCGTTTTTGTTCATCAACAAATTCAGCCAGTTTGCGGTACCGTCATTTGTATTCTTAAGCGGATTTGTGCTGTTCTACAACTATATCGACCGTCCGCTCAGCGGAAAGACACTGGGGAAGTTTTATAGCCGGCGGCTGATTTATATTATTGTGCCTTATTTTATTTTTTCACTGCTGTATTTCTGCTTAAAAATGACGGCCGGGCATACCTGGAACATGCCGCTTGATGATATGGCAGCCAAGCTGTGGAAATACCTCTGGACGGGGACAGCCTATACGCATCTTTACTACATCATTATTATTATTCAGTTCTATGTGCTGTTTCCGCTTATGCTGTGGTGTCTGCAAAAGGTCCGTCGGCTGGCGGCGTGGGCGCCGGTCATCGGGCTTGCACTGCAGTGGGGCTTCGTGCTGCTGAACAAATATATGGTGAATAACGGATATTGGCAGCTGTCCAAGGGCAGCCTCGCAATTACTTACTTCTCTTATTTCCTGCTGGGAGCGGCGGTTGCCGTGTATTACGGCTCTCTGAAAAAGTGGCTGATTCCTTCCCGTGAGGGCTGGAAATCCGGTAAAGGCGGAGTCTGGACCGCACTGTGGCTGTTATGGGCGGCAGCAGGCGCTATCCATGTGCAGCTCTGGTTTAACAACTATACGAAGAAGACGGTAATCAACAGTCTTTGGTATGAGGGCTTCTCTAATCTTCATGCGCTGCTCTCCTGCCTGGTGCTGCTGCATCTGTCCTTCCTGCTGTTCGGGACAGGACGCAGTCTGCTGACGCGAATGCTGATCTCAGTGGGCGCATGCTCGTTCGGCATTTATCTTGTACATCCGGCGATTCTGTTCTTCTACCGGAAACTGCCGTTTCATGGCGGTTCTCTGGCCTATACGGCGGCTATCGCCGGGGGCTTCCTGGCGGCGCTCCTGCTCTCATGGCTGGTAGTGGCAGTAGCCTTCCGCTATGTGAAGCCGGCTTGGGTCCTGTTCGGCTCCGGGCCGCAAAAGCCACAATCTAAAGCTGCAGTTAAGTAAAAATAAAGCGCCGGCAGGGTCTGTATATGCAGACTATGCCGGCGCTTATTCATTATTGTCTTCCAGAAGTACTGCCGGGCCGCTGCCGTTTATTCTCCGGCCTGTTCACGCTGAAACTCGGCAATGGCTTCATATTGGCTTTCCAGAGCGCGGAAAACGGATATATAGATAGGCAAGAGCTGCTTGTAGATCTTGGCATGCGATTGTACGGGCTGATGTGAGTGGGTGGAGCCGATCATTCCGAACACAATATCCAGCGAATCAGCCCTTCCTGTAGCATATAGCCCCAGCACAACAGCACCAAGGCAGGAGCTCTCAATGCTCTCCGGAATAATAACCTCCTGATCAAAAATATCAGCCATCATCTGCCGCCATAAAGAGGAGCGGGCAAACCCTCCAGTAGCAAGAATCCGGTTCGGGCGGCCGATGCATTCCTCCATTGCCAGCAGCACGGTGTACATATTAAAAATGACGCCTTCCAGCACTGAACGGATCATATGCTCCTTGCGGTGCGTCATACTAAGCCCGAAGAAGGAGCCGCGGGCATCGGGATTCCACAGCGGGGCACGCTCGCCGGTCAGGTAGGGGTGAAACAGCAGCCCGTTACTGCCGGGAGGCACTTGCTCGGCTATCCGCGTGAGCACCTCATAAGGATCAATCCCCAGGCGCTTCGCGGTCTCCACCTCAGAAGCTGCGAATTCATCGCGCACCCAGCGGAACAGCATACCGCCGTTGTTCACCGGGCCGCCAATGACCCAGTGCTTCTCCGTCAGGGCATAGCAGAAGATCCGGCCCTTCGGATCTGTCAGCGGGCGGTCAACTACGGTGCGGATAGCACCGCTCGTACCGATGGTCGCCGCTACAACTCCGGGCTGGATAGCACCCACGCCTAGATTGGAGAGCACCCCGTCACTGGCACCCACGATGAAGGGGGTTGAATCCAGCAGTCCGAGCTCTTCCGCAAAGCCGGGCAGCAGGCCCTGAATCAGCTCTGTAGTCGGAACGGGCGCTGAGAGCCGTTCGGCCGTTATTCCGGCAATACGCAGCGCTTCTTCATCCCAGTCCAGCTTCTCCAGGTTAAACATTCCTGTACAGGAGGCAATCGAGTAGTCTATAACATATTTGCCGAACAGCTTGGCGAAGACATATTCTTTAATAGAGATGAATTTATAGGCCTGCCGGAAGAGCTCAGGCTGCTCTTCACCCAGCCACATCAGCTTCGTTATAGGCGACATGGGGTGGATTGGCGTTCCGGTGCGCAGGTACAGCTCATGCCCGTTCAGCTCGTTCTTCAGACGGGCTGCAGCGGCGCTGCTCCGGTTATCGGCCCAGGTGATGCAGGCCGTGAGCGGATTGCCGTCAGCATCGACGGCAATCACACTGTGCATGGCGGAGCTGAAGGAAAGAAACAGCAGCTCGTCCGGTTTGATTCTGCTACTCTGCATAACAGCTGCTACCGTATGAATGACGGCGCTCAGAATCTGGTCCGGGTCCTGTTCGGCAACCGACGGGGATGGCTGGTGCAGCGGATATCCTTCACTTGCCTGAGTGACGATGGTGCCGTTTTCCCTGAAAAGAACAGCCTTCGTACTTGTGGTTCCAATATCAACGCCGATCATATACGATGTATTCAAGTTCACAGTCCTTCTTTCTGCCTGAGAATAGATACTTGGAACGCTGAATGCGGATAATGCTGCGGAATTATATTAGTTCATTATAGTATCCGTAAAGCACAGTGGCAAAGACAGGAATTAATAAGTTGGGTAAGTAATGGAGGGGGACTGGAGGGACAGGTGTTATACGGAGCGAAGGTAAGGTATTATTGACGTAGGAAGAGAGTCCGTGATACGATGTTTCCACCACTTTACTTTACTACCACTTTACCATAGTGAAGTGACTTACATATATTTTATGAACGCTGACGAGGTGACTAATGAAGATGTCCAAGCCGAAGGGATTTGAGAAACCGGCGGGTGTACGTGATTATCTGCCGCGCGCAGTCAAGAAGCTGCGCAAGATTGAACATGATGTGCTGCACTGCATGAGCCGCTGGGGATATCAGCAGATGATAACCCCGACACTCGAATATTACGATACGGTTGGTGTGGCCAGCTCTACATCCGACCAGAAACTTTATAAATTGCTGAACAACCGGGGGCAGGCGCTGGTGCTGCGCTCAGAAATGACAGCCCCGGTAGCGAGGGTCGTATCCTCCCTGCTCAAGGATGAGCCGCTTCCGCTTCGTCTGTCATATCACGCCAATGTGTTCCGGGCTATTGAAGAGGAAGCAGGCCGGGAGGCTGAATTTTTCCAGACCGGCGTGGAGCTGGTCGGTGATGATTCCCCTGAGGCGGATGCAGAGGTTGTTGCGCTGGCTATTGCCTCACTGCAGGCAGCCGGTGTGAAGTCCTTCAAGATTGCCATGGGCCATGTGGGCTTCCTTAACGGGTTGTTCCAGGAAGCTGTGCCGAACCTGCCGGAGGCGCAGGAGGAGCTTAAAAGCCATCTGCTCGGCCGCGACTATGTAGCCTTCCGGGATACCCTGCGGCGGCTTGAGCTGCCGGATGCCCAGAAGAGTGAGCTCTATGGTCTGCTGCGCCTGCGCGGCAGCAAGGAAATCTGCGGGCAGGCGCTGGAGCTCACCAGCCATCCGCTGGCCCGTGCCTCGATCGAGCATCTGTGCAAGGTGTGGGAGGTGCTTGTATCCTACGGGGTATCGGAGCATGTGCTGATTGACCTGACTATGATCGGTGATTTTTCCTATTATACCGGAATGACCTTTGAGGGCTATGCGTCTGAGCTTGGCTTCCCGGTATGTGCCGGGGGCCGGTATGATAACCTGCTGCAGCAGTTCGGCCGGCCGGTTCCGTCAACAGGCTTCTCCCTGAAGACAAACCGTATTCTGGACGGGGTGACCGGTATGCCTGAGGAAGAAGAGCTGCCGGTATTAGTCCAGTATGATGCGCTTCGGCGGACGGAAGGGCTGGCGGAAGCAGCAAGACTGCGGTCCGAAGGACATATGGTTGTGACCAGACTGGCCGCAGGCCCTGCGGATCTGAAAACTGTAAAGCGGCTTGATCCGGAGCGGGTTCTGGCAGATGGCGGGCAGTACGGTGAAATATATACCTTCGTGTCTTTTGTTAGCGAGCATGGCTGAACGGAAGAGGAACGGATGAACGGATAGAGTATGGAAACAGTTAAAAGTATACTAATAAATCAAGAAATCTGCAGACAACAGCGGCCGGAAGTCCAAATATTCTCTGGAGTCACGGCCAATCCGAAATGGAAAAATCATAAGTTCAATTTATATAAGAAACGGAGGCATGTGACATGGGGCAGATATTGAAGGTAGCCATGCCGAAAGGCCGGATTTATACAAAAGCGGCTGAAATGTTCCGGCAGGCGGGCCTGCCGATTCCTCCTGACGGTGAGGAGTCGCGGAAGCTTGTCGTTTCATTGCCCGAGGCCGGGATGGAGTTCATTCTGGCGAAGCCGGTAGATGTACCTACCTATGTGGAATATGGCGTAGCGGATATCGGAATTGTCGGCAAGGATGTGCTGCTGGAAGAGGAACGGGATGTGTACGAGCTGCTTGATCTGGGGATCGCGCGCTGCCGGATGTCGATAATCGGGCTGCCCAACTGGCAGCCGGGCATTCAGCAGCGGGTAGCAACCAAATATCCGAATGTGGCTTCCCGTTATTTCCGGGAGCAGGGGCAGCAGGTTGAGGTTGTGAAGCTGAACGGCTCGATTGAGCTGGCTCCGCTGATCGGTCTGGCCGACCGGATTGTTGATATGGTGGAGACGGGCCAGACACTGAAGGATAACGGTCTGGTGGAAATGAAGAGCATCTTCGAGATTACGAGCCGGCTGGTGGCCAACCGGGTCAGCTACCGGATGAAAAATGATGAGATTCAGCAGCTGTGCGACCGCCTGCAGGCCGTTATCGGTGAGCCGGGGTTACAGCTGAAATAATAACAAAGTTAGGAAGCAGCCGGATATTCAGGAGTGGCGAATGGAGCAGAGTGAAGCTTATGCCTGTATAAGCGGCTGAAGCTGTAGAAGGGGGAAGCGGCGGTGAAGATAAAATCAAGCAAGGATTTCAAGCTGCAGCGGGAGGTGGAGTACGGAACACCGGAGCAGAACGAGGCGGTAAAGCAGATTGTGGCTGCCGTCAGAAAAGAAGGCGATACCGCGCTGCTGCGGTACACGGAGCAATTTGACCGTACGGTGCTTACAGCAGCAGAGCTGCGGGTGACTCCCGAGGAGCTGCAGGCTGCGTACAGCCGGGTCGAGGATTCTTTTGTGACCGCGATCCGCGCGGCGGCGGCCAATATCCGGGCGTTCCATGCCCGCCAGAAGCGCAGCTCCTGGATGGATCTGCAGCCCGATGGCACGATTCTGGGCCAGATTATCCGCCCGCTGAAGCGGGTGGGCGTCTATGTTCCCGGAGGCACGGCGGCCTATCCGTCGTCCGTGCTGATGAACGTCATACCGGCACAGATTGCCGGGGTGCCGGAGATCGTCATGGTCACCCCGCCGGCAACAGGCGGCAAGGCGGGGATTGACCCGTACATTCTCGTTGCCGCCGCCGAAGCGGGCGTAAACGAGATTTACCGGGTAGGCGGCGCCCAGGCGGTCGCCGCCCTGGCCTTCGGCACGGATTCCATCGTGCCGGTCGATAAGATCTGCGGGCCGGGCAACATTTACGTTGCCCTCGCCAAACGCGAGGTCTTCGGCGCTGTCGATATCGACAGCATCGCCGGACCGAGTGAAATCGTCGTGCTCGCCGACGATACCGCCGAGCCGGCCTACGTCGCGGCCGACCTGCTCTCCCAGGCCGAGCATGACTCCATGGCCTCGGCCATCCTGGTGACGCCGTCGCGCAGCCTGGCGGACAGCGTAGCTGCCGAGGTGGAGCGGCAGCTGAAGGACCTGCCGCGCGAGGCAGTGGCGCGCGCCTCGGTCGAGAACCACGGCGCGATTATCGTTGTGGACTCGCTGCAGGAAGGCATTGAGGTGGTTAACCGGCTGGCGCCGGAGCACCTGGAGGTGGTAGCGGCTGATCCGATGAGCCTGCTCGGCAGCATCGAGAATGCCGGGGCGATCTTCCTCGGGCCGTACAGCTCGGAGCCGGTAGGCGATTATTTTGCCGGACCGAATCACATTATACCGACCAACGGCACGGCGCGGTTTGCTTCGCCGGTCGATGTGGACGATTTTATAAAAAAATCAAGCCTGATCTACTATAGCAAGGAAGCGCTCCTGCGTGACGGGGAGACGATTATGGAGCTGGCCAGACGTGAAGGCCTGGAGGGCCATGCAAGGGCAATTCAAATCAGACTGGAGAACGAAGCGAAGGGTGGAGCAGAAGATGGAGAATAACAATAATGAGCTGGCAGAACGCAAGGCCGGTCTTAGCCGCACAACAAATGAAACGGATATTACCCTGTCATTTGGTGTTGATGGCAGCGGTGTTGCCGAGCTGGAGACGGATGTACCTTTTCTGAACCACATGCTGGACCTGTTCGCCAAGCACGGCCAGTTTGACCTGTCTGTGCAGGCCCGCGGGGATATTGATATTGATGACCACCATACTGTCGAGGATATCGGCATTTGTCTGGGACAGGCGCTGCGTGAAGCGCTGGGTGATAAAAAAGGGATCAAGCGTTATGCCAGCGTATTTGTTCCCATGGATGAGGCACTGGCCCAGGTTGTGATTGATATCAGTAACCGGCCGCATTTTGAGTACCGGGCAGAATATCCGTCGCAGCAGGTAGGCAGCTTCTCAACGGAGCTGGTGCACGAGTTTCTCTGGAAGTTCGCGCTGGAGGCGCGGATTACGCTGCACGTCATTGTGCACTACGGCTCTAATACCCACCACATGATTGAGGCGGTATTCAAGGCGCTGGGCCGGGCGCTGGATGAAGCGACGCTGATTGATCCGCGTGTAAAGGGTGTGCCTTCTACGAAGGGAGTGCTGTAGCATGAAAGTTGCAATTGTCGATTACGGCATGGGCAACCTGCACAGCGTCAGCAAAGCCGTGGAAAGACTCGGCTATACAAGTCTGGTGACAGGCATAGCTGAGGAGATTCTGACAGCGGACAGCGTTATTCTGCCGGGCGTCGGTGCGTTTGGCGATGCGATGGAGCAGCTGCGCGCAAGCGGTCTCGACGGGATCGTGAAGCAGGCTGCCGCCGGGGGCCAGCCGGTGCTGGGCATCTGTCTCGGCATGCAGCTGCTGTTCAGCAGCAGTGAGGAGCACGGGGAGCATACCGGACTGGATATGCTGCCGGGTGCAGTTGTGCGTTTTGCCCCTCGTGAGGGCTACAAGGTGCCGCATATGGGCTGGAATAAGCTGAGTTTCCGCCAGCCGCAGAGTCTGCTGCTGGAGGGTCTTGAAGAAGGGCATGTGTATTTCGTTCATTCCTATCATGCAGAGGTGGAGCAGGAGAATGACCTGATTGCTGTCACCGACTACGGGCATCCGGTAACGGCAGTAGTCGGCCGGGATAACGTGTACGGCATGCAGTTTCACCCGGAAAAAAGCGGAGAGCTGGGCATGAAGCTGCTGGGCAACTTTTTGCGGATAAAGAACGTGCAGGGGCGGGCGTAAGCCCGCTATCAATCTATTATAAGGAAAGCAGGGAGCGCCACATGTCTTCTTTTATCGTATATCCGGCGATTGATATCCGGGATGGAAAGTGTGTAAGACTGCAGCAGGGTGATTACGCCCAGGAGACGATTTATAACGACAGCCCGGTACAGGTGGCAAAATCATGGGAAGAACAGGGCGGCAAGTTCATCCACCTCGTCGATCTGGACGGTGCCAAGGCCGGTCATCCGGTGAATGATGTGATCATCGGCGCTATCGCCAAAAATGCGAATGTCCCTGTACAGGTAGGCGGCGGACTGCGCTCGCTGGCTGATGTGGAGAAGCTGCTTGGCCTTGGCGTCAGCCGGGTGATAATCGGGACAGCGGCGATCAATGACCATGCCTTTACAGAAGCGGTCCTGGCTAAATACGGTGACAAAGTGGCGATTGGGATTGATGCGCGCAACGGCTACGTGGCAACCCACGGGTGGCTGAACACATCTGAAGTGCGTGCAGAGGATCTGGCAAAAGAGCTCGCGGCGAAGGGAGCGGAAACGTTCATCTACACCGACATCTCGCGCGACGGCATGATGCAGGGCCCGAACATTGAGGGTATCCTCTCTATGGCCGCCGCCAGCGGACAGACAGTCATTGCCTCCGGCGGCGTTACGGTCCTGGATGACCTGCTGCGCCTTAACGTACATAGCGGAAGCGGAATCGGCGGAGCCATCGTCGGCAAGGCGCTATACACCGGCAATATCAATTTGACCGAAGCGCTGTCAGCGCTTGGGCAGAAATAGATGTTATCGGCTGGCATCGGCTAGCCAACAGGTTGAAAGTGATGTGCAGGAGCGCCCATTGTTCAAGCGGCCCCGCAGGGGTTAGCGCTGCCTGCTCCTTGTTGCCGGGTGCGCCTCGGTCTCTCCAAAGACAGCTATCCGGGTGTCCAGAGGGCCGGGGCCCTTGGGGTCCCCCTTGGCTAAGGGGGATTTAGGGGGATCGAAAAAGCTTTTGCATGAAAAGATTGTAATATTGGAAAGCAGTTGGAGGGATGCCGCATGTTAGCCAAACGTATCATTCCCTGTCTGGACGTAAAGGACGGGCGGGTAGTCAAAGGTGTGAATTTTGTTAATCTGCGCGATGCCGGCGACCCGGTGGAGCTCGCGGCGATTTATGACCGTGAAGGTGCGGATGAGCTGGTGTTCCTGGATATTTCCGCCTCGGTGGAAGGACGTGCCACGATGGTCGAGGTCGTCCGCCAGACCGCCGGGGAGATCGCAATCCCGTTCACGGTTGGCGGGGGCATCTCGACCCCGGATGATATGAAGCGGATTCTGCGTGCCGGCGCCGATAAAATCGGGATCAATACAGCCGCAGTCAACAATCCGCAGCTCATTCTGGAGGGGGCGCGCCGTTTCGGCTCACAGTGTATTGTAGTGGCAATGGATGCCAAATATAATGAGGCATGGGGCGAATGGGAAGTGTACACGCACGGAGGGCGTAAGCCGACCGGAATCCGCGCGCTGACCTGGGTCAAAGAGGCTGAACGGATGGGCGCCGGCGAAATTTTGCTCACCAGTATGGACGCTGACGGGACGAAAGACGGATTCGATCTGAAGCTGACGGCAGCTGTGAGCAGCCTGGTGGGTATCCCTGTAATCGCATCAGGCGGAGCAGGGAAGATCGGCGACTTCTACGATGTATTTACCGAAGGTAAGGCCGATGCGGGACTTGCCGCTACTATTTTTCACTATAAAGAAATTGCAATTCATGATTTGAAGGCAGATTTGAAGTCTAAAGGGGTAGAAATCCGATGAGCCAAGAACAAGAAGCAATAATCGAAGGTATCCGCTGGAACGAATCCGGCTTGCTGCCTGCCGTAGTGCAGGATGCGCGTACACTGGAGGTGCTGATGTTCGCCTACATGAATCCGGAGTCGCTGCAGCGTACGCTTACGAGCGGCCAGACCTGGTTCTGGAGCCGTTCCCGCAGCGAACTATGGCATAAAGGCGGAACCTCAGGCAACACCCAGGCGGTTACTTCCATTCATTATGACTGCGACAGTGATACGCTATTGGTCAAGGTGAATCCTGAAGGGCCTGCCTGCCATACAGGGGAGAATACCTGCTTTTACCGTGAAATCCCGCTTACCGGACAGACAGCAGCGGAGCCTCAGCGCACCGCAAGTGCAGATGAAGGGCGTTTTGCCGTACTGGGCGAGCTGGAGCGGGTGATTGCCGAGCGGGAAACCGAGCGCCCTGAGGGTGCTTATACAACCTATCTGTTCGATAAGGGTGTAGACAAGATTCTTAAGAAGGTGGGCGAGGAAGCCTCCGAGACGATTATCGCCGCCAAAAATAAAGATAATGCCGAGCTCCGCCTTGAAGTAAGCGATCTGATCTATCACCTGCTGGTGCTGCTGCAGGAGCGCAAGCTGCCGCTGGACGAGATTCTGGATGAGCTGAGCGCCCGCCACGAACGTCCGCGCCGCGACTGAGGGAGGATAGAGAGATGCATATCGACTACCATACCCATCATGAGCGCTGCGGACATGCGGTAGGGAAGCTGGAGGAGTATGTGCAGCGCGGGATAGAGCTGGGGCTGCAGCAGCTGGGCCTGTCAGATCATCTGCCGCTGATTCATGTGAATCCGGACAGCTATTACCCTGAAATGGCTATGCCTCTGGCCGAGCTCCCGCGGTACGTCGAAGAATGCCAGACGCTGAAGGAGCGGTACCGCGGAGTCATTGAGCTGAAGGTCGGGCTGGAAGCGGATTATATTGAAGGCTATGAAGAGCAGATCCGCGAGCTTTTGTCACCCTATCCGTGGGATTATCTGATCGGCTCTGTGCATTTCCTCGGGGAGTGGGATATTACCGATCACCGCCAGACGGCGGGCTGGGAAGGCAAGAATGTAATGGACGTGTACCGCCGTTATTATGATGCGGTGCAGAAGTCGGCGTTATCGGGATTATATGATATTATAGGACATATGGATGTAATTAAACGGTTCGGTTACGGCCCGCAGAGTAAGGAAGAGCAGGCGGAAGCCAGAGAACTGGAGCTCAGCACGCTGCAGGTGATAGCCTCAAGCGGTACAGCCATGGAGCTCAATGCTTCCGGCTTGACCAAGCCCTGCGCTGAAATGTTCCCGGCGGAGCATATATTGCAGCAGGCGTATAGGCTGGGCATTCCGCTTACACTCGGCTCTGACGCCCATGACCCGGCCAAGCTGGGTGACGGCCTGCAGGAAGCCCGCAGTCTGCTGTGGGATACCGGCTTCCGCGAGCTGGCGGTGTTTGAAGGCCGGCACCGTTCATCCGTTTCTTTTAAACTATAAACTTTAATCCCCAGGAGGGTACTATGCAGCATCATCAATTGCGTATTTTTTCCGGTTCGTCAAATCCGAAGCTGGCTGCGGACATTGCGGAGCGTCTTGGTGCACCCCTCAGCCCGATTAAGCTGACCCGCTTCAAGAGCGGCGAGATTTATGTGCATTATGAAGAGAGCATCCGGAACTGTGACGTATTTTTGGTGCAATCCCTCGCCCATCCTATTAACGAACTGTTCGTAGAGCTGCTTGTCATGATTGATGCCGCCAAGCGGGCCTCGGCAAGAACTGTAAATATCATCGTTCCTTACTACGGCTATGCCCGGCAGGAGCGTAAATCTGCACCGCGTGAGCCAATCTCTGCGAAAATGGTTGCCGATGTACTGACCACCGCAGGCGCAACCCGGGTCATCACCATTGACTTGCATGCTGCAGCCATTCAGGGCTTCTTCAACATTCCGGTCGATCATCTGACTGCACTGGATCTGATCAGCGGCTATCTCAAGGTTAAGAATATATCGAATCCTGTAGTGGTGTCGCCGGATGCAGGACGTGCCTCTATGGCCGAGAAGCTGGCCAGCCGGCTGGATTCGCCGTTTGCCATTATGATTAAGAAGCGCCCGGCGCATAATGAGTCGGTTATCACACATGTAATAGGAGATGTTGAGGGAAGAACACCGATCATCATCGAGGATCTGATTGATACCGGCACGACCATTGTAAATGTGGTAGAGGGGCTGAAGGAGCGGGGAGCCGGCAACAGTATTGTCTGCGCGACACACGGCTTATTCTCCGGTGATGCGCTGACACGCATGGATCATGACAATATCGATGAGATCGTTGTCACTGATTCGATTGCGCTGCCTGATGACCATTCCACACGTTACAAGGTGCTGTCTGTTGCACCGATGCTGGCTGAAGCCACACGCATCATTATTGAAGGCGGATCTATTGATAAATTGTTCAGAGACGCGGGGATCTAATCCCCGCGTTTTTTGCTGCGGCAGGGGTATACAGTCCGCTTCATCTATTTTCCTGAGGTACCACCTTCCCTTAGCTTGAGAATCCCCCGCCCACTTGTGTTATACTGTGTGAAGCAGCTACGTCCAGAAATGGAAACGATAGAATGCTTTAGATAGGAGCCCGTAGTGCCTTAGTGGTGCTGTTCTCCTATTTTTGCGTGAGGATAAGGAAGCTTACAAAGGGAGGTGCCTTGCTTCCATGATTGAGAAAACTTCAGATGAGGCGGAGTTGAGCAATGTTATTCCGGTGACTCTGGATGCCAATTTTTTCTTTGAAAGAGCCGTTCGGTCACTGGACCGCTTTCAATATGATAAGGCATTAAAGAATTTTAGCAAAGCCGTTGAATATGAGCCGGAGAATCCGGTAAACCACTGCAACATGGCGGGTATATTATCGGAGATGGGTAATTATAAAGCATCCAACGATATTCTGACCCATGTGCTGGAAAAGATCGACCCGGCGATGACAGAATGCCACTTCTATATGGCTAACAATTATGCCAATATGGAGAGCTTCGAGGAGGCCGAGCGATCGCTGATGACGTATCTGGAGCAGGATGCGGCGGGTGATTACCTGGCTGAGTCCGAGGAGCTGATGGAGCTGCTGCAGTATGAGCTGGACCGTCCGGCTCCGCTGATCCGGATCCGCAGCCGCGAAGGGGTTGTGGAGCATGACCGGGCCCGGGCGCTGCTGGAGGAAGGCAAGTTTCCGCAGGCAGTAGATCTGCTGGAGGAGATCGTCAAGATTACTCCGGATTTCCTGGCAGCTTATAATAATCTGGCGCTGGCCTATTTCTACATGGGCCGTTTTGCAAGAGCGAAGGAATGTCTGGGTGAGGTGCTGCAGCAGGACCCGGGCAATCTGCATGCCCTCTGCAACATGGCTATCTTCCTGCAGTATGCCGGTGACCGTGAACAGCTGGATACGCTGCTTGAGAGACTTACGGCAACGGTTCCCTTCCATAAGGAGCATGTGTTCAAAATGGCTACCACCATGGGCATTCTGGGACGGCACAAGACGGCTTACGGCCATTTTCGCCGCCTGCTCAAGGACGAAGAGGTTGGTGCCGACGCGAGCCTGTATCATTATTGCGCTGCCGCCGCCAGCAACAGCGGATTATACAGCGAGGCCTTGCGCTGCTGGCGGCATGCTGCCAAGCTTGATCCTGCATCGCCTGTACCGGCCTTCTTCCTGGTCCAGCTGCAGCAGGCGCTGGAAGAGGATAGGGCGATGTCGCCGGTCAGCTATAATTATCAGCTGCCATTTCAGGAACAGCTTAAGCAGTGGAAGAACAATGCCAGCAGCTTCACCGCTGAGGTTAGGAGCAATCCGCTGCTGCGGGCCTCATTCTTCTGGGCGCTGCGCTACGGCGATTCCGGGACCAGAATGCAGGTGACTGAGGCACTCCGCTGGATTGAGGACGAGGAGATGTCCGAGGTGCTGGGCGAACTGCTGAAGCAGGAGCCTCGCCAGGAGGAGAAGCTGCAGGAAGCGGCACTGATTAGCCTGCAGCGTCTGATCGGAAGCAGCCTGAAGGAACATCCTGCCCAGGCAGAGGAACAGGAAATGGCGCAGGGGGACCTGTCTTCCTCCACTGAGAAGATATAGCCCCGGCCAGGTAATATAAGCAAGCAGGTATAAATGAAGCAGGATTCTGCATCCTTATATTGTTTACCCGAAACAGCGGCAGAGCTTCTGAAGCCCCTCCGCTGTTTCTTTCTTATAAATCATTACCTACTCGTAAGGAGGCCATAGTGATGTACAAAACGATTGTAATCGGAACAGGCCCGGCAGGGCTGACTGCCGCTATTTATCTAGCCCGCGCCAATCTCAGCCCGCTCGTAATAGAAGGCTTGCAGCCGGGCGGACAACTGACAACGACGACAGAAGTGGAGAACTTTCCGGGCTTTCCTGAAGGGATACTCGGACCTGATCTGATGGAGAATATGCGCAAGCAGGCTGAACGCTTCGGTGCACAGTTCAAGAACGGCTGGGTGGAGTCGGTTGATTTCTCGCAGCGTCCGTTCAAGGTGAAGGTAGATGGACTGGGTGAGCTTGAAGCGGAATCGGTCATTATTTCAACCGGCGCTTCCGCGCGTTATCTGGGAATTCCGGGCGAGCAGGAGAATGTGGGGCGCGGGGTAAGCACATGCGCAACCTGTGACGGATTCTTTTTCCGCGGCAAAAAGATTATTGTTGTCGGCGGCGGAGACTCCGCCATGGAGGAAGCCAGCTTCTTAACACGGTTTGCTTCCAGTGTAACGCTGGTTCACCGCCGTGAAGAGCTGCGGGCCTCAAAAATTATGCAGGACCGAGCACGTGAGAACAGTAAAGTGGCTTGGGCGCTCAACCGCACACCGCTGGCTGTGACCGTCGGGGAGACAGGAGTTAAAGGCTTGACTGTGCGCAATAACGAGACTGGCCTGGAAGAGCTGGTTGAGGCAGACGGTGTCTTCGTGGCAATCGGACATACCCCTAACACAGGGTTCCTGGGCGGCCAGATTACGACTGATGCTAACGGGTACATTGTAGTGAATCCGGGTACAACGGAGACAAACATCCCGGGTGTATTCGCCTGCGGCGATGTCCAGGATACCCGTTACCGGCAGGCGATTTCCGCAGCCGGAACAGGATGTATGGCGGCTATGGATGCTGAGAAGTACCTCGAAGGCACCATGGTGCATGACTGGAGCGAAAGCCTCGATAAGTAAGGTGAAGTACCAGAATTGAAAGGTTTCTAAGGGTTAACCGGTAATTCCGCTGCTGCGGGATGCCGGTTTTTTTGTGCCTGCACCGGCTGCTTATCCCGGATTGTAACTTTAGCAGGGGCAAGGCGGGGAGACTGTTCAATTATTTAAAAAATAAAATAGATAGCAGCTGTAACTTAGTGATTGCAATCACAATATACGCTAATTTCCTATGCTAAGCTGATGTTGAGAAGAGTTCTCAATAAGTGATTAAAGGAATGGTGTTCATGAGCAAGGCGCTGAGAATGGATGAGTCCATATTCGAGCTGGTGAGCCGGCATCCCGAGGTAACCGGTATTATGGTGGAGCTGGGGTTTCAGGATATTGCAAAGCCGGGGATGCTGCAGACCGCAGGCCGGTTCATGACCCTGTCCAAAGGCATTAAATTAAAGAAAATGGATCCGGAAGCCGTGCGCCAGACCTTTATCCGCCATGGCTTCGAGATTGTTGAATAGAAGCATTATCTATATAAAGGAGAGATTACAATGAGCGAATTAATTAACAACCGTGAAGCAGACGTACCGGAACAGACCCGCCGCCAGGCCATGCTTAAAGAGATAATCAAGGAGCTGCATGCGGGTAAAAGTGTGGATGAAGTAAAAGCGAGGTTCGCAGAAGCGGTAGGCGATGTGACGGTTGCAGAGATTTCGGCGATGGAGCACTCCCTGATGACCGAGGAGGGCATTCCTGTATCAGAGGTTCAGCGCCTGTGTTCAGTGCATACAGCCATTTTCAAAGGCTCAATCGAGCAGATTCACCGTTCCTCAAAGCCGGAGGAGCAGCCGGGCCATCCTGTGCATACATTTAAGCTGGAGAACCGTGAAATTGAGAAGCTGGTTAACTTCCGCCTGGAGCTGCACGCGGGTAAATTTCAGAAAAATGACAGCGAGGAGATTATCTTCAAGCTGCTGGAGGATCTGAGCCTGCTGCTTGATCTTGACAAGCACTACAGCCGCAAAGAAAATCTGCTGTTCCCTTACCTGGAGAAATACGGAATCTACGGCCCGACCAAGGTAATGTGGGGTGTCGATGACGGCATCCGCGCAATGATTAAGGGAGCCAAGGCGGCACTGAGCTCTTACAGCGGCAACAAGGAAGAGATTGGCGAGCAGCTGGCGAACATCATCCAGGAAGTTAATGAGATGATCTTTAAGGAAGAAAATATTCTGCTGCCGATGGCGCTCGACAAGCTTACTGAGGATGAATGGGTCAAAATCGCCCGCGAAAGTGACGAGATCGGCTTCTGCCTGGCTGCTCCGGAGCAGGAGTGGATTCCTGAACGCGCAGCTGAACCGGAAGGAGCTTCAGTCTCAGCCGAGGAACAGCAGGCCGGCGAGAGCCCGCAGGGCTTTATCCGCTTTGAGACAGGTCTATTGTCGCTGCATCAGCTGGAAACTCTGATGAACCATCTGCCGGTGGATCTTACCTTCATTGACGAGAATGACGTTGTTCGTTATTTCTCCCATGGCAAGGAGCGGATCTTTGCCCGGACCAAGGCAGTCATCGGCCGTACCGTTCAGAACTGCCATCCGCCGCAAAGCGTGCATGTAGTCGAGAAGCTGCTGGAGGACTTCAAGGCAGGACGCAAGGATGCCGAGGATTTCTGGATCAATATCAAGGATAAGTTCATTTACATCCGTTACTTTGCAGTCCGTGATGAAGCAGGCCGTTACATGGGAACGCTGGAATTCACCCAGAATATTGCCCCGATCCGTGCGCTGGAAGGCCAGAAACGGATTTTGTCGGAATAGAGTTGACTTCAATAGGGTGCGGGCGCTGAGCCCGTACCTTTTTGTGTAGAACCTGATAAAAAGCAGCATTAGTGTACAAGTTATCGAATAAAATGATAACGCATACACCGTTAACGGGTGTGAAAAACGGATTCGCAAGCCCCTGAAGGAAGAGGCCGGTTTTTTCCCGGTTAATTCCGGGCTGGTACAGGAACCCGGGTGTGCCGCCTTTCCTTGACCGCAGGAGAGGCTTCTATTATAGTGGGTACGTAGGATTAACTATTTTAGCATAGAAAAAGGTGGCTTGTTACATGTCTGAACATATCTACGTTGGTGTGGATTTAGGTGGTACCACGATTAAAGTTGGAATCTGCAATGCCGAAGGGACCCTGCTTCACACATTTGAAGGGCCTACGGGGACTGCGGACGGCGTCGATACCGTCATCGACAACATCGAGAAATACGTTCGCCAGATTGTGGAGGAGTCTCCGTATTCCTGGGAACAGCTTGCCGGTGTAGGAGCAGGCCTGGCCGGATTTACAAACATTCGTGAAGGAATCATCATTCTTGCGCCTAACATAGGGTTCAGAGATGTGCCGATCCGTTCCATTCTGGAAGGACGCCTTAACAAGCCTGTCAAAATAGACAATGACGCTAATGTGGCTGCACTGGGTGAAGCCTGGAGCGGCGCAGGCCGCGGCATTGAAAACTGTGTCTGCTATACGCTGGGAACCGGCGTGGGCGGCGGCATTATCATTAACGGCAAGGTATATCAGGGCTTCGCCGGTCTGGCCGGAGAGCTAGGACATATCTCGGTTGTGCCTGATCTGGAAGCGATCCAGTGCGGCTGCGGCAATATGGGCTGCCTGGAGACTGTATCCTCCGCTACGGGCATTATCCGTATGGCTAACGACGCTGTATCACGCGGAGACCGTACTTCGCTCTCCACTGTGGAGAAGATTGCGGCGAAGGAAGTTTTTGATGCTGCAAAAGCCGGGGACGAGGTAGCACTGCGTATCGTTAACCGCGCGGCATTCTACTTAGGCAAATCGATGGCTGCAGTCGCTGCCGTCCTGAATCCGGAAGTATTCATTGTCGGCGGAGGCGTCTCCAAAGCGGGCGATATCCTCTTTGATGAAGTCCGCCGTGTATTCGCCAAGCTGGCTCCGGAGCCGCTGCAGAAAGGCGTTACGATTGTGCCTGCAGAGCTTGGCAACGATGCTGGTATTATCGGGGCAGCGGGCCTTCTGCTGCGTTCTTAAAAGACTGGAATTATTCATATACTATTCATAGGGAGGGAACGCTCTCATGACCGAATTGGAGCACTCCGAAACGGGCGGCGCCACCCTGATTATTATTACAGGCATGTCAGGCGCAGGAAAAACGATTGCTGTACAAAGCCTGGAGGACCTTGGATTCTTCTGTGTCGATAATCTGCCGCCGGTGCTGATCCCGAAGTTCGCCGAGCTGATTGAGCAGTCCAAGGGAAAGATCGCCAAAGTAGCGCTCGTAATTGACCTGCGGGGGCGGGAGTTTTTTACAGCTTTGTCTGAATCGCTGACTTATATCAAAAACGAGTCAACGATCGGCTGTGAGATTCTGTTCCTTGACGCCACAGACTCTGTGCTGGTACAGCGCTACAAGGAGAGCCGCCGCCATCATCCGCTGGCTCCCAAAGGGATGCCGCTGGACGGCATCCGGCTGGAGCGCCAGATGCTGGAGGAGCTGAAGAACTCAGCTACCCTGTGTCTGGATACGAGCAGTATGAAGCCGGTTCAGCTGAAGGAGAAGATTGTTTCAAGATTTTCACACCTTGGAAAGAGTACACTCTCCGTTAATATTACTTCGTTTGGATTCAAGTATGGTATTCCGATTGACGCAGACCTCGTGTTTGATGTCCGCTTTCTGCCTAATCCGCATTATGTGGATCAACTGCGGCCTAAGACCGGCCAAGACAGCGATGTATATGACTATGTAATGAAATGGCCCGAAACGCAGGTGTTTCTGACTAAGCTGCTGGATATGCTCCATTTCCTGATTCCCCAGTACCGCAAAGAAGGTAAATCCCAGATTATCATCGGCATCGGCTGTACCGGCGGCAAACACCGCTCCGTAGCGATATCAGAGTATCTGGGCAAAATGCTGGGAGTCAGCGAGACGGAGACGGTAGCGGTCAGCCATCGGGATTCTGAGCGTGACCGGCATTAACGAGAGAAGGGATCAAAGTGTCCGAAGAACAAGAGAAGCGTCCGCGTATCGTCGTTATGGGCGGCGGTACAGGGCTTTCTGTTATGCTTCGCGGTTTGAAGGAAAAACCGCTTGATATTACAGCAATCGTAACAGTAGCAGATGACGGGGGCAGCTCCGGCATTTTGCGCAGTGAGCTGCAGATGCCGCCTCCCGGTGATATCCGAAACGTGCTGACGTCTATGGCTGATGTTGAGCCGCTGATGGCGCAGATTATGAAATACCGCTTCAGCACGGGAGAGGGACTGGCGGGACACAGTCTCGGCAACCTGATCCTTGCGGCGCTCACCGACATCTCTGGTGACTTTGTCACTGCTGTACGCGAGCTGAGCCGGCTGTTCGCCGTCCGCGGGCGGGTATTGCCTGCTGCCGGAGAAGCGGTTGTGCTGCATGCCGAGATGGCTGACGGCACTCTTGTGACAGGCGAGTCTAAGATTCCCGAGGCCGGCGGCCGGATCAAACGGGTGTTTTTGGAGCCTTCTGATGTGGAACCGCTGCCTGAGGCACTGGATGCGATCCGCAGTGCCGATGCCATACTGTGCGGACCGGGCAGCCTGTACACCAGTATCCTGCCCAATCTGCTGGTGCCTAAGCTGGCAGAAGCTGTTGTAGAGTCGGATGCGATCAAAATTTTTGTCTGCAATGTCATGACCCAGCCGGGCGAGACGGATAACTATACCGTCAGCGATCATCTTCAAGCCGTGTACGATCATATCGGCCAGCATTTGTTCGATTATGTTATAGTCAATGACGGAGAGATTCCGGAGCAGGTTCAGGTCAAATATGCCGAGAAGGGCGCACGTCCCGTGCTGCTTGACCGGGATGTGCTTGACGGCAACGGGTATAAGGTCATTGCTGATAAGCTGGTGCTGTTCAAGACTTATCTGAGGCATGATACAGATAAGCTAAGCCATCATATTTACCAGCTGGTTAAGGATTGGATTTCCAGATAATCAAGCTTCAATGAACATGAAAGAGGTGAGCCCCTTGTCTTTTGCGGCCCTTACGAAGAAAGAGCTGACGATGGTGGAGAGCCCGCCCTGCTGTGAGAAGGCGGAGATGTCAGCGCTGATCCGGATGAACGGTTCTGTGCAGCTTTCGAGCAAAAAGGTGGTCTTAGACATCTCGACGGAGAACGCCGCGATTGCAAGGCGGGTATATTCTTTGCTTAAGAAATATTACCAGGTCCATATCGAGCTGCTCGTGCGTAAAAAAATGCGTTTGAAGAAGAATAACGTCTATATTGTCCGCATCCCCAACCGGGTGCAGGAGATCCTGAAGGATCTGCATATTGTATCCGAGGGCTTCATCTTTAATGACGGAATAGACGAGGAGATCGTCGGGAAAAATTGCTGCAAACGGGCCTATCTCCGGGGGGCTTTTATGGCCGGAGGGTCGGTAAACAATCCAGAAGGCTCGTCCTACCATTTGGAAATCGCTTCCATGTATGAGGAGCACTGCAAAGCGCTGGTGGAGCTGGCTGGTGAATTTCACCTGAACGCCCGCTGCATAGAGCGCAAAAAAGGCTTCATCCTATACATTAAGGAAGGCGAGAAAATTATCGAGTTCCTGAGTCTGATCGGGGCGCACCAGGCACTGTTCAAATTTGAGGATGTGCGGATCATGCGCGACATGCGCAACTCCGTGAACCGCATCGTCAACTGCGAAACGGCTAACCTGAACAAAACGATCGGCGCAGCGGTACGGCAGATTGAGAATATTAAGCTGCTGCAGCGCGAGGTAGGGCTGGAAAGTCTTCCGGATAAGCTGCGCGAGGTCGCAGAAATCAGACTGGCGCATCCGGATATCAACCTGAAGGAAGTCGGAGAGATGCTGAAGGGGAGCGTCAGTAAATCAGGAGTAAACCACCGTTTGCGCAAAATTGATGAGCTGGCGGAGAAGGTCCGCGGCGGCTAATTATTTTTTTTCTAGTGTGGATGCGGTTATAATGATATAATATTATAAAATTAATGTGAAATTTTTGGGCAGATCTCAAATAGGGGGTAAGCGTTTCATGACAAAGCACCCGGTAGTTGTTCGGTTGAAGACAGGGCTCCACGCTCGGCCGGCAGCATTGTTCGTGCAAGAAGCCAACAAGTTTTCGTCGGAGATTTTCGTGGAAAAAGACGATAAAAAAGTTAACGCCAAAAGCATCATGGGCATTATGAGCCTGGCGATTAGTTCCGGCACGGAGATTTATATCAGCGCGGACGGCGCGGATGCGGATCAGGCTGTAACCGCTTTGACAAGTCTTGTAAGCAAGGAAGAGCTGGAGAACCAGTAACAGTGTCCATGCCTAACCTTAATGCATGATAAAAAGCCCTTCGGGGCTTTTTTTAATTTGCTAAAAATTTTCTTTTAATTGCGGACTGTCAGATGCAACTTTTGCCAATGAGGCCCGTCTAGAGGGTACCAAACAAATAAAGGATCTGAAAGGGGAAGTTAAGCATGAAGAAATGGGGCAAATCAGTTGGGGCGGTATTGCTGGCAGGAAGTTTAATTGTTGGAGGAATGGGGCTGAGCAGTGTGTTTAAGGGTCCTGAGAAGGCTTACGCGGCTGAAGAAATCACCCGTAATATTGTCAGCGTATCAGGTAAAGGCGAGCTGTCGATCAAGCCGGACATCGTCTATCTGTCGATCGGTGCCAATTCATCCGCTGAAACAGCGCAGGATGCGCAGAAGGCCAATGCGGCTAAGATTGCTAAGGTAACCGCACAGCTCAAAACAACATGGGGAATTGCTGACAAGGACATTCAGACCACCCAGTTCAACGTTCAGCCTAACTACACGTACAGCGAGAAGGATGGACAACAGGTTAAAGGTTACATCGCACAGCACACGCTGCAGGTAGCTTACCGTGATCTGACCAAGGTCGGCGCACTGCTGGATGCGGCTTCAGCTGCTGGCGCAAATAACATCGGCAACGCACAGTTTGCGATTGAAGATCCTTCCGCTTTTGAAGCACAGGTTATCGAGAAGGCTATGGCTAATGCTGATGTAAAAGCTGCAGCTATTGCCAAAGCGGCAAAACGCAGCCTGGGACAGGTCGTTACTGTAACCCAGAATGAAGACGGCAACAACCCTGTATACTACATGGAAAATGCGGCGATGAGCAAGGCTTCTGCAGACACTGCCGGAGGCACTTCGGTTGAGCCGGGCCAGGTTAAGGTTACTACCCAGCTTAGCGTAGTGTATGAATTGAAATAGGAAACGGAATAAAGAGACCCTGCTTCTGCCTTCAACGGCGTGGCGGGGTCTTTTTATAGCTAATCAGCTGCTGAAGGATAGAAATTCTCTCATTTTGTTTAAGGAATTGTAATAAGAACCTTTAAATTTGCTGTAAAAGCTTAAAAAACTGTAAGGGAAATTGTAACAACCGCGGCGGCGGGGCTCCTTATAATAAGGAGAGTGAGCCGGGTACAGCGGGCTTTCCAGGTCTTGGATTTAAACATCAAGTCAATCATCGTACCAGCGGAAGGGGAAATGGTTATGAACATTATATTTAAGGAACAGATCCGTAAATGGGGAACAGGAATGATGGCGGCAGGCTTGCTGCTCGGAGGCGGATTGCTGCCTGCAGAAGCTGCTCATGCTGCACCGGCTGCAGCACAGGCTAAGGCTCTCCAGTCTTCAGTTGTGCTGAAATGGAACGGAGTCATTACGCCGCAGACCGGTATCTACAGCGGAGGTAAAGTATGGGTGCCTGTCAGCTTTCTGCGGGATAGCCTGAAAATGCCGGTTACCTATGATCAGACTGAAAAAACCTACTCTATCGGCAAAGGTAACACATTAACTAAGCTGATGGTTTCCGATTACAGCATCGCTATTTCCGTCAATAATTATTTTCTCGGAGATTATGAAGCGAAAAATATAAATAACCGGTTATACATCCCGTTTGATCTGATGACCGATTATCTCGGCTATCAGGGGGACTGGAGCGCGTCTGCCGGCCGCCTGAACATAATGAAGCAGAAGCAGAATGCCATTTCGATTAATACCGAGAGCTTCATCAAAGAGTCCGAGGATGCTCCGATCAGGCTGGATTACCCGCAGGTGAGCGGGCTGGCTAATGCAGATGCGCAGAAAAAGATTAACGATATGATCAAGCAGCAGGTTCTTAGCTATGCGGCGGACGCCGAAAAGCAGATTGCCAACAAATCAGAGGATGACCGGCCGTATGAATTCCAGGGCGGCTATGTTGTTACGTATAACAAGGACGGTGTGCTCAGCCTCGTTACAGAGCAGTACGGCTATACCGGCGGAGCTCATGGAATGACCTACCGCAATGCGTTTACCTTCTCGCTGAAGGATGGCAAGCGTCTGCTGATCGGTGACCTGCTGAAGGCCAACCCGAATTACAAAAAAGAGCTGAATGCCAAGCTGGCCAAACAGATCAAAGCAGAAGGCGGCTACCTCGGCGGCTTCACCGGGCTGAATACGGAGAAATACTTCTATTTGAAGGATGGCAAGCTTGTTGTGTTCTTCCAGCTGTATGAGTATACCGCATATGCTTCCGGCTTCCCGCAGTTTACCTTTACGTTCAAGGAGCTGCTGCCTGATGGAAGCAGCCCGTTCGCTACGCTGAAGTAAGGCAGAGACCGCATGTAAATGAAGCCGAAAGAGCCCTGGTGCTCCCGTAAGGGAACCGGGGCTCTTTGCCCTTATTTGACTCCTGCTGCGCATATTAGGACGTCCTGCCGTTACGGGGCGTCTCTCCTGTTCATAAGCTGTAGAAAGGTAACGCTCAGCAGGAGGGAGGAAGAACAGGATGAGCTATCAGTACACGGCAATCGGGGATTCGCTGACGACAGGCTTCGGTGCGCTGCCGGGGAACGGCTTTGTGCCGGTATACCGCAGAATGGCCGAGGCCCGGCTGCGGACTTCCGTCCGCCTGACGAATCTCGGCGTAAACGGCCTGACCACGGACGGGCTGGAGCAGCGGCTGAAGGGTGACTATACCTTTCGCCTGGCTGTACAGGAAGCAGATCTGATAACGATATCAATTGGCGGAAATGATCTGATTAAGGCAGCCAAGGCGGCCGGAACCCGCCCCGGTAATCTGTCTCCTCTGCTGCAGAAGGCGCTTCGCGGCTGCAAACGCAATATCAGCGATATTATGGGTACGCTGGGACAGCTCAAGGCAGGCATGAATAAGCCCTATATTATAAGGATTGTCGGATTGTATAATCCGTATCCGCAAATAGATGAGGCAACGGACTGGGTGCGGCAGTTTAACCGGTATACTTCCGGCTACAGCAGCCGGGTCTGCGGGTTTGCATCTATCTATAATGAATTTGCCGGCAATGAGCGCGGCTTATTATTTCTTGATCATATTCATCCTAACAGCAGAGGCTACCGGGTTATAGCCGGCAAGCTGGACGGTCTGGGGTATGGACGGCTGGGTTAAGGGCTAAACAGGTTTAGAAGTGAATATATCCGACTAAAAAAAGGCTGCCGGGACCCTCAAGGGTCCCGGCAGCCTTCTGTGCTGTTATGCAGTTACACGCCAGCTGGCAATGTCTTCTCGATAACTTTATCAACGATACCGTATTCAGCCGCATCAGCAGCACTCATGAAGTAATCGCGGTCTGTATCCTTCTCGATCTTCTCCAGCGGCTGGCCGGTACGCTCGGAAAGGATACGGTTCAGCTTGTCGCGCAGCTTCAGGATGCGGCGGGCGCGGATTTCGATGTCCGTTGCCTGCCCCTGAGCCCCGCCCAGCGGCTGGTGAATCATAATTTCGCTGTTCGGCAGCGCGAAGCGCTTGCCCTTCGCACCGGCGTTCAGCAGGAACGCTCCCATGGAAGCAGCCATACCCACACAGATCGTGGATACATCCGGTTTGATGTATTGCATTGTATCAAAGATAGCCATACCGGCTGTGATCGAACCGCCCGGGCTGTTGATGTACAGGTGAATGTCTTTGTCCGGGTCTTCGGCAGCCAGGAACAGCATTTGTGCGATGATGGAATTGGCTACCACGTCATTAACATCCGTTCCAAGGAAAATGATGCGGTCCTTCAGCAGGCGGGAATAGATGTCATAAGCGCGTTCGCCGCGGTTGCTCTGTTCTACTACCATAGGAATATAACTCACGTGTAAAACCTCCTTGAATGTGTTCTTCGAATGTGTTCATTTTTACTGTTACCGTATTAACCACATGATAAACAAAATCAAACAAAAAGTCAAAGAAAGTCAAACTTAGTTTTTAAAAAAAGAGCCGACAAGCGGCTCTTTGGTTAATTAACAGTAGGACTACTGCTAAATTATGTACAAATATGAAATTAATGGCGCGCCCGCCAAGAATCGAACTTGGATCTCAGGCTTCGGAGGCCTACGTCATATCCATTGGACCACGGGCGCAACAGAATTTATTATAATACATCAAACCAATAAATGCAATCATCTAAGAAGCTGTCCTTAAAAATAACTTTATATGCTGAAAAGGAAGACCCGGTTTGTCAAGGGAGAGGAGAAACCGGCTGTTTTGGGTGTCCCGGCTGAGTTGTCTATCTCTTCCACCCTTTGTCAGATGTATAAGATGAAAAGCGGTTGAGAATTATACTCTCGGATGACTTGCACTCCGCGTAATATTTGGTTAGAATATGAGTGGGACTTAAAAAGTTAACCCGGGACATTTTGAGACCACGAACAAGGGAATAGAGAAAGACGAAGTTGCAGGAGTGAAAGCATGCGCAATTTATTGGAAATCCAAAAGCAGCTTCTGCCTGATCTCATGGAAACCCTTAAGAGACGTTACACGATTCTACATCAGATTATGCTGTCCGATATTATCGGACGCAGAACACTGGCCGCGTCGCTGGATATGACCGAGCGGGTACTGCGCGCCGAGACGGATCTTCTGAAATCGCAAGGGCTCATTGAGATCGAGAGTGTCGGCATGCGCGTCAGCGATGCCGGTCGCAGAACGCTTGACCTGCTGGAGCCGATCGCCAAGAGCTTGTTCGGCCTGGACGATCTGGAAGAGAAGATCCGCTCAACGTATGATCTTAGTAAAGTTATTATTGTGCCAGGTGATTGCGAGTCATCGCCGTTCACAAAGCGTGAGCTCGGGCGTGCAGGAGCCAAGGCTTTTCTCGGTGTACTGCGCGGCGACGATACCATTGCCGTAACTGGCGGCTCTACCTTAGCTGAGATGGCCGATCAGCTGACTCTGGCTTTATCCGCTTCCTATAAGAATGCATGGGTTGTCCCTGCACGCGGAGGACTCGGAGAGAGTATGGAGATTCAGGCCAATACGATTGCATCCACCATGGCTAAGCGAATCGGTGCTAATTACCGTCTGCTGCATGTTCCTGATCTGCTCAGCGAGGAAGCTTACCAGTCGCTGGGGCATGACCTCAACATCGGGGAGATTGTACAAATCATCCGAAGATCGCGTATTATTGTTCATGGGATCGGTGATGCCCTTGAAATGACCCGCCGCCGCAAGTTGGATGAGGCTACGGTCTCGGAGATTCAGGCTGAAGGCGCGGTTGCCGAATCATTCGGTTACTATTTTAACGAAGCTGGCGAGGTTGTCCATACTATGCGTACGATCGGACTCCGGTTAGAGGATATTATCCGTACGGAGGTTGTTATCGGTATCGCAGGAGGCAAACGCAAAGCCAAAGCTATTCACGCAATGCTGCGCTTCGGGCAAGAGGATATTCTGGTTATTGATGAGGCGGCGGCTGTCGAAATCGGCAAAGAAATCGACATACAGTTGCAGCAAATGCTATAGATTCCAGGATATGGGGAGCGCCCGCAGTTATTTTGCATTATACTTAACATTGTTGTCTTGACGAGCTTCACGGCTTGTCTTGAATAAATAAAACGAAATCTAGGAGGAACTATTCAATGAGTGTAAAAGTTGGTATTAACGGTTTTGGACGTATTGGACGCCTTGCATTCCGCCGTATTCAAAATGTAGAAGGTATCGAAGTGGTAGCAATCAACGACTTGACTGATGCTAAGATGCTTGCTCATTTGCTTAAATATGATACAACTCAAGGTAAATTCCAGGGAGACGTTGAAGTTCATGACGGATTCTTCAAAGTAAACGGTAAAGAAGTTAAGGTTCTTGCGAACCGTAACCCAGAAGAACTGCCTTGGGGCGACCTCGGCGTAGATATCGTTCTGGAGTGCACAGGCTTCTTCACAACTAAAGAAGCTGCTGAAAAGCACCTTAAAGGCGGAGCTAAAAAAGTAGTTATCTC
The DNA here is from genome assembly GCF_000758645.1 of Paenibacillus sp. FSL R7-0331. NCBI lineage: Bacteria > Bacillati > Bacillota > Bacilli > Caryophanales > Paenibacillaceae > Paenibacillus > Paenibacillus sp. FSL R7-0331. The sequence goes on from NZ_CP009284.1 coordinate 171,531, forward strand.
TGCTCCAGCTACTGGCGACATGAAAACTGTTGTTTACAACGTTAACCATGACATCCTTGATGGTTCCGAAACAGTAATCTCCGGCGCATCTTGCACAACTAACTGCCTGGCTCCAATGGCAAAAGTTCTGAACGACAAGTTCGGAATCGTTGAAGGCCTGATGACTACTATTCACGCTTACACTGGCGACCAGAACACGCTGGATGCTCCTCACTCCAAGGGTGACTTCAGACGCGCTCGTGCAGCTGCTGAGAACATCATCCCTAACACTACCGGTGCTGCAAAAGCAATCGGTCTGGTAATTCCAGAACTGAAAGGCAAACTTGACGGAGCAGCACAACGCGTGCCTGTTGCTACAGGTTCCCTGACTGAGCTGGTTACTGTTCTTGATAAATCCGTTACTGTTGAAGAAATCAACGCAGCAATGAAGGAAGCTTCCGACCCAGAAACTTACGGATACACTGAAGATGAAATCGTATCTTCCGACATCAAGGGTATGACTTTCGGTTCCCTGTACGATGCAACACAAACTAAAGTCCTGACTGTTGGCGACAAACAACTGGTTAAAACCGTTGCTTGGTATGACAACGAAATGTCCTACACTGCACAGCTGGTTCGCACTTTGGAGCACTTCGCAAAACTGGCTAAGTAAGACCGGCTTAACATAAGCAGCATCTATAGAGCGGAAACAGAGGTTCCTTGTTTCCGCTCTTTCTAAATTTGGGTGTGGAGGAAGACTAATCATGAACAAAAAAAGCGTCCGTGATGTAGAAGTAGCAGGCAAACGCGTATTCGTGCGCGTCGATTTCAACGTTCCGGTGGAAGACGGTAAAATCACTGATGATACCCGTATCCGCGAAACACTTCCAACGATTAAATACCTGATCGAAAACGGTGCAAAGGTCATTCTGGCCAGCCACATGGGCCGTCCGAAGGGTCAATTCGTTGATTCTATGCGCCTTACCGGTGCAGCTGAACGTCTGTCCGAGCTGCTCGGCAAGCCTGTAGCCAAAGCTGATGAAGCTGTCGGCGAAGCTGTTAAAGCGCAAATCGCTGAACTGAATAACGGCGACGTGCTTGTGCTTGAGAATGTCCGTTTCTATCCGGGCGAAGAAAAGAACGATCCTGAGCTGGCAAAGCAGTTCGCTGAACTGGCTGACCTGTTCGTGAATGACGCGTTCGGTGCGGCTCACCGTGCACATGCTTCTACTGAAGGTATCGCTCACTTCCTGCCGGCTGTATCCGGTCTTCTGATGGAGAAAGAATTGTCCGTACTGGGCAAAGCTCTTTCGAACCCGGAGCGTCCTTTCACTGCCATCATCGGCGGTTCCAAGGTTAAGGACAAAATCGACGTTATCGACAATCTCCTGAATCTGGCTGACAATGTTCTGATCGGCGGCGGCCTTTCCTATACATTCACCAAAGCTCAAGGCTTCGAAATCGGCAAATCGCTGGTAGATAACGATAAAATCGATGCGGCTCTCGGATTCATCGAAAAAGCCAAAGCACTGGGCAAAAACTTCGTGCTTCCGGTTGACGTTGTGGTGGCTGACAAGTTCGGCGCAGATGCCAACACCAAAATTGTAGATGTAACGGAAATTCCTGCTGACTGGGAAGGTCTGGACATCGGCCCTAAAACCCGTGAGATTTACGCCAACATTATCAAAGATTCCAAGCTGGTTGTGTGGAACGGACCTATGGGCGTATTCGAAATCGATATCTTTGCTGAAGGAACCAAGGCTGTGGCGCAGGCTTGCGCAACAACTGAAGGCTACACTGTTATCGGCGGCGGCGATTCCGCAGCTGCAGCAGAAAAATTCCACCTGGCTGACCAGATGGATCACATCTCCACTGGCGGCGGCGCATCCCTGGAGTTCATGGAAGGTAAGGCCCTTCCTGGCGTAGAAGCACTGAACGACAAGTAAGAGGCAAAGAAGGAGGCAATACAAGATTATGAGCAGAACACCTATTATCGCAGGCAACTGGAAAATGTTCAAAACTGTTCCGGAAGCTGAAGGCTTCATCGCTGAAGTTAAAGGTAAGGCGGAAGTGGAAGGCGTGGAAACTGTAATTTGCGCTCCTTTTACCAACCTGCCTGCCCTGGTAGCAGCGGTTAAAGGCACAAGCATCAAAATCGGTGCACAAAACCTGTACTTTGAAGATAACGGAGCTTACACAGGCGAAATCAGCGGCGTTATGCTGAAGGACCTTGGCGTAGACTACGTAATTATCGGCCACTCCGAGCGCCGTGCTTATTTCGGCGAAACAGATGAAATTGTAAACAAAAAAATGCATGCGGCATTCCGCCACGGCATTACTCCTATTGTATGTGTCGGCGAAAAGCTCGAAGAGCGCGAAGCTAACCAGACTAAGGATGTTTGCAAAGTGCAAACTGAAGGTGCTTTTGCCGGTCTGAGTGCTGAGCAGGCAGCTCAGGTTGTTATCGCTTATGAGCCAATCTGGGCGATCGGTACTGGCAAATCCTCTACTTCCCAAGATGCCAACGAAGTTATTGCATACATCCGTACTCTTGTAAAAGACCTGTACGATGAAGCAACAGCTGAAGTTGTACGTATCCAATACGGCGGCAGTGTGAAGCCTGAGAATGTAACGGAGTACATGAGTCAAAGCGACATCGACGGCGCTCTCGTCGGCGGTGCCAGCCTGCAGCCTGCTTCCTTCGTTTCACTCGTTGAGGGGGCATTGTAAGGATGTCATCTCCAAGACCTGTAGCTCTAATTATCATGGACGGTTTCGGTTTGCGTAATACGGATGAAGGCAACGCAGTTGCCCAAGCCAACAAGCCTAACTACGACCGTTACCTGAAGCAATACCCGAACACTACACTTACCGCCTGCGGCGAAGCTGTAGGTCTGCCTGAAGGACAAATGGGCAACTCGGAAGTGGGTCATCTTAATATCGGTGCAGGACGGATCGTATACCAGGATCTGACCCGTATCGATAAGTCGATCCGTGACGGAGAGTTCTTTGATAACGAAACACTGGTAGCTGCTGTAAGAAGCGCTAAGACCACCGGTAAAAAGCTTCACCTGTATGCACTCGTTTCCGACGGCGGCGTGCACAGCCACATTAACCACCTGTTCGCCATGCTCGATCTGGCCAAGAAAGAAGATATGCACGAAGTGTATATCCATGCATTCATGGACGGCCGCGACGTAGCGCCTGACAGCGGACAAAAGTTCGTCCAGGATCTGGTTGCGAAGATCGAAGAAGTTGGCCTAGGTACAATTGCTACGGTATCCGGGCGTTACTACGCAATGGACCGTGACAAACGCTGGGAGCGTGTAGAAAAGGCTTACCGTGCAATGGTATATGGCGAAGGCCCTAAATATTCCGATGCTCTGCAGGCAATCACTGCATCCTACCAGAACTCTGTGTATGATGAATTCGTTGAGCCAAGTGTAATCGTGGACAGCAACGATAAGCCGGTAGGGGTAGTGGAAAGCGGCGATTCCGTCGTATTCCTGAACTTCCGCCCTGACCGTGCAATTCAGCTGTCGCAGGTATTCACTAACTCCGATTTCCGCGGCTTCGACCGCGGACCGCTCTTCCCGCAGGGTCTGCACTTCGTGTGCCTGACTACGTTCAGTGAAACGGTGCAGGGCTATGTAGCCTACTCGCCGAAGAACCTGGACAACACCCTGGGTGAAGTGCTTGTACAGAACAACAAGAAGCAGCTGCGTATTGCGGAAACTGAAAAGTACCCGCACGTAACCTTCTTCTTCAGCGGCGGACGCGATGAAGAGCTTCCCGGCGAAACACGTATCCTGATTAACTCTCCAAAAGTAGCAACCTATGATCTGCAGCCTGAGATGAGCGCATACGAAGTGGCGGCGGCCTGCGTAGCGGAGATCGAAGCGGACAGACAGGATGCGATTATCCTGAACTTTGCGAACCCTGATATGGTAGGGCACTCCGGCATGCTGGAGCCTACAATCAAGGCCGTTGAAGTAACGGATGAATGTGTGGGTAAAGTTGTGGATGCTGTTGTTGCCAAGGGCGGTGTTGCAATCATCATTGCCGACCATGGTAATGCTGATATGGTATTTGACGAGAATGGCCGGCCATTCACCGCTCATACCACCAATCCGGTTCCTTTCATCGTAACCACTGAGAATGTTGTTCTGCGCGAATCCGGTATTCTTGCCGATGTTGCTCCGACAATTCTTGATCTGATGGGACTTCCGCAGCCTGCGGAAATGACCGGACAATCCATGATTGCCAGCCGCAAATAAGCAGGGGTTCTTAAAGAATGCTTTGCAATAACCAAAACCATTGTTAAAAGGAGATTAACTTACATGACTATTATTTCTGATGTATATGCACGCGAAGTCCTTGACTCCCGCGGTAACCCGACTGTAGAGGTTGACGTTTATCTGGAATCCGGCGCTAAAGGCCGCGCTATCGTTCCTTCCGGCGCTTCCACCGGCGCTCATGAAGCTGTAGAGCTTCGTGATGGCGACAAATCCCGTTACCTGGGCAAAGGCGTTCTGAAGGCTGTTGAGAACGTTAACGAAATTATCGCTCCAGAAGTAATCGGTATGGACGCTCTTGACCAAGTGGGCATCGACAAGCTGATGATCACTCTGGACGGAACTCACAACAAAGGCAAGCTGGGTGCTAACGCAATCCTGGCCGTTTCCATGGCAGTAGCCCGCGCAGCTGCAGCGGCTCTGGACATTCCTTTGTACGTATACCTGGGCGGATTCAACGCTAAAGCACTGCCAGTACCAATGATGAACATCATCAACGGTGGTGAGCACGCTGACAACAACATCGACGTTCAAGAGTTCATGGTTCTTCCTGTTGGAGCTCCTAGCTTCAAAGAAGCTCTTCGCGTAGGCGCTGAAATCTTCCACAACCTGAAATCCGTACTGAGCTCCAAAGGCCTTAACACAGCTGTAGGTGACGAAGGCGGCTTCGCACCGAACCTTGGTTCGAACGAAGAAGCAATCACTACAATCATCGAAGCTATCGAAAAAGCAGGCTACAAACCAGGCGTTGACGTATTCCTGGGTATGGACGTAGCTTCCACTGAGTTCTACAAAGATGGTAAATACACACTGGCTGGTGAAGGTAAATCCTACACTTCCGCTGAGTATGTAGACCTTCTGGCTTCTTGGGTTGAGAAATACCCAATCATCACAATCGAAGACGGTATGTCCGAAGACGACTGGGATGGCTGGAAATTGCTTACTGAAAAATTGGGCGATAAAGTTCAATTGGTTGGTGACGACCTGTTCGTTACTAACACTGAGCGTCTTGCAACTGGTATCGAAAAAGGTATCGGTAACTCCATCCTGGTTAAGGTTAACCAGATTGGTACACTGACTGAAACTTTCGATGCAATCGAAATGGCTAAACGCGCTGGTTACACTGCTGTTATCTCCCACCGTTCCGGTGAGTCCGAAGACAGCACTATCGCTGACATCGCTGTAGCTACCAACGCTGGCCAGATCAAAACAGGTGCTCCTTCCCGTACTGACCGCGTTGCTAAGTACAACCAATTGCTTCGCATCGAAGATGAACTGGGTGAACTGGCTCAATACAACGGCCTGAAATCCTTCTACAACCTCAAAAGATAATTTCTTTTGATATAAGCATTACCAAGCCTGCCGGTTTCCGGCAGGCTTTTTATATTGTACGGTTAGATTGCATCGGCCTCTCTTAGAATGTATTCTAATAATATACATTTATGGGAGGGGTAACGGAATGATGCTGTTGGCAGGTGTTTTAGCCGGCTTACTCATTGTAATCATAAGTTTGTTTTTGTCGCGGGATAATGGCTGGCGCAGAAAGCTGATCTATTATCCGGCGATTGCAGGGCTGTCGGGCGGAGTAATCCTGCTTGTGCTCAGCTTTTTAGTGATTAGGGGCTGGGAAGGGATCGCCTATGCTTTTTTCGCCGCTCCGGTTATAGTCATCTCTGCTATATTGTTGCTGACTATAGCCTTATTAAGAAGCAGGGCGTAAACCTTAGCAGATGAATGGTTGTAATACTTTTATCGCTATGATAAAATAAAAATGCTGTTTATGAATTCGTGAAATCAAAATTACCATAGATAGTGATGCTTGGACGTAGGAGGTGGAAGTGAATGGATATCTTTTTGAAAATTGTGCTCCTGGTTTTTTCCGTCGGTCTGATTGCGGTCGTTCTTCTGCAAAAAGGGAAAAGCGCAGGTCTTTCCGGTGCCATCTCCGGCGGTGCTGAGCATCTCTTCGGTAAAACCAAAGCACGCGGTATGGAGCTCGTACTACAGCGTGTAACAGTTGGACTGGCAGCCGGATTCTTCATTATGTCGATCGTTGTTGCCGTTTTTGTTGACTAAATCTGCATACACTAAGCCTTTGCCCTGTTCTGTAAGGAATGGGGCGGGGGCTTTTTATTTTGTGGTTTTGAGCCTGCGTTAACCTTGAGATCATGATAACAGGGATGACCGGGATTGATTTCGTGTATACTAGGGTATGAAGTATATAGAGGTAAAATTTGCTTGAGGATTGACAGTCAGAAAAGGACAAGACATACATATTTGCCGGCAGCATAATGAGTGCTGCGAAAGGGCCGAGGTGACTTAATTGATAACACAGGAAATCCTACTTGATTTCATGCGGGAAACCGCTTATAAACCACTGACGTACGACGAGCTGGTCAGCCATTTTGCAATAGAGGACAGCGCTGCCTTTAAGGCGTTTGAGGATTTGCTGTCTGAGCTGGAGCAGGACGGCCGGATTGTGCTGACCCGTAACAGCCGCTATGGTGTGCCGGAACGGATGGATCTATTGCGCGGACGTCTTCAGGCTCATGCCAAGGGCTTTGCTTTCCTGATTCCCGATGACCGTGATCATCCGGATGTCTATATTCATGCCAATGACCTTAAAGGTGCGATGAACGGAGATATCGTATTGATTCGCATTACCTCCAAGAGTCCGTCAGGCGGACGGATGGAAGGTGAAGTGGTACGGATCGTTAAGCGCGGTGTGCTGCAGACTGTAGGTGTCTTCCAGAGTCTTGATACCTATGGATTTGTGCTGCCGGATGATAAGCGGATTAACCGCGATATCTTTATTCCGAAGCAGTCATTTGGCGGAGCCGTTGACGGTGAAAAGGTTGTAGTGCGCATCGTGAACTACCCGGAAGGCCGGGCATCGGCTGAGGGAGAGATTATTGAGATTCTCGGGCATAAGGATGATCCGGGAGTTGATATTCTGTCTGTCATCCGCAAGCATCAGCTGCCGGAGGCCTTCCCGGCTGAGGTGATGCGGGAAGCGGAGCAGGCTCCGGATTCGATTACGGATGAGGAGATCATTCAGCAAGGGCGGCGTGATTTGCGCGGGCTGAATATTGTAACCATTGACGGCGCAGATGCCAAGGACCTTGATGATGCGGTTAATGTGCAGCGCCTGGAGAACGGTAACTACAAGCTGGGCGTTCATATTGCCGACGTTGGCTACTATGTGCGTGAAGACTCTGAGCTGGACAAGGAAGCGTATGACCGTGGATGCAGCGTCTACTTGGTAGACCGGGTTATTCCAATGCTGCCGCACCGGCTGTCGAACGGGATATGCAGTCTTAATCCTAAAGTGGACCGGCTCACCATGTCCTGTGAAATGGAGTTCAACGAGCATATGAAGGTCGTGAAGCATGATGTCTTTACGAGCGTAATCCGGACCAAAGAACGAATGACCTATTCCGATGTCCGCAAAATCGTTGAGGATGAGGACCCTGAGCTGCTGGAACGTTATAGTCCGCTGATTGAGGATTTCCGCCTGATGAAAGAGCTGGCTATGAAGTTGCGCGGGGCGCGGATGCGGCGCGGAGCGGTTGATTTTGATTTTGAAGAGAGCAAGATTATTGTGGATGAGAACGGTAAGGCGGTCGATATTGTCAAGCGCGAGCGTTCCGTGGCTGAGCAGATTATCGAGGAATTCATGCTGGCTGCCAATGAGACGGTTGCCGAGCATTTCCACTGGCTTAAGGTGCCGTTCCTGTACCGGATTCACGAGGACCCGGATCAGGAGAAGCTGCAGAACTTTATGGCGTTTGCCGCTAACTTTGGCTATCATGTCAAAGGCCGGGGCAACTCTATTCATCCGCGTGCCCTGCAGGACCTGCTGGAGCAGATCGAGGGTACAAAGGAACAGACGGTGATCAGCACGATGATGCTGCGCTCGATGAAGCAGGCGAAATACGATGCTGAAAGCACAGGCCATTTCGGCCTGGCGGCAGAATATTATTCCCACTTTACTTCACCGATCCGCCGTTATCCCGATCTTGTCATTCACCGGGTAATGCGTGAGGTGATCGAGAACGGCGGCGCGCTGACTGAGAAACGGCATGAATATCTGGCCAGCCGGATGCCGGATATCGCACAGCAGTCTTCCGAGCGTGAACGTGTGGCGGTTGAGGCAGAACGCGACACAGAGCAGCTGAAGAAGGCTGAGTATATGCTGGATAAGGTCGGTGAGGAATTCGAGGCAATGATCAGCAGTGTGACCAGCTTCGGAATGTTCATTGAGCTTGATAATACAGTCGAGGGTCTGATTCGTCTTAGTGCGCTGACGGACGATTATTACCACTTCGACGAAGGCCATATGGCGCTCATCGGCGAGCGCACCTCCAAGGTGTTCCGCATCGGCGACGAGGTGAAGATCCGTGTCGCCAAGGTGAACATGGACGATCATACTATCGACTTCGAGCTGCTCGACATGAAGCCGCGCGCGGCGGGCGAGCACCGCAGCTACGGCGGCCGTTCCGGCAAGGGCGGCGGCTCGGCCGGAGGTAAAGGCGGCCGCGGGGGCAAAGGCAAGCCCGGCGGAGCTGGCGCGGGCAGAGGTGCTGCCGGTAAAGGTAAGTTCGTAGGAGCTACAGGCAAGGCGGGTGGAGCTACGGGTAAGGCAGGAAGTACGGGCAAGGCAGAAGGGTCTACCGGCAAGGCAGGGAGTACGGGCAAGGGCAAGTTCAAGGGTGGCGCTGCGGGCACCGGCGCCTGGGAGACGACGCCGCGCAGTGATGCGGCGGGGCTTGGCGGCGCACCGAATAGTGCGCCTGCGCGCGGCAAGCGCGGGGGCGGCGGCCCGGCTGAGGCCGCGCGCCGTGCTTTTGCCGCCCTGAACGGCGAAGCGGGCGGCAGCAGTGCGCCGCGTGAGCGCAGCGGCGGCGGAAAAGGCCGCGGCGGAGCGGCCGGAGGAGATGCCGCAGGGCGCGGCATCAGCTTCGGCTTCGGCTCCGGCAAGGGCGGCTACGGCGCGCCGGCTGGAGACGGCGCGGGCAGCGGCGAGCTGCGCGGGGTTGATGCGAGCACCCGGTTCACCAGCCGGGAGGATCGCGGGTTTGAGAGCCGCGGCAACGGCAGCGGCAAGGATAAGGGCCGCCGCAAGAAAAACGGCGGCGTCTTCATCAGCCCGGAGGCAAAGCCGGGCGGCCAGGCAAGCGGCAACGCGGAGAACGCCGTGCGCCGCAAGAAAAAGAAGAAGAAGTCTCAGGAGTAGACTGAGACTGAGGGCGCCCCAAGCAGCGCATACGGCTGCTTGGGGCGCTTTTGCGCGTCCAGCGCTCTTTTAGCATAGGAGGCGAGCACGCAGATACATAACGACTGGTTTGTTTGTAAATACGCCACAGCCGGCTTACTTGGGTACTTAAGTTAGGTCATACCAGCCACACCAGTCACACCAGTCACACCAGGCACGCGAGTCACACCAGTCACACCAGGCACGCGAGTCACACTCAGCAATTTCACGCAAAGATACCGTGTAAGCCTTATGGTTTGAGAGCCTTACGGACTCAGATGACGTTATTCTCTGCGATGTATCGTTAGGCAGCACGTTGCGGACTCCAGAGCCTTTATGTGTGACTAGACGGTGAAAAATAAGGCTTATTCGACCAAATAGCGTCATCTGGGTCCGTTAGCGGATTAAATGCTGATGATGTCACTAAATAACGTCGCCTGTGTCCGTAAACGTGCTGAGTGGGCTAAGGAGCAGTACGGCGATTGATCCATTGTTGAAGACGACGTCGGAACGAATCTCTTTTAACGGATTGGGTATTAGAAACGTTCTGTATCTCTGTTACCTTTCCTTATTTATTAAACGGTCTTCATGGTGTGGATATTTATGTTGAATGATCATATTGAGTAGACAAATTAAGTGTTTTGGACGAACTTACTGACATACAGTTGTCAAAATAGAATTCAAAAGGTTGGAGTGCGAGAGTGGGGGCAATCCGAAAGCCGTCCTTCCTTGCGTTCACCGGATCCATTTTGATACAATATAGATCTGATACTAACTCCGCTTCTTGGCGGGGAAATCGATTCAAGGAGTGACTTTCATGGGTAAAAAAGCAGACGGGAAAGTGCTCGCCCAGAATAAAAAAGCTTCCCATGATTATTTTATCGAGGACACTTTTGAAGCGGGTATGGTGCTGACTGGTACGGAGATCAAGTCGCTGCGTAATGGCCGTGCGAACATTGGTGATGCGTTCGCTACCATCCGTAACGGCGAGATTCATATCCACAACATGCATATCAGCCCTTTTGAGCAGGGTAACCGTTCTAATCCTGATGATCCGACGCGTACGCGCAAGCTGCTGATGCATAAGGTGCAGATTCACAAGCTGCTCGGCTTGTCCAAGCAGGATGGCTACTCGATAGTGCCGCTGAAGGTCTATGTACGTAACGGCTATGCCAAGCTGCTGATCGGCCTCGGTAAAGGTAAGAAGCAATACGACAAACGCGACTCAGCCGCCAAAAAGGACGCTCAACGCGATATCCAGCGCGCGCTGCGTGAGAAGCAGAAGATCGCCAGATAGTCTGGTAACGTGTGTTACCGGAAGACGGAATTCCAGATTGCTCCTTCAATTCCTTTAACCCACGTGTTAAAGTGTTGATAAATGTGCTATACTGGGTAAGTAAGATTTTTGCTTCGTGGCAGTTCTCAGGTTTGAGGCTGCAGATTGGATCTCTCTTGCTAAGAAGATCCGCTTGATCCGAAGCGCCCTTTTTAATGAGGGGCCGTTCTTGGATTCGACGGGGGTAGTTCGAGCATGAGCAGCGAGTAGTGGGGACGCGTCCGCTTCATCAACGCTAAAGCCTATTAAACGGCAAACAAAACAACAACTACGCTTTCGCAGCTTAATAACCTGTGTGCGTGCTTCTACCCTGCATCGCCCATGTGACAGGGATAGGGGCTAACAAGTAGTGGGATACGCTGTCTGGTCTCCGCCTGGGGTCAGCAGAAGAAGATAATCAGGCTGACCCAACGTATAGCCGGTTACGGGGCGATACTCGGGTGACATCAAATCCGTGACTACACTCGTAGAAACTTATGTGCCGTTATCTTCGGACAGGGGTTCGACTCCCCTCGGCTCCATATGGAGTATCAGTGAAAGACACCTTTAGGGGTGTCTTTTTTCGTTGTATAGATTTTTTTAATGCTGATAATAGTTAGATTAATCTGAGGGACTTATACCTCTTTACAGGGTTCAAAACCCTTAGGAAATGCTATAATAATAAAGAATGGAGCTGATGCCGATGGAATTACTCGACCCGCGGGTAGATTTTGTATTCAAACGGATATTTGGCAGTGAGAACAATAAGGATGTGCTGCTGGCATTTCTTAGCCGTATATTTACGGAAGCTGGCGAGCCACCACTGACCGAGATCATCCTAATGAACCCTTATACGGATAAAGACGATCCACTCGACAAGCAGTCCATTTTTGATGTTTATGCTAAAACTTCTGAAGGTAAACTAATTGATATAGAGATGCAATTATTTAATAAGTACGACATAGAGAAAAGAACACTCTTTTATTGGAGCAAACGGTATGCGAGTCAACTCAGTGAGGGTGAGAAGTATCTAGAGTTGAAAAAATGTGTGACGATTAATATTTTAAACTATGCGTTCCTGAAGAATGAGCAATATCATAATGTATTCCATTTGCGTGAAGACCGGACAGGAATAAAGTTAATTGATGACATAGAGGTTCATTTTCTAGAGTTGCCGAAGCTAGATGAACGTAGTGTACCGTCTGAAGGCGGACTGATCAATTGGTTGCTTTTTCTGAAAGGTGCCGATACATCACAATGGGAGGTGTTGAAGATGAATGAGCCAGGATTGGAAAAAGCAATGGATACCCTGCAATATCTGAGTCAGGATTCGGATGCTAGACGATTGTATGAGGCCAGGCAGAAGTATCTGCATGATGAGGCTTCTATGCTGGGAAGTGCAGAAATGGCAGGTATAAAAAAAGTGGCTAAAAATATGCTTGATTTAAATCTGGACATAACGACCATAGTAAAGGCCACTGGATTAACAGAGCAGGAGATCAATGCTTTGAGGAAATAGTGAACATGGAAGTGTCGTATGAGCGGATGCTCCCGGTTACGGGGCGATACTCGGGTGACATCAAATCCGTGACTACACTCGTAGAAACTTATGTGCCGTTATCTTCGGACAGGGGTTCGACTCCCCTCGGCTCCATATGGAGTAGACTGAAAGACACCATTGATGGGTGTCTTTTTTGTTTTCAAATGAAATAAGAAAAAAATTATCTATAGGAGCATTATATTTTCTAACAGTGAAATTAAACATTTTAGTAAAAGGGTTTTAATAATATACTCTTGATTGGAACGGTATTCCATTTATTGAGATTGAGGTGAGCTTATGGATATCTATTGGTCAACCCTTATTCAAGGTCCTAAGACTTTAGATTACACAAGAGAGCTTAGATTCAGCGATGACCGAAAGGATTGTTTTATCAGAGCATTAGGATTACAGCCTGGAATGAGTATAGTCGATCTTGGATGTGGTCCTGGAACATTGACCCGAAAAATATCGAAGTGGCTGAATCATGATGTTTCTCTCATAGGTATTGACCGCGATTCTACTTTTGTTGAGTACGCCAGGAAAGAAGCTCAAGAGCAGAGGATAAATAATATTACATACATGCAAGGCGATATACTTAAAATTCCGCTTCCTTCTGATTCTGTTGATGCCTGCCTATCGCATACGGTGATCGAACATGTTCCAAATCAGGATTTTCTACTTGAACAACAGCGAATATGTAAATCAGGTGGGGTGGTCTCAGTGATGAGCGCTCGTCCTGATAAAAGCATTGTCTCTACGTCGTTATCAGCTCCACATGCTGGGATATCAGTTAGGGAACAAGAGTTATGGAAACCGATTCATGACATCTGGTCGAGGAAAGATTCTTCGAGGGGAATTGGAAAGTATGCAACAGAGCCTTCAGTATTACCATTACTATTCGAGGAACTTGGTTTCGTTCAAATAGAAGTAGACGCAATTACCTTGCCGGTAATTCTGGATAACTCAAGTAATTCCATTGAGCAAAAGCTAAGAATGGTAGAGTTGGAGCGTCAGCAGGCCATAGAAGGATTAGAAATGGGATTAAACCAATTTGACGGCAAGTATACATATGCTGAGGAACTCAGAGCATTGATCTGTCAGCGGTACGATAAGCGTAAAGAACTCATCATAAGCCAGAAAAGAGTATGGGACTTTCAAATTTATATGCTATTTGTAGTGCGTGGAATTAAACCCTGATTATCTGATGCCCTGCAATCGATATCTGTACAACCGTTTAATGAGCCTCAAATTGAATTTTAGGATTCCAGAAAGAGGAAGCTGTCTTAGTTGGATTTCTGAATATCGCAGCTTTTCAAAAGAGCTCTAAAGATCGGAGTTAGAGCGGTAATTTACAAGGTTGGAATGAAAACTAACGTTTAGACTCCAAAAACTCTCGCTACCTGCAAGGGTGTTTCCCCCACCAGCACCCCATTTCCTAAATCTACTATTACAATATAAAAAGCGTTCATATGTTCGTATAATTTCGTTTATTTCCCTAAAATTTTGTGTATAATAGAGCTGACTGACCAACTTGTTCCAAAGGGGATGAAAATGATGTCAATCGGTTTGAATCCGTATTTTGTTTTTAATGGAAACACAAGAGAAGCGCTGCATTTTTATGAAAAAGCGCTGCGCGGGAGCGTGGTCGGGATCATGACGTTTGGGGATCTGCCGGAGAATCCGGATCATCCGCTGACGGAGGAGATGAAATCCCTCATTATGCACGCACAATTGAAGGTAGGTAATGCTGATCTTATGTTTTCTGATACTTTTCCGGGCACTGAACATCAGGCGGACGGGGATACGGTTCAGATTGCGGTTCATCCTTCAGAGGAGGCAGAAGGGCAGGAGATTTTTGCTGCGCTCGCAGTCGGCGGTCAGGTGGTCATGCCTCTGCAGAAGACGGATTGGAGTCCGTTGTATGGGATTGTTAAGGACAAGTTCGGCGTTACTTTTCAGGTGGATGTTGCTCCGAATGGGCAAGCAGCCGGGGAGGAAGAACGGTGACCAATCATAATCAGTCCATTGTGCCGCATATATGGTATGACAAAGAAGCGGTAGAAGCCGCTAATTTCTATGCCGCTGTTTTCCCCGAATCCAAGGTTACGAGTGTTCATACACTGCGTGACACACCGTCAGGCGACTGTGATCAGGTTTCTTTTGAAATATGGGGACAGAAGTTTATGGCGATCAGTGCAGGGCCTTATTTTAAGTTAAATCCGTCCGTGTCCTTCTTCGTTAACTTTGATCCGTCACGCGATAAGGACGCAGCTAAGCAAATAGATGAGATCTGGAGCAAGCTATCTGAGGGCGGACAGGTACTAATGCCGCTTGATAAATATCCGTTCAGTGAGCGGTATGGCTGGATTCAGGATAAATTTGGCGTGTCCTGGCAGCTGATGCTTACGAATCCGGAGGGCGAGGAGCGGCCGGCTATTATTCCGTCCTTTTTGTTTGTAGGTGATCAATGCGGTAAGGCGGAAGAGGCGATGTCTCTCTATTTATCCGTATTTGGCAACTCACAGCAGGGAACGATTGCCCGCTATCCTAAGGGCTCGGAGCCTGACCAGGAAGGGACCCTTATGTTCGCTGACTTTAGGCTGGGTAACCAGTGGTTTACCGCAATGGACAGTGCACATGAGCATAAATTCAGCTTCAACGAGGCAATCTCCTTTATGGTGAAATGTGATTCGCAGGAGGAAATTGATCATTACTGGGAGAAGCTGTCGGCCGTTCCCGAGGCTGAGCAGTGCGGCTGGCTGAAGGATAAATTCGGTATTTCGTGGCAGATTGTACCTTCTGAAATGGACGAGCTACTGGGAAAAGGAACACCGGAGCAAATCGCGCGTGTGACGAAGGCTTTTATGCAGATGAAGAAATTCGACCTTGCAGTATTGCATAAGGCTTATAGGGGCGAGTAAGAACATCGTTCCCGGCCTTTGCCGGAAGGAATACTATAGTGTGTAAGAAAGCGGTGAGAGGCAGAACTCTTACCGCTTTTTTTGATGTGCCTGGGCTGTTTTAATAGAAAATTCAAAATAGTAGTAAACGTTCCAAAAAGTCCAACCCGAGATATTATGCACAAATGTAGATTGTTACTAATGCGTTAATCACGGGCAGCTACAGGGAGATATCTTAAAAATTCGTTAAATTTGATTAGAATATGCGCCTAACCCTCACTTTTGATAGATGATCAAAAATGATAATAGAAATCAGTAGCCATGATTTACAGCGCATTCAGCGATGGCTTACAATCTGACATATCTTTGGCAATCCATGCAAGAAGATCTGGAGCCGGTCTAATAAATTCATAGAGAATTGAGGTGAGCAGAAAATAGAAAGCGCTTTATTTTAAATCTTCATTTGAAAGCGCTTAACTCAGTAGACCTGGAGAGCGAACTTTTTCAGCAGGACCTGGCAGCTTCATGATTTTACAAAGAGGAGTGAAGGTATTGAAGAGAAGGCTTAAAAAGTACATGTCTGCAGTTCTCACAGCTTCAATGGTAATTACGCTGATGCCCTCAATGGTATTAGGTGCACCCGAAGGCGGCGGCCCCTCAACTGCAGCAGTAGCTTTGACACAAGTGGGCGGTGTTTTGGATTTTGAAGATGGCGAGCTGGCAGGGACAGTAACCGGTGCTCCGGCAGCCACTGGCTCCGGGTCTGTTACAGTAGCTGTCTATGAATCAAATAAAGCACTTCGCGTACAACCTCCATCCGATACGGATTCAAATGAGGCCAAACAAGCAAGCTACTGGTGGACGCTTCCCTTAAATAGCGGTGAATATGACCTTACCGGCAAGGATCAGGTTGAAGTATCCTTTGACTGGTGGGCTGATATTACCCGTCCCGGCGCCAACTCGCTTGATGTCCGCCTAAATAACGGGACAGATCAGGTTATAACGCTGCGGACTGCCGGCGGCGGAACGAATGCAGACTCACCGGCGGCCATATCCTATTACGCCGGTAACATGAACGCGGCCAATGCTCCGGCAACAGGCACGTCCATTGCTGCGCTAACAGGCGTGCCGCGACTGACCAAACTGTCGGCAACCCTGAGTCTTAATCTTTTGGCCCAAGTAGCGTCAGTCAGCGTTACCGACGGTGGTTCCAGAGTATACACTTCGCCGCAGCCGATCGCAATTGGTTCCGACAAGCTGACCAGTATGAGCATCGGGGCAAGCCGGGCAAGCGGACAAAACTGGGCAAGATTTAACGCAGTAACGGGCGTTGACTGGGATGAAGACACGTATGGCATGCGCGTTGATAATATTCTCTTCAAGGCGGCAGCATCCGGCGGAGTGAAACCGGTCATTAACCCGAGCGAATTAACGATATCTCCTTCTTCCGCTGCTCATCTGGAATATGGAGAGGGTTCGCTGGCAGACAAGCATTCAGCCACATACAGTGCGGTTGTAATGCCTGTTAATGCGACCGACCGGACGTTTACATGGTCTATCAGCGACGAGAAGGTTGCTGCGATAGCGGTAAATCCGGATATGAGTGTAAAGGTAACCGCAATCGGTGCAGGCGAGGCTACTCTTACAGCTGTGTCCACAATGGAGGGGTCTGTTAAGAACAGCGTGCCGGTCACAGTAAAATATGTTCCTTCCGTTACAGAACCAGCTCCGGACTTTTCTGCTCTGTTAGCAGAAGGATATACGCAGGAGTTCGGAAGCAATTTTGCTGCAGGCGGAACAGCTCCGCTGTGGATATTTGCCGGGGGCAACTATCACACGATTGCCAGAGAGGAAACGCCTCAGGTTAATAACTATTTCAGATTTGATGCATCCGGCTCAGGCAACCGCGGCGGCAAGGGAGACTTGCCCAAGGCTGTCTCCGGCAGTAAGGTCTATGTTCATTTAGACTGGAAGGTTCCAGCGGTTACTACACTGCAGAATACGTTTAACCTGAGCTTCCAGGACGGGGCCAATGTTCTGCTTAGTCTAAGAACAGGTACCTATGACGGGGCGAGAACAATAGGTGCGTTTGCAGGGACCCTGCCGGGGCCGACCGGACCTAACCCGGCTAACTTCTGGAGCAGTGACCGTTACCACGCCTTTACTTATAACGAAGTAAATGTATGGTATAAGGTAGGTGTTGAGTTTGATTTTGATACAATGCTCGCCACAGTTTCCCTTGTTCCTAGAGATGCTGCTGAGGCAGTGCCGTCTGTGCTGACGATTCCTTTTGAGGGCAGCCAGATCAGCTCATTTGTCCTTACAGGTGAGCGCGCAGGCGGAAATAACGTCGGTGTTGTTGATAATGGCATAGATAATTTGTATTTCTTTACTAAGCAGCTTTCAGCTGACACGATTGTCGAAGTGCTGCCGTACGAGTTCTTGGCGGAGCGCCCTGAAACAGCAGACAGCAATACATTGCAGAGCTGGTTCAAGACCGTGTACATCGGCGATGTTGCTGACGAGGCAGGGCTTAATCTGCCGGCAACCGTTAAGGTTAAGCTGGCGGACGATACTACTGCGGAAGTAGGCGTAACCTGGGCATTAACAGAAGCCCCGTGGTCTGCCCCGGCAGCAGAGCTAGTGTATACAGCAGATAAGCAGGGCGTATTCTCCTATGCAGGAACGCTTACGGGTGTTGCGGATGTCGCAGTTAACCGGATGGGGTTAAAGGCGAAGCTGTACATTGAGAACCGTCATAAAGAGAAGATTACCTCCAGGCCAATCTCAATGGAATGGCTGGATAGAGGGGTAGTAGCAGTTCCGGTGAACAGCGGCAACGGTGTGCTTGTAACCTGGCGTTTGCTATCCTCTGAGTATAACAAAGGCTTAACCTTCAACGTATTCAGAAACGGGGATAAAATCAATACATCACCGGTTACTGTACTGGATTATGTGGATGCAGGCGGCACAACCGGAGACGTATACGAAGTACAGACCATAAGCACTGGTGCAGTGAGCAAGCCCGCGACGGCATGGGCCAATAATTATATTGATATTCCGCTGCAGAGACCGGCAGATCGTGATAATCCGGCACTTGCCTATGGTGCAACATCGAATGCCGAGCCCATTACCTATACAGCTAACGATACCTCTGTAGCTGATATTAATGGTGATGGACAGTATGAGATTCTTGTAAAATGGTATCCGTCCCAGGCACAAGATCCGGGCCTCACCAACAGGCACACCGGCGAGACGATCTTTGATGCCTATACGCTGGAAGGGAAATTGCTGTGGAGGATTAACCTGGGTATCAATATCGTGTCCAGCGCGCATCACAGTGCCTTTAATTTCTACGATCTGGATCAGGACGGAAAAGCGGAGTTTTCCGTTAAGACAGCCGACGGAACAAGAGGATATCTTCCTAAAGCAGATGGCACTATTGATGATCTGACGGACACTCCTGCCTGGGTGTTGGGCGACCCGGAAGCGGTATGGGTAGGCGGCCTTCAGAATCCGGCAAAAGATAACCAGATCAATAACACGGCGCTGGGCAGAGTGGCGTCCGGCCCGGAAACCTTTACGGTATTTAATGGAGAAACCGGGAAGCCGGCTGATACCGTTGATTATTTTGCACCGTACAGTATTAGCGCAAACTGGGGCGATAACAATAATAACCGCAGCGACCGCTTTAATGGAGCTGTTGCCTATATGCCGAAAAATGGTGAATACGGCGCGGAGCCTTATCCTACGGTTATAGAGGTGCGTGCCCACTACGGCCCGCAGTACGTAGCTGCCTATCAGTTTATTGACGGTAAAATTGTGGAGATTTGGACGTTTACGCTGGCTGACTGGAATGCCGGCAACAATCAGGGCAATCACAATGTACAGGTTGCCGATGTGGATTATGACGGTTATAACGAGGTTGTGCTTGGCGGTATCACGATCGACCAGGACGGAACGATTGTATGGAGCACAAACGGTACTAGAGGGACAGTGGCCGGAGGACACGGGGACGCGCTGCATGTAGCCGCAATGGTGCCTGACAGCAACGAAATCTATGTTTTCCAGCCGCATGAAGCCAGTCCGCCGAACAACGTAACCCTGGTTCGCGGTTCCACAGGGGAGGCTGTGTGGACATATTCAGCTAACCTGGGCGATGTTGGGCGCGGCGTTGCAGCCAATGTAACTCCTTTACCAGGCTTTGAGGTTTGGGCTGTAGGAACGCCCATGTATAATATTGTGAGCGGAGAATTGATTACAAGTGATGTAGGCGGTATCGGTGTTTCTAACAAGGCACCTGTTAACTTCATCCTGTATTGGGACGGAGATCTGCTGAGCGAGTTCTTTGACGGTCCGGATAACTACAACTCAACAGTTGCTCCTTCGATTACGAAATTTAATTATGATGTGGCAACGGAGCAAAGTGAGCTTACAACGCTCCAGACCTTAACCGGAACGTATTCCAACAACGGAACCAAAGCAAACCCAAGCCTGATTGCTGATATTTTCGGCGACTGGCGTGATGAGGTTCTTGTCCGTACTGATGACAATAATGCGCTGAGAATCTACACGACCGATATTCCGACAGACAATGTGATTTATACGCTGATGCATGATCCGCAGTATCGTCTGGCGGCAAATTCGCAGAACGCCATGTATAACCAGCCGGCACATCTGAGCTTTTACCTGGGTGAAGACATCCGGGATGAGGTTCAGAATATGCAGCTTCCGGTGTCTAACATTTACTACACTGTAGAAGTGGACGAGACACCGGCAGAGAATTCTATGCTGTCTGTAACTGAGACCACATACTACTCGAATGCGGGAGCCGATATCACGGTAACGGTAACATTAAACGGCAATACGCTTAGCGGAATCAAAAAAGGCGAAACGGCACTTGCTGACACCGACTACAGCCTTGCTGCTGTAACCCCGGATGGCAAGCAGGAGGTTACAATTAAGAACAGCTATCTGGCGACACTGTCGAATGGCGATATTCTGACCTTCGTCTTCAGCGCAGGTGAGCCTGCTAACTTAAAGATTATGGTAACGGTGTACCAGAATAATAATCCGGCACCTAATCCGGTAGCCCCGACGCCAACTCCGGGTCCTACAGCAGGTCCTGGCTCTGGAACAGATACAGGCTCTCCTGCACAGACGCCGACACCGGACAGACCGGTATTCAAGAGTACCATCGCAAACGCAGAGCAGATAAAGGCTAAGCTGCAGCAATCCCTGCAGGCAAACCAGCCGGTCAGCTTCTCTGACGTGCCGCAGACGCATTGGGCTGCAAAAGCAATTCAGGCTGCTTCACAGCTTGGCATTGTTGAAGGCAACGCTAACGGTGCATTTAACGGTTCAAATAATGTAACCCGGGCTGAATTCGCTGCGATGATCGTCCGTACGTTAGGCATGGATACGGCAGGAGGAACAGGTTCCTTCTCCGATACCAGTGGCCACTGGGCGGATACCTATATCAGCGCATTGCATCGCGCAGGTATTGTAAACGGTGCCGGCAACGGCAGCTATAGTCCTAATCAGCAGATCACCCGTGCTGAAATGGCTGCAATCCTGGCCCGTGTGCTCGACATGAGTGCTCCTGCCAATGCAGCCGGGTTTTCCGATCTTAGCAATCATTGGGCTGCGGACAGCATTGAACAGCTTAGCAGAGCAGGTATCGTATCCGGTATGGGCAATGGTAAGTTCGCACCGAACGATACAGCTACCCGTGATCAGTCGGTAACGATTATCATGCGGATGCTGAATATCGTGCTTGATCTGGGTCTGGACCTGTAAGACTTGATATCTGTTAACAAACAGCCCCGCGGTGGATGCCGCGGGGCTGTTACTTATCGTTTTGCATTTCGCTGAATATATACATACAATGGAACCGATTTTTGCGTAACTCCGGGTACTCCTTTATAATGATAGGCCAGTGCTTGAAGACAGGAGGAAGCTATGAATTTTATTAAGAATCAGCTGTTGGAGTTTGGTGTAGGCGGGGTGATGCTGGATTATCTTTCGAGTATAATCATGGTCGTTTTTATAGCACTGCTCTGTGTACTGGCTAATTTTGTAGTCAAAAAGATTGTGCTGCGGGTCATCATTCATATCATCCATAACAACCGGTATACGTGGGATAACATTATTTTGGAGAAAAAGGTGTTCCACAAGCTGTCCCATCTGGCGCCGGCCTTCATTATCTACTACTCGGCTTCTATTTTTCCGTCATTTCAGTCCCTGATTGAAAAAGCGGCAATGACCTATATGATTATCGTAACCATCACGATACTGAATGCGCTGCTTGATGCGGTTGATGCGATTTACCGTTCCTTTGATGTCTCTAAGATTAGACCGATTAAGGGCTACATTCAGGTTGCCAAAATCATTCTGTTCATCATTGGCGCCATTGTGGTAATTTCCAACCTGATCGGGCAGAATCCGTTGATCATTCTTAGCGGGCTGGGGGCTTTATCTGCGGTGCTGATGCTGATTTTCAAGGATTCCATACTGGGCCTGGTGGCTGGTGTTCAGCTGTCCTCCAATGATATGGTGCGGGTCGGCGACTGGATTGAGATGCCCAAATATAATGCGGACGGAGAGGTCATCGACATTACCCTGAACACTGTAAAGGTGATGAACTTCGATAAAACGATCACAATGATTCCCAGCTACGCGCTTATTTCAGACTCCTTCAGAAACTGGAGGGGCATGCAGGTATCGGGCGGGAGACGGATCAAACGCAGTGTGTATATCGATACGAGCAGCGTGTGCTTTTGTACCAGGGAAATGATTGAGGAGTTTCAGAAGATCCACTATTTAAATGATTATGTAACGGCGAAAATAAGTGAGATTAATGACTATAATATCGAGCATCAGGTCAATACGGAGAGCAAGGTGAACGGACGGCAGCTTACGAATATCGGTATATTTAGAGCCTACATTCAGGAATATCTCCGGAATCATCCGAAAATTCATAAGGATATGACGCTGCTTGTCCGCCAGCTGGCACCGGGAGATAACGGGCTGCCCCTGGAGATCTACGCATTCAGCAATGACACCACCTGGGGCGTGTATGAATCGGTGCAGGCAGATATTTTTGATCATATTTTTGCGGTTATCCCAACCTTCGGGCTGCGGGTATTCCAGAATCCGACGGGCCATGATATTGTTCATTTACATGAGAAAGCGGAATACTCGCGGAGCTATTGAGAAAAGAGTTGCAGGCAGCCCTAACCGGCTGCTTTTTTTGGTAATAAAGAATGAATGCGTTCTTTGGTTCCCCGCAAAGCACACGAGTCAGCATACGGGTACAGGCTCACATTGTGGGGTTGTTTTGCTGTGGTCCCGCCCGCCTGTAGTCCGCAAGCAGGGAAGAAAACGATCATCCCTCTGTCAAATAATCATTAAGCCAGAATTCTGCAATACAGCTTGCGATATGAGTAAATGATTGTTTCGCAACCGCTTACACGGGGATATGCTGAGGGTGTTTCAGGACCTAATTTATGGGAGGGAATGAAGTGAAGAAGAGGATAGCAAGGGTAACAGGCATTTTGCTTTTATTTTCAATGGCATTATCTTTGGTGGCAGGCAACTGGGCAAGCCCTACAGTACATGCGGCAGGGTTATCGATTACCGGAAGCGGAGGCTGGAATGAAACGGCTTATGCAGAGTGGTCGCCGGTAAGCGGTGCAACAGGTTATAACGTATATGTGAAGCAGGCAGGCGCAGCGGACTCACAGTATCAGCAGCTGGACAATCAGCTAATCCGCAAATACGCCTCCTATTGGAGGGCGGATGCAGTCGGGCTGGCCGCCGGAAGCTATGTAATGAAGGTAGTGGCTGTGCTGTCAGGAGGAGGAACCGCGGACAGCGTAACAGGCACGCTGAATGTAACGGCGCATGACCGGTCGGGATTTGCCTTTTCACCAAGCTCTCCCTTCGGTACAGGCTCCGGCGCTTATAACGCCAACGGAACGCTGAGAACTGGCGCAGAGGTCCTTTATATTACCTCGCAGACCGCTCAAACAGTAACCCTGCCTGTCAAAACGAGCAGCTCCGGTACGGTGCAGACCGGTGTTGGTCTGGGTGATATTTTGAATCTGCGGCAAAAGGGTTATGATACAACTCCGCTGGCCATCCGGCTTATCGGGAAGGTAACGGCTTCGGATCTGAGCGGTCAGCTGAACAGCAGCGGTTATCTGCAGGTCAAAGGCAAAAATAATTTTTCGGAAATGAATATAACCATCGAAGGAATCGGCAAGGATGCTTATGCATACGGCTGGGGGCTGCTCCTCCGTTATGTGGGCAATGTAGAAGTAAGAAACCTGGGGCTGATGCTGTTCCCTGACGACGGCGTGTCGATGGATACCGGGAATGCAAATGTGTGGGTGCATAATAATGATATTTTCTACGGAGCGGCAGGCGGGGATGCGGATCAGGCCAAGGGTGACGGCTCGACCGACCTCAAGAACGGTTCTTCCTATATTACTATCTCCTATAACCATTACTTTGATTCGGGAAAAGCTTCACTGGTCGGCCTGACTGAGCCATCGGAATTCTATGCTACCTTCCATCATAACTGGTTCGATCACTCGGACTCCCGCCATCCGCGTATCCGGGTAGCGTCTGTCCATATTTATAATAACTATTTTGACGGAATCTCCAAATATGGCGTGGGTGTTACAAACGGAGGCTCCGCTTTTGTAGAATCCAACGTCTTCCGCAATGCTAAATATCCGATGATGATCTCCCTGCAGGGCACGGATGCACTCGGGGAAGGTACCTTCTCCGGCGAAAACGGCGGGATGATCAAGGCGTATAACAATCAGGTGACGGGTGCAGCCAGCCTGATCTATGCTAACTCCGGCACGGGGACTGCTGCGGCTAATGCGACCTCTTTTGATGCTTATCTGGCATCCTCAAGAAGTGAGAGTGTCCCGAGTTCGTTCAAAGCTTTAAAAGGCGGAACAGCCTACAACAACTTTGATACGTCCGTGAATACGGGAGTGAGTGCCTCTGCGGTTGACAGCGTAAGTGCGGTTGAGCAGAATGTAAGAGCAAAAGCCGGGCGCCTGGGCGGCGGCGACTTTAGCTGGACCTTTAACAATGCAGTGGATGATATTTCGTATGCGCTCAATGCCGCACTGATGTCGGCGATACGGGGTTATACTACCCAGCTGGTCTCTGTAGGTGGCAATTCCGGTGCCACACCAACGCCTACGCCTACACCGGCAGCAACAGCAACGCCTACGCCTACACCGGCAGCAACAGCAACGCCTACGCCTACACCGGCAGCAACAGCAACACCTGCGCCTACAGCGACTCCTGCACCGACAGCAACGCCTGTGCCAACAGCAACTCCGGTACCGACATCGACCCCGGCTGCGGGAGCGTCTGTCCATAACTTTACGGCATCCGGAAAAACGAGCAGCTTCTATACTATTCAAGGTAATCTCTCTACCAGCAAAGGGACGGTAGTTTACAATGGCCTGACCCTGACCCAATGTCTGAAAATCGAGAGCTCGACCAGCATCCAGTTTACGGCTGCAACAGCATCGACGTTAACCCTCGTGTTCAACGACGAAGGAACGCAGATTAAAGTAGACGGAACAAGCTATCCGATCACGAACCGGATCGCAACGATTCCGCTTGCGGCGGGGGCGCATACGATTACCAAGGATAGTACGGCGAATTTATTTTATATGAAGCTGGAGTAGAGTGGGGGAGCGGCCTTTCGGGGCCGCTTTTTTCTGATGGTGCGGCTGCGATTTATATTGCGGAATCTATATTGCGATGCTATAAAAATAGACTGAAAGGCAGGGTGCCGTGCTTCCTCTCCCCTGCTTTTTTAATATTTGTCTATGTACTTGGTTTTTGTTCATATTTGATCAAAATTGGGCCTAATCTCCTAAAATTTAATAGAAAGAATTTCCACTGCATAGTATGATGAAATCTGGTAAAAACCAACAACAAGGAGCTCGATTTATGAAAACGGGGAAAAAATGTCTAGTAATATTTCTGTTAGTGCTTTTGATATTTAATCTGCCCGGGGTGATTATGCCTCAAGCCAGTGCAGAGCCATCAGCATCCTCTGTGGAGCTCTCACTCCCCGCTGACTTAACGGACTGGATTATGGATGAAGAGG
Organism: Paenibacillus sp. FSL R7-0331; assembly: GCF_000758645.1. Taxonomy (NCBI): domain Bacteria; kingdom Bacillati; phylum Bacillota; class Bacilli; order Caryophanales; family Paenibacillaceae; genus Paenibacillus; species Paenibacillus sp. FSL R7-0331. Next base: position 196,964 of record NZ_CP009284.1, read on the forward strand.
CAGGCTATATCTACGCCGTCTCAAGCAGTGAGAATAATCTCTATTTTATCCGGCTCAGTGATTTTAAAATTGAGAAGACGTTAAATGTAGGCTCAAGACCTTCGTATCTGGCAAAGGACGGACAATTTTTACAGATTGCCCTTTCCGGAGCGACTATGATTAAGACAGTGGACCTTTCTGCTCAACAGGTTACGGGTACTATTATTACAACCGGGATTCCCAGTTCAGTCGCTGCCAGCTCTAAATACCTGTATTATGATACTGCTGAGGGGATTTATAAGTATGACAAGGCTAGCGGTGCAGCAACTATGTTAACCAGAGAATTCTCAATTGATGAGGCGGCTCTGGCCATTGATGAGGCTACTAATACGCTATATGCCGGTCGGATATCCACTCATGCCGGATTAACCGCCTTAGATGCAGAGAGCGGAGCCATAATTAGTAATGATTCTTACGATAATATGGAAATTGGCGGCAGTGATTCATTTGCGCTTAAGCATATTTTCATAGATGGACAATCCGTATATTTTGGCGGACATGAATTTAATAAATTTAACGTACTTGAGACTACAGGCAGCTATCCAAGATCCCCTAACAGCTATTCATACCTTGAATCAGTTATCCTGTCTGTGACAGATACTTACGTTGTTACGATACAGGGAGTCTACGATAGGGAATCGTATACACTACTGGTCCCGTTTGCTAATGATCCTCGGTTTGCCCTGGTTGATTCCAAGGGCCGAGCTTATCTCGTTGGAACAGTGAATTCGTATTTTGACGGCAAAACGATTACCAGAGTAGATCTTTCGATCCCTCCTAAAAAGTCAGCACTTTTTACATCCGGTGTTCATTCACTCAAGAGTGACTATACCATTACAGACTGGATTACGAACGACAGCTCCGCTTATATTTATGCCATTCTTGCCGATACCAATGAGCTGGCTGTTATCAGCAAAGCAGACCTGAGTGTGTTAAAGAAAATGTTCATCGGCTCCAAACCGAGACAAATCAAATTATTTGATAACAAGCTCTATGTAATCTTCGAAGGCGAAAATCATATTAATGTTGTCAATCTGCATGACGGTATACCGCAGGAAACGGATATTGCCAAGGTTACGACCAGACATTATCCGATAAATGTATTCCCTGATTATAATAACCGGATTATTTATAGCGGAAGTTCATTCAGTCCCGGTATAAGTGTTACTTCAGCAGTATACAGCTCTGTCTCGGATGCTGTATACGAAGTTGAGACCAATATTAGTTCCACGTATAGCAGCTTTGCGTTCGATCCGGATCGGGAAATTATCTATAGAATGGGTTTTATGGGCTTCGAAAAGTTCAACAGCCAGAGTTTTGATTTGCTTGAAAGCTATGGACAGTTCGGTTCATATTATCCGTTGCTAATGGATGGTAACAGTTTTTATTACGGATACTCCAGATATGACCTGGATAAACCTTCTATTATTTATGGAACTTATCAGGATGATATTATTTATGCGCGCGGTAGCCTGGTATTCAGCAAAACTAAAGTTTACGACAGAGACAGTTTTTCACAAACATATGATTTATTTATGACTATCAACAAAGCTTATGTGGGGAATGACCAGGCTATTTTCTTATCTACAGACAGTAAATTATATAAGTTTGACAGTCTTGAAGAAATGCAGAATGTAAGAAGTGCTTCACTGATGCCCTCGAATGGAGAGTTTGTAGATGATGATATGGCTGCCGGACGGATTGGCGGATTCTTGTCCTTCAAACCGGCTGCCAGCGATGAAGATATTCTAGCTTATTCGATTTATTTTGTAGATAGCACTGGAAAAAAGCTTCAATCATCTTGGGCGCTTAAAGAGAGAGAATTATCAACAGATTCATTATTTATCTACGATATATCCTTCAGTGATGTGCCTAAAGGGACAGTAGGCTTAGGGGTGTTCCCGGTTCTTAAAGGCGACGGTCTTTTTGTTAGCGAACGTGTGCTGGATATGTATCTCCTCGTACCGTTCTATGATGCACCCGGCTATCTCCCGTCAGATATAGTGCTGACAGACAGTGATCCGGCAATTAATGTATTTAAAGGCACAGTGAAGTGGACTGCAGGAGCAGAAGAACTGCCTGGCGCACGATATTCTTTGTACTTTGTTGATGCGGAAGGCCCCATAGGAGAAGCTTTAGCCGTAGTAAGCAGCGGACAGAAAAATTATAGCCTTACCCTCGATATAGCAGTACCTGATGAAGCGCTGGGAATCGGTGTTTTTACAGAGAATGACAGCTTTGTTTCCCCGTTCTACAGTAAGGGGGCATTTCTGGAAAAAGTAACGCCGGATATTGCGGCATCGTCCATCAGTGTATATAAATACTGGATTCAATCGGATAAGGTTGTCGTGAATAACCTGATGCCGGGAGATATTATCCGTGTGTACGATGAAAAGCAGTACCGTTACTATGGTTATGGAATCGTTGCTCCAAATAGTTCAACTATTACCGTTCCTGTTGGAAATATCGGCAATCCTGGAGATAAGATTGTAATTACCCGTCAGACCGTTAATAGATTTGAGAGTATGGGTACTCTGGTTACTGTGCCGGCTATTATTGACGACAGAGCAGGAACCGTACCCGGAAACGGCGGCGGCCCTGGAAACGTGGGCGGCCCTGGAAATGCCGGTGCAACCGGTGGTTCTGGCGCTGCGCCTGCGGTAGATGCCAAGCTCGTGACTACAATGCAAGAGAATACAGACGGCACCCGTTCTTCACTGACGGAAATCTCTTCCGCTTATATTTCAAAGATTCTGACTGATGCTGAATTCAAAAAGAGTCCGGTCATTACTGTCAAGGCTGATGAAACCGCAGTAACGCAGCATGCCCAGTTCCGGATTGGTTCAAGTGTTCTGGATAGTATTAATGGCAGTGCAAAAGACGCTGTGCTGATCCTGGAATCTGCGTCAGGCAAGCTTCAGCTGCCGGTCAATTCTTTGTCTTCCAGTAGTAAGACAGAAGGAGAAATTGTAATCACAATTGCCCAGGCGGCAAATGATTATAAGGTTAAGCTGGATAACCAGTTAAAGGGATCTTCTGCTGTAGTGCTGGGCAACCCCGTGGACTATGAGGTTAAGCTGACAGGCAGCGGTACGGATCAGATCCTGTCCGCATTCTCCGCTTATGTAAGTCATGGTATCAGCTTTAAGGTTGCCCAGGATACAAATGCTGTTTACAGCGGATTAACCTATGATCCGGTCACACAGGCCTTTGTTCCGGTGCCTACCACGTGGGAGTGGAAGGATGGGGTTCTGCAGGTAACCATGAAGCGCAAAGGAAACTCTGTATATACCGTTGTTCAGAATCAGGTACAATTTAAAGATTTAAGCAGCAGCAGTCCTTATAAAAACAGTATTTTGGCTCTGGCGAACCGCAATGTGATTAACGGCTACGGAGATGGCAGCTTCAAGGCGGAAGCAGTCGTCACACGAGCTGAATTTGCCGCAATGCTTAACCGCGCTTTGGGTATACTGCCGAAGCAGCAGGCATCCAAAAGCTTCAAGGATGTTCAGTCCGGCGCCTGGTATGCTGTGCAAGTAAATGCTGCTGTTGATGCGGGATTGATTAACGGCTTCACGGATGGTACATTCCGTCCAAATCAGGAGATCAGCCATCAGGAGATGGTTGTTATGCTGGTCAATGCTTTGCAATATAGCGGAACAAGCATTAAGGGAAAAGCTGCTCAAGCAGCGTATCCTGCTAATCTGCCTGAATGGGTGAAGCCTTACTATGTTCTCGCACAGGACAGCGGAATACTGCAGGCGGACAGCCCGTTCCAGTTCCAGACAGGCAAGAAAACAGAGCGTCAGGAGAGTGCAGTCCTGCTGTACCAGCTGATGAAGGTACTGAAGCTCACCAACGAATAATGAACAAGCAGAGGATGTTGATAGCAGTTACAGCATCTGAGGCATGAAGCGGTTAAAGAGTACCTTTAGGGGTGCTCTTTTTCTGTATTCCGGCCTGGCTGAGTGTTTTTTTCGGAAGAGAGGGTAAAAGAAGGGTATAGTAAAAAGGTGTACAACATTTTGCTGTAATAGTTAAACCAGTCCAGCCAAGGAGGTAATACAAAGTGAACCAGCATATTCCGGAAAAGGTTTTGAATGACGGTCTGAAAATTCCCGCTATAGGCTTTGGTACGGCCTTTCTGAAAGGCGCAGATGGAGTGAAGGCAATGACCGGAGCCATTGAGGCAGGTTACCGGCTGATTGACTCAGCCTTTAATTATGAGAATGAAGGGGCGGTCGGACAGGCTGTCCGTAAGAGCGGATTGCCGAGGGAAGAGCTGCGGATTACTTCGAAGCTTCCGGGGCGCCATCATGCCTATAAAGAGGCACTTGAGACGATTGAGGAGTCCTTATATAGAGCGGGCCTTGATTATTACGATCTGTACCTGATCCACTGGCCTAATCCGAAGACAGATAAATATGTGGAGGCCTGGCAGGCAATGATTGAGGCGAAGAAGCGCGGGCTTGTCCGTTCGATCGGGGTCTGCAATTTCCTGCCGGAGCATAACGAGCGCATTATAAAAGAGACCGGAGTAGCGCCGAGCATCAACCAGGTGGAGCTGCATCCGCTGTTCAATCAGGAGCTGCAGCGTGCAAAGGATGCCGGGCACGGTATTATAACGGAGTCCTGGAGCCCGCTTGGACGCGGCCACAGCATGCTGAAGAATGAACAGATTGCAGCCATCGCGGCTGCCCATGGCAAAACACCAACCCAGGCGATTCTACGCTGGCATATCCAGCTGGGTGCGGTTCCGATCCCGCGGACCGGCTCGGCGGAGCATCAGAAGGAGAACCTTGAGATTTTTGATTTTGAGCTGTCAGAGGATGAGATGAGCGTCATCTCAGGCATGAGCAAACCGGACGGGCGGCTCTGGGAGCAGAACCCGGCCGCGTACGAAGAGATGTAAATTAGCTTCATAACAGGAATAGAGCACCCTGCGGGGTGCTTTTTTAGGTCATATACAATATGCTGTGAAACCCGGCTGAACCAGATGCAGAAAGAGCTGTAGCTGAACAAGAGTGCCTTCCCTAATGAACGGGGAAGGCACTTTTTACTGCAGTTCACGCGGCTTCGGGTTCCTCATCCGGCGCGGGGCTTTCTGCTGCCGGGCAGTCTGTACCGGCCGGGCTGCCGGAATACCGGTCATCTCCGGCAGGTGCTTCCAGTAGCGCTTCGGCATCATGGAGGCGCGCTGCCGGTCGTTCCGGCGCTGCTTGATGCCAATGGCATGATAAAAGCTCTGCCACAAGCTGCGGTAGGCAGCTTCTGTCTCATCCGGCTGCGGCGCAGCCCATTCATCAAGCGGCACAATGGCGTGCCGGCCCGGCTGATGGATCAGCGCTACCCTGTGGGTGCGGTCGTAGATCATAAAGCTCTCACTCTGAAATCTGTCGCAGAAATGGTCCTCAATAACGGGCAGGATGTAGCTCTGCGGTTCTATGACCGCAGCCATGACAGGGCCGTATACGCTGAACCGGACGAAGCCAAGATAGTGATGGCCCTCCCGGCGGAGCAGCCGGACTGCTTTGTTCAGGGCGCAGACCGTATCGTCAGCCAGCATATTCATGACCGCACTGCCGTGGGTAAAGCCCAGATAAAGAAAATTCAGCAGCAGCATCTCTTTGTCTGGTACAGCAGACCAGAAGCCGAGGCGGACCAGCTCCTGCGCTTCACGGGATATCTTCAGCGGAATGGAGCGCAGCACCCGGTCTGCCTTAATGCTGTCAGTCTCGATCCATTTGGATTCCAGCAGCAGTCCTTGTCCGCTGCCTTCTGAATGGATGGCCAGCGGGGTTTCCTTCCACTGGTAGCTCTCGAACACACAGCACAGCAGCCCTTCAAAGCTGCCGTCATAGGAATAAGCCAGGGAGGTCGTCTTAAACATGGCGTTTAGCCTCCGTAGCTGAAGGATGCGGCCCGCCCTGCTTCCGGCAGCGCGGCCAGATAGCTGTCGTCGAAGAAGGAGAGCTGCTCGATCTCCGGCTGCTGGAACTTGGCCAGCTCCTGCCCGGACATCAGCGAGCGGAGCAGCGTGTGCTCGCCAACCTTAAGTCCTTCCAGCGGCCGGCCTTTGCAGGTAATGAAGAACTGGGCGCGCTTGAGCACAACGCCGAGCTTCTTCAGCGCATGGAAGTCGAGCGTTCCGGCCCGGCGGGCCTTGATGATCCGCTGGGCGCTTCTTACACCGATGCCGGGCACGCGCAGCAGCATCTCATACGGAGCGCGGTTAACCTCCACCGGGAACTGCTCCCGGTGATTGATTGCCCAGCTGCATTTCGGATCGAGCAGGGGGTTAAAGTTGGGCGCGGCCTCGTCGAGCAGCTCCTTGGCCTCGAAGCCGTAGAAGCGCAGCAGCCAGTCCGCCTGATACAGCCGGTGCTCGCGCAGCAGCGGCGGCTTGGTATCCAGCGAGGGCAGCAGGGAGTCTTCAACTACCGGGGTATAGGCTGAATAGAAGATCCGCTTGAGCTTGTATTTCTTATACAGCCCCTCTGTAAGGTTCAGAATCTGGTAATCGGTATCCGGCGTGGCGCCGATGATCATCTGGGTGCTCTGGCCCGCAGGTGCGAAGCGCGGTGCATGTCTATATTTAACGAGCTCCGTACTGTTCTCGGTAATCTTGTTCTTAATCAGGTTCATCGGCTGCAGGATGGACTGCTTGCTCTTGTCCGGAGCCAGCCGTTGCAGGCTCTCCTGGGAGGGCAGCTCAATGTTGACGCTCATGCGGTCAGCGAGCATACCCAGCCGGGACAGCAGGGCGTCATCTGCGCCGGGAATGGCTTTTACATGAATATAACCGCGGAACTTATACTCATTGCGCAGCAGCTCAAGCGCGGCAATCAGCTGCTCGGTCGTATAGTCGGGGCTGCGCATAATACCGGAGCTGAGGAACAGCCCCTCTATATAATTGCGGCGGTAGAACTGCATGGTAATATCGGCGATCTCCTGCGGAGTAAAGGCAGCCCGCCGGACAGGGTTAGACTTACGGTTAATGCAATAGGCGCAGTCATAAATGCAGCCGTTGGTCATCAGCACCTTAAGCAGCGAAATGCAGCGTCCATCCGCGGCAAAGCTGTGGCAGATTCCAAAGCTGACCGCATTTCCGAGGCTTCCGGGCTGGCCGGAGCGCTTGGAGCCGCTTGAGGTGCAGGCGACATCATATTTGGCTGATTCTGTCAAAATTTCTAGCTTCTCCATCATATCCATCGGTACACACTCCTCCTGAAGAAAGTATATACCGAACAAATGTTCCTGTCAAAATCCAAATAATGACTCGCAAAAAGCCTGCGGCACAGTTCTAACGGACTGAGCTGCCGTTATTTTCGGAATACCGGGGATGATTTTAGCACATAAGGAGACTGTGAAATGTAACCGCATTCCTGCTTATGCTATAATAGCAACTAACAGAGAGAAAATGAGCTTGATTAAAATTAGAATGGGAGTGTTGCGGGAATGAGGAAATATAATATTTGGCGGCCGATTATGCTGATTCTGGTTGTCTTCGTGACGAGATCACTGGTAACTACAGTCTGCCTGTTGTTCGGCATGACAGAGGAGTCGGCTGGCAGCATTGCGATGATTGCGATGATTATTGCTGCACTGATTATGTACAACCGGATGATGAAGGCGACCAGGCGCAAATAAAACGTTGTTGCAGGTCCGGGTACTGTTCAGGCGTTCCGTTAAAAGCACCTTCATCAGGACATGGCCGTATGGCGTTTACTTATTAAGAATCATCAGCAAGCAAACCTCTCCTTTAAATAGGCTGGCAACAGTCTGGCCGGCTTCCGGATTATCTAAGAGGGGTTTCTTTTTTTGCATATTTGTCCGGATAATCCACAAAAGGCGCCCCAAGCAGCCGTCCTACGGCTTACCTGCGGGCGTCTTTTGTGTTGTTAACAGCGCATACCGGATTATTGGTATTTGGAGTAGAGCAGCCAGATGAGCTCCCGGCGGCTGCTGACCCCAGCTTTAGCGAAGATCGACTTCAGATGATCCTGCACCGTGTAGGCGGAAATATGCAGAAGCTGCGCGAGCTCTTTGGTTGACCGCCCCATGGACAGCTGGCTGATAATCTCCTTCTCGCGGTCCGTAAAGCCGTAGGCTTCAGTAATCAGGGGCTGCAGATCAGCTGCCTTGGCTGCCGTAATGGATACGGCCAGCTGGACCAGACCGGACGGGCCTTCCAGTCTGCTGGCTGTGACGTTCATGAAGCGGCCATCCAGAGCGCGGAAGCGCAGCTTTGCCGCTGAAGAGTTGCCGGTGGCAGGCTGCGCTTCGTGCGTCAGTCCGTTAACAGCAGGCTGCTCCCCATCCGGCATACTCTCGGCTGGAATACCCCCGCCTGGCGAACTCCCGCCGAGCGCCCTAAGGCAGACCGCTCTGACCGGACCGGGCAGGCCGGGCTTCGGCTGCTGTTCCATCTGCTGCAGCTGCTCCAGCCAGTAGCGTCCCCCCGTATTAAGGCTTACCGGCTCCAGCCGGTCATCCAGGATAATAATTCCCTCCTCCGGCTGGACACCGGAGCCAGTCTGAGAGGCAGGGCTTAGTGACATAGCCTTCAGACGGCCGGCAATCAGCGGCGCAATGCTGCTGATTAATTGCAGCTCCTCCGGCTGAAAGGGCCTATGCCCCTCTCTGCGGAACAGAATCAGGAAGCCCCAGCAGGCTCCTCCTGCCGTTAGCGCGGCCCGGAGCTCGTCTGCGAATCCCGCAGGCTGCAGCACCCCGCGGTAACGCCGGCTCAGCTCCGGCCGTCCGGCTGTGGCTTCCCGTAATGACCGCACAGGCGCGGCAGACCGGGCCAGCTCAGTGAACTTGTTATAGTCATCCTGCAAATATTCATTGTCGAGAAGGGAGCCGTGAATGGACTCCAGCCCCTGCTCGGTAACAGCGCCTGTAGTCAGCAAGGTGGACGGATCGACGGTTGTGCAGCAGGCGGCATCGAAGCCGAGAGCTGTTCTAATCCGCGTCAGCATGATTTCCCGGTACATGAGGGAAGACAGCTTCTGCTCCTGATCCAGTCCCTGCAGAAGTTTCGTTAATGCGGCAAATGCCTCTTTCATAGTCCGTCCCTTTCGTTGTATGTGAATGATTCTTCCTGATCGACGCTATAAATCCCATAGATCTGGGATGGTCTGACACGCCGGCGGCCCGGATAATAAAGAATAGTTCTAATTATAGCTGATCGGAGCAGATCATCAAATGGAGGAGATTCTATGAAGGACGGCAAGAACGTAACCGCTAATCCATGGGAGCAGGCGGACCCGGACCGGTACACACGTAATATCAGCCGCAAAATACCCGGCTACCAGCTGCAGTATGAGCTGATAGATAAGCTGCTTACAGCACTGCTGGATAAGCAGGAGCGTCCTGAACTGCTGGTCGTCGGCGCGGGCGGCGGCCAGGAGATCATTACACTGGGCGCAAGCCATCCGGACTGGCGGTTCTGCGGCCTGGATACGTCCGCCGGCATGCTGGAGGCTGCCGGACAGCGGATTGCTGCAGCCGGACTTACGGACCGGGTGCAGCTGCATCATGCGGACCTCTGCTCCTGGAGCAGCGGCGGGCAATATGATGCGGCAACCTGCATGCTGGTGCTGCATTTTGTACAGGGACGGGAGAGTAAGCTCGCGCTTCTGAAGGCTATTGCCGCCCGGCTGAAACCCGGTGCCCCATTGTTTATCTCAGCCATTAATGGCGACCCTGCTTCACAGGCCTGGCAGCTGCAGATGGCCGGCTGGAAGGTGCATATGCTGCAGGGGGGCGTAGAGCTGGGCGACTGGGAGCAGTTCGCGGCTTCCTTCGGAGTGACTTCCCATCCGCTTCAGGCGGCGGAAATGGAGCTGCTGCTGAAGCAGGCCGGCTTCACGCAGCTATCCGGCTTCTTCGGCTCTTTTCTTATTAATGGATGGACAGCAGTCAGGCAGCCCTGAGGTTTAGGGAGAATCGCATAGTATGGAGAAGCGGATTAAATACACATTCGGGTATAAGGAGCACAATGGGATGAGGACAGAGATTGTTGTAATCGGCGGGTACGGCCATGTAGGAGGCCAGATCTGCACGCTGCTGAGTGAAAGATTTCCGGGGGCAGTCTATGCCGCGGGCCGCAATGCCGCGCGTGCGGAGCAGTTCAGCGAAAGCACCGGAGGACGGGTGAAGCCCATGCGGATCGATGCGGCTGAGGCTTTCCCTGCACAGCAGCTGCGTAAGGTGAAGCTTATCGTGATGTGTCTGGACCAGCAGGATACCTCCTTTGCTGAGGCCTGTATCCGGGAGGGAATTCATTACATTGATATTACCGCAAATATTGAATTTTTTCGGCAAATGGCGCAGCTTAACCCGGGCAGCCGCTATAATGCTGCTGCAGTTATGAGCGTCGGGCTGGCGCCCGGGCTGACGAACCTGCTGGCGGGCGAAGCCGTCCGTTCCATGGACGAGGTGAAGCAGCTGGATATCGGTATTCTGCTGGGGCTCGGCGACAGTCATGGACAGGCAGCCATTGAATGGACGGTGGACAACCTGCCGGCACAGTTTGAGGTGATGCAGGAAGGCCGGAACACCAGGGTGGACAGCTATACGGACGGCCTGCTGACGGATTGGGGCGCGGATCTCGGCCGCCGCAGGGCTTACCGCTTCCCGTTCGCGGACCAGCAGACACTGGCCCGGACTTTGGGTATCCCGACTGTCTCAACCAGGCTTTGCTTTGATTCAAGAGCCGCCACGGCAGGCATTGCATTGCTGCAGAAGCTCGGGGCACTCCGGCTGCTGAAGGGCAGGCGGCTGCGGAATCTCGCCATAGCCTCATTCGGACGTGTCCGCTGGGGTACAGAGCGTTATGCCGTCAAGATAGAGGCCGCCGGCTTGAAGGACGGAGCTGCGGCCCGCTCCGAATATGTTATTCAGGGGCTGAAGGAAGCTGAAATTACCGCCCGCGTGGCTGCTGTTGTGGCCGGAGCAATCTATCAGGAGGGGAATAACAAGCCGGGGATTCATCATCTGGAGCAGCTCTTCCGGCTGAGTCTTGCGCCGGACCGCCTCTCGCTGCAGCTGCAGAATCAGAACCCTGATACCGGCAGTTCCGGCACAATTAGCGGGATCAGCTGCTGGACCAGGCACACTTGAACAGAGCTGCTGCAGACAGCAGACGCAGGCTCTAATCGTATTTATTCCGGCCGGGCTAATGCTTGGCCTGACAAGACGGCGGTATTCCTGTTTATCCGCCTTTCGGGTCATAGAGGACTGGAAAGGCTGTTTTTTTTGCAGAAAACGTTATTAAATAAGATCAAACCTTTGATTCTTGTAAGGGTATTCTTTATAGTAAGGTTAGAGTCTGCAAGAGATATAGATATGATAAACGGGAGGAAGCACACTTGAGCACAGATAAGATTGGCGTTCCATTAGAGGGCTTTGCTGAATTCAGCAGAATAGTGGCTGCAGAAGGTGCAGTTTTGCTGAAAAATGAAGGAAATGTACTGCCGTTCCGTGAAAACGAAACCGCTTCAGTTTTTGGCAGAACCCAGGTGAATTACTACCGCAGCGGTACGGGCTCCGGCGGCAGTGTGAATGTAGCATATACAACCAATCTGCTGGACGGGCTGCGCAGCAAACAGAATATTAAGGTCAATGAAGAGCTGGCGGCTATATATGAAGAGTGGATTCAGCAGAATCCGTTCGACAACGGCGGGGGCGGCTGGGCGGCCGAGCCTTGGCATCAGAAGGAGATGCCGCTGACCGATGAGCTGGTGAAGCAGGCCAGAAGCCGGTCGGACAAGGCTATTGTTGTTATCGGGCGCACAGCCGGAGAAGATCAGGACAACGCCGATGCGGCGGGAAGCTACCAGCTGACTGCAGATGAGAAGACGATGCTGAAGCAGGTGACAGCCTCCTTTGAGCAGACGGTTGTTGTGCTGAACGTATCGAATATTATTGATATGAGCTGGCTGAACGACGAGAGCCATGTCAACCCGGTTGCCGGTGTGCTCTACTCCTGGCAGGGCGGAATGGAAGGCGGTAATGCGGTTGCCGATGTGCTGGTTGGAGAGGTTACGCCTAGCGGCAAGCTGACTGATACCATTGCTTATTCCATTGATGATTATCCGTCGACAGTCAACTACGGTAATGAGTTCAAGAATGTATACCAGGAAGATATCTATGTGGGCTACCGGTATTTCGAGACGTTTTGTCCGGACAAGGTCCAGTTCGAATTCGGCTACGGGCTGTCCTATACCACGTTTAGTGTAGAGCCGGGTGAAGCTAGGCTGTATACCAAGGACGAGAAGACCTATGCGTGGATTGACGTAACCGTAACCAATACAGGCAGTACCTATGCCGGGAAAGAAGTTGTACAGGCGTACTACGAAGCGCCGCAGGGCAAGCTGGGCCAGCCGGTCAAAGCGCTGGCAGCCTTCGCAAAGACCGGAGTGCTGTATCCGGGTGAATCAGAGACCATTGCACTGGGCTTCGAGCTGCAGACTATGGCTTCCTATGATGACGCCGGTGTAACAGGGCATCCTTCCGCTTATGTGCTGGAAGCAGGAACGTACCGTCTATATGCGGGAACCAGCGTGAGGAACGCTCAGGCGATCGCTTTTGAAGGACAAGAAGGTTATATCGTGGAAGCGCTCGAAGTAGTGGAGCAGCTGCAGGAGGCGCTGGCACCTTCAGAGAGCTTCACCAGAATCGTGCCGGGCGCCCGTCGGGCAGACGGTTCATATGAACTGACTTACGTTGAAGCGCCGAAGCGGAAGGTTGATCTGGCTGCGCGGATTGAGCAGAACCTGCCGCAAGGTCTGGAGCAGACTGGCGACCGGGGCTATAAGCTGCGCGATGTGCAGGAGGGCAAGGTCAGCCTGGCGGCGTTCATTGCCCAGCTCAGTGATGAGGATCTGGCGGCACTGGTTAGAGGGGAAGGGATGAGCAGTCCGCTTGTTACGCCGGGAACGGCTTCGGCCTTTGGCGGGGTAACCGATTCACTGTACAGCTACGGTATTCCGGTGGCTTGTACGTCAGACGGCCCGTCCGGCATCCGGATGGACAGCGGACAGAAGGCGACCCAGGTCGCCATCGGAACACTGCTTGCGGCAACCTGGAATGCGGATCTGGTAGAAGAGCTGTATGTGATGGAAGGTCAGGAGCTGCTGCGTAACAACATTGACACGCTGCTGGGTCCAGGCCTCAACATCCGCCGCAGTCCGCTGAACGGGCGCAACTTCGAGTATTTCTCTGAAGATCCGCTGGTCTCCGGCGTGTTCGCCGCAGCCTGCACACGCGGGATCCGTAAGGGCGGATCAAGTGCGACGCTGAAGCATTTTGCCTGCAATAACCAGGAAAAGTACCGCAGCAAGGTTGATGCGGTTGTATCAGAGCGCGCTCTGCGCGAGATATACCTGAAGGGCTTTGAGATTGCGGTTAAGGAGGGCGGGGCGAACTCGATAATGACCTCCTATAACCCGGTCAACGGACATTGGGCGGCCTCCAATTATGACCTGAATACAACTATTCTCCGCGGTGAGTGGGGCTTCAGGGGCATCGTGATGACCGACTGGTGGGCAGTGATGAACGATTGTGCAGAGGGCGGGCCGGCAGACCGCAAGCTGACGAACTGGATGGTCCGTGCCCAGAATGACCTGTATATGGTTGTCAGCAACTTCGGTGCGGAAACTAATGCTTACGGCGACAATACTATTGAAGCGCTGGCGAACGGCACGCTGACCCGCGGAGAGCTGCAGCGCAGCGCGGTTAACATTCTGGAGTTCATCCTGCAGGCGCCGGTCTCGTCCAGGGAGCAGGTCATTGAAGAGGCAGTGGAATCCTTTACCGCCAATCCGTCGCTGGCAGCAGAACAGGCGCAGGCCTTGTCTGCACAAGGACAGGTCACACTGGCTGGAGAAGCCAAGGTAGTCCTGAACGTAGAGCAGGCCGGAGTGTACCGGCTGTTCGCCCGCGTGAAGTCTCCGGATACCGAGCTGGCACAGAGCGCCTGCAATCTGAACCTGAACGGCCGGACCGTTACAACCGTGCAGACGAACGGGACCGAAGGCCGCCTGATTCAGCTGAAGCTGGTCAAGGCGCAGCTGGAAGCAGGGCTCTATGAGCTGACGCTTGAGCACGTGAAGCCGGGAATGCAGGTGGAATCAGTCGAATTTAAACAGGTGTAGGATAAGGCCGCAGCGCCTTCTCAGGCATAGTAGCAGCAGGCACTCGGGCGGAAGCCGAGTGCCTGCTGCTATTTTTGGTTAATATAGAAGTAAGCAACTATCCGGCTCCCGGTTCCGTCTTAGATATACAGCTGCTTAGGATCTGGCAACCTGACCACAACTTAAAGGGAGATGAATGCAACATGAAAAAAGCAATACTTCTAACAACAATAATGTGCAGTCTCGCTCTGGCCGGCTGCGGTAATAACGCACAGCAGAATACCAATCCGGCCGGCTCAGACCCGGCTGCACAGGAGACAGCTGCGCCGGCGGCAACGGCTCCAGCTACTGCTGCACCGGAAGAAACGGCAGCTGCGGCAACGACAGCCCCGGCGGCTACACCGGCCGCTGAACAGACGCCTGCGGCTTCCTCTGTTAAACAAAAATATCTGGATAAGCTGGATGCTGTGGAAGCGGGGCTCAGCGATCTGAAGGAGCAATATGATTCTGGAGTAACGGCCTCCATGACCGAGGCTGCCACTAAGGAATACGAGCGTTGGGATAAGGCTTTGAACGAGGTTTACACTGCGCTCAAGAGCGTGCTCTCCGAGAGTGAAATGGCCGGTCTCAAGGAGAAGCAGCTGGAATGGATCACCTACCGGGATAAAACAGCGGAGGAAGCAGCAGCTAAATATGAAGGCGGCACGATGCAGCCGCTGGAATATGTGGCTGTGCTGGCAAGCACCACGAAGGACAGAAGCTATGAGCTGGTCAATACGTATATGAAGTAAGACTGCTGCTCATTCAGAAAAAGACACCTTGAGGGTGTCTTTTTTTTTGAAATATAAGAATTCAAAAGTTTCGCACGACAAACTAATCTTATGCTTGCGTTGTCCGGTTTTCGTTCATTTGGTTATTGCTGCAGATTTTGCAGAAGATCCGGCAGCTGCCGGGCGGCCGGAAATAAGCAGTGCTGTGCCCCAGGCCAGCTTGATGGCAATATCCGCATAAACGAGGGTGTGAAAGGACAGCTCCGGCCAGAACATTCCGGTCAGGGCATTGGCGCTTAGAAGAACAGCCAGCAGAAGCATAGACCGGCCATGCACCCATGCCATCGGCACAAAATGAATTCCTATCGCCAGGAATGCGCCCAGCCAGACCATCCGGTAATTGCCGTCTCCAAAGTGAGGCCCGCCGACAGACACCATTAATATAAACATGAGGATAATCGAATAGATCGTCATCTTGCCTTGAAAAGCAGTTTGCGGGCCGTAGGATAGTCTGCGGTTTACTGTTTTGTTGGTTAATATTCCAAATATTCCGGCCATATATCCCAATGAGAACACAGGCATGGAGATCAGCTGCGTTCCGCCCGCAAGCAGCCCCGCAAACAGGATAGCGGCCACCCAGATCAGCCATAATCCGCAGACTCTTTTATTCAGATAGGTCTTGCCCCGCTTTTGTCTTCCGGTGATGCCCATAATGTATTCCTCCTGCTTCCTAAGTATAGACAGCAATTTATGTATAATAGTCCGCATTGACATACTATTAATATACTAATTATGAAATGGATGTAAATAATAAAATATTTAAATAAGTTAACGGGAACAGGGATTTCTTATAGAAAGGAGAAGCGCAGGTGCGCCTCTCCTTGTTGGGGTTGTGTCCGCCTGCGGCGGTTATTCCTTATTCATTAAGCCCTGCAGCCCGGTCATAAACGGCCGGATCTGCTTAATCATGCCGTAGCCCATCTTCATAACCGGCATCGCCCTGCGGACCATGCCGAAGAAGCGTAAGCCTCCGCCCAGCAGTCCGCCCATTCCGCCGCCCATCAGCCCGCCGAGTCCTGCAGCTCCGCCGCCTGCCCCGCCCAGACCGCCCAGCAGCGGCCCGAGCAGCGGCATAAATGCGGACACCTCCGCCTGCCTGGTACGGGCAGTGGAGGCTCTTCCCGCTTTTTTACGGGCGCGCGGTGCGACGGAGAGGACCACCGCCTCTTTTTCACAGCCGGTTATCCATCCCACATACGTCCGTCCGTCATGCAGCGTAATGCAGACCCTGCGGCCCTTTAACTGCTTGGCCTGCCTGCGGACCTTTGCCGAATTTCCCATCAAGGATCACCTCGCCTTCCTGTTTACTACTATAGTACACAGGGATTTGGATACGGCTTGTGCGGATGTATATGTGCCTGTGATCTTTTTTTCGGAGCTGCTCTGTAAGTGAATTGGGTCATTGAATTCCCTTATACTTCAACTGAAAATAAAAAAAGGAAACCACCTGATGAGGAAATTCCGGATGATTCAGCCAAGGAGGATGGGCAAATGGTTGATGTGCAGCAGCTGGCGGCGTTTATTTACAGGAACAATACGGGGATTCAGAAGTGCGGATATGCGGGGAGCACCCTGGCGGATATAGTGGATGATCTGGAGGAGGGGCTGAAGGAGAGCAGCGTTCTTTTGTATGAAGGGGATGAGATTAGCGCAGCGGTGCTGCTGGATATTTATGAGTCCGGGGAGGACGGGCAGTGCGATATAGAGGTGTGGGGACCGTTCAGCAGGGACAATGATACGGGCAGGATCAGGCAGCTGCTGGATGGTTTGCAGACGGCCGCCAGTGAACAGGCTACCCGGTATATCCACTTTTTTGTGAGCGGAGAGAACCGGCCCTTTCTGGATGTCCTGGATGCCTCGGATGCTTTCAGCGTGCTCAAAGAGACCGGGCATTATCATTACGCCGCTGATCTTAACGTCTGCTTTCCTTCGGTACACAACAGCAGCTTATCCTATATCACCATGACCGGCTCCGAGTCCGGATTACTGGAACTGCTTAACGGTTTGCATGATGCCGCCTTTCCAGATGCGATTTTGACTAAAGAGGACATTGCAGCAGAACTGAAACGCAGTCCTCACAGTGAATATGACCTCTACTCCATTCTGGATGAAGGGTGCTTCACAGGCTATGCGATAGTCCGCAGGAACGGAATTACCTCTACAATCCATTTGCAATACTTAGGTGTGACTCCCGGAGCAAGAGGCAGGGGAACCGGCAGGCAGATTATCGGCTTTCTCGCTGAAACCTACAGGAAGAGGCAGTTTAACAGCATGAAGCTGGTGGTCAGTGAAAATAACCCGGCGGCAATCTGCCTCTATGAGCGCCTGGATTTTTGCAGGGAGTCGGCTATGCAGCATATCATCGTCAGCAAATAACAGTTGAGAAATGGGCGCAGGATAGAGTAGTATAGCATTATAGTACTTATTTTTATGAATTAATTTATATTTATATTAAATAAAGGTAGGGTGAGACAACAATGAAGGGTTTTCGTGATCAGCTTATTGCCCATTATAAGTTCGATGATACAACAAATGCCGGTAAAGACAGCTCAGGACATGAACGGGAAGGCACGGCTTCCGGCAAAACAGTACCAGTTGTATGCGAGGTGGCGGGAAGGACAGCTGCCAGCTTCGCAGGCGGGCCAAGCGGCACTTCCTACATTCAGCTGCCTGCCGGCCTGCTTACAGATGTAAGCGACAACAACGGCCTGACGGTGTCTGCCTGGGTGAATTTCAGCAAGGGGACGAATGTATGGGAGCGCATCTTTGATTTTGGCAAAAGCGAAGCCGGGCCGTATCTGTTCCTGACCCGGGGCTTACGCGGTACGCTTACGGCCGGAGGCGACTTGTCGGCTGATCCGGGGAGGGGCTTTGCGAACGGGGAGTGGATTCATTTTGCCCTGTCCATTACCGGAACACAGGGCGGAACGCTGAGCAGCGCAGGTCCGGTTGTCTATGTGAACGGTGAGGCGGCGGCCGACGGCTTGATCAGCCAGACGGCAAGCGGCAATTACGCCCAGCTGCGTAAATGGTTCGATACCTTTACCGATCCGGATAACTACAGCAGGAATTTTATCGGACGTTCCCAGTATACAGTGGATTCCGATTTTGCCGGGGCGTTGTCCGATCTGCGGATCTACGCAGCCGGTCTGTCGGCGGATGAGGTCATTGAGGTGATGTGCGAGTCACTGACGGATGACGAGATCGTGCAGCTGGCAGCAGACAAATATTTGTCGCTGCCGACTGCCATTGTTACGCAGGATCTGTCCTTGCCGGCAGCGCTGATGGGCGGAAACGTAGAGGTCGCCTGGACATCGGACAAGCCTGAGGTTCTGTCTGAACAGGGCGCAATCCGGCAGATGGACAGCGCTGAAGCGGTAACACTAACAGCGGTGCTGAGCAAAGGAGCTGTATCCGTCCGCAAAAGCTTTGAGCTCTCCGTGCTGCCGGAGCATCTGCCCCCCTACACGCTGACGATCCACGGTGACCGTGAGGTGCTGGATGTCAGTGAGGTGATGTACGGATTATTTTATGAGGACATCAACAATGCGGCTGACGGCGGCATTTATGCCGAGCTGGTGCAGAACCGTTCGTTTGAGTCTTTTGCCTTTGATACATATTCGCAGGTCTCCGGCGAATGCGGCTGCTCGACCGGAAGGAACCGTGATCCGCTGTTCGCCTGGTCTGGAGATACGGACAAAATGGCGCCACAGCAGCAGGGCGGCTTAAATGAATTTTTTGGCCTCACCGATCAGGACGTGAACGCCACTTATGTGACAGTAGCAGACGGAGCGGTCATCTGTAACCGCGGCTTTGCCGACTCGAACGGGTATTGTGCCATGGCGGTTAAGCAGGGCGGCCAATACGATTTTACCGTCTGGGCCAAGTCGGAGGCTGGCGGGACGATTGCGCTGCAGCTGCAGGATGCCGAGGGAAGGCCGGTCAGTGATGCGGTTAGTGTAACGGTGGAAGGCGGGAGCACCTGGAAGAAGTATGGAGTCCAGCCGGAAGTTGTGCTGACAGGAACAGCTACTGTATTAGCTCAGCTGGAGCTGGTCTTCAGCGGTGAAATTTCCATCGATATGGTCTCGCTAATGCCGCGTGAGGTATGGGGGGCCGGGGAAGAAGACCGCTCGCAGACCGCTCATGCCAATTACTTAGGTAACCCTAACTACAGGCTAAGAAAAGACCTCGTGAACGCGCTCGCGGACATGCATCCCAAATTCCTGCGATTTCCGGGCGGCTGTATTTCCGAGGGCTCCTTCATCTGGGATAATGTCTATGACTGGAAGGACTCCGTCGGCAGCGTGGAGCTGCGTAAGGAGAATTTTAACGTCTGGGGCTACATGATGACTATGGGCCTTGGCTATATGGAATATTTTCAGCTGGCAGAGGATCTGAATGCGGTTCCGCTTCCGGTGATGGCTTGCGGTGTGCTCTGTCAGGCCCGGTCAGACTACGCCCACCCGGCTGGCGGGGAGCTGCGTGACTATTATATTAAGAACTTTACCGATCTGATCGACTTTGCGCTCAGCATGGATTTTGAGCAGAATGAATGGGCTGCAATGCGGAGAACGATGGGGCATGAGGCACCGTTTGACCTGCGTTATCTGGGCGTCGGGAATGAGAACTGGGGCACGGAGTTTTTTGCTAACTTTGAGGTGTTCAAGGCGGCTATTGATGCATATATGGAGCAGCATTATCCTGGCTATGAGCTGCATATTATCTCGACAGTCG
Source organism: Paenibacillus sp. FSL R7-0331 (assembly GCF_000758645.1). Taxonomy (NCBI): domain Bacteria; kingdom Bacillati; phylum Bacillota; class Bacilli; order Caryophanales; family Paenibacillaceae; genus Paenibacillus; species Paenibacillus sp. FSL R7-0331. Next base: position 216,714 of record NZ_CP009284.1, read on the forward strand.
GCGCCCAGGCGGACGATGATGCCTATCAGCAGGGCTGGAAATTCCTCAGCGGCAATCTGCGCGGCACGGCGGAGGTGGCTTTTGCCGACGGCCATAATGTTATCGAAGAAACGGTGACCTGGTACCGGAATCAGCCGGACTATATGGATACCATTGCGGATGAGCATTACTACCGTTCCAATGAATATCTGCTTAAGAATGCTGACCGCTATAACTATTACTACCGGGCGTATCAGGCGGACGGCAGCATAGACTGGACAGCAACCTCTAAGGTATTCGTTGGGGAATATGCTTCCACGGATAAAAATACACTGGCCGGCGCAGTTGCCGAAGCTGCAGTAATGACCGGGTTCGAGAATAATGCTGACGTTGTGCGGCTGGCCGCTTATGCGCCTTTGTTCAATAAAGTGCTAACCGACGGAACCTACCGCTGGACCCCGGACTGTATCTGGTTTGACGATGAGACCGTCTGGTTCACGCCGAACTATTATGTGCAGCAGCTGTACGCCAGATATCTGGGCACTAAGGTGCTTGCGACCTCCTTCTCAGCCTATTCCAAAGGCAAACCGGCTCCGCTTGTTCCGCATGGCGGGATTGAAATTGCTGCGGGCAGCGCGGATATTCTGGTAAAAGAGGCCAAGGTAACCTCGAATAAGGACGGAAGTGTGCTGCTTGAGCAGGACTTCACCGGGGAGCTTCACCCCGGCTGGCAGATCATCCCCGGTTCGGCGGAGCATGTAGTGCCGGGCGGCGAAGGTCTGTTGCTGAAGGGGCAGAGCAGCGGCCGCAGCGGGCTCTATTTCCTGGATGACAGCTGGACAGATTATACTGTAGAGGTCAAGGCATCCCGGAGACAAGGTGAAGATGGCTTCTATGTGGGTGTGGGTTTGACAGATATTGCTGCGGAGACAAAGAATGTTCTGGAGTATGCTGTCGGCTACGGCGGAAACGCTACGGGTCTTAAGGTGTTCAAGCAGGGCGTAGAGGCTTACACGCTTGGCGATTACTCCTCCAGCACGGCGGCTGGCAATCTGCGGGCGGCATGCTATGAAGAGATTGAGGACAACACAGACTACACGATTACAGTGAACTATGGCGGCGCGGACGGCAGCAGGCTGATCTGTTCGTATACAGACGGGAAGACAGGCAGCAGAGTGCTGGATTACAAGCTGGAGGCCTACAACAGCGAGGTGTTCAACTCGGTAACTAAAGATGCAGAGCATGTGTATGTGAAGCTGGTCAACCCGGATGCTGTGACAAAAGCAACCGCGCTGCAGCTGCAGAATCTGAACGTAAAAGCAGCGGCGAAGCTGATTACCCTGACCGGCGATGCCGCGCTGGTTCATGTGCCTAATGTGAATCAGAAGAATAATGAGCGGATCATACCTCAGGAGCAGCAGCTCACCGTAGACGGCAATCCGGTGGTTCTGAAGCTGCCGGCGAACTCGGTCAGTGTGCTGGTGCTGGATCTGGAAGTATAGCCGGTTAAGGGCAGGCTGATTGTGTATTGTGCAGCAGCCTAACTGATGGCGGCGGCGTACAGCGTCTAACTGCAACTCAAGTCAAATCTGCGTGATCTGCCTTTGCTATGCTTCATAGTGAAAGGAGAGAGGCACCGATGTACGAATGGAACGAAATGGTCCAGCTGATGATTGACTGGATCGACAGTGATCTTACGGACGCGCCTACGCTGCTGCGGATGTCGGAGCAGCTTGGCTATTCGCCGTATTACTGCACCAGGCAGTTTCACACGCTGACCGGAATGACGGTGCGGGACTATATCCGGCTGCGGCGGATCAGCCGTGCCGCCCTGGAGCTCCGCGATACGGATGACCGCATTCTGGATATAGCCGTAAAGTACGGATTTTCTTCGCAGGAGGCGTTCTCACGGGCGTTTGTGAAGGCTTTTAAGCTGACGCCCGGAGCGTATCGTACAGCCCGAAGCCCCATTCCGCTCGCCATTCGTGCCGAGGTCTTCTCTCCTTATCACTATCTGATGAAGGAGCGTAAAAAGATGAGAGAGGTTCATCTGCAGCCGGCGGAGATTAAGCTTGAGTTCATACCGGCCCACAAGTTTATCGGCATCCGGGATCTGGGTTCAATCAATTACGGAGGCTTCTGGAAGAACGGGCATGATTGTGATGAGGTATCGGGCACACTGGAGAGCATGTCACACCATACGTTGGAGGGGCAGCTTGGACAGACCGCCGGCTGGTTCTATGAGAACGGGCAAAAAGGCTATCTGTACGGAATCCCGGTACCCGCTGACTATGCCGGTGAGATCCCGGAGGGAATGGAGTGCCGGGAGATTCCGGCTTCGGAGTATCTGGTCTTTTTCCACCCGCCGTTCGATTATCTGCAGGATAACGGTGCAGTCATGCGCACGGTCGAGGAGGTAGCCTGGAACTATGATCCAAAGCAGATGGGCTACGTCTGGGATGAGGAAGAGAAGCAGGATTACCAGCGCCATTTTCCGGAGGGCTACGGCTATGCCGTGCTGCGGCCGGTGAAGAAGCTTGGGCTGGAGTAACATTGGTATAATGAATTGAAGCCGCCCTTTGGGGCGGCTTTTGCTGTTGATTTCGCCGAAAGCCCCGTCCAAGCAGGACTACTCTGCCTGCAGGTGCTCCAGAATGATTACAGCCAGCTCATCCCCGCGCCGCTCAAGCCCGGCTGTCTCGTGCAAAAGCTCTGCCTGCTGTCTGCGGTCCTCCCGGTCCCAGAGCTGTTTGGGGCCGGGCTCCTCCTGCAGTGCTGCAGGAGGAGTCATATTACTGAAGTAATGATCAAGCAGCGTATACATCTGTTCATAGATAGCGGCCATCTCGGCCAATGATGCATACGCCTGTGTATTCAGCATAAGCGGCAGAGAGGCTTTGAGATAAGCGGCGGCACTCCTCCTGGCGTCCGTCAAGGCCATCATACAGAAGTGATTGACGCCATAGCGGCGCGTGAATGTCTCCTCATCCGCAGCCGTATACCAGGCGGAATCAAGCAGCCCCTCCTGCCAGGCAGCCAGGGCGTTGTAGCCCAGCAGATAGCCCTGCTGCTCTCCGGCCTGCATCGAATCCAGCCTGATCTGCAGAGAGGCGAGCAGATTGTCCAGCGCTGCCGGCGGATTATCACCCGACTTTTCCAGAAAAAGAAGTCTGTACGGCCAATGATCCACATACAGGTACCCGCTGCTGTCTTTCATTGTCTCCCGGAACTCAGGATCATCCCTCAGCTCCGTAAAGGTCTCATCGTCGAAGTAGCTGCGGCACAGCAGCGTATTCCCGTTATCGAGATAGCCTGTAATAACGCCCCACTCGGGAGCGACCCTCAGATTTATGGCAACCGGCAGGCGGTGATTATGGAGACTTTCCATGACAGCAGACGTTTCCAGCCTGCGTTCCTCTGCGCTAAGCCGGTCCGCCCAGCGGGCCTTAAGCCCGTAAGCGCTGAATGCCGGTGAAGCATAGTCATAGGCAGTAAGAGCGTCGGCTGCGCTATAATCCCATACCGGAGTAAAAGCAGCCCTCCAGCACGCTCCCGAGATGCCCATAACCTCTTCATAGCTGGTAGCTGTGCCCATTGCGGTTAAGGCGGTATAAAGCGCTCCGGCCCACGAGCAGTCCATTCCTTTGCCAAAACCGAGCTGCTGCACGTTATCAATAATGTATCGCTGCCGGGACAATGATGTCACAAACATCCGGGTCCGCTCAGCGTTGTAATGGAGCTGCTCTCCCTCCGCACAGCTAATGGCCTGAATTCCCTCTGCGTTCCTATAGACAAGCAGCAGATATTCATTGCCTTTATGCCCCACCGTGCCTGGAAAAAGCTGCTGATCCACCGTAAACTGCTGCCACTCAAAATAAGCGTAGTGCTTCATCTTCTTCAGCATATCCCGGCTGTCAAGCTCATTGCCGTAAGCGGCATGGACAAGGGTAAGCCCCGGCACACCAAGGGGATAGCCCCCGGTATGCACATCTAATGCCAGCTGCTGTCCTGTTAACGCATAGGTTGAATAAATACCTGCGGGTGTTTCGTATTTAATGATCAGCAGCTTGATCCGGTCGCTCTGCAGTAATCCGTCAAAAAGCTGATCGCTGACAGTCAGAGTGAGCTGATCACGGTTAAGGAACCGGCTTACTAGAGGAGTAACATCCTGCTGCTCATTTCCGTCGGTGTAGACTGCCGACAGTAACGCGAGCTCCTGCGGCAGCAGAATGCTGTCAATGGAATGGCCCAGAACAGCAGAGAGAAGCGGCAGGGTAGCCGTTTCAGGCAATGACCGGCCGGTCTCCCACTTGGATATAGCCTGGGCGCTGACATGCAGCTGTTCAGCCAGCTGCTCCTGGGACAGCTTCTTTTCTCTGCGGAGCAGGGCGATGCGCTTGCCTGTTTTTTCGATATTGATCATGGTCTCGTCTCCCGGATATCAATTCGACGTCGTAATTTCATTATAATTCCATCCGGTGTAATGAACAGCGATTGGAGGAGGAGATACGCGGTGGAAAAACAACTGCCGGTTGAACCGGTTTAGCCCTCCTGCAGCTCAGTATGAAGCTGACCCAGGAGAGAAGCATTGGAGTTTTTTTTTCGAATTAAAAAAATATCTTGCGCAATTCTGGAATTCATGATATATTCATTCTTGTGCCGCGATAAACAATTTGCGGTCGTGGCGGAATTGGCAGACGCGCACGGTTCAGGTCCGTGTGGTAGCAATACCGTGGAGGTTCGAGTCCTCTCGACCGCATAACAGCAAAGAAGCTTCCGAATTGCCCTTGGGCAGTCCGGAAGCTTTTTTCATTTTAACAAGCGGTTTGACCGTTGAGTGCAGGTGCTGAGTGCGCCTCCGCCTAGTAGGATAACAGGGCCGGGGTACTCCCCGGAAGAGCCTGCTGCTTGCGGAACGCGGAGGGCGACATGCCGCTCAGCTTATTAAAAATCCGGTTGAACTGCGAGAAGCTGGTGAAGCCGCATTGCTCGGCAATGCCGGAGATTTTGTGGCGGGTATGGACCAGCAGATGCTGGGCTTTACGGACCCGGGTCGTCTGAATATACTCGGTCAGAGTGGAGCCGGTGACGATCCGGAACTGGTGCGACAGGTAATACGGGCTGATGAAAAACTCCCTGGAGATTGAATCCAGAGACAGCTCGCTGCTGTAATTGCTGTGAATGTAGGCGGTGATGGAATATATTTTTTGCGCGTTGGCACTGCCGGCTTCCTCCAGCACATAGCTGTTCTTGTCCTGCTGCTGGGATAGAGCGCACAGAAACTGCTGAAACAGCGTGTGAACCAGTACCGGATTGAGCGCAGAGCTGTTGTGTGACTGGGTGAAAATAGTATTAAGCGGATCAAATACGGCACTCCGCGGCTCACCCGTCAGACGGTAGATCGGAATCTCTTCGGCAAAGGGAAGCAGCATACTTTTGTAAGCGTTCTCCAAACCGGGCGTACTGGCCGGCATGGCAAAATTAATAATCAGCCGCTTATGCGGCGGCCCTTCCGGGTACTGGGTCATATGCAGCAGGTAGGGACGGAGCAGAACGATATCATACTGCCGGAGGGCATGGATTTTGCCGTCGATAACATGAGTGGCGCGTGAATCCATCAGAATATGAATCTCATAGAAATCATGGTCATGCTGGAACTCCATATTGATGTTGTGTGACCGCTCATCATAGTCGAAATAGTAAAAAAGCGGGTCACCGGGAGTATTAATGTTAACGCTGTATCCCTGCTCGTATAACAAGCCGTTTTCAAGCATAGACGCTCGCCGCCTTATTCCGTAATTTTCTCTATTATAGGTTTCAATAAGCAAAATATGCAATGAAATCTCCCCATTCCCGCAAATAAAGCGTAGTTTTTGAGCAGCGGGATTTGCTATATTGGCCGTATGGAAGCGGATACAATCGGATAGAAGGGGTGATACATTTGTTTTTGACAGAAGAAAAGCTGATCCGCCGTCAGGCGGAGATTGGAAAGCACAGATATATCATGGTGGCTGAGATTGCGGAGCTGGAGTCGGCAGAGGATGAGGACGGAAAGAACGGCGTATATCCGGGGAGTGTTGCCTTTGACGGGACAATCCGGCTGAATGAGCGGTGGAGCGGGCGTGACCGTTATGTCTGGCTGCGGGCAACAGCGGTGCTGCCTGAGAAGAAGGCGGGCTTTAAGCTGGCCGGCAGATTTGATTTCGGCAAATCCGGGGGCTTCAATAATTCCGGCTTTGAATCGCTGCTGTTTGTAAACGGTTCACCGTATCAGGGTGTGGATACGAATCATCAGGAGGTTATTTTTGGGGATGAATTAGGCGGGAGTGAAGTGGAGCTTGTGTTCCGGCTGTGGTCCGGTCTTGAGGGCGGGGGACCGCCAAGGGTGCAGGAGCATAAGATCAGCGAGGCGATGATCGGCTATCTGGATGAACGCATAGACGATCTGTTCTATATGTCCCAGGCGGCGATTGATACCTTCCGTTACTTGAACCGGGACCAGCCGGAGAAGCAATGGCTGAAGCAGGCGCTGGACGCCGCGTTCCGTAAGATTGACTGGACTGAGCCCGGCTCGAAGGGGCATATCAGCTCCATGTACCGGGCAGGCACGAGCCTGAATGAAGCGGTGGAAGCTATGCCGAAGACCTTTGATGTGACGCTTACGATGCTTGGACATACGCATATTGATGTCGCCTGGCTATGGCAGCTGAAGCATACCCGGGAAAAAGCGGCCCGTTCCTTCTCGACCGTTCTGCGGCTGATGCAGGAATATCCGGAATACCAGTTCATGCAGTCACAGCCGCAGCTGTATGCGTATCTGGAGCAGGATTATCCCGAGCTGTTCGGGCAGATCAAGGAGCGGATTAAGGAAGGGCGCTGGGAGCCGGAGGGGGCTATGTGGCTGGAGTCGGACTGTAATATTCCATCCGGTGAATCACTGGTCCGTCAGATTCTGACCGGCAAGCGTTACTTCCGGGAGCAGTTCGGTATCGAGAGCAAGTATCTGTGGCTGCCGGACGTGTTCGGTTACAGCTGGGCGCTGCCGCAGATTTTGCGTAAATCAGGCATTGATACCTTTATGACAACCAAGATCAGCTGGAACCAGTCCAACCGGATGCCGCATGATACGTTCTGGTGGCGCGGGATGGACGGTTCGGAAGTTTTGACACACTTCATTACCACTTCGGAAAAGGACGGCGATGCCTACACCTATAACGGCCGGATGACAGCCGGGCTGCTGCGCGGGATCTGGAATTCGTATCAGGACAAAGAAATCAATGATCATCTGCTGTTTGCCTACGGCTGGGGTGACGGGGGCGGCGGCCCGACGCGGGATATGCTGGAGCTCCGCCGGCGCTTCGACAAGCTTCCGGGGATTCCGAAGCTTAAGCCCGGCAGCGCGGGCGAATATTTTGACGGGCTGCATGAGCGGATTGAAAATACAGATGCATACGTGCATACCTGGAACGGCGAGCTGTACTTCGAATGCCACCGGGGAACCTATACCTCGCAGGCCCGCAATAAAAAATACAACCGCCGCCTGGAGCTGCTCCTGCGTGATGCGGAATGGCTGTATACGCTGGCCGGCGTAAGCCGCGGTAATCTGGCAGCGTCTTATCCTGCAGCTGAGCTGGGCGGCATCTGGGAGATTCTGCTGCGCAACCAGTTCCATGATATTATCCCGGGCTCCTCGATCAAGGAGGTCTATCAGGACAGTGATCTTGAATATGCGGAAGGCGAGGCCCGGGCGCTGGCATTGCTGAGCGGGGCGGGTGCAGCCGAAGAGGACGATGCAGATGATAGCGATGGCACACCGGGATACTTTACGCTGCTGAGCAGCTCGTCCTGGGAAGGCCCGCAGCTGCTGGAGCTGCCGGGTGACGCCGCGGATACAGGCGTCATCTTAGATGCCGCCGGACAGCTGCTGGAGCAGCAGCGGACTGCAGACGGCGGCCGGCTGGTGTATGTGGCCGCCGTACCGGCGTTCGGTACCGCGGTGCTGCAGTACGGGGCGGGCCCGGCGGATGCCGGAGGCGCAGAAGAGGCTGGGCAGCTGGCAGAGGTTGCCGACGGCCGGCTGATTACACCGCTGATTGAAGCAGCCTGGAACGGGCAGGGGCACTTCACCTCGCTGCGTGACCGCCGCAGCGGCCGGGAGCTGCTGGCGCCGGGACAGCGCGGCAATGTGCTTCAGGTGTTTGAAGACAAGCCGCTGGATTTTGAGGCTTGGGATATTGATATCTTTTATCAGGAAAAAATGACGGAGGTCTCGCAGCTTACAGAGTGCAGCGTTACGGAGAACGGTCCGCTGCGGACGGTGCTGCGTATGGCGTGGACGTATAACCGCTCGGTTATTACGCAGGACATTATCTTTTACCGGGATACCGCGCGGATTGATTTCCGTACGGAGATGGACTGGCAGGGGCATAACCAGCTGCTTAAGGCGGCTTTTCCGGTCGATGTCCATGCGCTTGAAGCAACTTATGACATCCAGTTCGGCAATGTCAGACGGCCGACGCACTGGAATACCAGCTGGGATTATGCCCGGTTCGAGAGCGTAGGCCACCAGTGGGCTGATGTCAGCGAGCAGGGATTCGGCGTTGCGCTGCTCAATGACTGCAAATACGGCTATGACATCAAGGACAGTGTGCTGCGGCTGACGCTGCTGAAGTCAGCAGTCCATCCTGACCCGGAGCAGGATCAGGGCCATCATGCCTTTACTTATGCGCTATATCCGCATGAGGGAGATTTCATCGGGGGACGGGTGGTACAGGAAGCCTGGGAGCTTAACAATCCGCTGCGGACTGTTCCGGGGCAGCTGGTATTGGATTCGCTGTTCTCCATCACAGGCGGGCATGTGCTGGTTGATGCTGTAAAACGGACTGAAGACGGCAGCGATGTGCTGCTTCGCCTGCATGAGTATGCAGGTGCCCGCAGTGAGGTGCGTATTGAAAGCGGATACTCCATTACCGCCTGGCAGGAATGTAGCCTCATGGAGGAGCCGGAAGGGGAATGGCAGGAGCAGGAGCTTGCTTTTCAGATCAAACCATATGAAATTAGAACGTTCAGAATCAGAATGGGCGGAAAGCATAATGGAGAGGGGATCAGATCATGACTGTGCAAGGATATGAACAACAGCTGGATAAGCCGGAAATCATCAGCAAGCTGAGCAAGGTATCCGATAAGCTGCTGAATTTGGATCGTCCGGGCAATGAAGCTGAGCTGCAGAACCTGGGTGAGGATGCCGGGCGGCGGGGGTATTTTGCCCGTGACTTCGGAATGGAGGAATGGGACTGGCCGCAGGGAGTCGGGCTGTACGGACTGCAGAAGCTGGACCGGCATTTTGCGGACGGACGTTATTCTGCCTATGCCAACCCTTGGATGACCCGTCAGCTGGACAAGGGCTTGCCCAGCCGCAATATCAACACGACCGCGCCGCTGCTGTCCCTGATGGAGCTTGCGGAGGCGGAGGAGCTGAGTCTGGAATGGGTGGAGTGGCTGATAAACGGGCTGCCGCGCACGAAGGAGCTGGGATACCAGCATGTAACGACAGGTGCGGATAAGAGTGAGGTAACTCTTAATGAGAATGAAATCTGGATTGATACGCTGTTTATGGCTATTCTGTTCACGGCCAAGATGGGTGTAAAGTACGACAAGCCGGAGTGGCGGGAGACATCGCTGCATCAGCTGCTGCTGCATATTAAATATTTGTACGACAAAAAAACCGGGCTGTTCTATCACGGCTGGCACTTCACCGGCCGGCATAATTTCAGCGAGGCCTTCTGGTGCCGCGGCAACGGCTGGTTCAGCCTTGGCCTGCCGGAATACCTGGAGCTGATGCGTCCATATGTGGACGAGGGCGTCTTCACATATCTGCAGCAGGTTCTGCAGGCCCAGGCAGAGGCACTGCTGGCCTGCCAGAGCGCAGACGGGCTGTGGCATACGCTGCTGGATGATCCCGGCAGCTACACGGAAACCTCCGGGTCAGCAGCCATAGCAGCCGGTATCCTGCACGGCGTACGCCGGGGCTTGCTGCCGGCAGAATACGCTGCACCGGCGCTTAAGGCGATTCAGGCGGTGCTGGACCGGATTGATGATGAGGGAACAGTGCTTGGTGTATCCGGCGGCACGCCGATCGGTAAGGCCAAGGAGGATTACAAGGGCATTATTATCGCTCCTATGGCCTACGGCCAGGCGATGACCCTGGTTGCGCTGGGCGAGGCGCTGCATTATTGCTGAAGCCGGCAGCTGTAATAAGGGAAGCTTCCTTGATCGTCTGCGGATCTGTGTATGGCACCAGCGGCGGGGAGTAGTGTAAGAGAAGTATGAGCAGCGTCAGCCGCCGGGGCAGCCCGGCGGCTGCGGGTGCTTAGCAAGAACGTTTGGGATTGTGGCCGACCCGGCGGAAGGTGTTACTTGGGTGGAATGGGCTCTGCGATCGGTTAGAGAAGATGAAAAAAACAGACTAAGCAACAAATCCAAAAAACACTTGTAGCCTGCTGCGGCTTGAAGTATACTGATTTCGGAAAGGTTAAGCGCTTACCTTGAGGGAGGATAAGCGAACATGGGAAATCAAGTTACAGTGGGCATTATCGGCGCCGGAAGAATCGGGCGTCTGCATGCCGATAATCTGCGTGCGATGCCGTCATATAAGCTAAAAGCGATCTCGGAGGCGTACATGAGCGAGGAACTGCTTGCTTGGGCTGACAGCCGTGGTCTCGGCAATGTTTTTACGGATGGGGAAGACATTCTGAATGATCCCGGGATTGATGCAGTATTCATCTGTACACCGACCGATACTCACGCTTCATGGATTGAGAAGGCTGCGCGTGCCGGTAAGCATATTTTCTGCGAGAAGCCGGTCAGCATGTCCTCGGCCGAGACGAGCCGGGCGCTGCAGACTGCTAAAGAGGCGGGGGTGCTGCTTCAGGTGGGCTTTAACCGCCGGATGGACCCGAACTTCCGTAAGCTCAAGCAGCTGGTTCAGGCAGGCGAGCTGGGCAGAACGCATATTGTGAAGATTACCTCGCGTGATCCGCAGCCGCCCGGTGAGGCTTATGTACGCTCTTCCGGCGGAATGTTCATGGATATGACCATTCATGATTTCGATATGGCCCGTTATCTGATGGGCGAGGAAGTGGCCGAAGTATATACCCGGGGCGCCAATCTGATCGACCCGATGTTCGGCCGCTGCGGTGATGTGGATACAGCAGTGATTACATTAACTTTTACCAGCGGCGCAATCTGCATCATTGATAACAGCCGGCAGGCCGTCTATGGCTATGACCAGCGTGTTGAGGTATTTGGCTCACAGGGAGCGGCTGTAGCCGATAACTGCCGCCCGACTACCGTAGAGGTGTCAACCGCTTCTGCTGTTACCCGTGATCAGCCGCTGCACTTTTTCCTTGAGCGTTACAACCAGGCATTTACGGATGAAGTGGCCGCATTTGCCCAGTCGATTATTCTGCAGGAGCCGGCTGTCTGCAGCGGCTTTGACGGTCAGCAGGCACAGCTTATCGCTGAGGCTGCCCTGGAATCGCACCGGACCGGGCTTCCGGTCAAGCTGTCTGCTTTTGCGGCAGAGGAGCGCTCGGAGGAGATAGAAGCCTAGCAGGTACAGGCTATCTTGAACACGGAGGGAGCTGTAAGGATGTCAGATTATTTAGTCAGAGCCGGTACACCCGGCAAGGATGGGCTTATTGCAGCAGTCAGCAGGGAGAGCGCCGGCTGGAAGTATGTAGGGTTTGAAGTCTATCAGCTGCAGGCCGGTGATACTCTTATCCGCAGTACGGAAGACAATGAGGTCTGCCTGGTGCTGCTGTCGGGCAAGGCGGACGTCAAAGCCGACGGGCAGGAGTTCACGGGTATCGGTGAGCGCATGTCTGTTTTTGAGGATATACCACCCTATGCGGTCTATGTTCCGGCAGGCGGACATTATGAGGTTACAGCCTTAACGGAACTGGAGCTTGGCGTCTGCCTTGCCCCTGGTACCGGTAAATATGCGGCCCGGCTGATCGCGCCGTCTGAAACGGCGTCTGAGGCCCGCGGTTACGGCAGCATGTCACGCCGCGTGGTTAATATTCTGCCGGAGAGCAGTGTGGCCGAAAGACTGCTGGTTGTAGAGGTGCGCACGGATGGCGGTAATTGGTCCAGCTATCCGCCCCATAAGCATGACCGGGATAATCTGCCGGAAGAGTCCTATCTGGAGGAGACGTATTACCACCGCGTCAATCCGGGCCACGGCTTCGTTGTACAGCGGGTATACAACGATGACCGCAGCCTTGATGAGACTATGGCCGTGCCCGACCGCAGCATTGTGCTGGTTCCGGAAGGCTATCATCCGGTATCAGCGCCGCCGGGCTACGATTCCTACTATCTCAATGTGATGGCCGGTCCCGTCCGCACCTGGGTATTCCATAATGATCCCGAGCATGAATGGCTGTTCAGACCGGGCGGTAACAGCCCCGGTGCTCAGGAGGAATGAGCCTGCGGTATAAAAGGTAATTGCCGGAGCTCCCGCAAGGCGGGGGCTCTTTTTGCATCAGGTGTAGACTGCTGCGAATAACGCAGCGGGCAGCAGGGCTATGGCATCAAGGGCGACTTCAAGAGAAGATAGCGTAGGTTAATTAACGGTAAAAATACCGTTGAATAAGCCGAGTGCGGGGAAATGTCAGAAAACAACGGTAAAAGTACCGTTAATTGAACTGTGTGCAGAGAAATGTCTGGAAACAACGGTAAAAGTACCGTTGATTGAACTGTGCGCAGAGAAATCACCGAAAACAAAAGGTATAAATCCCGTTTAAGGGTGAGCAGGCGGGAAGCCGTGCTGCTGCTGCCGGAGCAGCTGAAAGGGAAAGCGCTTAGGCCTGCTAATAGACACTGCCGGAGGAGTTCCCTATAATCGAGGTATATCACGGTAAGAACGTAAAGGCGGGCTTAACAAATGAAACCTACAATCTATGATGTGGCACGGGAAGCCGGGGTTTCCATCGCTACGGTGTCCAAGGTGCTTAATAATAACGGCAGGATCAGCGATAAGACCAGGGAGAAGGTAAGCCGGGTGATGGAGGAGCTTAATTACCAGCCGAGCCTGGTGGCCTCCGCGCTGACGAGCCGCCGGACGGGGACGATCGGGCTGATGATCCCGGATATCGCCAATCCCTTCTTCGCCGAGACGGCACGCGGAATTGAGGACTACGCCCAGCAGCAGGGGAGCGATCTGATCGTCTGCAGCACGGACCGCGACGATGAGAAGGCGGCCAGATACACCTCGCTGCTCCTGCGCAAAAGAGTAGACGGCCTGATTATCGCCTCGCATACGGGGCAGACAGAGATGATCCGCCGGCTTTTGGCTGACCGGGTGCCGCTGGTGCTGTTCTCGGCGGATATCCGCAGTCTGGAGAGCAGCAGCGTCACTGTAGATGACTACAAAGGCGGCTATCAGGCGACGGAATACCTGTTGTCCCTGGGCCACCGCAGACTGGGTGTTATCTCCGATAATCTGCCGGGGAGCAAGCTGCGGGTGGAGGGCTTTCTGGATGCGCTGAAGGATACCGGTCTGCCTTTTGATAATCCGGCTAACCTTACCCACACATCGGCCACGCTGGAGAACGGCCGCAAAGCGGCTGCCGCCATGCTCGGCCAGGCGGAAGATCTGCGCCCGACGGCAGTGTTCGCCTGTAACGACCTGCTCGCCATCGGTGTCCTGAAGGAGGCGCGCAGCGCAGGCCTGTCCATTCCCCGTGACTTATCCGTAGTGGGCTTCGATAATACCATGCTGGCGGAAATCTGCCACCCTACGCTGACCAGCATCGCCCAGCCGCTGCGTGAGATGACCGAGCAGGCGATGATTCTGCTGAATGAATCGATCGACAATCCGGCGGCACCCAGACGCAAAATCATGCTGATGCCTGAGCTGGTGATCCGTCATTCAACCGGGCCGGTGCCTGGCTGAGGCGAGACTGGCTGTGGCGTTAACCTGGAAGATCCAGCCTGATCCTTATAGACCTGTTCCCTGCAGCACGGCAGCGGACAGGTCTTTTTGAGCGGATATAAAACCTGAATCTGTACAACCTGTGGATAATATGTGCACAACGCTGTTTGTACGTTTTTTGCTAGTCCTAAACAGGCCCGGTTTGTTTGTCAGGAGAGAAATACCGGTGCATTTCAAGAAAGTTGAGATCGCTTTCAATTTTAGGATTGCCAAACGGGATGTTCTGGCCTATACTATTTATAAAATTAGGTTAAGCGCTTACCCTTTCCCTCCCTGCAAACAGGTATTTTTAAAGTGAATTCAGGTTTTCCCAATACTTATATTCATTAATTCATGAAATTTTTCCCGGAAGCTTGATCAAGGAGGCGTCACTATGAACGATCTACAGTTCGATCCCGCCCGTCCGCTAGATTTGATTGCCGTCGGCCGGCTCTGTATTGATCTTAATGCCAATGAAACCGGAAGACCCATGGAAGAGACCATGACCTTCACCAAATATGTAGGCGGCTCCCCGGCCAACATCATTATCGGCACAGCGCGGCTGGGCATGCGGACCGGCTTCATCGGCAAGCTGGCTGATGATCAGATGGGGCGGTTTATCCGGTCTTATCTTCAGAAGGACGGCATCGACGACAGCCAGGTATGCGTTGACCGTACCGGTGCGGTGACGGGGCTTGCTTTTACCGAAATCAAAAGCCCGCAGGAATGCAGCATTCTGATGTACCGCGATAACGTGGCGGATCTGCTGCTGAGCACAGAAGAAATCTCGGAGGATTATATCCGGCAGTCCAAGGCGCTGCTGATCTCCGGGACTGCACTGGCGCAAAGCCCATCCCGTGAAGCGGTGTTTCTGGCGCTGGAATTTGCCCGCAGGCATAATGTCACTGTATTTTTTGATCTGGATTATCGCCCTTATACCTGGAAATCCGCCGCTGAAACGGCTGTCTACTATAATCTGGCGGCAGAGAAATGCGACTGTATCATCGGTACCCGCGAGGAATTCAACATGATGGAGAATCTGTACAATGTAACAGATGCAGACGACGAAGCAACGGCGGCCCGCTGGTTCTCGTACCAGGCGAAGCTTGTTGTGATCAAGCATGGCGGAAGCGGCTCAATTGCGTATACGGCAGACGGCGGTAATCACCGCAGCGGCATTTTCCCGGCCAAGGTGCTGAAGACCTTCGGTGCAGGCGACTCCTACGCTTCGGCCTTCATTCACAGCCTGATGCAGGGTGACAGTGTCGGTGAGGCGATGCGGCGGGGCAGTGCCTCCGCTTCGATTGTCATCTCGCGCCACAGCTGCTCGGATGCGATGCCGACACTGGATGAGCTGGAAGCCTTCCTGGCTTCTAATGAAGAGGTCGCTGCAGGTAATCAGTAAAGAAAATTTCAAACACCTATCACCAGAGATGAAGGAGTGGACAAGAATGGCACAGCAAAACGTAGAAGTGCTGAAAAACTATATTGGCGGCGAATGGGTCGAAGCAAAGAGTGAGCAGAGTGAAGCGGTGTTCAATCCGGCTTCAGGCGAAGAGCTGGCCAGAGTTCCGCTGTCCGGCAGAGAGGATGTAGACCGGGCGGTGGCTGCGGCGCAGGAGGCTTTTGCCGGATGGTCGAAGACGCCTGTACCGCGCCGCGCACGGATTCTGTTCAAATACCAGCAGCTGCTCGTTGATCACTGGGAGGAGCTGGCGAGAACCATTACACTGGAGAACGGAAAAAGCTTCAAAGAAGCTTACGGCGAGGTCCAGCGCGGCATCGAGTGTGTCGAGTTCGCAGCCGGTGCGCCGACGCTGATGATGGGCCGGCAGCTGCCGGATATTGCAACCGGGATAGAATCGGGAATGTACCGCTATCCAATCGGAGTTATCGGCGGCATTACCCCGTTCAATTTTCCGATGATGGTGCCATGCTGGATGTTCCCGCTCGCGATTGCCTGCGGCAATACCTTTGTGTTGAAGCCATCTGAGCGCACGCCGCTGCTGGCTGCACGTCTTGCTGAGCTGCTGGAGCAGGCGGGACTGCCTAAGGGTGTTTTCAATGTGGTCAACGGTGCCCATGATGTAGTCAACGGCCTGCTGGAGCACCCCGGGGTGAAGGCGATTTCCTTTGTCGGATCGCAGCCGGTGGCTGAATATGTCTATAAAAAAGGAACAGAGCAGCTGAAACGGGTTCAGGCGCTGGCCGGAGCCAAAAATCACTCCATCGTACTCGCGGATGCCGACCTTGAGGCTTCAGCAACGCAGATTATCAATGCTGCCTTTGGCTCTGCCGGTGAGCGCTGCATGGCCTGCTCTGTAGTTACTGTGCAGGAAGAAGTGGCTGACGAGCTGATCTCAATCCTGCTGCGTGAATGCAGTCAGATGACGATTGGCAATGGACTGGAGGAGGATACGTTCCTGGGACCTGTAATCCGCCAGAGCCATAAGGACAAGACTCTTTCTTACATCGAGCAAGGCGTAGCCGAAGGTGCGAAGCTGCTCAGGGACGGCCGGGAAGATGCCGCAGCCGGGGGGCAGGGTTATTTTATCGGACCAACGGTATTTGACGGAGTCACCAGAGAGATGAAGATTTGGCAGGAGGAGGTTTTCGCGCCTGTGCTTTCGGTTATCCGGGTCAAGGGTTTGGAGGATGGCGTGGAGATTGCCAATGCTTCGCGGTTTGCGAACGGGGCGTGTATCTTTACTAATGACGGCGGCAAGGTCCGCTACTTCCGTGAAAATATCGAGTCAGGCATGCTGGGTGTCAATGTCGGCGTACCGGCGCCGATGGCCTTCTTCCCTTTCTCCGGCTGGAAGGATTCCTTCTACGGCGATCTTCATGCGAACGGAAGCGACGGAGTTGAATTCTATACACGCAAAAAAGTCGTCACTGCCCGCTGGCAGTAATGAAAGAGGAGGGAGGAGCTCACGTGGAACGGATCAGATTAACAACGGCGCAGGCGCTGGTGAAATTTCTGAATGAGCAGTATGTGGACTTTGGCGGCGGGCCGGAGCGTTTCGTCCAGGGCGTGTTCACTGTGTTCGGACACGGTAACGTGCTCGGACTTGGACAGGCGCTGCAGGAGGCGCCGGGTGAGCTGACAGTCTATCAGGGCCGCAATGAGCAGGGCATGGTTCATGCCGCGACCGCGTTCGCCAAACAGAGCCGCAGACGGAAGATTATGGCCTGTACCGCCTCTGTCGGGCCGGGCTCGGCCAATATGCTGACCGCAGCGGCAACGGCAACAGCCAATCAGATTCCTGTGCTGCTGCTGCCGGGCGATACCTTTGCTACCCGCCAGCCCGATCCGGTGCTGCAGCAGATGGAGCATACGCACAACCTGTCGATTACGGTGAACGATGCCTTCAAGGCGGTGAGCAAATACTGGGACCGGATCTACCGGCCGGAGCAGCTGATGACCGCACTGCTGAATGCGATGCGGGTGCTGACCGATCAGGCAGACACTGGTGCCGTGACGATTGCGCTGCCGCAGGATGTGCAGGGGGAGGCCTGGGATTATCCGGCCGATTTCTTCCGCAGACGGGTGCATAAGATTACCCGCCGCCTGCCGCATCCGGAGGAAATTGAAGCGGCAGCTGAGCTGATTGCAGGCAAGCAGCGTCCGCTTCTGGTCTGCGGCGGCGGTGTCCGCTATAGTGATGCCGGAGCTGAGCTCAAGGCATTCGCCGGGAAATTTGCCATTCCGTTCGGAGAGTCGCAGGCCGGCAAAAGCGCTGTTGCCAGCGACTTCGCCTGCAACCTGGGAGGCCTTGGCGTAACCGGTAACGGCTGTGCCAATACGCTGGCAGCAGAGGCTGATCTGGTTATCGGTGTCGGTACACGGTTCACTGATTTCACCACCGGCTCGAAGAGCCTGTTCGCTCACCCAGAGGTGGAGTTCCTTACGCTTAATGCTTCCCCGTATCATGCAGCCAAGCTGGATGCGCTGGCAGTGGTATGCGATGCTGCGGAAGGGTTGAAAGCGTTATCTGCTGCGCTGGAGGAGCGGGGCTACCGTTCGGCTTATGCAGATGAGATTACACAGGCTAAAAAGGAATGGCAGGCGGAAAGAGCGCGGCTGGCCGGTGTTGAGTACCATGCGGGCAGGGCGGCGGCTGCTACCGGGACTATGGCCGTGGCGCATGCAGTAGCGTTCTCCGATGCAGTTAGCGCTGTACAGGAGGCAGGTGAGCAGACAGCGTTTGTCCCTGAAATTGCCGGACACCTCGATGCGAAGCTGCCTGAGTATGCAGAGGCACTCGGCACCACACTTACGCAGACGCAGGTGCTTGCGGTTATTAATGAGCTTATTCCGCACGATGCGATTGCTATTGGGGCGGCCGGCAGCCTGCCGGGAGATATGCAGCGGATGTGGGAGTCCTCTGTGCCGGATACCTATCATATGGAGTATGGCTTCTCCTGTATGGGCTATGAAATTGCGGGTGCACTCGGTATCAAGCTGGCTGAGCCGGATCGCGAGGTATACGCTCTCGTCGGGGACGGCAGCTACCAGATGATGCATTCGGAGCTGGTAACCAGCCTGCAGGAGAACAAGAAGATCAATGTCATTCTGCTGGACAATGCAGGCTTCGGCTGCATTAATAATCTGCAGATGGAGCAGGGGCTGGACAGCATGGCGACGGAATTCCGCCGCCGGGGTAAGGACGGTCAGCTCAGCGGTGAGCTGATGTATATCGACTATGCAGCCAGTGCCGCGGGCTACGGGGTTAATACCTTCCGTGCGTCTACAGTAGAGCAGCTGCGCAGCGCACTGGAGGAGGCAGGGAAGAGCGAGAAGTCCACACTGATCGACATCAAGGTGCTGCCCAAGACGATGACCCACGGCTATGGCGCCTGGTGGCATGTCGGGGTGGCGGAAGTGTCCGGCAAGGAGACTGTACAGGCGGCTTACGCTCAGAGATTGAGCGGGCTGGATAAGGCGCGCAGCTATTGATGCTACCGGAGCTGCAGCGGCCGGCCGGAGCCGGCCATACCTGTCATTAACGGAAGGGGAAGAACAATTCATGTTCAAAAAAGAGGCGGTCCGGCTGGCAATTGCACCCATTGCCTGGACCAATGATGATATGCCTGAGCTGGGCGGTAACAATACCTTCGAGCAGTGCATCAGTGAGATGGCATTGGCCGGCTATCAGGGCAGCGAGGTGGGCAACAAATATCCGCGTTCTCCCGAGGTGCTGCACCGGGCGCTGGGACTTCGCGGACTGCAGATTGCCAGCGCCTGGTTCAGCGCGCACCTGACGGACCGGCCGTATGAGGAGACCGCTGAAGCCTTTTGCGCACACCGTGATTTCCTGCATGCAATGGGCGCCAAGGTCATCGTGGTATCCGAGCAGGGGCGCAGCATTCAGGGGCAGATGGATACGCCGCTGTTTGATGCCAAACCCGTCTTTACGGAAGACGAATGGACGGTGCTGGCCGAAGGCTTGGGACGTCTGGGCCGTCTGGCCGCCGAAAAAGGGATGACAATCGTCTATCACCACCATATGGGGACAGGAGTGCAGACGGCTGCCGAAATTGCCCGGCTGATGGAGCTGACAGACCCGTCGGAAGTATCCCTGCTGTATGATACCGGACATCTGGCCTTTTCCGGTGAAGATCCCCTTGAGGTGCTGCGCGCCCATCTGCCGCGGATCAGGCATGTTCACTTGAAGGACATCCGTCCCGAGGTGGTCCGGCAGGTTATTGCAGATAAGCTCAGCTTCCTGCAGGCGGTAAGAGCAGGGGCGTTCACCGTGCCGGGGGACGGGGGCATCGAATTCGCAGATATTTTTGCTGAACTGGCCGGGTCGTCCTATACCGGATGGTTTGTAGTCGAGGCCGAACAGGACCCGGCACTGGCAGACCCGCTGGAATATGCGATTAAGGCACGGGAGTACATCCGGGCGACCAGCGGGCTGTAAGTAGTGGACTGTGAGTAATGGAGCTGAGTTCACTGTCGTAAGGCGTGAAGTATATTGCTAAATAATGTTAATGTGCAGCAATCAGGTTAGTTGCATACTCTAGGTGCTGGGTGCTGGGTGCTGGGTGCTGGATGCTAGGTGCTAGGTGCTAGGTGCGGGGGTGGGCTGCATGCATCCCCGCACCTTGCGTTATACGTTGGGGCGCAAATCTGTCTACAGACAGAACCACTTTGTCCCAGAGAACCGGATGAAAGGGAAAAATCCCTTTAATCGCACCGAAACCCGTGCTAACGCACCGGATGAAAGGGAAAAATCCCTTTAATCGCACCGAAACCCATGCTGAAGCACCGGATGAAAGGGAAAAATCCCTTTAATCGCACCGAAACCCATGCTGGAGCACCGGATGAAAGGGAAAAATCCCTTTAATCGCACCGAAACCCGTGCTGAAGCACCGGATGAAAGGGAAAAATCCCTTTAATAGCCCTAAAACCCGTGCTAACGCACCGGATGAAAGGGAAAAATCCCTTTAATCGCACCGAAACCCATGCTGAAGCACCGGATGAAAGGGAAAAATCCCTTTAATCGCACCGAAACCCGTGCTGAAGCACCGGATGAAAGGGAAAAATCCCTTTAATCGCACTG
Organism: Paenibacillus sp. FSL R7-0331; assembly: GCF_000758645.1. Taxonomy (NCBI): domain Bacteria; kingdom Bacillati; phylum Bacillota; class Bacilli; order Caryophanales; family Paenibacillaceae; genus Paenibacillus; species Paenibacillus sp. FSL R7-0331. The sequence goes on from NZ_CP009284.1 coordinate 237,234, forward strand.
AAACCCGTGCTAACGCACCGGATGAAAGGGAAAAATCCCTTTAATCGCACCGAAACCCGTGCTGAAGCACCGGATGAAAGGGAAAAATCCCTTTAATCGCCCCCAAACCTATGCTGACGCACCAGATTAAAGGGAAAAATCCCTTTAATCGCACCGAAACCCATGCTGAAGCACCGGATGAAAGGGAAAAATCCCTTTAATCGCACCGAAACCCGTGCTGAAGCACCGGATGAAGGGAAAAATCCCTTTAATAGCTCAGTTTCACCCTCAATTTTAATCGTTTCAGACCTATCACCCGCCAGGGTGATTTTCTGCTGTACGGGAAGTGTTATAGTAGCAAGACAGGGTGGCAGGGCATGAGCCGCAACGGTATGCGACGGTACGCCACGGCATGAGCGCCCGCGGTATACTGCCATAAACCACAGAATGCTGTTCTAAGCCACAGAATGCGGCGATACAACACGGGATGCCAAGGGGCTAATCTGCTGTGCACATGGCCAGTCCTGCCTTGCCCGTGACGAAACAACCGGGTAGCGGGCGGAGCCGGAGAACCCTATTTTTACCCGTTGGCCGGGTCCGGGGGGCATGTGCTATAATTGCAGAAATCCGAACATAGGCTCGTCTATGTTTCATAGGTCATAATAATGATTAACCTTATTAAGGTTTCCCCTTTCTCATAAATGTTATTAAGGTTTCTTCTTTTTTCATATTCATATCTGTATGTACTTAAACGGCCGGACCGCGGCCTGGCATTTTAACGGTTATGGAGGAGGTTGTCTATTGTTCCGTACTTGGTATCGCCGACTGCTGCTTTCCTATTTTCCGATTTTTTTGCTCACGGTAACAATATTGATCTTTGCCTCGTTTGTATTTATTAATGATATATCGCGGATGGAGACCCAAAAAGCAGACCGCATCTCGGCCAGCTATCTCATGGATAATGTGGATAAGACGGTCAGAGAGGTTGAACTGGCGGTGCTGGAGGGGGTTGAACGCAATGATGTCTATAAAACGTATTTCAATAACACAGGCCCGCCGGGTACCGGGTCCGTCTATGCGGTTGCCCAGAGCCTGCGCAGCCTCATTCAGGATTCCGCCTATATCGAATCGGTTTATCTGGTTGACAAAAAAAATGAAAGCGTTATAACAGAGTCCGGATTAAGAGAGCTTGCAGGTTATATAGACGAGGATTGGATCAGGCAGATCATCTCAGGCCCGCTGCCGGAAGGCTGGCAGCCTGTCCGCAAATATAAGACGGAGCTGCTCCAGCGTACACCGGTAAGAGTGCTTAGTATTAATAAAGCGATGCCGCTGCCCTTCGGCTCCGAAGGAGTACTGGTTATCAATGTAAAAATGAGCGGAATTGAGCAGCTTGTCGACAGCATGGTTAACCAGCAGCTTTCTTTCGTGACTATTCTGGACAGTGACGGGCAGATTGTGTACGAGGCGCATTCGGATCACGCGGGTGCAGCAAGCGGCAAGCAGCTGAATACACTCCATCTGGAGCCGCTCGGCTGGACCTTTGCAAGCGGGATTAAGGCGGGCAACCTGTTCGGCTGGGTGTCGGTCATTTCCTATCTGTGGGTAGCAATCGCCATTGGAACAGTGATCTGTGCGATCTTCTATCTGGTGTATGTGACCAGGCGCAATTATAAGCCGATCCAGGTCATTATGAACCGTATTGAAGGCCATCAGATCCGGCAGATGGATCAGTCAACCGACAGGCCCGATGAAATGATGCTCATTGACGGAGTGCTGGAGGATCTGATCAACCACATGACTGATTATGACCGCAAAAGCCGGGAGAACCTGCTGCTGCAGCGAAGCAAGCTGTTCACTGATCTGCTGTACAACGAGCGGCTGGACGATGCCATCGGGCGGCTTACGGAGCTGTCCCCGCTTACGGGCGCTGATGCATCCTCCCGTTTTACAGTGGTGCTCAGCGAAATTAACCGCTATGAGCGGGTTTTTGAGGAGCGCTATACGAGAGGTGATCAGAATACGCTCAAGTTTGCCCTTATGAATGTGTTTCAGGAGCTTGCGCGTAACGCCGAGCTGCAGGGCTGGGCGGAGTGGGTCGGAACCCGGCGGGTGGCGATATTGTTCCTGGCGACCGGCAGCGATGAGGAGATGACCGGGCGGCTCCGCGTCTTTGCTGAGGATTGCCGCTCCTGGGTAGAGCAGAACCTGCGTCTCTCGCTCAGCTTCGGCATCGGTCCGGCTGTGACGGGGCCGGGTACGATCCGCGAATCCTATGCAGCGGCGGAGTATGTCATGCAGCATAAGCTGCTGAAGAATGAGAATATTGCGCTGGCGGAATACGGGGAAGCGCGCCAGCCGCTGCTGGAGACGTATGCCTACCTGCAGATGATTGCCGAGTTCGTTAAGCAGTTCCGGATGTCGAGCGGCCAGTGGCGGGAGCAGCTGGAGAAGATTTTTGAGGCGTTTGAGCAGAATTTCCTGCAGGATGATGATATCCGTTCCCTTATTCAGGCGATGCTGCAGATGCTGAGCCGTGAAGTAGCCGTCATGTCGGAGGAGCTGCAGGATGAGCTGTCGGCGGAGAAGGCCGGGGTCCGGCTGAAGGGGCTGGAGGACGCCGAGTCGCTGGAAGAGATGAAGGGGATTCTGCTGGAATACCTGACTGATTTATTCCGTACCTATGTCTCAGCCAGTGAGACTAAGAGCTACCGGGCGATGGTCACCGAGATGAAAAATTATATCGAAGAGAATTTCACCAACCCGGATCTCTCGCTGAAGCATCTGAGCGACCGGTTTCAGGTATCCGGCAAATATGCGAGCTATCTGTTCAAAACCGAATTCAAAATGAAGTTCGTTGACTTCGTTACAGAGCTGCGGATGAAAGAGGCTGAGCAGCTGCTGGCGGAGACGGATTACCCGCTGCAGGATATCGCGCTCCAGGTAGGCTATGCCAATGCGATTACATTTGGCAGAGTATTCAAACGGGTTGCCGGCATTACACCGGGAGATTACCGTTTGCTCAAACGCCGGGAAGCCGGCAAAGCATGAAGGAAGAGCCGGACGCACAATAAGCTATTGGAACAGGGCGCAGCAGCTGACTGGTGCGAGGGTCAAACTGGCCGTATTTCTGCCTGCATACCCGCTTAAAGCGGTATACAGGCAGAAATACGGCCTTTTTTCGTCCATTTGAAAGCGGTTTATCATACGAAAATAGTAGGTCGGATAAACTGGAAGTCCGAATTTCCGGCCTTTTTGCAATCCGAAACAGGTTTATTGTCAGGCCTCAGAAAAGTGTGGAATACTGTGGTCATCCCGGAACACACGGGAGCTCAGATGTGAGGTTGGGGGATTCATAAAGTTTCATTAAATCACCATTATAGCCTGTATAGGCGAAGGAGATGGAACAATGACAGTGAATACAAACCAGAAAGTTCTGAAGAAGGTACTGGGGATCGGATTAAGCGCAGTAATGGGAATGTCTCTGCTGGCCGGGTGCTCCTCTAATGGAAATGCGGATACGGCATCAAATGGAGGAACAGCAACTGACGGAGGCAGCAAAGAGCGCGTTACACTGAAGGTGGAGATTTTTGACCGCGGCAACAGTCCCGAGCCTTACACCATTACAAACAACTATTTATCCAAACTGGTGCAGGAACGTTTTGGCGATCCGAACAACATTGATGTACAGTTTGTTCCGGTTCAGCGCTCTGAGGAAGTCACTAAGCTGAACGTATTGATGGCGAGCAACACAGATGTGCCGGATATTGTGTTCACTTATGATTCCAGCTTGTTCTACCGTTACGCCCAACAGGGCGGCCTGACCGATGTCGGAGCGCTGATTGATGAATACGGGCCGACTCTGAAAACATTCCTCGGTGAAGATACATTGGCGTTTGGGCAGCTGGAAGGCCAGCAGATGGCTATCCCGGGAAAACGGGCAATCACAGGCCGTTACAGCTCCTACATCCGCCAGGATTGGCTGGATAAGCTGGGCTTGCCGGCACCGACGACAACCGACGAATTATACACAACTTTGAAAGCGTTTAAAGAGAAAGATCCGGGCGGTGTTGGCAGCAAAAACATCCCGATGGGTATGGCGCTCGCTCCGGCCCAGTTCGAAACCCTGATCTACTCCTTCCTCAAACCGGTTAAGGGTGATCTGACTTACAGCCAGCGCTATGAGCTGCCGCTGCATGACGGCTTTAAGGATGCGATGCAGTTCCTGAATAAGCTCTACAATGAAGGGCTGATCAGCCAGGATTTCAGTCTGGATGAGGATAAAACGCAGCTGGCCAAGGATATCCAGAACGGCAATGTCGGCTACTGGTCTGAGGATGTGGACAATATCTTCTACGCAGAAGGTACACTGGACAATCTGTACAAAAATGTACAGGGCAGCACTGTAACAGCAGTAGATGTCCTGACCAATGCGAATGAGGGCAACAAGCATATTAAATCGCGTTATGCCTCTAACGGTATGTACATCATGATTCCGAAGAGCAGTAAACGTGCGGTAGAAGCTATTAAATATCTGGATTGGATGGCTTCAGACAACAATCTGATCGATATCTACAGCGGGGTTGAAGGCGAGAACTATGATCTGGTTGACGGTATCCCGGTAGTTAAAGCTGACGTTCCGCAGGAATTTGCTGACCGTCTGTTCAATGCCGGCGACACGGCTATTATCTCTAACGGCAAGAACATCGGCGACCAGGCAACTAATGAAAAAGCATGGATCAGCGGCTTCCCTGAACGCAATCAGGAATTGCTGAAGCAATCCATTGATATTGCCAACACGGATACGGTTGGACCTATCGTCTTCGGTAAACCGATTGAAGCAGAATCCAAGTACGGTACTACCCTCAATGACAAGCTGGCCGTAATTATCGTTAAGACAGCAATGGCTAAGCCGGAGCAGTTCGACGCGGTGTATGAGCAGGAAATGAAGGATTTCATGTCCCTCGGCGGAACCCAGCTTAAAGAAGAACTGGAAGCGGCATTGAAGGACCTGTAGGCACAAGAAATAAATATAAAAGGAAAACCGGAGGGAGCAGGTACGCCGCTTCATCCGGTTTTTCCTCCCAAGGAGGGAACCGACTTGAGTAAAGCGAGCTACTTTAAGCGGTATTGGCAATTGTACGCGCTGCTTTCACTGCCACTTATCTACTTTTTTATCTTCCGTTACGGGCCGATGTACGGGGTACAGATTGCTTTTAAGGATTTTAATCTGTTCCAGGGGATCAGCGGAAGTGAATGGATCGGGTTCGACGCATTCCGTGAAGTTTTTAACATGAAAGAGTTCTACACTGCACTGCGCAATACATTTATGCTCAATTTCCTGGATTTGCTGGTCTCTTTCCCCGCACCAATCATTCTGGCGATCATGCTGTATGAGATTAAGGGTGCATGGTTCAAAAAAATCTCGCAGACTATTCTGTATATTCCCCACTTTATTTCCTGGGTCATTATCGGGGGGATTGTCTACCAATTATTTGGCAATCAGTCCGGTATGATTAACGAGGTACTGCAAAGCCTGGGCCTGAGCCCGGTTCCATTCCTGACCGAGAAGAATCCTTGGCTGATCACCTATCTGTTCACCGGGGTCTGGCAAAGTGCCGGCTGGGGAACAATCCTCTATCTGGCAGCGCTTACCGGCGTAAACAGAGAGCTGTTTGAAGCGGCTGAGGTTGATGGAGCAACACGCCTGAAGAAGATCTGGTATATTACACTCCCGAGCATCAAGCCGACGATTGTAACCCTGCTGATCCTCAATCTCGGCAAAATGGTCAGCATCGGCTTTGACCGCCCATACGTTATCGGGAATACGGCGGTACGCGAATATTCCGATGTACTGAGTACCTTTGTTTACCGCATCGGTCTGGAATCCGGACAATACACGCTGGCTACCGTAGTCGGACTGTTCCAGGCTGTGGTTGGTCTGGTATTCATTCTTGGCTCCAACTATATTTCGAAAAAAATGACCGGAGACGGCATTATCTGATAAAGAGGAAGGAGGCGGAGTACTATGAGTGAACGTACTTCAAACCGGATATTTGATATCGTCGTTATTACCTGCGTGAGCTTGTTCGTATTGTTTTGTCTGGCTCCGTTCTTGCATATCATTGCAGTATCGCTCAGCTCCAACCGGGCTATCACTTCCGGTGAAGTCACGATTTTTCCGATTGAATTGAACTGGAATGCCTATGTTCAGGTGTTCTCAGATACCTCAATGATACGCTCCCTGGGCTATACGCTGATACTGACGGCGGTGACAACCCTGCTGTGCATGCTCTTTACCATTGCCGCAGCCTATCCGCTCACCAAGGGCTACATGAAAGGCCGCAAGACGTTCATGGTTATTATCATTATTACGATGTTCTTCAGCGGCGGGATTATCCCCGAATATTTGCTGATGCGTGACCTGCGCCTGCTCGATTCAACCTGGGCGCTCATTCTGCCCGGTCTGGTCAGTCCGTTTAACCTGATTATCCTGATCTCCTTCTTCAATAACATTCCCCAGAGTCTGGAGGAATCGGCTGAGATCGACGGCAGCTCCTTCCTCCGCACACTGATGAGCATTGTCCTGCCGCTGTCCATGCCTGTGCTTGCTACACTGGGTCTCTTCTATGCGGTAGGCCGCTGGAACGGTTTCCAGGATGCACTCATGTATATCAATAGTCCGGAGCTGTATCCGCTGCAGCTCAAGCTGTTCCAGATGGTGCAGAACAATATGGTCTCCGAGCTGACGCTGATGGAAGGTGCCAGCCGCACAAGGCTGACACCGGAGAGCCTGAAAGCAGCAACTGTAATTTTCGCAACAGTGCCTATTCTGCTGGTATATCCATGGCTGCAGAAGTATTTCGTCAGCGGTGTTATGCTGGGTGCCGTTAAGGGTTAATGCTGCAGGCTATATTCGTGCAGAACAGGAAAGGAGAACGCAGTTTTGGAGGACAAAGGAGCATTTTCATTCTCAACCTGCTGGAATATGAAACGCCACACAACGGGAGAAGGCCTGCTGCAGGAAATCCGCGGGCTTGGCTTCCGCAGGGTGGAGCTGAACTATAATGTGACCGAAGAGATGCTGTTAACGATTGAACCGATGATCGAGCGGGGGGAGATCGGCATCTCCAGTGTCCACAATACCTTCCCCCATATTTCGGACCCTGATTACGGCACGGATTCGGTGCTGCTCGGCTTCGAGGATAAGGAGAAACGGAAACGGGCTATCGACCTTCTGGTCCGTTCTGCCGAATATGCGCAGCGTTATGGCGGTGAGGCTGTAGTGGTCCATCCCGGTGAAGTGCCTTTCCCGAATGATATCGCGAAGGAGCTGGAGCAGCTCTATAGCGGTGAGGGAAAGGATTCGACCGCCTACCGCAGTAAATGGGCGGAGCTGCTGGAGCGGCGGGAGGCGTACAGTGCCGGATATGTGCGGACCATTACGGAAAGCCTGTATGAAGTATGTGACAAGGCAGCTTCAAAGGGACTCGGCGGCATCCGTTTCGGTATCGAGACACGCTCCCGGCCGCAGCAGATTCCGACACTGGCTGAGGCCAAAAGAATGATCCGGGCGCTGAAGGGAGCGCCTGTCGGTATCTGGTATGATACCGGGCACGCGATTATGATGGACCGGATGGGGCTGTACGACAGTGTGAGGGAAATGGATGGGCTGATGAATGATATTGTCGGCGTCCATATCCACGAAACCATCGGACTCTCGGATCATTGGTGCCCCTATGTGAACAGCGGGGATATGCATTTCTATGATGCCTATCTGCCGATGATCGAGCGCGCCCGGGTTAAGGTGTATGAACTGAAGGCGGCTTGCCTGCCTGAAGACATTCATGAGAGCCATCGTCTGCTTACCGCCAAGCTGGCGGCGCGGGGTGCGCTCTGATGCTGAGCACAGAGGGCTGCGGCTGGAATCAGGTAGACTGTGCATTAAGCGGGGAAGACCGCAGACTGGCTGCCGCCTATGCTCCCCGCCTGCTGTTTGATAAGAACGAGCCGTTCTACCCGGTCCGCTTCGGCATAACCGTCCTGCGTGAAGACGGGGATTCGCCCTCCTTCCGGCGCAGGCTTCAGGTCAGCCCGCCGGAAGCAGCGGCTGTTATCGAATACGCGATATATTACGATTATGATATTCAGCATCTGTACGATCTTGAGCATGTGTGGGTATATATTGGAAGAAACGGTGAGGTGGCAGACGTCGAGGCAAGCTTTCACGGCAAGTATCTGAAAGGACTGCTGCATGGCCGCACCAATCTTAGCGGTACCCGGGCCAGTCTGTATGTACAGCCCGGCAAGCATGCACTCTCGCCCATGACCGAGATATTCGGGCTGCTGCCGGGCTATGAAGCCTGTACACAGGAGGCGGCAGGGGCGGACGGGCTGATCTACGGTGACTGCTTCCAAGGATTGCTGGCTTCTGATGAAGCGACAGATCAGAAGGTGCGGCAGTATCTGCAGACCTGCCGGTTCACGCCTTCCGGTGTCTACGAGAACTGGGAGTATGCACACCGGGAGGAGCTGTTCGTTTCGTGGAACGGGCTGTTTACGGAAATTCCGGAGCGTGTCCGCAGTGAGCTGAAGCGGCTGTAATGCCGGATCGGCCTGCGGTGCGTGATGTGAAATGCCTAACATGGAGGAATGACAATGTACAAGCAACTGGTGGACAGCAACGATAGAGCAGTGGAAGAAGGCCTGTCCCGGCAGGTGCTTGATCCGGAGAGCCGCTATTACGGAGGGACGGTTGATCCGTTCACCGGCGTTGCCTGGGTCAATCATACAACCGGTACACCGACAGAGATGTGCTACTGGGGAGCCGCGCTGGTTAATCCTGATTCGAAATATTACCATGATGAGCAGCTGCTGGGCCGGCTGGTGCTGGCTGCGGCATTCGTGCTGCGCTGCCAGCATGCTGACGGCACGATCTCACCGGGCTGGACGAACTATCATTCCCCGCCGGATACAGCCTTCGTAATTGTCGGCTATGCCCAGCTGTATCAGCTGCTGTCCCGGCAGGAGTGGGCGCCGCTCGCGCCTGTTCTAGGCAGTATGCGGCTGTTTCTGGAGCGTACCATTCCCGCTATGCTTACGGGCGGCGGCCATACGCCGAATCACCGCTGGGTAATCAGTGCTGCGCTCGCTTATCTGCATGAGCTGTTCGGACTGCCTGAAGCCGTCCGCCGTGCAGAGCAGTGGCTGGCGGAAGGCATGGATATTACGCCGGACGGGGAGTGGACCGAGCGCAGCAACGGCATATACAGCGCAGTCAGTGATATTATGCTGATCCATGCCGCCCGCCTGCTGGACCGGCCTGACCTGCTGGAGCCGGTCCGTCTGAATCTGCGGATGATGGTCTATCTCGTTCATCCGTCGGGTGAGGTCGTGACGGATTACTCCGGGCGGCAGGATCTGGGGCATGTGCATGACCTGTCCCCTTATTATCTGCCGTATGCTATCCTTGCCCGGCTGGATAACGATCCCTTATTTGCCGGCATGGCTGAATGGGCCGGCCGGGCGCTCAGCAATCCCGGCGTCTGCTCGGTGAATGTGCTGGTACGGATGCTGCTGGAGCCGGAGCTGCAGCAGCCGCCTGCGGCGGAAGCTCTCCCTGTGAAATACGAAACCGTGCTTAACGGGGAGTTTCTGCGGCACGGCTATCTTGCAGGCATGGAGGCAGCGGGCCATCAGGGTCGGATTTTCCACAGCCGGCTGCATACCGATTTCGGAGCTCCGGTGACCCGCTACCGGGACGGGGATACCAGCGTAACGCTAATGACGGAGACCCCATCGTTTTTTGCGCTGCGCCATGGCCAAGTGCGGCTGCTGGCCGTGCAGCTGGCCACTTATTTCAACCCGGGATATGTACCAATGCAGGAGATGATCAGGCTGCCCCAGGGTTACCGGCTGACCGGAGAGCAGAAAAAGGGCTATTACGGGCCGGTAGAAACGGGGCTTCTGCCTGAATCGGCCGGAGCGGCAGTCAGTCCATGGTATCTGCTCCCGCACCATAGCCGTCTGCTGACCCATGAGCAGACCTTCCGCGCAGAAGTAGACGCTGAGCGCACCGGTACTGGCTGGAAGCTGCGTCTGCAGGCTGCAGAGCCGGGAGAGGTAATGAGCCAGCTGTCCTTTATTTTTGGCAATGAAGGCAGCTTTACATCAGGCGGGCTGAAGGATCTTGGAGAGGACTGCTATCTCTGGACCAGCGGAGCCCTCCGTTATGAATGCGGGGAGGACTGGATTGAGCTGACCGGCGGTGAAGCGGGACATCTGGCAACATCGGTACGGGAAGCGAACCTGCAGAATAACTGTAAGGCGGTGCTTGTTAACCTGATGACCCCTTTTGATAAGGAGATTACGATTACTCTATCTCCTTCTCTGCAAGAAGGGCGAGACCTGTGAATATCGTGAACAGCCTTGACTAAGGTGATTTTTCTATAAAAATTCTCTACAGATACCGGTATCTTACGATGCCGGTGTTTTTTTGTACAAAAAAAACAGGGGCCGTGATTGCTCACAGCCCCTGTATGCTCTATTATTTAGCGCGAGCTTCCGCTCCACTGCTGGTCACCAGAGAGGTACTTGGCAGTCAGGACCGACAACAGCTCGATGCCGACTTTGTTCTCTCCGCCTTCAGGAATGATAAGGTCGGCGTATTTCTTCGACGGCTCGATGAACGCCTCGTGCATCGGCTTCACAGTAGTTAAGTACTGTGTGTGAATCGAACGGATGGTCCGTCCGCGTTCTTCAATGTCGCGCAGGACCCGGCGCATAATCCGCACATCCGGATCGGTATCGACAAATACCTTAATGTTCAGCTGTTCGCGCAGCTTCTCGTCGGACAGCACATGCAGCCCTTCAACAATAACAATATTGTTCGGCATAAGCTCGACGGTCTTGTCCGTAAACCGGGCATGAACCGTGAAATCATATACAGGCGCGTAAGCTGCTTGTCCGGACTTCAGACATTGAAGATGCTCAATCAGCAGCTCCGTGTCAAAAGCCAGCGGATGATCATAGTTAATCGCCCCGCGTTCCTCGAAGCTGAGAGAGGAGTGGTCTTTATAGTAGTTATCCTGGGATACGAACGTTACTTTGTCTGTTCCAAGACGGTTAATAACGGAGCGGGCTACCGTTGTTTTGCCGGAACCGGTCCCGCCGGCGATACCAATAATAAGCATGGTGTTGTAATAAACCTCCCTAAGCAATTGCCTTTGCAATTCCAATATTGTAGCACAGCGCAGGACTTATTTCACCTTAGATACCGGGAATAAACCGTGAATTTTTTGAAAAAAATCAGGTTTTCTGCCGGAAAATGCTATAATCTTAGAACATTGCTTATGAACAGTATACCCGAAGGGAGCAGTCACACTTTATGCTGGAACCAAAAACATTGCTGGAGGCCTATCATTCGGCTTCCATTCAGCTGGCCGGACACGGAAAACGGGATGTGGAAGTGCTCAAGCATGCCTTTGCTGATATAAATGGCAGCATAGCAAGCGATATGTACGGCAGCGGTGAAGTCATTGAGGATTTTCAGGCGGAAATGGCCGGGGTGCTCGGCAAAGAGTCGGCGGTGTTTTATCCGAGCGGAACGATGGCCCAGCAGATCGCCCTCCGGATCTGGTCTGACCGCAAGGGGCTGAAGACTGTAGCCTATCATCCGTTATGCCATCTGGAAATCCATGAGCAGGACGGGCTGAAGGAGCTGCATCATATCAAGCCCATTCTGCTGGCGGACAAGGACCGCCTGATTACGCTGGACGATGTCCGCAGCATCGGAGAGGACATCGCCTGTCTGCTGCTGGAGCTGCCGCAGCGCGAGATCGGCGGCCAGCTGCCGGAATACGCTGAGCTTGAAGCGATCTCCGCCTACTGCAGGGAGCAGGGCATCATCCTGCATCTGGACGGGGCGCGGCTGTTTGAGGTGCTTCCTTATTACGGTAAGACAGCTGCAGAGGTCTGCGCGCTGTTTGACAGTGTATATGTTTCCTTATATAAAGGCATCGGCGGTATCGCCGGAGCAATCCTTGCAGGCAGCGAGGACTTTACGGAGGAGTCGAAGATCTGGAAGCGGCGGCACGGCGGCGATCTGATCAGCCTGTACCCGTATATCCTCCCGGCTCAACACTATTTCCGGCAGCGGGCTGGCCTAATGGGGCGGTATTACGAAGAAGCCAAGGAGCTTGCGGAGCTGTTCAACGGCTGCGGTAAGGTATCCACCCTGCCTAAGGTGCCGGTATCAAATATGTTTCATGTCCATTTTGCCTTATCCAAGGCTGTGATGGAGCCGGTTCTGATCCGGCTAAGTGACCAGACTGGCGTAGGCCTTGCTGCACGGCTGAAGGAGACCGGACCAGACGCCTGCTCCTATGAGTTGAGCATCGGCGATCTGTACGGCGGCATACCTAAGGACAAGCTTAAAGAGACATTTGAGCTGCTGGACCGTCTGCTGGGTGAAGTGTAATTTGATATGCTGGAGCTGAATAACTGCACAATGTACAGCTAAAGCCAGTAAATATCAGCCTCTGCGGCTTATAACTGCAGTCTGTGCAACTAAATCTGCCTATTGCAGCCCAAATCAGCATTTCGAGCCCGTTTAGTTGTACAAAGTACAATTAAGCGGGCTTTTTGCACATTTACGGCCATTTTAGTTGCACAAAGTGCAGTTAAGTACAGTAGTGAACGGAACAGCACAGCATTAATAATGGTCCGGACCCTCCGGCAGCAATATTCCCGCCAGCTCCAGCAGCGTAAGCTCCTTGTCCCCGATAGAAAAAGACACCCCTAAGGGTGTCCGCAACAGCATACTCTATGTCTGGCTCCGCAAGGCCACCTTCCGCATCGGACCCTTGACGATTGATTTCTCATCCGCATTCATGCTGAAGATCCACATCGTGGCCGCATACAGCACGGAATACAGGATTACATACAAGCCCAGCTGGAGGTAGGAGTTAATACTCACATACGTCAGCAGATATCCGCATACGCCGCCGAGCAGCACGACCGGGATAAATACCTTGATAATCTCCTTCCAGAAATAGAAAATATCGAATTTCAGCTTATATCTATAGTAGATATTATTCAGAATTACATTAACGATCATACCGGCAGCAGTTGCAATCGCACAGCCCGTGATGCCCCAGACCCGGATGAACAGCAGCGTCAGGATGATTTTGAGGATAGCGATGGAGAAATAGATAAGGGCCTTGACCTTGTGCCGGTTCATCGCCTCCAGCATTGTGGCGAACAGCGACTGGACGATCGAAGTAATCTGCGGAATGATAATGATCAGCGCAATCGTGTACGCATACCGGTAGCCTTCACCCAGCCAGATCAGAATGAATACCTGCCCGAACAGTACAAAGCCTGAGACAATATAGCCGACAATCAGGGCCTGAATTCTGCCTATCCGGACCAGCTCAACCATCAGCCTGGCCTGATCGGCGCCTTTGACAATCATTTTGGTAAGCTTGGGCAGATAAAAGCTGGACAGCACATTGGAGAAATTCATAATGTACGTGTTCAGCTGGGTCGAAATCGCATAAATCGCAATCGGAGTAGCGCCCAGGAACATACCGATGATCAGAGGATCGGCATTCGTATACAGCTGAAAGGCAATGGATGACAGCAGGATGTAGGAAGAATAGCTGAATACTTCCTTGAACAGCTTGGAGTCAAACGTACTGAATTTCACAACCATCTTCATCTTGTACCGGCAGACAATATAGTTGGTCAGTCCGATAGCAATGTTAAGCCCGAGCGCAACGGAGACCATACCGACCGATCTGAGTCCCATAATCAGCACCAGTACCATCATCGCCGGGGAAATAACAACTCTCAGCAGATTGATGATTTTGAGATATACAAAGCGTTCGTAGGCGGTAATAATGGAGCTGTAAATATTCATCGGAAATGAGATTGCCACATTGACCGCTGCGATAATGAATATGGTTTTGAGAATGCTGAGCTCAGACTCAGTGAGGCTGGTAAAAATCGAATCAAAATTAAATACCAGAATCAGGCTGGCCAGCAGGGCAAGGAGGCCGATTCCCGAGAAGAGCACCAGAAACATCCCGTTGATGTTCCGCTGGCCGCTCGTATCATTTTCCGAGATGAACTTGGAGTTGAACCGTACAACCGCACTGCCGAAGCCGAGGTCCAGCAGCACGATATAGGCAATAATCGAGTTCACCAGTGAAAACAGCCCGTATTCCGATTTCCCCAGGGTTGAAACGATATAAGGTGTGGAGCCCAGGGAAATGATGACACCGAGAAAGACGGAGAGATAGGTTATAATCGCAGCAAGTTTAATATTGGTTTTCAAGGGTACATCGCTTCCTCGCTACAGAAAATGTCATGGTGGATGCTCTACGCGGTTACGGTGGATGAAGAAGAGAATTTATCTTTTCCGGCCGATATGGCTTGAGTGATCTGGTTATAATGCCGGGTGGAGAAATCATTGTTGTACCGCGGAGCCGGGATCTCGCTAAGCTCCTCAAGCAAGGCCGGTATATCATTAATATCGCTCGTGAATTTAATATAGCCGAGATGCTTGATCCATTCGTAGCTGCCTACAACCTTGTAGTTATAATTGCCGAGCGCGATACAAGGAGTGGAGGTGATTGCCGCAAAAATCATCCCGTGCAGCCGGTCTGTAACGACGATTTCCGCCTCTTTGAACTGGTTCCATAGCGTATACAGCTCATGCTCGCGTTCTTCAACCGGGATATAGCGTTCGATGCAGGTGTCCGAATAAGTCAGCTTGTCAAAAGCCTGCGAAACGCTGGTATGGATTGTTTTCTTTTCCGCTTCGTTAAAGATGCTTTCCTTATCCGCCCGGATACACATAAGGGCTCCGCTGCGCGCTTTTTGCGGCTCGGTAATATCCAGCGACATTACAATGTCCGGAGTCAGCAGAACATCGTTGTTCTTGAAGTTTTCCCTCATAATCTCATACGATGTCTTTTCTCTGGCTACGAGAGTCAGATCCTTGTGGGCGCTGTAGAGGGTTTGTGTTTTTTTGAACTCCTTGCGGCCTAGCTCGGTATCACCAAAGTAGATGGTTTGAGGGAAAAGGATGATTTTGTTATTGGGGAAATTACTGATGATTCTTCTGCGCACTTCTTCTTCTCTAAAATATTCGATGCCGAAATTTCCGCCGCCCTGGAGTGCGAAGATATCGTCAGGGGTAGAATACTCCATAAGGCATTTCCAATTGGAGGTCAGCCTGTCAGCTACAATCTCTATCAGCATAAAATCGGGAAACGCCTTCTGGAGAAAATTCATCTGAGCCATCGTTATGGCATGGTCGCCGAGATTATCATGCTCCGGAGAGCCGACTACAAAGATGGCCTTTGATTTATTCCTGTACAGGTCTCTATTAGCCATATAGCCTCGGAAATAACGGTAAAATTCATTATTGCTCACATAATTACGGAAGGACAGCGGCAGCATCTTATGAATAATATTGGTCATGTCAGGTTACTTCCCTTCACACGAAGTTTGGATTGATACAGGACTCTATAGGTGTTGGAGCTTGTTAAGATAAGTAAAGTGGCTAGCTTCATCTGCTTGCTGATGCTTCTATTGCGCATTACCGCTTTAAGATTTTTGCTGAAAAAGCTGCCCAGCTCTGCGATATATTCTTTATTGGCATTGTTATCTCCGGAAATCATCTGCAGATTGCACAGCTCAATCCCTTCAGTGACGTTCCGGGCCAATGATTTTTCTATAGCCTCTGGATAATTCATGAATTTAATATCCTCATACAGTTCGCGCCAGGCACAGATCCGGTCATAGTATTTCCGGTTAGTCATCTTGCCTGTGATACTGTCGCCTCTGCGCAGATACAAATATTTGGGCGAATCCAGGGAAACGACCTTCCCGGCCTGCATAAACAGCTTATAGGTCGCGAACATGTCCTCGAAATATTTGCCGACCGGATACCTTACCTTTGCGAACAGCTCCGCCTTATACAGCTTATCCCAGGCCAGATTCTTGATCTCGGTATCTTCCAGCAGCTTTTTGAAGGCTTCTTCATTATTGTAGACACGGACTTCATGGGAGAATTCCTTATCCATATACACATCGTCTTCAACCTCGGTATGGCCGCACACGGCAATGTCTGCATCATGGGCGGTGATCAAGCCGTGCAGAGCCTCATACATATCGGGTTCAATCCAGTCGTCGCTGTCTACAAAGCCGATATATTTCCCTTCGGCAATATCAATGCCGTAATTACGCGCGTCAGACAGTCCGCCGTTCTGTTTGTGGATGACCTTAACCCGGGAGTCGAGCTCTTTATAACGTTCGCAGATTTCGCCGCAATTGTCAGGAGAGCCATCGTTTACAAGAATCAGTTCGAAGTCTCTGAAGGTCTGTGCGAGGATGGAATCGACACATTTACGTAAGTACATTTCAACTTTATAGATAGGCACAATGATGCTTATCTCCGGTTTCATGCAACAATCACTTCCTTTCAAAATAACGGATGACTGGGCCAGAGACAGAAGTGTCAACAAGATTGCGCTATAGTACATTTTTAACTCGGCACAATGATTTGTAATTATATTACTATCTGAGTTAAAAGATTGTATATACTACTTTAGTTTACTTATAACTGCTTCGTTTATTGCAAAAAAGAGCGCCGGAGCGCCATTTTCGGCTGCTCAGAGCGCTCTTGAATTTCGGAGAAAAGCAAAGATTTAGCGGATTTCGATCTTCAGCGAGCTGTTGAAATGCCCGCCCTGCGGAAGGGTGATTATGCCGGTCTTGTCCTGCAGATTCCCCGTGAAATCCTCTTCGTCCGCGATGCCCTGCCAGGGCTCGATGCACACGAACGGCGCGTTCTTCGGCTGCCATAGGCCAAGATCAGGGAAGCCCCCGGAAGTGACGGCCACGCTTTTGTCTGTAAGCTTGCTTTTCAGCGTAACCGTCTTTGATTGAACGCCCTGAAAAATCAGCGCCCCTTCCAGAAACAGTTCGTGGGAGAGGGGCAGACGCTGTTCATTATCCAGTACAGACGTGCTTTTGCCGCTGATGATGAGACCCGCATCATTCAGGAACAGACGGTCCAGCTGCTCTGATTCAGAGAATTCAAGGTAATTGTCGGTGATATCGCCCTGCCCGTCCAGCGGGCAGTTGAAGGCCGGATGGGTACCGAGCTGGAAGAAAATATCCTGCTCATCCGTATTCTCGACACGGTAGCTGATCTCGAGCGTGCTGCCGCTCAGGATGTAGGTGAGCTCCAGGCTGAATGCATACGGATAGCTGGCTAAAGTCTGCTTGTTCTGGGACAGCCGGAAAACGGCCTGGGTATCAGTAGCTTCAACCAGTGTGAATTCACTGCGTCTGGCAAAGCCGTGATTGGAGATAGTGTAGGTGTTGCCGCCACTGCGGATCTCACCGCCGCGGGCTGCCCCGATAATCGGGAACAGCACCGGAGAACGGCCTGTCCAGAATGCTGCGTCTCCGCTCCAGATATATTCATTGCCGGTAGCCAGCAGCCTGAAGCTGATCAGCTCAGCGCCCAGAGAGTTAATGACCGCCTCGGCTTCCCCGCTGCGCAGTATAGTGTTCATGTGTTAAATCCCCTTCCATTTTCATTGTAGTGTTCATCGTGTTTTCACTTCGTGGCAGCTCATATTCTACCAAACTCTTCCGCTGTGTTCTAACAGAACGTGAATATTTCCCGAAAAACATTATTACAGACTGTACAGTGACTAAAAATGCCATTGGTATAACATATAGAGAAAGCAATAGTACCATGATCGTCAGAAGCGGAGGGGAATATAACATGCAAATGCAGCAGCTATTGGTAAATGGCGAGAGGCTGAGGAATACCATTGAAGCCTTTGCGGATTTTGGGCGCACGGATCAGAACGGGGTAACGCGGCTGTCGCTGTCAGAGCAGGATGTGCTGGTGCGTAATTATTTCCGTTCCTGCTGTGAAGAGCTGGGCATGACAGTAAAGACCGATGACATGGGCAATATGTATGCCACGCTTGCCGGCAGGGAGGCTGGCCCGCCTGTAGTCATCGGCTCCCATCTGGATACGGTGAAGAAGGGCGGCAGATTCGATGGGGTACTGGGCGTAATCGCCGGGCTCGAGGTGGCAAGAACACTGGTTGACCACGGTATTACCCCGCGCCTGCCGGTAACGGTTATGAACTTTACCAATGAGGAAGGAGCACGCTTTGAGCCTTCAATGATGGCCTCCGGCGTACTGTCGGGCAAGTTCGACAAGGCAGCCATGCTGCAGAAAAAGGACCCGGAAGGGACGACCTTTGAGCAGGCGCTGCTTGCCAGCGGCTATGCCGGAGAGGCAGAGAACCGGATAACAGAGGCGGCAGCTTATCTGGAGCTGCATATTGAGCAGGGACCGGTCCTTGAGCGTGAGCAGCTTACAATCGGGCTGGTGGACTGCGTAGTCGGTATGGCCTGCTACGAGATTGAAGTGACGGGCGAATCAGACCATGCCGGAACGACGCCGATGGAGATGCGCAAGGATGCGCTGTTCGCGGCTGCAGATATTATTACTGAACTGCGGGCGAAGCTGGGCAAGCTTGATTCTGGACTGGTATATACGATGGGGCGGATGAATGTGCTGCCGAATATTCACACCGTTATCCCGAACAAGGTGATTTTTACGGTGGAAGCGCGGCATAAGGATATGGATATCGTCCGTGAAGTGGAGGCAATCATTAACGGCCTGCCGGAAGAGCTGCTGGAATGTACGGTTCATACAAGTAAGCTGTGGGGCCGCGATACAGTCTGGTTCGATCCGCATATATGCGGTCTTGTGGAGCAGGCAGCGGTCACACTGGGTTATTCCCGCCGGACAATAGCCAGCGGAGCAGGCCATGATGCCCAGTTCGTAGCCGGATTCCTGCCGTCGGCAATGATCTTTGTGCCCAGCGTAAACGGCAAAAGCCATTGTGAAGAAGAGCTTACCTCCTATGCGGATTGTGAAAAGGGTGTAAATGTCGTCCTGGAAACCGTGCTGTCGGTGCTGAGGGGCTAATGGTGTTATTAAACATTACGTCTGAGAGAATATAGAGGGAAGGGCACCGGCTGCGGTGTCCTTTTTCATGTGCCGGATAGCCTGAATTGGCCGGATTTATCTCATTGTGTAAAAACACAATCATGGCAGATAATGTTTTTCTTTTTACCCAAAATGCTATAGAGAACCGCATGTTATGATTCTTTACATAAGAGAACCACATAAGACGGGAGCGATTAACAATGATTATTGGCGTACCTAAAGAGATCAAGAATAACGAGAACCGTGTAGCGATTACCCCTGCAGGTGTTGTCAGCCTGATAGCTGAAGGACATAAAGTGCTGGTGGAAGCCGGAGCCGGAGGCGGCAGCGGATTTCCGAATGAAGCATATGCCGCAGCCGGTGCTGAGCTCATTGCTGACGCCGCTGCTGTATGGGCTGCCGCTGAGATGGTCATGAAGGTTAAGGAGCCGCTGGAAAGCGAATACGGCTACTTCCGTCCGGGCCTGATCCTGTTCACTTATCTCCACCTTGCACCAGAGCCTGCACTTGCCGCAGCACTGAAAGATAAAGGGGTATTCGCTATCGGCTACGAAACGGTTGTAGACGGCCGCACACTGCCGCTGCTTACACCAATGAGTGAAGTGGCCGGACGGATGTCTGTGCAACTGGGTGCACAATTTCTGCAAAAAAATTACGGCGGACAAGGCATTCTGCTCTCCGGTGTTCCCGGCGTCAGCAGAGGCAAGGTCAGCATTATCGGCGGCGGTGTAGTCGGCACAAACGCAGCAAAAATGGCGATTGGCCTTGGTGCAGAAGTAACCATTATCGACCTGAGCGCAGACAGACTGCGCCAGCTGGATGATATTTTTGGCTCGCAGATCAGCACACTGATCTCTAATCCGTATAACATTGCCAAAGCTGTCGCGGAAGCTGATCTGCTGGTGGGTGCGGTACTGATTCCGGGTGCTAAAGCACCTAAGCTTGTAACGGAGGAGATGGTCAAAGCGATGAAGCCGGGCTCCGTCATCGTCGACGTGGCGATCGACCAGGGCGGCATCGTCGAAACGATTGACCGCGTAACCACCCATGATAATCCGGTATTTGAGAAGCACGGCGTCCTGCACTATTCCGTAGCCAATATGCCGGGAGCTGTAGCCAAAACCTCGACCATTGCATTAACCAACGTAACCGTTCCTTATGCACTGCAAATAGCGAATAAGGGTGTATTCCAGGCTATCGAAGACAACGCCGGACTGAAGAGCGGTGTCAACGTAGCTAACGGAAAAATCACCTGCCAGGCCGTGGCCGAAGCTCTTGGGGAAGAGTACTTCACGGTAGAGAAAGCAGTAGAGCAGGAGTTCACTCTGATCTAAGAGGTGTTCAGCCTGAGGATAGAGAGAGAAGCAAGGCATACAGGAACTATAGAGAGCAGAGGGGTAACACTCTTTAGCCCGGCGGGTATCCTCCGGGTTTTTTCTATGCAGAAATACTGGTTTTCAGCAGATGGCGAACAGCATATTTTACAAATAACCCCTAGTCATGTTAGGTTTTCTTGCATAATTATATAGCCAGCACCAAATCTGAGTAATATAATGTAAACACTTATACGTTAAAGATTCGGATTCTTCAGGCTGAGGTGGGTACATTGACAGAAGCAGGTCCAACTTTTGACCGTTTTTTTGACAGTATGGAATCCCTGGCGGATACCATCAGCGAATCGCTGCAGTCCCAGGTGACAATAGAGGACAGTAACCACCATGTTATCGGCTACAGCTCCCATCAGTTTGAGAGTGATCCGGCGCGCATCTCCACAATCATCGGCAAACGCGTGCCTAACACGGTTATCATCGGACTCCGTAAAAAGGGCATCATGCACCAGCTGGAGAACACAGCCCGCCCGATCCGCATTCCGGCGGTAATGGAGGTGGGGCTCGGACCGCGTCTGGCCATGTGCATCAAGCATCAGCAGGAGATTCTGGGCTACATCTGGGTGGTGGACCGGGGGAATCTGGCTGAGGGCTATGCTGAGGGGATTGTCGAGAAGGCCGCGGGGATCGCCGGGCGTTATCTGCTGAAGCAGCGCGGCTGGAAAAACAGGCAGGACAAAGCGTTTGAGGATTTCTTCTGGAAGCTGCTGACCTCGCATTATGACAATGAGCCTCGTATCCGCCAGGAAGCGGAGGCCTGGTCCATTCTGCTGCCGGAAAGCTATTACATCGGGGTTATTGAGAGCGACAAGGTAATGGATGAGCATTTTCTGCTGCGGCTGCGGCAGACGATGGATGCTTATGCCGGGCAGCGTCTGCTGTTTATGACGGCTGAGCATAACCGCCTGATTCTGCTGTTCTCGTTTGTGTTTCCGCTGGAGGGGACAGGGGTTCTGGCCTCGTTCGTGCACAAGCTGCTTACAGACATGAGCCGGAGTGAGAATTGTGTGCTTACTGCCGGATGCAGTCCGGGGTACAGGGAATACACCTCAGCCGCGATGGCTTACCGTGAAGCACTGTCCGTGCTGGAGATCAAAAAGCTGCTGCCGTACCATGCCCGCAGCCTGCTGCTCTATGATGAAATCGGGTTCTGGGCATATGTTCCGGCTATTATCGAACAGAAGCGCAGCCGGCCGCGGCGCAGTGCACTGCTCGATCCGGTTAAGCTGCATGACCGTGAGCACAAAAGCGATTTTCTCAAGACGCTTGCAGTCTACCTGACGCTGGACGGAAACCTGAAGGAATCGGCAGCCTTTCTGCACATTCATACCAACACTCTGATGTACCGGCTCAACCGGATCGCTGAAATTACCGGCAGAAGCCTGAAGGAGACCGATTACCGGACCTCCATCTATCTGGACATCCTTACCGAGGAGACGATGCAGGTGAACAGCTGGTTTCAGGAGCGGGGCGGCAGCACGGGTTCTATTCCATCCTAATAATGCACAGGTGAAAGTCCGCCCCCGGAAGGGGACCGGACTTTTTTTGAATGTAACAGAAAGTGTGCACCAACTGCATACCCGACACGTACAATAACCTATATTTTGTGAAGGAATCAGGAAAGGGGCTGACAGAATGGGATTCGGCTATGGCTCACCCGGAGGCTCGGATTTTGAGCAGAGGATGCGGGGGGAGATACTGGCGGCGGCGATGCTGATGAATGCGGGCGGAACCGATTTTTCCAATTTTAAAAATTCCCGCTGCAATCCGAAGTATTGGAACCGTACGGCAAGCGGCGGATTTGAGCTGAGACAGGGAGTGCGCCCTTCGGCGGCGGTTAATGATATTTTTGTAAACGGTCAGCTGTATGCATTTGAATGTGCAATGGCGATGGTGATGATTCTCTATAAAGCGACGATTGCCTCAATCGGTGCGGACGCGTTTGACCGCTATTTTACGGACCTCTTCCTGTGGGACTGGAATTACGACAGCAATCTGCAGATGATCACCACCTTTAATAAGTTTGAGATGCAGCCGGGGGACGTGGTGTATTTCAAAAACCCGGATCATGATCCGGAGCTGCCGGAGTGGCAGGGGGAAAATGCGATTATGCTGGGGGCAGACCAGTACTACGGACATGGACTCGGCATTAAGAGTGCCGAAGAAATGATAGCTTCACTTAACAGGAAAAGAGTTCCGGGCAGCAGGACGTCTGCATACTTGACCGACGAGGCGCTGCATCCCAATTTCGCCTATATCAGCGGGCTTGCGGCGAGAGGCGGCGTACCGGCGTTAAAGGGAAATAGCGATAAAAATGCTATCTTTTCGAGGATTGGTGTACGCACCTATATTTATAAGTAACAACGGCCGGCGGGGCACTGCGCTAAAGAAAGTGATAATCGTGTGTATGAAGGAGGACTGTTCTTAGGCTATCCGGCTGAGACAGTCTTTTTTTGGCTGGGGTCAGCCCGATTTGCACAATAAACAGCAGAGAAGTCCACACCAAAGGGAACTGCCGGAATATTACTATATAAATCACTCAGCCGTCTGCCGGTCAAATCGTCCAAGCTATAGATTTGGAGGATGCTTACAAACAGAGGCTGAGGGTGGGAGAAATAGCTGGGACTAAGGCGGCGTAAATCCCTGTTCTGCGGACGAAGCCGTTGTATTACTGTGCGAAGAATCGTAAAGATTCACAATCTGAAGCTAAGGGAAGTGGTGATGGAATGAGCTTTTTATCAACGGGGCCGATTGAAAATAATCCGGTCGGCGGGGTAAGACCGACTCAGCAGGTGACCATACGAATAGATAACCGGAGCGATACTATTGCATCTACAGTGTCGCTTCAGGGTTATTACATGAGCGGCGGAACGAGAGTGCTATATGTCAGTGAAGCTCTCAATATTGCGGCCAATCAGGTAATCACTGTTAATTATTTTGCCGATCTGGATGCATTTGAGTTCACCTTTGCTACTCCTGCTGCGCCTCCGGCAATTGATCCGGTACAGGTTTCGTTATGGGGAAAAAGCAGTACAGGCCAGCTGGTAACCGCCCACCGGCTTGTATCCGCTGAACTGCTCGGAGAGACCGTAGGGGTTACCGGTGCAACCGGCGCGACTGGATCGCCTGGAGCCGCAGGTGTAACCGGCGCAACAGGAGCAACGGGGGCTGGCGTGACTGGGGCAACCGGTGTAACAGGTGTAACAGGTGTGACCGGTGGGACTGGAGCGGCAGGAGTAACGGGCGCAACGGGAGCAACGGGTGTTGGAGTGACTGGTGTGACCGGTGTAACTGGTGCCACAGGAGTGACTGGTGGGACTGGAGCGACAGGTGTAACGGGAGCGACAGGAGCAACGGGAGCTGGAGTGACTGGTGCAACCGGTGTGACAGGAGTGACCGGTGGGACTGGAGCGGCAGGAGTAACGGGCGCAACAGGAGCAACGGGGGCTGGCGTGACTGGGGCAACCGGAGTGACCGGTGAGACTGGAGCGGCAGGAGTAACGGGCGCAACAGGAGCAACGGGAGCTGGCGTGACTGGGGCAACCGGTGTGACAGGAGTGACCGGTGGGACTGGAGCGACAGGTGTAACCGGCGCAACGGGAGCAACGGGAGCTGGAGTGACTGGTGCAACCGGAGTGACCGGTGTGACAGGAGCGACAGGTGTAACGGGAGCGACAGGAGCAACGGGAGCTGGAGTGACTGGTGCAACAGGAGCAACCGGTGTGACCGGTGAGACTGGAGCGGCAGGTGTAACGGGAGCAACGGGAGCAACGGGTGTTGGAGTGACTGGTGTGACCGGTGTAACTGGTGCCACAGGAGTGACTGGTGGGACTGGAGCGACAGGTGTAACGGGAGCGACAGGAGCAACGGGGGCTGGCGTGACTGGTGCAACAGGAGCAACCGGAGTGACTGGTGAGACTGGAGCGGCAGGTGTAACGGGAGCAACGGGAGCAACGGGAGCTGGAGTGACTGGTGCAACAGGAGCAACCGGAGTGACTGGTGAGACTGGAGCGGCAGGTGTAACGGGAGCAACGGGAGCAACAGGTGTTGGAGCGACTGGTGTGACCGGTGTAACTGGTGCAACCGGAGTGACCGGTGGGACTGGAGCGACAGGTGTAACGGGAGCAACGGGTGTTGGAGTGACTGGTGTGACCGGTGTAACGGGAGCGACAGGTGTAACCGGCGCAACGGGAGCAACGGGAGCTGGAGTGACTGGTGCAACCGGAGTGACCGGTGGGACTGGAGCGGCAGGTGTAACTGGCGTAACGGGAGCAACGGGAGCTGGAGTGACTGGTGCAACAGGAGCAACCGGTGTGACCGGTGAGACTGGAGCGGCAGGTGAAACGGGAGCAACGGGAGCAACGGGAGCAACGGGTGTTGGAGTGACTGGTGTGACCGGTGTAACTGGTGCAACCGGTGGGACTGGAGCGGCAGGTGTAACTGGCGTAACGGGTGTTGGAGTGACTGGTGCAACCGGAGTGACCGGTGGGACTGGAGTGACTGGTGCAACAGGAGCGACAGGAGTAACTGGAGCTGGAGTGACCGGTGTGACTGGTGCAACCGGAGTGACCGGTGAGACTGGAGTGACAGGTGCAACCGGTGTAACGGGAGCAACGGGAGCTGGAGTGACTGGTGCAACAGGAGCAACCGGAGTGACTGGTGAGACTGGAGCGGCAGGTGTAACGGGAGCAACGGGTGTTGGAGTGACTGGTGTGACCGGTGTAACTGGTGCAACCGGAGTGACCGGTGAGACTGGAGTGACAGGTGCAACCGGTGTAACGGGAGTGACTGGAGCAACAGGAGTGACCGGCGTAACGGGAGCAACGGGTGTTGGTGTAACCGGTGCAACCGGTGTGACTGGAGCAACAGGTGTTGGAGTGACCGGGGCGACTGGCGCAACCGGCATAACGGGCGTAACGGGAGCAACGGGAGCCGGAGTCGCCACAGAAGGATTTTCAGCATTCCTGCCTACCTTAGCTACAGCTGCAAGCACCCAGCTTACCGGCTGGACGGTCACTACTCCTTACTATGACAGTGCCACTTTCAATGAGACTACCGGTAACTACACCGTTCCGGTAACCGGGCGGTATTCCTTTGAAGCGACCATTAACTATGCAACCACTGCCGCTATCACAATCTCATTAGGTGCAGCAACAAACCCGGCCTTTGTCCTGCGGAGAACTTCACCGACGACTACCGACCTTGTAAGCGGACTGTTCCCGCTGCTTAACGTTAACGTTGCACTTATACTCACGCTTAGAACGATTTTAGGAAACGGCACCGTGACCCTGACAGGGGATTTCGAGCTTAATGCCGGCGATGTAATCGGGCTGTTCTATGTGGCTGACGGTTTGACGGTTCCGCTTAATCTTGGCGGCAGCACCTCGGGAAGTGTCTGGTCGATGGTCCGTCTGACTTAATTTTCTTACCTTGGCCCAGGTACACTGCGGGCAAAAAAAGAAGCCGGTTCCCGGGGATAATCCCGGGCCGGCTCTTTTAAGCTTTTTACACGGAGAGATTAGTGTGACAGCTCCACAAAATCACCGCGGAACCGTTCATAATCAGCAGCTCTGCATTCCAGCCGCAGCCTTGTGCCCTGCTCTTCGTAGCTGACCTCCTGAACATGGGCGTGTTCGTTAAAATAAGAAACGATGCTGCCGCGGTCAAACGGAACAAGAATTTCACACTGGATATAATCATTGAACACATGTGAACGAATCAGCCCCGTAAGCTCGGAAATTCCGCTGCTCTGCCTAGCTGATATTGTAATTGTGCCGCCTTCGACAGCCGGGTAGGCACGGTCAGTCAGATCCGATTTATTGTAAGCATACACTGTAGGAATACCGTCAGCCCCCAACGCTTTCAACGTTTCTGAAGTTACTGCCATATGCTGCTCATGCTGCGGATCGGATGCATCTACGACGTGAATCAGCAGGTCTGCTTCGGTTACTTCCTCCAGTGTAGAGCGGAACGCCTTGACCAGATGATGGGGCAGCTGGCTGACGAAGCCTACGGTATCTGTTAAGAGGAAGGTTTTGTGGTCCGGCAGCCTGATGCTGCGGACGGATGTCTCCAGTGTTGCGAACAGCATATTCTTGGCAAATACCTGCTTATTTGAGCCTGGGTGATAGGTCTCAACCATTGCGTTCAGCAGGCTGGACTTGCCTGCATTGGTATAGCCGACAAGACAGACCACAGGCACTTCATTTTTATGCCGTTGCCTCCGCTGGATCTGGCGCCGCTCGACCTGACCCTGCAGCTCGGTCTCTAGTGCCGTGATCCGTTCCTCAATTCTTCTGCGGTCCAGCTCCAGCTTTGTTTCACCGGCGCCTCTGTTTTTGAGACCTGATCCGCCGCCCTGGCGGCCGAGCGATTCCCGCATCCCGTTCAGGCGGGGCAGCATATACTGCAGCTGAGCGACCTCGACCTGCAGCTGGGCTTCTTTTGTTTTGGCGCGGTCGGCAAAGATATTCAGAATCAGAATCGTCCGGTCAATGACCTGGCGGTCCAGGGAGGACTCCAGGTTGCGGATCTGTGAAGGGGCCAGCTCATCATTAAATATGATTAGGGTATCCTCATCCTCCACCAGCATGGACAGCTCCTGGATTTTGCCGGTTCCTAGATAATGGGAAGGGTTAATCCGGCTGGCCTTCTGGCTGAGCTCTCCGATAACCGTTATATTGCAGGCAGCCGCCAGATTGCGCAGCTCCTCCATGGAATAGGCGAAGTTTGTGTCATTTTGCAGCTGTACTCCAACAATAATTGCGTGCTGCCTAGTGGTTTCCATATAATAATCAACCTCCTGAAATTTGAGAAAAGTAAAATATGCGGGCTGACGGCGGGAGATTGCGGTCCGGGCAGACATAAAAAAGCACAGGCGTTATCTGCCTGTGCTTACAATAGAGGTAACAGAATAGGCTGGAGGTAACATGCGGTGTACGCACGTTACCTTACAGCAGGCATATTTCACAGCTGAGATGACTCCGTTCACCCGGACATATGCCGGAGAAAACGGAATTCCCGATGCCTAATCGAAGGCAAGGATTCATTGCTATGAACAATACAATTTCTAAAGGCGTGGCGGATATATACCGGAACACCGGTCCGCCGGTCAAGCTGCGGGTTGCCCTTAAAAATGGATAGACCTATCCTGAGACCTCTGCACATGGGCAGAACTTTAGCGCTATTCATGTCTGATTAGCCGCGCAAAGTACGAATCCGGATAAAATCTATCACATTCATTTGCAACCCTCCGTTCCTAAAAGTTGAGTTAATCTTAGCACATCCGTTATTTTCTGGCAAACGGGTCCCCTGAGCTATGCTGAATCCAGAAACTTCTAAACTTGTATGCATACAATATAGGATGTGAGGTTACTTGGAGAGGAGGAGGCGAAATGCCTGTATTAACTTCGAATACACTGACGAGCAATGCAACACCGGGTTTCGGTCCCATAAGCCAGGCGGTTGTTAAGGTCGTTAACAACGGGACGTCCCGGGCCGTAGTGTATCTGACCGGACTGAACAATGATGTGAGCCCGGAAACTATGTTTGTTCAGGAGCTGTTTGAGCTGGATTACCAGGAAGTGATCAGCAGAACCTACAATATTGAGCAGGACTTCTTTCAGTTCAATGTAGTATATTCCCAGGAGAATCTGCGTGTTCAGATTTTTCTTGTCGATAGCGCAGGAACCTATTCCCCCGTTAGAATGCAGCAGTTGGCCGTAAGCCGGATTACTTCGGAGTTCCGCGACAATATCACCCTGACAGCAGCCGGCTTTGCGGCTATCAGCTTCCGCAGAAACGGGGCGCTTACGATACCTGAAGCGGTAGCGGCTGAACTGCGGGCAGACAGTCTGGAGATCCTCGCATCAACACCGGTTCGCTATCAGCTGATAGCAGGCGGTACGCTCAACGGCAGCTTTGTTAATTTTCCGACACCGACAACGGCAATACCGTCAACCGAAACTGCGCTGCAGGTTAATTATACGTGTACAACGGTAACGGGAGGCAATGTAATTACGCAAGGTCTTGGATCAGGCATTGCCGGAGCCTATCAGAATATTCAGGTGAGTCTGCTAAGCCAGCAGCTGATGTACGATCTGCAGGAGGAGCCGATTACGCTCGTGATCAGCTCGCTTGCCGGCGAGGATAGTGTGGCTGCAACGTTTAGAATGTCGGAGCAGTGGTGAGGACAACGTGTTTCTAGCCCCTTATTTCCCGGGAAACGATTTAAAAGTATACCATGGTGAAAGTAAAAAAGGACGGCCCCGCTACTGAGGCCACTGAAAAAGTCCATTACGAGCTCTAAGAGACATTCCACATAGAATGTCTCTTTTATCTATATAATTAAAAGATTAAATCAAAACGTACTCAGTGAGCATAAAGAGCCACGAACATGTAAAGCAAGAAGCTTTTCAGGAAAGTGAAACGTTTAAGGCCAAAGCGAAAGAACGGTACAAAATTGAAGCTAAAAATAGTGAACTCAAACACAGACACGGGTAAGATGTTGCATCCTCCTCTGGTTTAGTTGGCATGGAAATCCAGGGAGCCATGGCGATATTCACCGTTAATTTAAAGCGAATATTGAAACTGATGGAGTAAACGAAAGCTAATAATAACAAGAAAAAGACGACGTCCATTCGGAAGAAACGAGTGGACGTCGTTTTTTTGAGATATGATTGTGGCTTTACCAGAAAAGGTTAGTTTTTCAGTGGCCTCCCGCTACGGGCCGTCCTTTTATAATATCCGGACTTATGCCCCGGAGTGCCGGAGCCTCGCTGAACAAGCTAAGTGGGAATTCTCCATCTATTTCTCAGTCCTCTCCCAGGTAGAGGACTATTAGTTAGTAAAACGCCACCTAATCTTGTGCTATTAGCCATTATTAAAGAGTTATACCCCAAATAAGGGTAGTTTTTCTACCTAATCCTTAAAAATGATCAGATATGATGAATTGTAGTGGCGAAAATCCAACTAAGTGCAGCTGAACTCCACCTGTGAAAAGAATCAGCCTGCCCATTCCCGCCGCAGCGTGAACAGATCCTTCAGCGCATCATTGTTAAGCTCGGTAATCCAGTTCTCGGAGCCGGAGATGACATCATCGCTGAGCTGCTGCTTGCTCTCCAGCATCTCGTCAATCCGCTCCTCCAGTGTACCAAGCGAGATGAATTTGTGTACCTGAACGTCCTTGGTCTGGCCCATCCGGTAGGCCCGGTCCGTAGCCTGGTTCTCTACAGCCGGATTCCACCAGCGGTCGAAGTGGAACACATGGTTGGCGGCCGTCAGGTTAAGGCCTACGCCGCCTGCCTTGAGCGAGAGAATGAACACATTCGGCTGCTCAGCCGCCTGCGGAGCCCCCTCGGGAGGCGCCGGGGTCTGGAACAGCTCAATCATGCGGTCGCGTGCCTGCTTGGAAGTGCTGCCGTTCAAGTACAGCACGGGTTCCTTCAGCTCCTGGCTGAGCACAGACTGGAGCATCTGGCCCATGCCGACATACTGGGTGAAGATCAGGCAGCGCTCATTCTCTTCGCGCAGCTCACGCACCATTGCGAGCAGCCTTTCCAGCTTGGCTGAGCGCTCAATCAGGGATGCGGCAGCTCCAGCTTCGCTGTCCGGATCAGGCAGCGCCTCCTTCGTCAGCAGCACCGGATGATCGCAGAGCTGCTTGAGGCTGGTCAGTGCTGCAAGGATGGCTCCCTTGCGCTCGATTCCCTCCAGCTTGTTCATCTTCTCCAGCAGCCCGGTTACGTTCTGGTCGTACAGGGCTGCTTGCTCTGCCGTCAGATTGACGTAGGTTTTCATTTCATTCTTGTCCGGAAGATCCAGCTGGATGCTAGGGTCTTTCTTTTTGCGCCGCAGCATGAACGGCTTCACCAGCTTCTGGAGATCGGCTGTCCGCTCGGGATTCCGCTCCTTTTCAATCGCGTTCGCGAACCGGTCCTGGAAGGACTTAGCGCTGCCCAGGTACCCCGGCGTAATGAAATCATAGATTGACCACAGCTCGGACAGCCGGTTCTCAATCGGCGTACCCGTCAGGGCAATCCGGTGCAGCGCCGGGAAGCTGCGTACTGCGGCAGACTGCTTGGTTCCTGCGTTCTTGATGTTCTGCGCTTCATCCAGGCATACTGCAGCCCAGGTGAACTGCTGCAGCAGCTCCTGGTCAAGCGCAGCTGTAGCATACGAAGTCAGGACGACATCCGCCTGCGAGGCTGCGCCGTAGAAATATCCGGCATTCAGCCGCCGGCTGCCGTAATGCAGCATAACGTTCAGAGATGGGGCGAAGCGCTGAAGCTCCTTCTGCCAGTTGCCGAGTACGGAGGTGGGACAGATAATCAGTGCCGGCCAGTCCGGCGGATCAGTCTGCGGCACGGCAGCCTCCGGATCGGCGGCAAGCTCCTTCATGTGCAGCAGATAGGAGATCAGCTGCACGGTTTTGCCTAGACCCATATCATCGGCCAGTACGGCCCCGAGCCCGAAACGGCGCAGGAATGCCAGCCAGGCGAAGCCCTCATGCTGGTAGCTGCGCAGCTCAGCCCGCAGGGCGGCCGGCACGGGCGGGCGCGGCCACTGGGAGCGCTGTCCGAGCTGTCCGATCAGCTGAACCAGCTGCTCGTTCAGCTCCACTTCCAGCCGGACGAGCGCCGCCTGCTGCTCGGCCTCTGCCGCCGCAGCTTCCGCGCCGTCGTCCTCCTCGCCGCTGCCCAGCAGGTGCAGCTGCAGCACATCCTGGAAGGACAGGCCTCGCGACTTGTCCATCCCGGCCATGGCCCGCTGAATCTGGGCCAGCAGGGCGGGGTCAAGCGGAATCCACTTGCCCCGGAACTGCACAAGCCGCTCGCCGCGCGCGACCAGCTCGGCGAACTCCGCCTCCGAGAGGTCGGCGTCGCCGATCGAGATGCGCCAGTCGAAGTCGACCAGCGCATCCAGCCCGAACAGCGACCTGCCGCCCCCGCGGCTGCTTTCGCCGGAGCTGATTCGGGCGCGCAGGCGCGGCTTCCGGCGGCTGGCGGCCTCCCACCACGCCGGCAGCAGCACCTGCCAGCCGGCTTCCAGCAGCAGCCGGCTGTCCTGGTTCAGGAACCGCCACGCGAGCTCATCGCTCAGCGGTTCCCCCAGCACATCGTCCCCATGGCCGATGTGCCCGCCGGGCAGGCTCTCGCGCAGCCGCGAGAGCCACCCGGATGCCCGTTCGCGGACGTATTCCGTCCACGATGCGGGCCACTTGCCGTGCGGCTCACCGCCCTTCGTGAGCCGCAGCGGCACAAGCGCGGATTCGTCGCGCTTGTCCTGCAGAAGGAGCCGGAGCCGCCAGTAAGGCGACTCCTCATCCGGCTCGAGCAGCTGCAGCACCGGCCGGAACGGCGCAGTGTCCGCCTTCCAGCCGATCGACATCAGCCAGCTCTCCTCATCCAGGCCGGGCGCGGCTGCGCCGCCGCTGAACAGCAGCGGGAACTCGCTGCGCAGGTCGCCGGCTTCGGCTTCCGTGCTGTAATAGCGCTGGAAGACCGCTGCCGAGAAGGCGGCGCCCAGACCCGCTGCAAGGCCCGTCCGTCCGGACAGTCCCTGCAGTGCAGCGGCGAGTCCGCTATCTCCTTCGGCCAGCTGCTGCATAGCCTGTTCGTCCCAATGCCACTGCAGCTGGCCTTCGCGATAAGCGGCGAAGTCTGGCATATACCGCTTCTCTGCCAGCAGATCCGAGACGGCCGGAGCCAGCTCGCTCAGCAGGGCGGCATCACCCTGCCAGCTCCAGCCTATATGTCCCAGCAGCTGCTGCTGCGCGAAGAACGGGACAACCTGCTCAGCAGGCAGCACGACCAGATCTACGCCGTCTGCATTCTGCAGAGTCAAGTCGGTTCCGTAGAAGGACTCTTCATGCCAGGCGAACAGGAGCTGCTTCAGCTGGACGCCGGGAACATAGTCATTCCTGTCATCGACGGCATAGATCAGGGCATCGCCGTACTGGGTCAAGGCCAGCTGGACCGTTAGATTACGTATAGATTTGCTCATGGGATCAGCTTTCCTTTCCGCAGCTCTTCCTGCAGTGCGCGCAGCCTGCTGTTCCGGGAGGTGAAGGAGTCCATGAATTCCTCCCAGCGGTCGTCACGCTTAAGTTTTTTATACAGCTTAGCCAGCCGTTTGATCAGCTTGACCGCAGATTTATAGCTGTGCCTGTTTTTCTCCAGCACGAACCGCTCCACAGCCTGATGATAGAACGGCAGCAGCAGCTCAGGTGCATTCTTCTCCAGCGGCTGAAGGTCTGTGACGCGGAAGTCGGCAGGGGTTTTGCCGGAAGCGAGCTGGTAATCCATCCATTCCCGCCACCTGCCGTACTGCAGCAGCAGCTCCTCATAGATCTCACGGGAGAGGGGCAGCATGCCGGACAGTGTATCCCACATGAGCGGCTCACTTTCCGGTAACTGGCGGACAGCATCCATCCAGTAGCGGGCGTAATCACTCAGATTGTATAACCGGCTTGTCAGCAGCGGGCCGATCTCGGCCAGCCAAGCTGTAAGGCGGGTCCAGTGCCCTGCCTGGCTGAGCGGGACAAAGAAGCTCAGCAGCTCATCCGGGTGGACACCGGACCGCTCCGAGGCTTGGCGGAGCTGCTCCCAGGCTGCCTGGTCGTCGCCCAGCAGGAAATACATCCGGCCTTTAGCCAGCAGCAGCGCCTGCCGGGAATGAGCGGCTTTAAGCCCGTTTTTTGTCTGCTGAAGGATCTCCAGCTCCTCCGAAAAAAGCGCATTGCCGTCTGCGCAGGGTACAATCCAGTGCCTCCAGAGCAGATCATAGCAGGCGGAGAGATGCGGCTGGTCCCTTGAACGGTCCCGCGTCTCCTCCAGCATGGCCTGGCGCAGATGGGATACGGTATCCAGCACCCGGGGCCATTCTCCGGGCTCTGTCTCCAGCGGCAGCGGCTGCTGGAGGATCGAGAATATATCAGTCTGCAGCTCAGAAAGGGCAATGGCGGTATAATAGCCGAGCGAGTAACCCAGCGCAGCGCTGGCTGCTCCGGGCAGAACAGGCTGCAGCAGCTTTTCCAGAATGAAGAGGCGGGTATGCAGCCTGAAGAGCCTGTCCGCAGCGGGAGAGAGCTCAGGCTTGGCTTCATCAATGGTACTCAGCGCCCGGCTGGTATACTGGGGATTGCGCACCGTATGATCCAGCGGGGCTGTAAGCAGCTGCATATACTCATGCCACTGGTCTACAGTTGCTTCGGGAATCAGCCCGCTGAGCTTTTTCAGCAGGGCACTGCGGCTTCCTTGATCTGCCGGATCGGCGGAAGCGGCTTTGGGGCGGTTAGCCGTCGCCTTGGCATTCGCAAGGAGCGCCACTGACCGCCCTTGAGCATGTGCATAGTGCATGAGCACTGCAGCCATATGCTTGCAGGGTCCGTCTACGGGACAATCGCAATAGCTGCCGGAGAAATGATCGAGACTGATATAGACGTGGTAGGCCTCTCTGCCTTCAACCAGCGCCCGCATCTTCCGGGGTTCGCTGATTGAGAACGTCTGAATGCGGTTTTGTTTGAAATATTGAAACCCCCGCTTTAGGGTCAAATCATCGAAATAATAGGCCGTATCTGAAATGAGCTTGTCCCATTCGGCCTGGTCCAGCACATAGTTTGGCTGCATCGCAATAAGTCTCCTGTGGGTAAAAAGTTTTGCTCAAAAATAAGAAAAGAGCTGTTCCCTCCATTATAGCATCTATATAAGTGTTGCCTGTTATCTTTCACTTTCATGACAATTTTAAATAAAATTTAAAAAAAGTCTGCCCGATATGACATGCCCCACATTGCCGCAGAGTCATCCATGCTACTCTAAGGGTCTGAAACTCTAGGGAACTGGCGGAAGGATGGAGCTGTAACCATGCTGCGATTTAAAATGAAGTATCTGCTGAACAACAAACAGAACCGGCTGATTCTGTTTCTGACCATAAGCGTCTCGTTATGCATTACACTGATCGGCCTCTTTTCCTACAGGGAGTACCGGCAGGCGCTCGATACGGAGCTGAATACGCCGAATGTCGAGCTGCTTCAGATTAACCTGGATGTGACGAACCGGGCGTTCCGCGAGGCTGACAACAAGGCGGTTGACCTCACCTTTAACCCGGCCGTGCTTGCGTTCCTGTCTGCTGATGCGGACCAGGCGGCGGAAGCGGCGGAACAGCCGCAGAATGTGCTGCAAGCGCTGGTGTCCGAGCCGGACATCCGGGATATAAGCGTCGTAAGCTTCCTGGGCCGGTCCGTCATCTCAAGCCGGTACGGCTACAGGGCTGCCTGGGAGGAAGCGCCGGAGCATGACTGGAGCGGGTGGCTGGAGGAGATTAAAGAAAAGCCGCTTCTGATTAAAAGAAGGCTGTACACCGGTGCGGATGCGGGCCTTGGCAACACGGAGCTGCTCTCGCTGGCCCGGCCGGTGGTCCAGAACGGTGCTGTTACCGGGGCGGTGCTGATCGACCTCGATTACGATACGCTTTTCTCCAAAATGTACACTCATTTGTCCAGCTATCAGTTTGTATATAATCTGGAGGGGGAGCTGATCTATCCGAAGCTCAATCTGCCTTTCCCGCTGGCTGAGATGAAGGACGTTCTCAAGGAGATTGATGTAAGCCCGTTTGCCCATGTGAGGATGGACGGCCAGGCTTATATGGCTAACCAGGCTTTTTCTAATGTCACCGGCTGGCGCCTGGTATCACTGGTTCCGATGGAGCAGCTGCTGAAAAATGTAACAACCGCCCGCAATATGATGCTGATGCTGTCGCTGATCTCGATCGCGGTCGGCTGTTCGGCAATCTATTATTATAATTTCGCCGCCTTCCGTCCGCTCAAGCGGATTAACAAGCTGCTCAGCCCGGAGCAAAAAGGGCAGGCGAACCGCAATCTGTTTGATCTGGAGCCTGTAATCGGCAAGCTGGTCGGTGATTTCCGGAGCAAATCACTGGTTGCTGACTGGAGTCTGCCGGAGCTGCGAGCTAAATTCCTCAGTGATCTGATCGCCCGGAATATGGGCAAGCAGGAGACGGAGACGAAGTGGGAGCATTATTTTGCCGGCTGGCAGCAGGGGCCCTTTGAGGTGCTGATCATTTCCATCGACCGTCATTCAGAATGGGTAGCGGCTTACACAGAAGAAGACCAGCAGCTGCTCAAATATGCGATGAACAATATGGTATCTGAGTTTTACGGCCCGTCCTGGCGGACGGTCACAGCAGCTCCGCGCAAGGACAGTCTGGTTCTGCTGCTGCAGCCGACGGAAGGGCAAGGTCCGTGCAATCTGTATGAGGATACTATGAAGCTAACCGGAATTATCGCTGAGGTGCTGGGTATTTCCGTATCTGTAGGGATGGGTGCGGAGGCGCAGCTGATCGGCCAGGCCGCCCGCTCCTACACCGAGGCGGATATTGCGTTATCCTACCGCCTATACGAGGGATACGGACGGGTTCATCTGTATTCCGGACTTGAGAATAGGCCGGATGAGAGCGGCGGAGCAGCCGATGATGTCTGGAAGCAGGAGGTGCTGCATGCCCTGAAAAGCTCTGATGCCGCTACCGGACACCAGTGGGTGCGCAGATGGGCCGCAGATCTGCGCAAGAAAAAGCTCCAGCCGCAAAAAATAGTCCGTGTGCTGGACGATCTGCTGGAGGAGATTATGAATATTGCCGCCTCTGGAGGCTATACCCTGCCTTCCGAGCTGGCTGACTATACGTGGTACCAGGTGTCTACGCTTGATCTGGCCGATATAGAAGAGCTGCTGTGCAGTATCATCAGCCAGATGGCAAGCGCGCTGGAAGTACACCGGCAGTCCAAGGAATATCTGCTGGTACAGAATCTGATTACTTATATGGAGGACAATCTGCAGCGTAACATCGGTCTGCAGGATATCGCCGCCCATGTCAATCTGGGGGTCTCCTCGGTCAGCACGATTTTTAAGGAGGAAACCGGAACCACCCTGTATGACTATCTGACTAACCTGAGAATAGAAAAAGCCTGCGGGCTGCTGCAGGGCAGCACCCTGAAGGTGGCGGAGATCGCCCAGCTTGTCGGCTACCAGAATGAGAACAGCTTTATCCGTGTCTTCCGCAAGAGCAAGTCGCTTACCCCGGGCAAATTCCGGGAGAACAGCAAATCTTCCAGACAGTATGCAGATCTGCCAAAACCGCATGGTTCCGGGGTTTCTGACGATTCGGAATAAGATAATACGATTGCTGCCCGCCCTCTGAATGCTTTAAAGTTCTATTTGAGAAAACTTTCACAGCCTTGCATGCCGCGGCTGATGCTCATAAGAATTCAGGGGGGGAGCGCAGTAAACAGACTGAAGAAAGAGGGATAACCTTTGAAACGGACAACGAGGATTGCGATAGGATCAGCAGCTGTTCTGATAGCTGTGCTTCTCTTCATTGGAGCCCGGATGGCCGGGTATAAGGACGGAGGCGGCGCCGATGCCGGATTTCCGGCTAAGCCGATTACGCTGATCGTACCGTATGCTGCCGGCGGAGGAACAGATACCACTGCACGGGCACTGGCCAAAGCGGCCGAGAAGGTGCTGGGCCAGCCGGTTATTGTACTGAACCGGACAGGCGGGGGCGGCTCTGTCGGACTAATGGAGGGCGCGAATGCTAAGGCTGACGGGTATACAGTCACTTTTTTACCTGCGGAGCTGACGATTCTGCCGCATCTGGGACTGCTGCCGATAACTTATGAGAAGTTCAAACCGATTGCCCAGACGAATTTTGATCCTTCCGCCATTACCGTAAGAGCCGGGGCGCCATGGCAAACCGTAAATGAATTTCTCGACTTTGCGAAAGCGCATCCAGGGGAAGTGAAGATGGGAAATGCCGGAACGGGGAGCATATGGCATTTGGCTGCCGTAACATTAGAACGGGAAACCGGCGTGAAGTTTGCCCATATCCCCTTTGAAGGTGCAGGACCGGCGGTTTCTGCCTTGATGGACGGCTTTGTCGATGCGGTGCCTGTAAGCCCTGCCGAGGTGAAGAAGGTTGTGGACGAAGGGAAGCTGCGGACGCTGGCAATCAATGCCGATAAGCGTTCAGAGGCGCTGCCTGATGTGCCCACACTGGAGGAACAGACGGGAATCCATGTGAATTTTACCGGTACATGGAGAGGGCTTGCTGTACCGAAGGATACGCCGGATGCCGTTGCGGAGCTGCTGGCAGAGGCCTTTATAAAAGCAACAGAGGACCGCAGCTTCCGTGAAGCAATGGCGGTGAACGGGCTTGGACTGCTGGTGAAGGACGGCAAGGCATTCTCGCGGCAGCTCAAGGAAAGCGATGATTTATTCTCACGGATGATTCCGGAGCTCGGACTGAGCCGTAAGTAACTTGAAAGCGTGCTCAGACCGCAATACAGAAATGAAAGGTATGATGAATAATTATGAAAATTAAAAAGACACTCGATCGAATTCCCGGCGGCATGATGCTGGTACCGCTGTTCCTGGGGGCGATTATCCATACGGCCTTCCCGAACGCAGGCGAATACTTCGGCGGCTTCACCAAAGGGCTTATGACCGGTACTGTGCCAATTCTTGCTGTGTGGTTCTTCTGTATGGGCGCTGCGATTGATGTACGGGCGACCGGAACGGTACTGCGCAAATCGGGAACCCTGGTATTGACCAAAATAGCTGTAGCCTGGGTTATCGCCATCATTGCCATCCAGTTCCTGCCTGAAGGCGGCGTCAAGAACGGCTTCTTCGCCGGCCTGTCCGTGCTTGCTATCATCTCGGCGATGGATATGACCAACGGCGGCTTATATGCTTCCATTATGCAGCAGTACGGCACCAAAGAAGAATCCGGTGCATTCGTGCTGATGTCACTGGAATCCGGCCCGCTCGTAACCATGCTAATCCTCGGCAGTACCGGTGTAGCCGTATTTGAACCACATGTATTCGTAGGTGCTGTGCTTCCGTTCCTGGTCGGCTTCCTGCTGGGCAACCTTGACCATGACCTGCGTGCTTATTTCGGAAAAGCAACACAGACCCTCATTCCGTTCTTCGGCTTCGCGCTGGGCAGCTCGATTGACCTTGGCGTCATCCTGGATACAGGTCTGCTGGGTATTCTGCTCGGTCTTACTGTTATTGTGATTACAGGTATTCCGCTGATTCTGGCTGATAAATATATTGGCGGCGGCAACGGCACCGCCGGTCTGGCTGCATCCAGTACTGCCGGAGCAGCTGTAGCGAACCCGATGCTGGTGGCTAACCTGAAGCCGGAGTTTCTGCCTGCGGCTGAGACAGCAACAGCACTTGTAGCCGCCTCCGTTATTGTGACCTCCATTCTGGTTCCGATTATTACGGCGTATTACTCCGATTATATGAAAAAGAAGAGACCGCCGGTGGCAGAGGGGCCTAATGATCTGTCAGTACCCAAAGCTACTGTTTAAAAAATTCATATAACAACAGTAATTATATATTATATAAAATAATATTAACCCTCCATGAGCTGGACAATCGAGCTGTGGAGGGTTCTTTTTGCACTGTCGTAATCTTGCTCTCCTGTTCCTGAAATCTGCATAAGCCGGGAGCAATCGTTTATACTGGCGGTATGAGGTGATGTTAGATGGAACAGACGTTGTTTGAGCGTATTTATGCTTCAGTGGTCAGCCGCGAGCCGACCTATGACGGCGTTTATTATACCGCTGTGCTGACGACCCGTATCGTCTGCCGCCCGTCCTGCCGGGCGAGAACGCCCAAAGCGGAGAATGTGGAGTTTTACCCTTCTTTGGAAAAAGCGGTCAGGGCGGGCTTCCGCCCGTGCAAGCGGTGCCGGCCCGAGGAAGGCGGTGCGCTCCGCCCGGATGCAGTGCTCGCCGCCCGGGCGGATGCTGTTATGGCGGCCCGGCTCGCAGAGAAGCTGACGCTGGCGAAGCTGGCTGAGGCGCTTACGGTCAGCCCGTTTCATCTGCAGCGCACGTACAAGCAGGTAACCGGCCGCTCGCCTGCCGTGAAGCTGGATCAGCTGCGGTCAGACAAAGCGTGTGAGCTGCTGGCCCATACAGATACGCCTATCGCTGAGATCGGCAGGACGGCAGGCTTTCCGGGCGCATCGCATTTTGCCGCCTGGTTCGCGCGCAAGAACAGCCTTTCACCAACAGAGTACCGTAATCAATCTAAGGGAGGGACTGCCGATGAGCAGGCACGCGAATAAACCGGGAATGCCCGGGAACCGGAAGAATACTGCTACGCAGCCTGTGATAATCTATCACCACACCGTAAGTCTCGGGGGCAGAGCATGGACACTATGGGCGAGCGCCAAGGGATTGGTCCGTGTATCGTATGAACAGGATCAGGGACAGCTTCCGGCAGGCTGGCTGAACCTCCATGCCCCGGCTGCCCGGGTGGAGGAGAATGCAGATGTTTTTGCGGAGATGGGTGTTATCAGTCTGCTTGAGCGCTATTTCGCGGGCGAAGCTGTCAGCTTCAGCAGTCTGCCGCTAGATCTGTGGGGAACCGCCTTTCAGCAGGAGGTCTGGAATGGGCTGCTGCAGATTCCTCATGGAAGCCTTGCTACCTATAAGGAGCTGGCTGTGCAGATCGGCCGCCCGCTTGCGGTCCGCGCAGTCGGTGCGGC
Source organism: Paenibacillus sp. FSL R7-0331 (assembly GCF_000758645.1). NCBI lineage: Bacteria > Bacillati > Bacillota > Bacilli > Caryophanales > Paenibacillaceae > Paenibacillus > Paenibacillus sp. FSL R7-0331. Next base: position 277,233 of record NZ_CP009284.1, read on the forward strand.
TAACGGGCAGAACCCGGTTCCGGTTATTGTGCCGTGCCACCGGGTCATCGGGGCGAACGGCACCCTGACCGGCTACCGGGGCGGGCTGAAGCTGAAGCAGGAGCTGCTGGCGCTTGAGGGAATAACACATGTGGGGGCGAAGGGTCATGAACGATTTGCTTTTTGAGCTGCCGCTGCCGGATTATTTTGACTTGAATGCCTGTCTGGCCTATATGAACCGTTCGCCGCTGGAATGTCTGTTCCGGCCGGATAGCGAGGGGGTAAACCGGCTGTTTATTGTGGAGGGAGAGCCGTGTCTGGTCCGGCTAACAACGGCGGCGGAACAGCCTCCGCGTCTGCAGGCAAACCTGCTGAGCGGGGCTGTTCATGGAGCGGAGGCCACAGCAGGGCTGGTCCGCTATATTGTGGAATGGTTCGACCTGGACCGCGATCTGGCTCCGTTCTACCGGATCGCGGATGAAGATCCCTTGCTGCAGCCGCTGGCTGTGAGCGAACGCGGCCTGCGGATTATCGGCATTCCCGATCTGTTCGAAGCGCTGTGCTGGGCTATTCTCGGCCAGCAGGTCAATCTGGCCTTTGCTTACAGGCTCAAGCAGCGGCTAACTGCTGAATATGGGGCTTCACTTGAATATGAAGGGCACACGTATTATCATTTTCCCGGCTCGGAGGTGTTCCTGACCGTGACCCAGGAAGAGCTGTGCAGCCTGCAGCTGACCCGGAATAAAGCGCGGACGGTGCTGGAGGTCGCTGCCCTTATCGCCGGAGGCGGCCTAAGCCGGGAGGAATTGCTGTCCCTGCCTTCGCCGGGGGAAGCGGAGGCGCGCCTGCTGAAGCTCCGGGGAATCGGCCCCTGGACCTCGCAGTATGTACGGATGCGCTGCCTGCGTGACACCACTGCCTATCCGGTAGGCGATGTAGGGCTGCAAAATGCGGTCAAATTCCTGACCGGCATGGACCGCAAGCCTACTCCTGCCGAGCTGCTTGAGCTGGCGCTTCCCTGGAAGGGCTGGGAAGCCTACGCCACCTTTTATTTGTGGCGGGCGCTTTACTGAACAACTGTCCGCTCATCTCTTGCTAAAAAGCATGCTGAATTTGCAGAAAAGGCCCGTACAGCTGCAGGGCAGCTGACGGGCCTTACGAGAGAGATTACTGCTGCCGCTTAGTAAATATCTGGAAAGTAACGCCGAACTTATCGGTCACCATGCCATAGGCAGGGCTGAAATAAGCAGGTCCCAGCTCAATATCAACCGTTCCGCCCTCCTTCAGTACGTTATACAGCTGCCCGGACGTATCCGCGTCACTGGTAGAGATACAGAGATTCAGCCCGTTGCCGGTCTGCCTTGTCTGCCCCGGCTCCAGATCGGCTACGAACATTGTAGTCTCTCCGATGCGGAGTACGGAATGGGCAATGCGTGCCTTTTCCTCATCGGACAGCGGATTCCCGGCTTCAAGCGGACCCTCGCCTACCGTCTGCATAAACATCAGATTTGCGCCAAGACTCTCCTGATAGAATGAGATGGCTTCACGTGCTGTTCCTTCAAGCAGAATAAACGGATTTACTTCTATAGTCATTAACAATCGCTCCTTCGGCGGTGGATTTGCCCGTTCATCCGGGCTATACTCTTATTGTAGACTGCAATAGTGACAACTATTGTCATAAATAAAAAAGTAATGGAGACAACACTATGTCCAAATCCAAACGGCTGCTGGAGCTGATGATGACAGTAAACCGCAAGCGGAAGTTTACGGTCAGGGAGCTGGCCGATGAATTCGGCGTGTCCGCCCGGACGATTCTCAGGGATCTTCAGGAGCTGAGTGAGCTCGGTGTTCCGCTGTATTCGCAGGTAGGACCGCACGGCGGCTATCAGGTGCTGAAGGAACGGATTTTGCCGCCGATTGCTTTTACTGAGGAGGAGGCAGTGGCGATTTTTTTTGCCAGCCATGCCCTGCGCCACTATGAATATCTCCCCTTTAAGGAAGAGTCGGTATCTGCACTGCATAAATTCTATAATTATATGCCTGGAGATGTGCGGGATAAGATTGATGACTTGAAGAACCGGATTGATTTCGTAATTCCGGCGCGTGAGGCAGAGTTCCCTTATTTGTCCATACTGCTGGAAGCAGCCGTGGAGCAAAAGGTACTGCTGATCGGCTATGAATCGCAGGGTGAGCACAGGCTGCGTCCAGTCCAGCCGGTCGGCATTTATGCCGCAGGCGGGCTGTGGTATTGTCCGGCCTATTGTTTTCTGCGCGGCGGTCTGCGGGTCTTCCGCTGTGACCGGATTGATTCTGTAACCGAGGATGCTTCCGGCCTTACGCCGCTTGATCTTCGCCGGGTGCACCTGGGAAACAGGCATACATTTGAGGCAGAGGGAATGGCGGAAGGGCAGCAGGAAGGGGACGGGCTGAAGCCGGAACCGGGACAAGACGGGAACCGGCTCAGGCTGCGCGTGGAACTGACCGTTAAGGGAGTTCAGGCCTGTGAGGGGGAAATGTGGTCATCCTCCCTGCTTCATGTAGACTCTGACGGCACCGGCAGGCTGGAGGGGACAGTTCCGGAGCGTGACTTGCGTTACTTCGCCGGATTCCTTATCGGCATCGGCCATGAGGCGACCGTTCAGGAGCCGGCTGAGCTGGTCAAGGAGCTGAGGGCTGTGCTTGAAGAGCTGCTGGAGAAATACAGCTGAAGTCCTGCCGCAGAGCAGAAGAGAGTATCTTTGGACAGCGAGCGCGGAATATACCGCATATTCCGCACGGACAAGCTAGGAGCGGAAGCCTTAATCCTTCAGCCATACCTCTGCCAGCAGCCGGATGCCCGCACGGATTCGATCTCCGGGGATTGCCCCGAATCCGAGAATGAACTCCGGCGTATGGGGCTCCCTCTGCTCCCACCACGTATAAGAGGCCGGGGTGACACGGATTCCGGCTAATGCAGCTGTGTCTGCCAGCAGACGTGCGTTTCCGCTGCTGTGTAGCCTTACCAGGAGATGAAAGCCGGCACCCTGGCCGCGGACTGTTGCCTGTTCTCCGAAGTACAGCTGCACGGCTTGCAGCAGAGAGTCGTGTTTCTTCTGGTAGTGCAGCCGCATCCGCCGCAAATGTCTGGCGAAATGGCCCCGCTCCAGAAAATAATGCAGTGCAATCTGGTTCAGCCTGGAAGCGGAGTGCTCCAGGTACAGCTCCCTTGCGAGGCTGCGGTATACCGGAAGCAGACTCACCGGCAGCACCATGTAGTGTACACAGAGGGCAGGGGCGACAGACTGGGCGAAGCTGCCCATATAGACCACCGGACTGTTCTCCGTGAGTCCCTGCAGGGAGGGAACCGGCCTGCCGTGATAGCGGAATTCGCCGTCATAATCATCCTCAATGATATAACTGCCTGCAGATACGGCCCAGTCCAGCAAGGCGTGGCGCTTGGCTATGGGCATAATCATTCCGCACGGAAACTGGTGGGACGGAGAGATGTATACGGCGCTTGCTCCGCTGCTGCGCAGCTTCTCTACATTTAGCCCGTCCTCCTCCAGGGGAACAGGAATAATCTCATAGCCGCTTCTGCGGAATGCGGACGGCAGCAGATGATATCCAGGGTCTTCAATGGCAAGCTGCCGGGTTCCCGGGGGCAGAATGTGACAGAGCAGCGAGGAGAGCTGATGCTGATCGCCGCCGATAACGACCTGCTCCGGCATGCAGCGCAGCCCGCGGAACTGCCGGAGGTGGGCGGCAATGCTGCCGCGCAGGGCCGGTTCGCCCTGAGGATCGCCGTATTGCAGCAGATCGGGATTAGCGAGCTGCTCCTGAAAGAGGCTGCGCCAGATTTTGTAGGGGAACAGTGAGAAATCATTTTTGGAGATATGAAAATCATAAGCGTACTGCTGCGGGTCACGGGGTGTAATCGGCAGAACGGCTTGAGTCAGCTGCAATCCCTGGCGTTCAGCCGGTCCGCCAGCAGCTTCTGCCCCGCTGAACGCATGCATCGGCTGGACTATATATCCGCTGCGCGGCCGGCTGGTGACAAACCCCTCGGAGACCAGCTGCTGGTAGGCCAGCTCAACGGGAGTGGCGCTGATACTCAGCTGCGCCGCCAGGCTGCGGATGGAGGGGAGGCGGGTGCCGGCAGGCAGAACGCCGCCAAGAATCTCTTTTTTGAAATAGTCATACAGCTGTATGTAGTACGGGAGCTTCCGGTCATCGCTCAGCATCGGGTTTATCAGCATCATGTTCTCCCATCTGTCCTTTGGAATTTGCTTGTTTTGTATATTTTATAAGATACAGATTGGCATTACCATAGAGTTATCAATAGAGACAGGGGATGGCATTATGAGCAGGCATTCAGGTTTATTAACAGGGGAACGCGTATATCTGCGCCCGCTGAACGGGGAGGACGCCGGGCTGTATTACCATATGTTCTTTGGGGCGGAGACACGCCGGCTGACCGGAACACAGAAGCATATTACAAAGGAGCAGATTACCGGCTATATCGACCGCAAGGCGGGTGATGACAGCAGTGTGCTGCTGCTGATTGCTCTAATAGAGAACGATGAGGTTATCGGCGACATTGCAATACAGGATATGGACCGGGGCAACCGTACCGCCAACCTGCGTCTGGCTATCGGTGAAGAGCGGCATCAGAATCAGGGCTACGGGCGGGAAGCGCTGCTGCTGATGCTCGATTACGGCTTTGGCATTCTCAATCTGCACAGAATCGAGCTGGAGGTCTACACCTATAACAGCCGTGCTGAGCATGTCTATGAGAGTGTCGGCTTTGTGCGGGAGGGTGTGCGTCGGCAGACGCTTTTTTATAACCATGAGTACCATGATGTTGTAATGATGAGCATGCTGGAGCATGAGTACCGGGAGCGATATTTAAAATAAAGGTCAGAATAGGTCAAAAAAATTGAGCGGCTAAATAAACAGCCGAAAACCATGCCGAAATGCCGGAATTTAACGGTTTTTCGGCTTTTTCGGGTTTTGATCCTGCGGTGCAGCATGATTATAATAAAGCCATAAGAAAGGTCAATCAAGGTCAAAGTGGAATTAAAAAAAGTCAATGAGAGGAGAATGGAAGATGTTTGATTTGGTCCCTTTTGGAAAACGCAGAGATGATGTTTTTGGTGCAATGGCAAAGTCGTTACATGATGTATTTAATGATGAGTTTTTTGGCCAGGTGACCGGCAGCGCCCTGTCTTTCCGGACAGATATCCGCGAGAGTGAGCAGGCTTATCTGATTGAGGCTGAACTGCCGGGCTTCAGCAAGGACGATATCGACATTGATTATGCCAGCCCTTACTTGACGATCAAAGCAGTGCGCAAGGAAGAAAAGAGCGGGGAGAACAGCCAGCAGCAGGTTGTGCGCCGGGAGCGCCGTTATGGCGAATATGTCCGCCGTTTCTATGTGCAGGATATTAACGGGGATGACATCCGGGCCTCGCTCAAGGACGGACTGCTGATGCTAGAGGTGCCAAAACGGCAGAAAGCCGCCGGAAAGCGGATTGAAATTCAGGACCACGGCAACTCCGGACCGCAGCTTCAGTAAGCTGTTAAGCCGGGCGGAGAGCTGAAGCAGTCCGGGGCGGCTCCGCCGGGCTTTTTATATAGCAGTCTATACAAAGGCGCATTGTAGTGGGTTTACCGGCTATGATGCGTCTTTTATGAATAGCATAGATAGTGTGAAATGGTATGCAGAGTCTCTGAAAGGAGAGGATTCTCATGGCGGGCCAAAATTACTACGATGCGCTCGGGGTAAGCAGGCAGGCAAGCAGACAGGAAATCAAAAAAGCTTACCAGAAGCTTGCGAAGCAGTGGCATCCCGATGTGAATAAAGCCCCGGAGGCGGAGACCCGGTTCAAGGAAGCTGCGGAAGCCTACGAGGTGCTGGGCAATGAAGAGAAGCGGGCGGCATACGATGAGGAGCTGCGCTACGGGGCTGCCGGCTTCGGCTCCGCCGGCGGCTGGCGTGCAGACGGTCCGACAACGGGCCGGCAGGCCGGCTGGGATTCGGCATTCGGTGAAGACCGAGGCAGTGCTTATTCCGCTCCCGGCAGCGGGTTCGGTGAAGACGACCTGTTCGGGATGTTTTTTGGGAGCCGGGGAGCGGAGGGCCGGCCCGGCTTTGATTTTTTTGGCAGCAGCAGCGGCTTCGGCGGAGGGCCTAGTATGATGCAGGCCCAGCTGGAAATCACACTGGAGCAGGCATATAAGGGCGGCAATGTAAGCGTAAAGGCCGGCGGGCGGGAGGTAGCGGTCAGCATTCCGCCGCGCTCAGCGGAGGGAACCGTGATCCGGGTGCCGGGTGCGGCCGGCCAGAGTGAGGAGCTGCTGATCGTCTTGCAGCTTGCGCCGCATAATATTTACGGGGTTGAAGACGGGGATCTGCACGGCACGGTTGAAATTGCGCCATGGCAGGCGGTGCTTGGCGGCGAAGCCAGGGTACCGCCTGCCTGACGGCAGCAGCATTAAGCTGAAGATCCCGGCCGGAACGGCAGGCGGCCGCACGCTGCGCATTCCGGGCAAGGGACTGAAGCGCCGGAACGGCATCAATGGAGATATCCTGTTCCGGCTTGAGATTGTAATTCCCGAGGTAACGGGCGAAGCGGAAAAGGCGCTCTACCGCAGGCTGGCTGATACAAGCAGCTATCAGGCAGGAATAAGGTGCGGAAGCGGCGGAAAACAGCGGCAGAAGGCGGCTATGGGCTAAGCAGGCTGGTTAATAATAAGGAAAGACAATAACAGATGATGAAATAGATCTCACAAAAGGTGATGAATGCATATGGATTTCAACAAGTTAACGCAGAAGCTGCAGGAAGCGGTTGCTGCGGCACAATCGCTGGCGGCGGCTGCCGGGCATCAGGAGATCGACAATCTCCATTTGCTTAAGGCGCTGCTCCAGCAGCAGGAGGGCCTGCTGCCAAGACTGCTGCAGAAGCTGAATCTTCCGGCGGCTGAGCTGCTGCGCGGGACCGAAGAGCTGCTGCAGCGGAAGCCGAGTGTCAGCGGTTCAGGCGCCGGCACCATGCGGCGATATGCGTCGGCCTCCTTAATTGAAGTGCTGGATCAGGCCGAGAAGGAGGCGGCTGCGATGCACGACGAATTCGTAGCCGTGGAGCACGCCGTGCTGGCGATGGTGTCGGATACCGGCAGCGGCAACCGGGAGCTGCGCAGCCTGTTTACCAGCCGCGGAATTACACGTGACAAGCTGCTGGGCGTGCTGTCTGAGATCCGCGGCCATCAGCGGGTGACCAGCCGGGAGCCTGAGGCCACCTATGAGGTGCTGGAGAAGTACGGCCGTGATCTGGTCGCTGAGGTGCGGGCCGGTAAAATCGACCCGGTCATTGGACGCGACGGGGAAATCCGCCGGGTGATTCGCATCCTCTCCCGTAAGACGAAGAACAACCCGGTACTGATCGGGGAGCCGGGGGTCGGAAAGACGGCAATCGTTGAGGGCCTGGCCCACCGGATTGTCCGCCGGGATGTCCCTGAGGGGCTGAAGGACAAAACGATCTTTTCGCTGGATATGAGTGCTCTGGTAGCCGGTGCGAAATACCGCGGAGAGTTCGAGGAGCGGCTGCAGGCGGTGCTGAGGGAAATCCGTGAGAGCAACGGCCGGATTATTCTGTTCATTGACGAGCTGCATACCATTGTCGGTGCGGGTAAAACCGAAGGTGCGATGGACGCCGGCAATATGCTGAAGCCGATGCTGGCCCGCGGCGAGCTGCACTGTATCGGTGCAACCACGCTGGATGAGTACCGCAAATATATTGAGAAGGACCCGGCCCTGGAACGCCGCTTCCAGCAGGTCCTGGTCAGTGAGCCGGATGTGGAGGATACAATCTCCATTCTGCGTGGGCTGAAGGAACGGTTCGAGGTGCATCATGGAGTCAAAATCCATGACAGCGCCCTCGTCGCTGCCGGTGTGCTGTCAGACCGCTATATCACGGACCGCTTCCTGCCGGATAAGGCAATTGATCTGGTGGATGAAGCCTGTGCGATGATCCGTACCGAAATCGACTCGATGCCCGGCGAGATGGATGAGGTAACCCGCCGCCTGATGCAGATGGAGATTGAAGAAGCGGCGCTCAAGAAGGAAACCGATGATGCCAGCGCCCGCCGGCTGGAGAATCTGCAGCGGGAGCTGGCCGATCTTAAGGAGAAGCATCTCACCATGACCGCCCGCTGGGAGAAGGAGAAGTCGGCCATCCAGGGCATCCGTGAGCTGAAGAAAAAGCTGGAGCAGGCCCGCAAGGATCTCGTTGACGCCCAGGAGGTCTATGACCTGAACAAGTCTGCTGAGCTCAGCTACGGCATTATTCCGGAGCTGGAAAAGCAGGTGAGGGCGGCTGAGGAAGCCGCGCAGCAGGATCAGGAGACCCGGCTGCTGCGGGAAGCCGTGACTGAGGAGGAGATCGCCGATATTGTGTCGCGCTGGACCGGTATTCCGGTCAGCAGGCTTGTCGAAGGCGAGCGGGATAAGCTGCTGCGGCTTGAGGAGACGCTGCATGAGCGGGTTGTCGGCCAGGAAGAGGCCGTGTCCCTGGTAGCGGATGCCGTGCTGCGCGCCCGGGCCGGGATTAAGGACCCGAACCGTCCGATCGGCTCGTTCCTGTTCCTCGGTCCGACCGGGGTCGGCAAGACCGAGCTGGCCAAGGCGCTGGCGGTCTCGCTGTTCGACCGGGAGGACGGCATGATCCGTATCGACATGTCGGAATACATGGAGAAGCACAGCGTCTCCCGTCTTGTCGGTGCGCCTCCGGGCTACGTTGGTTATGAGGAGGGCGGCCAGCTCACCGAGGCGGTCCGGCGCCAGCCTTATACGGTCGTACTGCTCGATGAGGTCGAGAAGGCCCATCCCGATGTGTTCAACATTCTGCTGCAGCTGCTAGATGACGGGCGGCTGACCGATTCACAGGGCCGGGTTGTCAACTTCAAGAATACGATCATCATCATGACCTCAAATATCGGCTCGCCGCATCTAATCCAGGGAACGGATGACAATGGTGATCTGACCCAGGCCGTTAAGGACCGTGTAATGAAGGAGCTGAGCGGCCATTTCCGTCCGGAGTTCCTTAACCGGGTGGACGACATTGTCATGTTCAAACCGCTGACGATGGCGGAGATCGGACAGATCGTTGTCAAGCTGGCCGACGGTCTGCGCCTGCGGCTGGCCGAACGGGGCATCGGGCTAACACTTAGCGATGCGGCAGTCGGCTTCATCGCGAAGGAGGGCTTCGACCCGGTCTATGGGGCGAGACCGCTCAAGCGGTTCATCCAACGCAGTCTGGAGACGCCGGTCGCACGGGCGCTGATCGCCGGCGAAGCGGAGGAAGGCTCGGTCCTGGCTGTTGACGAAGTAGACGGCAAGCTGTGTGTGGCTATCCGTCAGCCTGAGCCAGCTGCATCAGGCAAGGTCTGAGCGGGTGGCTTGTGGCCGGCCGGAGATAGCAGAGGGTGTGTGGCTGCCCAGCTGGAGAAAGCAGCGGTTGTATATGGCTATCCGGCTGGAGATAGTGGGGAATGTGTGCGGCTGTCCGGCTGGAGTGCCGCCGCAGGCAGCAGTTCTTCTGTAGCAAGAAGATTCCGGCCTTCCGGAAGTATCCATGAGGAATAGCTGCACTTTGTACAATTAAACAGGCTGGAAATCCTGCTTTTTCGGAAATAGCTGCATTTCGTGCAGCTATTTCTGGAGTTTTCAGCCCAAAAAGCCCGTTGTCGAACTTTTAATTGCACAAACGAGACAATTTCATAATTCAGTTTGCTGGAAAGCAAGACTGGGCCAAAATCTGAGTTTGTTTTTAAAAAAATCAGGCCACTTGTTGGGAGTTTCTTAACTGCTTGTTCAACTTGTCTAGCGCAAACTTACTCAAATTGTAGGCCAATGTGCTGAGCTGGAAATCGACACTTGCCCGGACGCCGCGGTGACGCGTGCGTTTCATCCCAAAATACTCTTTGAGATAGGCAAAAACACGTTCTACAGCCGTTCGTTTCTTGTACAGTTGCGTAAAGCTCTCGCTTCCTCTTGCTGGGTTGGCATGCTTACGCAAATCGGTTTGGATTCGGATTTTAAACACTTTTTGGCAGCCGGATTCGGAAAACGGACAGTCTTTGCACTGGTTAGGCTTGGTGTAACGCAGCGTTTCGTACTTAGCATCGAAACTGTCGTAACGGTAGGCGTGTCCCTGTGAGCACACAGGGGTGTAGTCCTGGTTCATCCCCTCAGGCGGTTTTTTGTGGTGAATCATTTTAATAATAGGAAAAGCGCCTAAGGAATGAATCAACCGGTAAATGGCCGAACTGTCATACCCTTTGTCGCCCAAGACATGCTTCACCTTCAGCCCAGGAAACTTCAGGTGTAGCCCCTTTAGGAGCAGGACGGCCATCCGCTGGTCATTCAGATTCGCCGAACTAAAGACACCGCTTAGCACATACTGAGAATCCGCATCCACCAGTACGTTTGCCTTAAATCCGTAGTAACTGGTGAGTCTGCCCTTTGTATTTTTCTTGTCAAAGCGTGCAGCGTGCCGGGGGATCGTGCTCAGGAGCTCGTTATAGGTGTAAGATAGCATCGCTTCAATCGTTTTCTCAAAGGGCGCTAAGGTCTCTTCATAAGCGTCCCGTTCCAGACGCCGGCGCTCTTTTTCTTCCGCAGAAGCCCGCCCACGTCGGTAGACTGGTTTTTTAAGCGGTTCGTTCGCTGGCTGAGGCTCTGGCTCGGCATTCTCGAACTCCAGTTGCTGGATTTCTGGAGCTTTGCTTGGTTTTTTGGCACGGCGGGCCGCTCGGCATTTCGACGCAGATTCACTGAATTGGCAATCCCAAGCCTCCACAATGGAGGAGTCAACGGCAAGGTGCGTGCCCGTAGTAAAGCCCTCTTCCATGGCAGACAGCACCAAGGTATCCTGCAGTTGCTCAAGCATTCCCGTTTGCTCAAGCGCAGAAATCAGACGGGAGTATGAAGCCAGGCTCGGAATAGGGTTCGAGCCGGTAAATCGGCACTGCGCCCGAAATTCCTCGCTATGCTTAAGGCGCCTAACCAAGGAAGAAACAAACTCAATGCCCTCCATTTTTGAGATGAGCAGCGAGTAGATCATGGCAGGGAGGTTTAGCTCCTGTGGCCGCCCACGGTGGTTCTTTTTCCGGAGGACGTGCAGGACCGGAGCCAGGTTTAAGTGATCAAAGATTTGGCTGTATTTATCTTCCGGGCGCATTTGGAGCAATTCCTCGAAGGAAAACAGCTCTTCTTGTCGAATAGAATAGATAGGGATTACCTCTTTTCTTCTCGGGTGTTGGTTTCGTCGCCTATAACTTCGAGAACTTGGGGAGGTACTCCTTTTTCTATGCTCAAAAAAACCAGGTATAGCAAGGGTTTTGAATTATGAAATTGTCTCCAAACTGCAATTAAAGGACGCTGCGGGCTTGTTTTGGTTAGGAATAGTTGCACAGAGTGCAGTTAAACTGGGAGGCTGACCAGTGGCTGACCAGTGGCTGGGCCGTACAAGCTATAAGTTGCACTTTATTGTAATAAGACGCGCTAAGCTGCTTAATGAGCCAGCTATCCTAAACGGACGGCTACCTTACATGACGGAAGTTAGTCTGCAGAACGATATTCCGCCTTCAGAGCTCTAATGTTAAATTTCTTTAATGCCCTATGGGGAACAGCCTAATTCTGTTGTGTGAAATATATCAGAATGCTGTTACAGCTGGTTTATGGTTTAATCTGTTGCGCAAAAATACAATCTGCCGGCCTGCAATCTCATTCTACCCAGGGAACCAGCTTGGGCTGCTGGTCGAGGATGGACTGATACTGCTCCTTCCAGCCGTATTGGCCTTCAGGGTCCAGCAGCATGTAGCGCAGGTATTTATCAAGCCGGTATTCCGGCTTGGACCAGCCCAGATGCTTGAGGCGCAGATTGCTGAGCTGGTGCGGCAGCTCAAAGCTGTTCTCCGGAAGCCGCCCGCAATGCTGCGGCGAGTTGTTCCAGACGTAGTTGAACTCCTTCCGGTAGCGCAGCAGGAACGGCCGGTAGCTCTGGTGGGAGCGCCAATATTTATCGTCACGGTAATGGTTGTCATCCCAGAAATCATACAGACGGAAGCAGAAGAGGTCGCAGCCCTCCTCCTGCAGCAGAAGGCCGATGTCCCGGGCGAACCGTGCTTCAAACACCTCATCGGCGTCAAGGCTTAAGATCCACTCAGGGTTCGTTGCGGTAACTTCCTCCCATTGCTGCATGCGCAGCTCGGCTTCATTGCCGAATTTGGAGATGTCATTGCGCACCAGGCGAAGCGGGATGCCCTGCAATACCTCACGGCAAATGTCTGCCGTATTGTCGGTGCTGCCGTCATCAATAATAACGGCCTCATCAATGTATTTGCGGTGTTCCTGCAGAACCTGCCGGAGGAAGCGCCCGCCCTCGTTTTTGACAACCATTGTAAGCGTGAGCTTGGGCCGCCCGTCCGCCGCTGTCCGCTCCGGCCTTACGCTTGCGACAAGCTCACCGCCGTACCCGTCCCGGTTCACGCCCGCCGTATTCTCTGCCGTCTGATCCGAATCCCGGCCCGGAGCTGCTGTATCCGCCGTTCCATGCAGACCACGGTCTGCAGCTGCATTAGCAGCAGTATCGGACTCCTCCGCACTTGCCCTGGCCTGGATTAGATCAGCCAGCCCGCTCTCACCAGCCGCACTGCCCACGTCCGCTGCCGGCTCCGCAGTCGTCAGCCGGACGTAATCCGCAACCTTCTCCAGGTCGCTGTCACGGTACAGATGCAGCGCCGGGTAATGGGTATCGACATACAGTGCGATGCCGAGGGCGGCAGCCCGGATACAGAAATGGCGGTCCTCGCCCCAGTAGGAGATGTTGCGGATCATGTCGTAGCTGACACCTGCGCAGATCGCCCGCCGGCTGATCAGGGTGCAGGCCCCGAGGCCGCCGACCTCATAGATACCCGGCAGCTGCAGCTTGGCCAGAAAAGCGTGGAACCGGCGGTTAATCTCCTCCTGGCCGGGCTTTTCCCCGGGCATGAGCTCCCACTGGTTATACTCGTCATGCATCCAGACCTGCGGCTGCAGCATCGTTCCCGGCTGCCACTGGGTCCAGAACACCTCCGAGATGATATCCTTTTGCGTGCCGATCAGATGCAGCAGGGTGTCAGGATGGAGAATCAGATCGGAATCAATCAGGAACAGATGATCATAGCCGAAGGCCTCGGCCCGCCGGATCATCAGATTTTTGAACCCGGCTACCTTCCAGACCAGATCGGAGTTCCAGTAATGGGTGGTGTCATTACGGATATAGGCATCACTGAAGCCAGAGGATTGCAGGAACACTTCACTGCCGCCCGGGGCGAACCTTTGCAGCAGCAGAGTAGAGGCAGAATCCTCATTGTCATCAATAAAATAAAAATCCAGCACGATTCCGTCACGCCGCAGTCGCAAAAGCGAGTTCAGAAAAGGCTCCAGAATCTGCGGTTTTTGATGAATCGGGCTGCCGAGCAGCACCCGGATCTTCGTCTCACTCATAGCCTGACACTCCTGTGCAGGGTCACCATAATTGTACATCCCCTCATATATGCAAATAGATGATATGAATTATATGTATTCAATATATTGAGAGAAGTACTAGACTAATCCTGATTTTTTGCAGCATTCAGGAAATTTATGGGTTGGTGCTTTGAGAGGGGCTGTTGTACAATACCGCATAAGCAGATGCAAGCCTTACATAAGAGTGAGAGGAGTGGGGGAAATGGAGCAGTCACCCCTGAAGGTGGAGCAGCTGATTAAGCTGCTGCTGGCGATGAATCCGCGCGCCGAGGTGTTCTGGCATGATGAGGAGGGGCAGTACAGGGCGCTTTTGGATCAGGACATAGAGGAGATTTACGCACCGGAAAAAGCGGCCAAGACGATTGTCCGGTTCGGCAGTCCCCATAATCCGCAGTCAGCGGAGGATACTGTATGAAGCGGGCGGCTATTACCCTGGAAAAAGGGCAGGTTATTGAGCTGGAGCTTTATGAGCAGGATGCTCCGGGTACAGTTGCCAATTTTGAAAAGCTGGCGAACAGCGGCTTTTATAACGGCCTCACCTTTCAGCGGGTGGTCCGTAATTTCGTAGCCCAGGGCGGATGCCCGGAGGGTACGGGACGCGGCGGTACGGAGAAAATCCCCTGTGAAACGCAGAATAATCCGCACAAGCATGTACGGGGGGCGCTTTCGATGGCGCATTTCGGGCCGAATACGGGCAGCTGCCAGTTTTTTATCTGTTATGATACCTTTGATTATCTGGATCCGTGGCATACCGTGTTCGGCGGTGTAACGGCCGGCATGGAGCATGTGGACACGCTCAGACGCGGGGATGTTATAAGGGAGATCCGCGTGTGGGAGAGTGCCTGAAGGCGGTATACCGTGGGCTTTTGATTTAATTTACATTTATGATAAAAATCAATCATTGTAATTCCGAGTATTCCGATATATAATTCAAAAACAGAAAGTGATATTGCTCACACACATGGAGGAGAGAGAGACATGAAAAGAGGGTTATCTGGAATTGCCGTTTTAATGCTGTTAACATTTTTGATTAGCGCATGCTCCGGCGGAAACAACGCGGCATCGACCAATACAAATGCGACACCGGCGGCTACTGAAGCAGCTGCCAGCACTGAACCGAAAGATGGAGGCAGCCTGATTATCGGGGTAGCTTCCGATCCGCAGGTGCTTAATCCGAACTATGCAGGCGACCGTGTCAGCCTGACTATTGACCAGGCACTCTACGCGCCGCTGTTCCAGGTGAACAATGGTGAGAAAACCTTTTACCTGGCGGAAAGCCTGACCCCTTCTGAAGACAACCTGACTTATACACTGAAGCTGAAGGATGGCCTGACCTGGCATGACGGCGAAAAGCTGACTGCAGATGATGTGGTGTTCACGATCGCCAGCATTCTGGATGAGAAGCAGAACAGCTTCCTGCGCGCCAACTTCCTGATCAACGACCAGCCCATCACAGCTACCAAGGTGGACGATCTGACTGTTGAGTTCAAGCTTCCGCAGGTCAGCCCGGCGTTTGAAGCCACACTGGTGCAGGTATCCCCGATTCCGAAGCATATCTTTGAGAATGAAGCCGACATCGAGAAGAGCACGAAGAATGCTGCTCCTGTAGGCTCCGGTCCATTCAAATTCAAAGAGTATAAGGCAGGCGAATACCTGACGGTGGAGCGTTTTGACAACTACTTCGGCGGAAAGCCGCATCTGGATTCCGTAACGTACCGTATTGCCAAGGATGCCAACGCGGCTAACCTGGCCCTGCAGAACGGCGAGATCAATGTACAATACCTTGATCCTAAGGATGTAGCGACGATCCAGGCCACTAACAATTTCGAAATTCTGCCTTACAGTGAAGGACGTCTGGCTTATCTGATGTTCAATGCGAACAGCGATACCGGCGCTCTTGCCAAAAAAGAAGTCCGTCAGGCGCTGTCCCTGGCCCTCAGCCGCGATGAGCTGATCCAGACCGCGTACACCTCCAGTGAATATGCAGACCCGGCCAAGTCGTTCCTGACTCCGGACGCCCTGTATTTCACCAATGACGTACCCACCTTCGACAATGATGCTGCAAAAGCGAAAGAATTGCTGGCCGCTGCCGGTGAAAGCAATTTAAAGCTGAGATATATCGTTCAGAGCGGTAATAAGGCTCAGGAGGCCATCTCCCTGTACGTTCAGCAAAAGCTGAAGGGAATCGGCGTTGAGGTTGAGCTGCAGAATATGGATTCCTCCGCATGGGTACAGAAGTTCATCGACCTGAAGGCTACTGACTATGAGCTGGCATTGACCGGTTATATCATGGGATATGATCCGGATGCCTACCGCATTCTGTTCACTACCGATGCTTCTTCCAACTACTCGCATTACTCTAATGCTGAAGTTGATAAGCTGCTGAACGAAGGCGCCGGCGAAGCGGACACAACAAAACGCGGCGAAATCTACAAGCAGATTCAGGAAACCATTGCTGAAGATGCACCGATCTATCCGATCGCTTATACTAAGACTGTTGTGGCTGTATCCAAGAACTACGGCGGTATCGACGAGGCTGTCCTGAAGCCGGTCGTTATTTTCGAAGACCTGTCCAAGATCTATCAGAAATAAGTACGGTCCAAAATAAGCACGGCCAAAAATAAGCTGGACCTCCAGCTTATTTTTTTGCCGATCATGAGCTGGGAGAATTACGTATGAGACAACTCATCGTCCGTAGGCTGCTGCAGACCATCCCGATGCTGTTTTTTGTATCGGTTGTCTGCTTTGCCATGATTAAGCTGGCGCCGGGAGATCCGGTGCTGTCCTTCGTTACACCTAATATGCATGCCGATGATATCGAACGGATCCGCCATAACCTTGGCTTGGACAAACCGGCCTATATTCAATATTTTATCTGGTTAGGCGAGCTGGTTCAGGGCAATTTCGGCTACTCCCTGGTTAACCACCAGCCTGTGCTGGGTCAGATTCTGGAACGCCTGCCTGCTACAGCGGGCCTGATGGGCAGCGCCATTGCGCTGGCCGTGCTGCTGGCGGTTCCGCTTGGCCTGATTGCCGGAGCAAACCGTAACCGCTGGGTAGACAAGCTGGTTAATCTCATTGCTTACATCGGGATTTCGGTTCCGCTGTTCTGGCTGGCGATTCTGCTGATGTATCTGTTCGCGATTAAGCTGCACCTGCTGCCAAGCATGGGTATGCGTACCATTGGCGTGGAATCCGCCGTTGATGTGCTGAAGCACGGCATTCTGCCCTGCACCGTTCTGGCCTTTGGCTTCCTTGCAACCTATGTCCGTTATATCCGGTCCAGTACAATCGGACAGCTGAAGGAAGAATACGTACAGATTCAGTATGCCTTCGGGTCCAAGAAATCGACGATTCTGTTCCGGCATGTCCTGAAGCATGTCCTGCTGCCGGTTATCACGCTGCTCGGAATGTCTATGGGCGATCTGGTAGCCGGAGCGATTGTGACGGAGACCGTTTTTTCCTGGCCGGGTATCGGTTCACTGGGGATGACAGCCGTCCGTGGGATGGATTATCCGGTCATTATGGGCATAACGCTATTCTCGTCGCTGATGCTGATCATCGGCAATCTGGCAGCGGATATTCTCTACAGCTTTGTAGATCCGCGCATCAAATTAAAGGGGTGACCTCATGAATCGCAGTAAATGGAAGAACCTGCAGTCCGAGCTGTTTACGAACGGTCTGGGTGTCGCCGCACTCGTTATATTGGTTGTCTTTACGCTGGGAGCGATTTTTGCCTTCCTGTCCGGCTATGACCCGAATGCAATGGATGCGATGAACAGGCTGACACCGCCGGGCAGCGCCCACTGGTTCGGGACGGATGATTACGGCCGGGATTATCTCGCACGTGCGCTTTATGGCGGGCGAGTCTCCCTGCTCGTCGGCTTTGCTTCAATGATTGTTGCCACCGTCATCGGGGTAGCCGTAGGCGTCATCAGCGGCTATTTCGGCGGCTGGCTGGATAATCTGCTTATGCGGATACTGGACATTATCATGTCGATTCCGTCTTTTCTAATCTTGCTGCTGTTAAGTGTGTTCCTGAAGCCTAGCGTCGGCAATATCATCATTATTATTGCCCTGCTGATGTGGATGAGCGTAGCCCGCGTCATCCGGGCGGAGACGCTGACGATCAAGGAACGGGAATATGTGCTGTATGCCAAGGCCTCGGGCCAAAGCGCTTCCGGCATCATCTGGCGGCATATACTGCCGGGGCTGATTCCGGTAACGATTGTAGGAGCAACGAATAACATCGCTTCAGCCATAATGATGGAATCCTCGCTGAGCTTCCTCGGCTTCGGTGTACAGCCGCCGAACGCCACCTGGGGCAGTATGCTGAACAGTGCGCAGGGATATATTGCCCAGGCGCCTTATCTGGCGCTGTTCCCGGGGCTGATGATTTTGCTGACAGTGCTGAGCTTCAATGTGCTGGGCGATATTTTACGGGTCGGCTTTGAACCTAAGCTGATCCGGAGATAAGGGAGTGAAGACATCATGAGTGAGCGGCTGCTCTCTGTTGAGGATCTGCAGGTATCGTTCTCCACCCGTGACGGTGAGAATCAGGCTGTGCGGGGTGTGAGCTTCCATATCAATGCAGGCGAAACTGTCGGGATCGTCGGAGAATCCGGCAGCGGTAAAAGTGTAACTGCTAAAGCGATCATGTCGCTAATTACCCCGCCCGGACGGATTACCTCCGGCAGGATTCAGTTTCAGGGCAAGGAGCTGACTGGTCTTTCCGAGAAGGAATGGCGGAAGCTGCGCGGCAATAGGATCGCGATGGTCTTTCAGGACCCGATGACCTCGCTGAATCCGGTTAAAAAAATCGGCCAGCAATTAACCGAAGTCATCCGCAGACACCGCGGATTAAGTAAAGCGGATGCCAATAAGGAAGCGGCGGAAATGCTGCGCCAGGTAGGCATCCGTGACCCTGAGCAGCGGCTGAACCAGTATCCGCATGAGTTCAGCGGCGGGATGCGCCAGCGGGTCATGATCGCGATGGCGCTCTCCTGCCAGCCGGAGCTGCTGATCGCTGATGAGCCGACCACGGCGCTTGACGCCACTATTCAGGCGCAGATTCTTGATCTGTTCAAGGAGCTGAAGGGCAAGTCGGATACCGCAGTCGCGCTGATCACCCACGATCTTGGTGTGGTGGCGCAGGTCTGCACCCGGGTTATTGTCATGTACGGCGGACTAGTCATGGAAGAAGGGACGGTCGAGGACATCTTCTACCGCCCGCAGCACCCGTATACGCAAGGGCTGCTGCGCTCGATTCCGAAGCGCGGCGGCGGCTCGCGCGAGCGGCTCATTCCGATCGAGGGCACACCGCCCGATCTGCTGAACCCGCCTCCGGGCTGCCCGTTCATGGAGCGCTGCCTGCATGCCTTTGAGCGCTGCAGCCAGCGCCCGCCGGTGACCGGGCTGTCGCCCGGACACCACTCGATGTGCTGGCTGGCGGCAGGCGAGCAGCCGGCTGTGGAAGGAGGCGTTACACAGTGAGCGAGAGTAAGATACTAGTAGACGTAAATAATCTGAAAAAGCACTTCTCCAAGGGGAAGGATCTGCGCGGACGTGATACATCCGTGCTCAAGGCAGTGGACGGCGTAAGCTTCCAGATCCGCCGCGGAGAGACCTTCGGGCTGGTCGGAGAGTCGGGAAGCGGCAAGTCAACCGTCGGGCGCTGCCTGCTCCGGCTGTACGATTATACAGCAGGCGAGGTTTCGTTCGACGGGCAGCCGCTCGGGCGTCTGGGTGAGAAGCAGCTGAAGCCGTTCCGCAGAAGGATTCAGTCTATTTTTCAGGACCCGTACTCCTCGCTGAATCCCAGTCTGAATGTGCTGGACCTGATCAGCGAGCCGATGAAGATTCACGGTGTACACCAGGGCGATGAGCGCAAGGAAGCGGTAGCTGCGCTGCTGGAAAGGGTAGGCCTGAAGCGGGAGCATCTGTACCGCTATCCCCATGAGTTCAGCGGCGGGCAGCGGCAGCGCATTTCCATTGCCAGGGCGCTGTCGGTAAGACCGGAATTCGTCGTCTGCGATGAGCCGATCTCGGCGCTCGACGTCTCTGTCCAGGCCCAGGTGGTTAACATGCTGGAGGATCTGCAGGCCGAGTTCGGGCTGACTTATCTGTTCATCGCCCATGACCTGTCGATGGTCCGGCATATCTCCGACCGGATCGGCGTTATGTACGGCGGACGGCTGGTTGAGGTAGCAGACAGCGATGAGCTGTATGACAATCCGCTTCATCCGTATACCAGAGCGCTGCTGTCCTCCATTCTGGAGACAGATCCGCTGAAGGCGACGGAGCGCATCCAGCTGGACGGCTTCTCCGTCTCACGGGGCGAGGGCGAAGCAGCACCGCTGCAGGAAGTAAGCCCTGGCCACTTTGTAGCTTATGATTTCAAGGAATAAACAGGAGGTAATGAAATGACGGAATCAGTGGGTAAAGTCAAATTATCGCAATGGGATGCCTTGCTGCTTGAGTCGCTGCGCGGACAGGGCTGGTCTGATGAGCAGCTGCTCGGGATCACATCCGCAGCAGAGCTGCCGGAGGATAACAGCCCGTTCCAATTCGATTATAAGCAGCTGGCTGCCTTTGCGGCAGAGAAGCCTAAGGAGTACCGGCAGGCAGTAACGGAAGGCTATCAGATCAAATACAACACGATCCGCGGCATCCGCAGCTGGATTCTGGTTGCGCTTGGCAAAGAGCCGAAGCTGGAGCTGGAAGAAGGCCGGGAAGCGGTTGAAGCGGAATTGACGGCCGATGAGAGAATCCGTGTCGAGCAGGTGCTCTCCTTCGGCTGGGCGATTAGTCCTGCCGATCCGCAGGCGGACGGTGTTTACCGGATTGAACCGGTTCAGCGGTAACCGGTGAACAAATGAGACGGCCCTCCGGCATCATGCCGGAGGGCCGTTTATATTACATTTCTGTTGCGGACACAGGAAACAGGGATAAACACAGCCCTACAAGCATGAAATAGACTAAGGAGGAGGCGCTTGCAAGTCTCCACCATTTAATTGGATTTTTGCCACCTAATTCTTAAAATACACAGCATTTCTAATGATTAGTTGGAAAATCAACACTTATTTTGGACTGCGGAAGCCATTTGGGGAGGAAAGGGGAAAATTAAGTAGCGTTTTTCCCACTAATGCTCTCTCAATCAGCAGTTGCTTCGAAATTAGATGGCGAATTTCCACTTAGTTTGACAAACATCACCAGCTCTTCAGGCAAATCCGTAATAGCATAAGTAAAGCTGCGTTTACGCGGCCCCTCAGCACTACATATTCAGCTGAATCTTACGCGTGCTGAGCACACCGTCCAGCCCGGTAGGGTCTGCCTTTACTTTAAGTGCTACGAAGGCTTCGGCCCGTTCTGAAGTGCGGATACGCACCGGCTTGGTCTCCATGTGCACCAGCTCCCACATTACATTAGCTACGGACTCTGCTGTCTGCGGCTCTACATTACGCTGCAGAAAGGCTGCGGTATAGGCATCAATTACAGGCTTGTACTCATCCTCCAGAATGCCTCCGGTAACAGCTACATGGCCCATAACAGTATTGGTGAATTCTGTAGCAATAGCTCCGGGTTCCAGCAGGGTTACATCAATGTTGAACTGCGGCTTGTAATAGGTAGCCAGGCTTTCGAGCAGTCCCTCTACCGCGAACTTGCTGGCACAGTATATTTCATTCATCGGCTGGCCGACAAGTCCGCCTACGCTTGAGGTTGCAACAATATGGGCATATCCGCTCTTCTGCAAAAGCGGCAGTGCAGCCTGAATAGTCTGCATCACTCCGTAGACATTTGTGTCAAACACGCGGTGAATATCTTCCATCGGCGCCTGTCCAAGAGCGCGCAGATAACCGTAGCCGGCATTTGCGAACAGCACATCTAGTGTACCGTGCTCATGCGCGATCCGTCCGATAACCGCCTGGATACTGGCCGGATCGGTGACCTCGAGCTGCACAAAATGCAGATTGCTTTTATCAAGGTAGAGCTCCTGATCGCGTTCCAGATTCCGTGTCCCGGCATATACAGTCCAGCCTTCCCTTGCGAAAAGCAGAGCCGTTGCCAGGCCGATTCCGGAGGATGCGCCGGTAATGCAGATAATTTTACCCATATTCATGTTGCCTCCTTATTGGTAGTTGGAACATATTTTTACACATTGCAGCATAAAGCGGGTGCAGCTTTCTTAAGTTTACATAAAGACTGCATTTTCGCGTATTTTTGCGGACACCTTATATTGTAGGATCGTTTTCATTACGGTAGACTGTAATGGAGTCTATAGCTGCAAGCGAATGGAGAGGAACGATGGAAGTGTTTAAGCGTTATTACGCAAATTTGACGGTCCGGCGCTTTGGGATTTTAGTGCTGATCGGTCTGCTGCTCTACAGTATCAGAGATATGCTTAATTTAGTGCTCCTGACATTTTTGATTGCTTATGTGATGAACAGCTTTCAGGTTCTGCTGACGAAGCGGATCAGCAAGTTCGTCAAAGTGAACAGCAAAGTCATTATTGTCATTCTGTACATGGCGCTGATCGCGATGATCGTGCTTGCCCTGGTTAAATATTTACCCAAAGTGTTCGAGCAAGTCAAGCAATTAACCACTTATCTAACGAACCTGACTTCTGACGATATTCCGCAAAACCAGATCACCCTGTATCTGTTCAACATGCTCAAGGACCTCAATTACCAGTCCTACCTCAAGGGCGGAATTGATTATGTGTTTAAAATCAGCAACTGGGGCACCACCTTCGTATTATCCACCATTCTGAGCTTTGTTTTCATCCTGGAAAAAGGCCGCATTGTCAGCTTTACTTCCAGCCTGAGAGAGAGCAAGATTTCCTGGTTCTACGTCGAGCTTGAGTATTTCGGCAAAAAATTCATTTCCTCCTTCGGTAAGGTCATTGAAGCTCAGATTCTGATCGCACTGTTCAATACCGTGTTCACCGTGATAGGGCTGTGGATTCTGGGCATGTTCTTCTCACCGTTCCCTTACCTGTTTGCGCTATCCATCATGATTTTCCTGCTCAGCCTGATCCCGGTGGTCGGCTTCGTTATCTCACTGGTTCCGCTTTGTATTATCGGCTATAACATCGGCGGGCTTGAAATGGTTATCTATGTACTTGCCATGATCGCCGTGCTGCACTTTATGGAGGGTTATTTCCTCAATCCGAAGCTGATGTCCTCGAAGATGAACCTGCCGATGTTCTACACCTTCATCGTGCTGCTCTTCTCTGAGCATTACATTGGGATTTGGGGCCTGATTCTCGGGATTCCGATCTTTGTATTCTTCCTGGATATTCTCGAGATAACCCGAGATGAGCCGCCCAAGCCCTTAAAATAATAAACAGGCAGCCCGCCAGCAGATAACTGCTGAACGGCTGCCTTTTTTTAAAAAGCTCAAGCGGGAATCCTGCTTTTGGAATCAGCCGAATGTAGTGGTGACGCTTTCGGTTACGAGTTCTCTCAGCTCGGCTGTTTGGGCTATGTACTGCTCAGCCGTAATACTGCCGTTAGCCAGCCGGAGATCCAGCTGCTCTGTAAGCTGTGCGACCTGCAGATTAATAACGCTGTCCACGTTGCCGCCGTTCTCTGCTGCGATATCCTTCAGGGATTTGCCTTCATACAGCGACTCATACAGCTCTTCATCAGAGGACTGGTTCAGCGCGTCCAGCAGCGCATCCTTGTCAGCCACAGGGGTCGAGGTGGACCATTTGGCTACCGGAGAGGCAAGGGCGGCGGTTCTGCCCCAGGACGTTCCTCCAAAAGACATGGCAACAATCATGGTCCCGACAATCATCACTCGTTTTATATTCATGTAAATATCCTCTTTTCATTATTAATTATATCGGTAAAGGGTTATAGGCTGGGTCGGCTAGGATAAGTATGCTTAAGTGCATTATAAACGGGAAAGCTGAGGCTAAGCTTAAGTCCGGTTAAAGATTACCTAAAGTTGAATGCGGACGGCCGGCGCCTTTGGCCGCACAGACAATTCAAGTTATACTATCAGCAGAAGCAGAAAGGTTACTGCGGGAAGCAGTGCCAGATAGTAAATAAACCATAAGGGTAAGGGGTGAACCGCCCATGAATAAAAAAGTGCTGGTCGTCGACGATGAACAGAGCATATCCGGCGCAATTGCCTACGCACTCCGGCGGGAGGGCTATGAGGTGGATACGGCAGGCGACGGGGAGGAGGCGCTCTCCAAGGTGCAGACCTTCCGGCCGAGTGTGCTGGTGCTGGATGTTATGATGCCGAAGCTGAACGGCTATGATGTATGCCGGCGGCTGGAAGACCGTGATGATATCGGTATTATTCTGCTGACAGTCAAAAATGATATTGTCGATAAAATCATTGGCCTTGAGCTGGGGGCAGACGATTATATGACGAAGCCGTTCGAAATCCGCGAGCTGCTGGCCCGGGTTAAGGCTCTTCTGCGCAGGCTGGAGAAGAAGACGGGCGAATCTATAGGCGAGGTGCTTGAGTACGGGGAGCTGCGTATCTATTCGGAGCGGCGTTCTGCCGAGCTTAAGGCTGAGGAGCTGGAGCTGACGCCGAAGGAGTTCGATCTGCTGCTGCTCCTGCTCTCTCACCCGCAGCGCGTATATATGCGGGAGGAGCTGCTGGAGCAGGTCTGGGAGATGGACTATGCCGGCGGCACACGTACGGTGGATATTCACATTCAGCGGCTGCGTAAAAAGCTTGGCGACCCGTATCAGAATATGCTGCAGACCGTCTACGGGGTAGGTTATAAAGCAGTGCCGGCAGGGAGCTACCCATGAGATTCAGCATCAAGCTGAAGTTCAGCCTGTTTCTGGGTCTGCTGCTCATTCTGGCGGTTAGTGTGCTGAGCTATTTCGTCCTGCGCGGGGTGGAGCGCAATGAGCAGACCCAGGCGGAGGCTTCGCTTGCCCAGCATGTCAAAACAGTCAACCTGCGTGTAAAGCAGGCTTATTATACCGGCGTGCAGCCCCCGCCGCAGCAGTTTCTGCAGCGGCGCGGGCGCGAGCTGGCGACGGAGCTGGCGGGCTTTACCGGCCTTGAGGTAACACTCTATGATGCGCAGGGTGAGCAGGCGGGAACCTCGGTGCAGGGCGTTCCCGTGCCTGGAGATCCAGGCACGGCAGAGGCGCTCACTTATGCACTGCAGAACAAAATCGCCTACCAGAGCAAGGGGGACAAGCTGCTGTATCTGGCCCCCCTTCAAGGTCCGGAGGCACAGATGGGCGTAGTACAGCTCCAATACCCGCTGAAGAATGCGCAGGCGTTCCAGCAGACGCTCCGTAATCTGTTCCTGACCACCGGAGCCGCTGTGCTGCTGCTCAGCTTCATCACCGGTTATTTGTATTTTAACCGGGCAGCCGTAGCCATCAGCCGGCTGAAGAAGGCGGCGGAATCGATCCGCCGCACCGAATATATCCCCGCCCCGCCGCTGGAGCGCAGGGATGAGCTGGGTGAGCTGGCGGAGGGCATTTATTACATGAGCAGGGAGATTGAATCAAGCATTGCCGCCAAGGATGAGGAGCAGCGCAAGCTGCAGCTCGCCGTAACCAAGCTTCAGGCGCTGGAGCAGCAGCAGAAGCAGTATATCGGCAACATCAGCCATGAGTTCAAAACACCGCTGACTTCAATTAAAGCCTACGTAGATCTGCTTAACATGTACGACGATGATCCCCAGCTGCTGCTGGAGGCCAAGATCAGCATTGCCAAGGAGACAGACCGGCTGTATGAGATGGTGGATAAGGTGCTGCAGCTGACGGCGCTGGAGAAATATGATTTTGAATCACAGGCAGAAAGATTCGAGGCGGCTGAAGGGCTGCAGGATATATGCGGACGGATGAACGGCAAGGCGGAGCGTTTCGGGCTGACATTAACTCTTGAGGCAGAGCCTGCGCATATCTGGATCGATAAAGAGAGCTTTATGCATATCTTCATCAATCTGATTGATAATGCGATCAAGTATAATGTTCCGGGCGGTACGGTCTCTCTGCGCAGCGAGGTCCGGGAGGACCGGGTGGAGATTACGGTCAGCGATACCGGAATCGGGATTCCGTCTGAGGCGCGGGAGAAAATTTTCGAGCCGTTCTTTACGGTCAACCGCGACCGCGCCCGGGCTTCGGGCGGTACCGGACTCGGGCTGTCACTGGTGCGCAATCTGGTTGAGAAGCAGGGAGGGAGTATTGCTTTGCTGGAGACGGAGGGGGAGGGCTCAGCCTTCCGGCTTTCTTTTCCGCAGATACAATAACGTTTACAAGTTGGAAACATCCTGCGGCGGTTTGGAAACAAGTATGGGGTATTCTGGGTGCAACAACAGTAGTAGGGGGAAAGCGATCATGAGCAGACAAGCGGGCGGAAGGCTGGGTAAGGCCGGGCTGGCAATGCTGGGTGCGGCAGTTATGCTGTCAATGACAGCCTGCAGCCCGGATGAGACGGAGGCAAGGCAGGTCGTTGAGAAGGCAGGCTCGAAGATTACGGTAATGGATAACACCAGCGAATCTGTCTATACCCGGCTGCAGCTGGAAGGCATCGACAAGGTCGGAGGCATGCGCAGCATGGACTGGGTGGACGAGGATGTTATTGTGGTGGATAAAGAGAACCGCAGCCTGGCTCCGCAGATGATTGAAGGTACAGAGCAGTACCCGCATAACCTCTACCTGCACAACCTCTCTACCGGGGGGGATACGCCGCTGCAGGAAGGGAACCAGAATTACGGAGCTGCGCAGGTGTCTCCCGATAAACAGTATGTTTTTTATAAAGAAACCAATGAAATGGTCGGCCTCGGCTATATCCGGAATCTGGAGTCCGGCTCTGCCGTCAAGGTGGATGAAGCGCCGTTCCGGGTGGAGGAGGGGAAATGGGCAGACGACGGGCGTGTTGTGTTTCCCGGCATGGATGGAGTGATTTACAGAACGGATGTGCAGGGGGCAAAAGAGACTGTCGTGGAGTCCGGTGAATCCTATGTGCATGAGGTAGTGGAGTCTGGCGGAATTCTTTACTACGTGACAGGAGACAATATGGAGCTGACTGCTTATGATACAGATTCAAAGGAGTCCAAGGTGCTGAAGCAAAACGTGGTCTGGGTGGCGCCTTCTCCGGACGGCAGCAGGCTGGCGGTCGTGAAGCGGACCCGGCCGGGAGAAATGGTGCTGGTGCTCTGCGACAGCGAGGGCAATGAGATGAACGAGCTTGCCTCCGGCCAGCAGGTATTCGGAACCAGCTGGTCACCGGACGGCAGCAAGCTGGCCTACTCGTTAACCGCGGAGAACCCGGCGGATGACCAGAACGGAGTCTTTATTACCGAGCTGGAGAGCGGGGAGCAGACACAATTGCTGAGTGATATTGCAATTGCCGACCAGCTGCGCTGGAGCCCGTCCGGCAAGAAGCTGCTGGCTTCGGCGGCCGTGCTGAAGGACAACAAGGTTGAATCTACGACCTATGTGATCAGGCTGTCCCAGCCATAATTAAAAACGCCTGAGGGTTGGCTTTCGCTCAACCCTCAGGCGTTTTTAATGCTGTTATTGCGGGATCAGCTGGCTGATCTGGTTCAGCAGACCGTTGATCTGGCTGATTGTTTCTGGAATTCCTGTTGATTCAAAGGCGGCTTTGCCCTCCTCCAGGTTGGCTGCAGCCTGATCCAGGCCCTGCTGGAGCTTCTCGTTATAGCTCACGATAGACTGGTGGAGTTCAGTAGCATATTCAGGAACCTGAAGATTGGCATAACCGGTAATCTGCTCCTTCAGGGCATTCAGCCGTTCTGTTAAGTCCTCTCTGGCTTGGACGTCTGTGGCTGCATCAGCAGCCAATGTCTCCATCTCCTGACCGAATGCTGTTAAGGTCTGCATGTATGAGGCTGTATCTGTGGCAAAGGTGACACTGTCCCCGACCTTCTCGGCAAATCCGCAGCCCGGGACTATCAGCAGGATGAGCAGCAGCAGACCCAGTCCATATTTCTTCATTTGCTTCACTCCTCTTTGGTTAGGTATATGCCATGTTTATTGTATTTCATACGTCTTGCCGGCAGAGCGGGTTACGGTAAACCTCATGAAATTACGATGAAAATTCGATGAATTAAAGTTAAGAAAGAGAATAAATTAAATTCTTACTTGACAGGTGGGATTAAAGGGTTATATGATTACACCAATCCTTTACCAGTAATTAAATGAACAGTGAAATAATGAACTGAGCCGATTGGACCGCCAAAGGCTCCCGCAGTACTACCCTATGGAGGGAGTCTGCCGGGAGCCTTTTTTTGTATACTCGGGGTTCCCGCAAAGTACCTGAGTTAGCTTCATGTACAAGCGGCACTTTGTGGGGGTGTTTTGTTTGGCTGACAGAGGAAGGCGGGGAAGAGATGACAGATGAGCAATGGGAACAGCTGGAGGAAGCAGACTATCTGTTCCGCAGAATGGTGCGCAGATTCGTTAAGGAACGTGACCGCGTGAACGTCGAGGGCATTACCTTGCCGGGCATGCTGATTCTGAACAAAATTATCCGGGAGGGCGAGCAGCGGCTGAGTGATTTGGCCGGCGAGCTCGACTTCACCTCCGGTGCGATTACGGCACTAAGCGATAAGCTGGAGACAGGCGGATTTACAGTCCGCAGGCGGAAAGAAGATGACCGCCGGACAGTGCTGCTTGATATTACAGCCAAAGGCCGGGAGCTGGTTCAGCGCAACAGCAATATCGGTGAACGATGTATCACGCTTCTGTTCGAGGGCTTTACGGAGGAGGAGCTTGCCCAGCAGAGCCGCTTTTTTGAGCGGATCACCCGGAATCTGGAGGGATTCTCGGATACACTGCTGGAGCTGGCCAGACAGAATGCAGAAGCTCCCCCGCCTCCGGCTCCTGAGCAGAAGCCGCGAAGAGCTGTGCCGGATAACAAGTATCTAAGCTACTGATAAGCGGTCCGGGTGATAATTGCTAAGCTGCCGAGTAACTGTAACAAGCTGCAAGTGCTTAAGTTATGGAGAGCTGTGCCGGATAACAAGTGATTAAGCTGACGATAAATTCGTCATATAACGAGTCTGTATTATTCTTATAACAACGCTTGTTACACAATATAGTGCGACAAGTCGGATTGCGATAAGCCTAAGGAAATCCTATGCGAAGCCTATGGAAATCCTCTGGAAATCCTATGAAAAGCCTGTGCGAAGCCTAAGGAAATCCTATAAAAATCCTGTGCGAAGCCTCCGCCGTGTTCATCTGAGTAAATAGGTGGAAATTGTCTATCTAATCCCCGGCCAAACGCCGAAATGAGGACATTAGGTGGAAAAAGGCTAACTAATTCTACTGTTTTTGAGCTTATGAGAGGTTAGCGATCGAAATAAGTGGCGATTTTCCATCTAACGCCTGCAAATAGGAAGAATGGATCAAATTAGGTGGCTAAAATCCAACTAAAGGCTGCTTCTGAGGCCAACGTGGAGCATACGCTCGCAAGTACTGGTTAGTGCGTCCAGAGCGGGCTTTCATACACAAATTGAATCCAGGGAGCTTATCCTCGCAATAGCTAAGCTTATGCTTTGAAGCAAATGTTATCCGAAGCAAACGCAGGGAGTCTACGCTAACAAAAACTAAGCATATGCTTCCGAAGCAAGTTTTTGTACGAAGCAAACGCAGGGAGTCTACGCTAACAAAAACTTTTAAGGAGAGATAATCATGGGACACTCAACCATTTATCCGACAGGAGCTACCTTATACAACCCGGCCAAGGCATGGAGCGGCTATACCGTCTATCAGGCAGGGGAGGAAGGCGTCGTACTGATTGATATGAACGGCAAGGAGGTCCACCTGTGGCAGGGGCTGCTGGGCTTTCCGGCCAAGATTCTCCCGGGCGGCTATGTGCTGGGCAGCACAGGCAGAAGAGACCCGAAGTTCGGCATTCAGGACAATGTCGATCTGGTTCAGGTGGACTGGGACGGCAATATTGTCTGGAAATTTAACAGCTATGAGCATATCGAGGACCCGGGCTATGAGCCGCTCTGGTATGCCCGCCAGCACCATGATTATCAGCGGGAAGGCAATCCGGTAGGCTATTATGCTCCGGGACTTGAACCGCAGGTGCATAGCGGAAAGACGCTGATTCTGGCTCACAAAAACCTGCATAACCATGACATTTCCAACAAAGAGCTGCTGGACGATACCATTCTTGAAGTGGACTGGGAAGGCAAAATCGTCTGGGAGTGGAAGGCCAGTGATCATTTTGCCGAGCTTGGTTTTGATGAGGCGGCGCGCAATGTATTGTTCCGTGACCCGAATACCCGTTCCTTCGGCCATCTGGGCGGCGGTATCGGCGACTGGCTGCATATCAACTCTGCTTCCTACGTAGGTCCGAATAAATTTTACGATAACGGGGACGGACGCTTCCACCCCGACAACATTATCTGGGATGCCCGTGAGGCCAACATTATTGCCATTACCGACAGAGCGACAGGTGCTATTGTCTGGCGGCTCGGACCGGACTATTCTCTGCCTGAGGTGAAGCACATCGGCTGGATTATCGGCCAGCATCATGCCCACATTATTCCGAAGGGCCTGCCGGGTGAAGGCAACCTGCTTGTATTTGATAACGGCGGCTGGGGCGGTTACGGCCTGCCGAATCCGGCATCGCCTTTTGGACAAAAAAATGCTGTTCGTGACCACTCGCGCATTCTGGAGATTAACCCGGTTACTTTTGAAATCGAGTGGCAATATACCTCGGCAGAGGCAGGCTTCTCTGTCCCGACGGATTCTTACAAATTCTACAGCCCGTATATCAGCTCAGCCCAGCGCCTGGAGAATGGCAACACACTGATTACAGAAGGCTCCAACGGACGCCTGTTCGAGGTAACCGCAGAGCATGAAATCGTGTGGGAGTATATCTCGCCGTACACAGACCGCCGCAATACCAATATGGTGTACCGTTCCTACCGGGTGCCTTACGCCTGGGTTCCGCAGCTTACGAAGCCGCAGGAGACGGCAATTGAGCCGATTGATGTGACGACGTTCAGAGTGCCGGGAGCAGCGCCAAAAGGCTCGGATTCTGTAGTGGCTGTAGCCACCACCCTGCCGTTTGTAGAGGGAGCCGCTTGCGTGGCTACGGCAGATGAAGGTGTCTTGCAGCGTAAAGGCTAGCCCATTATATAACGAAGAGGTGGATCGTCTTGAAAAAAACAGGAACCTGGTACGGAACCGTTATTCTGCTCTTATCCCTTTCGCTGGTTACTATACTTTCCGGCTGCAGCTCCAAAGGTGATGCGGCAGCTTCGGGGGAAGCCGGAAACGGCAAGCCCGCAGTCTTGAACATTAAAATTGCCGACACCAACACCAACCCGGTGTTCCGGGTGGCAGCGGACAAGGGGTTTTTCAAAAAGCATAACATTGACGCAGAAATCATCACCTTTGCTTCTCCGGCCGAGGGGGTAAACGCCCTGTTCATTAAGCAGGTGGATATCGCTTACGGTGCGGACTTTCCTGTGCTGAATGCGGTATCCAAGGGCGGGTATTCCATTATTGCTTCTGCCGGGCAGGCCACAGATCAGGCGGCTGCAGCCTGGAAGCTGTATGTCAGGGATGATATTCAGTCGGCGGCTGATCTGAAGGGCAAGAACCTGAGCTTCATCCGCGGTACCTTTATCCCGTATCTGTGGGATGAATATCTGAAGGAGCAGGGCATTGCGCTCGGCGATGTGACGTTGACCGGACAGGGCGGGTTTGACGAAGCTTTTATAGCCCTGAAGCAGGGGGATATTGATGCGGCCTGGGTCATCGGCTCGGCACTTGTTGACAAGCTCGCTGCCCTTGAGAATGTGCATGAGCTGAGCGATATGTCCCAAACGCCGGTGCGGCTCGGCATGGGCATTGTGAGCAGCGATACTTTCATTGCAGCCAATCCGGATGGAATCGGCGATTTCCTGGCTGCGGTCGATGAAGCCTCGGCGTATGCCCAGGAGCATCCAGAAGAGGTGGCGGATCTCATGTATGACGAGGTGAAGCAGCCAAAGGAAAATACGCTGAAGGATCTGCCGCTCAATCCGTGGATTATCGGCTTTACACCGGCTGCCTATGACAGCCTGGCCGGACAGAAGGCCTATATGCTCGGTGCGGGAATCATCGAGAAGGATTTTGACCTGAAGGCGGCAATAAATCTGGAGCCGCTTAAAAAAGTGCTGCCGGATACCGTAACTTACGGGGAATAGAATAGCCGGCGGGTCAACGGGGATTTACTATTTTAACTCAAAATGTCCAGGAGGTGTCTTAGATGTCTTCACTTGCAGGCTCACACGCCATTCAGATCGAGCAGCTCCGTAAAAGCTACAGCGCCCAGACAACAGGAGACGTTCATTACATTATTAAGGATGTAAACCTGGTGATTAAAGGCGGAGAATTCTTCGTGCTGCTCGGTCCGAGCGGCTGCGGCAAGTCGACACTGCTTAACATGATTGCCGGGTTCGTCTCGAAATCGGGAGGCAACCTGAAGGTGGATAATGTCGAGATCGACCGGCCGGGCAGAGACCGCGCGGTGGTCTTTCAGCAGGCGGATTCCTCCCTGTTCCCCTGGCTGACGGTGCGGGAGAATGTGGAGTTCGGGCTGCGGATGAAGAAGACGCCGAAGGCCGAGCGCAAAGCCATTTCTGACCGCTTCATTCAGCTTGTCGGCTTAGCCGGGCATGAGAAGAAGTTCCCGAAGGAGCTGTCGGGCGGCATGAAGCAGCGAGTGCAGCTGGCCCGGGTACTGGCGAATGATCCGGCCATTCTGCTGATGGATGAACCGTTCGGCGCTCTGGATGCGATGACCCGGCGGACGATGCAGAAGGAGCTGGTTAATATCTGGAGGGAGACGCATAAGACGGTTATATTTGTCACTCATGATATTCAGGAGGCACTGCTGCTCGGAGAGCGTATCGGTATTATGTCGGTCGGCCCCTCCTCCAACATCACGGATGTTTATGACAATCCGCTGCCTTTTCCGCGGGACGTGGCTTCCCCTGAGTTCTACTCGCTGTACAACAAGATTCAAGGTCATTTTGAAGAATAGATAAGGGTGTGACAGATGATGAAATGGGTGGAGAAAAAATGGGTCTCCGTCACCCTGCTGTGGCTGGCCGCCTTGTGCATCTGGCAGCTGGGTGCGCTGATATACGGTCCTGATGTCATTCCGGGGCCGTGGGCCACGCTCCAGGGCGGCCGGGAGCTGATCAGTGACGGTACGCTGGTGCAGTACATCGGGATCAGCTTTTACCGGGTGCTGGTGGGCTGGGTGCTCGGCAGCCTGCTGGCCGTTCCGGTCGGGCTCATTATCGGCAAAGTGAATATTATCCGGATTTTTGCGGAGCCGTTCCTGAATTTTATCCGCTTTATTCCGCCGATTGCCTTCATCACGCTTTTCCTGGTGTGGTTCGGAATCGGGGAGCAGTCCAAAATTGCGCTGATCATGTACGCCACCTTCTTCATTGTAGTGCTGAATACGCTGACCGGCGTCATGGCGGTGGAGGAGGACAAAATCCGCTCCGCACGCAGCATGGGGGCAAGTGAATGGCAGATTCTGCTGCATGTCATCGTTCCGGCGACCACGCCGTATATTTTTACGGGTATCCGTCTGGCGATGGGCACCTCGTATATGGCGATTATCGGGGCGGAGATGATTGCTTCGAACGAAGGGGTAGGCTATCTGATCTGGAACTCCAGGCTGTTTTTCCGGACGGACTGGATTTTTGTCGGGCTGTTCTGCCTTGGCTTCATGGGATTCTTCACTGACAGGCTGTTCAACTGGTTCGGCCGCAAGGTGCTGTACCGTTATGGTGTGGTCAACGTCGCGGCACGCAAGCGCTGACCGGCAGGCTGTCCCGGAGCGGCTTTCATTCCTCCATGCTATAATGTAAGGGCTATAGCATACAGGATTTGAAAGGGGCAGCAGCCTGATGGAAGTTACCGCACAGGAAGTAGCAGAGTGGATGGTCAAGGAGATCCGGTTCACCGGAACCCTGCACCAGACCGCCGCGATTGAATATGTTAAGGACAACTTCGGCGAGCAGTTTGTGTTTGTGAATGAGAACGGGAACGCCTCACTGGCTAAGGATGTCAAAAAAGCATTCCGTAAGCTGCACGGCGGACGGATCGCCTGGGACCGCGATGCTTTTCTGTGGGCCTGGACGTAACACAGCAAAAAAAGGACCATTGCCCGGTGCGGGAAATGGTCCTTTTTGCTGCATAGGAGTCCTGTCGCTGGCGGCAGAGCTGCCGCAGCCTGTGAGCCGCGATAACCGGCTAGGTTGTGCGCCGGTATCAGCAGCCCGGCAAGACATAGACAACGGGCAGCCGCCGGCTTATACAGGCACCTCGCGGGTGCTTTTCTCCATGGGGGAGCTGCACAGCGGGCAGGGCTTGGAGGCCAGATGGTCCTCCGCCCCGCCGGCCTTCATCCGGGTCCAGCCCGGGCAGCGGGCGCCGGTACAGTTCCAGACAGGAACCGTATGGGTCTTGGCATGTCCGGCTGTGCCGGAGGTATACCCCCTGGACACTCCGGTTCTGCTCACGGACACAGTAGAAGCCGTGGAGGCGGCAGGTCTGAAAGGGGCGGCAGCGGAGCGGAAGGCGGACAGCATGAAGCGGGAGACCTCCGCCTTCTTGCCCCGGTGTCTGGCCGGGGAGCTGATGAACAGCTCCTCCTTGGCTCTGGTGACAGCGACGTAGGCGAGCCGCCGCTCTTCCTCCAGCGCGGCGATGCCGGCATCGCTGCCTGCCTTGAAGCTGCCGGCTGCCGGAAGCTGGCCGGCCTTGCGGTCCTTCAGCCGGTCGCCTTCAAGCGCCGAGCTGTGGGGCAGAATGCCCTCCGAGGCTCCGAGCAGGAAGACAACAGGGAATTCCAGCCCTTTGGATTTATGGATAGTCATCAGTGCAACGCGGTTGCCCTGCTCCTTGAGTCCGCTCTGGCGGCTCAGCTCATTGCGTTCGGTGATGCCGGCAATAAAGTCGAGGAATACAGGGAGGCTGTCGAACCGCTCAGCCGAGGTTTCCAGCTCGTCCAGCATTTCCTTCAGCGTCTCGCGGTGCAGGGTAGCCTGATGCCGCTCATTAGCCTCTATGAAGTAGTCATAGAAGCTTGTCCGGATGCGGCGGATCGCCTGCAGCGGCGTCAATGCAGCCAGGCCGCGGATCAGCTCCAGCCGCTCCCGCAGCTTGGTGCCCTTGAAATCCTCCATTCCCGGCAGGGAGAGCAGATGAATCAGCGGGCCCTGCTTGGGCTGGACAGCTTCCATCCGGCGGATATGCTCCATGCCGGTTTCCCGGTTCATATACAGGGTCGGCATAATGCTCTCCATCGCGGCAAAGTTGCGCCGGTTCAGTGACAGCCGCAGATGGTCCAGCACCGGCAGGATCAGCCAGTGCTCGTAGAGCAGCTGACCTTCACCGTAATCAATATAAGGGATATCCCGCAGCAGCAGCAGCTCCAGTACGGCGCGGTTGCTGCTGGAGGCCCGGTACAGCAGGGTGAAATCACGGTATTCCCTGTTGCTGCTGCCTACCTCATTTACGATATGGTCAACAATCTGCTCGGCTTCCTCATCCGCTGTCTGCGGGCGCAGATAACGGGGCTGGGCGCCGCCGCTTCTGGCCGCCTGCAGCGTTTTGGAGCGGCGGCGCAGGTTGTGGCGGATGATGCCGTTGCCGAGGCCGATAATAGCCGGACCGGACCGGTAATTAATATCCAGGGTGATGATCCTTGCCCCGGGATACAGCTTTTCAAATTCCAGAATGAATTCACTGCGCGCTCCGTTAAAGGAGTAGATCGTCTGGTCATCATCGCCGACGACCATCAGGTTGTTCTGCGGATAAGCAATCATTTTGACCAGCTCATACTGCAGCTCATTCGTATCCTGGAACTCATCCACCATGACATACTGGAATTTCTGCTGCAGCTCCTGCAGGAGCTGGGGCTGCTCCAGCAGCATTTTATAGGCAATCAGCAGCACATCATCGAAGTCCATTTTGTTATGATCCTGCTTCCACTGCTCATAGAGGGTCAGAATCGCCTTCATTTCCTGCTCTGCGGTATTCGTCTCAGGGAGTGTATCTGCGTCCCTCATATTCATCTTGCAGGAAGACAGCAGGGCCAGCAGTGTTTCCGGCGGATAAGCATCCTTCGGCAGCCCCAGCTCCCGCATAATCTGCTTCAGCAGGATGTGCTGGCGGCGTGTCTCATGAAAGATGTCCTGCCGCAGGCCCTGGCGCCTCAGAAAATACAGAAAGAAGGAGTGGAAGGTACGGGCCTGCAGGCGCGCAGCATCGCCTTCGGCGACGCCCGGCAGCACAGCGATGCGCTCGCGCATCTCCGCCGCCGCCTTGCTGGAGAAGGTAAGCAGCAGCATCCGTGCGGGGGAGACCCCCCGCACGGACAGCAGGTAGCCTGTTCTGCAGATCAGCACCGAGGTTTTGCCCGAGCCTGCACCGGCCAGCGTCAGCAGCGGTCCTTCGTGATGCCGCACCGCTGCAATCTGCGGCGGGTTAAGCAGAATTCCGCCCTCCTCAAGCCGGCGGAAATAAGCGGCATCGCCTTCCCCCGGCTTCACCGTCTCACGGCTGGTCCGGGCTGAGGCAATTGCCGCCTGGGGAATACGTTCACCGCTTGCACCGAGCGGTATATTATGGAATAAAAGCTTATTCATCAGATTCACCTTCAATATAAGTCCATTAGCCAATCTACAATATAACACTGCACTGCCTATATAGAAAAGCGGTTCCCCTGTTTACTTTATTTTGCCAAGCAGGGTATTCACTTTCCGTTCATATTGGCGGGGCTTGTTCTCGCGGATTTCCTCAAGCAGAAACACAAGCGACTGCTTCACCCGGGGGGACATACCTTTGGCAATAGCGGCGTATTCCTTCCTGAACAGGCTGTCATCCAGTATCCGCTCGTTGAGCACGATGGCCCAGCCCCGGGCAGGCTCAAGCATGTCCGGCAGCGACTCCAGCAGCTGGGTCAGGTACATCTCCATGTGGCAGCTCTCCACAAAATGAACAAGCCCGAACATCACTTCCTCATGCCCGGTCTCATCGTCAAACACTTTGAAAATCTGCTGGATTACGGCATCCTCCGTGTCACCGGCCAGTCCCTCCAGCGCCAGGTCAAACAGCTCGCATTCCAGCTCTGTCCGCAGCAGCCGGTTGTTATAGAGCTGGGCTATCCCAGGGTACATGTTCATCCGCGGCACCGCCTATTTCCGGTCAAGAAGATGCCGGATTCCCTCAGCGACGCCATGCTCGGCATTGCTAAACGTAATGAAATCCGCAGTTTCCTTCAGCAGCTCGGCGGCATTGCCCATGGCAATCTTGTAGCCGGCCCGCTCAAACATAGGCAGATCATTATAGCTGTCGCCCATTACGGCCACCTGATCTTCAGGAATGCCGTAGTGTGCAGCAAGCTTAATAACACCTGTACCTTTGTTGGCATCCTTGTGATTGATTTCAATATTGCTCTCGTGGGAAGCTGTAATAATCAGGCCGGGAACAGCAGCGAAGCGGGTGGACGCTTCCTTAAGGACCTCGCGGTTCAGTGAGAAAGCAAGCGCCTTATAAAGCTGCTGCTCCTCCTTGCCCCAGATCTCCTCCATACTCTCTACATACGTTACGGCAGCCTGGCGGAACTGCTTGGCAATCATCGCCTTCAGCAGCCAGCCGAAGCCTTCGGGGATTTCCTCGTCTTTAAGCTCGGCCAGCTTTTCCAGACGGACCCGCTTGTCCAGCTCAACATATACATTGTCCTCGGTGTACACCTCGTAATACAGCTCAGGGACCTCGTTCATCCAGCGCAGTACCGGGATAATATCCTCTTTGTCCAGCGGCCGGCTCACCGCCTGGGTACCGTCCGGCAGAATCAGCAGAGCCCCGTTCATAGCGACAACAGGACAACTCAGGTCGGACAGCCGCAGCTGACGCTCAGCATCCATATAAGAACGTCCGGTGGCAATTGCCACAATATGGCCCAGACTCTGGGCATGAATAATCGCTTCGCGGTTCTCCGGACTGATATTTCCATTTTCGTTCAGCAGTGTTCCGTCCATATCAAGTGCAATCAGCATAATGTTGTTCTCCTTTTTCTGTACGTTCTAATCCGCAACTCTGGGACTGTGAAAATCATTTCCTGTATTTTATCATTAATTCTCTGTAAATTAAAAATTCCTTTTCATGGGCTTGCCTGAATTTCCGGAAAACCACCCGGACGTGCTACAATATAAGGCAGACTATTGATGAAACCGCCGAAAAATGGGGGAGTATGAATGAAATCCAGAAATTTAGCTACAATTTCACTTGTTGTAATGGCATGCGGCTTTCTGATTACGCTGTTCTTGCCGGATAATATACCCTTTGAGCTGCTGCGGGGCGGCTTTGAGGCTGGCCTTGTCGGCGGGATTGCCGACTGGTTCGCCGTGACGGCGCTGTTCCGTCATCCGCTGGGCTTGAAGATTCCGCATACCTCACTGCTGATCAAAAGCCGTGACAAAATTGTCCAGTCCCTGATCTCTGCGATGGAGAATGAGCTGCTGAACAAGGCCAGCATTGAAAACAAGCTGCGCGGCATCCGCATTATCCGGCTTGCCGGCGGCCTGCTGACCAAATTTATGTCCAGAAAGAAAGTAAGGGCGGAAATTCTGGAGCAGGTGAGCACCTTTGTGCTGCGCCTGCCAGTAGAGCAGGCGGTGCCCTATCTGCAGAAGACCGCTGCCGGGTATATTCGTGAAGCCGAGCTGGGCGGGGCCGCAGACACTATTGCCACAAGGCTGATGAATGACGGCAAGGATATCGCTGCTCTGGACTATGCACTCGAAGGCGTATCCGGCTGGACCGGACGTCCGGAGACGCGTGCGATGCTGGGCAAGCTGGCCAGCGAAAAGCTGGCCGAAGTGAAGCTTGGCGGACTGAAGGGAATGGCTTTCCAGGCTTTTGTCGGGTTTATGGATGCCGATATGCTCGGGGAAATGCTGCAGGGCATGCTGCAGTCCGGTATCCGTGACTTCCGTGAAGAGGATAATCCGTACCGTGAGCAGATTATCCGGGAGATTCGCGTCGCCCTGTTTCAGCTTGTAAATGATGAGACAAAGATTGCTGGACTGAAGGAGTGGGCAGAGGGCACTGTGCAGGGTGAAGAGGCGGCAGCCTTCCTGCAGAAGCAGCTTGAGGTTGTCCGCAGCAAGGCTATTGCTATGCTGGAGGAGGACCGGGTAA
Organism: Paenibacillus sp. FSL R7-0331; assembly: GCF_000758645.1. NCBI lineage: Bacteria > Bacillati > Bacillota > Bacilli > Caryophanales > Paenibacillaceae > Paenibacillus > Paenibacillus sp. FSL R7-0331. The sequence goes on from NZ_CP009284.1 coordinate 315,954, forward strand.
GTGGCGGCCGGAAGCTGTTCAGCCTGTATGGCCTGCTGGCCCGCCGTGTCAGCAAGGAGACAGATCTTATCCAGGGCTGGGAGGAGCGTATCCGCGCTTCACTGATTGCTCTGGTAGAGGCTAATCATTACCGTATCGGTGTTCTGGTCAAAGAAAACCTGGATCAGATGGATGATGAGAGCCTGGTGAATATGCTGGAGGAGAAGATCGGCAAGGATCTGCAGTGGATCCGGGTCAATGGTGCGGTCTGCGGCTTTGTGGTAGGTCTGGTGCTGACCGTTATTCAGCTGATCTGATACAAATAAACAGTAAAGAAAGGGACAGCATGTGCCTGATCGGCGGGTTTATCCGCCGGCAGACACAGAGCTGTCCCTTTGTCATGGAGGCTGGTTTAGACCGGGCAGGCTACAGCAGATTTTTGCCGTTGCTGATGGTGAAGGCTTCCATCACAGGCATTACAAAAATCTTGCCGTCGCCGAAGGAGCCATGCTCCCCGGTTCTTGCCGTTCTCATAATAATACTGATGACATCATCCTTCTCGTCGTCATTGATGACAATCATCAGCAGCTTTTTAGAAATCTGATTGTAGTGGTTTGTTCCGACCTGAATTCCCTTTTGTTTACCGCGCCCAAGCAGATCCATCTTACTGATGGAGGGGAAGCCGGCAAGCATTAGCTCAGCCATAACCTCATCTGCCTTCTCCGGTCTAATAATAGCCTTAATCATTAACATAAGGATGCACCCTTTCTACAGCTGATTAATGTGTTGTAGGGGGTTGCCAGCATCTGGATGGCGGTACAAGTTAACATAGTTTGTTATTGGCAACGCTTACAATAACAGTATAATAGCCGCTGCGGGTCATATCCTGCGAGAATGGTCACAAAGTTCTTTATACATACTGTCGCAAGTCAGAGGAGCGCTGTTCAGGGCGGCTCCCCTCCGTCAGGCATGAAGAAGTGACTGATACAGCTCTTCCAGGCGAAAGGCGGTATGACCCCAGTCGAAGGTGCGCAGGGCGTCGCTTCGGCCCTGCAATCCGATCCTTGCGGACAGCCCCGGGCTGCGGCCGACCCTCAGCAGCAGCCTGGCAAAAGGCAGAGCCTCCCGGTATCTTACGGCCAGATAGCCGTTATGGCCGGAACGGATAATCTCCCGGATTCCCCCGTTGTCTGAAGCGATGACGGGCAGCCCGGAGGCCATCGCCTCCACATTGACCAGCCCGAACGATTCATGCCTCTGGGAGGGACAGACGAAGCAGTCCGCAGCCTGATACAGGCTGTGAATCTGCTCATGGGCAATTTTGCCCGGGAAGGAGACGGACACGCCCAGCCTTCTGGCCAGAAGCTTCAGCTGGCGGATATACGCCGGTTTGCCCTGCCCCGCAACGACCAGATGGGCAGGCATACGCTTGTTCACATGATACATCGCCCGGATGAGGACATGCACACCTTTGCGGGGAATGATTCTGCCGGCAAACAGCACGGTAAATACCTGAGGCAGCCGGTATTGCCTGCGCAGGCGCTGGCGTTCCGGCAGCTCCGCAGGTGTGAACCGGGAGAGCTCAGCGCCCAGCGGGACAACGCTGAGCCTTCTGTGTATCCCGGGGAAGCGCCCTGACAGCTTATTCAGCAGTGATCTGCTGTTGACGGCAATCCCGTCGGCGCGGGCCAGGGAGCGTGCTATTCTGCGCCCAGCCGGAACAAAGGTAAGGGAGTGGAGATACAGCAGCACCGGGATATCAGGATGCCGCTTTTTGACGGCAGCCATAAGCAGCGGACGGTTATCGACCTGGATAATATCAAAAGACTCTTGCTTCAGGAATTGGAGCACGGAAGCCTGGTAAAGACGCGGAGTACCCGAAGCCAGGCGGATAATCCGCACCTGCTCCAGCTCGGCGGAATCGGGAAGCAGGGCGGTTGCCCGGCTGACGACAGTTACGTTATGTCTTCCGGCCAGGCGTCTGGCTATCGCCCAGATACAGATTTCTACAGAGCCGTCCCCCGGCAGCGGGAACTGCTCCGGTGCAATGATACAGATACGCATAGTTCGAGCCTCCTTCTGGCCGGCTTTCGTAAGATCTCTCTATCACCATATGCACTTTTTCAGGCGGAGGATACCCTTGGTGCCAATCAGGAGCCAGTTTGCTTTAAGGTCGCAGCGATCACCGCCGCAACCTTCTGTTCCAGCTCGATAATCTTTTGTTTGCTGGCAGCAATCTGCTTGTAGCCTGATACAAGCGAGGTTAGGGATTGTCCGGCGAGAGCCGGGTTTTGCTTGCGGATGGCAGTCTTGAAGCTGCTGAAGTCGGCAGTGATCCGCTTATTCAGGGCGGAGGCCGCGCTTTTTTGGGTTTTGATGGATGTCTGGGGGCTCTCAATACCCGATAAGGTTTTACGGGCGGCGGCAATTTTCCGGGTTCGTGCCTCTTTGGCCGCCTTCAGCACGGCTTCCTTGTCCCTGATGTCCTGGCGGGCGAACTGGACTGTGATTTTCATAGCATCCGCCTGGGTCTTGAGAATAGCATTCAATGTTTTATCCTTAAGCCCCTTAACGAGTGCGATCCGGCTGTTCAGTGCGCTGTACTGGTCGAAAAGAGGCTGGTAACGCTCCTTGGTGCTGGTGACGGCTGCGGCAAGCTTGGCTACGGCGGCCTGGTCAATCTCGGTAATCTGCTTGCGGACTGTAATCAGGCTCTGGGCGTTGCTTTCATGCAGGACACGGATCTGTTCTTCCCTGCTGTCATACTGAGCGGCCAGGCCGTCCAGCTCGCTGTATTGGCTCTTCAGCCTGGCCCGGTCCTGCGTACTTGCGGCTGCGGCAGTCAGATCAAAGGCTGCCTGAATGGACGGGGTCAGCACAACGGCGGCTGCAGACGCCCTTCCTGCTGAAGCGAATAAGGGCATTATCAGAACCAGCACTGCGAGAAAGATTTGCACACGTTTGTTCACGATATTCCTCCTCCTGATATCCCTGTTAACCGGTACAACAAAAAAACACCCGCAGTAAAGGCAAATAAGCCTTTATTACGGGTGCTTCCGGCGTAACAAGTCAGTTTAATATATTATTGGTCTAAACTTTAGTGGAATTACGGGACAGCGTCAATATTTAAAATTCGGGATTTATTCCCTAAACGTGTGCCGTACATTTCTTCCGATGTCCACATGTCGTATACTGAAGAAAGAGTTTAACGTAGAGTCTGCATAGGAGCCGGCTCGTGATGAAGGAGGCCCTGAATAAATGGATTACTTGGCAGAGAATCATAGTATTCTGGATCAGGCATTCATGATGTCCCCGGTAGGAATGGCAGTGTGGGCCATAGAGGCGCATAAGTGGATTAAGGTCAATTCCGCATTATGCGATATTTTGGGCTGCAATGAAGCTGATTTTCTCCAGAACACCGTTTGCGGCAGCCTGATTGCACCGCCGGCAGAGCAGGAGGGGCTGTCATTGGCAGAAACGATAGACCCGCGCTCACTTACACCGGGAGCCACTTCCGTAAAGGAAATGAAATTCTACAGCCGTGCAGGCCGCCCCTTGTGGCTGTCCCTTACCTTTGTACGTCCTGCAGCCGGACAGGACTCCCAGCACATTATCGTATATGCAGCAGATATAACAGACCGGAAGATTGCGGACCAGCTTACTGTAGACAGCCGTGATTTATACGATTTATTTATAAAAGATGATCAGAGCATGATTTCCTTTACCCAGCCTGACGGTATTCTGAGCTTCATTTCTCCCTCTTCGCTGAAGCTTATCGGCTACAAGCCGGAGGAGATGCTCGGCAGGAACCGGCTGGAATTCTACCATCCTGATGACAGCAGGAACATGAATCTGGCGGACGGGCTTCTGGGAAATGACACGTACATCCGCCGTCTGCGCCATAAGGACGGTCACTATATCTGGTTTGAAACCTCCTTTCATGCGCTGCGGAATGAGAACAATGAAATTACCAGAATTATGGGCATCGGCCGAAACGTGAACAGCCGCAAACAGAATGAAGAGGCTCTGGCTGCCGCGCAGAGAGTTGCCCGGATCGGCTCCTGGAGCTGGGATCTGGCCAAGGGCAAGCTGTCATTCTCGGAAGAGCTGCAGCGGATGCTCCATATCCAGGCAGGGACAGACGGGATGGATTACGAGACTCTTGTTGACCTGGTTCATCCTGGTGATCTTGATTATCTCTTTGAGAATGTTGAGCGGGCACTGGCCCGGGGAGCCTCCGGAGAGGCTGCTTACCGGCTGATTCTCCAGGATCATAGTGAGCTTACGATCAATATCCAATGGGATGTGATCCTGAATCCGGACGGAGAGCCGATCCAGATGATCGGCATGATGCAGGATATCACCGAGCGGCAGCAGATGGAGCGCCAGCTTAGGGAGAGCGAGCGCAATTTCCGCCTCATGTCGGAGAATTCCCTGGACCTGATCTCGCGCCATGCGATTAAGGACAGCATCTTCCTGTACTGCTCTCCCGCCAGCAGTTCGCTGCTGGGCTATGAGCCTGAGGAAATGGTCGGCACCAGCGCTTACGAATACCTTCATCCGGACGATCTGCTGATGATGCAGCAGATGATGGCGCAAAGTGAAGCGGCGAGATTTATCCCGCCGATATCCTACCGGTACCGTCACAAAAACGGCAGCTACGTCTGGTTTGAGACGAACAGCCGCTATATTTTTGATGAACAAGGGCAGATTGCCGAGATCATTGCCGTTGGACGCGATATCACCGAGCGCAAGCAGTTTGAGGCCAGGCTGCAGGAGAGCGAGCAGCACTACAAATCGCTGTTTGAATATAACCCTTCAGCGGTTTATTCTATGAATCTGCAGGGGGACTATTTAACGGCGAATACTATTCTTGAGGAACTGTCCGGCTACTCCATGGAGGAGCTGATCGGCAATTATTACGGACCGCTTGTGCATGAAAAGGATGTTCAAAAGACGAAGTACCATTTTGAAATGGCCGTCCGGGGTGTGCCGCAAAATTATGATCTGACGCTGATTCATAAATCAGGACAACTGGTAGAGATCAATACGACCAATATCCCTATTATTATTGATGACGAGGTGGTCGGGGTCTTCGGCATTTCCCGCGATATTACTGAACGTACCCGCTATACCGAGCAGATTGAGAAGCTCAGCAATGACTACACCCTGATTCTTAATGCGGTGTCCGAGGGGATTTTTGGTCTTGATACGGAGGGCAGAGTGACCTTTATTAATCCCGCGGGAGCGCAGATGCTGGGCTTTGCCTACGGTGAAATTATGGGACAGCCTTATCTCGGTTATATTCAGCAGACAGAGCTGGACGGTATCTATTCGCGGCCTGAGGAGTCTCCGCTGATGCAGGCTGTACGGGCGGGAGAGTCGCTTCAGAGCAATAATGCGGTATTGTGGCGGAAGGACGGATCAAGCTTTTTGGCCGAATATCAGGTAACCCCTTTGTTTGATAAAGGCGAGCGTATCGGAGCGGTTGTTGTATTCCGCGATATTACCAACGAGCAGGAGATCATCCGCGCCAAGGAATCTGCCGAAAAGGCTGACCAGGCCAAATCGGAATTCCTCGCCATTATGAGTCATGAGCTGAGAACCCCGATGAATGGTATTATGGGCATGACCGACCTGCTTGTGGACACGGAGCTCAATGAGGAGCAGCGCGGGTATGCTGCGATTATCAGTGAGAGCAGTGCCTCGCTGCTGTATATTCTGAATGAAATCCTCGATTTGAGTAAAATTGAAGCCGGGAAAATGACGCTTGCCCAGGAGCCGGTGAATTTGGAGTGGGTGATGGAAAGTGTCACGGAGCTGTTCCTGCCCAAGGCACGGGAGAAAAATATCGAGCTGACCTGCAGGATCGCCCCGGATGTACCCGCGCTGATTACCGGAGATGCAGACCGGCTGCGCCAGGTACTGGTTAATCTGGCCAGCAATGCGGTCAAATTTACCGAGCAGGGTTCGGTGGATATTGCCGTGGAGACGGAATTCTGCCCTAACCGGCACAAAATGACCCTTAAGTTCAGCGTACAGGATACCGGAATCGGGATTCCGCCGGAGAAGCAGTCCCTGTTATTCCAATCCTTCTCGCAGCTGCATCCGGCAATTAACCGCAAATATGGCGGCACGGGCCTGGGCCTGTCTATCTGCAAGCGGCTTGTGGAGCTAATGGGAGGAGCTATTGCGGTAGACAGCAGGGAGGGTGAAGGAGCCAACTTTTATTTCACGCTGCCTATTCCTGTCGAGTATGAACCGGATAAGGCTTCCGTGGAGGATGATACAGCCGGTACAGAGCTTAATAACCCTCTAAAAGCGGGCACCGCCTCCTACGCATTGCCGGAGCCGGGAGAGACAGGGCTGCACCTTCCCGGGGTGGAGCCCAAGTTCGGCCCGCTGCGGATTCTGGTGGCCGAAGACCACCCGGTCAACCAGAAGCTTCTGCTGACCATGCTGAAGAAGCGGGGGTACGCCGCCGACCTGGCGGAGGACGGCCGGCAGGCGCTGCAGAATGTGCTGCAGCAGCCTTACGACCTTGTGTTTATGGATGTGCAGATGCCTGTGATGAGCGGGCTTACTGCAGCAGCCCGAATCCGTGACCAGCTCGCGCCGGATAAACGTCCGTATCTGGTAGCCGTAACAGCCTTCACACGGCCCGAAGACAGGGAACGGTGCCTTGCTGTAGGGATGGAGGATTTCATCAGCAAGCCGTTTCAGGCATCGGATATTGAACGTGTTCTGCAGAAGCGGCAGGAGCGGATCGCTTTATGAGCCGGACACCGCAGAGCCGCCGCATCCTTGCCGCGGAGCCTTATACACAATGGGAGCCGGGCGTTCATTCGCCCGGCTCTGCCTGCGGGCCGGCCACACTGGCCGCCATGATGGAATACTGGCATACGCGGCAGGGAGCGGATTTTATTCCCGGCAGCAGGCATTTTGCCACCAAAGCAGCCCATATAAATTACATATACAGCCATCACAGCGGGAGAGCCTGGGGCATGAGTGTACGCAGCTTCGTCCGGGCTCTTCACGGGTATATCAGCTCTGCTTCCGGGAAGGATGAGAATAACAGCGGCAGGCCTGACGTAGCTGTATTTAACGATATAGAGCGGTATAAAGCGGAAATCAACGCAGGGCGCCCGGTTGCACTCAAATTCGATAAGTGGTTCAGCCTCCGCTGGCAGGGGGAGTTTGCCTACGATTATCATTGGGTGCTGGGAACCGGTTATGAGGAGCCGGCGGACGGCTCGGGGCCTGTGCTGATTGTACACGATAACGGGGTTCGGCTTAGAGGCGGCGGCTATCTTCCGGGGCAGGAGCGGCGCATTCACTATAAGCCTAATCAGGATGTTATATCTATGGTAAGCCTCAATATTACCGGTTTCTAACCCGGCTTCCGATACAGCAGATGTACGAAACGGGAATCCTGCCAAAAAATTCGGTACAAACGTTTGCGCAACTGGGATAATGACGCTATAATTCCAGTTAATAAAAGGTAAAGGAGACAGGTTGCCTTGTCCGTACAAAAAGAAATGAAAGAACCGGTTCACTATGGTGATCCGGCGGCCACCGGCGGAATATCCGTGTTTGATCAGGAGTTTGACCAGCTTTTCAGCTATGACGGCAATGATCTGGGCTTAACTTATACTCCCCAGTCCTCCTCGTTCTGCCTATGGGCGCCTACTGCCTTTGAAGCAGAAGTTGTGCTGTATGATTCCTGGCAGGATGCCGCAGGTAAGCATCTGCCGATGACCCGTGAGGTGCGGGGCGCATGGAGGCTCAAAATAAGCGGTGACCTGGAGGGTAAATTCTATACCTACCGGGTGCGTGTCGGGGAGCAGTGGAATGAAGCGGCAGACCCCTATGCCCGGGCTGTTGGGGTTAACGGTGACCGGAGTGCCATCCTGGATATGTCCAAGACAAATCCTGAGCGCTGGACGGATGACAAGCCGTTGCTTGCCGACCCGGTCGATGCTGTCATCTACGAGCTGCATCTGCGTGACTTATCCGTACATCCAGGCAGCGGTATTGTCCATAAAAGCCAGTATCTCGGCCTGGCGGAGGATGGAACACGCGGCCCCGGAGGGATTGCGACCGGACTGGATCATATTGCCGGTCTTGGCGTGACACATGTGCAGCTGCTGCCGTTTTATGATTATGCTACAGAGAGCGTCGATGAAACAAAGCTGGATCAGCCCCATTATAACTGGGGGTATGACCCGAAGAATTTCAACGCGCCGGAAGGCTCCTATGCCACCAATCCCTATGCTCCAGCTGTAAGAATCCGTGAGCTGAAGACAATGATACAGGCGCTGCATGACCGCGGGCTGCGTGTCATTATGGATGTCGTCTATAACCATGTATATGACGGCTTCCGCGTTAACTTTACGAAGCTGGTTCCCGGTTATTATCTCCGCTACAAGCAGGACGGCAGTCTGTCGGACGGCTCGGGCTGCGGGAATGATGTTGCCAGCGAGCGGCTGATGGTATCCCGCTTTATTGTCGAGTCGGTCCTGTACTGGGCGGAGGAATATCATATCGACGGCTTCCGCTTTGATCTGATGGGCCTGCTGGATATTGAGACCATGCAGGAGATCCGCCGCCGTCTGGATCAGCTTGACCCTTCGATTATGACGATCGGTGAGGGCTGGATTATGGACACGGAGCTTGCGCCCGAGAAGCTGGCCGATCAGAGCAATGCGGCTAGTCTGCCGGGTATCGGCCATTTCAACGACGGCTTCCGTGATGCGGTGAAGGGTAATATCTTCCGCTACGGGGAGCGGGGGTTTATCAGTGGTAAGCATGGACTGGAGCAGGAGGTAAAGACGGGAATTACCGGGGGCATCGTGCACGAGCAGGCTTCCGGACAGTTTGCCGATGAGCCCCGGCAGTGTGTGAATTTCGTGGAATGTCATGATAACCACACGCTCTGGGACAAAATTGTGCTGTCTACCCCGGGTGAGCGTGATATGGACCGTGCAGCCATGCACCGGCTGGCCTCCGCAATGGTGCTGACCAGCCAGGGGATTCCGTTCCTGCATGCCGGACAGGAATTCATGCGCACCAAGGATGGCGTAGAGAACAGCTATAAATCGCCGGTAGAGGTCAATTGGATGGACTGGGAGCGCTGCGCCGCCCATGCCGGTGATGTTGATTATATGAAGCGCCTGATTGCGCTGCGGAGGGCCCATCCGGCCTTCCGGCTGCGCACGGCAGAGGAAATACGCGCACAGCTCATGTTCGAACAGTCTCCGGCCGGCACAGTGGCCTATACACTGCGTGGTCATGCCGGAGGCGATGCGGCTGAGCATCTGTATGTGCTCTATAACGCCAATCCGTCCGGAGCCTCCTTGAAGCTGCCTGCCCTTGGCGAATGGAGCATTCTGTTCGGCGGCGAGCTGGTCTCCAAGCTTGCGGGCGGTGCGCTGAACGTCAAGCAACAGGGCATGGTTGTGCTTGCTGTACAGCCGCAGCCACATACACTATAAGTTTTGTACAACAGTCAACGGATGCTGCTCCTGGATAAGGAGGGCATCCGTATTTTTTTGCCTGGACAAGCCTATTTTATGGAAAAGTACTTCACCTGTCGTAGTAAGTGTGCTACAATTCAATTACTACGACAGATGAAGTAAAAATAAACGTTAAGGAGGCCCGCACTTGATCAGCAGTGATGTTATCCGGGGATATAACGACACCCTTATTCTCTACATGCTGCTCGATGGCGAATCTTACGGATATGAAATATCCAAGAACATCAGGAAGCTGTCAGACGAGAAGTATGTTATGAAGGAAACTACCCTTTACTCCGCGTTCACCCGGCTTGAGAAGAACGGATATATCGACTCTTTTTTTCTGGATGAGACGTTTGGAAAGAGACGCACCTATTACCGCATTACACCGCAGGGTCTGGCTTACTACCGGGAGAAATGTGCAGAATGGAAGGTTACACAAGAGGTTGTCAACAAATTCATAAAGGAGCTGTAATGACATGGATACTATAGCCGCATATTTGAATAATATGTTCGCTTCCCTGCCCAGGACCGAACAGACGTACAATCTGAAGCAGGATCTGCTGGCCAATATGGAGGAGAAATACCATGAGCTCAAGAAGGAAGGCAAATCGGAAAATGAAGCAGTCGGTATCGTTATTTCCGAGTTCGGCAATATAGATGAGCTGATTGAAGAGCTTGGCTTGCCGGGGGGCGTAGAGGATACGCTGCTTCCGCTGCTTGCGCCGGAGGATACATGGAGCTATACAGCGGCGAAGAAAAAAGCCGGGTTTATGGTTGGGATTGGAGTCGTGCTATGCATGGTCGGCCCTGCGCTGCTGATCGTCCTGGTTACCCTTGCTGAATACGGCTTTCTGCGCGGTGTATTATCGGAGGATGCCGCCGGAATGATCGGTGTAAGTATACTGCTGGTGCTGATAGCTCTAGCGGTTGGCATGTTCATTTACAGCGGCTCTAGTATGGAAAGGTTTAAATATCTGGAAAAAGGCTTTAATCTGCCCTACTTTTTGCGGACAGAGCTTGAGCAGCGCAGACGTGCATATACTCCCACTTATACCCTGTCGCTGGCGCTGGGCATTTGTCTTTGTGTAGTATCACCGGTTCTGGTTATTATCTGGGCTGCCGTTAGTGAGGACACTACGGGTTATGGTGCGGCTATCATGCTCTTGCTCATCGCACTTGCAGTCTTTCTGTTCATCTATTACGGAACGATTAAGGAGAGCTTCAGCTTCCTGCTCAAAGAAGGAGAATATATCGAGCTCCCTCCTGAAAAAAAGGAAGAGAAGCGCATCATGGGCTCAATCGCTGCAATTGTCTGGCCGCTGGCAACCTGCATTTTTCTGATTAGCGGTTTTGTTTTCCAGCGCTGGGACATCAACTGGATTGTATTCCCGGTAACCGGCATTCTGCTCGGCATATTCGGCTCGGTATATAATCTGGTCAAGGCCCGGTAAGGCTGCCGGTAAGAGCTTTACCCATTCCCGAAATTTTAAATAAAAAAGTGACATTGCTCATTTAGGCGGCAAAGAATCGATGATAATATATAGGCACTACTTTGCTGCTTTACAGTATCAAATGATCAGCCGGTGACAAGGAGTAACCATCTTTTTGGCGCCGAATGGGCAAGAATGCCGCTTTAAGCTATTAACCGGCGGCCAATCAGAGAAACTCGGAGGATGACTAGGAATGGGTAAAGCAACCGGATTTTTGGAATATCAGCGGCAGACGGCCGCAGAATGCGGGCCTTTGGAACGCATCAAGAACTGGGATGAATTTGTGCTGCCGATGGATGAGGATAAGCTGAAGGAGCAGGGGGCGCGCTGCATGGACTGCGGAACGCCGTTCTGTCATGTAGGACGCCTGCTGTCGGGTATGGCCTCCGGCTGTCCGCTGCATAATCTGATCCCTGAATGGAATGACCTGGTATACCGCGGCAACTGGCAGGTTGCCCTGAAGCGGCTGCATAAAACGAATAACTTTCCTGAATTTACGGGACGCGTCTGTCCTTCCCCGTGCGAAGGTGCCTGCACTGTGGGAATGAACGGCAGCCCGGTAACCATCAAGACGATTGAACGCTCGATCGTGGACCGCGGCTTTGCCGAGGGCTGGATCGTGCCTGAGCCGCCGCTCGTCCGGACCGGGAGGAGAGTGGCTGTTGTCGGCTCCGGTCCGGCAGGCCTCGCCTGTGCCGCCCAGCTCAACAAAGCAGGACACACAGTAACCGTCTATGAGCGTGCTGACCGCATCGGCGGACTGCTGACCTACGGTATACCTAATATGAAGCTGGACAAGAAAACGGTTCAGCGCCGGGTGGATCTGCTGGCTGCTGAAGGAATTACATTTGTGACCCGTACAGAGATCGGCAAGGATATGGCTGCTTCACAGCTGCAGGAAGACAATGATGCAGTTGTACTGTGCGGCGGCTCGACGCAGGCGCGTGACCTGCCGATTGAAGGCCGTGAACTGCGCGGCATCCATCAGGCGATGGAATTCCTGACGCTGAACACGAAGAGCCTTCTGGATTCCGGCCTGGCTGACGGGGAATATCTGTCTGCAGCAGGCAAGGATGTTGTGGTTATCGGCGGCGGTGATACAGGGACTGACTGTGTGGCGACTTCAATCCGCCACGGCTGCCGCAGCGTAATCCAGCTGGAGATTATGCCGCAGTCTCCGCTGACCCGCCAGGCAGGCAATCCTTGGCCGGAATGGCCTAAGGTACTGAAGGTCGATTACGGCCAGCACGAGGCTGCAGCCCTGTATAAGGAGGATCCGCGCCGCTATCTCGTTTCCTCTAAGCGGTTTGTCGGTGATGACGGCGGACATGTGCAGGAGCTGCACACCGTACGTATCGAGTGGGTCCGTAATGAGCAGGGGCGGATGGTGCCGCAGGAAGTGCCGGGCAGTGAAGAAGTACTCAAGACACAGCTTATACTGCTCGCACTGGGCTTCACCGGACCGGAAGATACGCTGTTCAATGAGCTCGGAGTTGAACGGGATGAGCGCTCCAATGCCAAGGCGGAGTTTGGTGTACAGGCAACGAATATTGAAGGCGTGTTTACGGCCGGGGACATGCGCCGCGGGCAGAGTCTGGTGGTCTGGGCGATTCAGGAAGGCCGGCAGACAGCACGTGAGGTTGACCGCTATTTAATGGGCACCTCTGACCTGCCCAAGTAAAGTGAATAATAACTTAAGTGCAGGACGCCGGCGGCGTCCTGTTTTGCATGCTCCTGCCGGGAGCGATAAGATAATAAGGATAAGGAATGAATGGAAAGGAAGTCTGAACAATGAAATTAATGTTTATCTCTGATATCCACGGATCACTGTATTGGCTGGAGCAGGCTCTGGCCAAGGCTGAAGAGGAGCAGCCGCATACGCTTGTTATTCTGGGGGATTTCCTGTATCACGGTCCCCGTAATCCGCTGCCGGAGGGGTATGATCCGCAAGGGGTTGCCGCCCGGCTGAATGCTTACGGTAAATCACTGGCCGCTGTGCGCGGCAACTGTGATGCTGAGGTGGACCAGATGCTGCTGCAGTTCCCGATGATGGGCGACTATGTGCTGATCCTGCATGAAGGCCGTAAAATCTATGCCACCCACGGCCACGGCTTTAGCATAGAGCAGCTGCCGCCGCTCGCTCCGGGGGATGTTTTTATCCAGGGGCACACGCATCTTCCGGTAGCCGGTGTTAAAGAAGGGATATTCGTGCTGAATCCGGGCTCTATCTCGTTGCCCAAAGAGAATAACCCGCACTCCTACGGAATTTTGGCTGACGGGGTATTTACGATTAAAGATTTTGGCGGAAAGACCGTGAAGCACATTCAACTGTAAAAACGTCCGCTGCAGGGCTGCTGAGAAAGCCCGGCTGTGCATGCCGGATATAAAAGAGGGGCCGCACATTAGCACGGCCCCTCTTTATGTTCATTGCAGATCATTCATAGCCATTCAGCTGAAGGACGGATGACGTATGGAATGAATTGCATTAAGTGTGATTATCCTCCCCAGCCATGCGTAAGCGGCTGATATATGACTTCAATAAATTTGCTGGTGGAGACCAATACAATTGCCAAGCTAGTTAGTGATATCAATAAGGCCATCTTTTTTTTCATTGATTCTGTACACCTCGCTCATTGAATTTGTATACCTCTGAATATGCTCCGGCAAGGCGGACGGCCGGTATTTTTCGAAGATTCCGACGCATCTGACGATGTTGGAGTCACTTTTTATAATAACAGATGATTCCAAACCTTCTAATAGGTAATGGAAGCCAGCAGAAAAACTATTATGTCTTAAATAATACAACGCCAGCTCCGTCATAAATCTTGTATGCCTGTCACCGGTCAATTGCTGCGTGAACTTTCCCAGGCGGCTTTGCTGTTCCCGGTAGGTCATATGATTACTGAACCGCTCCAGAATGTCATCAATATCGAATTCATAACGGTTGGCAGCCTGAATAATTTTGTACAAGGCCGAAGGGATTTCATTCTCCTTGTTCTCGATATAGCTGATGTATTCAGGCAGAACCTCAACCTCTCCGGACATCAGCCGGTATAAAAAGGTATTAGCATGGGCCCATTCCTGGAACTGATCGACAACCCGCTGCTCTTCCTGGCTCAAAGGGGACTTCATCCAGCTTACATCACTGTATACGGAGGTGTAATACAAAGCCTTCTGATAATCACCGCGCTCATCGCAGACTCCGGCTTTGGATAAATAGGCATATAATATATAGTAAATAAGCGGCCGGCCCGGCTGCTTCTGCCTGGATTCCTTTTTGAGATGCTTATATTGCAGAGAAGCCTTCTGCCCAAGGAGCTCAGCCAGCTCATTGACCTTATCCCAGCGGTGCAGGGAGGCAAACACATCAGCCAGATGCTTGAGCGCATCAAGCTGGTCGGCTTCGTCCAGACGCTCCACATAAGGCTCAAATTGATTGGCAGCATGCAGATTCTCGTCCTGGATCTCACCCAGCCCGATCATAAACAGCCGGTACCTGCAAAGCGCCAGACGTTCGGAATGCTGGAACCGTTCACCCTCGGCGACACTCTCGTACATGAGGGCGGCAGCGGCTGAACGGCCCTGGGCATACAGCTCTTCTGCCGCATCGAACAGCATGGGAGCATAGATCAGCTTATCCATGATGTGCTGGACTACGCGGTGGATTGCCCCCAGCTTATCCAGCTCTGCACAGCGCTGAAGCAGCGGACCGATCCGCCGCCAGTCCGGCGCACCGTTAATAATATAATTATCAACATAAAGGTCATAAAAATGTCCTTCGGGCAAATCCATAGCCAAGGTAATCCGGTCCAGCTGCTGCATGGCAATCGGGCGGTGGCCTTGAATAACATTGCTGAGTGTGCCGGAATTCATCCCGGAACGCGCGGCAAATTTTGATATGGTTAAAGCTTCACGCTTCATATAATCTTCAAGTTCTGTTAGGATCGTGGATGCAGCTTCCAATAGATGACCACCTTTCACGCTGTAGGACCGGTAAATCAATAAGTAAATATACATCTTCCAGTATTATGCAAAATGTAACATTGGTCAATATTAGAATTAATACGGATGTGTGAAATCATACAGATTTCTGCCAATTGAGCGTGTCCTTATATTATTGTATGATGTATAAGGAGCTTTTTGCATGTTCAAGCTGCTCCAAATTTAACTGACAGAGGTATCTAACGAATGTATCCAAAAGATTTGAACTATACAATGCCGGCGGAATGGGAGCTGCATGAACGGACCTTTATCTCCTGGCCGGTGCAGGCATCCATGGTGTTCCCGGATAACTACACATCCGTCAGCGAAGGCTATGCTGAAATTATAAAGGCTATAGCCGAGTTTGAGCCAGTTACAGTAATTGTAAACCCTGAAGAACTGGAAGCGGTAGAGGCTCTGGGGCTGGGAGCCAATGTTACGCTTCTTCCCGTCCGCCACAATGATGCCTGGCTGCGTGATAACGGTCCGACCTTTGTTGCTGCTGAAGAAGGCAAGCTCGCCGGTGTGAACTGGAAGTTTAACGCCTGGGGCGGCAAATATATGCCTTGGGATCTTGATGATGAGGTAGCGCCGCAGATTCTGGAGTCCCTGCAGATTGAGTGCTTTGATGCTCCGCTTGTTATGGAGGGCGGCTCCATTCATACTGACGGTGAGGGGACGCTGATTACCACCGAGGAATGCCTGCTGAACACGAACCGCAACCCGGAGCTGAGCCGGCAGGAAATCGAGGAGCAGGTGCGGCGGTTTACCGGTACAGATTCTATTATCTGGCTGACGCGCGGTCTCAGCGGGGATGAAACGGACGGCCATGTCGATAATATTGCCTGCTTTGCAGCGCCGGGCAAGGTTATTATCCAGGCCTGTGATGACCCGCAGGATGAGAATTATGAGATTACTCAGGAGAATCTGCGCATTCTGGAGAATGCAGTGGACGCCAAGGGGCGGAAGCTGGAGATTATCCGGGTTCAGCAGCCTCCGCGTGTGGACTATGAAGACAGCCGGCTGACGCTCAGCTATCTGAATTTCTACTTTGTAAACGGCGGCATCATTCTGCCGGTATTCGGCGGCACAGCCACAGAGACGGACAAGCTTGCCGAGCAGCAGCTTGCTGCCCTTTTCCCTGAACGCAGAATCCGTACGGTGAACGGTATGGCTGTAATCGGTGAAGGCGGCAATGTACACTGCACCACGCAGCAGATGCCTGCACGGAAATAACTGAATTTGCAAGGAGGACTGAAACGTGAGAAAAGTAAAAGTAGCCGCAACGCAAATGAGCTGTTCCGGTGACATTGATGAGAATATCCGCAACGCTGAGGTTCTGGTAAGAGAAGCGGCAGCACAGGGAGCGCAGATTATTCTGCTGCAGGAGCTGTTCGAAACCCCGTATTTCTGCCAGAAGGAGAAGTCGGATTATTATGCTTACGCCACTGAACTTGAGCAGAACAAGGCAGTTAACCATTTCAAGGCTGTTGCCAAAGAGCTGCAGGTAGTGCTGCCGATTAGCTTCTATGAGAAAAAGAATTATGCGCGCTACAACTCGCTGGCGGTTATTGATGCCGACGGTACAGTGCTGGGCAAATACCGCAAGAGCCATATTCCGGACGGGCCGGGCTATGAAGAGAAGTTTTATTTCAACCCCGGTGACACAGGCTTCAAGGTCTGGAATACCCGCTATGCCAAAATCGGCGTAGGCGTCTGCTGGGACCAGTGGTATCCGGAAGCGGCCCGCGTAATGAGCCTGATGGGTGCAGAAATCCTGTTCTACCCGACTGCCATAGGCTCTGAGCCGCAGGACGGCTCGATTGATTCAAAGGATCACTGGCAGACCTGCATGCTGGGACATGCGGCAGCTAACCTGATTCCTGTTGTAGCCTCCAACCGGATCGGTGAGGAGAGAGATGAGGAATCCAGTATCAACTTCTATGGCTCCTCATTCATCGCAGGCCCGCAGGGCAACAAGATTGTGGAAGCCGGACGCGATGAGCAGGCGGTGCTGGTCAGTGAATTTGATCTGGACGCGCTGGAAGTTGGCCGGATTGAGTGGGGCATTTTCCGTGACCGCCGTCCTGAGCTCTACCGGCTGATTGCTTCTTATGACGGGGAGATCACTTTTTAATAGTATAAACTGCAAGGCTATGAGGCTGTCTCTCCGGAGACAGCCTTTTCTGTATGCCTGGATAATAATGAGATAAGAAAACGGGATATTAATAGGAAGAGAATGTTTTTAACGGCAGTAAATGTTACAAATTTTTGATAACATGTCATGTAACCTAACGTATAGAAGAAAAGTTAATTGTCACCACTGCTTTAATCTGATAAAATCTCTTTAAGTATTTTTACAAAAGAGTAGGGGGATTGGATTATGGGGATCAGAAAAAAGTGGGCGATGTCAGCTTTAGCTGCATGCTTTATGTTAACGATGGCGGGCTGCGGCTCAAATAACGATGCGGGCGGTAATGCGGCTTCGGGAGAAAGTATCAAAATTGCCACGGATGCAAGCTATGCGCCAATGGAGTACATGGATACAGATACGGTCAAAGGATTTGATATTGATTTCATCAAAGCGGTAATGGAAGAAGCGGGAGTGAAGTATACCATTACCAATACGGGCTGGGATACCATGCTGACAAGCGTGCAGCAGGGGACGGAATATCAGGCCGGCGTGTCCTCGGTGTCCATCACAGACGAACGCAAGGAAACGTATGATTACTCCATTCCTTATTTTGAATCCACCAATATGATCATGGTTAAAGAAGGCAGCGACATCAAGAGTGCGCTTGATCTGAAGGATAAGGTTGTTGCCGTACAGGGTGCGACGACTGCTGATACTCTGATGAGCGATATTATGGGGGTCGACAACACAAATCTTAAGCGCTTTGACAGCAACGCGGTGGCCCTGATGGAGCTGAATGCCGGCGGTGCGGATGCGGTAGTAGCGGATATTGCAATTGTGAATGAATATATCAAGAATAATCCGAAGGAGAAGCTGGTAGGCATCCTGGATAAGGAGAATTTCGGTTCAGAGTATTACGGTGTCCTCTATCCTAAGGGCAGCGAATGGAAAGCCAAGCTGGACCCGGCAATCAAGACTGTTATCGAGAACGGCAAATATGCCGAGATTTACAAGGAATGGTTCGGTGAGGAGCCGGATACAGCTGGACTGCTGAGTGCGGAATAAGAACCTCCGGTAAACATCAAAGCATGCGTAATGATTGCTATTGCGCATGCTTCTTTTTTTGAAAAAGACAATATAGAGAAGAAAGAAGCAGAAGAGAAGGGAAGAGTTCTATGGATTTCAGATTTGACCTCATTGTTCATTATTTACCGGTGTTTTTAAGAGGAACACTGTTTACGATCGGGGTATCCATTGTTTCCATCCTGATCGGCTCTGTTCTGGGGCTGGGCATCGGATTTGGTAAAATGGCGCCAAAGGCCATCTACCGCTGGCCGTTTCATTTGTACATCAACTTTTTCCGGGGAACGCCGCTGTATGTGCAGATCCTAATTGTGCATTTCGGGCTGATTCCGGCTTTTTACGGGACGACCAATGTTCTGATGACCTCGTTTGTTGCGCTGTCGCTGAATTCTGCCGCGTATTCTGCGGAGATTTTCCGTGCAGGCATCCAGTCGATCGACCCCGGACAGCGTGAAGCGGCGTTATCACTTGGCATGAGCAAGTGGCAGGCTATGCGGTTTATTATTCTGCCGCAGGCGATCAAGCGTATGGTTCCGGCCTTCGGGAATGAATTTATCGTCCTGGTTAAGGATTCCTCCTTGCTGGCACTCGTGGCGGCACCTGAGATTATGTTCTGGAGTAATACGATGAAAGGCCAGTATCTGCGGATCTGGGAGCCTTATCTGACTGCTGCACTTATCTACTTCGTTCTTACCTATTCCCTCAGCAAGCTGCTCAATTATATTGAACGGAAGGTGTAACCTAAGTATGGAGCCGATCATCAATGTACGACATTTAAACAAATTTTTTGGAAATCATCAGGTGCTGACAGATATTAACGTTGATATTCACAGCCAGGAGGTTGTGGTCGTTATCGGACCGTCCGGTTCGGGAAAATCGACCTTTCTGCGCTGCCTCAATCTGCTGGAGCAGCCGCAAAGCGGCGAGGTTATCATTGAAGGCACTTCCTTGATGGACAAAAACACAAGGATTAACGATATCCGTACTGAAGTGGGCATGGTATTTCAGCAGTTTAATCTGTTCCCGCATAAAACTGTAATCGAGAATATTATGCTGGCCCCGGTGCAGGTCCGTAAATGGCCAGCGGATAAGGCGCGGCAAAAGGCGCTGGAGCTGCTGCAGAAGGTCGGGCTGAGCGACAAGGCTGAGGTGCACCCGGCTTCGCTGTCCGGCGGACAGTCACAGCGCGTAGCGATCGCCCGGGCGCTGGCGATGGAACCGAAAATTATGCTGTTTGACGAGCCGACCTCGGCGCTGGATCCGGAGATGGTCGGCGAGGTGCTGGCGGTCATGAAGGATCTGGCCCGTGAGGGAATGACGATGGTGGTGGTTACGCACGAAATGGGCTTTGCCCGTGAAGTTGGAGACCGGGTCCTGTTCATGGAGCAGGGAGTTATCGTGGAGGAAGGCAAGCCTGAGCAGCTGTTCGGGAGCCCGTCCCATGAGCGAACCCGCGAATTTCTCTCTAAGGTACTGTGAAAATCTGGCAAACTAGAATATTGCAAATCAATCGGTTATATTAGAGTGGTAGGCTGAATGCTGATGAATACAGCAAATATCTGTCGAAATGACGGGGAGGAGGCGCTCTGCTATCTTTATGTTTATCATCATTTAAATGATAGAAGGAGAAGACAATGAGCACTTTCAAAAATTGGCTGAACACCACCAAAAATGGACTGACTGAACAGGTTAAGAAATTTAAAAATAAAGATTTCATGAATGCGGTAGTTGCAGGCTGCGCCCTGGTAGCTGCTGCTGACGGTAAGATCGAGGAAGCCGAGAAGAACAAGATGGCCGGCTATATGAACCTCAGTAACGAGCTTAAGGTATTTGACATGAGAGAGGTAATCACTCAATTCAATTTCTATGTCAGTAATTTTGATTTCTCTCCGGAGATCGGGAAGCAGGAAGCGCTGAAGGCTATTGGCAAGTTCAGCGGCAAGCCGGATGTCGGCCGTGTTATTGTCGGTGTGTGCTCCGCGATTGGTGCGGCTGACGGTGACTTTGACGAGCATGAGAAGGCTGTTGTCCGCCATATCTGCGGTGTGCTGGGACTTAACCCGGGTGAATTCAGTCTTTAAGCGTGGCTGATCCTTTACTGAAATACTTTACTGAAGAAGGGTGAAACGAAACGGGATGTAGCCCGTATCACTGATAGAACATCCTCATGCTAGACTTGCAGGCTGTAATTTTTATTGGGAACGGAGGTATTTTAAGTTGGCTGGAATTAATCTCGTAAAAGGACAGAAGATTGATCTGACTAAAGGAAATGCCGGACTGACTAATGTTGTTGTAGGTCTCGGCTGGGACCCGGCTGAGCCTGCCCGCGGCTTCTTCGGAGTGAAGAAACAGGCCAATGTGGACTGTGACGCTTCTGCCATCCTGCTCAGCGAGGGCGGCAAGCTGCTGAACAAGACGAACCTGGTATGCTTCCACAACAAACAAAACCCCAATAATTCGGTTGTTCATTCAGGAGATAACCTGACCGGCGACGGCGACGGAGATGACGAGCAGATCAAGGTTAATCTGAAGGCGGTTCCTGCGGATGTGCACCGGGTGCTCGTGGTGGTTAACATTTATGATGCGGTCAACCGCAAGCAGGATTTCGGAATGATCAAATCGGCGTATATCCGCATTATCAACGGAGCCGGCGGCAGCGAGCTTGTACGGTTTAATCTGACTGATAATTACACAGGCTTTACGGCGCTTATTTGCGGGGAGCTCTACCGCCACGGTGACGAATGGAAATTCGCGGCGATCGGCGAAGGGGCCCACGCAGCACATATTAACCAGCTGGCTGAACGCTACATTTAATTAATGAAAGCTAATTAATCCTAATAGAAGAGAGGGTATTTATAATGGCAATTAACTTATCCAAAGGGCAAAAGATTGATCTGACCAAAACAAATCCGGGCTTGTCCAAGATTAAAGTGGGTCTCGGCTGGGACACCAACAAATATGACGGGGGTAAAGATTTTGACCTTGACGTTTCCGTGTTCCTGACCAATGCAAACGGTAAAGTGGATAAAGAAACCAACTTTATCTTCTTTAATAACAAGCAGAACGAGAACGGCTCTGTTGTTCATGCCGGTGATAACCGTACAGGCGAAGGCGACGGAGACGATGAAGTGATTGATATTGACCTGAAGAGCATCCCTGCGGATGTGGAGAAGGTAGCCTTCACTATTACGATCTATGAAGCTGAGCAGAGAAGCCAGAACTTTGGACAGGTTTCCCGTTCTTACGTGCGTATCGTGAACGAAGAAAGCAATGTAGAGCTGATTCGTTTTGACCTCGGCGAGGATTTCTCCGTTGAAACCGGAGTTGTTGTAGGTGAGCTGTACCGTAATGCCGGCGAATGGAAATTCAGTGCAATCGGCAGCGGCTACAAGGACGGTCTGGCCGGACTTACCCGCGACTACGGGCTGCAATAAAATCAGGAAAGAGGGTTTAGCCAGTGACAATCAGTCTTTCCAAAGGACAGCGGATTGATCTGACCAAGACGAATCCGGGTCTGACGAAGGTGGTAGTAGGGCTGGGCTGGGATACGAACAGATACAGCGGAGGAAAGGATTTTGACCTGGATGCCTCTGCGTTTCTGCTCCATGAAGACGGTAAGGCCAAAGGCGAGGATGATTTTGTATTCTACAATAATCCCAGCGGCGGTGCGGGCTCCGTAACGCATACCGGCGATAACCGGACTGGTGCAGGCGACGGTGATGATGAGCAGATACTGGTTGATTTCAGCAAGGTTCCCGCCAACATTCAGCGCGTCGGCATTACAGTAACCGTCTATGATGCTGAGAGCCGCGCCCAGAATTTCGGGCAGGTCTCCAATGCATTTGTACGGGTGGTCGATGCTGTAAGTGAACGGGAAATTCTGCGGTTTGATCTCGGCGAGGACTTCTCGACAGAGACGGCTGTGGTATTCTGTGAATTTTACCGCCATGGTGCGGATTGGAAGTTCCAGGCGGTGGGCAGCGGCTTCACCGGCGGACTCAGTGCACTGTGCCGGAATTACGGGCTGGATGCGCAATAACGGCTGTATTCGCTTCAAAGGCGGGATCCCTAGTGATCCTGCCCTTTTTAAATAATATAGAGTTAGAGTTTATAAGGTTACGGGTTGTTTAATAACTTACAGCTATTCGTTCAAAGGTGGCTTAGGCATATGGGCATAGAAGCAGTGAAGGGTCAGAAGGTAGATCTGACGCGCGGGAATCCGGGCATTCAATCGCTTATTGTTGAAATCGGCTGGCACGCTCCGGCTGATATGGAAATTGATGCTTCAGCGTTTCTGCTGGGAGCACAGGCTAAGGTTAGCGGTGACGATGATCTGATCTTTTATAACAATCCGGTTACACCGTTCATCCGCTACAAGGATGTGCCGTCCGGCGGATCAGGCGGCCTGAAGCACTTCGAAATTGAACTGGGCAAGGTTCCCTCTGACACGATGAGGATCGCATTTGCCATTACACTGTATAACGGGGAGAGCCGAAGGCAGACCTTTGGCCAGATGAGCAATGCTCATTGCCGGATTCTGAACCGGGCAACCGGAGAGGAACTAATGCGATGTAATCTTGGAAATCATTTCTCTGTGGAAACGGCCGTTGTAGTAGGAGAATTATATAGATATAACTCGGACTGGAAGTTTAGCGCGATTGTAGCCGGCTTTGAAGGCGGACTCAAGGCGTTATGCGGAAATTACGGTATTGAGGTGGAGGATGAGCCAGCTGCTCCCAAAGCGGACAATCCGCCTCCACGCCCGGCACCTGCCCCGCCCCCCGCTCCGGTACCATCGCCGCCTCAGCTTAATCTCAAAAAGATTGAGCTGAAGAAGAAGGGGGACTCCATTAATCTGAAGAAATCAGCTTCCGGTCTCGGAGAAGTGCTGATTAATCTGAACTGGAACCAGAGGCAGGGCGGCGGCCTATTTAGCCGCAAAGGCGGTGTAGATCTTGATCTCGCCTGCCTGTATGAATTAAAAGACGGCAGAAAAGGTGTTGTTCAGGCACTCGGTAAGGCGTTCGGCAGTCTTCAGCAGCCGCCCTTTATTATGCTTGATGGCGACGACCGGACAGGCTCAGTGAAGTCAGGCGAGAATCTGCGGATTAACGGCAGTAAGGTGGCCGAAATCAGCAGGGTGCTGATCTTTTCTTTTATCTATCAGGGAGTTACCCAGTGGTCTGATGCAGATGGTATCGTTACGATCCATCAGGGCGACGGGCCTGATATCATCGTAAATCTGGATGAGCATAACAACCGCAAGGGAATGTGTGCAATTGCGCTTATTCAGAATGTCGGCGATGAAACGTTCAGTATCGAGCGGCAGGTGCAATATTTCAGCGGTCATAAAGAGATGGATCAGGCTTACAGTTGGGGACTGCGCTGGGTAGCTGGCAGTAAATAGTGATTATATTTTGCGGAGGCGCATTATGAATGGGATGGCTAAGTGAGTTTTTCAGAAGTATCAGTGACAATTATGGACACTTCTTTTCCTGGGGCGATATAGCGGCAACCTTGTCCGATCCGGTCAGCTGGGGTATCATCGGCAGTCTGGTTCTGCTGGAGGGGCTGCTCTCTGCGGATAACGCGCTGGTGCTTGCGGTTATGGTCAGGCATCTGCCGAAGGAGCAGCAGAAGAAGGCACTCTTCTACGGAATTTTGGGCGCCTATGTGTTCAGATTCCTGGCAATCGGACTCGGGACATATCTGATTGAGTTTACGCTTGTAAAAGTTCTGGGAGCCCTGTATCTCTTTTACATCGCATATAAAGGATTATTTAAGGGCAGCGGAGAAGAAGGACATAAAGAAACTAAAGGCGCCTCCTTTTGGAAGACGGTTCTCCTTGTTGAATTAATGGATATTGCTTTCAGTATCGACAGTGTTATTGCAGCCTTCGGTCTGAGCAGTGAAGTATGGGTGCTGTTCCTTGGCGGTATTCTCGGTGTGCTGATGATGCGCGGAGTAGCGCAGGTATTCCTCAAGCTGATTGCGAGATTCCCCGAGCTGGAGCAGGCGGCTTTCCTGCTGATTGCTATTATTGCCGGCAAGATGCTTGCCGGAGCCTTCGGATATGAGCTGCCGCATGCGGTGTTCTTCACCGTTCTTATTGCGGTCTTCGTCGGGACCATGCTGTACAGCTCCGCGAAGAAAAAGAAGGAGATAGATAGACAGGCTTAACGGTAAGAGCTTTAAGGTGGGGGGCCTTCACAAAGAGTGGTGCCGGCCCCGTTGTCCGGGTAATCGTATATGTAGTAGCATGGCCTTTGCTTGTATTTGAGTAAGCCGGCAGCCGTCCCCGACAGGACGGCTTAAGCGGTTCTGCAGCTCTCTATAAGGAGAGGCTATTCTATTTTTATGCATGTTTTGCACAACTATTAGGGGGAGCGGCCTTTGAAATACTTCGATTACCTGACTAAAGAACAAGAAGCGTCATTATTCTATTCTCCGCCTGTTGCATTTAATCAATATACCCCCAAAGAGCTGCTTGCCTATGCCGTCGGCGCAGCGCTGTATATGCCGGCAACCCGTACCAGTGTGGCGGAAGATATCCTGAAGCTGAGGGCATCAGGACTGGTGACTGTAATTATCGATCTGGAGGATGCTATTGGAGACGGTGAGGTCTGCTTCGCCGAGGAGTCAGTGGTCCGGCATCTGTCCTTTTTGTCTGCCTATGCGGATAACGAGCCTGACCCTGTGAACAGTATTCCGCTGATCTTTATCCGTGTGCGGAATCCCGAGCAGTTGCAGCAGCTGATTTTCAGGCTGGGACCGCTGATTAAGCTGCTTACCGGCTTTGTTTTTCCTAAATTTACGGCTGAGAACGGGGCCGATTTCTTTGAAGCTATAGCTGATTACAACAGCTCGCGCAGTTATGATGCGCCTGTGCTGTACGGTATGCCGATTCTGGAGAGCGCCCCGATTATTTACCGCGAGAGCCGGCTGGACAGCCTGATGGCAATCCGCGATCTGCTTGGTGATTACCGTGATTATGTACTGAACGTCAGAATCGGGGCGACTGACTTCTCCAGTCTGTTCGGACTGCGCCGCAGCCCGGATATCAGTATCTATGAGCTTGCTCCGGTCCGTGATTGCATCTCTGAGATTCTTAATGTATTTGGCAGGGTGGAGGAGGGTTATGTCATCTCGGGACCGGTGTGGGAGTATTTCGGCAATAGCGCACGCCGCAGTCTCCGTCCGCAGCTGAACCCGGTGGCTTTTGATGAATCCTTCGGCAGACAGCCGCGGGAGGTAAGCCGCTACTCTGGTGCTGCTGCCGGCCTGATCCGTGAGGTGAAGCTGGACAAAGAGAACGGGATTGTAGGCAAGACCATTATTCATCCTTCCCAGCTTAGACCGGTGCAGGCTGTATATTCGGTTATGCACGAGGAGTATATCGACGCTTTGGGCATTATCGGAAGCAACGACGGCAGCCGCGGTGTGTTTAAAAGTGAATATTTTAACAAGATGAATGAAATCAAGCCGCATTTGAACTGGGCGAAGCGCATTATACAACGATCTCTAGTATACGGGGTGTTACATGAAGAACAGCATTTTGCCTACTTACTACCCGAAAACGAATATTCACACGTTTAACATTGTCGACAATCTGCAGGTTACAGTAACCGAGACATCCAACCCCTTTCAGATGCCGGCCGAATCCTTATTCTCTATGGCAGCGCGGATTAATAAGAAACGGTCCTTTCTTTTTGTCAGCAAGGTGCTTGGCAAGCACATTCCGGTTAATCCCTATACTCCGCTGCTTAGCGGGGCTGCGCTTGGCCTGCTGCTGTACCGCGGAATGGACACAGAGGACGCCGGCTCCGGGATGGACAAGCTGCTGGATCAGGCGGTGCATGGCCTGATTTATCCGCAGCATGCTGAAGAGGCTTACCGCGAGCTGCTGGCCGCACGGCTCACGCTTCCGCGCCCTGCCGTTTTTATCGGCTTCGCCGAAACGGCTACCGCCCTGGGCCATAGTATGTACAACCTTTTTGCCGGCGGAGCGTCTTATATTCATACCACCCGTGAGGAGATTCCTGAACTTAGCTCCGTCATCAGCTTTGAAGAAGAGCATTCCCATGCGGTGGATCATCTCTGCTATGCGCTTCATCCCGAGATGCTGTCCGGCAATGAGCCGGTTATTCTGGTAGATGACGAGATTACAACCGGGAACACCGCTATTAATATTATCCGTGATATTCAGGCCAAATTCCCGCGCAGGGAATATGTTGTGGCTTCACTGCTGGATTGGCGAAGCGCGGCTAACATCCAGGCTTACCGTGATCTGGAGCAGGAGCTGGGAATTGAGATCAGCGCAATATCACTGCTGCAGGGGACGATTCAGGTGGATGGAACGCCGCGCTTAGAGGCCGAAGCCGGCAAAGGCCTTGCAGACATCACCGGAGTGCCTGTTGTAACTACTTATCTAAGAGACGGACTGGAGCGGCTGAAGGTCAGCTCCGCCGATTCCTGCGGTGAGATCAACCCGTCTCCATATCTGAAGCTGAGCGGGCGTTTTGGCCTTGAATCGGCTGACAACCGGGTAATTGACCAGGAGGTTAGTCAGGTGGCGGCCCGGCTTATGGCGCTGCGTGAAGGGCGGCGTACTCTGGTTATGGGTGTCGGTGAATTCATGTACCTGCCGATGAGAATTGCTGCAGAGATGGGTGAGGATGTATTCTACCAGTCTTCTACCCGCAGCCCGATTCATCCGCAGCACAGGCCCGATTACGGGGTGCGCAGTGCGGCAGGTTATCCGTCAGCCGGTGATCCGTCGATTACTAACTACATCTATAATGTTGAGCACGCCCAGTATGACGATATTTTTGTACTGCTTGAGCGTGATGTGCCGGCTGAGCGGATTAAGCCGATGACAGATGTTCTGAAAGGGCTGGCCGGCAATAAGGTGTATCTTATTGTATTGGGTCCCGGACAGGAAACGGAGGAGGCTGCAGATGAAGGGGACAGATAAGCAGAATGCTGTGCTGGAGCCTGAAATAGCCCCCCCGGTTCCCCTGGGCAGCTATCCCCCGTCTGATGTTACTTTTCTGCTGAAGGATCTCAGCAGTGTGGCACTTGAGCTGGGAACGGCGGAGCGGGAGAAGGCGATTCAATCCGGGGTGAGCTATTCAGAGATGCTGCCGGTGGAATACCAGCCTACAGAGCAGTACATTGGACTGTTCCGTGAGACGCTGCAGGAATCTGCAGCGAAGGTGGCGCTGGCTGTGGCCGTTGTCTCCGAGCGGATTGTCGCTCAGCGGGGAACTGAGGGGACGGTGCTCGTCTCTCTGGCCCGGGCCGGTACGCCGGTCGGCGTGCTGATCAGGCGCTACATCGCTGAAGCATACGGGGCAGAGCTGCCGCATTACAGTGTCTCCATTATCCGCGGCAAAGGTCTTGATATGAATGCTATCCGCTACATTCTGCAGCAGCACGGTACAGATGCCAACCTGCAATTTGTGGACGGCTGGACAGGCAAAGGGGCCATTACGCGGGTACTGAAGGAGTCGTGCATAGCGTTCTATAACAGATACGGGGTACGGCTCAGCGATGATCTTGCTGTACTGGCTGATCCCGGCCACTGCTCAGGAACCTTCGGGACAAGAGAGGATTACCTGATTCCAAGCGCCTGCCTAAATTCAACGGTATCCGGCCTGCTGAGCCGGACGGTGCAGCGGAACGATCTGACCGGCCCGGAGGATTTTCATGGCGCGAAGTTCTATAAGGAATGGCTGGAGCATGACTACTCCAATGTGTTTATTGATGCTATTACTCCTTATTTCGCGTCTGTAAGAGAAACAGCCGTTGCTGCTGCAGGAGAAATGGGGGCTTCGCCTCCTGAGATTTCCTGGCGGGGAATGCAGGATATTATAACCTTGCAGGAGCATTTCGGAATAGATAACATCAATCTGATCAAGCCGGGTGTAGGTGAGACCACCCGGGTGCTGCTGCGCAGAGTACCCTGGAAAATTATTGTCGATACTAAAGACAATCCTAATCTGCGCCATATTCTCCTGCTGGCGGAAGAACGCAACGTTCCGGTGGAGGAATACCCGGGGCTGGCCTATTCCTGCTGCGGAATCATCAAGCCGCTAAAAGGAGGGGAGACCGAATGATCTACGCCAGTGATCTGGACCGGACGCTGATCTATTCCCTTGGTGCACTAAGTGTCCCGGAGGATACTCCCGGACTTGTGCCTGCGGAGATTATTGATGGAGTTACAAGATCATATATTTCGGGGCGGGCGCTTCAGCTGCTGCAGGAGCTTGCGGCGGATATTATCTTTATGCCGGTGACTACCCGCACCATTGCGGAATACAAGCGGATTAACCTGTTCCAGGAGACCTTGATTCCGGATTATGCCGTTACAAGCAACGGCGGCAATATTCTGGTTAACGGAGTAGTCGATCAGGAGTGGCGCAGCCATATCGGCAGTCTGGTGCTGCAGCGTTCAGCTGTGGCGGAAGAGGTCAGGCAGATTGTCCGGTCCGTTGTCCGCCCGGAATGGATCATCAGTGAGCGTTACTGTGATGAGCTGTTTTACACGTATATGGTGTACCGGGATCTTTTGCCGCTGGATGAGATTAATCATATGTCTGAGCGTCTCTACGGGTTAGGCTGGAGAGTGTCGCTGCAGGGCCGCAAGCTGTATGTGGTCCCGGAAGCGGTCAACAAGAGCGATGCCATTATCCATGTGCGGCGTACGGTCCGCTCGGAGCCGATGGTGGCCTCCGGCGATTCGCTGCTGGACAAAAGCCTGCTGGAGAGCGCCGATTATGCTATCGCCCCCTGCCACGGAGAAATATTTGCCGAGCAGCAGGTGACTCAAGTAAAATTAAAATATCCTTTTACAGAGTGCAGGGGCGTCTTCGCCGGGGATGAAATCATGTTATATGTGCAGAGGATTTATCATAATCTAACGACATTGGGAGTTGGGCCGCAATGAAAAAGGTAAATATTTACTTCAACCGCTGGTTTTCCGTGGCTTATCATTATATGAATCTCATCCGCAACAACGAAGATGGCGTACCTGTGCAGATTTTTGCCACACATCCCGATATTAAGCATATGTCGCTCCAGGGCGCTGATGTTGCCGGCACGGAGCCTGCGGTCACAGGCATAGAGTATGTGCAGTTCTGCGTGGACTTCTGCCGGCGTAATGAGATTGATATCTTTATTCCCCGGCTGCATATGATGGACATCGCCCTGCATGCCGCGCAGTTTGATGCAATCGGCACGAAGGTGCTGGTATGCCGTGATCTGGACCTGCTGGAAATGATGCTGGACAAGGGCAAGTTCTATGAGAAGGTCAAGGAAACAGGAATTATGGAAATTCCGGAATATCATGTGGCCAGCAATGCGGAGCAGTTCAAGGCTGCCTATGAGGCTCTCGCTGCCAAAGGCCTGCAGGTCTGCTTCAAACCGACGGAAACGGAGGGGGGGCTGGGCTTCC
The DNA here is from genome assembly GCF_000758645.1 of Paenibacillus sp. FSL R7-0331. Lineage (NCBI taxonomy): Bacteria > Bacillati > Bacillota > Bacilli > Caryophanales > Paenibacillaceae > Paenibacillus > Paenibacillus sp. FSL R7-0331. The sequence goes on from NZ_CP009284.1 coordinate 345,594, forward strand.
GGATTATCAACAATAGCCGCAGTCCGCTGCAGGAGCTGTTCGGCTATGTGACCCAGCATATTTCTTTTGACGATGCTTACCGCATTCTGTCCAGTACGGATTCCTTCCCTGACCTTATGGTGATGGAACTGCTCGAAGGCTATGAATACAGTATTGATTGTCTGGCTGATGAGAACGGCAGGCTGCTGGCCGCTGTGCCCCGGCGCAAGGATACCGGACGCCTGCGGGTAATGGAGCATATACCGGAGCTGGAGCATATTGCCCGCCGAGTGGCTGAGACGTTCAAGATTCCGTTCAACTATAACATTCAGATGAAGTATAGCGGTGCCGTGCCCAAGCTGCTGGAGATTAACCCCCGGATGTCGGGCGGGCTGCATGTCTCCTGTCTGTCCGGCATCAACTTCCCGTACCTGGCTGTCAAAAGCGCACTCGGCGGCAAGGTTGAGCCTGTCCAGTTCGGTGAAGATGTCCTTGCAAGCCATATTGAGCAGCCGATGATTATGAAAATCTTCGCTGAATCCACCATTCCTGATGCTGTGAATTAGGCGAAATGCAGCAAGCCTGCAAGAGGTGAAATAATGAACACAAAGTCTAAAGTGTTACTGTATGCTGCTGCCGGCTATGTGGTCGCAGTACTGACCAGCAGCTTTCTGCCGGAGCTGATCTCTTTGCTGCTGCCGGTAGCCGGAGCCGGAGCCGGTGTGCTCGGCGGCAAGCGCACACGGGTCAATCTGCCTGCGGAGGTGCTTCCGGCCAGCCAGGCGCCGGCCCCGTCAGCCCCGGCACCCGCTGCGGAGCCGGCCCGCGCTTCGGCCGGCGGCGCTATGCCTGCCGGAGCTGCATTTGCCGGAACAGCCGCTCCTGCGGCCGCTCCGGGCAAACCGCCCGCTGAGCCTGCTGTTCTAGGGGAATTTGCGGCGGTAGTTGAGTATCTTGTCATTCTGGAGGACATGATTATTTCAGAGGGCCAGAAGGATACACTGGACAATGAAATTGTCGAGAAGTCACTGGCGCTTTTCGCCAGACTCCAGCGGGTGCTTCCGCTGCTGCAGGAGCTCGGTAACGGCGAAATTAATCATACCGTCCGCAGACTGGTGATGAAGGATCTGAACGGAGTTATTAATCCGTTCCTGCGGCTTGGCGGCGAAGCCAAAACGAAAAACCGGAGAATGCTGCTGAACGGTCTGCGGGATGTTGATTCCAAAATATCGGACATCGCCTCAACGATCGAACACAAAGACCTGATGGAACTTCAGACCAAGGCGGAACTGATTCATCAACGGTACAGCAGTTCCGAATTATAGGAGGGAAACCCATGTCCACGCAGTTAATTCAGCTCAAGAAGGAAGATGAGCAGAAGGTAGTCGAAGAAGCCTCGCAGTTAATCGAACAGGTAGCCAAGACAGATACCGTAGCCCTTGACTCCCTGATGGATGACATCGGCAAACTTGGGGTTAAGACACAGGAGAAGGCCGGGCAGACGCTGAAGCTGCTGGACCGTCCGGTTAATGACCTTATGTCAGGCAAGCGTGTGGAAGTGCCGAATATGATTATGAAGCTGCGCAACGAGTGTGAGACGCTGCAGCAGAGCAAGAACGTCAGCTTTTTCGGTAAAATGCTCCGCAAAAGCCCGCTGAAGAACTATGTCTACAAATATCAGTCTGTACGCACCAACATTGACGCCATCGTTACCGGTCTGCGTGACGGCCGGGATACGCTGGAGGAGAGCATCGTTAACATGCGCCAGCTGAAGCGCACCTCGATGGAGGAAATCTACAATCTGCAGACCAAGATCGCCTTCGGCAACAGGCTGAAGGAGCTGTTTGAGGTTGAGATTGCCAAGCCGGAGAATGAGTTCCGCAAGGCTTATCTGGAACGCGGGCTGCGCAAGGTAATGGTCCGTATCCAGTCTATGACCGAGATGATTCTGCTCTACAATCAGGCGATTGCCGCTACAGATATCATTAATGACAACAACGATAAGCTGATTGATTCGGTTAACAATGCCATTGATAAAACCTCGAATCTGATTACCGTGTCGGCAATGATTGCGATGTCCCTGGCTGACCAGGAGAATGTTATTTCTGCGGTTGAAGCAACGAACAAGACGATTGAAGACCAGTTCAAGGAGAACGCGCGGCTTCTGCGCACAACGACCGAGAAGACGACAGAGCTGTTGTCCAAGCCCTCCATGTCGCTTGAAGCTGTTAATCAGGCAATCGGCGATCTGCTGAGCGCACTGGATACCTCCGAGCAGTCTAACCGCCGGATAATCGAAAGCTGCCAGGATTACACGTCCAAGATGACAACGATTAATACGCAGCTTAACAACCGTCTTGGCCTCAATGAAGCCTCACAGCCGCAGGCGCTGAAGCAGGCGGCGAATGAGAGCGGGCTTAGCAGCTTTTTGAATTAACGGGTGTCTGGATGATTAGCTATAAGTAACATTACTATACAGTTAAACCCGCCGGGATGACCGGCGGGTTTCTTTGTCTATTAATCTATTTTTTTCGACAATATCTCTGATTTACTAGAATTTTCATATGGGATATTATGAGATTGTCTGTCTATTCTTTGCCAATAGCAAGGAAGGCAGGCTTTCGATTATTTGTTGTTCGCAGGAACGGCATACAGGGGGATGTATTCATGGGCAGGAAGCTTCGGGGATTTATGGCGGGTACACTGGGGATTAGTGTGCTTTTAGGCTCTTTAGGAACGGCGGGAGCAGCAGCGCAAAGCGGTGGCAAGGATTATCAAGGCCACTGGGCACAGAAAACAATTGAAATCTGGCTGGAAAAAGGGGATCTGAAGGGATTTCAGGATGGTTCTGTTAAGCCCAACCAGCCAATAACAAGAGCGGAATTTATGGCGCTGGTCAACCGTTCTTTCGGCTTCACAGCAGAGAGTAAGATTAGCTTTACGGATGTTGCTTCTGCCAATTGGGCATACAGTGAAGTGGCAAAAGCAGTTGCTGCCGGATACATACAGGGTTACGACAATAGAATACGCCCCGGCGACCCGATCAACCGGCAGGAGGCAGCAGTTGTTGCGGCCAAGCTTCTCGGGCTTGCAGAAGGAAATATAAATGAGCTTCAGGCATTCAGTGATGCCGGAAGCATTGCCCAGTGGGGCAAGGCAAGCGTTGCTGCCGCAGTTAAGGCTGGGGTGCTCAAAGGCTATCCTAACGGGACATTTGCACCCGGGCAGGCGCTGACCCGGGCAGAATCCCTGACCCTGATTGATAATGCGGCTGCCCAGTTGTCTGCTGTTCAGCCGTCAACGGCTCCAGTAGCATCAGCTACAGCTTCCCCGAGTCCGTCACCAACCGCTACAGCAACACCGTCAGCGGCGGCAGGCGGCGGAGGCGGGGGAGGCGGAAATCCGGCTCCCGTGGACCCTGTGCCGACGGTGACCCCGTCAGCAACGCCGGCACCTACGGCAACCCCAGCACCTACAGCGACTCCGGCACCTACGGCAACCCCAGCACCTACAGCGACTCCGGTACCGACAGTTTCTCCAGTCAATATTCCATTGCTGGACATTGGTATTAAGGCTTTTCCAAATTCAACTGTAACACATGGTGTCTACCTGGAGGTTGACTATAGTGCGCTGCCTGCATCCTTGAAGAATACGGGGGCTTCCGCTACATACTATATAACGGATGATCCAATCAGCGCCAGAGACCTGAAATGGGCGGTTAAAACTAGAAGGTCTGTTGTTACGCTGCCCATAGTGGCCTATCAGCAGAATTCATTTACTAGGGTTGATGTTCCTGGTCTATTTGTACCCTCAGCAGGAAATTATTATGTTACTGTCGTTATAAATGCACAGGGTGAAGCGCGTGGCTACTATTCCGAGGAAATCAGCATACAGCCTAATCTAACCACTGTTTCCGATTCGTTTTCCAGGCTGGAAGGCGGTGTATCAATTAAACAAGAGAAACAGTACTTTGACGTTTCTATTAATGGCGGATACCATTATACGGACATCATAGATGTCACGGATGTTCTGAAGAATCAGTCCGCAGGTGCAGTGTATTATAGCATTTCTCCCAAGTACCGGTTTAACAGAGAGGTTAAGCTTAATATTAGCGATTATCTTGCGGGTTCGCTTAATCTCTATAATTCTGACAGTGTAAGAGTAATTGATGCGAATTATCCGTATTATGCGAGCATTGATAACGTTCCGCTGGCTTGGGTAAACTATGACATTAGTAAATATTATAATGAGCAGGAATATACAATTATTTTCTATAACAAGGACCTTCAGGCAATCAGCTACTATGAGGGTAAAGTTCAGTTATCGGATGAGCTTGCGTTCGAAGCTGTACAAAAAAGAATCAGTGAAATCGGCGGCAAGTCGGCTCTTGACAATGAAAATGCTATCATGAGGGCGGCCCGGGCTTATTATCAGCTCGATAATTCACTTAGAGCGGCAATCAGCGAGGCTGATAGAACCAGCCTGGAGAATGCGGTTGTCCAGCTGGATACGATGAAAAACGCAGGTCCGCTCGGCAGCAGTCTTCCACTGGTATCTGCTTCTATAACGGATCAGCAGAATACAATAAACGGTATCACTTTAATGGCGTATTCGGCAGAATTAAACGCTGAGGCAAAGTTCATTTCCTTCTACATTACCGATAGCCCGTTTACTGCCGAGAATTTGCGAATTGCAAGTATATATGGCAAGCAGGAATATTCCGGAATTGTATATCTTCCTGTAGCTGGCCTGCAGGGTAATCACTATGTAACGGTGGTACTTTATGATAAGGATGGACAGCCTGTAAGGTATGCAACGCAGCAGATGGATTTTGCAATAAAAACGCCGGTTTGGGACGGTTCTGCCACAGCTGTCAATGAGGGGGTTACTTTGGAGCGGATATACAGCCAAGGCAGCTTGACGGACTATGTGTTTTACCAGGATTATACTAGAAAGCACCCTGAGGCGGTCTATGTTACTTCTGCTTCCCGCTCCGAGCTTGGACCTGATCAGGCTTTCAGCCCGGAAAATGCTGTAAAACAGCTCAAGCAATATTACGGTAACGGCAGCTATCCGCTTAGCCCGATGAATTCTTTAGAAAATATTCCGCTTACCGGTTATAGCGAAGACTATATCGTCATCTTCTATGACAAGGATTTCAAAGCAATCAGCTACTACATCGGCACTTTGGCTGATTAAACAGCCGCTCATAATCCCCCGCATCCCGGCATAGGTTCTTACGGAGAAACGGGGGGCAGCGGATGATACTGGGAAGCTTGATACTGGTGCTAATTATCGTCGCCGGCAGCAACAAGGCAGAGTCGGTGGCCGGATTAAATCACCCTGATGACGGCCGCGAGTAGGGCTGCGTGGTAGACTTCTTTTGGAAGCTGAACATTTCTTATGCTTTTCATGGTTCAAGTAATTTCCAGCGGTTTATTGGGTATAATAACCCGGGGCTGCATTGCAGCACGGTTGGACTGCTGAAAATACGGGCTTATGCGGAGGTCATATGGAGAACGAGGCACTGCTGCAGGTTGAAAAATTAGCACTCAAGAAACAGAGGATTTTTGATCAAAGTGTATGGCGTTATATCGCCAGAGCCATGCTGGCCAGTATGTTTATCGGCTTCGGTGTCATTGTGGCCTTCAAAACAGGGAATTTCTTCTACATGGAGCACTCCCCGATGACCTATCCGATGGCTGCCATTACCTTTGGAGCTGCGATTATTCTGATTTCGTACGGCGGCGGAGATTTATTCACCGGGGATACCTTTTATTACTCCTATGCCGCTCTGCGAAAAAAGATGCAGTGGACCAAAGTGGTACGCATGTGGGTGGTCAGCTATATCGGAAATATTCTTGGCGCAACGGCATTTGCGCTGCTGATATTTTTGACCGGACTGTACGATGATTCAAGTGTTAACAGTTTTCTGCTGAACGTCGTAGCCCATAAAATGGAGGCGCCGGCGCTCCAGCTGTTCTTCCGGGCTATCCTGTGTAACTGGCTCGTTTGTCTGGCATTTTTTGTCCCGATGTCCATGAAGCATGACGGGGCTAAAATGTTCGCTATGATGCTGTTTGTCTTCTGCTTTTTTATCTCCGGCTATGAGCACAGTATCGCCAACATGTGTACCTTTGCTATAGCGCTGGTGCTGGATCACCCCGGAACCATTTCCTGGGGCGGTGTCGTGCACAACCTGGTGCCGGTTACCCTCGGGAACCTGATCGGCGGCGGTGTGCTGATGGGCGTCATGTATTATTATGTGAACAAGCCGTTTCTGGACAAGGACCCTGGAGATCTGCACTAAATATAATGCAAGTACATTCTTGTCTGTAGCCAAAAAGACCTTGCTCCTCAAACCGGAGCAAGGTCTTTTTGGCTGTTCGTGCTTAGTTCAACTAATGGCTGCAGCCCAGCCGGCGCTGCCGGACGGGGCTACCACTTGGAGCCGCCGGAATTCCGGCCGGATTTGCCGCCTCCGCCCCAGGAAGAGCCGCCGGAGGAGCGTCCGCCTCCGCCGCCCCAGGAGGAGCCGCCCGAAGAACGGCCGCCGCCGCCGAAGCCGCCCGAGGAGGGCGGGCCGGAGGACATCCGCTTGCGGGCCTGCTCTCTGCGCTGGCGCTCCCGCATCATCGCAAGCTGAGCCTGGCGCTCAGCCTCCTCCTTCTGCCGCACCAGCCGGTTCGCCTCCTCGGCGAATGCGGAGATCTGGGCGGCATAGGAACGCCCGAGTGTCTCCAGCTCATCGAGGTTGTAAGGGCGGGCGGCCAGCCTTGATTCAAGCTGCCCGTACTCCGGCAGCAGGCTGGCCTGGAATCTGCTCCGGCCGGCTAATCCCCTGCTCTCCAGCAGCCGCTGGGCAGAGTCTGCCCGGCTGAGGCCCTCCTGGAACAGGCGTTTCACGCCCTCCAGCCGTCCGTTCAGCTCATCCAGGCTTTGCGAGATACTGCTGAACTGTCTCGAAGTCTCCTCCTGCAGCGTAAGCAGCCGGTCCAGCCCGCCTCGTGCATTATCGTACTCACCGCGCTCGTCGCTGGTCCACGTCTCAATCTGCGGCACCTCACCTGCACCTTGGCGCAGGCGGGCACCTGAGGCGTCCAGCACCTCGGCAATACTTGCAAGGTGCTGCTCTGCAAACCGGGTCCGTGCTTCTGCCAGCCGGCTCTGCAGCTCATTACGCCGCTGGGTCAGCCCGTTCCAGCTGCTGCGGACGGTCTCCAGATCACGCCGGTTGCTCTCGCGGAGCTGCGCCTGGCGTTCCGTCATCGCAATAGCCTCCTGAACGAGCATATCCATCGTTGCAGCAATGCTTCGCACCTGATCCATATCCCCGCTGCGCAGAGGCTCCCGCAGTGTCTCTGCAGCGGTACCGGCCTGATCAAGGTTGTCATACGGCTTGATCTTCATATTGTGCAGGGAGTTCTGCTGAATGATTCCGGCAATCTTCGTGCGGGCGGCAGAGAGGACGCTGCTGAAGCCTTTCAGCTTATCATCATAGAGATCTACATCGCGCAGATCCTGCTCGATCTGTTCCTGCTGTTTCCGGGCTTCGCCGGTAATGTCCTGCGCGGCGATCGGATCAAACAGCTCAAGCTGATCTGCTTTGGCAGTCGCCTCAGCCAGATCTTTAAGATCGTCAGCGATTTCCTGCAGCGCATAGCCGGTATCCTTGACCGTATCCTGCAGCTCCCGGTCCAGCTCAGGAGCATCCTGCTTGAGCTCGGTAATCTGCTGCTTCACATTACGGTCGGCATCGCTGATAACTGCAATCTGCCGTTCCTCATCCTCAATCCGGGTACGGAAGGCAGCCGCAGTCTGCTCCGCCTGAGTAATTGCAGTCATAAGCGCAGACAGCTGATAGATTGACGGCTGTGGGCTTCTTCCTGTGCCCTGCAGTGCTGAGATCTCGATCAGCTGTGCATCCAGCCGCCTGGAAATACCGGCAACCATCTCCCCGGTCTTGCCCTGTACGATACCTTGAAACGGCTGCAGCGTCTCGGTCGCCTTGTTCGTACGTACAAGTAAGTCTGCCAGCTGATCCTGCAGCACGTTGAGCTGTCTGCGGCGGCGCTGGCCGGTAATCAGCACATACAGTATAAAGGCCAGCAGCGCGGCGCCTGCAGCAATTGCGCCGATAGTCAGCAGCGGCAGGCCGGATTTGCCGCTGTCTCCGGCTCCTGTATTCCCGCTGACCGTACCGCCTGAGCCCCCGGCTCCAGAGCTTCCGCCGACCGTACCGCCTGAGCCCCCGGCTCCAGAGCTTCCGCCGACCGTACCGCCTGAGCCCCCGGCTCCAGAGCTTCCGCCGACCGTACCGCCTGAGCCTCCAGCCCCTGTGCTCCCTCCGCTGCCTTGGTTGCCGCCAAGGGACTGCAGCTCTGTAATCAGAGCGCTGATTCCTCCGGCAAAGTCGCCTTCTCTTGCAGAGGGGATGAAATAAGCGTCTATAATACCGGTGATAGCCGCACTCCCTGTGCTCCCTCCCTGGCTCTGCGACCAGGCATTAATCTTATTCTGCAGCGAGCTATTAATGAAATTCAGCTCAACCTGCTGATCACCGGCGGAGATCAGCAGCAGAATATCGCGTGCAGTGAGCCCCCAGCTGTCATAGATATCGCTTGCATAGTCGGTCGCATTTGCGCCGTCCAGCGAATCTATAGTCAGCACATGGAAGGTATAAAGGTCCCCGGCAGCCGCAGCAGCAATGGCCTCTGCCTCCCGGGCGGTGAGCATCCCGGCCTGGTCGGTAACTAATCCCTGCTGTGCAGGAAATCCGGCAGCCTGAACCCCGGTCGTCCACAGGACGCTGAAGATCAGGAATAAAGCGAAGATTTTTTTCAAATTGAGCACACTCCGTTCAAAGGGACTATGGCCCGGTTTATTATTGTGATTATACCCCATTACACACTGGAATCAAAAAAAACCGCACCCCCGTAACACGGGAATGCGGCATCAGTATTACTGCTATCTGGTTTGCAGACAGAGGATATATTGCAGTCGGGACTTAATTTCCTTTTGCCATTTCAGGTCTCCGACTTTAACGGCAAGATTGAGCAGGTCCAGATAATCGTCAACCTGTAGTGCTGTCCGGGTAGTGGCTGCGTTCATGGGTGTTCAGTCTCCTTTGACTCAATATAGTGAAGTGAATGAATAGTTTGAATTTAATAATGATAATCATTATCACTGGTTAATGTTATTATCCACATTCTGCCCCCAAAAAGCAATACAAATTTAAAGGTTCTATCTGTATTTCCGAAAAAAGCGGTCCTAAAACAAACGCAGTTGCACATTTTATCACAATTAGCGGGAACCCGGCAGGAATCCTACCATATTTTGTCGAATGAATCTTGACTACCAAACCCCTAGCCGATTTTTGGGAAGAAGGAGATTTGCGATGAAGCGGTGTAAATTTTTGCTTCTGATTAGCATCTTGCTTATGCTGGCACCGCCTGCTGCCGCTCACGCTGAAAGACAGGATATTAAGTACCAGGCAGAACTCGATTATCCGCCGTTTAAGTATATTCAGAACGGGTATCTGACCGGGTTCGATATCGACCTGACTAGCATGATTTTTGAAAAACAGGAGTATAAGATCCGCTACACCACTGGAGACTGGGAGCAGACGATCAAGCTGCTGACAGCCGGGGAGATTGACACCACCGGACTTATGGCTGTAACGGAGCAGCGGAAGAAGGATATTCTGTTCTCCACACCGGTATTTAAAAGCTACATCTCCGTATATTCACGGCAGGCGCTCAAGGACAAAGTAACGCTGGACATGCTGGCAAATTACAAGGTAGGCGTAGGCAAAAGCCAATATACCGCAGCTTTGCTGCAGAGTAAGGCGGGAATCTCCCAATACATAGAATACCCCACTGTACCGGATGCGCTTAACGCACTTGAAAGAGGCGAGATTGACCTGCTGTTTGAAAATCAGGGGGTTGTCGATTACCTGATTGTCGAACGCGGCCTGACCGGTAATATTATCCGCAAACTAAGCAATCTGTACCCGGTGGATGTGGCTTATGGTGTCAGCACCTCTTCTCCGGAGCTTGTTCCCTACATAAATGCAAGGCTGAAACGGCTGCAGCGGTCAGGGGCGTTCGAGGAACTATACCAGCAGTACTTCTTTACTCATTCTGCAGGCTACAATGCCATGATTAATGACCGGATCATCTTCGGTATTGTAATCGGCCTGTGTATTCTTCTTTTCGGGGTCGTATCCATCAGAATGTATATCCGGCGGCTGAGAAGGACGATTTATGAGGAACAGGAATTTTTTGAGGATGTAATTGAGCATACCGGGATGATTGTGTGGGCGGTAACCGGGGATCAGCGGACCATGCGCTTTAACCGGTTTGCAGAGAAGATGACCGGACTGAAGGAAACTGAGGTGCTGGGCAAGAAGCTCGGCGAGCTGCCGGAGCTGAATGGCGGTGTCTCACTGCTCCACGATCTGCTGAACCGGGCGGTCTATCAGGATTTTGTCAACAATGTTGAGCTGAAGCTTCCTGAGCATTCGCCGGAGGCGAGGGTTTTTTCCATCCGCACCACACTGATCAAAGGAATGGATGCCCAGGATGAGGATGTCTACCTGCTGGTAGGGCTGGATATCGACGACTGCAAGCAGAATGGGCTGAAGCTGCAGCTTAGCTACGAGGAACTGGAATCTACATATGAAGAGTTAACAGCGACAGAGACAGAATTACAGGAGCAGGTATACAGGCTGAGTGTAAGTGAGCGCCGCCTGCGCCTGACATCTGAGGGGTCCGGTGCCTATATGTGGGAGCTGAACTGGGAAACCGGGTTCTACAAGCTCTCGGAACGCTGGTATGAGGTCATGGGATACACAGAGGATGAGGTTAACGGGTTTGAAAAAGGAGTTCTCAGCATCATTCATCCGGAAGACCAGGAATCAGCGAATAAGGCAAGAGAGGCGCATCTAACCGGCGAAACTCCGATTTATGAGACCGAATACCGCATGCGTACCAAAGACAACCGCTATATCTGGTTCGAAGTCCGGGGCAAGGCCATCGTTGATCCTACAGACAAGCTGAAGCTCTTCAACGGCTCGCTGATTGATATCAGCAGACGCAAGCAGGTTGAATTCAAGCTGAATAACAGCTATCAGGAGCTGGAAGCCACCTATGAGCAGCTTACGGCGACCCAGCAGGAGCTTGTAGAGCAATATGATATGCTGCTGGAGAATCAGAAGCATATGCACCGGCTGGCCTATATGGATTCGCTCAGCAATCTGCCTAACCGCATCTCCCTGCTTGAGGCAATGGAGAACTACTTCCGGAGGCCCGGCGGTAAGGCGGCGCTGATGTTCGTGGATACCGATAATTTCAAATATATCAATGATACGCTGGGCCATAAATCCGGGGATATTCTGATCCGCAAGGCAAGTGAACGGCTCCAGTCGCTGCTCCAGGGCAAGGCGATGCTCTCCCGGCTTGGCGGCGATGAGTTTGTGGTCTTTATCGAGGATGCGGACGAGCGTGAAGCGGTGCTCAATCTGGCAGAGGCTATTATGCGCGCTTTCCGCAGATCCTTCCTGATCGGAGAGAGCAATCTGTATGTGTCTGTCAGCATCGGCATCTCCTTCTATCCGGAAGACGGAGAGACAACGGAAGAGATTCTTAAGAATGCCGACGTAGCAATGTACCGGGCCAAAGAAGAAGGCAAGGGCACCTATGTTATCTACGACAAATCGATGCACACCCCGTTTAATGAACGGATGCATATTGAAAAGCACCTGCGCAGCGCAATGAACAATAATGAATTTGAGCTGCATTATCAGCCGCAGGCAGATATCAAAACAGGCCGGATAACAGGATTTGAAGCCTTAATCCGCTGGAACAGTCCGGTGCTCGGATTCGTATCGCCGCTCTCCTTCATCAAGATCGCTGAGGATTCAAGGCTGATTATCTATATCGGGGAATGGGTGTTGCGTGAAGCCTGCGGTTTTATGAAGAGTATTCATGAACGCACCGGCAAGCTCTACAAAATCTCCGTCAATATCTCTATCATTCAGCTGCTGCAGGATGACTTTGTTGAAGTGGTGCTGGACAGCCTGCTGGAAAGCGGGCTTACGCCAAGCTGCCTGGAGCTGGAAATTACAGAATCGATCTTTATGGAGTCGTTTGAGAGCACAGTCAGTAAGCTGGAATTCCTCAAGTCGCGCGGTATCCGGATTGCCCTCGATGATTTCGGAACCGGCTATTCCTCCCTGAGCTATCTTCAGCAGCTGCCGATCTCTACGCTCAAGATGGACAAAATCTTTATCGACTCCCTGGCCGATCAGGCATACAGCGAATCCTTTGTTCAGACGATCATTGTGCTGGGCCATAAAATGGGGCTGGATGTAGTAGCCGAGGGAGTGGAGGATGCCGCCCAGCTGGCGTTCCTTCACGAATCAGGCTGTGATAAGGTGCAGGGCTATCTGATCAGCAGGCCCGTACCGCCGCGGGGAGTATGGGAGCTTCTGGAGCAGCTGCCCGGCTGATAAGCACGAAGCCGGCGAGGCTTACATACATAAACGGATCTGCATACTGTGCAGATCCGTTTTATTTTACTGTACATAAGAATGGATTATTGCAGGACAATCCGGTTTTTACCCGTTTTCTTGGCTTTGTACAGCGCGTCATCTGCCTGCTGGAAGGTATCACTCTTGGTATCGCGTACCGAGAACTCATGCATGCCGATGCTTACGGTAACAGACTCTCCGTTCATCTCTTCAACCGGCATCGTGGCTATGCCTATCCGGATCTGCTCCATAATACTGTATGACTCATCCAGCTGCTTGGCAGTCAGGATTACCACAAATTCCTCACCGCCGTACCGGGCGGCGAAATCATCAGTGGCGATATGCTTCAGGACAACAGCGGCGACCTGCTTGAGCACAATATCTCCCACCCAGTGTCCGTACTGGTCATTCACCTTCTTGAAATTATCAATATCAAGAACGGCAAGCTGCATCGGAAACGGGTTATTCTGCTGGTGGTCAATCAGCCAGCCTAGATATTCGTGGAAGGTTTTATGATTATACAGATCGGTCAGCGGATCAATCTTGGACAGCCGGTCCATGATAATATTCTGGATACGCAGGTCCTGCTCCGACTTCACAGAATCCTCCAGGGACTGCATAAGATCCTTCCCGCGCCCGATTACTCCGAAGCCGGCCAGTGAGGTTCCGGCAAAAATCAGGGCGATCATAATATGCTGAATCCGCAGTGTATATTCGTAAACCGGAGTGTTAATGAACAGCATAACAGTATAGAGCAGACAGATCAGCGAGGATGCCTTCATATAGCTGCCCTTGAGATAAATCATAGATACCAGCAGAGGCAGCAGCATGATAAGCGGCTTGACCTCATATTCGCTGCTGAGATTGGTGATAATCAGGATGGCGTAGATATGGCTTGCGGCGACAATCGCAAATTCCGAGAGTACGGGCCTCCATTTATAGATGGACTCCAGAGTGAGGATCAGGATGAGGATGACGGAATCAGGTATCAGTATATGGATGACAAAATATTGTCTGTCCGTAAATTCAGGTCTATGGCCCCACATGGATAGTGAGATGAAAAGCTGACTTGCCAAATATACCAGCAGAACCATCCAGAAGGTATTGAGGAGTACCCGGTTCCAGTAGCTTTGGCGAGGAGTTGGCGGTGGGATGTGCATAAACATTTCCTCATTTCCAGTGGCAATATCACTATATATTCGACAAATAAACCGCTGATCCTCCCATTTCCTGTGAAGATTATAATGTTCGTGTTTCGGTCAATTACATGCACTTATATACTTTATAATGTCTTTTTTACACTAAAAACACGAATTATATATGCGGAAACACCTTGACACATTCGGGTGATTTCTGTAGAATTCCTATTGGCTCATAAAATAAAGTGAAGCTGTTCGTATATCCCCGGAGATAAGGTTTGGGGGTTTCTACAGGGAACCGTAAATTCCTGGCTACGAATAGGGTGCGTTTTGCATACCTATGAAGAGTCGGGATTTTTTTGTGTGTAAATCACAGAAGCGGCGGCAGAAAATGCGGCGTTTCTTCCTGGGAGGACAAGAGAACAGATGAGTAAATATGATGTGATTGTTGTAGGGGCCGGCCCGGCCGGAATCTTTGCCTGCTATGAACTGACCCGTAAGGCACCGGACCTGAAGATATTGCTTGTAGATAAAGGCCATGACATATACCGCCGCAGCTGCCCGATCCTTGAAGAGAAAATCAAGCTGTGTCCGCCGGCATCCGGCCGCAAGGAATTTGCAGGCTGCCTGCCTGCTTGCTCCATTACGGCAGGTTTTGGAGGCGCGGGCGCTTACAGCGACGGCAAGTTCAATATAACAACGGAATTCGGCGGCTGGATGACGGACTACCTGGCACCATCAAAGGTGCTGGAGCTGATCGAATATGTGGATGCCATTAACCTTGAGCATGGCGCTACCCCGGCCATTACCGATCCGACGACGGAAAGCATCCGCAGCATCGAGCAGCGCGGTTATGCCGCCGGTCTCAAGCTGCTGCGTGCACAGGTACGGCATCTTGGCACCGAGCAGAATCTCGAAATTCTTAAATCCATATATGAATATTTGAAAACACGGATTGAAATGCTGTTCAAGACCGAGGTTCAGGATATTGTTACAGTTAAGGAGAACGGCTCCCACCGCATTACCGGAATTACGCTGAAGAACGGAGAAATCCATGAGGCGGATAATGTAATGATCGCCCCGGGCCGTGACGGCTCCGCCTGGCTGACTGAAGTGCTCAAGAAACGCCGGCTGAAGATGTACAATAACCAGGTTGATGTCGGGGTCAGAGTCGAAACCTCCGATGTGGTGATGCGCGAGATCAATGAGCATCTGTATGAAGGCAAATTTGTGTTCAATACCTCTGTCGGCACCCGTGTCCGGACGTTCTGCAGTAATCCGTCAGGCCACGTTGTTGTAGAAAATCACAGCGGGGTTATGGCAGCCAACGGACACTCCTATAAAGATCCTGCGCTGGGCTCCAAAAATACGAATTTTGCTTTGCTTGTCTCGCATACCTTTACAGAGCCGTTTGACAAGCCGAATGAATACGCCCGGGAAATTTGTAAGCGGGCCAATGATTTATCTAACGGCGGTGTAATCGTCCAGAAGTACGGAGATATCTTGCGCGGGCGCCGTTCTACAGAGACCCGGATTAAGGAGGGGTTCCTTGAGCCGACGCTGAAAGAAGCAGTTCCGGGCGATCTCGGTCTGGTCCTGCCTTATATCACCATGAAGAGCCTGATCGAAATGGTAGAGGCGCTGGAAAAGGTAACACCGGGCATTGCTTCCGAGCATACGCTGTTCTACGGTGTGGAAGCGAAGTTCTATTCAGCCCGCCCTAAGCTGACAGAGCAGCTGGAAACGGAGATTTCCGGATTGTACTGCGGCGGGGACGGCGCCGGAATTACCCGCGGACTGGCCCAGGCCGGTGCCGCCGGAGTGTGGATTGCCCGCGGAATGCTGGAGCGGGCGGCGGCTCACGTCTAATATTGAAGCAGACTGATTAAATAACGGGCTGTCCTTTGATGCAAGCTATTGCAGAAGGGACGGCTCTTTTACTTATGTGATGAAAATACTTCCTTTATTTAACTACGCTGATATAATGTTAGAATACATAACATAATAGAGTGGAGTGGGAGTATAAATGCGGGTTCACCGGAGTAAAAATGTCCTGGTCGTTCTGCTGTTGCTGACGGTTGGTCTGTACGGATTGTGGATTGAGATCAGCTGGCTGCATAGGCTGGTGTTTCTGGTGCTGGCGGCAGCGCTTGGCGGGCTCGTATGGAATACATACCGCGCCGGAATTTATAGAGACAGACAGCTGGAAGAGGCCAGGGATCAGATTGAACGGCTCGGCAATGAGATTGTTGTTACCTCAGACAGGCTCCACGGCGCGCTTGAGGAGATCAGCCGTCATACAGAGGGGCTGCAGCAGACAGCAGATTATTCCCATGCCTACGAGATAGACCTGCAGATCCGGAGCAATGAAGCCAAAGCTAACATTGAGGGGGCTTTTGCGACAATGGGCGGTGCGGCTGAAATGACTGCACAAATCAGTACGCTGACAGAGCGGCTCGGAGCAAGCATGAATGATGCCAGCCGGGGCATGGCGGATATGGTCGGCTCACTCAAGAATACAGATGAGGTTATGGCTGAGCTGCAGCAGAGAAGCGGCGATATGCTGGATGAGTTCACTGTACTCAGCGGCCATATTGCTGTGGTGGAGGAGATCAACTCCTTAATTGTAGGGATTGTGAATGAGACCTCTCTGCTTGCGCTCAATGCTTCCATTGAAGCAGCACGGGCCGGAGAGCAGGGGCGGGGATTCGCTGTGGTTGCTGCAAGAATCAGACAGCTGGCAGACCAGAGCAGAAGCTCGGTAGAACGCTCGTCAGAGGTGCTGCTGGACATTAACAGCGGAGTCCGGCAGGTGCTGGACTCCGTGGCTAAAGAGCAAAAGGCAGTCTCTCATGGTGTGCATGAGGTTGAGACGGTGAAGCTTAGGCTCTCCGATGTGTCAGCCAGAATGGAAGAGGTCGGAACTGCAGTGATTGATACGGTGGCTGCAGCCTCCCGGCAAAGCGGACTTATCGAAGCGGCAGCCGGTGAGTTGAAGGGCGCTGTCGGTATTGTCAATGAAACGATCGCCGGAGTTGACCTGACCCTTGAGCAGGTAACGCGGCAGAGATCACAGATCGGCCAGCTTAATGAGATCAGCGCGAGCCTGCTGAGTGAGTCTCAGGCTCTGCAGCAGTCGGTGAGCCAGATAGCCGGAGGAAATGCTGTCACAGCAGACGGGTATACAGGGCGTCTGGAGGAAATGCAAAAGGTGCTGCAGGAGCTTTCGGCCAGACAGGAGCTGTATGTACCAGATTCAGCAAACCACGGCAGTGTACTTACTGCCTGTATGAAGCGGGTGCCGGAGGTGCAGGCGATCTGGTCTAACCGTACGGACGGGACGTTTATTTTCTCCGAGCCTGCAGCCGGACTGATGAATGCGAAGCGGCGGGAGTGGTGGAGCGGAGCGATGGCTGAGGGCGAATATGTCTCCTCGCCGTATGTCTCAGCCATTACCAAGCGTTCCTGCATCACCCTGTCGCGGGCAATTAAGAACAGCCAGGGAGATACGGTTGGTGTAATCGGGATTGACCTGGCGGTATAAGGCACCCGCAGCTGCAGGCCGGTAGCTTTCCGGCGGTGCAGCGGGAGAAATGAATGGACGCGCGTTGATACAGCAGCAGCTGTTCCCCTAGGGGAGCGGCTGCTGTTTTTCAGCTGGCAGAGGAAAACATCCGCAGACCGGTTAGCTTCACGGCGCAGTAATAATCCTCAGCTGAGGCCATACTGCCTGCCAGTTCTTTTTGGTGATCCGCTGCGTGTAGACCTCCTGTAAATACGGGTCGGAGCTGAACCGGGGGGAAGGCCTGACCACAAGACCGATAACATCGCTGATTCCATGTGGGGCAGCCAGAAGCAGCTCACCCTGCGCAGTAAGGGCCAGCCCCAGTGCGGTTGCCGTTTCCGGGAAGTTAGCCATTCCGTCTGAAGAGGAATTATATGGCGGAAGGCTGTTAACGGTATGCATCCTGGCCTGATTCTTCACGGACCACGGAATCGTACTGTCTAGTTCCCGCAGCCGGGCTTCCAGCAGCTTTTCCGTCTCTTCCCGCAGATCAGCCGGATCGTAATAGATAACATCCACATCGGCAAGCGGCGTTCTGCTGTTGAAGCCGAGCTGGATATCCCATACCTTGGAGCGTACAAATCCGGCGCAGACCCAGCAGTCCGGCAGTCCGAGGGTGCGAACAGTAGCAAGTATATCCATCATCCACGGGTCTTTTTGTACAGCCTGGAGCAAATCCTGTTCATTTGTAATTTCATTAGTAATCGGCAAAATAATAAAAGCACCCCTCTAACATGATTTGGCCTCGCAAAGAGTCGGCAGGCGGTGACAGCCATTCTTTTATTATAAGACTTAATGCGGCAGTCGAATATGCGGGAAGCGGCGATGTCAGATTGCTAACAGGAAGGGGCAGACTCTATAATGAACCTTTAGATTGACCTTTGGAGGCGTGAACGTGCACTATAATTTGACGATTCTGCTGCAATTGTTTGAGCGGGCGGCGCTGCTGCTGATGTGCCTGTTCGTGCTGACCCGGCTGCCGCGGTTTAAAGAGATTTTTATAAAAGGGGCATATGCTCCGCAGGAACTCGTTATGGTGACAGTAGTGTTCAGCCTGTTTGCCATATTGGGGACGTATACCGGAATTAACGTGGAAGGCTCACTCGTGAATGTGCGGATCATTGCCATCGTAGCCGGCGGTATTCTTTTCGGACCCTGGGTAGGGCTGATTACCGGACTGATCTCGGGCATTCACCGGTTTCTGATTGATATCGGCGGTGTTACTTCGGTGCCCTGCCTGATTACCAGTATCACAGCCGGGGTAGTCTCGGGAGTGATCTACAAGCGCACTTCGCCGGACAAACGCTGGATTGCCGGTATTCTGGCCGGTATGGCCTGTGAAGCGCTGACGATGGTGCTGATCCTGGTGATGGCTAACCCGGCTGCGCTTGGTGCGGATATCGTATCGAAGATTGCTTTTCCGATGATTGCCGGTCAGATCTGTGTTGGCTTCATTGTCATGCTGGTGCAGAGTGTAGAAGGGGAGAAGGAACGGATCGCTGCTAAGCAGTCCAAGCTGGCGCTGGATATTGCCAATAAAACGCTGCCGTATTTCCGGAACATTAATCCCCAGTCGCTGCGGATCATCTGTGAAATTATCAAGGACGATATCGGGGCTGATGCCGTAGCCATTACCGATACCGGGCATATCCGCGCTTATGTCGGCGTTGGTGAGGAGTACTACACCGAGACAGACGACATTATCAGCGAGGAGACGAAGAAAACAATCAGCAGCGGAGAAATTACAATCCGTGATGATGATACGGAATATATGAACCGGGCGATCCGCTCGCTGATCATCATTCCGCTCAAGGAGAAGGGTGAGGTGACCGGGGCACTGAAGATCTATTACACCAAAGCCCACAAAATTACCTATTCCCTGCAGGCAATGGCTGTCGGTCTTTCGCAGATGATCTCCACGCTGATGGAGGTATCCCGGGTCGAGGGGATCAAAGAGATGGCCAATAAGGCGGAGTTGAAGGCGCTGCAGACCAGCATCAATCCGCACTTTCTGTTTAATGCGCTGAATGCGATTGCTTCCTCCATCCGTATCGATCCGGGCAAGGCACGGGAGCTGATCGTCAATCTGTCCGGCTATATGCGCTACAATCTCGAGCTGTCGGGCGAATTCATTGATATCCGGCGTGAGCTGCAGCAGGTTCAGCAGTATGTGGAGATTGAGAAGGCGCGGTTCGGCAGCCGGCTGGCGGTAGAGTATGATATCGACGAGGTCGAGGTGCGGATTCCCAGCCTGATTATTCAGCCCCTGGTGGAGAACGCAATCGTGCACGGTATTCTGAAGGCGAAGGGCCAGGGCACAGTAACTATCTCGGTAAAAGACCAGGGTAAGGCGGTGCGGGTCGGCATTGCCGATACCGGGGCCGGGATCAGTGAGGAGACGATTGAGCGGGTCTACAGCGGAAGTATGCCGGACAACAGAATCGGACTGTACAATGTACACCAGCGGGTGAAGCTGATTTACGGCCAGGGTCTGACTATCCGAAGGCTTGATAAAGGGACGGACATTTATTTTGACGTCAAAAAGGAGCAGCGATGAGAGCGATAATTGTGGAGGATGAGGAGCTGGCCAGGCAGGAGCTGGCTTTTCTGATAGGAACGCATAGCAGCATCCGGATTGCCGCCGAATTTGAGGACGGGCTGGATGCGCTGAAATATCTGCAGACTGAAGAGGTTGATGTGATTTTTCTGGATATTAACATTCCCTCTATTGACGGCGTGCTGCTGGCCCAGAATATAAGCAGGTTCTCCGTTAAGCCGTATATTGTATTTATTACCGCGTACAAGGAGCATGCCGCCGAGGCCTTTGAGATTGAAGCCTTTGACTATATTCTCAAGCCGTACAGTGAAATACGGATTAAGGCGATGCTGCACAAGCTGGAGGGAGCATTTGCGGCGCGCGGGCGGCAAGGCGAAGAAGAGCGCGTCAAGCTCAGCGATAAGGTGAATCTGTGGAAAAATGAAAAGATCATCGTCGTCGATGCCGACGAGATCTATTATGCTTCGGCGCAGGAAAAAACGACAAGCGTAATCACTAAGGGTGAAGAATACAGCATGGCGCTCAGCATCAGCGAATTTCACAGCCGGCTGCCGCAGGACCGCTTTTTCCGTTGTCACCGCTCTTATCTTGTGAACCTGTCCAAGATCAAGGAAATCACCCCCTGGTTCAACAATACTTATCTGCTGCGGCTGCGTGATCTGGATGCTGAAGTGCCTGTAAGCCGCGGCAAGGTGAAGGAATTCAGGCAGATCATGCGCCTCTAGCGGCAGTTCATTCCCTATTACCGTCATCTCATTCCGGATTTCTCTCAAGAAAGCGTTATTTCGCTACAATGAGGAGGCAAAGAAGACCTCAAGCGACTTCAGAGAGAAAGAAGGAATCATCCATGACTACAGCTATGCCAGGCAACAAAAAATGGCTTATCGTTCTAGGCACAGTCATCATGCAAATGGGACTGGGCACCATTTATACATGGAGTTTGTTCAATGCACAGCTTGTCAGCAAGTTCGGATGGGAGCTCAGCTCTGTTTCAATAACGTTTTCCATTACCAGCTTTGCCCTGGCCTTCGCGACATTGTTTGCGGGGAAGCTGCAGGACCGGTTCGGCCTCCGCAGACTGACCGCTGCTGCAGGGATTATGCTGGGGCTTGGCCTGATCTTAAGTTCGCAGGCCAGCTCCCTCCCGATGTTTTATCTGCTGGCTGGCGTAGTGGTGGGTTATGCGGACGGAACCGCGTACATAACCTCGCTGTCCAATCTGATTAAGTGGTTCCCTAAGAATAAAGGGCTGATCTCCGGGGTGTCCGTCGGAGCTTACGGTACGGGCAGCCTGATCTTCAAATATATTAACGGCAGCCTGATTGAGTCTCAAGGAGTATCCGGTGCTTTTCTGTACTGGGGCATCATCGTGATGATCATGATCGTTATCGGCTCCATGCTGGTGAGGGAAGCTCCAGTTCCGGCTCCGGCTGAGGCACAGGCTGTCTCTGGCAGAGCGGCGGCAGCAGGTACAGCAATACCGGCCAAAGACTATACGGTAAAAGAAATGCTGCGCACCAAGGAAGCTTATCTGCTGTTCGTCATCTTTTTCACGGCCTGCATGAGCGGTCTTTACCTGATCGGTATTGTGAAGGATATCGGCGTGACACTGGCCGGCCTGGATGTGGCCGCAGCTGCTAATGCCGTAGCGATGATTGCCATCTTCAACACGGCCGGACGCCTGATTCTCGGCGCATTGTCCGACCGGATGAGCCGGCTGAAGCTGCTTAGTATTACCCTGGCTGTAACAGCGGCGGCAATGTTTACCTTAAGCTATGCCACCTTGAACTACGGCCTGTTCTTCACCTGTGTAGCGGCCATTGCCTTCTGCTTCGGAGGCAACATCACCGTCTTCCCGGCAATCGTCAGCGATTTCTTCGGACTGAAGAATCACAGCAAGAACTATGGTGTTATCTATCAGGGCTTTGGAATCGGTGCATTGTCCGGATCGTTCATCGCAGCGCTGCTCGGCGGGTTCAAGCCTACCTTCATCATCATCGGTCTGCTGTGCATCCTGGCCTGCCTCATCGCAGTATCCCTGAAAGCGCCGGGACAAAGACAGCCAAGAGAAAAGGGAATGAGCCTGAAGCCTTCACGGCCTACGGCTTGACCATATATAGCAACATGTCGGCTTAAGAAGGTTACACACAAAGAGAAGGCTGCTTATATAGAGCAGCCCAAAAAGAGATATTTGCTTCCGTGTATGCGGAGGCAGGTATCTCTTTTTGGCATGTTTACACTTTGGGGAGGACTGGGGAGCAGGGGGGCGAAATGCTATAACAGGGGCAGCCAAACGGATCAGGATGAAAACGGATGATGAGGTTCCATTTACATAGCTGAAAATAATTTACCGGAGACAGGCACTTTTTGGAGAGGCCAGGTGTTATAGAGGTATACATGGAAAGGAGGTGCTGGCAACGTCACAGGAGCATTTGCACGATAAGGAGCAGGTGGAGGCTGTAGTCGCGCAGGTCCAGCAGGGCAACAGGGAAATCTATGCCTGGATCGTCGGACAGTTTCAGCAGCCGCTGTACCGTTACTGCTGCCGTATGCTGGGTAATCAGCAGGATGCTGAGGATGCAGTGCAGGATATTCTGGTCAAAGCCTACCAGGCTATCGGGCGGTACAAGCAGGAGGTCAGCTTCTCCGCCTGGCTGTACCGAATTGCGGGCAATTATTGTCTGAATCTGCTGCGCCGGCGGCGGATGCAGGAGCGCATTCTGCGGCTGTTCCGGCCGGAGACGGTGAGCGTAAGCGCGGAGCAGCAGATGGAGGCGCGGATATTCAGCCCGGGTCTGGGAGAGGCACTCGGGCTGCTGACACCGGAGGAACGGAATATGCTGGTGCTGCGTGTTTTTGAGGAGCTGACCTTTCAGGAGATGGGACAGATTCTCGGCAGCAGTCCCAATGCGCTGCACAAGCGGATGGAGCGGATTAAGCGGAAGGTCAGGAATGCGATGAAGACAGAGGAGGAGATCTCTTGGAACGAGCCGGAATCCATAGCGGGCACCAAGATATAAAAGGAGCTGCAGTCCATGAGGAGCTGCTGCCTGGTATTAATGTGACAGATCAGGTCATGACACGTATCCGGGAAATGGAGCCGGTACGGAGACGCAGCGGAATCCGGTTTGCCGGCAAAACAGCTGCAACCTCAGGAATGCTTGTTGTAACGCTGCTGATTGCAGCATCAGCATATGCAGCATCGGAGTATATTCAGGTCCGCAATAAGGCGGGCGAGGTTAAGATACAGCATTTTGTAAACACAGAAACAGAAGAGGAGCGGTTAGCGAAGGGGGTATCCTCTTACTACAAGTATGAGCAGAAGCTGATGAATTTTGCTAAGCCGGGTGAGCAGGTTGCTTATTTTGTTAGAGGAGAGCCAGTCTCGGAGGGTACAGGAAGCAGGCTGCAGTTGGCATATAAGGAGGAGCGGATCACTGAGTATTCTGCATTCCTTAATCAGATGAAGGCTAAGAGCTCACCTTTGGTTCTGCCGGAGACAGCCGGAGGGTATGATCTTAAATACGGGGTAGTACAGCCGCTATATCCAACCGTGGACGCAAGAAATAACGACCCGGCCTATCAGCAGACATTGAGTGAAATGACCGGAGAAGCCCAGAAGGATAAGACGCGTAATTTATTCATGAAGGTGATACCTTGGACCGAAACCGGAGCGCTGAGTGCACAATATATGAAGGGCGGGGCATTCATCAATCTCTCGGCTTTTATGATGAACGGCGGCAACATGACGGTTCCTCAGAAGCCTGCGGATAAAGCGGAGAAAATCAAAGTAGAGGGCAGGGAAGTCATCTACAATTATATTGATTACCAGCCGAAGTCGTTTTTTTACCTGACATGGTACAATGAGCCGAAGGACGCCTATATTCAGCTGAATTCCTGGGGCGACCGGGTGCTGACGAAGGAAAAGTTGCTTGAGCTGGCCGGGGAACTGATTAAGGGCGGGTTGTAAGCGGGAGAGTTGAACGGCTTGTAGAGCTGTAACATAAATAGGGTGAGGGTAACCCGGTTCCGCTTGCAGCGGGCCGGGTTATTTGAATTCAGCGCCCGCCTGATGGATACAGCGGGTACAAGAGGTGGGGAGGATGCGGCTAATGAAAGGGAAGGCCGGAGGGGACTCCCCGGGATTGGCTGCTGGCGGGTGGAACGGGTGAAATGAGTGGTTAGAATGAGGCGGTTTAAAGGGGAAAATCCCTTTCAGTGGGCACGTGGCAGATGGAATGGGGCAGTTTAAAGGGAAAAATCCCATTAAATAGGCTCGTAACGGTTGGAATGGAGTAGTTTAAAGGGAAAAATCCCTTTAAATAGGCTCGTGTCGGTTGGAATGGAGTAGTTTAAAGGGAAAAATCCCTTTCAATGGGCACGTGTCGGGTGGAATGGGACAGTTTAAAGGGAAAAATCCCTTTCAATGGGCACGTAGCGGTTGGAATAGGGCAGTTTAAAGGGAAAAATCCCTTTCAATGGGCACGTAGCGTTTGGAATGGGGCAGTTTAAAGGGAAAAATCCCTTTCAATGGGCACGTGTCGGATGGGATAGGGTAGTTCAAAGGGAAAAATCCCATTAAATGGGCACGTGTCGGTTGGAATGGAGTAGTTTAAAGGGAAAAATCCCTTTAAATAGGCACGTGTCGGTTGGAATGGAGTAGTTTAAAGGGAAAAATCCCTTTAAATAGGCTCGTAACGGTTGGAATGGGGCAGTTCAAAGGGAAAAATCCCTTTAAATGGGTACGTGTCGGGTGGAATGAGGCAGTTTAAAGGGAAAAATCCCATTGAGTTGGCTGTTGGCGGGAAAGTGACGATGAGTAGAAAGGGAGGCAGGAACATTGGATGTTCCTGCCTCCCCTTGTGGTAGAATGTATAGCTGCCGGTCTGTTCAGAGGACGTTTAGTTGATATGAACAAACACGGTATTCCGGCATCCCGCCCTGAAACCTCCGTTGCTGCTGGAGGCTTATCCTTCCAGCAGCAGCGCCTCGGGATCTTCCAGCAGCTCCTTAACCTTGACGAGAAAGCTTACTGCCTCCGAGCCGTCTACGATCCGGTGATCGTAGGACAGGGCGATGTACATCATCGGCCGGTTGACGGTGGTTTCTTCGTCCAGAGCGATCGGACGCAGCTGGATCTTATGCATGCCGAGAATGCCGACCTGCGGAGTATTCAGGATTGGCGTGGAGAGCAGAGAGCCGAACACGCCGCCGTTGGTAATTGTAAAGGTGCCGCCCTGCAGCTCCTGCAGGCTGAGCGTGTTGGCACGGGCCTTGGAGGCCAGCCCGAGAATCTGGCGCTCAATTTCCGGGAAGCTGAGCCGGTCCGCATCGCGGACAACAGGGACGACCAGGCCTTCCTTGGCGGAAACAGCGATGCCGATGTCATAGTATTTCTTGATCAGCAGCTCTTCGCCGTCAATCTCTGCATTCAGCAGAGGATAGGTCTTGAGTGCGCCGATCACGGCCTTGGTGAAGAAGGACATGAAGCCGAGTCCGACATCATGCTTCTCTTTGAAGGCATCCTTCCGCCGCTTGCGGATGTCGAGGATTGCCGACATGTCCACCTCGTTGAAGGTGGTCAGCATCGCCGCCGTCTGCTGCGCCTCGACCAGGCGGCTGGCAATGGTCAGCCGCCTGCGCGACATGCGCTTGCGCTCTACGGCTTTGCCGTCCTGCGGCGCTGCATTAGCCGCAGCGGGCTTGTTCGCCGCAGCCGGCGCGGTCTGCGGCGCCGGTGCCGCTGGCGCAGCGGCCGCCTGGCCGGCTGCGCCGTGGCCGTTCACATCGGCCTGGGCAATCCGGCCGATGGGGTCGCGGGCAGTGACCTCGCCGAGGTCGATGCCCCGCTCCCGCGCAAGCTTGCGCGCCCCCGGCGTAGCCAGGGCCGCAGTGCTGCCGGCCGCGCCTTCGGGAGCGGCCGGAGCCGGTGCAGCGGCAGCGGGTGCCTCCGCTGCCGGAGATGCAGCAGCAGGCGCAGCGCTGCTGCCCCCTTGTGCGCTGCCGCCAGCGCTGCTATCCGCAGCCGCGCCACCTCCAGCAGCCGCGCCGGCACTGCCGATCACGCCGATCGCTTCGCCGACGGCGACATTCTCGCCCGCCTGGCGGAGGATGGCGGAGATCACGCCATCCTCCTCGGCGCTGATCTCCAGGTTCACCTTGTCGGTCTCAAGCTCAGCCAGCACATCCCCCTGGCCGACAGTGTCCCCTTCTTTTACCAGCCACTTGTAGATCGTTCCTTCGGAAATGGACTCGCCCAGATCGGGTACTTTAATTTCGGACACAGGCCGTTACCTCCCTAAACTTCATAGTTTACGTTATGATGACACCGTCCTCCGGTCAGGAGGACGGTACAGGCGCTTGTACTTGCGAGTTCAATTTCAGGGCTTCTGTAACTATGCGGCGCTGCTCGAAGGTATGGACATCCGCATATCCGCTGGCCGTGCTGGACCGTTCCGGACGGCCGATATACCGTACGCTGACCTGCTGCGGAGAGATATCCCGCAGCCGGGATTCGGCATAGCTCCAGCCGCCCATGTTTTTGGGCTCCTCTTGTACCCATACAATCTCCTGCAGAGCACTCAGGCTGTTCAGATGTGCCGCCAGCTCGGCCTGCGGGAACGGATAAAGCTGCTCCAGCCGGAGAATATGCAGCCAGGACCAGTCGCGGCCGCCTGCTGCTTCGAGCTCGGTCTGCAGGTCGATAGCCACCTTGCCGCTGCAGATAACCAGACGCGTAACCTCAGCCGGCTTGCTGCCCAGCAGCGGCTCAGGAAGCACAGCCTGGAAGCTGCCGGAGGCAAGCTCCGTTCCCGGGGATGTGCTGCGCGTGTTGCGGATCAGGCTCTTCGGAGCCATGATGACCAGCGGACGGGCGTCCGGCTGCCCGCACAGGGCGGCCTGGCGGCGCAGCAGATGGAAATACTGCGCGGCGCTGGTCAGGTTCGCTACCGTCCAGTTCTCTTCAGCAGAGAGCTGCAGGTACCGCTCCAGCCGGGCGCTGGAATGCTCCGGCCCCTGGCCTTCGTAGCCGTGCGGAAGCAGGATCGCGAGATTGCTGCGCTGTGTCCATTTGGCCCGCCCGGCGGAGATGAACTGGTCAATGATAACCTGGGCGGCATTGGCGAAATCGCCGTATTGGGCTTCCCAGATTACAAAGGTATCGGGCGCAAAAACATTATAGCCGTACTCATATCCAAGCACCGAGGCTTCTGATAGGGGACTGTTGTAAACCCCGAAGGAAGCGCGGGAGGAGCTGAGCTGATGCAGCGGTGAATGAAGAGCTCCGGTCTCGCTGTCATGCAGCACCAGATGGCGGTGGGCAAAGGTGCCGCGCTGCGAATCCTGTCCGCTGAGGCGGATCGGAGTACCGTCCTTCAGGATCGTCCCGAAGGCCAGCGTCTCGGCCAGAGCCCAGTCGACCCGTTCCCCGTCCTTCAGCGCATCCTTGCGGCGCTGGAGAATCCGCGCAAGCTTCGGATATACCTTGAAGCCTGCAGGTGCAGTCAGCAGCTCGCTGTTGATCTCCTGCAGGGTGCCGAGCGGAACGGCTGTAGAGCGCGGAGCTTTGGATTCTGCTTCAAGCACCACCGATGTTTTGGAGTCGCCATTCTTATGCTTGCCGGCCTTCATGGCTTCAAAGGCAGCCTGCAGTACGCCTTCCGAGTCGGCACTCATCCGTTTTACATCTTCCGCTGTAAGAATCCGTTCACTCTGCAGCCGTTCGGCATACAGCCTGTAGACCGTCGGATGATTGCGGACTTTACCATAGACAACCGGCTGGGTTGTCTCGGGATCATCCATTTCATTATGTCCGTGGCGGCGGTAGCCGATCAGGTCAATTACAAAATCCTTTTTGAACTGATTGCGGTAGCTGCTGGCCAGACGGACGGCTGAGATGCAGGCTTCCGGATCATCGGCATTAACGTGCACAATCGGGATTTCATAGCCCTTGGCCAGGTCACTGGCATAATGGGTGGAGCGTGAATCCTCACTCTCCGTAGTGAAGCCGATGCGGTTATTGACGATAATATGCACTGTACCGCCGTTCTGATAACCCTTCAGTTTGCCGATATTAAGGGTTTCCGCGACAATGCCCTCACCGGGAAATGCGGCATCGCCGTGCATCAGCACGGCCATAGCCTTGCTGGTATCCAGCTTAGGCAATCCCGGAGTGCTCCGGTCCTCCTGAGCTGCGCGGGTAAAGCCCTCGACTACCGGGTTAACGAATTCCAGATGGCTCGGGTTGTTGGCCAGTGTAATCCGGGTGCGTACCGTTTCCCCATGCCGCACAGCCCGGTCTGCGCCGAGATGGTATTTGACATCCCCGGTCCAGCCGTAATTGATCCCCATGGAGCCTTCGGAAGGGAACAGCTCTTTATTAGGAGAATGATGGAACTCTGAGAAAATAATATCATAAGGCTTACCCAGAATGTGAGCCAGTACATTAAGCCGTCCGCGGTGAGCCATACCCATGAGAATATGCTCGGCACCGTCGTGTGCGGCAGCACGTACAATCTCATCCAGCATCGGCACGAGCGCATCGTTGCCTTCAAGGCTAAAACGCTTCTGGCCGACAAAGGTTTTGTGCAGGAAGGTCTCGAACTGCTCCACCTGAATCAGCCGGTTCAGCAGCTCCTTGCGCTCTTCGTTATTCAGCGGAGCCGGGGAACTCAGTGACTCAGCCTGGCTGTTCAGCCAGCGCAGCTCCTTCTCATCATGCACATGCCCGAATTCGTAAGCGATGGTCTGAGTATAAGCCTGCAGCATCCGCTGTACCGCATCCCAGGCAGTTTTGACGTCTGCGGGCGCATTCTCCCAGATGAGCGAGGCGGGCATAGCTGTGAGATCTTCACGGGTGAGATCATAAGTCCGGAAGTCCAGCCACTGGGCCATCGGGTTCTCTCCGCGGTCAAGCGGGTCGATATTGGCGGCGCGGTGGCCATGTATACGAATATTAGCGATCAGTTTGGAGGCTCTTACAGCCTTCCGCAGCCATTCGGCATCTCCTGTTACAGCGGGCGGCGGAGCCTGCTCGGGTAACGGTGTCATCGGTGGAGGCCCGTTAGTAGTAAAAAGATCGCGGTAATTAGGTTCTACTGAAGAAGGATCCTTGATAAATTGTTCGTACTTGTCTTGAATATAGCCCAGATTCGGTCCGTGATAACTGCTCCAAACGGATTCATTATAGGGTCCTTTGGCTGCCATGAATACATCCTCCTAACGGATGAACCCCACATGCGCCAGAAAAACACCAGCGGCTGGTGGGGCTGATATGTTTGCGGTTACATTGCACCTCTATTGTGCTACTTTAGAGCGTGCTAATCAATTCATACTTTGTGCTGTACCGTTCGCAAAACGGTATGATTCAGGCGGGAATTCATCCAGAACCACTATAAATGCAAACAGCTGATTGGAGTGATGGGAACGGGGTGAAAGAAGTCTATTTCTTTTCTGGGAGAATGGTCCGGAAGCTTCAAAAGATTCAGGGCATAGCGCACAGTTTTCATATAGTTTAATCAAAATACTACAAAATGAATCGTTAATTCCGAAGATATTCCCTTAAAATATTTCCAATAATCGACACACTTTGTTAGATGGATGCTATATAATGTTATTGCAGATAGCGGTTTCATACATCTATAAGCTGGTATTAGCCAGATCCTTTCTTGTAAAGGGTCCAGTAAAGGGTAAACCTGGACGAAAGACAGGGGCACAAAGTCTCGGATCTAATGTAGAAATACTATGATGGCCGGACTGCCTGGGGACGTATAATCTTAGGAGGAGATTTCTTGGATAAGTCCAACCAGGGCAATGACAGAGAATTACAGACGGGTGATCTGGATCTGGAATGGGTGTATTTGATGATGGCGGCCAGACAGGCCGGCCTCAAGGCGGAGGAGATCCGCCGGTTTTTGAGTGAAAGGGCTTTGCAGGCGATGTAATACAGAGGGTCATCCGGATGTTACATACAGAGAAGGGCACAGCGAAAGCGGCTGTGCCCTTTTTTGAATAATCAGAATGCCGGGGTCCCCGCAAAGTAACTGCGTCAGCTTCCATGTTAAGGCCCCACCTGGTGGGGTTATTTTGGCATGTCAGAAAGAATATAGTGGGGTTGCTTTGAATGTCAGGGGATAACATCAGCCTAATCCTTCTGCTCCAGCCGCCATTTCTGATAGTCGAGGAACTCTTTGAATTCCCGCTTGCTTATCCCTGAAGCCATAGCTTCCTGTGCCAGGCGCAACCATTCACCGTCGAGTGAGTGCTCCTGCGCTTCCAGCGGCTCCCCGTACAGCAGGATATGAATAGATACCTGTAGCGCATCGGCCATTTTCTCAATGAATTGAATAGAGGGATTGGACTGAATATTTCGTTCTACATTGCTAAGGTATGATTTCGCTACGTCCGCCTTATCCGCCAGTTCGGATAATGACAGGCCCTTCTCCAGGCGGAGCTGATGAATGCGATTTCCTAAATGTTCCGGCACAGTTAAACGCCCCTCCGCACTTTTTGTTAACAGTATAGCAAATAACCCTACAACGGACAAAGCACTACCTGAATCAATGTATGAATCCCGTTCAGAATGTTTTCATTATTGTTCACCTCACTTTAACTCCCCGAAGCAGCTTCACTATACCCGTTGAAAAAATTCGAAATCCCTAAGACTGTTCTCTAAAAAGTACGAAAACATGAGCGAATCAGCGTATAAAGGAGAAAACGACCGCCAAAAACGTTCTTTATAACGAATTTGCTTAAAAATGAGGGTTTAAATTATGCAGGAACATGACATATACTTATGCCAAGGTTCTTTATAACGAACAGTATATGTTCTTCATAAAGATCAAATGACTGATAGACGAACTAGTCTGCATGCTATGTGCGGCTACTAAAGGAGAGGCTCCTGTGAGGCTTTCACGAACTTCGCGTAAGAAAAATAACCGCCGGTTAATCCTTCCGCAGCTTGCGGGAATTGTAGTGATCTCAGTCTATGGCATCGGTCAGATCACTTCACCGACCTATGCGCTTATAACCGGCAGTGCAGCGGCAGAATCGGGTATTACAAGCGCCTTTGTTTTTCCGGTAACCGTGGACCAATTAGCAAATCAGGCCAGTGAAGCGATGAACCGGGCTGTTCTGAAGCGTGAGGCGGCCAAAGGGGTGTTCGCAGACATCGCGGATACGAATGCGGATTCCGAAGCGGCAGAAGGACAAATGAGCGGCATACAGGAGGCTGCTGAACAAGCACGCGGAGCTGCCGCGTCTGCAGCTGAACTGCTGGCGCAGCTCGAAGCCTACTCCCTGCGTTCACAGCAGGATCTTGCACAGCAGAGAGAGGAGATAAGGCTCCGGCTGGATTCCTTTGCTGTTACCTTTGAACAGCTGGAGGCGGCTCAGCAAACGGATACTTCTGTATTCGAGCAGCTGCTGGCTCAGGCTAATCTCACCATAGTCGAATTTCAGGAGATGGTCCGCAGGCTTGCTTCAACTGTACGGGTAGATACCTATGTTCAGGCAGCCTACCAGCAGGCGATGACAGCGGCCTCACAAGCCGGAACTTATGCTGATGAAACTTCACAGCTGTATACCCAGGCAGCGGACGCACTACAGGAGCTAAAAGCTGCCGAAGAGAAAGCCAAACTCGAAGCAGAGGAGAAAGCCAAACTCGAAGCAGAGGAGAAGGCGAAACTCGAAGCAGAGGAGAAGGCGAAACTCGAAGCAGAGGTGAAGGCGAAACTCGAAGCGGAAGATACAGCTAAGCCCGATACCGGAGAAGAGCAGGCTAAGCCTGAGGCTGAGGAAGCGGCCAATCCCGGGGTGAGCGCACCGGCTGATCCCGACGCACCTGTGACGGAGACGAATGCTGACGGCATAACCGTAAAAATAGGACAAAACAAAACGGATTTCAAATAAGGAGATGCCTGAAGTGATTCTCAAATGGACCCGCAATATACTCATGTATGTTTTGATGGCGCTGTTTCTGGTCGTGCTGATATCAGCGGTAACCAGCAGAATGAACGGCGGAACACCCAAGATTCTGGGCAAGGAAATTCTGACTGTCCTATCCGGTTCGATGGAACCAGGAATTAAGACCGGGGCTATCATTGCAGTTAATCCGGTGAGGGATCAAGCCGGGCAGACCGCCTTTCAGCCGGGGGATGTTATTACCTACCAAGCTTTGGATGGATCAGGCAGCCTGATCACTCACCGGATTGTAAGCATCAGCGGCACCGGGGCTGAGCTTGCCTATATCACCAAAGGCGATAATAACGACGCACAGGACCCTTCGCCGATTCCCGCAGGAAATGTAGTTGCAAGCTATGCCGACTTCACGGTTCCATGGGCCGGGTTTTTGATGAACTGGGTGAAATCGACCGCCGGCATCATTATTGTGATCCTGATTCCCGGTGTTTATCTGGTGATCTCATCGATTGTAACGATGTTTAAAGCGATTATGCGGATGGATGACGATTCTGCAGAGCCGCAGGCGGCAGCCGGTGACTCACCGCCGGTAACGAACGGTTGATGCTTCCTTTCAACGCGCTCATGCGGTTAGGGAAGATTCAATAAATATTCTATTATATTCTCCATGCATGGAGACCAGGAGGAGACAAATTACAATGGCTAACCTTAAAAAGACAATGGCAATGGCAATGGCGACTACTGCACTGGGGGCTACTTTAATTGCCGGAGGGTCCTTCGCGATCTTTACGAGTTCGGTACAAAACACAGGCAATACCTTTGCCGCAGGCACGCTCAAGATCGGACTGGATAAAGAGGATACGGATACTCCATACGCCAAGTATTTTAATCTGACCAACTGGGCTCCGGGCGACTCCAGCATTCAGCCTGTAGTAGTAAGCAATGAAGGTACGCTAGAGCTGCGTTACGACCTGGCACTGGCTGTCGGCGGCGATCTGGGCGGCGGTACCCATCCGGTCACCATTAAGGTGTACTCGGATGCTGCCGGAACTATAGCGCTTACCGCGACGGACCGTGTGCTGGCTGTCGGCGCTTCTGAGACCCTTTATGTCAAAGTGGAGTTCCCGAAAGATGCCGGCAATGAATATCAGGGCAAATCCGGAACAGCCAGCATTAAGGTGGACGCAGAGCAGACTAAGAATAATTAACAGCCGGACCGGTCTGTCATAGCGGCTTTATATTCATACAAAAATTTAAAGGGGGGATGCCCCCCTTTTCCTAAGGAGAGCTTATTATCATGATGAAAAAGAAAAAACTGCTCATTACCGCACTGTCATCCGTAGTCCTGCTCTGTGCCGCAATCGGCGGGGGAACCTATGCCCTGTTTACCAGCTCTGCCCAAAATACAGGCAGCACCTTTGCTTCCGGCACCTTGTCTCTCACTACCCACCGCAATGACGTTCCGGTAGAAGGGCCGATGTTCTATACTAACGACTCTGATGCAGGCCGTATGGGTACCGGGCTGTGGGCACCGAAGGATACACATACCCGTGCGATGCTGATTAAAAACACCGGAACACTGGATGCGAAATTGACTGATCTTGTGGCACTGCCGGAAGGAACATCCGATCAGCAGGCTGCTGCGCTCGCTTTTGGCGAGCAGGCGGTAGTAACCGTAGCTGCACTGGCAACGCCGGGCGGTGTTACGCTTAATGCTGATGCGCTCAATCAAGTGAACGAGGCTGCGGATCAGTTATTCAAAACTCTGATTAACGGCCCAAGCTTCACCAAAGCGATGGCGCGCAGCGGACAGGAGGCATTTGCAATTGCCAGAGAAGCCGTGCTTGACTGGACTTATCGTGTGAATAACAACGGGCAGACGGTGGAGGTCAGTGTATCGGATGCTTATGTGGGCTCGCTTAAGGACCTGTATAACGGAGGCGCAGGGCGTGATGCCAACCTTCCGAATCTGATTCTTCCGGCTAAAAAAACCATGCACCTTGCTTATAATGTAACTTTTGTTGATGATACCGGCCTTGCCTTCGACAACGATGCCATTCAGGGTAAGTCCGTAAACTTCACCTTCAAGAATACGTTTGAGCAGGTCAAAAATAACTGATATAGGCATAACCGCAAAAGAGCGTCACCTCCGGCCTGATCAACCGGAGGTGACGCTCTTCATGCTGCTGCCGGGTGTATTCCATTAGCGCCTAAGGCAGCTTCTCCCCCCGCGAGCTTATATACAGCTCATACCATTCCTTGCGGGACAGCTCCACCTTATCGGCTCCGGCGCAGGCGGCGATCCGCCGGGGATTCACGGTGCCGATTACCGGCTGGATCGCTGCCGGATGGTTCATCAGCCAGGATAATACTATAGCTTCAGGAGTGGTGCTCTTCTGTTCAGCAAGCGAGCTGACTATAGCGGCCGTATTCACTACGCTCTCCGGCTGGCCTTCAAGCGAACGGCCGCTGAAGCTGCCCTGAGCAAGCGGTCCCCAGGCCTGCAGCTGGATATTCTCCATGCGGCAGTATTCAACCGTGCCTTCAGGGAAGGTGATGTCCTTCCAGGGCTCGCGGTTCACGCTGATCATGGCATCAAGCCAGCTGATTTTGGCCAGGCTCATATGCAGCTGGTTCACAATAAACGGCTCGTCGCAATAGTGCTGCAGCAGCCTGATCTGGGCGGCGCTCATGTTGGAGACGCCGAAGTGGCGGACCTTACCCGACTGTTTGAGCTGATGCAGGGCCCCTGCAATCTCCTCCGGGTCCATCAGCGGGTCGGGCCGGTGCAGCAGCAGGATATCAAGATAGTCTGTGCCGAGGCGGGCTAAGGTGCCGTCAACACTCCTCAGGATGTGCTCTCCCGAGATATCAAACGTATTGCTGGTGTCTCCCGGCTCAATCAGCTTAATACCGCATTTGGACTGGATAATCATCTCCTCGCGGAGCCCGGGCCGGTCCTTGAAGATCTGGCCGAACACCTTCTCCGCTTTACCGCGGGTATAGATATCCGCATGGTCAAAAAAGTTGATGCCGATTGCCAGTGCGGCTTCAACCGCCTCGTGTCCCTGCCGGATATTATCCGCAGTCAGCGGCTCATGATCCCAGCCTCCCCCGAGGCCCATACAGCCCAGGGCAATCCGGCTGGCAGGGATTCCCCGTGTGTTAAGTGGCAGCGTTTTCAGCAAAACCTATCCCTCCGTCACAATGGAATAACAGCTCAGGGATATTGTACACCCTCAGAAGCCGGTATGGTACTTTTTGTCACTGGAGGAGCGGTGCTTCGTACCTTCCTTATCCTTCTCCTCCTGTTTCTCCAGCGTCAGGTCCTCTACCGGAATAGGATCAACATGCTGCTCGCTCTCATGCAGATCGAACAGGCTTGGCTTGTCTGTCGGGTACTGCTCAGGGTGATCACGCTCGTCTCCCTGCAGCCTGCGCTGCTTCAGTGACTCTTTTTCCGTGTCCATATGAAATCCCTCGCTCTCTTAAAGAATAGTTTGCACGTTAATACACCGTTTCAGGTGTTACTAAACAGCAAAGAGGCCCCTCTTAGGGCCCCTTTGACCATACTTATCTATAGTGACAACGGTGTGCCGAAATCGTTAAGCTTGCGTGCCGTAACATCCGCGTACAGCCGTTTCAGCCATTTCAGCTCGGTAAGGCTGTGTTCGTACCGGCCGTACATCAGGTGCAGTGCCGAGCGGGGAACAACAGAAATATGCTCCTCGTAGACCTGATAAGCATAATTGACCTGATGCTCAATCTCACGGATACGTTCCTCCAGCACCTTTTCCACCTTATCCTGGTCAATATACCGCGACAGCGCCAGAGCCATGTAGAGAGGGTGGTAGACCAGCTCGACCTTCTTGATCTGCTGCAGGATCAGCTGCTCGAACAGGGCTTTACCTTTACCGTTGATCCGGTAAATGGTTTTGTCCGGGCGGTCATTGCTGCGGATCGTTTCCCCGGCTTCGATATACTCCTCCTGCGCCAGCCTGTCGACAGCATAGTAGAGTGAGCCCATCTGCAGCTTCATCATCTGGTCGTACATGCGCTCCTTCATAATGAGTGTAATCTCATAAGGATGCATGTCTTTTTCCTGCAGCAGGCCGAGAATTACCATTTTCATCGACATTGCGGGTTACCCCCGGTTGCCGGAGGGCTGAGCTGTCTTCGGCTTAAGTGTAAGCCGGTCCTTAGGCATCAGGATGACAAACACTACCCCGAGCACTGCTGGAATCAGCGCCCACATAAAGGTACGGGAGATGGAATCGGACAGTGAGCCGGTAATCTTGCCCAGTACGTCAGCGGGAATATTGGCCCGGGCCTCCGGAGTCAGCGCTGCCTGCGGACTACCGAAGGAGGCAGCCTGTTCACTGTTGCCGAAAGCGCTGCTCAGGCCGTTCGTGAAGCTGTTGCGCTGAATAATCCCGAAGATTGTAATCCCGAGCGTCATGCCGAGTGAACGCATGAAGGTGCTGGTGGAGGTCGCAGAGCCGCGCTGCCGGATGTCAAAATGATGGATCGAAGACATGCTGAGCACCGAGAAGGAGAAGCCGACGCCGAAGCCGGTCAGCAGCATAAAGAGATTCAGCATCAGCCGCGAGGTTTCCGGTGACAACGTGCTCAGGCAGAATACCCCTGCCAGGAAGCACACTGCTGAGAGCAGCATAATGTTGCGGAAGCTGGTCTTGGTAGTGAGCAGCCCGCCGATCTGGCTTCCGAGCACGGTGCCGATCATCATCGGCATCAGGATCAGCCCTGAGTTGGTAGCCGAGCCGCCGTTAACACCCTGCACGAAGATTGGGATGTAGACTGTAGCCACAATAAAGGTGGAGCCGTAGAACAGACCGATCAGGCTGCTGGTTGCAAATAACCGTTTGCCGAACATCGCGAATGAAATTACGGGCTCTGATGCCGATCGTTCGATAAAGATGAAGGCAATCAGCAGCACGGCAAAGCCGGCGAACAAGCCGAGAATGGTAGCGGAATCCCAGGTATACTGGTTGCCGCCAAGCTCAAGGGCGAACATCAGGCAGATGATCGAGCCGACAAGCGTAAAAGCGCCGCCCCAGTCAATCCGCTGCTTGGCATGAGAGATGGATTCTTTATAAGACGTCATGATCAGGATAAAGGCGACGATGCCAATCGGCAGGTTGATGTAGAATACCCACTGCCAGCTGAGATAATCGGTAATGTACGCGCCCAGAAGCGGCCCGATGACGCTGGAGATGCCGAAGACGGCGCCGAAGAGTCCGGTCAGCTTACCTCTTTTTTCAGGCGGATAAATATCGAACACAATGGTGAAGGCGATCGGCATCAGTGCACCGCCGCCAATCCCCTGAATGGCCCGGTAAATACTGAGCTGTGTAATGCTGGCTGCCGTTCCGCACAGGGCAGAACCTGCCAGGAACACGATAAGGCCGAAGATGAAGAACCGTTTGCGGCCGTACATATCCGACAGCTTGCCGAAAATCGGCGTGCCGGCCATGACCATAACCATATATGCGGAGGTGACCCAGACAATTTTGTCGAGACCGCCAAGCTCGGATACGATGGTGCCCATAGCTGAAGCTACAATGGTATTATCCATTGCGGACATCAGAATACCCAGCAGCAGGCCGACAACCACGAGCTTTAAATTACTTTCTTTAGTATGCATGCTTCGCAGACTCCTTTTCACGTTCATTCTAGAAACAGACCTTATTATATTCAAATTTGAATAGGGTAGCAACAATTATTTTTCGGCATTCAGTAGAAAGTATGGGCGTAACTGAGGGGATGTATGCGAACAAGGGGAGAGGGAAAGCCACAGCTGCTCATAAAAAAGAGCCGGCCGGCGGACAGCGGCGATCTACATCACCGCACTTCCGTGCCGGGGCTCTCTGGTCTCTAAATATTGGATGAAAATCTCCGTAAGCTCCGGATCGAACTGGCTTCCGGCACAGGCACGCAGCTCAATGACCGCTTCATCGAAGGATTTGGTCGGCTGGTACGGGCGTTCGGTGGTCATGGCATCGAAGGAGTCAATTATCGTAAGCATCCGGCAGAGGCGGGGGATTTCCTCACCCTTGAAGCCGTACGGATAACCTTTGCCGTCGTAGCGTTCATGATGCAGTTCAATATAAGGAGCGAGCTCCTTGAACTTGTCGTTGGTCAGCGCCATTTTTTTGCCCCAGGTGACATGCCACTTTACCATTTCCCATTCCTCGGGGGCGAGCTTGTCTGTTTTGTTCAGGATGCTCCAGGGTATCTCCAGCTTGCCGATGTCGTGAATCAGCGCCCCCAGAGTGAAATTTCGTTTGGATATGGCATCCATGTCCAGAATTTCGCTCATATCCATTGCATAACGGAAGACGCGTTTGGAATGGCGGAACGTCTCCATATCCTTGTACATGAACAGGTTAAGCTGCTGCTCGATATCCCGCACATCCTGGCTAAAGTCCAGCTCCTGCTCCAGCGGGGAATGCATTCCGTACGTGTGGACGGTATTTTTGCCCTGGCGTTTGGAGTAGTAGAGTGCCTGATCGGCATGGTCGACGAGCTGGGACTTATCATGGATGTCGCTGCTGCTGGCGGCAACCCCGGCCGAGAAGGCAAGGCAGCCGAGCGGGAAGATTTCAACACCTTCAAAGCGGCTGTTGTTGAGCTTTATACGCAGCTGGTCAATATAGGTCCGGGCCTCCTGGCTGTCATAGCCGGGCATCAGCAGGGTGAATTCTTCGCCGCCGTACCTCGCAGCGATCGTGCCTGATTTCCGGGACTCTGTCTTAAGCAGCTCCCCGACAAAGGAGATCAGCTTGTCCCCCTGAAGGTGGCCAAAGTGATCGTTATATTTTTTGAAGTCGTCAAGATCAATCATAGCAAGCGATAAGGGCGTGCCTGAGGACCGTGATTTCTGAATTTCCTGTTCGAGAACTTCCTCAAAGTAGCTATGGTTGAACAGTCCTGTCCGCTGGTCGGTATTGGCTCTTTCCTCAATGCTGCGGTACATGGCAAACAGCTTCTTGAAGGATTGGCAGAGCAGCACCGCCAGGGCCATGAAGAGCAGCAGCCCGAGAATCTGATTGTGATAGACGAGCACCGTCAACACGAGGGAAAGCACTAAAGTACACAGATAAACGAACATCGCATCTTTAATCATGCCTTTGATGGTTTCGTAAAGCGTAGCCCGGTACAAAATGTAATAATATAAAACAACCATCAGGGTATTAGTGGAAAAATAAACGGCCAATACAATAAGATAAGTGAATAGCTGAGTATTTACAAGCGGTCCGGGGTTTCCTCCAAGGTAATGAAAGCAGGCGCCTGATGCAATGATCATAGTGGAGTAGATAAAAAAATTAGTCAGATGCTTCCACCAGCGTGTGCTGCGATCTATGACAGCAAAAAATATACAGTTCAGCAGCAGGACAGTCAGTGTAAATCCCGGCCCGAATATGAAGAT
The DNA here is from genome assembly GCF_000758645.1 of Paenibacillus sp. FSL R7-0331. Taxonomy (NCBI): domain Bacteria; kingdom Bacillati; phylum Bacillota; class Bacilli; order Caryophanales; family Paenibacillaceae; genus Paenibacillus; species Paenibacillus sp. FSL R7-0331. The sequence continues at coordinate 384,735 of NZ_CP009284.1, forward strand.
GCAAGCCAGATACACCGATGAATCCATCGACTGCTCATTGCCTTCCGGCGGAAGCTGGATCATGAAGAAGTTAAGAATAAGGCAGGCGCTGGTCATCGCATAAACCCAGACCCAGGTGGAGGTGGAGTAGTGGAGGAACTCAAAGCGGTTACTATATGAAAACAGTCCCATGCCGATCAGGCATACGGACAGTGCATACATGTGGCCTGAATCCAGCGTTGCAACAAAAGATTTAAGTTTAGACATGAGGACCCCTCTTTACATTATCAGAATATTCCTTTGTACATAATAATGGTTTTAGGAATAATTGAATAGCCGTAATGTAAAGAAACAGGCGGAAGGTCCCACCTGTTTCGTTGCAGATCATATTATAGTCCGCCAATCTTGAAGCCTGAAGTCAGAGCGACAACAACAGACGCTACGATAATAGCATTGATCGCCAGACGGGAATATTTAATGCCTTCCACTTTCTTTTTCACAGAAGAATCCTCCCTTCATATAATCAGTTAGCGGCTTATCCCTGCATATCAGGCTGCGTATTCCGGGTTGTGGCGGCAGGTGTCATAATGTGAAGGATGAACAGGAAGATTCCGAAATTCATTACTACGTCACCAATACTGATAGCCTGCGTACGCGGATAAGGGCTGGACAGGGGGATAATGTCACCCAGAAAGGCCAGGCGGGTCGAAGCATCAAGCAGGTAGTGCTTGGTAACTGCATCGCCGCTTTTGAGCATCTCCAGATAGATCGGGTCCAGAACGGACGCCGCCTCGTAGGATACCGGCATTCTTCCTCCGTTGACAAGCATAACCAGAAAGTTCAGGAATACGCCTATCATAATCAGCCAGAATCCTTTGTTGTGCCGGTTCAACCATAAAAAAATCAGCCCTACCACATACACAGCGATATAGATATATCCGCTGGCTGCGGCAACAGTGGACGAGCGCTCCTGCATATAAAACATCAAAAATTGGAATACCAGCAGCAGCGGGAAGATCCAGCCTGACTTAAGCCGGATGTTGCTGAACTGGACAAGGCCGTGCTTAAGTCCGCCCCGGAATAAGCCGGCAATGAAACCGATAATAATGCCATCGTAAACCATTAAAGCTTACCTGCCTCTGATTCAGAATAAAAAAATATGTAAATATTGGCTTCTTCATGGGTATTCGCTGTCATTTGAACAAAATCCTTTTTTACTGCATAAATAATTTTCTCGACATACCCACGGGGGGTATGTTAAGCTTGGTTTGCAGCCAGGATACAGGGAGGTATGTTAGATGGCACCAAAGGAAGAGAAGCAGACTCCTGCAGCCTGCGACAGCAGCTGTCATGCTCCGGGTGTGCGCAAGAGCCACCATTCCGAGGAATTTAAGAACGGACTGGCTACCCGGCTTAACCGGATAGAAGGACAGATCCGCGGGATTAAAGGCATGATTGAGCGCGATACGTACTGCGATGACGTGCTTAACCAGCTGGCAGCTGTTCAGGCTGCGCTCGGCGGAGTCGGTAAGCTGCTGCTGGAAGGCCATATGCGCAGCTGTATCGTGGAGCGGATTGAGGCCGGAGAGCATGAGGTTATCGACGAGCTGCTGATTACGGTCAACAAGCTCATGAAATAGGGCATTACAGGTTAATCGCCACAACAACATTTTATAGGAGGGTTTACCATGTCAAACGTAACTTTAACGGTTGAGGGAATGTCCTGCGGACACTGTGTCAGTGCTGTAGAGAAAGCGGTAAGCGGCGTAGGCGCTGCTGCCAAGGTAGATCTGCAGGCCAAGAAAGTGGCTGTGGAGTATGACGAGAGTAAAGTAAGCCTTAATGTTATTAAAGAAGCCATCGAGGATCAGGGATACGACGTGGTGTAAGCCGGATTCCGGCAATAAAGGCCTGGAGCCGGGACCCGTTACGGGGTCCGGTGGCATCCATGCCTTTTATTTTTCTCAGAACGATACCCCAATGGGGTATATGGAGGTGTTTGGCCAATGGAAAAGAGTGCAGAAGCGGGCCGGCAGCAGGCTACGCTGCAGGTTACAGGCATGACCTGCTCCGCCTGTGCAGCCCGGATTGAGAAGGGGCTGTCGCGGATGGAGGGGGTATCGCAGGTTAATGTAAACCTTGCACTGGAGCAGGCGACAGTGGGGTTTGATCCTGCAGTTGCCGGATTGCCGCAGATTGAAGAGAAGATCCGTTCGCTCGGTTACGATACGCTTAAGGAATCGGCGGATTTCGATATTACAGGTATGACCTGCGCCGCCTGCTCGGCACGGATCGAGAAGGTGCTCGGCCGGATGCCGGGCATTGCGTCGGTGAATGTGAATCTGGCGCTGGAGACGGCACATGTTGAATATACACCGGGTAATGTCAGCACGGCCGATATTATGGAGAAGGTCAGCAGCATCGGCTATAAGGCGTCGCTGAAGCAGGACCGCAAGGAAACAGCGGACCAGCGGGGGCAGGAGATTATACGCAAGCGGAATAAATGGATCATTTCGGCGGTTCTTTCCTTTCCGCTGCTGTGGGCAATGGCGGGCCATTTCTCCTTCACTGCCTGGATTCCGGCGCCGGACCTGCTGATGAACCCCTGGTTCCAGCTTGTGCTGGCGACCCCTGTCCAGTTCCTTATCGGCTGGCAGTTTTATGTGAGCGCCTATAAGGCGCTGAAGAACGGCAGTGCCAATATGGACGTCCTGGTTGTGCTTGGTACCTCGGCGGCCTATTTTTACAGTCTGTATCTGACCATAGACTCTCTTGGCATGAGCGGGATGAACCATTCGGTCGACATGTATTATGAAACGAGCGCAGTCCTGATCACCCTTATACTGGTAGGTAAATGGTTTGAGGCGCTTGCCAAGGGCCGTTCCTCGGATGCCATCCGCAGCCTGATGGGGCTGCAGGCCAAGACCGCGCTGGTTATCCGCGGCGGTGAAGAGATCAGCATCTCTATAGAAGAGGTTATTCCCGGGGATATTGTCATGGTGAAGCCGGGTACGAAGATACCGGTTGACGGGCAGGTTCTGGAAGGTTTGTCTTCTGTGGATGAGTCGATGCTGACAGGGGAGAGCATCCCGGTGGAGAAGAAGCCGGGTGACCCTGTAATCGGGGCTACAGTTAACAAAAACGGAATGCTCAAGATAGAAGCCCGTAAGGTAGGACGCGATACCGCCCTGGCGCAGATCATCCGCGTGGTAGAGGAGGCACAGGGCTCGAAAGCGCCGATTCAGCGGATTGCCGATGTAATTTCCGGTATTTTTGTGCCCATCGTGGTCGGTATAGCTGTAGTAACCTTCTTCATCTGGTACCTCTGGGGGGCACCCGGACAATTTGCCGATGCACTGGAAAAAGCCATTGCCGTGCTCGTCATCGCCTGCCCCTGTGCGCTTGGCCTGGCGACGCCGACCTCGATTATGGCCGGCTCGGGCCGGGCTGCCGAATTCGGAATTCTGTTTAAGGGCGGAGAGCATCTTGAAGCGGCCAGGGACATCCGGATTGTTGTGCTGGATAAGACCGGTACGGTGACCAGCGGCAAGCCGGTGCTGACGGATATCCTGACCACTACCGGAATTCCCGCGCACGGCAAGGAGCTGGCGGAGAACCGGCTGCTGGCGGTTACTGCGGCAGCAGAGAAGCTATCGGAGCATCCGCTCGCTGAGGCTATTGTGGCCGGCGCTGCTGTACGCGGGCTTGCACTCCCGGCGGCAGAGCAGTTCCAGGCCGTACCGGGCAGGGGTATCTCAGCGGCAGTTGACGGAGCGGCAGTGCTGGTGGGTACCCGGCGGATGATGGAGGAGAGCGGCGCAGATCCCGGCCCGTGGGCTCCGCTGATGAAGAAGCTGGAGCAGGAAGGCAAGACCGCGATGCTGGTGTCTGTGGACGGAAGCATCGCCGGTATTGTGGCTGTTGCCGATACCATTAAAGAGACCTCGAAGGCAGCGGTAGCCAGACTGCATGAGATGGGCATTGAGGTAGTGATGATAACGGGTGACAATAAGCTGACCGCAGAAGCTATTGCCCAGCAGGCCGGAATCCACACCGTGCTGGCAGAGGTGCTGCCCGAAGGTAAGGCGGATGAAATCCGCAGGCTGCAGAGCGGCGGAGTGAAGGTGGCAATGGTCGGCGACGGAATCAATGACGCGCCGGCGCTGGCTACCGCCGATACCGGAATGGCAATCGGCACCGGTACGGACATTGCCATGGAAGCGGCAGACATTACGCTTATGCGCGGTGATCTGATGAGCATCCCTGATGCTATTCTGATGAGCCGCAAAACCCTGCGTAATATCAAGCAGAATTTGTTCTGGGCGCTCGCTTACAATACAATTGGGATACCGATAGCCGCACTGGGCTTTCTGGCACCGTGGCTCGCAGGAGCCGCGATGGCCTTCAGCTCCGTGTCGGTTGTACTCAATGCGCTGCGGCTGCAGCGGGTGAAGCTGTAGCCGGCGGCAGGAATAAGGAGCGATTTAACCATGAGTGATGAACAAAAGGCTGCGGCAGGCAGTCCGGATAACGAGACCCTATCGCTGTTAATGAAGCATGCCTCGGTACGCCAGTACCTGGACACTCCTGTAACTGATGAGCAGCTTGCCGCCATTATCGGCGCGGCGCAGATGGCCTCCACCTCCAGCAATGTGCAGGCTTACAGCGTCATAGCTGTGACTGATGCTGCGCTTAAGGCCCAGCTCTCCGCCTATTCCGGCAATCAGGCTTATATTGAACAGTGCCCCGTGTTTCTGGTGTGGTGTGCCGATCTCTACCGGCTGAAGGAGACAGTCCGCCCGCATCTGGGCGATGCAGAAACCTATGAGGATACAACAGAGAACCTGATTGTCGCCACCGTTGACGTTGCTTTGGCTGCACAGAACGCAGCGGTTGCTGCAGAGTCCTTGGGGCTTGGGGTCGTCTACATCGGCGGCATCCGCAACAACGGCGCCGCTGTATCCGAGCTGCTCGGCCTGCCAGAACTGGTCTATCCGGTATTCGGCATGTGCCTCGGTACCCCGGCCGGTGAATCCGGTCTGCGTCCGCGCCTGCCGCTGTCCGCGGTACTGCACTACAACGGCTACGACAAAGAAACAACGGCGTCGCAGGTTGAAATCTACGACAAGGTAAGCAGTGACTACATGCATAAACGGACCGGCGGACAGAGCAGCGCCCCGTGGTCAGCTATGATGGCCAAGCGGCTCGCTGAGCCTGCGCGTCTGCACCTGAAGGATTTTCTGCAGGAGAAGGGCTTTATGAAGCGTTAATTGATACCGGATTAAATAAGCATGGTGTACCGGCGGTGCCGGGGGCCATGCTTATTCTTATCTTACTTTTTCAGAAAGAACGGAGGGTTCTTGTTGATCGAAGTGATACAGGACCATCATAAGCATGGGCATGGCAACAATCAGCGTTACTGAACGCATATCCCGCAGTCAGCCGCACAATCCGCGTGTAAGCATGAACACTACTCCTCAAAGGACAGATTAACCGGCTCATCTAACAGATCCTGCGTGTAATTCAGGTTTGTCACCGCGATGCTGCCATCCACTTCCTCGAACCTAAGCTCATCCACCCATACGCGGCCGCATCCGGAAAGAATGACCCCGAAGGATACAACGGCACTGTTGTCCGGCACGTCCAGAACAATGGCATAATGGTTCCATTCGCTATCCCCGGTTACCGGCCGGTTGCTCATATTGTCAAACTGCACAATGTCTCCAAGATTATTATCTATTCTCATCCAAAAGCCGCTAAAGCCGCTGACCCCGGCTGTTTTCAGGAACCCGGACAGCTTGATCCGCTTGCCTAGATGCTTATCTGCCTTGAACTGCTGCATCATGGTGGCGAATTCATCCACCCCTTCAACGGTTACCGATTTCAGAAGCCCGGAGGCTTTTCCCTTATGAAACGTCTTGCGGTCCAGTTCCATTGAATAATTGAACGGATGACTTCCGCTGAGAAACCACCCCTTAATTGCTTCTTCCTGCTTCATTTTTGTTTCCTCCTTTTGCCGGGTTAGGCTGCCGATAATTGCCCGGTATTGTCCGGGCGGCAGGTGATAATACTTTTTAAAAGCGCGTGTGAACGATTCCTGGGTTTCGAACCGGTAATGGACGGCGATGTCGATGATTTTTTTGTCGGTGTACAGCAAGAGGTTGGCGGCGTTGGCAATTCTCCGGTAGCGGATATATTCGGATAAGGTCACGCCTACTTCCTTTTGAAAAATCCGGTGATAATGATATTTGGAAAATCCGATAAACTGCGCGATACGTTCCAGCGGAAGTTCTTCATGCAGGCTGGTCTCGATGTATTCGATTGTCTTTTGGATCATAGCAGTGTAACTCAGTGTCTCACCCCCTCTGTGTAAAAGATTATCAGAATCCGGCCGCGCGTTTTTGATATTTATTGCTTTCTTTCTTTGATAGTGAGAACAGTCTGCTCGGCTGATAGCCCAAAAAAGCCCCGCTGTCCTGCTGGGGCAGGTGGCGGGGCTTGGGGTATACAAGCGTGTATTGTCGCAGCGGTGCAGCCGGATCGCTGTCCTTCTGCTATGTCCTGCTCTTTGCCTGCTCCTCGCGCATCCACTGTGACAGCTGGCGTTTGAGCTGCAGGAACTCCGGTGTGTCGGTGATTTCATCACGGCGCGGCCGGGGAAAAGGCACGTCTACCGTGTGGAGGATGGAGCCGGGACGGCCGGAGAAGACGTAGATCCGGCTCGACAGCAGCAGCGCCTCCTCAATGTTGTGGGTGATGAACAGCACGGAGCGGCGGTTCTCCTCCCACAGCTCCAGCAGCCAGCGCTGCATGTCACTGCGCGTCAGCGCATCCAGCGCGCTGAACGGCTCATCCAGCAGCATCAGCTCCTGCGGCGCCAGCAGGGCGCGCAGGAAGGCGGCCCGCTGCTGCATGCCGCCGGACAGCATGTGCGGATAAGCACGCTCGAAGCCGCCCAGCCCGACCTTGTCCAGCCAGCGGCGGGCGTTCTCCCGTGCGGCGGCCTGCGGCTCGCCCTTCAGCTCGCCGGCGAGCAGGACGTTGTCCAGGGTGCTGCGCCATGGGAACAGCGCAGGCTGCTGCGGCATATAGCTAATCTCGCCGCGCTGCCCGGTCACGGCGCTGCCGTTCATGCGGACTGTTCCGGTATCCGGCGTCTCAAGGCCGCCGATGATATGGAACAGGGTGCTTTTGCCGCAGCCGGACGGGCCGAGGATCGAGACGAACTCCTGCGGCTCGACCGTCAGGGACACTTCGTTCAGTACGCGGGTCTCCTTGCGGCCGCGTCTGAACGTTTTGGAGACGCCGCGGACCTCGAGCGCCGGCGGCAGGCCCTGTGCAGCTGCGCCGGGTGCTGTACCGGCGGTATTTAATGCCGGTGCCGAGGAGGCGGCGGTTGCCGGTGCTAAAGAGCTCGTGGCGATTTCAGTTGCTAGCGCCGACGAGGTAGTGGTTGCCGGTGCTAAAGAGCTCGTGGCGTTTACAGTAGCTGGCGCCGAGGAGGCAGCGGTTTCCCGTACTGTCGGGCCGGCAGCATCCGTCGCCCCCGTGCCCCGGGGGAGCGGTTTCCCGGGAGATGCTCCTTTATGTGATGAGTGAGGCATGTAGAAATCCCTCCTTCCTGGGGTGGAGTCCGCATACAGCGGCGGTGTAGCCTATATTTATGGATAACCAAGGATTAACTTAATAGCTAGTGGGAAAAAGTCCACCTAATCGTACAATATTCGTCTAACATCGGCAATTAGGTGGAAAAAGGCAGCTTGATCTCGCCCGAAATGCTGCTGTTAGGCCGAAAGGGTATAATTAGCCGGCAAAAATCCAACTAAACCCGCCCCAGGCCCTGACCGAAGCAAATTAACAGGCGAAAATCCACCTAATTCTGCCGAAGACCAGCCGCAACTGTCCTCATTCCGATTCCCGCGGCTTCCAGCGCACCAGCCACCGCTCGATTATAGCGATGATTGCGAACAGCACCAGACTCAGTAATACGATAATAGTGATAGCGACAAAGAGATTAGCTGTACGGTAGGCTGACTTTTGGAGCAGCATGTAGTAGCCCAGTCCTTTGTCCGCGCCGATCCATTCCGCGACAATTACGCCCATTACGGCATAGGTGGCGGAGATTTTCAGGCCGGAGAACAGGGCGGGCAGGGAGCCGGGCAGCTCCAGCTTGGTGAAGATCTGCCACTTGCTTGCACCGGCCATCTTCATATAATTCATCATCGTCCGGTCACTCTGCGCAAGGCCGCCCATGGCAGCAACGGCGACAGGGAAGAAGCAGACGAGTATGATCAGCATAATCTTCGGCAGCAGGTCAAAGCCGAACCAGATAACAAGCAGCGGTGCGAGCGCAATGGAGGGCACATTCTGGCTGAGGATCAGCAGCGGATAGATGGCCCGTTTCAGCCAGGGCACCAGATGCAGCAGCAGCGCTACGATCAGTCCGACCCCTGCGCCGATCGGAAAGCCGATCAGGGTCAGGCGCAGCGTCGCGGCCGTGTGCGACCAGAGACTGGCGGCATTATCTGCGGAAGCACGGGCGACCGCGCCCGGACCCGGCAGAAAAAACGGATCGATGGTAAATAACGATACCGCAGCCTGCCAGATCCCCAGAAACAATATGACCGCCACTAAGGGCGGCCATATTTGCCTGAAGGCTGATCTCACCGGTATTTCTCCGTCAGCTTGTCCATGCTGATGCCATTCGGGTTATGGGCGATTTTAATCTGGGAGATGATGCTTGGGCTGCCTGCAGCTACGAGCGCTTCGTGCATCTGACGGACCACCTCGAGCAGCTCGGTAATTTCACCCTCCATCGTTGTTTCCAGCGGATTTACCTGATGCTTCACGCCGGATTTCTGAATGACTTCGATTGCTGTATCTACATAAGGGATGGAGTCCTCGCCGTTCGGTGTTTTAGGGATAACCTGAATGCTAAGCAGTGTGTTTGCCACAATAATCAATCCTCTCAATATAATGTATTGGATATCAGCCAGCTCTCAATATGAACTTACTCCGCCGGCAAAAACGCATTAGTGAACGTAGCCTCTACATCAAGCTGCTGGTCCAGCAGCTTCAGGCCATACATCCAGTCGGCGTAATTCTGCCAGATTTCAGCCTTCTGCTCACCCCAGCGGGCAGCGTCATCCTTGTACTTGGGACTGAGCCATTTCTGGCTGGCCTGGACAAGCTCCGGATCAAGATCCGGCACGGCCTTGATCAGAATATCGGCTGCCGCCTCCGGCTGGTCAATCGCGTACTGGTACCCTTTCGACGTCGCTTTGAGGAAGGCCTTCACCAGCTCAGGGCGCTCGGCAATTTCCTTCTCGCTGGTCGTCAGGATCGGCGTGTAGTAATCAAGCTGCGGCGCGTAATCCTTGAGATAGAGCATATCGAGCGGCTCGCCGCGCAGCTCGGCCTCAATCCCGGTCCAGGCGTAGAAGATCCAGGCGAAATCAATGTCGCGCTTCACAGCCGTGAAATAATCAGCTTCGCCGATATTCACCAGCTTGACCTTCTTCACGTCCCCGCCCTCAGGGTCCATGATGGCTTTCATGGCTGCTTCCTCAGCCGGCGAGCCCCAGCCGCCGTAGGTTTTGCCTTCAAAATCTTTAGGAGATGTTATGTTACGGTCCTTCGGTGCAGCGAATCCGGAAGTATTATGCTGAATGATGGCGGCAACGGATACTAGCGGCACGTTCTGCAGGCGGGCCAGCGTCAGTGCTTCCTGGGCGCTGATCCCGAAGGCCGCCTCGCCCGAAAGCACCATCGTATCGGCTCCGGCTGCGCCCGGCTGGACAATCTCTACATCAAGGCCTTCTTCCTCGTAATACCCCAGCTCCTTGGCCGCATACAGCCCGGTATGATTCGTGTTCGGCGTCCAATCCAGTGCGACCTTAATCTTGGTAAGCTCAGCCGGTACATCCGCAGCTGTTCCGGCAGAAGCTTCCGGAGAAGCGTTTCCCCCGGCTGTTTTCCCCCCGTTATCTCCGTTTGCCCCGTTGCTGCCGCATCCGGCAATGGCCAGAGCCAGCATGCAGGTCAGGCTGAGCATTAAGCTTTTTTTGACTCCCATTTCCCTTTATTCACTCCTTCCAGCAATCCCTAGTCTTCTCTTTTCTAAATCTGATATGCAAAAAAAGCGCCCCGATTCATCGGGACGCCAGTCAGTTGCGCAAGGCTGCAGGCTCCGGCCTCAGGGGGCCGGGAAGCAATTAAAGATTCCTACGCTGGCATTATCCAGATCAGGTATAAGGGTCAGTATCTTATGGGATACAATCTCAGCCGGCCAATTCCAGCACCCCTGGTTCTATGAAGTTATCGGGTATTGCTTATTCTACGCTGTATTATAGACGCACCGCCTGGGGTTGTCCAGTAGCAATCTCCCTATTCCTTGGAGTAATACCGCTTCCTGCGGCGGCTGCGGATGCTGCTCCGCAGCTCTTTCAGTGTCATGAAAATGCTGACTGAAATTCCTGTGAACGTGACGAACAGCGCGAGATATTCAAAAGGCGAGTATTCCAGCAGCTTGCTCCAGTCAATCGGAGCCTTCAAGTCCTCAATGACCTGGTTCATCCCGTAAATCCCGCTGACCACCGTAAATATAGTAAGGATCATGAGCAGCGTATCCCGGCGTTTAGCCTGGAATTTATCCTGATACTGGAACAGGTCGTCCAGGGTCATCTTCACTTCACCGAATAAGGCGTCATTGCCGTAGACCTTCCGCAGCTGGAAAAAAATCTCCCGGCCCTGCGACTGCGAAATCAGCTCGATAAAATAGAATTTGGCCGAAAACTTATTGATCAGAAAGATCAGATTCTCAATTTCATCATAGTCGCGGTCAATGCGCAGGCGGGAATGCAGATTGGACAGCTTCAGCAGCACGATTTTGTGAAAAAGGCTCAGCAGCAGCCCGTAGTAATACTCCCCGTACATCTGGTTAGCCAGCTGGACGGCAATCTCCGGCTTAGCCTTGCTCAGACAGCAAAAGGTCTGCTCATTGGTCATGTAACAGGTATCCGGACCCCAGCGGTTATAGGAATGCTCCCTGCAATAGTCTGCTATATAGTCCGGATTGCTGGCACTCATATAAGGCTGGCCGTTTTCGTCCAGACCATCCAGCTGGGAGGCGCGGAATTTCAGCTCCATTCCGATTTCTTCCTCCTCCCCGCGCTCCAAACCGTAAAATCCCTGTACCATCATCCGCTCATCAACAAAGAAGGGCAGGGTTTCGAAATAAGCGCCGTCCAGCTCTGACTGGTCCAAAAACGGCTTCAGGGTAGGCACCAGGTAATCAAATACAAAATCCTCGACCTCATCATAGGAGCTGTCACCGTAATGAACGGAGGTCCCCTTATCCTGCAGGTTGGCGTCCTCCAGCGTGCGGAACCGGTCTGCGAATTCCAGGGCCACACTGAAAGGCAGCGTATCCTCCTCAATGCGGACCCTTATGGTCACAAAGCCCAGCTGAAACGGGCAGAGGAACATATCGGTCGACAGCACCCGGAAGGCGATGGAGCGGCCGGGCATTTCCAGACTGCAGGGGAGGTCGTGTGCCTTGGAGAAGCGCCGGAAGGAGTCCTTATCCTTTTCCCGCGGAAACAGCACATGGGCTGCGAAGGGGAGGTAGCTGCGCTCCATTTTTTCATGTGACACGCAGTATCCTTCTCCGTAATAAGCATCCTCAAGCTCCTTGTTGTCCAGAAAAAAGCGTGTGAAGCCGTCCTGCTTAAGCTGCCGGATCAGCTTGTCATCCTCACCGTTTTTAATGGAGAAAGGAAAAATAAACTGCAGCAGTACAGTATGTAACATCGGTTCGGAAGCTTCAGCCTCAAGCCTATTCATAAGCAGGTTCCACCTTATTTATCAGAATATCGCCATGTGTAGTATTACCCTAACTTGCAGACAGCCACGCTAAGCGGAACCGGTACAGCGGTGTCCGTTCATCGCTTTGTCCCGGATTCAATGTCATTGAAGGGGGTACACTATAATAAGCACGATTAATTGTATGATAAATCCAAACTGTGAATGCGGATATATAAATGTATATCTGCGTGATTTCTGAAAGGAGCTATTTCGTCCATGAATAACAATGAGCTGGAGCAGACTATCATCAAGGCGCTGGATGACAACAAGTTCGGGTCCTTCGGCACGATCGAGGCCGGCAACAAACCTAAGGTGCGTTATATGGCGGTATTTCATGACGGACTGAATATTTATCTGGCTACCAATCGCACAACACATAAGGTGGAGGAGCTAAAGGATAATCCGAATGCTTTTCTGCTGCTTGGATATGAGCAGGGCGGCGGCAAGGATGTGCTGGAGATCGAAGCCAGGGTTGATGTCAGCAAGGACGACGGCCTGCGCTCCAAAATCTGGAACAAGTCGCTGGAGGAATGGTTCAAGGGACCAGAGGACCCGGATTATGTAGTGCTTGAGCTGAAGCCGACACGGATTGAGTATATGGGTAAAAATAAAGAGCACGGCGTCTGGCAGCCCTCCGTTTCGGCAGGAAGATAACAGCTGGCGGGAGAGTTTCATTAGCAGCTCGAAGAATACAGCCACCTGCGGACTCCGGTTCAGCGGGTGGCTTTTTAGCGGTGAATAGCATGTGTCTGCAAGCGTTAGTTAAGGATGTCATTTTGTGGCGCCACATGGCTGGAAATTGGTAAATCATGATATAATGGCTTCACTAAAGGTTCGACATTTGATGCGAGGGAGGATGTCTATGAACTGTAGGGACTGCTCTGCAATAGAGCCTGTGGAGGATGAAGGGGAAATCCGGTTTAAGCCGTGTACCTTTGTACTTGCCTCCGCGTTAAGAGCTTCAGGAGTAGAGTTTACAGGAGTGAAGAATACGGGAATGATCAAGTATGCTTCCAGAGAAGCGCTTTTTGAGCTGCTGAAGCTGCTGGAATTGCTGCAAAAGCAAGCCGGTACTTCCCTGATGCTGTGCATCAGCGGCAGGTCAGACAGGATGACGGCAGAGCGCTGGGTTTCCCTGGAGCAGTTAGAAATAAGATTTGCCAATGACAATCTTATTTCCATCATTTCAAACCATGATTTTACCAGCCACATGCAGCCTATTGTCAACTTTGCCGAAGAGATTGTCGGCTTTGAGCTGCTGCTGCGGCCGCTGCCTGAGGGGAGCGCATTCCAGCCCTACGAGCTGTTTGAGATTGCCCGCCAAACCGGCTTTCATTCTTTCTTAGACCGTGCTGCCCGGATCTCAGCGATTGAGACCAGTGCGAGACTGCTGCCCAGAGGCATCAAGCGTTTCGTTAATTTTTTGCCCTCATCTATTTATAATCCCAATTTTTGTCTTACCCATACCTTTGAAACGATTGCCAGGCTGAATCAGGACCCGGAGGACTTCGTGTTCGAGGTGGTCGAGACAGAGAAAATCAGCAACATGAATCATCTACAGGCGATTTTTGCCGAATACCGTAGACAGGGAATGAGGGTTGCGCTGGATGATGTCGGCGCAGGCTACTCGACTGTGGAGGTTATGTCCAGCCTCCAGCCGGATTATGTGAAGATTGACCGCAATCTGATCAGCTACTGTGATCAGGATGAACGCAAGCAGAATACGATTCGCGATATCCTGAGCCGTGCCGGATCCTTCGGGGCCAGCGTGCTGGCTGAAGGCATAGAACGGCGCGAGGAGTTCCAGTATTGCCGGGATATCGGCATTGAGCTTGCCCAGGGCTATCTCTTCGGCAAACCGCTGGACAAGCCGCCGGCCGACTTCGGATTCAGCGCATAACCATACGATGTACATATTCCCCGGAGCAAACGCGGTCTATCCGCCGGCCCGGGGATTATTTACGAACTTAGAATGTTTCGCAAAAAGAAATGGAGGTACTATGAGCATTACACTGCTGTATGTGGAAGATGACCGGGATATCGGTAACGCGGTGTCAGCAGATTTACGGGAAAGAAAGTATGCGGTCCGCTGGCTGGAGAGCGGCGAGGGTGCTGTAGAGGCGGCAGCAGGCTGCCAGCTGGCTGTTCTGGATGTCATGCTGCCCGGGCTTGACGGCTTCACCGTAGGTCAACGGCTGAAGCGGGCCTATCCTAACTTGCCGGTTCTGATGTTGTCCGCCCGCACCTCCATAGACGACAAGCTGCAGGGTCTGGAGTTCGCGGATGACTATTTGACGAAGCCGTTCCATCCCGATGAGCTGGCTGCCAGGATTGAAGTTCTTTTACGGCGCACCGGCGCTGCCGAGCCGGCAGCGCTTGCCCTTAAGCATCTTATTGTTTATGAGGGCAACAATGTTATTCAAGAGGCTGCAACGGGCCGGGAAATTCTGCTCACCGGCAAGCAGTTTCAGATTTTTACCTTTTTGCTGCGCCATCTCGGGCAGATTCTGACCAAAGAACAGATCTATGAAGCTGTCTGGGGCGAGGCATATATTGAAGGGGATAAGACATTGATGGTACATATCCGCTATCTGCGTGAGAAGCTGGAGCTTAATCCGGCTGCCCCGGAGATCATTGAGACGGTCCGGGGGATCGGTTACCGGGTGAGGGCATGAGCAGCAGGCAAAAGGAGCAGAACGGGCGCCGGCAGTCCCTGCTCTCAAGGTATCTCCTGATCATCATGGGTGCCCTGCTGTTTATTCCTGTCGGCATTCCGCTTACCTTTGCGGGCTATAACCTGTTCAGTATCTCGGCAGCCGATAAGCCGCCGGAGGAATATGAGCTGTATTCCAACATCAGTGTCCTGGAGAAGCAATGGCATCAGGAGGCGCTGGAGCTTTCCGGTCAGACGGCGGAAGCGGTTGACCGCCGGCTTAAGGAGTTAAGCGGCAGCTATCCGCTGGCCGCAGTGTTCTGGGTGGACAGTCAGGGACAGACCCGGTTCATTCATTCCCCGGATGATCCTCAGCTTCAGGAACAGCTGGGTACGGACAGGATCCCTGCGCAGTGGAATGCGCCTGAAGCCATCGCCTTCATGAAGGAGGCGGCGATGCGGCAGCCGCTGGCCATTGTCGCTTTTGTCGGCGACCGTGCGGATGCGGGTGAAGGCTTCATGGTGATGCAGATCCCGGCTGAGATTACTGAAGCCTATCGTTTTCAGAGTCTGGGTTCGTGGTATATCCTGTTTCTGCTGATCTTTTTCGGACTGTTCGCTGCGGCCTCCTGGCTGTTCTTCACCAGAATCCGCAAGCGTCTGCTGCGGCTGCAGACAGCGATGAGCTTCACAGGGGGTGCCGGCATTCCCCAGCCTATCGAACCCGGCAAAGCCGATGAAATAGGCCGGCTGGAGGAAGCCTTCAATTACATGGTAGCGGAGCTTTCGGCCAGCCGCCGCCGTGAGGCGGAGGAAGAAGGGCTGCGCAAGCAGCTGGTGGCCAATCTGTCGCATGATCTGCGGACCCCGCTGACCGTAATACGCAGCCATCTCCATGTCCTGGGTAAAGAAGAAATGTCACAGCGCGGGCGGGAATCCATTGCGCTGATGGATGAACGGATGGAAGGCCTCAGCGGCCTGATTGATAATCTGCTGTCTTTCAACCTGCTCAGCAGCGGCCGGATGACGCTTAAGGCAGAACGTAAGGATGTGCTGCGGATTGTGCGGGAAAGCGCAGCGGCCTGGTATCCGCTATGGGAGAAAGAAGGCTTTGAGGTGGAAATTGAACTGGAGGAGGAGCCGGTGTACCGGAATGTTGATGAGAGCTGGTTCCGGCGGATTCTCGATAACCTCTTCCAGAACATTGTGCGTCACGCGGGCAGCGGGCGATATGTAGGAGTCCGTTCAGAAATACGCGATGGCACTGCCGTGATCATCATTTCGGACAGGGGGAAGGGGATGGACAGCACATCCGAAGCGTCTGGTGCAGGACTCGGCTTGTCAATCGTCGGTTTACTGCTCCAGCCTATGGGACTTGCCTGGGAGACGGACAGCTCCCCGGAGGGGACTTCAGTTATACTCTATCTGCCGCAGGAGCGAAATTTAAACAAAATTTAAACTTGCTGCTGCTGCGGCTTTAACCTTGGGGCATTATGCTGAATACCGAGGTGAACGACTAATGAAATCAACAGTTATCAGAACAAACGGCTTGAGAAAAGTATACCGCGGCCGGGCCGCCGTGGAGCATCTGGATCTGAACATCGGCCAGGGGGAAATCTACGGCTTTCTGGGCCCTAACGGCGCAGGCAAAACAACAACCATCCGCATGCTGCTGGGCCTGATCCAGCCCACTTCCGGCGAAATTCAAATATTCGGCAAGGAGCTGCGGAAGCATAAGCTGCAAATTCTTCGCCGGGTGGGCTCGCTTGTAGAGTCGCCGTCCTACTACGGGCATCTGAGTGCTGCTGACAATCTGGAGGCCATCCGCCGGATACTGGATGTGCCTAAGGCCCGGATTGCCGAGGTACTGGATATTGTCTCGCTGACCGGCGAAGAGAAGCGGCCGGTCAAGGGCTTCTCGCTCGGCATGAAGCAGCGGCTCGGTATAGCTGCCGCGCTGCTGGGCAGCCCGGAGCTGCTTATTCTGGACGAGCCGACGAACGGGCTTGATCCTTCCGGGATTCAGGAGATCCGCTCGCTGATCAAGCGGCTTCCGGCTGAATATGGTATTACGGTCCTCGTCTCCAGCCATTTGCTTAGCGAGATTGAACAAATGGCTGATACCGTCGGCATTATCCGCCAGGGCACCATGATCTATCAGGACACCATCGCCCATCTGCAGGAGCAGGCAGCAGGTGAGCTGCGGCTGGCCGTCTCTGAGCCGGAGGCTGCGCTGGAGCTATCATCGCTACGTGGCTGCGGCGGCTCACTGCAGGAGAGCAGGGTCGTTCTGCCCCGGATGAGTGATGCACGGGTGGCGCTGCTGGTCAGGGAGCTGGTGGAGAACGGGCATGCTGTCTACCGGGTAGAGGAACACCGTCAGTCACTGGAGCAGTTCTTCCTGCAGGTTATTGAGGGAGGCGTATCATGATGTGGCGGGCGCTCTCGGCCGATTGGCTCAAAATCCGCGGCAAAGGCCTATGGTTTCTGGTCTTTCTGGGGCCGCTGGGGCTTACGGCGATGCAGGGGCTGAATTTCGGGCTCCGTTATGATTATCTCAAGGGGCAGTACCAGGCTGATTTATGGGGCGGGCTGCTCAGCAATATAGCCGGCTTCGTCCCGATTGCCCTTTACCTGGGCGGAACACTGGTCTGCTCCCTGATTGCAAATGTCGAGCATCAGATGAGCTCATGGAAGCAGCTGCTGGCACTGCCGGTCTCGCGGACCGCCGTATATATGGCTAAACTGCTGCTCTGCCTGCTGCTGCTGGTCTGCTCCTGTCTGCTGCTGTCCGCAGGTACGCTGGCTCTGGGTCTGCTGCTTGGCTTCGGCATCCAGACTATCCCCTATGCAGACATCCTGAGGCTGGGCTTTGCCTCCTATGCCGGGGCACTCCCGATAATTGCCCTGCAGCTGTGGCTCTCTTTATCCAGCCGCAATCAGACCTTTCCGGTGGCAGCGGGAATTACGCTGTCACTGCTAAGCCTCTTTTCCATGTATCTGTCTGAATGGATGCCGCTTAACTGGCCTGCTCTTGCCTGGGAAGCAGAGTCACCCTGGCTGTTCATCGCATCGGGCCTGCTGCTCGGCCTGCTGATGATCCTGCCGGGAGCCGTTCATTTCGCGCGAAAGGATGTGGATTGAACATGCGGAGCTTTATAAGAATTCTCTCGGCGGAGAGACTGAAGCTGTCGAGGTCCTTTATCTGGCTGCTGGTGGGCATCAGCCCCTTAGTAGCATTGCCGGTAGGAGCGCTGGCTGATATCCGGCAGGACGGGGAGCCGGTCTCCTGGCAGGTGCTGCTGAATGTCATGTCAATGATGCATGCCCTATTATTTCTTCCAGTGCTCACAGGCCTCTTTGCGGCACTCATCTGCCGGGCCGAGCACAGCGACGGAGGCTGGAAGATGCTGCTGTCTCTTCCTGTAACAAGGACAGCAGTTTATGTTGCCAAGTTCACCATTATTATGGCACTGCTGGCTTGCGTCCAGCTGGTCTTTTTTATTGCCTTGCTTAGTATCGGCCTGTACCGCGGAGCGGAGGGCGCTGTTCCCTGGCCGCTGCTAATCTCAAGCCTGCTGGGCGGCTGGTTCGCCTGTCTGCCCCTTGCGGCACTGCAGCTTGGCGTATCCCAGGGGTGGAGCAGCTTCGGCGCACCGCTGGCGCTCAACGTAAGCCTGACCCTCCCCAATATTCTGGTAGTCAATTCGGCTACATACGGGCCTTATTATCCATGGGCCCAGCCGCTGCTGGCCATGTCCCCTTTCGGAGGCGAGAGCTTCGGGGCGTTCGTTCTTCCAGCGCAGACGCTGATGCTGGTAGTATCCGTCAGCCTGATTGTATTTTTGGGCGGCGGTCTGCTATATTTCCAGCGTAAGGCGGTTTGAAACGCCGCTCCGCCCAGCCTTCTCCATGGACATTCCCTGACATTTTTTCTATAATTAATCGTAGAGAATCTGATTAAGGACCGGCAAGACCGGAGAAAGCTAACTAGGAGGGCGGAAGCATGGAACCGGCAGCACTTGAAGAATGCGACAACACATGCAATGGCTCGGAGCCGGAGACAGCGGCGCTCACAATGCCTGACCGGGGAACCACGGATAAAATGGCCGAGATGTTCAAGGCACTTGGCGATCCTACCAGGGTGCGGATGATCTACGCCTTATCGCAGCGGGAGCTGTGCGTACACGATCTGTCCTCCATTCTGGATATGGGGCAGTCGGCGGTCTCCCATCAGCTCCGTTATTTGCGCAACCTGCGGATTGTAAAACGCCGCAAAGAAGGCAAGACCGTATTTTATTCGCTGAACGACGCGCATGTCGAGCAGATTTTTCTGCAGACGCATGAGCATATCCGGCACGAATAGATCGGCTGAACACAAACAACCGTCCTTGGGTCACTTGGCCCCGGGACGGTTGTTTGTGCATATTATGAGTCATCCCCGCTGCAGTTCAGGCTACACCGGCAAATCTCCGTGCTGCATTGCAGAATTCTCCACCTGCAGCGTAATATGCCGGATGCTGAACTCCTGCTCAATCAGTCTTACAGCCTGCTGCAGAATATCCTGATGGCTGCGGTGCTCCTCTATCAGCAGGTGACCGCTCAGCGTATTCAGGCCTGAGGTGATGCTCCAGATATGAAGATCATGAACCTCTATAACCCCATCAAGGGTAAGGAGTGCGGCACGGACTGCATCAGTATTCACGGAATCGGGAGCGCCTTCCATCAGAATGTGAAAGGCCTGCTTCACCACGCCCCAGGCGCTGCGCAGAATCAGCAGGGCAACGACCACACTAATGATAGGATCGGCGAGATACCAGGAGAACAGGGACATGATCAGTCCGGCCAGCAAGGCGCCGACAGAGCCGAGGGCGTCACTGACGATATGCAGATAGGCGCTGCGGATATTGATGTTCTCATGGCCTTTGCTTTTACGCATCAGCGACCATGCACTGACCAGATTTGCGAGCAGGCCGACTGCGGCGATAATCATCATGGTCCCGCTGGCTACTTCCGGAGGCGATCCGATACGCTTGAAGGCTTCCCACATAATGAATCCGGCGATGACAAACAGTGTAATGCCGTTGAACAGGGCAGCCATAATCTCAAACCGGTAGAACCCGTAGGTATTCTTGGCCGAGGCCGGTCTGACAGCAAAAATCATAGCAACCAGGCTTAAAGCCAGCGAAGCGGTATCGCTGAGCATATGCCCGGAGTCAGACAGCAGCGCCAGACTGTTGGTAATCAATCCTCCGAAAAATTCCAGAATCATAATCCCGCCGGTAATAATTAGTGCGGTCAGCAGGCCTTTGCGGTCTGCCGGGGCGTGGGAATGGGCGTGTCCGTGAGAGTGGTCGTGAGGATGCCCGTGACTATGATCATGAGATTCAGTATGGCCTGTATGGCCGTGATCGTGGAGGTGCTGATTCATAAGTAAACCCCTTTCTTCTCAAACATATGAATAACTGCTCATATGTTAATATTATTCCTGCCAGGGCATAATTGCAAGAATAGTTTTCATTAGCATGCCGCAAATATGAAAAAAAACCCTTTTTATATTCCAAAATGTGGGTCTATGGGCTTATTTTTAATGCTATATATAATGGAAAATGTCTGTTCTTGCCGATATAACAGTATAGATTTACAGCAAATGGAAGCTGATAATTAATACTGCTGGGAGGACTAAAGGTGGAAAAAGAAGTGAAGCTTTGGACAAAAATGAAAATGAAAGCAAAAACGCAGAAAACAGCCTCGATGCAGCGGAAATGGTCTCTGATTATTTTGGCCATATCGATCATACCGTTACTCGGGTCTACCCTCTTTTTTACAGCCTATTTCGGCGGGGTGACCAAAGAGGACAGTGAAGCGAACGCGAAGACGATTCTGGAAATGAACACCTCCCGTCTTAATGAATGGCTGATGTCCAAAACCTCAGCGGTGCAGGAGCTGGCTGCGCAGCATCCCGAATTCGATACTTCAAATCCGGATACCATTTTCCCGGCCATTAAGGTGATTGAGGATAGTGACAGGCAGTCTGAGGGCTACAGCGTAATTAATAAGGACGGGCTGCTGACCAATATGCTGGGTCTGACAGCCGAGATGGGGACAGCGGACTATTTTCTGAAGGCAAAAGAGACCCTGCAGCCGGCTGTGGCGGATATGAGCTACCTTGAGCCCCTAAGCAAGTATGTTATTTCAATAGTGGTTCCGGTTACCGGAGCAGACAAGCAGTTCGCCGGTGCCATAGCGTTCTCGGTTACACCCGAAGTGATGATTGAGATGAGCAAGGATATTAAGGTTGCTGACAGCGGATATGGATATGTTGTATCTGGTGACGGAACCTATTATGCCCACTATGATTCGCAGCGTATCGGAAAAAATATTGCGGAATACGCCGGCGGAGCAGAAATGAAGGCAGCACTCAAACGAATTCTGGCCGGGCAAAGCGGCTCCGAAACCTACAAAGGCGAAGACGGCAGCCAGGTCATTACTTATTTCCAGAACGTTCCGGGGACCGGCTGGAAGCTGATGATTAACGTGCCCGAAAGTGAAATCTATGCCAAGGTGAAATCAGCACAGATGATTGCCGTTATCTTCCTGGTAGTTGTAATTCTGGCTGTTGTATTGCTGGCGCTTTATTTGACAAAACGGATGGTTAAACCGGTGACTGCAATCTCCCAAGTAGTGAAAAAGGTTGCAGAGGGACACTTAAGCGAAAGGGTGGCTGTCACCTCAAACGATGAAATCGGCGAGATGAGCAAGGGCATTAACGAGATGATTGAATCTCTGTCCGGTATTGTCGGCATGATTGACGCAGCAGTGGCTGAGGTTGCGGTCTCGTCCAAGGGCCTGCTGAAATATGCCAATGATTCATCCAACACCTCCGCAGAGATTGCCGAAGTTATCAGGGAAGTAGCACACGGGATGGAAGAGCAGTTCAAGGGCTCGGAGCAGTCTGCGCGGGCTACGGAAGAGATGGCGATCGGCCTGCAGCGGATTGCTGAATCCTCGGTTAATGTATCTGACCAGGCGGAGAGCGTGAACAGTGAGGTGGAACAGGGTTATCTGGGTATTCAATCGACACTTGAACAGATGAAGGTAATCAGTGCTGCTGCCGGCCAGACCTCGGAGCTGATTGCAACCCTCACAGAGCAGTCGGGGCAGATCGGACAGATTGTGGATGTCATTTCTGAAATATCCAATCAGACCGGGCTGCTGTCGCTGAACGCCTCCATCGAGGCCGCAAGAGCGGGCGAACACGGGCGCGGCTTCGGCGTGGTTGCAAATGAAGTGAAAAAGCTGGCCGAGCGTACCAATACGTCGATCGTGCATATTGTTGAGCTCATCCGGCAGATTCAGTCTTCCACGGCAAATGCCGCAGCGTCCATGGACAAGAGCATTACAGAAATTGGTGACGGAATGGACAAGATGAACCACGTAGGAGCTTCCTTTGAGCATATTAGGTCCTCCATGCGCGAGGTTTCCCTGCAGATCCAGGATGTATCGGCTATTAACGAAGAGATGTCAGCAGGCACGGAAGAGATCACGGCATCTGTTACGGATATGCTGACCATTGCCAAGGCTTCCGCAGAGAACGCGGAGCTGGTAGCTGAGGCTTCTGTAGAGCAGAAAGAGCTGATGGGTAAGGTGGTGTCTGAGGCGGAGGCCCTCACAGCCATGATGGCTGAGCTGAAGGAAGAAGTCGGCAGATACCGTTAAGCTGATCTTATAAAAAGAACCCCCTCGCCATAGCGCAGTGCTATGAATAGAGGGGGTTCTTGCTGTTGCCGGGCAGAGTCTATACGGTCTCCTCCAGCTGCAGGCTGTCGATACCGGCCCGGATAATGCCGCAGGAGGAGCTGAATCTGGCAGCTTCCTGCTCATTGAGATTCAGCTCAAGCAGCTCCTGGATACCGCCGCCGCTGATAATGGCCGGCACGCCGGCACAGACCCCGGTCTGGCCGTACTCACCGTCAAGGATAGCGGAGACGGCAATGATTTTGTGCTCGTCATTGAGGATGGAGCGGGTGATGTAAGCCAGCGCACTGCCGATTCCGAAATGGGTCGAGCCCTTACGGGTGAAGATTACCCAGCCGGCATCCTTCGTCTTACGGGCAAGATCATCGAGATCAAGCCCGCTGAACCGTTCGCGGTGCTGCTCCATAATCTGCAGCAGCGGCTTGCCGCCGATCGTAACATGCGACCAGGCGACGAACTGGGATTCACCGTGCTCACCGAGCGCATAGCCGTTGACGCTGCGCGGATCGATGGAGAACACCTCGGAGAGCAGTGTCTTCAGGCGGGAGGAGTCGATGGAGGTGCCGGTTCCGATAATGCGGTGGCGCGGCAGCCCGGAAATTTTCCATACCATATATGTGACGATATCAACCGGATTGGCAGCAACTACAAAAATTCCGTCAAACCCGCCGGCCATAATCTCGGTGACAATCTCTCTGGTGATAACAGCGGCGGCATCCAGCACATCAAGTCTTGTCTGTCCGGGCTTGGGATTAGCACCTGCTGTGAGGATGACGACATCCATGCTGCCGCAGTCGCCGGCTGTACCGGCATAGACCTTGGTTCTGGTTCCTGTGAAATCCATGCAGTGCGAGAGGTCAAGCGCCTGTGCCATGGCACGGTCATAGGTGCGGTCGACCATCATGATCTCATCGCATATCGCCTGATTGACCATGGAATAGGCACAGCTGGAGCCTACATTGCCGGAGCCGACGATTGCCACTTTTCTTGATTTTGTTTTCAATTGCCTTGTCCCCACTCTCTAAAAGTAATACCCGGTCCCCGCCTGTGGAAGCCGGAGGTTAAGTATGTTTTTATTTTACCTGATCTCATCGCAAGTTACCTGACATCAAGTTGAAAAATCCGGGCGGTTGTATATTACTATTGTATGCGTGAGCTGCAGATAAGGGATAAAAGTTGACAAACCTGCAGTAAATTATCTTCCTGCTTCACCGCTGGCGCTGCAAGGTCCTCTATAACCTAAAAAAGCATTCCCCGTCCCGGAAGGGGAAAGGAATGCTCTGGCGTGCATCGGCACGGCTGTAATAAACAGATAGTACAGCCTTAACTCCGCGGCTGCGGGATGCGTGCCTGCGGCGGAGACATTAGGGTATAACGCTTATACATGAACAGCCGCCAGTGGAGGATCATCCCGAAGGCCAGAATAAAGAACAGGCCGCCGGACTGCGGAACGGATATATACCGGTTGATGAACTCATGAAGCACGGTGCGCACAAGCAGCAGGCCGAGCAGAATAAAAGCAAAGCTCTTGGAACGCTGGGCGTAGATCAGGCCGTCCCGCTCTTCAAATTTGGTGCTGCGTATCAGCGGATATGCGAAAATGAACCAGCCGACCAGAAAGGCAAGCACGGCCCACCACCAGGGAAAACGGACCTCAGGCACCACGAACATGGCGAAGCCCGTTGACATGCCCAGCGGCGGAATCCATATTTTGCGGATAGTCACCGGACGTGCACTTGCCTTCATGCGGATAAAAATAACCATCAGCGCCATAAACACTGCTCCCAGGGTAGAGCCTATATGCAGAAGCGAAGGGTTAATATTGCCCATAATCCACGTTCCTCTCTGTGATTTGTGTCACTTATTTCTTCATTATAGCAGAAAAACTTTTGTAAACAGAATGTGCCGCAGAGTCTATTCCGCAGGAGCCGATTGTCTGTAAGAATATACAAAGAACCCGCAGGGGCTGCCCCCGCGGGTTCTTGTCCAAGTATGTGTCCTGGCAGATACCAGGCCATGCTTCATTCAGCTTAAGAACGGCTGCGTCCGCCGACCGAACGAAGGATCAGGCTGACGATGAAGATCAGCAGAATCGCACCGATAAGGGACGGGAAGACGTAGAAGTCACTGATTTTAGGACCCCAGCTGCCCAGCAGCATGCCGCCAAGCCATGAACCAAGGATACCGGCAATTATGTTACCGATAATGCCTCCCGGAATGTCTCTACCCATAATCAGTCCTGCCAGCCATCCGATTACGCCGCCTACAATAAGCATCCATAGTAAACTCATTTTGCTTCAGCTCCTTTAAGTTTGTGTTAACTTCGATGTCTACTATTAACCTCAAGCAATGCGTTTAAACCATGTGGATAATATTGTATTAACTAGTCTGAGCGGTATCTTAGTATGCCCCGGAAAAGGGTGTTTAACACAGGCTGTGTAAGGGGTATATAACCATGTTATGCTGATATAACAGGAATAGAAGCAGGGGCGGAATCCGCTGCAGAGGGTATATAATAAGTGAATAAGTGCAAATAATAAGCTGCTGCTTACCGCAAAGGAGATACGGCCATGAAACAGCCTGATGAAGTGTTATTTTATATCGGTACTTATAATAGCAAAGAAAAAGAAGCTATTCTGCTGGGAGCCCTGAATGAGGATACAGGAGAGATGCGGGTGCTGGGCGGGCAAAAAGGGATTGAGAATCCGTCTTTTCTGGCGCTGAACGGAAAGGGGACTGTACTGTATGCTGTAAGCGAGCAGGATGAGGGTGAGGTTCATGCTTTTGCTGTTGAAGCCGGCACAGGAGCACTGCAGCCGCTGGGCGGCAAAGGCACAGACGGCGGTGCACCCTGCTATGTGTCAGTCTCTCCGCAGGATGACTACATATTCGTTGCTAATTACAGCGGCGGCAATGTGAATGCCTTCCCGGTGAATGCCGACGGTTCTCTCGGGAACATGTCAGGCCAGGTGAAGCATCAAGGATCAGGCATACGCCAGGACCGGCAGGATGCACCTCATACGCATTCCGTCCTTCCTGACAGCACCGGCGGACGGGTGCTGGTATGTGATCTCGGAATAGACCAAGTGCTGATCTACCGGCTTGAGGACGGCAAGCTGGTGACACACCGTGAGGTTGACCTGCCGCCGGGCTCAGGACCTCGCCATCTGGCGGTTCATCCGTCGAAGCAGTGGATTTATCTGATTAATGAGCTGAACAGTACTATTACGGTTTTTGCGAACAATGAGCAGCAGGGTGAGCTGAAGCTTCTGCAGAGCATCAGCGCACTGCCGGAGAGTTATACTGCCGGCAGTGATGATACTGCTGCAGATATTCATGTGTCACCCTGCGGACGCTTCCTGTATGCATCCAACCGCGGGCACGACAGCATCGCTTTATTCTATATAGATACAGCTACGGGATTGCTGAAGCCGGGCGACTGGGTGAAGTCAGGCGGACGTACGCCCCGCAATTTCGCCATCATCGGCGGCATGCTGCTCGCCGCCAATCAGGACAGCGGCAATATTGTCTCTTTCCGGATTGATAATGACAGCGGGCGCCTGATACCTACGGGAAATGAGCTGGAAGCAGCTTCACCGGTCTGCATAATTCCTCTGCCGCAATAAAAGAAGGGCCTCACTGCAAAATAGCTGCACGGGAGGCCCTTGAGTATTTCTTTTATGAATAAGAGCAGACTAATGTAATCCGCCGGGGCCTTCATGCCCGGTATAGAAGCCGATATCATCCAGCATAATCCGGTCGCCTTCTTCCTGCAGGTAGAAGGTAATCTCGGTCAGCTCCTCCGTATTAAGGGAGGGTTCTTCTGTCAGAAAGCTCTCAAAAGGCAGCTCGTAGGTCTGGAATACCGCTTCCGACAGGTCGCCGTATTTGCCGTCGCTGATCCTCCCCTCCAGCCAGGGGCTGAGGGTGAATTCTGTCTGCGGGAGCGGCAGAATGTCCATCACTTCATCCAGCGGCAGGCGGGCGCTGACATCATTGCTGTCGGTCAGCTCAACCTCGACATCAGGTGCCGGGGCAGCGGCTTCAGCGATGAGCGGTTCTGCATCTTCTTCTGCTGGATTGTCGCCATTCCGGTTTGCCATAGAGAAGGTCAATCCGCCTGCCCCCGATCCTGCAAGCTCCGAGACAACGCTGTCTTTAAGCGAGATGCTGTAAGAGCCGGCTTCCTCCGCTCCGGCATCATGCGCAAGCACAAGGCCATAGGTTGCTTTGCTCTTGGATTCCCGGTCCTTGGCGGTTTCTTCAGTCCAGCTTAGGCCGTCCACCGACGCTGTTCCGCCGGCTGCCGTATTTTTGTTACGGTCCTCGTCGAAATTCGCTACAGGGATGTAGTCTCCGCTCTGGAAGCGGCTGTAATAAGCCGTATCCGGCAGCCACTGCAGTCCGCTGCGGTAATCGCGGAATAAGTCGCGGTATACGCTCTGTCCATGCAGGGTAGTCTCAAGAAATGCAGATACGTACGCCTTGGCAATCTGCCGCTGCTGTTCCCCGTCCATAATCTGCGCCCGGCTTAAGAACAGGCCGGCCGGCAGGGTCTGGTCGTATAACCCCCAGTCGGTATTGAACTGGCTGTGGTTGGCATCGGCGATATAGAGCGAGCTTTTGAAGGCTGGCGAGCCGCTGGAGTAGCTGGATCGTATATATTGCCGGTCACCGTAGAAATCATGCACGTCTCCGTCCCGCGCGCCCTGCAGTGTCAGATAGCTGACATCCTTCAGCCGGGCCTGCTGGTCATCGATGGCTTTATCGGTCGGAGCCAGGGCAATAACGGAGGAGATGGTGAACTGGTCTGTGACCGCCAGGACAGGATCATCCTTGAACCAGCGCGAGGCATCAGCAGCCATTGCAACTGCCTGGCCGCCGCGGCTGTGACCCAGCAGTGCGGTTTTGGTATAATCGACCTTCTGATAGAAGGGATTCCCCGGCTGCTCCGCATAATCCCCGATTTGCTCCAGATGCTTCAGAATCATCCAGGTCCTCACCTTGAAGTCATTATCCGGAATGCCGGACCAGGCTGAATAGTTCAGGAAATTCTCATCCAGCGATACCGCTGTGAAGCCCCGGCTGGCAAGCAGCTCACCCAGGTAGGCGTATCCTTCTTCCGAATAATCCTCCATCATATGATTGCCGTGAACCATCAGCACCAGCGGAAACGGGCCTTCGCCTTCAGGCATCCATACCTGGGCATTGAGCGGTAGGGCAGTGTAATCAAATCCCCAGAAAATCGTGCGCAGCTTGGGCCAGCTCTTAATGTAAGAAGAGGCATCGGCAGAACCGGATGTTAAGGGCACCTCGGCGCCATATCCGGAGCGGTGCAGGTCTTTCCCGCTGCCGTAAGTAAAGTGCGTGAAGCTGTAGATCCCCGGTGCTGCAGGGTCTGCTGCGTCAATCGGAGTTACATCTCCGGCCGCAGCCGTAATGCTGTCCTCGGCAGGCTCTTTGAGTCCTGCACCGTACAGCGGAAGCGGAACCAGCAGAATAACCGCGGCCAGCACAATACCCGGGACAGTCCGCCTGCTGCGCAGCAGGCCTGCCGATATACCCGCCGCTGCTCCAATCAGGGCAGCAATAGCGGCAATGACTGCCGCTGCTTCAATTGCGAGGCCTCCAAAGTACAGGATGAGCAGCACGGCTGCGAAGGAGCTTAGAAAAGTGCCGGCAAACAGCTTCGGAAAACGCAGGCCGGTCAGTGCCAGCAGCAGAGCCAGAAGATTACCGGCGAGTGCCAGCACCAGCGTTCCGGCTCCTGCAGCCAGCATAATATCGGCCGGCTTTCCCATGCCGGTCGGAATACCAAGCACAGCAATAATGAAGGCGAGTGTGCATATGATCCAGGGACCGGCCAGCGCGGTCCGCCATAAGGCTGTATCATGCGCATAGGTTAACCCGATGCGTCTGCCTGTTTCACTGAATATGCGTCTGATCAGCCGCGGCCGCTGTGGCCGCTGGAGCTCCGGAGCATACTCCAAATCCATTCCCATGTTTTTATCCCCCATAAGATGTAGCAATAATATTACTTTACAGCTTTTACAGCTTTAATAACAAGCGGGTCTTGCAGGGACGGCCGCCATTTGCTTCCGCGGAAAGAGCAGAATACAAGCTTGAAGCCATTTTGAAAAAAAGATTTGACAGGATGCGGAGTTTTCAGTATTATGTGTCTAAACCTACTAAACGGGTAGGAATAATTAAATAAATGTTCTTACCGTACAGACGGAGGAGCGCCCGCTTAAAGCAAGCAGACACGTGTCTACATGACCGGTTTGACCTGCCATATGTGGGCTTTCCTGCGTCTTTTTTTCTACTATCATGAATTTCAGAGGCATCTCTAATATTAACAAACATGGGGGAGTGGTTGGAAATGAAGAAAGGGATCAAGAAGGGGCTTCTCGCCGGATTTACATTACTGCTGACGGCAGGGCTCACTGCTTGCGGAAGCAACGGTAACACGGGCAACAGTGCAAATTCAGCGGCAGGTACGCCAGAGGCAACCAATGCCGGAACGAATGCGGCGGCTACAGCCGAGGCGACCAAGGCGCCGGCTAAAGATCCGGTGGAGCTGCTGAATGTCTCCTATGACCCGACACGCGAGCTGTATGAGAACTATAACAAGGCTTTTGCTGCTTATTGGGAGCAGGAAACCGGCCAGAAGGTAACCGTTAAACAGTCTCATGGCGGTTCCGGGGCGCAGAGCCGGGCAGTACTTGAGGGGCTTGAGGCAGACGTGGTAACACTGGCCCTTGGTTATGATATTGATGCGCTTGCCGATAAAGGCCTGATCAGTTCAGACTGGGGAAGCCAATTCGAGCATAATAGCTCGCCGTATACCTCAACCATCGTGTTCCTGGTGCGCAAAGGCAATCCGAAAGGCATCAAGGACTGGCCGGATCTGTTAAAAGAAGGCGTAGAGGTCATCACTCCGAACCCGAAGACCTCCGGCGGAGCACGCTGGAACTATCTGGCGGCATGGGGCTACGCGCTTGACCATAACAATAACGATGAAGCCAAGGCGCAGGAATTCGTCCAGGAGCTGTTCAAGCATGTGCCGGTACTGGATACCGGGGCGCGCGGAAGTACAACGACATTTGTTGAACGCGGCATCGGTGATGTGCTGCTGGCCTGGGAGAACGAAGCCTATCTGTCCATCAAGGAGCTGGGGCCGGATAAGTTCGAAATTGTGAACCCGTCCGTAAGCATTCTGGCTGAGCCGCCGGTGGCGATCGTGGATAAAACGGTTGATAAGCGGGGTACCCGTGAGGTTGCTGAAGCTTACCTGGACTATCTCTACACCGAGGAAGGGCAAAAAATCGCGGCTGAGAACTACTACCGTCCGACCCTGGAGAGCGTGAAGGAGCAGTTCAAGGACCAGTTCCCTGAGATTAAGCTGTTCACCCTGGCCGAGAAGTTCGGTACCTGGAAAGAGACACAGGAGAAGCATTTCAATGACGGCGGAATCTTTGACAAGATTTATGTACCGGGAAGCTGATAAATAAGATACTGAACACAATAACCGGATGCCTCAGCCAAAGAGCTGGGGCATTCATGAATGTACGGGCCCGGGGGAGCCTGCTCCGTCAGGGAAGCTGATCGGCGGATGAGCCGAAGGCAGGAAAGGAAAGGTGTATAGATGAATGTCATTTCTACGGCTGCGGCACGGCGCAAGGTGCTTCCGGGCTTCGGCATTACAATGGGTTACACTGTACTGTACCTGAGTCTGGTAGTGCTGCTGCCGCTATCGGCGCTGCTCATTAATTCAACAGGGCTGAGCTGGGCCAAGTTCTGGGATGTTGCCACAGACCCCCGGGTACTGGCTTCCTACCGGATCAGTATCGGTACCGCTGCCGCTGCCGCCTTGGCGAATGCTTTTTTTGGCCTGCTGATGGCCTGGGTGCTGGTGCGTTATGAATTTCCCGGCAAAAGAATATTCGATGCGCTCATTGATCTCCCGTTTGCGCTGCCGACTGCGGTTGCCGGTGTTTCATTGACCGCGCTTTATTCCCAGAACGGCTGGATCGGTTCACTATTTGCACCCTATGGATTCAGAATTGCCTTCACTCCGCTTGGAATCACGCTGGCGCTGATGTTCATCGGGATTCCCTTTGTCGTGCGGACCGTACAGCCGGTGCTTGAGGATCTGGACCGGGATATGGAGGAGGCTGCAGCTACGCTGGGCGCTGGACGCGGCCGGACTTTTCTGCGTATCATTCTGCCTGAGGTGTTCCCGGCACTGCTTACCGGCTTCGCGCTGGCATTTGCCCGGGGGATCGGTGAATTCGGCTCAGTCGTCTTTATCTCCGGCAATATGCCGATGCGGACAGAGATTGCTCCGCTGCTGATTATGTCCAAGCTGGAGCAGTTCGACTATGCCGGAGCGACGGCGGTGGCACTGCTGCTGCTGCTGATTTCCTTCCTAATGCTGCTGGTCATTAACCTGCTTCAACGCTGGGCCCGCAAAACTTCACGTTAGAGAAAAGGGAGGAATAAACATGGCAGGAACTGTGCCCATGCATAACACGAAGCCGAGAGGCAGTACTGCTTCATCCGCAACAAATGAATCCTCTGCAGTCAGGTGGGTATTAATTGGAGCTGCCATGCTGGTAATGCTCTGGCTGATTGCCCTGCCGCTGATCGTTGTGCTGACAGAGGCGCTGAAGCGGGGCTGGGACGTCTACTGGGCTGCGCTCTCCGACCCCGATGCGGCTTCAGCACTGAGGCTGACGTTGCTGGTAGCAGCAATTACCGTTCCGCTGAATACCATTTTTGGCGTAGTAGCCGCCTGGGCAGTGACCAAATTCCGTTTTCGCGGTAAAGGCTTTCTGATTACGCTGATTGACCTGCCGTTTGCCGTATCGCCGGTCATTGGCGGGCTGATCTTTGTCCTTGTGTTCGGCTCCAGCGGCTGGTTTGGCTCCTGGCTGAGCGATAATGACATCAAGATCGTCTTTGCCCTGCCCGGCATCGTGCTGGCGACCCTTTTTGTAACCTTCCCGTTTGTGGCGCGTGAGCTGATTCCGCTGATGGAGGACCAGGGCACGCAGGAGGAGGAAGCGGCGATTACGCTGGGGGCAAAGGGCTGGCAGGTCTTTTTCCGCGTTACTCTGCCTAATATTAAATGGGGCCTGCTCTACGGCATCATTCTCTGCAACGCGCGGGCTATGGGCGAATTCGGAGCAGTCTCCGTAGTATCCGGGCGTATCCGCGGAGAGACGAACACACTGCCGCTGCATGTTGAGATTCTGTATAACGAATATCAGTTCTCCGCTTCGTTCGCGGTTGCTTCGCTGCTGCTCATATTGGCTTTGGTCACAATGATCATTAAAAGCTGGCTGCTGCGCAAAAATGCTCATTGACAGCGGTTTTGGTTCCGTGCTAAGTTAAAGCTCAGTATACAAGTTGGAAATGACGGGATTTAGGCGGAGATAACCCCCTGTCCGGGGAAAGGGAGGCTGGAAAATGGCTAAGCCACTGAAGGTGGATGAGTTATGGCTATCACGAATATCAGAACTGCTGGACAATATGGAATTCGGCTCACTGCATATCGTAGTGCACGAAGGGCAGATTGTTCAGATGGAGCGTACGGAGCGCAAGCGTTTCGAGAACAGCTCAGCAAATCCGCGTTACAGTGGGGAAACCGGAAGCCGGCGCACCGATGCCCGTTCGGCGGGACGGGGATAGAAGAAGCGGGTCAGTACTCATCCTATATACATTTGAGCTTGAGAACAGAACAGAGCAGCGTCTCCTTCCATTTGAGGGAGATACGCTGCTCTGTTTTTTGTAAGGGACAGATTACAGATTTAATTAATAACGCGGTCTCTGGCGGTTAGCCGAGATACCTTCAAACAGCAGGACAATAGCGGTTACGGCGTGCATGATCCAGCCTACAAACGGAATGAGGGCGACTACCGAAGTGACAATCCCGATCACGTTCCCGATGTACGGACCGCGTTCCTTCAGCAGAATGACGACGGCAGCTGCATGGAGCAGGAAGGCAACTCCGAGCGGCAGCCAGGCATTGGCGACAACAAAGGTGCCTCCGATAAACGGAATGGCCAAAAATGCCTCATACGCAAAAGTTCCCCATTTAAACAGCTTTCCCAGTGATGACATAACGGTTCACCGATCCTTTTTAAAAGTTATTATGGTGCCTGATTCTGTTACTATTAATTACCCTTCTTCGCGGACTGAGAATAGGCTGTGATGTCTGTGGCGGAATTCTTTTATAGCATACGTCGCAATCTGCGATTCGTTTCAAAATGCCTTACGGGCTTATCCGCCCGCCCTTGATTGCTGTTCCTGCTGTCGTATATATTGGTTAGAGTAAAAAGGAGTCTGACAGCAGGCTCCGGACAGAGGATGAGAGGAGATTGATTAGCATGAACCATAGCTCAAAACCGGAGATTCGTCATGAGCTGCCTCAGGCAGAGCAGTATCTGGCGCTGCGGGTAGAGGCCGGACTGAGTCCGATGAGCAT
The DNA here is from genome assembly GCF_000758645.1 of Paenibacillus sp. FSL R7-0331. NCBI lineage: Bacteria > Bacillati > Bacillota > Bacilli > Caryophanales > Paenibacillaceae > Paenibacillus > Paenibacillus sp. FSL R7-0331. Next base: position 417,479 of record NZ_CP009284.1, read on the forward strand.
TGCGGGGGCGGAGGCCGGGCTTCCGCGTTCCTGCTTTGCTGTTACTGTATATGACGGGGAACAGCTTGTCGGAATGGGGCGGGTGATCGGGGACGGAGGCTGTTTCTTTCAGGTGACCGACATTGCGGTTAAGCCCTCTTATCAGGGCCGGGGATTGGGTAAGGCTATCGTGCGGGAAATCCGGGGATTTCTGGATACCGTGCCCCAGCCCTCCTATGTCAGCCTGATTGCTGACGGTGAGGCGGCCGGGCTCTATGCGCAGTTCGGATTCGTTCCGGTTATGCCGGAATCACAAGGGATGTTTTTGCGGCGGTAAGCGGAATGAAAAACAAGAAAAAAAGCAATAAAAGATATAGGCAACAGGCAGCCGCCGCAGTTATAGGATTCTTCAGAGTAAATAACAGGCAGGCTGGCGGAAGGTGAGGGAATAAGATGGATGTAGTGGTAATCGGAGCATCAGGAACGATTGGAAAAGCAATTGTACAGGAGGCATTAAAAAGAAAGCATGAAGTAACCGCAGCCGTCCGCAGCACGGAGACTGTTATGCTTGAGCATGAACGCCTGAAGGTAGTTCAGGTGGACGCGCTTGATGCGGCATCCGTTGCCGCGGCGGTAGCCGGCCACGGGGAGATTATCAGCGCTTACGGGCCGGACCCGGGCCGGGAGGATGATCTGCTCAGAGCAGCAGATTCGCTGATCGGCGGTCTCCGGCAGTCGGGTGTGGAGCGCCTGATTATTGTAGGCGGTGCCGGCAGCCTGAAGACAGAATCCGGCGAGTGGCTGATGGATACGGCGGACTTTCCGGAGGAGCTCCGCCCGCTGGCGGCAGCCCATGCGCACGCGTATGAGGTTTACAGAAGCTCATCGCTGGATTATACCTATATCAGCCCTCCGGCCGCCGTCATTGCCGGCCGCCGGACCGGCATGTTCCGGATCGGCCTCGACCGGCTGATTACGGACGAGAACGGGGAGAGCAGCATCAGTGTAGAGGATCTGGCGGTAGCGGTCGTTGATGAGCTGGAGGAAGGCAACTTCAGTCGGGAACGGTTTACTGTAGCCTATTAACGGACATAGAAGCGTTGCAGGGCTGCAGCAGCAGTTGCAGTTCTGATCCGGGCCATAGGGGATTATTTCCAGGCGGAGAGGGGTAAGACTTATTGCATATGATGCTGTGAGTCTTGCCTTTTTTTTGTATGCCTGCGTGGTGCGGTCCGGCCGGGAGATGCGGCATCCATACCGGCTTTTGGATTAATACAGTGATTAGCCGGGAGTGCTGCCGGTGCCGGTAAACAGGGCAGGAATACCTTTGTAAGGAGCGGCTGTTGCCGGATGGCGGAGGAGAGCGGCGGGGCTGGAAGGAAAAGGAGGGCTGGTTTGCGGGTGAATGATGCGGTTCTGCGCTAATTTATGTAGAGTGAGCCTAAAAATCTGAGCTGCTGAATTCAATTCAAAAATTTCAAGTTCAAGCAATATAGTTGGATTTTCAGCAGCTAATCCCTTGTCTTGTTACCTCTTTCGGCAATTAGGCGGAAAAAGGCAGACTAATTCAGGCTAAAACTCGTCTGTGGAGCTAATTTGAAACCATTAGGCGGACTTTTTCCAACTAATGTCTTGAGAAGAAAGCTTATGCGGGAAATAGGTGGAGAATTTCCATTTAAGTAGCATTCAAGTAGCATTCAAGTAGAGTAAAGCTACTTATATTAGATCGGGCAGCGGCCGCAAGTCTAAGCCTTCTCTGATGTTACGGCCTGGTGATGTTCATCATTTGAAGCTGAAAGGAGCTGGAACATATTATGGATTTGGTTACTGCAGAGGAGATGCGGCGGTTGGACCGTATGACGATAGAGAAGCTCGGTATTCCGGCAATTGCGCTGATGGAGAATGCCGGACGGGCGATTGCCGAGGAGGTAATTGCCTTCTGCCGGAGCAGGCAGTACAGCTGCGGGCCCGGATGGTACGGCGGCAGAGCGGACGGGTACGGGCAGAGCATGGAGAGTGACATTGTATGCAGGACCGGCGGCTACGGGAGGAGCACTATTGATGGTGAGCCGAACCTTGGTCCGGCGGGTAACGGTGTTGGCGGTATTGAAGCCAGTGCCGCCTATGTTAACGGCGGCTGGAACGCAGGCGCCGGCGGAAGCGTGAATGCAGGCGTTGGCGGAAGCGGAGGCGCAGGTGTTGGCGGAAGCTGGAATGCAGGTGTTGGAGGAAGCGGGAATGCAGGTATTGGCGGAAGCTGGAATGCAGGCGTTGGCGGAAGCGTGAATGCAGGTGTTGGCGGAAGCGTGAATGCAGGCGTTGGCGTAAGCGGGAATGCAGGTGTTGGCGTAAGCTGGAATGCAGGTGTTGGAGGAAGCTGGGATGCAGGTGTTGGAGGAAGCGGAAGCGGCGGTGCGCAGCCGCCGCGTGATTTCCGGGTCAGCGGAGACCGGGCGCTGACCCTGGACACTGCCGCCGCCGAGCATTGGCTGATCCTCGCCGGCAAAGGCAACAACGGCGGCGACGGCCTCGCCGCCGCCCGGCACCTGCGTGAGGCGGGCATCGCCGTCACGCTGGTCTACGCGGCCGCGCCGGAGACGCTGGCCGGTGAAGCCGCCATGCAGCGGAGCGCTGCTGCGGCGCTGGGGATTCCGGCCGCTGTGCACGGCCGGGACGCCATCGACTTTGCCGGGTGCACCGGCATCGTCGATGCACTGCTCGGCACCGGAAGCGCGGGAGCGCCGCGCGGTGCCTATGCGGCCCTGATTGCCGCGGCGAACGCCAGCGGCAAGCCGGTGGTGTCCGCGGACATCCCCAGCGGGCTGGACGCGGACACGGGGGAGCTGCATGAGCCGTGCATTCATGCAGCGGTGACGGTCTGCCTCGCGCTGCTCAAGCGCGGGCTGGTGCAGTATCCCGGCGCGGAGGCGGCCGGGAGGGTCGTGGTCCGCTCCATCGGCATCCCTGCCGCTCTGGCCCGTGAGGCCGGGGTACAGGCCAGCCTGCTGACCCCGGAAGTGCTGCAGACACGTCTCGGTATCGACGTGTCGCGCCGCCGCTCGCCCGAAGGGCACAAGGGCACCTACGGCCATGTCCTGCTGGCGGCAGGAAGCTTGTCCATGAGCGGCGCCGGGCTGCTCGCGGCACGGGCCGCGCTGCGGGCAGGCTGCGGTCTGGTGACCTGGGCGCTGCCCGCGGCGCTGATGCCGTATGTAATCGGTGCCGCCCCGGAGATCATGCTGGCTGCCGCCGGCGGCGGCGAGGACGGCACCTGGAATGCGGGAACGGCTGCCGAGGTGCTGCGGCTTAGCAGTAAGCGTGATGTAGTCGCCGCAGGACCCGGACTGGGCCGGTTTACCGGAGACAAGGAGTGGCTCCGCATGCTGTGGGAGGGAGTCCAAAGCCCGCTGGTGCTGGATGCGGATGCCCTTAACATCCTGGCTGAATGTGATTATACAGGGTGGACCGGCCCGGTGCGGCCGGTTATTCTGACCCCTCATCCGGGGGAAATGGCCCGGCTCGCGGGCGTATCCACGGCGGAGGTCCAGCGTGACCGGATCGGTCTTGCCCGGAATTATGCTGTAAAGCACGGCGTAATCCTTGTCCTTAAGGGTTCACACACTGTAATTGCTTCACCTCAAGGGGAGATCTATGTTAACGCCACAGGCCATCCCGGGATGGGCACGGGCGGAGCGGGCGATGTGCTGACAGGAATGATAGCCGGCCTGCTCGCCCAGAGTCTGGATGCCGTTCAGGCGGCAGCCTTCGGGGTGTATCTGCACGGGCTGGCCGGCGAGCGGGCGGCCGGCGCACGGAATCATCCTTCGGCACTGGTCGCCGGAGATATTATTGAGGCGCTATAGTAGCCGCGCTGTAACTCATGTGCAAGCAGACCATAATTCGTGCCTAGAACCCCCGCCCATAACCTGTTCATATTACGCTCAGCCGGCTTATCTCCGGTACTGACAGCCGGGGGTTCAGCCTAATATATTGTGCCTATAACAAAACAAGACACAGCAGCGGAACGAACAGGGCGAACACGGGCAGCAGCAGCGGGTACCGCTCGCCGGCCAGCTGGGCTAGCCTGAACAGCAGCAGGATGACGATTCCGTAGAGGCCGCAGGTCTGCGTGTCTCCTCCCTGCTCGGAGGCCAGCCACAGGCCGGCGCCGAATCCGGCGGCTGCATATAGTACAAGCGACGGTCCGAGTCTGGAAGAACGGAACATGGACAGCAGGGCGTCTGCAATCAGCGCAGCAGGCAGACCGTAAGCATACACGGCATATGGCACTGAAACCGGCCAGCCTTCCGGCACTCCGTTATGATGCGGCAGTCCAAGCAGCACAAGCGACACAAGCATAAAGGTCAGGCCGGCGGCAGACAGCTTGGACAGGGCGTACAAGCCTGCCTTCAGCCTCACGGAGGGCAGATCATACTCTTTGATTTTGTTCATCTGAAAACGTCCTTTCGGGTTTGAGGATCAGCCTGTGACCATATCTCCTCCATTAACATGGATGCAGGTGCCTGTGACGTAGGCGGAGTCCGGGCTGGCCAGATAGACATAAGCGCCTGCGAGCTCATAGGGCTGTGCAGCCCGCCCGAGCGGGGTATCCGTCCCGAACACGCTGACTTCGGCTGCGGAGTAGCTGGAAGGGATAAGCGGGGTCCACACCGGACCTGGAGCGACACTGTTGACACGGATTCCGGTATCGGCGAGCGACAGGGCAAGAGAGCGGGTGAAGGAGACGACAGCACCCTTCGTTGAGGAATAATCAATCAGCTCCTTATTGCCCTGGTAAGCGGTAATGGAGGCGGTATTGATGATGGAGGAGCCTTTTTTCAGATGAGGAAGTGCAGCCTGGCTCATGAAAAAGTACGGGAAAATGTTAGTCTGAAAGGTCTGGTACAGCTGCTCCTCCGTAATATCCAGCAGGCTGCGCTGCGGATACTGCACTGCAAGATTGTTGACCAGAATATCGAGTCTGCCGAAGGTCTGTACAGTCTGCTCCACCGCCTGGAAGCTGTTTTTCCTGTACCGCAGATCCGTCTCGATCCGCAGGCAGCGCCGGCCGAGCTGTTCTATCCGCCGGGCAGTGTCTGCGGCATCTGAAGCTTCATAGAGATAAGCAATGGCCACATCTGCGCCTTCCTTGGCAAAGGCGATAGCCGCCGCCCTGCCGATCCCGCTGTCTCCGCCGCTGATCAGGGCAACCCTGCCCCTCAGTCTGCCGCTGCCGCAGATTTCCCGATCTTCGCTGATCGGAAGGGGGTTCATCAGGCTTTCCAGTCCGGGCTGGCGGTCTTGATGCTGAGGGGGGAAGGCTATTTTTTGAATGCGGCATACCGTCTGTTCCCCGTAGAAGGGATAAGTTGGATTCATCGCTCGGTACTCCTCCTTGCATGCTGTCTGTTTTGTATATTTCTATGCATCCGCCCAGAAAAGGGTGCGCTTCCGCGGCATGAGCCGGGAGAGCGGCCGGCGGTTAGGCTGTTGCTGTAACTGAATTAATCCATAGAGGGGCGGAAAAAGAGTATGCGTTACCGCGCAATGATAGCAGAGGATTATGACGCAGCCGGCAGGCTGTGGGAAAATACGGCCGGTATGGGTCTTAGCAGCGCCGATTCCAGGGAAGGAATCCTGCAATTTCTCGGGCGGAATCCGGGATTGAGCCAGGTATGCGAGGCGGAAGACGGCACGCTGGCCGGTACCGTATTGTGCGGCCATGACGGCCGCAGAGGATATATGTATCATGTTGCTGTAAGTGCAGCATGCCGCGGGAAGGGGGCCGGCCGTGAAATGGTGTCGCGTGCGCTTTCAGCACTTCGTGATGCCGGTATAGCGAAATGCCATCTAATGGTAATTGAGGGGAATGGACTGGGACGCAGCTTCTGGTCGGGAACCGGCTGGGAGGAACGGGACGGCATTGTGCTTTTTTCGCAAAATACATAATCTGTTGCTTTCTGTTGAAGAGGCAGCCATTAGATAACAATGAATGTAATAGTGTAGGTTCGGCATTCGTGCAGTATAATGTATAGGCAATTAATATAGCTAAATTTGATAGCGGGTGATCAGAGCAATGCGCTTCAAGGATGTATTCTCAATAATCGGCCCGGCGATGGTCGGACCTTCGAGCTCCCATACAGCCGGTGCCGCGCGGATTGGCCGTGCTGCCCGTCAGGTGCTGGGCGAGATGCCGCGTGAGGCGGAGGTTATTTTCTTCGGCTCATTTGCCGCCACTTATCAGGGGCACGGGACGGACCGGGCTATTGCCGGCGGACTGCTGGATTTTGCCACGGATGACCACAGGCTGCCGGATTCGGTCGAACTGGCCGCTGAAGCGGGGATGGACATTTCCTTCCGGCAGGGAACAGGCCTGTTCCCCCATCCGAACACGGTCAGGCTCCGTCTTGTCGGCCGGGACACCGGTACGGAACTGACGCTGACAGGGATTTCAATCGGCGGCGGAAATATTGAAATTGTGGATATCGACGGCTTCGGAGTCAAGCTGACGGGGATGTATCCAACCGTGCTGATTAATCATATGGATTATCTCGGCGTGCTGGCCAGTGTTACGGACGTCATGCGCAGAGGACAGTTTAATATCGGTCATATGTCGCTTGACCGCAAAAACCGCAGCGGTGCAGCGCTCACCGTGCTGGAGCTGGATGAGCCGGCGACGGGGGAACTGCTGCAGGAGCTGCAGGCCCTCGCAGCCGTCAAATCGGTCAAAGTGGTGGACTTGAACGGAGTTAAGCAAGAACAGAAAGGGAAGGAAAGCACAACATGAATTTTCAAACACTGAGCCAGCTGGCTGTATTATGTGAGGAACGGGGACTCGGCATAGGCGCGCTGATGCTGGAGGAGCAGAGCGGGGAATCGGGGCGTCCGCAGAGCCAGGAATTTGCTACGATGAAGGAGTATTACGGGGTCATGAAAGAAGCGGTACAACGCGGAATGACTCAGGATACGACCTCGCGCAGCGGTCTGACAGGCCTCGATGCCCAGCGGGTGGGCGCGTATAACACAGCGGCTGAGCCGTTACTGGGCGGACCGGCCGGGCAGGCAATGGCCTATGCACTGGCGGTATCGGAAGTGAATGCCTCCATGGGACGGATTATTGCTACACCGACGGCAGGCTCCTGCGGGATTATTCCGGGAGTCTTTCTCAGCTGCCAGGAGCGTTTTGGCTGGGATGATGATTATATGGTTTCAGGGCTGTTCGCGGCAGGGGCAATCGGCTATGTGATTGCTAATAACTCCTTTGTGTCCGGTGCGGAGGGCGGCTGCCAGGCTGAGGTTGGTTCAGCAATCGGTATGGCTGCAGGAGCACTTACGGAGCTGCGCGGCGGAACACCGGTCCAGGCGGTTCATGCCGTAGGACTGGCGCTCAAAAATACGCTCGGCCTGATCTGTGATCCGGTAGGCGGGCTTGTCGAGATTCCCTGCATTGTGCGTAACGGCTTCGGGGCTGTCACTGCACTGGCTGCAGCGGATATGGCGCTGGCAGGCGTGCGCAGCGTGATTCCTTCTGACGAAGTAATCAAGGTGATGCTTGAGGTCGGCTCAGCCATGCCGGAGAAGCACCGTGAGACTGCCGGGGGCGGACTGGCCCAGACGCCGACCGGCCGGCAGATTATGAAGGATCTAAGAAATAAGAAGGGCTGAGCGCCCGGACTTGCTGCATATAACGGTTAGCTGTTATAGAGGCTTACAGCATGCGGAAACGCTCCAGCTGCTCCCACATCCCCTCCCGCCGGAGAATTTCCGGCTGCTTCGGTCCGAGAAGATCGAAGTGGGGGAAGGGGCGGCGGTTATGGATATATTGCGCGGGAAGGCCGTTCTGCTCGCACCAGCGGCGGAGGCGGGGGAGGTCGCTGCAGCCTACCTTGGTTACGGTGGTAATACCGGGAAACCGGGGATCGATCCAGTAATGGGTGAGAAAAGCGATCTCCCCCCGCTGGACCGCCGCTTTCCACTGGTTCAGTTCTTCTCTGTTGATTCCGAAGGCCATAGCTGTCTCCTCCATATCCTTGGCGGTAAGTCCGGCTTCATCGCGGACTATGCTGATGTAATTATGTAGAGCTATTATCTAGGTTGTCGCTGAAAATATTAAGTGGAAAATCGGCACCTATTGTCAGGTTAAAGCTTGGCTAGAGAAAAATAGTTAGAAAAAGGACATCTAATTCTGCTGTTTTGGCCCATAATAGGATTAATGGTCTGAAATAGGTGACATTTTTCTAACTAATGAGCAAAAATATCGGAAAATGTTAGAATTAGTTGCCGAAAATCCAACTAGTCAGATAGAGCCCCAATTCACAGCCTGGCTTCACGGCAACTTACGAAAGGAGGCTTATGATGAACGGACAGGTTAGAGCGGACATCCGTCCCGGACTTGAGGTGGATATTGTGCTGAAGCAGGATCAGGCTACAGGCAAGCTCACACATGGTACGGTAAAAGATATATTAACCAATTCACCGCGTCACCCGCATGGTATTAAGGTGCGGCTGGCTGACGGGCAGGTCGGGCGGGTCAAAAAGATCACAGGCTGAGGATGCAGTCCTACATTGCAAGGCTGCAGACAGCTGGTTTATGATCAACAGGCTCCAAGTATGCCCGCACATCTTAATAAGCGTTGCATTTAGCACCTGCTGTATCCTGCAGTGCCCTCGGGCACGGCAGGATACAGCGGGTGCTTTTTTATTGCACGGCCGGTCCCTGGGCTTGGCAGCTTGTCTTGCCCCGGCACGCCGCCCGGTCTCGCCCGTCTGTCGTCCCGGACTCCACTTCAGCCCCGCATAAATTCCTCCACATCCTTGTCCGCCTTGGTCTGATTGCACAGATTGCAGGCGCAGACGCAGTTGTCCGGAGTCGTATGGCCGCCCTTGGCGCGCGGCAGCAGATGATCAATGGTGTCCCCGTACAGGCCGCAGAAATGACAGGTGTAATTGTCTCTGGTCAGGATCAGCCTGCGGAAATCCTTGTTGCTGTACAGGCGGCGGATGGTACGGCGGTTGACCACAACAGCAGCATGCTCGCGGACGAGCGTAACGGCCAGTTCCAGGTCAATCTCCTGGTGCCAGCGCCGCCCTTTGTCACTGTGGCCGCGCATCAGAATCATCCCCTTGTATGAAGGGATAAGTGCAGAATAATCCTCGGGCTCCGGCTTCGGCCATCCTGTCACTGGAGGCTTACGCCGCTGCTCGCCTGCCCGCGGCCGCGGGCGGGCGCGTTCCCCTGCAGATGCAGCTGGGGATTTGCCGTCCTTGGCGCGCTCCGGACGGGAATGCGGCTGCGGTTTTGGCTGGGCAGTCTTGGGCCCGTGCTGCGCAGCTCCGCCTCCAGGCGCAGCCTTGGCGGTGGGCCGAACGGCAGAGTCTGAATGTTGTGCCGTACGGCTTGCAGAAACAGCTTCAGCCGCCTGCCTCACAGTTGACACAGCAGCCGCGTGGCCTGCCGGCGCCGTTTTCTTAGCCGCCGCTGAGGCAGCAGATACTGCCGGTGCAGGCTTCTCCGGCAGCCCGCCGGCTGGGGTGCTGCCGCGGATTTTACGGCAATCCCGGCATGCGCCGCGGCGGGATTGGCCTTTGGAGCGTTTGCCCGTCCGTCTGCGGAATTCGGAGAGCGGCTTATGCTGCCGGCAATAGGCACATTGCTTGGATAGAGGCTGATTGGTATCGGTCATAGGTATATTAGGAGAGACGCTCTGTCCGCGTCTGTCCGCTCCATTTATTTTTTAAAAGATAATGTGTAGCTCCAGTATAACGTAAAGTGCGCCTATTCACACGGAAGGCGGAAACAGCGTAACTTTCCTGGATTTGTGATATCTGTCTCGGCACTATTGAGGAAAAAGATGTAAAATCTACTTAAAATGCGGAAATGGGGAAGCGGATAATGAATCAGACGAACAAGAGGCCGGGCGCCGTTATTGTGCTATATGTGCTGCAGGCTTTTCTGGGAATCGGGGCGGTCGGGGGCGGATTGATGCTGCTGATTGATCCAAGCGGTGAAATGATGGGGATGCCGGTCTCTGTGCTGGAAAGATCGCCTTTTGACAGCTTTATGATTCCAGGCCTGCTGCTGCTGCTCATCTTTGGGATTCTGCCGCTCATCGTGCTCTACGGACTGGTGAAAAAGCCGGACTGGGAGCGGTACGCAGGGCTTGGCCCGTTCAAGGAGCTGCATCCTGCCTGGACTTTTTCCCTCTACATCGGCTTCGGGCAGATTATCTGGATTCTGGTGCAGACGTACATGATGAATGCAGTCTCTGTAGTTCATGTGTTCTACACCTGCCTGGGCCTGCTTATTCTGGCCGTTACGCTTCTGCCTCCGGTACAAAAATATTTTATGCTGGACGGCTCTGCCGAAAGAAGTTAGAATGGCAGTGAACAAAAAAGGGCTTTCATAAAACCCTGGAGGTGAACCGGATTGACTACCATTTACGATATCGCCAAAAAAACCGGTTACTCTCCGACTACGGTATCGAAGGCGTTCAATAACTATTCCGATGTGCGTGCGAAGACCCGTGAGGAAATTTTGCGGACCGCCCGGGAGATGGGCTATCTGCCGAATGCGCATGCCCGCACACTGACCACCAAGAAGTCATGGACGCTCGGCGTGCTGTTTGTGGAGGGGACGGGAGCAGGCATCCGCCATCCGTTCTTCGGTGCGGTTATTGAGAGCTTCAAGCAGGTAGCAGTAGCGAAGGGCTATGCCCTGATGTTCATCTCGAAGGATGTCGGCGGCAAGCAGAGCGGATATCTGGAGAATTGCCGGATCCATGGCGTGGACGGTGTTGTTGTGTTCCTCTCGGATTATGAGGATCCTTATTTCCTGGAGCTTCTGGAGAGCAATATTCCTACGGTGATCCTGGACTATGAGACCCCGCAGTCTCACACTGTCTGTTCGGATAACACAGCTGGAGCCATGCTGGCGGTGGACTATCTTACTTCCCTCGGGCATAGCAGGATCGCCCATATCTCCGGCGGAGTGAATACGGTTCCCGGCAATCAGCGCCAGGAGGGCTATCTTGCGGCAATGAAGCGTCACGGGCATGAGCTGCGGGACGAATACATTGTCGAAGGTGAATATTATGTGCTGGAGAACGGCTATTCCGCTATGCAGAAGCTGCTGGCACTGCCTGAGCGGCCCACCGCTGTTTTTGCTTCCGGTGACATGCTGGCGCTCGGGGCGATGACGGCGGCTAAGGACAGCGGCTTGTCTGTACCGGGTGACATTTCGGTTATGGGGTATGACGATATCGAGCTTGCCCGTTACGTGACGCCTGCATTGACAACGGTCAGACAGGATACGGCGAGTCTGGGAATCCGTGCCGCAGAAATTCTGCTGGCATCGGTTGACCGCAAGGGGAACGGAATGGAGGCCATCGTGCTGCCCGTGGAAGTGGTTGTGCGGGAATCCTGTGCGCCGCCTGGTGAGTAATACAGCGTTTCACCGGGGCGCATATTTTTTTCGCAACAATCGAAACCGGTTTCGATTTTATGGAGGTTGTATTTGATATTTTATTTAAGGAGATGGGTTCAGATGGTAACTGTACAAACGGTATTGACGGCAAAAGAAACCGGGGAGCGCCTAAGCCGGCGGGAAGCTCTGGTATTCGGCCAGAAGGACAGCGGGCAGACAGCGGATATACAGCTTCAACCGGAGCAGGAGTTTCAAAGCATCATTGGTTTTGGCGGCGCTTTCACTGAGGCTGCAGCCTATACGCTGTCGCGGATGAGCCCGGCCAGACGGGCGGAGGTGATCCGCAGCTATTTTCACCCGGAGGAGGGCCTGGGCTACAGCATGGGGCGTGTGCATATTCACAGCTGTGATTTTGCGCTCGGCAATTATACGTATGTGCAGGATCAGGATACGGAGCTGGCTACGTTCGATATAACCCATGACCACCAGTGGGTGCTGCCGCTGATTAAGGATGCGATGGAGGTAAAAGGAGGCCCCTTTACGATGCTGGCTTCCCCCTGGAGCCCGCCGGCCTGGATGAAAACAAATGGAGAGATGAACAACGGCGGTTCGCTGAAGCCGGAATATGCCGCTGTCTGGGCGCGTTATTACACGAAATTTATTGAGGCCTACCGCAATGAGGGCATTCCGGTCTGGGCTGTATCGGTACAGAATGAGCCGGCGGCGGTGCAGACCTGGGATTCCTGTGTGTACAGTGCTGAGGAGGAACGGGATTTTGTCAAAAACCATCTCGGGCCTGCTCTGCACGAAGCCGGTATGGACGATGTAAACATCGTAATCTGGGATCACAACCGGGATATTATGATCGAGCGGGTCACCCCTATTTTGTCAGATCCGGAAGCGGCGAAGTATGTGTGGGGGACGGGCATCCACTGGTACGGCGGCGAGGAGTTCGATAAGGTGGCGAAGGTGCATGAGCTTTTCCCGGATAAGCATGTGCTGTTCACGGAGGGCTGCCAGGAGGGCGGCGTGCGTCTGGGGGAATGGTTCACCGGGGAGCGCTACGGGCGGAATATGATCGGCGATCTGAACGCGTGGACGGAAGGCTATCTGGACTGGAATCTGGTGCTTGATGAGACCGGCGGGCCGAACCATGTGGGCAATTTCTGCGATGCTCCTATTATCGCCGACACGGTTACGGATGAGCTTCATTACAACAGCTCGTATTATTACATCGGCCACTTTAGCAAGTATATCGCTCCCGGCGCTGTGCGGATCGGCCTGGAATCTGCGATTGACGGCATCCTGTCCACAGCATTCCGCAATCCTGACGGCAGCATCGCCGTTGTACTGATGAACGAGAGTGATGAAGCGCGCAGTGTAACGCTTGGTCTTGGCAGTGAGCTGGCCGTTTGCCAGCTGCCGCCGCATTCTATTGCTACGCATGTGATTTCGTAAGGTGCACATCCAAAATTCAGGAGGTTATGATATGAGCCGTTATTATTTTGATTCAGGCCGATTTGTAATGGAGCAGTTTCATGAAAATAAACCGTTTGCCAGCTTCCTGCCGGGACTGGCCGGGCTAAAGGGCATCCCGATGTGGACGTTCTATGTGAACCGCGGGCAGGGGGTATGCGGCTTCGGGGTACGCGACAAAAACTCGCCGATCATGGAGTTCTCCCCGGCCAGCATCTCCTACAAGAACGTGGCATCGTCCGGGTTCCGCACCTTTATTAAGCTGGGGGAGCGTGCAGAGATTTATGAGCCGTTCCAGTCCTCGCATCCGGACCCGGCGGTGAAGCGGAGGATGACGATCCTGCCGAACGGGCTGACGATTGAGGAAGAGCATACCGGACATGGACTGAAAACGACGGTTCATTATTTTAATCTGCCGAACGATGATTATGCGGCGCTGGTGCGGCGGGTGGAGATCGAGAATACAGGCGGTGCGGAGCTGTCTCTGGAGCTGCTGGACGGTCTGCCGGAGATCCTTCCTTACGGATCGGCGAACAGCGCCTACAAGGAAATGGGCAATCTGCTGCGCAGCTGGATGGAGGTCTACAATCTGGAGCATGGCATTCCATTCTATAAGCTGCGTTCCAGCACCAACGATAGTGCGGAGGTCAGCGAAATTCAGAACGGCCATTTCTACCTGTCTTTTACAGCAGAGGGGGAGCAGCTGCGGCCGGTTGTTGATTTTGAGGTGATTTTCGGGGCGAATACATCGCTTGCTTACCCGGACCGCTTCGCCGGTCTTGCGCTTGATGATCTGCTTGCACAGCCGCAATATCCGGTGAATAAGGTTCCCTGCGGCTTCAGCGGTGTTCAGCGGACACTGGCTCCCGGCGGTAAGCTGACACTGAACACGATTATCGGGCATGTCAGTGACATCGAGCTAATCAACCGCAAGGCCGGCCGGCTCTGCCGCGATGAATATATCACCGGCAAAATGCTGGAAGCGGCCGAGCTTACCGAGAACCTGACAGCGGACATTGCAACACGCACTTCTTCTGCTATTTTTGACGCATACTGCCGCCAGTCCTATCTCGATAATTTTCTGCGGGGCGGATATCCGTTTATTTTTGACAATGGAAAAGACGGCTTTGTCGTGCATCTGTATTCACGCAAGCACGGTGATATGGAGCGGGATTATAACTTTTTCTCGCTTGCTCCCGAGTACTATTCGCAGGGCAACGGGAACTTCCGCGATATGAACCAGAACCGGCGGAATGATGTGTTTTTCCATCCGCAGGTCGGCAGCTTTAACATCAAAATGTTCTACAGCCTGATCCAGGCGGACGGCTATAATCCGCTCAGCGTGCAGGGAACCAGCTTCGAGGTGCTGCCTGAGCATGCTGCGCAGCTTAAAGAGTGGGTGGAGAGCTCTGCGGCGGATCATCAGGCTGAGCTTGCAGCGCTGTGTCTAGGTAAATTCACACCAGGCCAGCTGATTAATTACATCGCGGATCATCAGGTGCAGCTCAAGGCGGATGAGCAGGAATTCCTCAGCGGTGTGCTGGCCCTGTCCCGGCAAAATATCGAGGCCGCCTTCGGTGAAGGCTTCTGGAGCGACCACTGGACGTACAATCTGGATCTGGTTGAAGGCTATCTGGAGGTATTCCCGGATAAGCTGGCAGAGCTGCTGTTCGGTGACGAGTCCTATACGTTCTATGACAGCCCTGCCTATGTGCTTCCGCGCAGCGAGAAGTATGTGATCAGCGGCGGGAAGGTGCGGCAATACGGCGCACTGCTCGAGGATGAGGAGAAGCTGCACCGGCTGCACCGCAAGGCCGGCGATACCCAGTGGCTGCGCACGGAAGGCGGCACCGGGGAAATCTACCGTACCAGCCTGTTCGTCAAAATGCTCTCGCTGGCGCTGAACAAATTCGCTACGCTGGACCCGTACGGCATGGGCGTGGAGATGGAGGGCAACAAGCCGGGCTGGAATGATGCGATGAACGGCCTGCCGGGCCTGTTCGGCTCCGGGATGAGCGAGACTTTTGAACTCAAGCGGATGCTGGTGTTTATGCTGGAGGCGCTGGAGAGCGTAGGAGTGCCGGAAGTAGAGGCCGCGCGGGAGCTGGCAGGGGCACGGGAGCTGGAGGCGGTGCAGGGATTGCAGGAGCAAGGCGCATTAGGAACGCAAGGGTTGCAGGAAACGCTGGATACGCTGGAGTTGCAGGGATGGCAGGAAGTGCAAGGAGTACAAGGATCACATGGGGCGCAGGAGCTGCTAACGGGCTTGGGGGCTGCTGGCGGTATAGTATCGCTGCCCGTAGAAATCGCGCTGCTGCTGGAACGGGTGCTGGGGGCAGTAACTAAGCTGTTGGCCGGCGGGCTGGATGAGTTCGGCTATTGGGACACCGTTGCTTCAGCACGCGAGACTTACCGGGAAAGCATCCGCTTCGGCATTAACGGAGAGCAGGCGGAGGTAAGTCTGGCTGTAATCAGTGAAGCGCTGGGTACATTCCTGGATAAAGTGGATGCAGGGATTGAGCGGGCGGTATCGCTGGGCGGCGGACTGGCGCCGACTTATTTCCGCTTTGAGGCGGTGCGCTACCAGCCGGTAACCGATGAAGCGGGCAAGCCGGTGATCAGCGGCTATGGTCTGCCGAAGGCTGTAGTAGAGGAGTTCGAGGCGTCAGCACTCCCTTATTTCCTGGAAGGCCCGGCCCGCTGGCTCAAGACGCTGGACAGCCGGGAGCAGGCCAAAGAGATATACAGCAGGGTTAAAGGCAGCGGCCTGTTCGATCCGGTAACCTCAATGTACCGGACATCGGCATCGCTTGAGGCGGAATCACATGAGATCGGACGCATCCGGGCCTTCACTCCGGGCTGGCAGGAGCGGGAGTCGAATTTCCTGCACATGTCCTACAAGTATCTGCTGGCGCTCCTGAAAGGGGGGCTGTATGAGGAGTTCTACAGTGAGATGCGAACCTCCCTGATCCCGTTCCTTGACCCGGCAGTATACGGCCGCAGCACGCTGGAGAATTCCTCCTTTATCAGCACAGGCGGCAATCCGGACCCGCTGACTCATGGCCGCGGCTTTGTAGCCAGACTTAGCGGCTCGACCGCAGAGTTCCTGAGTATGTGGAGAACCATGATGGCGGGCAGCCGTATGTTTGCGTATGAGGACGGCGAGCTGACGCTGGAGCTGGCACCGGCCTTGCCGGGCTGGCTGTTTAATGAGCTGGATGAGCTGATGTTTACCTTCCTGGGAGGGACGGAAGTGACCTACCATAACCCGCGCCGGGCCGATACTTATGGCGCAGAGCGGGCGGTCATCGGGCAGCTTACGCTGACCTACAGCGACGGAAGCAGCCGTCAGGCTGACGGGGCGCTGCTGCGCGGTGCGGAGGCCGAGGCCCTGCGCCGGGGTGAGATCACCGCAATCCGGGCGGAGCTGGTGTAAGATGCTGGAGGGGGGCCGCTGAGGCCTCCCTTTTGTTACTGCTCAGGCGGCCGGGGAGGCGAAATCGCCCCTGAATTCCGCCGCGAGCGTGCCTGGTGCCTAGATCAAAGGGAAAAATCCCTTTGATCTAGCCGCTAGTCGCAGCCGCGAGCTAAATAGAGGGAAAACTCCCACTATTGCAGCCCAAAGCAGCCCAATTAGCACGGAATAGAGGGAAAACTCCCACTATTGCAGCCCAAAGCAGCCCAATTAGCACGCAATAGAGGGAAAACTCCCACTATTGCAGCCCAAAGCAGCCCAATTAGCACGGAATAGAGGGAAAACTCCCACTATTGCAGCCCAAAGCAGCCCAATTAGCACGCAATAGAGGGAAAACTCCCACTATTGCAGCCCAAAGCAGCCCAATTGCACGCAATAGAGGGAAAACTCCCACTAACTCAGCCAGAAGTGGCTCAATCGCCCACGAGTAGAGGGAAAACTCCCACTAAATGAGAAGTAGACGGTTGGTTAGCGAATGGACAAAGGCCCCCTTACTCAGCGGCTAGCGATCGAATGGATCGAATCGCCATTCCCCCATCCGAAATTTGCGACCCCAAACCGGAAATTCGCTACCTTCCCCCTCCAGGTGAATGCGGTTACAATAAGCACATAGAGCAACACAAGCTTTTCACCACATTACAGAAATAGATTTAGCTTGGAGGTCCATACGATGGAGAATAAAACAAGCGGCGGGGTTAGCCGGATGAAAAAGCAGCCCGTTCCGGCTCTAATCGAAACCGGTTCAGGTTACAAAAAATCACTTTGGAAAAGGTTCCTGGCCCAGAAGCATCTGCAGACCATGGCGCTGCTCGGCGTGGCCTGGATGATTATTTTTAACTACATTCCGATGTACGGGATGATCATCGCCTTTAAGGAGTACAACATTGTCAAGTCGATTGCCGAGGCCCCGTGGGTGGGACTTCAGCATTTCCGGGAATTGTACGAGGATGAGGATCTGAGGTATGTCATCAAGAATACACTCGGCATCAGCTTAATCAAGCTGCTGATCGGGTTCCCGCTTCCCATCATATTTGCCCTGTTTCTTAATGAGGTGCGTTCGATCCGCTACAAAAAAGCGATTCAGACCATCTCCTACCTGCCGCACTTTCTCTCCTGGGTCGTGCTGGGCGGCATTCTGGCAACGTGGCTTGCAGATGTTGGCATCATCAACAATATTCTGCTGGCACTGAATCTGATCGACAAACCGATTTCTTACCTGGCGGAACCAAGCTACTTCTGGACCATCGTTATTTCCTCGGATATCTGGAAAGAGCTCGGCTGGTCAGCGATTATATATCTGGCGGCCATCGCCGGGGTATCCCCGGAAATGTATGAAGCTGCTACCATCGACGGCGCCGGACGTTTTCAGAAGATGTGGTATGTCACGCTGCCGGCGATCCGCGGAACGATCAGCATCCTGTTCATCCTGGCGGTCAGCGGCGTGCTCAACTCCAATTTTGACCAGATTCTGGTGCTGCGCAACTCCCTTAACGACAGTGCCAGTAATGTAATCGATTATTACATCTACTATACAGGGATCGTCACCAGCCGCTTCTCCTATTCTATGGCGGTCACGTTGGTCAAAGCAGTCATTGCGCTGATTCTGCTGCTGATTGCCAACCAGGTAACCAAAAAAATCAACGATACGTCGCTGTTCTAGAAGAAGGAGGATCTAAACCATGTTTTCTCTCAAACGCAAAACGATGGGCGAAGCCATCTTTGATATCGCCAACAATCTGGTGATGCTGTGTATCTGCTTCGTTACCTTATATCCAATCTGGTATGTACTGGTTAACGCTTTTAACGACGGAACCGATGCGATGATGGGCGGGATTTACTGGTGGCCCCGGATGTTCAGCCTGGAAAACTTCGAAGCGGTATTCGCCAGCTCGGGCATTATGATGGCTATGGGTATTACGGTAGCGAAGACACTAATAGGTGTTATTCTCCATGTGTTCTTCACGGCAATGGTAGCCTATGCGCTGTCCCGCAAAGGTCTGATCGGCGGCAAGCTCTACATCCTGCTGGGTACAATCACTCTGTTCTTTAACGGCGGACTCATTCCGACCTTCCTGCTGAACCGGGATCTGCATCTGCTCGATAACTTTCTGGTCTATATTATTCCGGTCCTGTTCAGCTTCTTTGATCTTATTATCTTTATGACCTTCTTCCGGGAGATTCCGGAAGGGCTCGAAGAGGCGGCGTGGATCGACGGTGCGAATGACTGGTCGATTCTCCTGCGGGTGGTGCTGCCGGTATCCATGCCGGTTATTGCAACGATCGCGCTGTTCCACGGTGTGTATCAATGGAATGACTATTTTACCGGGATTATTTATATCAATAACCCGGACCTGCAGCCGATTCAGACCTTCCTGTTCCGTGTAGTCGCCCAGTCCAGCTCCAGCCAGATGATGGTAGCCATACAGGGCAGCACGGTGACGAAGAGCGTAACCTCGCAGTCCGTTAAGCTGGCTACGATGGTAGTAACAACGCTGCCGATTGTCTTCGTCTATCCGTTCCTGCAGCGTTACTTTGTAAAAGGCATGATGATCGGTTCGATCAAGGGCTGATCAGCAGCCTTGTAAAATCAGGTAACTCCTCCAGAGCCTGCGCCGAGCAGCTTCCGGGGTTGAGCTTATAAATGATTTCATAACATTTTAGAAAAGGGGTAAATAAGCATGGGCATGAAACGCAAGCCGAAATCAATGGTGCTGCTGCTCTTGGGTCTGATGCTCGCGATGTCGGCGTCAGGCTGCTCAGGCAACAACAATGCGGGAGGCAATGTAGGCGCAAATAAGGAGAACACCAATACGGCGGCGGCAACAACCGAAGCTTCAGCTGAACCAACGGCTGCTGCACCATCGGGAGATGAGCCGGGCTGGAAAAGCGATACTTCACCAATCACCTTTGACTGGTATCTGAACTTCTCCTGGTTTGCCAATAAATGGGGTGTAGATCCTACTTCCCAATATGTAACGAAAAAGACAGGCGTGGATATTAACTTTATTATTCCGGCCGGTAACGAAAATGAAAAGCTGAACACGATGATTGCTTCCGGCCAGTTGCCTGACTTCATTACGCTGGGCTTCTGGGAAGACGGCATTAAGAAAATGATTGAGGGCGAGCTGGTCCTTCCGCTCAACGAGCTGGCAGATCAATATGATCCTTACTTCTACAAGGTTTCCGATAAAGATAAGCTGGGCTGGTATACCCAGGAGGACGGCAATGTGTACGGCTATCCGAACTCTTCCTCTTCACCGGCTGACTATGAAAAATACGGCGAAAACTACGTATCCAACCAGACCTTTGCTGTCCGCAAGGATATCTACGAAGCCATCGGCAGCCCGGATATGCGTACACCGGAAGGCTTCCTGAACGCCCTCAAAATGGCCCAGGAGAAATTCCCTGAAGTGAACGGCCAGCCGCTGATTCCACTCGGCTTGCACGAATTCACTGAGAACGGCAACGACTCTCTGGAAGGCTACCTGCAGAACTTCCTGGCGATTCCTTGGGAAAAGGACGGTAAGGTGTATGAGCGCGAAACCGATCCTGAGTATGTCCGCTGGATGAAGACACTCCGTCAAGCCAATCAGGACGGACTGCTGGCTAAAGATATTTTCATCGACAAACGTGCACAAATGGAAGAAAAAATTGCGCAGGGACGCTACTTTGCAATGCTGTATCAACGTACAGACTTCGGTACCCAGCTCAGCACCATTTACCAGAAGAATCCTGAGCAAACCTATATTGCTGTAGACGGACCTTCCAATGCGGCTCTTGACCAGCATACCTTGAACGGCCCTGGTATCTCAGGCTGGACGGTAACCCTGATCTCCAAAAATGTTAAAGACAAAGAACGCGCAATCAAATTCCTCAGCTACCTGAACAGTGAGGAAGGAAATAAAGATTTGTACCTGGGTGAAAAAGGTGTCAGCTATGATACAATTGACGGGAAAGACCAGTTCCTGCCTGATGTGTTTGCTCTGATGAACAGCGACCGTTCGGCGTTCGACAAACAAATCGGTTCTTCCTTCACCTTCTGGATGATGCAGAATACGAATATTACGGATCAATGGGCACCTAAATCGGTAGAGCCGTTCAAGCAATTGGAAGACTGGACCCGCGGTAAAGCAATCAACACCTCCGAGTTCCAGCTGATCGATCCTACCGGCAACTCGCCTGAAGGAATCATCGCTACCAAGCTGAAACAGCTCCGCGGCAAAACGATGCCGAAGCTGCTCATGGCTTCTTCTGAAGCAGAATTCGACGAGATCTGGAACGATTACCTCGCGAAGAAAGAGAAGGACGGCTTCGCAACCTTCGATGCTTACAGACAGGCCAAGTATCAGGAGAACAAAAAGAAACTCGGAATGGAATAGGATAGATAAGACCCAATTGCCCGCTGACCGCGGGCTTTTGGGTTGTTTGCTTCTATGTGCAGAGATGATGAGATAACGGGAGAGTGCGTATGCATAAAGGAATCGGCTCGCTTTGGAATTCTTTCAACTACTGGTGGGGGCGCAGGTCGCTGCAGAGCCGTCTGGTTGCTGCGTATATTTTTATCATCCTTGGTCCCAGTCTGCTGGTGTCCATCTATTCATTTCGGACGATTAATAATACGTATGTCCGTGATGCCGTGGATAAAAACAATTACCTGCTGCAAATGGAAAAGCTGCACATCGAAAATCAGATTGAAGTGATGGAGCGTGCGGCCCAAATCGCTTATTCAGACCAGGCAGTGAAAAGCTATCTGTCTAATGAGAGCGCTTTAACACTGGATGAGCTTGTCGATTTTAATATCTCTACCTTTAAAAATTTGAACCGTATCCAGTTGAATAACCCGGGGATTGAACATCTGCGGCTGTACTCTAATAACAAGAGTATGTATGAGATTTGGCCGATTATTTTGCGTGAAGAGCGGGTGTATAATGAATCCTGGTATCAGGAAGCGTTGAAGCTGGACGAAAGAGAGCTATGGGTATTTCAGAATGATGATCCTGATGTCATGCAGCGCAATGTCAACTTACTGACTGAAGGACAGCCAAAGGTTTCACTGCTGCGGGCTATAAGCATTCCGGCCGGTCATCACGTGGGGATGATTCAGGTTGATATGATGCTGAACAGCTTCACGCCCAAAACCTATACAGAAGTACGGGACAATCAGTCCCAGATGTTCATAGCCGATTCCGGGATGCGTCTGTTTACGCGCAAGGATCATTCTTTTACAGATAGCTATAAGCTGATGGAGAATGCGATAGCAGAGCGGCTGCAGGGCTATGGGGAAACAGGTGAGTGGGATATGAACTACAAGGAAAACGGAAGCTCCTTCCTTCTTATTCATACTCCGCTTGAGCGGATCGGCGCTTCGCTGATCAATGTGGTCTCGATGGAGGATGTGATGAAGCATATCTCCCAGACCCGCAATCTGCTGATCGGCGCCAATATCGGATTCATTTTTCTGGTTACGTTGATTGCCTATGTCATGAACGCCTTCATTCTCAAAAAGCTGCGGCTGCTGACAGAAACGATGAAAAAGGTCCGCAGAGGAGAAACGTACACCGGGCTTGCAATCCGCGGAGGCGGAGAGGTCGGGGAGCTTGCGCATCATTTTAACAAGCTGATGAACACCATTAATACGCTGGTGGCCCAGGCTGTCCATAAGGAGGCACTTACAAAGGAAGCCGAATTGCGCACGCTGCACAATCAGATTGATGCCCACTTCCTCTACAACACGCTGGAAAATATTAAGATGCTGGCGGAGATTGAGGATCAGCGGACGATCTCAGATGCCTTGACCTGGCTGGGCGGCATGATGCGCTACAACTTCAAATGGACAGGCGAATATGTGAAGCTGCGGGATGAAATCCGCCATATCCAGAATTATATTGAGATAATGAATATCCGGTTTGAACACCCCATCCATCTGGAGTTGAATATAGATCAGGTTTATATGGAAGTCGAAGTGCTGAAAATGTCGCTGCAGCCGATTGTCGAGAACAGTGTGAAGCATGCCTGGAATACCGGCGGGGCTGAGCCGGAGGGCCGCAGCATACGTATTGATGTGACGGAATCGGAGGGAGAGCTCTTTATCCTGATTGGCGATAACGGCTGCGGGCTGTCGCCGGAGCGGCTGTCCGCCCTGCATGAGAGCATTTATGCCAAAGAAGAGCAGAGCACAGAGTTTTCCGGTGCGGGAACCTCAGGCTATAAAGCCGGAGGCATCGGCCTCAGAAATGTGCATCAGCGGCTGCAGCTGTACTACGGCGGGGCTTACGGGCTGGAGCTGCAAAGTGAGCCGGGAAAGTGGACCACGGTATTCATGACGCTGCCTAAAGTACTTTTGACGGGGGATACAAGATGATGAAGAAGCTGCTGATTGTAGATGACGAGAAAATGATCCGCCAGGGTCTTAAGGCGATGATTGAACGGGAATATCCGGGAGGGTACCTGATTGAGCTGGCAGGTAACGGCCAGGATGCGCTGGATCTGTTCAGACAGGGAGCCGCTGACATCATTATTACCGATATCCGTATGCCGGTGATGGACGGTATCACGCTGCTGGAGCATTTATCGGCAGAAGCGCTGCCGGACCAGCGGCCGGCTGTGGTCATCTTGAGCGGCCATGATGATTTTGAATATGCCAAAAGCGCAATCCGCCACAAGGTGAAGGACTATCTGCTGAAGCCGATCCGCCGCGAGGAGCTGTTCGGTATCCTGGAGCAGATTCAGCAGGAGCGGCAGGTTCAGGAATCCGGCGCAAGCCGGCAGGCGCTGGAGACCGAGGGCTACCGCAAGGAGCTGCGTAACGCCCGCCTCGAACGGCTGCTGCAGCAGCAGGATGTAGAGCCTGCTCCCGAGCAGCTGGAGGAGCTGGGCCGGCTGCAGCTTCCGTATACGGTAGGCGTCGTGAACTACTACTATAATGATGGAACTCGGATGAAGCCCGGTGAGGTACAGGGGCTGCTTGAACGGCTGGCCGGACCGCTGGAGCAGCAGTTCAGCGAGCTTGTGACGGACTGGGAAGGGAAGCTGGTATTGGCTGCAGGGAGCGCTGAACCGTTCCTGAATCTTTACAGACTCGCTGAAGCGAAGGAAATTAAAGGGCTGCTGATGGGAGTGGGCGAGGTAACGGAAAGTGCGGGAGATTTTCAGAAATGCTATAAGCAGGCCTGCCGAGCGCTGCAGTATACTTTTCTGACTCCTCAGTCGGGCTATATGGATTACGGAAGCATCCGTTCTGAACGGCGCAGCTTTCCTTTGCCGGACGAGGAGCTGCGCAAGCTGCTGAATATGCTGGGAACCGAGCGGGAGAAGGAAATTAAGAGCGTGCTGGGGAGTGTTTTTCAGACGGAGCATCTGCAGCATCTGGATCTGGCTTATGTGGAAAATATGGCCCGCAGCATTAACGAACGTGTGCTGGATGAGGTGTTCCGGATGCACGGGGAGGCCTCTGTTGAGGTGCTGAAGCTGTACCGCACAGTGGGCAATCTGTATCATTACCGCCATTTCCATGACTATTACCGTGCGCTGGAGCATTTACTGCTCAGTGTGAACGATTATATTATAGGAATACGTTCTGCACATACCGAGCATGCCGATATGGAAGCCGCGCTGGCTTATATTGAGGAGCATTATGCGCGTCCGCTGAATATGGCGATGGTCAGCAATCATGTGTCGCTCAGCTATTCTTATTTCAGTGAGGCCTTTAAGGCCTATACCGGCGAGAGCTTTGTCATTTATCTCAAAAAAGTGCGTATCCGTCATGCTAAGGAGCTGCTGTCAGGCAGCCGTATGCTGAAGCTGTCCGGAGTATCGGAGGCCGTCGGATTTGAGAACAGCAAGCAGTTTACCCGTGTATTCAAGGAGCTGGAGGGCATCTCTCCCGGTGAGTACCGGATCAAGCTGCTGGGTACAGGCGGTGTCCGGCCGGAGGATAAGGAATTTTATTAAGGAATGGGCGTCTGGAGGCAATATAGAAATGGAAGAAATTCAAGGTAATCTGATTACAGTAGAGACGCTTGCGGCCGATTTCCGTAGTCTGGGTGTACAGGAGGGCATGACTCTGCTGCTACACTCCTCCTTCAAGTCACTGGGCCAGTGGGTGGCCGGCGGTCCGGTGGCTGTTATTCTTGCTTTGGAGGAGGTGCTTGGGGCGGAGGGGACACTTGTTATGCCGTCGCAGTCCTCCGACCAGACCGATCCTTCCGGCTGGAGCAGGCCTCCTGTGCCGGAGGCCTGGTGGCAGACGATCCGGGAGCAGATGCCGGCCTATGATCCGGACCTGACCCCGCTGCGGGGGATGGGCGTTATCCCGGATACGTTCCGCAAGCAGCGCGGGGTTAAGCGGAGCAGTCATCCGATCGATTCCTTTGTAGCCTGGGGGAAGCACAGGGATATCATCATTGACGGACACGGGCTGAATTTTGCCTTCGGTGAGCAGTCTCCGCTGGCCCGGATCTATGATCTGCACGGGAGCGTGCTGCTGCTGGGTGTAGACAGCCTGAATAATACCTCCCTGCATTTATCGGAATACCGGGCAGAGTATGCCGGGAAGCAGGAGGCCAACCCCGGCACTCCGATGCTGGTTGACGGGAGCAGGCAGTGGGTGCAGTTCAAGGACCTGAACTGGGATTCGGAGGATTTTGCGGCGCTTGGCGGGGATTTCGGCCGGGAGACGGGCCTGATCCGGCACGGACGCGTGGCAGCATCAGCCGCTCAGCTGATGCCGCAGCGGGAGCTGGTGGATTACGGGGTGAAGTGGCTGGAGCGGAACCGGAAGTAGGCGGCGGAGCAGCTGGGCAGAAGGGCATCAGGGCACCGATCGGATAGCGGGAGGTTTGACCGCTGGCGGGACTAGTGACCGGCGGACACGTACGTTGGGATTCGTGATAAGTAATTAGGTAGTATAGGAAGTCCAAACATTCTCAGGAGTCACGGTTAATCCCAAAGCAGCAATATTATTAGTTCAATTTATATAGTTTGATCTATATTGCTCAAGGCAGGTTAAAGGAGGAGTTACATATGGCAACAACTACGGTCTATTTAACCCGGCACGGCCAGACAGAATGGAATGTGCAGCAGCGGATGCAGGGACATCAGGACTCGCCGCTTACTCCGCTTGGGGTACAGCAGGCGGAGTGGCTTGGCAAGGGGCTGCGGGAGGTGCCGCTGGATGCGGTGTATGCCAGCTCCAGCCCGCGGACGCTGCGGACCGCGGAGATTATTCTGGGGGAACGCGGGATTCCCGTAACTGCCTGCGACGAATTCAAGGAGCTGTGTATGGGGGGCTGGGAAGGCTGTGAATCTCCGGCACTCAAGCTGGCTGAGCCGGAGCAGTTCCGCTATTTCTGGGAAGACCCGGAGCAGTTCGGTGTTGAGGGCAGTGAGACATTCGTAAAGGTGCAGGAGCGGGCGCTGAACAAGCTGCTGGAGCTTGTGAGCCGTCATGAGGGCGAGACGCTGCTTATAGTGACCCACACGGTAGTCATTAAGGTGCTGATGGCACACTTTGAAGCCCGGCCGATGAACAAGCTGTGGGATCTGCCTTACATTCATCCGACCTGCCTGTGCCGGATCGACATCAAGGATGGCGTGCCGGAGATCCTGCTGCATGGGGATATCAGCCATTATGAGTCGCCTGATGCTGTTGTGGAGTCGTAGGGAAGAAGGCTGCAGCTCCGTTACTTATTTAGGTTCGCCGGTGCAGCATAGAGCTCGAAAATCGGGCTCACCAGCAATTAATTGGATATATGCAGCCTAATTTCATCATATCTGAGGGATCCTAAGGATTAGTTGGACAAACGACACCTATTTCGGCTGAATTCGCCCTCTGAGTACGGCAACGGCAGAATTAAGCAGCCTTTTTCCACCTATTACCTTCATTCAGGGGAGTTGGCGGGTAAATAGATGACGAAAATCCACCTAATCCATTCAGCAAGACTGGGAGTCAGCCTGTCCGGGTGATACTGCGCAGGGGAGCTGAAGAATATTTACAAGCTATATAAACAGGCAGTGCCCGTTATAACGGCACTGCCTGTTTATGCTGCTTATTTGGCATGCTGCACCATCGGAACTGCAGGAATATTCCTCCTAGCAGCAAGCTGTGTCAGGTCACCGTCCAGTGCCTTCAGACCCGGCAGAAGCGCCGCCAGTCCGGCGCAGATTACCGGCAGCAGCCCCGCTGCCACGAACAGCGCCGGCACGCCGTAGAATTCGGCAACCGCCCCGCCGGCAAAAGCGCCAAGCGGCTGCAGGCCGCCGCCGATCAGGAAGCGGATGGAATTGACCCGGCCCTGATGGCTGCCGGGGACCAGCTGTCCGTGCAGCGCGGAGCTCAAAGAGCCGAAGAACGGGCCGAAGACACCGGCCGTGAATGCGGCGGCCAGGGCAAGCGGATAGCTTGGAACCAGTCCCCACAGAGCAGTGACCAGCCCGATTCCGATCAGGCTTCCGAGCATAAAGGGTCTTCTGTGTGTAATCTCTCCGATCAGCGAGACGATACTGATGCCGGTGAGATAGCCAAGTGCAGAGGCTGTAGTCAGTGAGCCCAGTGCGGCCGCATCACGGTGCAGCACCTCCCGGACATAGGGGACCATCATGGTCCAGACGGCAAAGGAGCTGAGATTGCTGACCGAAACCAGCAACATAATGATCAGCATCGCCGGGAATTGCTTATAGAAGCTGAATCCTTCAGCGATTTCTCCAAGGTAACCCCGGAGCGAGAAGCGTCTCTTTGCTTCCCGGGGCCTCGCCAGCTTCGGCAGGCTAAGCAGTGTAGCAATAGCTGCCGCATAGCACAGCGCATTAATGCCCAGTGCCGGCAACGCTCCGCTGGCTGCGGTCAGTACCCCGGCCAGCGCCGGTCCTAGCAGGGCGGCTGCACCCTTGAAGCCTTCAATGACGGCGAAGGCGCGCATCAGCTTGCGGTCACCGGCTACGCCGGGAACGACGGCTACTGCCGTGGGCAGGAAGAGCGCGGAGCAGGCGCCGCTAAGTGCAGCAGCAGCGAACAGATGCCAGAGCTGCAGCTGGCCCAGGAGGCCCATGCCGAGCGGCAGAATAATCGCCAGCAAGCGGATAGAGCCGAGGCAGGCCAGCAGGCGTACGCGGTTCAGCCGGTCGGAGAGCGGTGAGCCCAGCAGGCGGATCAGCACCTCGGGAATACCGGAGGCAAGCACGAGTGCGCCCATAGCCAGCTTGGAGCCGGTCAGCTCATAGACCAGCCATTCCATTGCCAGGAGCCCGAAGGTATCGCCGAAGGTGCTAAATGATATTGTAGCCAAAAGCCCGTAATAGCTGTTTTTTTGCTTGAACATGCGTAATCCCGCCTTTTGTTGATCCGGATCAGCTCTCCAGATAGGTTCCGATTTGCTGCGGCAGGCTCTGCAGCGCCTCCAGCCGCAGGCTGTAGGAGGTGCTCTTGCCGCTGACGTGGGCGATGACCAGTCCGGCGGCGCGCAGGGCGATCAGATGGTAATGGATCGTACTTTTGGACAGACCCACGTGCTTCACAATTTCAGTAAAGCTCAGCTGTCTGCCGGTAAGCAGCCGGAGAATATACAGCCGCGTCTCGTCAGACAGCGCCCGGGTCAGCCGCAGAAGCGCCGCCGCCGGACGTCCCTCCTCCGGAGGAAGGACATCACAGGTGTAGCTGGTGAATACATACTCGTCATAGAAGGCACTTGTCACAAGCGGCCGGGCATGATATTGGGGGATAAGAATGACCCGCTTCAGCTGCTCTGCCGGATACAGGCGCATACCGGCGGTTGCCTGTTCATAGACCTCCATGTCATTCCCGCCGCTGAGCTTCTCTCTACGGCTGTCTGCTTCGCTCTGCAGTCCCGTTAGTATCTGCGGGTCGATTCCGCCGAAATAACCGTCATCCCATACGCGCAGCATTTCCGCCGCGCTGCTGCGCAGCTCAGGCAGGTTAGCGGGGACGGATTGGCCGAAACGCCCGGACAGCTCATACAGATCTCCTGTAGTCATGCCTTCGAACCAGCTTAAAAACCCGCTGACCGTCCGCTCACCCGGACAGCTCCAGATGTACGGGTTCAAATTGAAATCCCCGGCCAGGCCGATTACCTCCCGCATCTTCTGGAGCTGTACCGGAGCGAACCGGTCCTGTACTTCACGGACCCATAGCTTGCCTGCGTCCATCGCATTATGGTTCTGCTTGTAAAGAAAAGCGTTCAGGCTGGCGATACATTCATACATAGGAGCAAAATCAACTTCAACCGTATAGCTCATGAGGTTCCTCTTTTCAACAGTCAGTTATCCATCTGTTCGAAATTAGTTCTATAAATATAGAACTTGTTATTTGTTTTAGTATATGCGAACTTATTTGGTTTTTCAAGTAACAATAATGTGCTAGCGCAACATAATTTAAATCCAAATTTTATTACACATGTCACAAAACGCGTTATTTTCAGTTATATAGGCATAGAGAGGGGAGGAGCTTATGAAGGAGCCGGCACATACCGGGAGAAGCCTGCGGGAAGAGGAGGAGCTTACAGTTATCGTGGGGCAAGTCCAGCAAGGCGCTGTGCAGGCTTACAGCCTCATTATCGAGCATTTCCAGCGTCCGATTTATTTGTACTGCTACTACCTGCTGGGCAGCCGGGGAGAGGCGGAGGATGCCGCGCAGGATATTTTTCTTAAAGCAATGGAGCATATCGGCGGCTTCAGGCAGACGGTATCCTTTTCCGCATGGCTGTACAGAATCGCAAGGAACCATTGTACGGACCTGCTTAAAAAGCGGAGCAAGGGCTTCAGGCTGTTCGCTATGTACAGGCAGCAGGCTGAGACAGAGGGGAGCGGACCGGCACTTACAGACAGGGTTCATGAGCTGCTGACCCTGCTGACCGCTGAGGAACGGCAGATCCTGCTGCTGAGGGCGCTTGAAAATTACAATTTCGAACAGATTGCCGTTGTTGTAGGCATGAATCCGGCCAGAGTGCGCAAGAAATATGAGCGCCTGCGGGACAAGCTTGGCCGGCAGAAAACGAAAGGAGAGATCAGGCTTGGGGAACCGCACAGCGATAGAGGATGAACAAGTGGGACGGCTTGAACAAATGATCAGGGATACTCCTGCGGAGGTCGATTTGACCCGTCGTATTATGGAGCGCTATGAACAGAAGCGGAGCCAAGTGAGCCGGGAGGCGGGCTCGGGGCGGAGGAGATGGCATAAGGCAGCTGCAGCGGTGGCGGCGGCTGTTCTTATCATAACTGGTGTTGCCGGAACCGGCCTGATCTCTCCGGCAGCAGCGGAAGCCCTGAGGCAGATTCCCGGAATGAAGCGGGTATTTCAGCTGGCAGGGGATCTCGGACTGCGGGCTGCGGATGAACAGGGCCTCTACAGCGAGCCGGGGGTAAGCGTTACACATGGCGGAATTACGGTGGGGGCAACGGCGGTAACCTTTGACGGCACCCGGGTATCCGTCGGTATTGAACGTGAAGCAGTGGAAGCCGGTGCATCTGTACAGGCGCAGTCTCTGCAGGAGGCTATGACGGATGTTGAGCTGTCAATTAACGGGCAGCCGCTGAATGAATACGCTCCTGCTGGCAGCAGCATCGGGCCGTTTCTTTTCCCTGTACCGGACAGTGATAAGCTGGTGCTGGAGTTTTCGGATCTGCACAATCAGGGAGGCCAGGTGTTTCCGGAGCAGTTCGGGCTCGGCTTACACTTTAAAATTGCGGGGATAGAGGAGCCGTTCCTGCTTGATAAACCGGTGGAGCTGAACACCCGGGATAATCTGGTGCTCACGCCTTCGGTTGTACGGAATAACGGGAATGTTAAGATACAGCTGGACAAGATCGAGCTGACACCGGTGACAACCAATATCACGACCCGGCTGGAGCTGGACGGGATGACGATATCCGATATGCATAGCAGCGGCAGCAGTATCGGCTTCGACTTGTTTGATGACCAGGGGAACAAGCTTCAGATGCTGTCAGGAAACGGGACGAGCGCTACGGGCAGCAGTGTGCTGGTCCAGGATTCGAGGTTTGCACCATTGGCGTCTGTACCGAAGTCTATAACCATTAAGCCGTATCATTATGTATACAAAGAGAACAGCATGAGCGAATTTCAGCTTGATGCAGAAGGGCATGTGATGGTGGAATATATCTCCGGGCTGGAAATGACTATACCGGTGGCGGAAGCCGGACAGTGATTCAGATATAGAAATAAGATGCTGTATTCACGTGAAAAAGAGGCGGCTCCTGCCGGATGATATACATCCGGGGGAACCGCCTCTTTTAATTACATTGAGCAGGGGGGACTGTCAATCCCTATGCCTTTAGTTGATAAATCCAAGTGCCTTCAAGGTCTTCTCCAGCATAGTGGCAGCTTCCGCGCGGGTAGCTGATTTCTGCGGAGCGAACGATCCGTCCGGCTGTCCCTGAATGATACCTTCAGCAGCAATCTCTGCTACTGCGGTCTGGGACCAGGCTGGAAGGGAAGCGGCATCGCTGAATTTGGCCAGCACTGCAGGGTCACTGCTCAGTGTCTTGCCGGTGTATTTCATGGCTTTGGACAGGATTGCCGCCATTTCCTGGCGGGTGATCGGGCTATTTGGCTTGAAGCTGCCGTCTGTATAGCCGGTGATCAGCCCCGCAGCAGCAGCGGTGTGTACAGCATCCGCATACCATGCACCTGCATTGACATCACTGAAGCTAGTGCCGCTGCTGCTTACTGTTGCCAGACCGAGCGAGCGGGTAATCAGGGCAGCGAATTCTGCACGGGTCACCGCTTGGGAAGGTGAGAAGGCAGTATCGCTTGTTCCGGTGATGATCAGCTTGGACGCGAGCAGTTCAATAGCCGCTTTGGCCCAATGGCTGGTAATATCGCCGAAGGTCTTGCTTGACTGGACAACAGTGTAATAGCTGTTGCTGTTACGTTTGATGGTAACTGCGGTAGTTCCGTCAGCCTGGGTAGTGAATACGGAAGGCACGAACGAGAGCTTGCCGGTTACCGGATCAAAGGAGACAGCAGTTGCATTGTCAGGATTCACTGTTTGTGTTGCCTTAATAGTACGGCTTACGTAGGTGCTGCCGAAGCTGTTCAGAGGTACGCTGTTATTACCGGCCTGAGCGGAAATGGAGAACTCAATTACCGGTGCTGCCAGGGTAACCGAACCTGCTTGTGCAGCTAATGCCTGATTCACACTGCCCAGCACAGTGGTGCTGGCCGGCAGAATGGATACAGTGATCGTAAAGTTACTTGTACCGAGCTGTGCGGCAAGTGCTGTTCCATTTACAACACTGAGCGGAAGCGAGTAAGAGGTTCCGTCGGTTGTGTTAAAGGTAAGCACCGCTGCCGGATTGGCCGCAGCCTGCTGAATCAGCACGCTGGCCGGCAGTACAGCCTGTGCTCCGCCGGTTGTAGAAGTCAGCGGGATAACCAGCTCATTGCTGCCGGCAGGCAGCGCGGCGAACTGGGCAGTCAGCGTCTCAGCTGTAAGGGTTGTTACCTGCGGTGCAGCCGTTGGTGCTGGTGTTGCTGTCGCAGTTGGTGCCGGTGTTACCACGGGTCCGCCGCCATTCGAAGGGTTGCCCGGAGTTGGTGTAGGTGTAGGCGTTGCACCCTTCAAATCCTTGATGCGTCCTTCTGTAGCATTGTTTACTGTTCCAACCTGTGCCAGATAATCTGTAAAGACTTCATAGTCCGGCAGATACAGCTCGTAATAACGTCCGTCTGCCTTAGCGGCTGCCAGGGAACGGTAGAAGTCGCCGCCGCCTGCCATGAAGGAGTTGGTAGACAGGATGTAGTAAGCCTTAGGATCAATGGCAGTGTAGCTGCCGTCAGCCTGCTTGATCTCTACAGAGACGATGCGCTCGCCGGCCTGTTCAACCACATTGGTTGTCGGGTTAATGATTTCCGCCTTTTTGGTGGAATCGTAGCTGTAACGCATGCCTGAGACTTGAGCGAAGCGGCCCTGGTCACTTTCCAGTCCGCTGACGCCGTTCTCCAGGGCAGCGATAATTTCCTGCCCGGTTACCTTCAGGGCAACCAGACTGTTGGAGAATGGCATTACCGTCAGCACTTCGCCGAGGGTGATGTCGCCTTGATCAATACCGGCGCGGATACCGCCGCCGTTCTGAATGGCTACGTAGCCCTTGATCGCGGATTGCTCTGCTTCAGGAATCAGCTTGCTTACCAGCTCTTTGGCCTTGACGTTGATACCGTCGGCAATCAGGTTCCCGAGGTTGGTCTCTTCATTACGGACCACACGGGTCAGCTTGCCGTTGATCATCCGGTCGTAGACCAGCGGAACGTCGGTTTTGCCGACTACAGTCTGACGGATAGCAGCCAGCTCAGCATCGTATTTAACGAGCATCGCTTTGGCAGTAGCATCCTCAGCATATTTTGTCGTATCGATCAGCTTGCCGTTATATGTTGTAATTACGCCTTCGTCGTCGAAGTTGACATCAAGCGCGCCGAGGTACGTGCCGTATTCACCGGTCTGTACGATCAGGGTCGGCTCAGTGTCAGCGTTGAAGACAACCGGAGCATCCAGCTTGGTGTGGGTGTGTCCGCCGACGATAACGTCGATGCCGGCAACCTCAACAGCCAGCTTCTGGTCTACATTGTAGCCCAGGTGAGAGACAGCAATGATTTTGTTGATGCCCAGAGCCTGCAGAGCTTTGACTGTGTTCTCGGCGCTGGTCTTGTAATCCTTGAAGGCGATGTTGTCGCCCGGTGAGGAGAGACCGACAGTATCCTCAGTCGTCAGGCCGAAGATCCCGATTTTCTCACCGTATACTTCTTTAATAACGGATGGATAGATGTGGCCGTTCTCTACCGGAGTAGCAGAATCTGAACCGCCAACCTTGTCTACAAAAATATCCTTCAGCTCATTGTTCTTGGTAATATAGTCGATGTTTGAGCTGATGAACGGGAACTCTGCTTTGTCGATGAAGGCTCTGAGCGCCGGCAGTCCCTTATCGAACTCATGGTTTCCGAAGGTCATGGCATCGTAGCCGATGTAGTTCATGAACTCCAGATCGGCAAGCCCTTCGAACTTGGTGAAGTAGAGCGTGCCGGAGAATACATCGCCTGCATCAAGCAGGATAGAGTTGCCGGTACGTTCCTGTTTGATAGCCGTCACACGCTTAACGACTGTCTCCAGATGGCTGTGCGTGTCATTTGTATGCAGTACTCTTAGAGAGAAGTCCTTATCAGGAGCAGCACCCTTCAGATCTGTAATGCGTCCTTCTGTACCAATGTTCACTGTCTTCAGTTGTGCCAGATAGTCTGTGAAGACTTCATAGTCCGGCAGATACAGCTCGTAATAACGTCCGTCTGCCTTAGCGGCTGCCAGGGAACGGTAGAAGTCGCCGCCGCCTGCCATGAAGGAGTTGGTAGACAGGATGTAGTAAGCCTTAGGATCAATGGCAGTGTAGCTGCCGTCAGCCTGCTTGATCTCTACAGAGACGATGCGCTCGCCGGCCTGTTCAACCACATTGGTTGTCGGGTTAATGATTTCCGCCTTTTTGGTGGAATCGTAGCTGTAACGCATGCCTGAGACTTGAGCGAAGCGGCCCTGGTCACTTTCCAGTCCGCTGACGCCGTTCTCCAGGGCAGCGATAATTTCCTGCCCGGTTACCTTCAGGGCAACCAGACTGTTGGAGAATGGCATTACCGTCAGCACTTCACCGAGGGTGATGTCGCCTTGATCAATACCGGCGCGGATACCGCCGCCGTTCTGAATGGCTACGTAGCCCTTGATCGCGGATTGCTCTGCTTCAGGAATCAGCTTGCTTACCAGCTCTTTGGCCTTGACGTTGATACCGTCGGCAATCAGGTTCCCGAGGTTGGTCTCTTCATTACGGACCACACGGGTCAGCTTGCCGTTGATCATCCGGTCGTAGACCAGCGGAACATCGGTTTTGCCGACTACAGTCTGACGGATGGCCGCCAGCTCAGCATCGTATTTAACGAGCATCGCTTTGGCAGTAGCATCCTCAGCATATTTTGTCGTATCGATCAGCTTGCCGTTATATGTTGTAATTACGCCTTCGTCGTCGAAGTTGACATCAAGCGCGCCGAGGTACGTGCCGTATTCACCGGTCTGTACGATCAGGGTCGGCTCAGTGTCAGCGTTGAAGACAACCGGAGCATCCAGCTTGGTGTGGGTGTGTCCGCCGACGATAACGTCGATGCCGGCAACCTCAACAGCCAGCTTCTGGTCTACATTGTAGCCCAGGTGAGAGACAGCAATGATTTTGTTGATGCCCAGAGCCTGCAGAGCTTTGACTGTGTTCTCGGCGCTGGTCTTGTAATCCTTGAAGGCGATGTTGTCGCCCGGTGAGGAGAGACCGACAGTATCCTCAGTCGTCAGGCCGAAGATCCCGATTTTCTCACCGTATACTTCTTTAATAACGGATGGATAGATGTGGCCGTTCTCTACCGGAGTAGCAGAATCTGAACCGCCAACCTTGTCTACAAAAATATCCTTCAGCTCATTGTTCTTGGTAATATAGTCGATGTTTGAGCTGATGAACGGGAACTCTGCTTTGTCGATGAAGGCTCTGAGCGCCGGCAGTCCCTTATCGAACTCATGGTTTCCGAAGGTCATGGCATCGTAGCCGATGTAGTTCATGAACTCCAGATCGGCAAGCCCTTCGAACTTGGTGAAGTAGAGCGTGCCGGAGAATACATCGCCTGCATCAAGCAGGATAGAGTTGCCGGTACGTTCCTGTTTGATAGCCGTCATACGCTTAACGACTGTCTCCAGATGGCTGTGCGTGTCGTTCGTGTGCAGGACTCTCAGGGAGAAGTCTGCATTCAGGTCGATCTGTGCCAGGACAGGATCATGATCGGACACTCTTCCGCGGTCTGCCGGGAAGTCAGCATTGAGATGAACAACATCAATTTCGGAGGATGCTGTCAGGTTTTTGCTTACCAGAATATGATCAAGCACCTGTGAGTTGCCGTCGTACGTATAAGTGTAGCGTTCGTTCAGCGGCAGCTTGTCGATCAGGTTATCAAGCTCAGTTCCTTTAAGAATGGTTGCTGTCTGGGTGAACTGGAAGTCATTAAGATCACCAAGCGCAACGATGTTCGCCTCAGGGTTGGCTGTAAGTACCTGCTTAACAAAACCGTTTACTACTGCAGCGATTTTGTGGCGCTGGGTCTCACTTGAAAGCACAGGAGGCTGTACATTTCCGAAAGGACCGTTATCACCTGATTTGGAGTTGAAGTGATTAGCAATTACAATCACTTTTTCGCCGTTAAATTCAAACTGGGCCGCAAGCGGTTTGCGCGAGCTGGCAAAAGCAGTGTTAGTAGGGTCGATTCTGCCTGGATTGTAGCTCAGCTCATCCGCAGCTGCGTCGTAGCTGACAGCCTGGGTAGCAGAGCCTTTTTGACTGTTAATACTGTCTGACAGTTGTACTCTTGCTGTATTATAGAGGAAGCCGACACGGATATTTCCGCCCGGCGCTCCGCCGTCCGCGTTATTTACCGGAGCAATATCAACATAAGTGTACAGCGGGCCTCCAGCTGCCTGAATAGCCTGAATCAGCTCGGCGGCACTGGCCTCCACAATACCGTTATTGCCTTCCCCGTCGCTGTCCTGCATTTCAACAACGCCGATGATATCCGGTTTTTTCAAATTCGTAGTGATGGAATCGGCCAGCTTCTGAATCTTTGCTGCTCCTACACCCGGATAGTAGTTCTCGATGTTGTAAGAAGCAATCAGCAATTTGTCCGCATTCACAGTGATCGTTGAGGTTTCTTGCTTGAATGTGCTAGGCGTAATGCCCGGCAGGCTTCCGTTGTCTGGAATAACCTTGTAATTGCCGTTGTTGTAGCCGATAACACCTGTAACATTACCGTTAAACTTGTCACCTGTACCAACTTGCTGTCCAGGATCGCCATAAGCAATCAGGAGGCGCTGGGGATTAAGGTTGTCTGATCCCTTCAGGACAAGTCCTCCGGCAGGTGTAACTACATCCTGCGTTGTGTTCTCTACTCTTACAGGAATGTTGTACAGCATTGAATTACCGCCGCCGCTTGTCCAGTAAGGACTGATAATAGTCGGGCTTGGCAGGGTAACCCGCATGCCTTCAAGTGATTCGTAGAAATCTGCAGCATCTTCAGAAGGCTGGAATACAGTCAGTCCGTCATTGTCGATGATGGAGTCCGGAATAACCCGTCCGCCTTTGCCCAGTACGACTGGTGCCGGCAGTTCTACGTCCTTGGCAATCGTTGTGATGGAGCTGAGTGTAATCTGGGTGGAAGTCAGGTTGCTGCTGCTTCCTTCGTTATATTCGGAGACAAGCCCTGTAACTGCCACATGATCGCCGATTGCAGGCTTCAGGCTGGCATTAGTGCTGTATACGAAAATCCCTTCCGAGGTATTGATGTTATCATCAGGTTTAGGGTCCTGGATGAAAAAGCCCTTATAATTGCCGTTTGCAAATGTATATCCAAGCTCTGTAACGATACCCTCTACATCCGTAACCGTCTGTCCGGCAAAGCTGGAGGTATGGGATTCGCCCTGAATGTCATGGATACGCGGCTGTCCTGCAGCTTTGTATTCAAAGGTGTATACTTTGCTGGTCTGGCCGTTCAGTACAGCAACAGCCTTAATTACAATGTCTTTGTCGACGGTGACAGGTGCTGTATAGAGTGTGCTTGCCGCCGTCGGCGTTGCACCGTCAATGGTATAGTGTACTGTTGCTCCGGCAGTAGGGCTGGAGAGCGTTACTTGTCCGCCGATAATGATCGGACCCGCACCCGGGCTGGCAATGACGGAGAACAGCTCCTCTACCAGGCTTTCTGCACCAAGCGGAATGAACTGATAGGTTGTATTGTACTGCTCAATTACACCTGTAATCTGATCGAAGTGTTTACCCACAGCAAGCTGGGAAAGTCCGGAGTAGATAGTGAATGTCTGATTGCCTTGGCTGGCAATGACAGTACTTCCGTCTTTGCTGTCGATGGTTACATCCTTGAGCGTAACAAGCTGTGCTTCATGAGCTTCACCGTTAGCTGTTGAAAGATCGGCAGCAGTAATCACCTTGGGAGCCGGAACGCCTGCGTTCTCAGCAGTCACCTTATAAGTGAGGCCGGTAACCGGCTTGAGCTCCTGCAGATTGCTGTAAATATCCATGGCTCCTTGAACCTCTACACGGTCACCGACCTGTGCAAATGCCGGGAACCCGTAAAGCACGATAGCTGCCGTGTCATCCTGAATGAACGTTTTCGCACCGTCGATGCGTGTTACAACGCCTTCAGTCCATACATTATCGCCTTTTTCAGCAGGTCTTACTGCGGAGACATTCTGTTTTGTCAGGATAGAATAGTCAAAAGTCGACACCGTGCTGTACACATTATCCGCGACAGAGGCATACGCCTTAATTGTCGTCGGCGCGTTCAGCTGGATAGGTCCGCTGTACGGCGTGTATGCGGCTGAAGCGCCGTCTATGTAAACTGCGGCATAGACTGATGCGCCTACTGTAGCTGTATTAAGGGTAATTGCTGTACCCTGCGGCCACGCACCCGATGCCGGTGCAGCGGTTACAGCCTCAACAGCCTGCTTAATACCGTAGCTGCTGTTGCGCGGGTCTGGGGTTTGAACTACGAAGTCGTTAGCATTGTTGTCTGTGTCTAGGCCGCGGCTGTCAGCCGGAGCGCCTTCGGCAGCTTTACGGATAGCTGCCAGCGTAGCACTGATTACGCCGGTAGGACCACTGCCTTCATATGCAGTAGCAGCTCCCGCACCTACCATATCAACGCTTACTTCTGCGTTGTTTACTAGATCAACCTTACCGCCGGCTGCTCCCATTGCTATGTTTCCTGTTGCATCCGGAGCCGGCAGTTCCTTGGTGCCGCCGGCACCTGCTGCCTGTTGAATCAGGAAGTACCCGTTAGCTGGAATCGTTCCCTGCAATTCGGTGATGTTTTTCGTTGTAGCAAGATCGCCGCTTGCACCGGCACTGGCATACCTCACCTTCCATCCGTCAAGGCTCACTGCCTTGTCAGTAGGATTATATAATTCAATAAAATCATTCTTGAGTTCTGCGCCGCTGTTGCCTCCGCCGCCATAAACCTGTGAGATTACAATATTACTGTTATCTGTTGCTGCCTGTGCAACTTGTCCGGCAGGCACTACGATACCGATCATCATCAGCATTGCCAGTCCTGCGGACAGCCATTTCTGCATCCTGTGAGAAATAACCATTATTCTAAACCCACTTCCTCTCAAACTATGATTTACAACCTAGTAAGTGTAACATCCATTTGTAAAATGAAAGGTTGTCTCACATGAATATATATTAATTTTATATTAAATAAAATTAAAAGGCGGAAAGTTTATACAATACGCACAAAAACACAGGGAAATCTAGTGATAATCCATAAACAATCAAGCAGGTTCCTAGCCTGCTGTAAATAAAATCAAAGATTATGTAAAACTAATGTTAGCTGTGCGTGAAATATATGTAAAAGTGAAGAGGGGGCAGTTAAAAGGAGAAAAAAGCGGGAAGCAGAAAAGCAGCAGGGAAACGTCACGGTGAACGTTCTCTGCTGCTTTTCATCGAGGCAACCGAAGTAAATGTGTTATGCGAATGCTTCTATTAGAAGGCTATAAATAGAAGGCTATAAAGGGTAAGGCT
The DNA here is from genome assembly GCF_000758645.1 of Paenibacillus sp. FSL R7-0331. NCBI lineage: Bacteria > Bacillati > Bacillota > Bacilli > Caryophanales > Paenibacillaceae > Paenibacillus > Paenibacillus sp. FSL R7-0331. Next base: position 456,457 of record NZ_CP009284.1, read on the forward strand.
ATAAGCAGCTCATTAAGTTTGCCGTGAACGACTTTATGCCTGCCGTACTTCCAGCCGTTCCAGCCCGTTCATATACTTCCGCAGCGCCACCGGAATATAGACCGACCCGTCCTCCTGCTGGTGGTTCTCCAGCAGCGGTATAAGTATCCGCGGCGTGGCCACTGCGGTATTGTTCAGCGTATGGCAGTATTGCAGCCGGCCGTGCTCGTCACGGTAGCGGATGTTCGAGCGCCGGGCCTGGAATTCATGCAGGTTCGAGGCTGAGTGGGTCTCGCCGAAGGCATCCCGGCTGGGCATCCAGGTCTCCACATCATATTGCTTATGCGTCTTCAGCGACATGTCGCCGCTGCAGACCGCAACGATGCGGTAAGGCAGCTCCAGCAGCTGCAGGATATGCTCTGCATTGGCCAGAATCTCCTGCAGCATCTGCTCCGAGTCTTCCGGGTTATTGCGGCAGAATACAACCTGCTCAATCTTCGAGAACTGGTGCACCCGGTACAGGCCGCGCACATCGCGTCCCGCCGAGCCGACCTCGCGGCGGAAGCAGGCCGACATTCCGGCCAGCCGCAGGGGTTCGTCCAGCTCCACGATCTCATCGCTGTACAGCGAGACCAGCGATACCTCCGAAGTGCCGGCGAGCCAGCGGTTTTCCCCGTTCAGCTCGTAGGTCTGATCCCGTCCGCCGGGGAAAAACCCCGTCCGCTCCAGCGCCTCCGGACGGACAAGTACCGGCACATCCATCGCCATGAAGCCGCGCTGCCCCAGTACATCCAGTGCCAGCCGCTGTACGGCGAGATGGAGATCGAGCCCCGCGCCCTTCAGTACATAGCTGCGCGGGCCGCCGGCTTTGACGCCGCGCGGGATGTCGAGGATGCCGTGCAGCTCGCCAAGCTCCACATGATCGCGCGGGGCGAAGCCGAACTCCGGCAGCGTTCCGCTGCGCTGGAGCTCAACATTCTCGCTGTCGTCCTTACCAATTGGCGTGTCGGCCGATACGGGATTGGGGACGAGCAGCTGCAGTTCACCGCAGCGGCGCTCGGCCTCTGCCAGATCGGCCTCCAGCGTGCCGAGCAAGGCATTAAGCGCCCGTACCTGCTCCTTGGCCTGCTCACCGGCGACAGGATCACCCTGGCGCAGCAGCTGTTCGATCTCCTTGGTCAGCGTGTTGCGTTCCGCACGATGCTGCTCGGTATCGCGGCGCAGCACCCGCCGTTTGCCGTCCCATTCCAGCAGCTCATCCAGTGGGAAATCGACTCTTTTCCACAGTGCCGTATTTCTCACAAGCTCTTGATTTTCCTTGATCCAGTTCATGTCCAGCATACCGCATTCGCTCCTTTTGTCTTAAAAAAATGCAAAAAACGCCCTCATCCATGGGACGAGGAGCGTCAGCTCGCGGTGCCACCCAGGTTGACCGAACTTGCAGAAATACAGGCTTGCAGGAGGTTCGGTCCTCTTTGGTCTTCGCGGTAACGGGCGAAACCCGGTGAACTTAGGGAACAAGGAAAATGCTCCGGTCGCAGACGCCTCACGGTTGGATGCCGGTCATTGGCAGGGTTGCAATATAGGTTTGCCGCTCATTATATCCCAACAAGCCGGCATGCGCAAGCAATGGAATGAAAAACGGGCTTATCAACGCATATTTTGAGGTTTGACAATATTCCGTCCTTTTTGATAGGATTATTTATAATTTAAAGTATTTTAGACCGCGCTGAGCGGCATATTCTCTTAATTAACAATAGCGGAAGAGGTGTAAATGTGGCCAAAATAGTTGTAATTAACGGAACGCCATCCCTGGTATCGCGGATTAACGCGGTTATCGAATACGCAGAGGCGGACCTGCACGGGCGCGGTTTTGAAGTAGAACGGATTAATGTAGCCGAGCTTCCGGCAGAGGACCTGATTCATACCAAGTTCGAGAGCGAAGCTATTGTAAAAGCTAACGGGCTCGTAGCAGAGGCTGATGCCGTAATTGTTGTAAGTCCGGTATATAAAGCTTCCTATACAGGCGTGCTGAAAACCTTCCTTGATCTGGTTCCGCAAAAGGGCCTTGCCGGCAAAATCGTGCTGCCGCTCTTCATGGGCGGCAGCCTGGCGCATCTGCTGGCGATCGACTATTCGCTGAAGCCTGTACTGTCTGTGCTGGGTGCACGGCATATTCTGGGCGGCGTGTATGCCGTCGATTCCCAGGCCGTGCGCAACGACCAGGGAGTTGTCGAGCTGGCTGACGAGCTTAAGCTGCGCCTGAACAGCGTGCTGGAGGAGCTGGCGGAAGAGACTGCGGCGAAGGCTGCGCGTAAAGCTGCAGAGTAACCCTTACGCTTAGCTGGCAGGAGATAGCTCAACAATCATAAAAGCCCCGTGCTGCCGGAGATCCGGTGGTACGGGGCTTAAATATATGTAGTGCGGGACAGAGCCGAGAGAGGTGAATACGGCTTTTCCAGGCGGTGAATTTGGATGCGCCGATCAACCTAAGTGGAATTTCTCCATTTAATTCTTGGGCCAACCGCAGGATTGAAAGGTTAGTGGGAAAAACTCCACTTAAATGTAGCGTATTTGCCACCAATAGGAGATTTGATCCGAAATAGATGGAGTTTTTCCAACTAATCCTAGTAAATTATATAAAATGATTGATTTAAATGGAGAAAATCAACCTAATCTCTTAATTCCTTAACCAGGTCTACCCGTTCCGGCAGAATGTTCACAACCTGTAACCGATTACCTATCACCTATAGCCTGCAATCCCTGATGGCTCTGCTAACAACAATAGATCAAAGCACCGCCGGCTGCCAATCGACAACCCCGCTGCCGGTCAGACTGGCCGGTATATCAATAATCCGCTGGTTGCTGCTGCCCCGGTAGGGAAGCGTGGTGTCCTTGAGCTCTTCAACGAACCGGCCGTCAATTACCACCTGGCACATGGCCAGCAGGTTCCATTCCGGTGAGCCCGGCACAGCGGTCAGCTCTTCGTACGTGTAGCCGGTATAAACCCATACCGGGAAGTCCGGCAGCACGGCACGAAGCTCATGGAGGAAGCCGCAGGCCTCATCCGCCGAGAAAAAAGGATCGCCGCCTGCCAGCGTCAGCCCGTCCAGCAGCGGATTGGCAGCCATTTCGGCAATAATCTCGCGTTGCCGCTCCAGCGTGAAGGGCTCGCCGAAATTGAAGTTCCAGGTCTTTGGATTGAAGCAGCCGGGACAGCGGTGGCGGCAGCCGCTTATAAAGATAACCGCCCGCATGCCTTCCCCTTCATTTATAGACTCCGGATAGTAACCGCAGATATTCATAGGTGCTTGATGCGGTCTCTCACTTCAGCCTGCTTGGCGGCATTGAAGCGGGTCTGGTAGTCGCCGGTCAGATATCCGGTTACCCGGCGCAGCCGGCGGATATGCACGTCATGCTCATGGGCGTCGCAGGAAGGGCAGTTCGTGCCGATAACCCCTTCATAGCCGCAGCCGGAGCAACGGTCAATCGGGTGGTTGATGCTGAAATAGCTGATCTGCTGCTCGAGCGCGTACTTAATGATTTTTACAAAAGCCGCCGGATTGCTCCGCGCATTACCGTTCAGCTCTACATAGGAGATTGCGCCGGCGTTGCAGTATTCATGGAACGGGGCTTCCAGACTGATCTTCTGGGCTGCGCCAAGCTCATGATATACAGGGATGTGGAACGAGTTCGTATAATACTCACGGTCTGTTACGCCCGGAATCGAGCCCAGTACCTTGCGGTCCACCTTGGTGAACTTGCCGGACAGGCCTTCAGCCGGTGTAGCAAACAGCGTAATATTCAGATCCAGCTCTTCGCTCTTACGGTCGCAGTATTCCCGCATGTGTCGGACGATGGCCACTGCTTTGGCGTGAACCTCCATGTCCTCGCCGTGGTGCTTGCCGTACATTGCCTTCATGCATTCTGCCATCCCGATGAAGCCGAGGGAGAGGCTGCCGTGCTTGAGCAGATCGCCCACAATATCCTCGGGAGCGAGTGCCTCGCCGCCTTCCCATACGCCCTCACGCATCATAAAGTCAGAGGCTTTGGCCTTCTGGGCTGCCTGGATACGGAAACGGTGCAGCAGGCCTTCCAGCGCAATATCCATATAGTGGTTGAGGTCATCGTAAAAGCCTTCTTCATCAGCCGCCAGCCGGCGTCCTGTAACAGTGCCGTGGGCAAGCCCGAGACGGACCAGGTTCAATGTGTTAAAGGACAGGTTGCCTTTGCCGGAGCAGTGATTGCGTCCAAAACGGTCGCCGAGCACACGTGTGCGGCAGCCCATTGTTGCGAATTCCGTATCCGGATCAGACGGATCATAATACTGCAGATTGAGCGGCGCATCCAGGTTGGCAAAGTTCGGATACAGTCTGCGCGCCGAGCATTCAGCCGCCTTCAGGAACAGTTCATAGTTCGGATCGCCCTGCTGCTGGTTAACACCCTGCTTGCATTTGAAAATCTGAATCGGGAATACCGGCGTCTCACCGCTGCCCAGGCCGTTCATCGTTGCGGTCAGGAGGGAGCTGATAACCAGCTGTCCTTCCGGTGAAGTGCAGGTACCATAGTTAATGCTTGTAAAAGGAATCTGTCCGCCCGAACGGCTGGACATTGTATTCAGGTTATGAATCATGCTCTCAGCAGCCTGCAGAGTTTCGCTCTCAGTCTCTTTCTGTGCGAAGCGGAAGGAGCGCGGATACTGCTCAGCCAGATCACTGCGGCTCATCGTGATGTCGCCGGCAATTTCACTTGCTTCGCCCTCTTCAAAGTAGCCGAGGCCCTTGCGGAACAGCTTGGCGAAGGATTTGGTCACATAAGGCGCGAGATCAAAATCAAGCTTGTTGGCCGATACGCCGCCATACTGGGCGTTCTGCTGAGACTGGAAAATAATCGCCACCAGCGACATTGCCGTCATAATCGAGTTCGGCGGGCGGACACTGCCGTTGCCGGTGTTGAAGCCTTCACGCAGCAGCCGTTCGAACGGAATAAAGATACAGTTGGTTGTTCCGATAGCGTATTGGTCCAGATCGTGGACATATACCACATTATCAAGAGTGGCCTGTACGAGCTGCGGCGGCATAGTGAAATTGCGGGCGTACCACTTGGAATATTCACTGCCGAATTTACTCATTTTACCGGAAAAGCTTTCCCCGTTCAGGTTGGCGTTCTCACGCAGCATATCCAGATCGGCGCTGTCAATAATATCCCGGCCTAAATGTATTAATTCATTCAGAAGAACCTCCTGTGCAGCTTGTCCGCTATTGTACCGTTTCTCCAGCAGCGTCATATGTAACTCTCTCCTCTCGGTATGGTTGTCCATTAAATCTATTTCATCCATAATCTGTTGTTGTCTGTCTGATCCCAGTAAAAAGGCACCTCCCGCCTTAAAGGCGGAAAATGCCCGGATGCGTTGTAAATACCCGGATGAGCGGATATTTGCCAGTGGTCTGGGTGTAAAGAGACAAGGGCATGAGGTCACCCTCTTGTCTTAAGCAGAAGCCGATACCTGAGGGCAATAGGGACTATCGTCCTCAGGTATCGGCAGCCTGATGTCCCTGTTATCAGGGGAGGCTGATTCTGCTGCTGCAGGCCGCATTCGGGCACCTCTCCTGTTCCTCGCAGGGGTACATAACGGTGCCCGGAAACAGGCAGGTCTCCTGGCTCCTGGTGCACCCAGAGGCTCCTTCCCGGGGGCTTGTCCGCCCTCCAGTGGCCTATGCCAAGGATGTGCCTGACAGGGAGTGTTCTCCCGGCCGGCATCCGGTTACAGTGGCGGGACCGCTGCGGATTTGCACCGCGCTTCCCTATTAAGCTCCTACTCTCTTAACAAGAGTAAAGCACCTGCTTCCACTATATTTGGTTGATGTTATTAAAAATACCCCAATATATTGTGTTTGTAAACCATTTTTTACAAAGCCGCGCGGGGAGCGGCTTCCGCCCGCTTACTCACAGCTGATCCACAACTAGTCCACAGGTAATCCACAGCCAAAGCCTGATATGAGGGGAAGAGGATTCATAAATTGTCCGAAAAGCTGCCACAAAGACTCCATAAATTTAGTGATTCTGACACTAGATTTATAGAAGGAAGCTTGTGAACGGTATGGGGCTTATATAGATGAAGAATGATGAATTTTTTGTGGCTAAATTTGTGGGGGAAGAGCGGAGTTGCTACAATGAAGGTGGTTTAAGAAATGAATCTCAGGAGGAATCTAACGATGGCAATCGGCGAAGTTACAGTCATTCCGATCGGCACAGGCAGCACCAGCCTTAGCAGCTATGTAGCTGATATGCAGCGTGTGCTGCAGACGGTGGAGGGGATTACGTTTGAGCTGACCTCCATGGGAACGATTATCGAGGGCCCGGTATCCAGGATTTTGGCGGCTGTAGAGGCGCTGCATGAGTCTCCGTTCAATGCCGGAGCACAGCGCGTATCAACGGCGCTCAAGATCGACGACCGCCGTGACAAGCCCTCCACGAGCCGCAGCAAGCTGCAGTCGGTCGAGAGCAAGCTGCAGGAAGAGTAGAGCCTTGGGTAACAGTATAAAAGGGTATTGGCGATTTTGACCAAAAGATGTATAATATTTTTGTTTCTGACGGGTATCTCAAGCTTCAGGCTGGTGTAGCTCAGGGGTAGAGCAACGCACTCGTAATGCGTAGGCCGGGGGTTCAATTCCCTTCACCAGCATGTTTACGAATCCAATCATGGCGCGGTTTCCGGGGTTTTCGGAGGCCGCGCCTTTTTTCATTATATCGCCTGTCTTCTACCATTCTTTTACCCTTTAGTTGAGTAAAGTGGGATTTTCGGTCGTTATCGCGACTTCTTTACGTGTTCCAAAGATGGAATCCCTGATACCTCGGAGCAATGCTTCCTGCAGATTGGGGAGAATATGTGAATAAGTATCCAGTGTGATATTTATTGATGAATGGCCTAATCTTTCCTGAACTATTTTTGGATGTACACCCGCTTTAAGGAGCAGGGTTGCATGAGTATGCCTTAGATCATGGAAGCGAATTTTAGGGAATGTAGGGTGCCCCTTCCTTATCTTATTGAGTATCCGGTAAAAGTATCTCATCAGAAGACGAGGGCCCACTTGAGTTCCAACGCTTGTCTGAACGATGAGACCAGAACCTTATAAAACTCGTTATTCGGAATTTCTTTGGCACGAATTTCTTTTTGCCTTATCAGTAGGTGCACCGTATCCTCGAATAATGCAACAGGACGTTCACTACCGTCACTCTCAGTGTTGTCCAATGAATAACCATCCTCATCCAGTGTGTATGCAGTGCGAACGGATATGAGGTCTCTAGGATGGATGCTAATTTGGTTTATGTTATTTTTATGTAAAATGTGGTGTAAACATCCAATATGCTGCAAAAATGCCCTTCACTACTAAGTAGTCAGCGGTATGGTGTTTTAGTTTTAGAAATTTAAAGTTGGTACATTACATAAAATGGAGAAGGTATTATATTAGAAATATATGGATTGTTACATATACAAATATGATTAAAGGGATGGTAAAATGTACACCTTTGCTGCAATAATTGATTCAAAGCTTAGATTTGGAACTTCCAATTTCATTACTTTAAACATTTATGAGGAGGAAAGTGCGAGGTTTAGAGGAGCGTTGTTAGCACTATTTGGAGCCCCCCTTTATAAGACGACAGATATAGATGATGCATATTGTTATATAATCCAAGTCACGGATGGAGCATTAAATAATTGGATATTTACCGCCTATGAGGGACCAAGTGGGCCGGCCATTGGCTACAAAGGAATACCAGATAAGAAAGTTGAACTTGCTGCGAATGCGCTCTTAGACGAATTAGATAAAATAGTCCCTCACGATTTTGTAGAGAAACTTATGGGTGAAGACTTTGGAACCACCGTAATTTATGGTTGTAAAGACGGGCAATGCTTTTATAAAGAATCAGGTGTTTCTGCATTAGTAGAGATTTAGAATTAGATGGAAGTTTATGAATAACCAATATAAAGTCCTTGGAGTGATACAGACTTCTTGGCGGCAGCCTTAGCTCAGTACAAAGTTTCAGTTTGGTTTCGGCTTGATCCTAATCCAATCGGGCATCTAATAGATTATGGTGGAATCGTCTTAGGATATACACCGGATTCAATCAAGATTGCCGGTGGACGATTCTTCCGGGAGAAATTTGAATTTAGAACATATATAAAATAACCCATCGATCATTTTGCCCGATGGGTTATTTTATGTGCAATTTGAACAATATTATTGATCTTAAGGTTTGCGTCTCCAGTGTACAATAGTTTGAATAATTACAGAAAGAACAAGCACTAATAAGAGCACATTGGTAAAAAATAATGTTGAATTCAAGTTATTTAGACTTTTAGTAGTCTCGTTGTTAATATGAACTATTGTTGAATTGAGATTGCTTACTTGACTCCCAACATTATTTATCGGTTGAACTAAATCGTCTGAATTCACTCTTTATTCCTCCATTCAAATTTTTTTATATCTAATTATGTGCTTATATTTTTTTTCACATTATTTTTCGCATACAACATTTTTATTTAATGGTATATAGATTGAACTAAAAATCTTTACGCCCGAACCAGTAGCCGATCAATCAATTCAAGAGGACTCTCATTGACTCGTTTCATGAAAGCTGCGACATGAGTACGGATGACGTAAAACTTATGAAAAAAGACATTGTTTACGACATCTTGTTTTAGCCATTTCCACAATCCTTCGACAGGATTAAGTTCAGGGCTGTACTTGGGTAGAAAAACAAGCTGAAGTCTTGGATTTTCTCGCAGGAACGGCTGAATTGCATCCGCATGATGAGTGCGGGCATTGTCTAACACCATGACAAGTTTGCCTTTCGAGTAGTTCTCTAGAATATCTACTAAAAATCGCTGGAAGGCGGCTGTATCAAACTTTTCCTCTTCTCGATGGGTCACGTGGCCCGTCTCGTAGTCGATAGCAGCAAACAGTTTTGCTCCTTTATGCTCGCCATGAGTTAGAATTTTGCGTTGTTGTCCTTTGGGAAACCAGTTGTACTGCAAAGCCAAATAGGCTCTTATCATGGATTCATCTTCAAATAAAAGATGGTCGATTTCTCCTTGGTTTAATTGCTCTTTGAGCTCCGGTAAAGTGACCTCGCGAAATTGTTTCTGTTCCTCTTTGTTGGCTCGTACCAGAGTGTAGGTAGCTTTTGTGTAGCTAAAGCCAAGCCGATTTAGCATTTTAGAGATCCCTTTTAGGGTATAGTTCTCACCGAACTCGCGAAGAATCCATGCACGTATGATTCTTAACGTCCAAGTGTATTTCGCTTCAAATCCAACATCTACCGGTCTTTGCTTGGCAATGGTTTCTTTCAACCGCTCTTCTTGTTTGTCAGAAAGTTTTCGGATACCTCCGGGATACTCACCAAATTCAAGACCTTCTAGTCCCTGCTTGCGATAAGCGTTGCAATACCCGCTAATAGCAGGAAATGACCTACCCAAAATGTTTGCAATTTCGGTTAAAGTCCGGCCTTCCAAATGCAGCCGGACAGCCAAATATCTTTCGTACATGCGTGTGCTTTCCGTTTCTTTCATCGCCATTGTCAGCTTTTCGATCTCTTCTTCATGTGTCACTTTGATCCCCGCCCTTTTCGGTTCATTACTATCTTTTACCCAATTAGGCGGTTCTCAATTTTATGAGTTCAATCTATATAGTATTTACTTTGTCATTTGGTAATTAAACAATTCATAGGATAAACCCGCAGGGCTTATACGAGGCCATTGAAAAAGTCAGCTCTCACGAAAGAAAGGTACAACCTCCTCCAACATTTGGAGGAGGTTGTACCTTTTTTAACGAATAACGAAAGGCGGGTGGAAACGTATGATTCGGCAACAACAAACCTTGGTTTTGAGCCCATACGCGGCACTGTATGACATTGTTGCACCGCAGGATAATATGCTTCGACAAATTAATGAAATGGTGGCCTTTACTTTCATATTCGAGGAACTCCAAGATAAGTACTGCCTGGATAACGGCCGCAATGCGATCGATCCCATCCGCATGTTCAAATACTTGTTGCTCAAAGCCATTTTTAAGTTGTCTGACGTGGATATTGTTGAGTGTTCTCGATACGACCTGTCTTTCAAGTTCTTTGTGGATATGGCGCCAGAAGATCCGGTCATTGAATCAAGCTCGCTGACTAAATTTCGAAAACTGCGCCTAAAAGATATGAATCTGCTGGATCTGCTCATCAGCAAGACGGTGACATTGACCGTGGAAAAGGATATTTTGAAAAGCACTTCCATCATCGTGGACGCAACCCATACGAAAGCACACTATGACCAAAAGTCGCCTCGGGAAATTCTGCAGGATCGTGCCCGTAAGCTGAGAAAAGCCGTCTATGCAACGGATGAATCGCTAAAAACCCGTATGCCGGCTAAGAATGAGAACGATGTGCTGGGGGACGAAATTGCTTACTGCAATAAACTCATCTCATTCATCGAAACGCAATCGTGAGTCGCACAAGTGCCAAGGATTACGGAACCGTTGAATCTGCTTAAAGAGACCGTTGAAGATGACGTAGAACAACTGCGCATCTCGCAGGATCAAGATGCGCGTGTCGTTACAAAATCGAAGCCAAGAATAGTGAACTAAAACACCGGCACGGGTATGATGTAGCCACATCCTCGTGTCTGCTTGGTATGCAGTTACAAGGTGCAATGGCCATATTCGCGGTGAATCTAAAACGTATATTGAAAATTGTAGAGTAGGAAACTTGGAGCAATACAATTAGATAGGTGTAAAAATGAAGACATCCACTCCAATATTTGGTATCGGATGTCTTCATTCTCAACTGAACTTGCAAGTAGAGCCAAAAACAGAGGTTCTTCAGTGGCCTCGCTTATTTTTGGCGGGTCTTTTGCTCTTGTGTAATCCAGGTATTCTCATCGTCGTTTATGCCTCTAGTCGCTTGCCATCAATAACCTACGTCTCTCTATTAGGCGAGAGAATAACGGTGCATTAAAATCATTAATTAAGAAGAGAAAAAGCAGTGAAAGTTTATCTCACTGCTTTTATCCTAGTTATTATAATATTTATTTAGAACTAATAGGCTTTAATAATAAAACTGTTTTCCCATTCCCATAAATCACCAACAAATGTGCTGATTGTGAGACTTAAAACTCCAATGTTAATACTAGGGGTTATTAAGGTCCATGGGTGTGTATATTTGGTTGACCATTTACCAGTAGTATTTACATTTGTAACCGGTATTCTTACAATGTCTGCCATATATCCCTTGGATTCACTAAAAACGCCTGTCGGTTGAGTGAATGAGCCTATCCTCCCTGAGACGGTACCTCCAGTACTAAACTCTAGGGTTTTATTACCCCAGGAATTTATAACGTACCAGCTGTAAGCGCCACTATGTCCAACACTAGTAGTGTGTGACTGCCAAGCATGTGCTATTTTATCGGTGAATTTTTGAGAGACACTTTGATTAAAGGACCAGTTGTCCTCGTATGCGTAAGTGAACTCTGCTGCATTAGGCGATTTCCCCATATACATCAAAGAACTGTATCCATTAAATGAGCCAGACCCATCTGATCCCATCGCAAATGGTGTTACATTATTGCTTTTATCGGATTCCAAATTGAGTTTTTTCATTTCTGTTTGTTTTAATTCCTCAATTTTTTCCTTATTAAAATCAGTCACCAAGTGCTTTTTTCCATCCGAAGTTTGAAAATATCTCTTTAGATTAGAAGTTTCTACATCAACCGAAATTCCACCTTGAGAGACGAGAAACTCTTTTTGACTGCGAAGCATATCATTAATGCGCTCTTCACTGATATTCATCTGTAGCAAAATACTATTCAACTGATCATCAGTAAGATTCTGCGAATTTTCGACTGGAACAACTCTTCCATCTACCCGCTTCTCGATTATAACGTTAGTATCAAGTTTTATTGTTTTATCGATTTGATCTTCTTTCAATTCTATATTATTTGCATTAGCAACCGGGGAGACTAGAATCAATGAAAAGATTGTTAACCCTAAAGTTTTGAAAAGTTTAATAATGATTCACTCCTGAATTTTATTTGGAAAACTATGATATAATATTTGGTAATCGCCTTCTTTTTGAATTATTTGGTATATTGTAAATGGAGGTAATGATGAAAAGTAATAAAAAGATTATCTTAATATTTATTCTTATTATTATGTCTATAACTTACTATTTTTTTGTGTTTTCAAGCATTGGTTCTTTTGGAAGAATAGAAAGGAAAATATCTACGGACAATCATTTTTATATTGAAGTTCAATTTGAAGATGGCTCATTTAGAGATATTAGTGTACCTGAAATCGTCTGGCCTTTTTTAAAGGAAAAAAGATCGTATTTTATGGACTATAGATATAATTTCCTACGCAAATATTACTTAGTGAAAATTAAAGAGGAACAGATATAAAAGGTTTTAAAAGTAAAGATCAGTCTAAACTAACGGTGTCGTAAGAAATTTAACTAGCTGAAAGCTAGAAGCTAATTTAAATAGCATTTATATTGGCAAATAAAAAAGCCCCAGTATGGCTGGGGCTACAATGACTAATCTTCTAACCAATCTTCTAACGGCAACCCAAATCTAGAAACCTCTTTATCCCCTGTCTTCTACCCTTTATTCGAGTAAAGTGTTTTCTAGAGCCTTAACCTTCAAGCCCTTGCCCGCCGCCCTATCCTCCGCCAAGCAAACGATGAATTCGTGCCGCCAGCTTTTGACCGGCGTTGGCTTCCGTAAGCGTGAGATCCCAGAATACCGCATTGGTTCGAAGGTCGGCAGCAGCATTGAGGACGGAAATGGTCAGCTCCTGCTTGTCTCCAAGCGGTACATGGAAGGATAGCGGCTGATTCTCACCGGGTACGATATTCATATCTATGGAGTAAACCTCTTCTCCGTCGGTGCTGATAATAACGCGGCTGCTTCCGCTGCTTGCCGCATATATAACGTCGTCAGGGACGGTTACATTACCAGATAACTCCTTGAACTGTCCATCAAGGCGCAGTGAGAACTCATGGTTTCTTGGATTATCACGACTGTAAAGATTGATCGCCGGTTCAATCTGCTCCTGCGCTGCGGTGAAACCGTTGAGTCTTGATTCCCACCGCACTTCTCCATGCTCAAGGGGGAGTTGGTCCAGTGCCTTGATCTCACCGCGTCCATGATCCAGATAATGATTGAGACCACTCACAGCGGAGTAGACGGCCACAGTCAGGACTGCTCCGGAGAACAGGAGCTTGAGTAAACCTCTTGGCGTCGTACGGTCGCGGCGTATCAGCCGCTGAGCACCGTAGCCGACAGTCGCACCCAGCGTATTAATGACGATATCGTTAATATCGAACGCGCCCAGATACGTTACCATCTGGATCAGCTCAACCCCGGTAATGGCTGCTAAGAAGACCAAGAGGAACGGCAGGAACCGGCAGCGGATCAGTAGTGGAACCACTAGTCCGAATGGTACGAATGCCAGATAGTTCCCCAGGTTGAAGACCCACAGATTCGCATAACCTCCCTCCGGAAACCTCAGCGGAATCCCGTCAAATACCAAATCATACCGCAAGCCCGTCTCTGGCAGAGCCGATGAGCGGTTGAAGCCGGCAAATAAGAAAAATAGAGTAAGGCCTGTATATAGCCCAAATCCGATCCAAGCGGCAGTCCTCGGTTTCCCTTGAAACATGATGTATGACCTCTCTTTATCATTCAATTTAATATTGTCGCACCCGTAGTAATGTGCAGGCCGGGTTCAGTTCCCTTCATCAGCAGGTATTTATACAGGGAAGGTCACATGCGCCGATCCCAGCCTCGAAATCTGTGAGAACAAAATAGCCATCTCCGCCGGAGATAAGTCGAAATTCCGTTGAATCCAGAATTGCATTGTCCCCACATAGGCTGAAGCAAGATACGCAAATAAGTACTGTTGTTTCACGGGAATATCTGCGGGTTTGATCTGTTGATGATTTACGCGATAGGCATTAATAAACTGCTGATTAATCAGCTCTGTCATTTGAAGGGAAAGATTGGTGTCGCCCCCAAAGCCCAGGAATATCTTGAAAAAATGCTTATGCTCAAGGACATACTCGAATGGACGTACATAACCTGAGGGCGGGTCAATAAAGGGCTCTCTGGTTTCACGGGTGCCGCCAAGCTTCTTTATAATGCTCTCGTATTGTTCCAGAACCTCATTTTTATACTGCTCATAAAAATCATGAATGTCCTGATAGTGCAAATAAAAGGTCCCTCTGTTTAATCCGGCTGTTTCCGTCAGCTCTTTAACTGTAATGGCTTCAAGCGGTTTTTCTGACGCCAGATCAAGCATAACTTTTCTTAAAAGAGTCCGGGTCCTTAGAATCCGGCGGTCTGTTTTATCGTTCACTGCGAGATCCTCTCCTAAATAAATAGTAGCTTTACTAAACATTCTGCAGCTTGCCGTTGATTAATGAACATAACGATGATCTGTGATCATCGATTTTGGGGTTGTTCTGATTATAATCAGCAGGTAAAAGTTAATCAACACGATGTTTAGTAAAAGGAGAACTGATATGAATAGTCAGTACAAACAAAAACAAAACGTGATGTCTCAACGGAGGCCGTTCATACTGATGCTTATGGCTATTATTCCCGGAATGATGATGGTGATGATAGACAGCACCGCCATGAATGTAGCCATCCCCAGCCTGGCTAAGGCTTTTGGAGTTTCTTTTGACACCTTGCAATGGGTAATTACGGGCTATATGTTAGCCATGTCGGTTACGATTCCGCTCGCAGGATGGTTCTCGGACAGATTCGGTTCAGCCAAGGCTTATATCATTACCATTATCATGTTTGTTATTGGATCATTGCTGTGTGCGCTGGCCCAGAATTCCTTGCAGTTAACGATTTGCCGGATCGTTCAAGGGCTTGGCGGGGGAATGGTTCAGCCGATAGGGATGGCTATGATTTTTCGACTTGCACCGGAGAATAAGAAGGGACAGGTCATGGGGATGCTGGGTATCCCGATGCTGCTGGCACCGGCCTCCGGGCCGATTCTATCCGGCTGGCTGTTAGAGTCCATAGGCTGGCAATGGATATTTCTCATTAATCTTCCTTTAGGGATGATTACTGTTTATTTGGGAGCACGTTATTTGCTTAAGACGAATGCACTGCAGCCACCTAAATCCTCGTACGATAAGAAGTCGCTGGATGTCGTTGGTTTTTTTCTGGCCCCTGTAGCTTTTGTTTTACTCGCTTTAAGCATGAATGTGGATGCTTCACCAGGGTTTCTATGGTTATTGAGGGCGGTCAGTATCATATTGCTAATCTGGTTGTGGTTTCATGAGACAAGACATCCGCAGCCTATTCTAGCTCTTCAGGCGTTCAGAACGGTTAGCTTTCGAAGAGGAATATTTGTAAGCTGGATTCAATATGCGGCGCTTAACGGATCTCTGGTATTTATCCCGCAGTACCTTCAGCATTTTAAAGGGTACAGTCCGTTTCAGGCAGGTCTGGTTATGAGTATGCTGGCTATCACATCCGGACTGCTTATGCCGGTTGGCGGAAGGCTGTTTGATAAAGTGGGTATACGCCCGCTTGCCGGCTTGGGTTTAGGGACGATCTCTCTGGCTTTATTGCTGCTGTCACAGTTAGGCCAGAACGTAGGAGGAGGGCTGATTGGTGGAATGGTGGGGCTGCTCGGAATCGGAATGGGACTGTGTATGATGTCTCTGAATACCTACATCCTGCAATCCGCTCCGCCGGAGCTAATCAGCCGTGTTACACCCTTGACCTCTGCAAGCTCCAATCTGGTAATTCCTATTGCTATTGCTGGTTTGAGTAACTTCCTGGCCCTCCGGGCTAACGCGCGGATAACGGTGGCAGGCGGCAATGCATCTCTGGCAGAAATGCAGGGGTACTCGGATACCTTCCTGCTGGCGGCTTGCCTTGCTTTAGCAGGTGCCTTGTTCAGTCTGCGGCTGGGGTCAAAACGTCATTCGTAGTATCCGGTAAAATTTTTCAGTCGGTACCCAATGATGATCATTGTATAGTTGCAGTTTATACAACTAAATGCAGCGAAATTGAGCAGTTGTTTTAGATAAGTGTACTTTGTGCAATTAAAAGTGGCCGTGAAGGCTAAAATGAGCTTTTTTCAAACTTTTAGTTGTATGAAATGCAGTTAAGCACCGTATTAGCGTGAAAACAGGCATTTTAGTTGTACAAAGTGCAGTTAAGCTAGGAGGTTGGGGTACCAACGGGCATTAGCTTACACGAAAAAACCGCCGGGAATCCCCGGCGGCATTAAACAGGGGCGCTAGCGCCCCTGTTTGCTGTTCACAATTTCAATATTGCTGTACTTTGCTGCTTAGAAACTAAAGTCCTCATCACGCAGCGGCTCCACGTTCAGCGCACGGACGTAGCCGTTGCCTTTTTTGGAGAAAAAGTCATGCTGCTTGGTGTGGGTGCTGATCCCGTTCTGGACGATCGGGTTGATCTCTTCCTCATCGAACAGCGGGTCGTGGCCCAGGTTCATCATCGCCTTGTTGGCGTTGTAGCGCAGGAACGTCTTCACTTCCTCCACAAGCCCGATTGGCGCGTAGATCTGCTCGGTATACTGCTCCTCGTTCGCATGCAGCAGGCGCAGCAGCCCAACAAGTGTCTGGTACACGTCACGCTGGTCGTCCTCGGACAGCTCTTCAAAAATCTCCTGCGCCAGCACGCCGACATAAACGCCGTGGATGCTCTCGTCGCGCAGGATCAGGTCGATGATTTCGCCGCTGCAGGTCATTTTGCCCTGGCCGGCCAGGTAGAGCGGGTAGAAGAAGCCGCTATAGAACAGGTAGCTCTCCAGCAGGACGGAAGCCGCCATCGCCAGATAGAGATCCTTGGGTGTTTCGATTTTTTTGTAATATTCGGAGATGGTCTGGGCTTTGAACTGCAGGAACGTGTTGTCCTCCACCCAGCGGAAGATCCCGTCGATCTCCTCAGTGGAAGCCAGTGTCGTAAAAATACTGCTGTAGGACTTCGCATGAATCTGCTCCATCATCCCCATGAAGCCGAGCACCGCCTTGCGCTGCAAGCCGTCCACATGCTCCATGATCTGCGGCATCCCAACGCCGCCTTGCACGGTGTCGAGCAGGGTCAGCCCGCCCAGCACCTTCATATAAGAGTCCTTTTCGGTGTCGCTCAGCGTCAGCCAGGACATTTTGTCATCGGATAATGGAATTTCGTCGTCGGTCCAGAACTGCATAATATTCTGGTTCCAGAACATCAGCGAGAAGTCGTCGTCGGGACGGTTCCAGTTCACGGCTTGAATTGCGCTCATAATGGTCTAATCTCCCTTTCTGTAGCCGTACGGCCCTTTAAATCGAGCAGGTCAGGCATTCCTCGACGGACAGCTTTTTGGTGCGTGTGTAATACAGCGACTTCAGGCCTTTGTGTGCCGCATACAGGTAGCAGCGGGCCAGCTCACGGGTCGTTACATCACTGTTCACGTGCAGGACGGTCGAGATACCCTGATCGATATGGGGCTGGATTTCCGCAATCAGATCAATCACCTTGAACTGGTCCATCTGATAAGCGGATTTATAGAAGAACACATTGTCCGGCTGCAGATAAGGCATCGGATAATAGGTGGTCGAGTTAGCATAGGTACGGGTCTCGATCTGCTCTACAATCGGCATTACGCTGGATGTAGCATTCTGGATATACGAGATGCTCGCAGTCGGTGCAATCGCCAGACGGTAGGCATGGTACAGGCCGTTTTTCTTAACAGCTTCGCGCAGCTGCTCCCAGTCTTCCTGAGTGGGAATGTAGATGCCTGCGAACAGCTCCTGCACTCTTGCGGTAACCGGCTGGTAATTAGTAGACACGTAACGGTCAAAATAAACACCCGTCGCGTAATCAGACTCCGCATATCCGTAGAAGGTTTCGCCGGTTTCAGCGGCGATTTCCATACTCTTTTCAATCGAGTGGTAGTTCATTGTCATGAAGAATGTACGTGCAAAGTCGCGGGCCTGCTCACTTTCATAAGCAATCTTGTTCTTGGCAAGGTAACCGTGCAGGTTCATGACACCAAGGCCGACGGAGTGCATCTCCTTGTTCGCTTTGGCTACGCCCGGAGCATTGGAGATCGTGGTCATGTCGCTGACCGCAGTCAGGGCGAGCATGCCCTCGTGGACGGATTCACGGATTTTGCCGTGCTGCATCACATTCACGATGTTCAGGGAAGCCAGATTGCAGCTGATATCGCGGCGGATCGCATCTTCCTGGCCGTAGTCGTTAATTTCGGAAGTCTCCTGCAGCTGGAAAATCTCGGTGCACAGGTTGGACATTTTGACCTGGCCGACATTTTTCAGGGCGTGGGCGCTATTGGCATTGCTCTTGTTCATCATATATGGATAGCCCGATTCGAGCTGGATCATGGCAATTTTGGTCAGCATGTCGCGTGCGCTCATGGCAATCTTTTTCTTCACGCGCGGATCAGCGAGCAGGGTGTCGTACATCTCGTCGAGGTCCATGTCGTCCAGATGAGTGCCGTAGGCCTGGAAAACAGTGTAAGGTGCGAATACATGCAGCGGCTGATTATCCTGCGCCAGCTTGTAGAAGCGGTTCGGCACGATCAGACCGATGGACAACGTCTTCAGGCGTGTCCGCTCGTCGGCATTGATCTTTTTGCTGTCGAGGAATTCAAGCACGTCCCAGCCGAAAATATTGTAGTATGCCGCACCGGAGCCCTTGCGCTGGCCCATCTGGTCAGCATAGGAGAACCCGTCTTCCATCAGCTTCAGAACAGGCATGATGCCTTTGGCTGCATCCTCAACGCCTTTGATGGTCTCGCCGCGCGCGCGCAGCTTGGACAGATTAACAGCAACACCGCCGCCGATTTTGGACAGCTGCATGCAGGTATTCAGCACATAGTTAATCGAATTGAGCGAGTCGTCCATCTCCAGCAGGAAGCAGGAAACCATCTCGCCGCGGCGGCTTTTACCGGCATTGAGGAAGGTCGGGGTGGCCGGCTGCAGGCGCTGCTCCATCATGGAACGGGCCAGGGTGCGGGCAGTCTCGACGTTTCCGCGTCCCAGGTGCAGGGCTACTACCGCTACACGGTCCGGATAATGCTCGAGGTACTGCTTGCGGTCATTGGTTTTGACGGCATAGTCTGTATAGAACTTGGAAGCCGCCATATATGAAGGGAAACGGAAATCATATTCATGGGCGATCCGGTAGACATCCTCCATCTCAGCTGCGCTGTAACGGTCATACAGGTCCTCGTAATAGTCGTTGGCAATCATATAATCAATCTTGGCTTTGGTGCTTGTAAAGGTTAAGCTGCGGCGCTCCACATCACGCATGAACTCCGCTACAGCCTCCTGGTCTTTATCGAGCTGGAAAAATCCGGTCTCGTCTCTCTTCATCAACATGTTATTCAATTCAATATGCCGCAACCCGGTTCACCTCCTGTTTAATTCGCTCCACATCGCCGAATGTTCCTGACAGCTCGAACTTGCCGACTACCGGCACATTATACCGCTCTGCAATCAGGTCTGCGCTGTGGGCGTACAGCTCACCCCAGTTTTTGTTGCCGCTCGCGGCAATGCCTTTCAGCCTGGAATGGTTCTTCTCCAAAAAAGAAGACACCTTCTCGGGGATCTGCCCAAATCCGGTGGTGTATGTAACAAGCACGTAAGGCTCGTCGATCGTCATATGCTCTTCGATTTGTACAGCAGGCAGCTTCAGCTTGTTGATAAACCGTCTGACGTTGCCGGTTTTGGAATCGTAAGCAATCAGCATAGTCGCTCTAACCTCCTATAACAGTGGTTCTATTTAACCTTTGATAATGGTATTCTGGCAATCCGCCAGATATATGAGTTTAACTACTATATACACTACATTTAGGGGACTTCAATCATTTTACTACCATATGTTGAAAAGTCAATAGATCAGGAGGCCCTTGGCAGCCCCCTGAAAGCCCTTCAGAAACGGTAAGGCCAGGCCCCGTCTGCGATCTGATCTCTAAAATTTTATTCTATTTTTTAATAGTGTCCGGGTAGCCGCCCGGAAAGTGCCTCTGCAATCCCTTGTCCAAAAATCCATGCCGTTTCCGGCCTCTGTCTATGGTGCATGGAATGAAAAGCTTTCATAATAACGAAAGAAACGGTGGCAGTAATGAAAGAATGAAAGGATGAAGGCCTGATGTTTGAGGTGCAAGAGCTGGACTGGCAGGGACGCCGGCTGACGGTATTCCTGCCCCCTTCCTATGCATTATCCCAAAAACAATATCCTGTTGTGTACCTGCATGACGGTGCGACACTAATGATGAATAACCTGAATTATATGTACAGGCTGTTTCGCGAGGGGCTGCTGGCCGAGCTGATCGTTATCGGGATCAGCAGTTCTTCCCGAAATGATGATTATACACCCTGGCCGGAGTCTGCTGCAACAGAGGGAAGGGCGGATTTTGGCGGCAGAGGACCTGCCTATCTCAATGAAATCGCTGACAGCATTAAGCCTTACATTGATTCCATCCTGCGGACGGCTCCTGAACCGGAATCCACCGGAATGATCGGATATTCGCTGGGCGGGCTGGTGACGCTGCTGGCCGCTTACCGCCGTCCCGATGCCTTCGGGCGGTTCGGCATGCTGTCTCCCTCCATCTGGTATGAAGGGATGCTGGCGTATACGGAAGCTAACCCGCTGCCGGACAACGGACAGAAGCTGTATTTATCTGTGGGCAACCGTGAAGGGGTATACAAACAGAATATTCAGCGGCATGCCGTTACCTGCACGCTTCAAGCATACCGGAACCTGCGCGGACAGCTGGCTGATGAGCAGCGGCTGCGCCTCTCGCTTACAGACGGGGCGGCCCATGATTTAGCCTCTATGTCCGCACAGTTCCCTGAAGCGCTGCTGTGGCTGTTCGGGGCGGCTGAAGGACAGCAGACAGGGGCGGAGGTGAAGCGGGCTGAGATGGAAGCGGAGCTGTTATCACCGGTCAGTGCCTGCATGCTGCCCGGAACCGAGATGTGGGATATGACTTCGCTCTACAACGGATTAACATACCGGATATTTGTCCATCTTCCGCTGAAGCCTGCACCGCCGGAGGGATATCCGGTGCTGTACACCGTTGACGGCAACGCGTACTTTGCTTCGCTCAATGATGCCATGCGTCTGCAGACCCGGCACCCGCGGGGGCTGCCGTCCGGCATGATCGTCTCAATCGGTTATCCGGCAGACGGGCCGTTTGTGTCCGAGCGTCGCTTCAGGGACCTGACTGTGCCGGATGTTCAGCAGGGTCTGCGTCCGGACGGCTCGCCCTGGCCGGTTAACGGCGGGGCGGATGCTTTTCTTGACTTCATTGAGCAGGAGCTAATGCCGCTGATCGGGCGCAGATACAATGTGGACCACTCCAGAGCTGCGCTCTTCGGGCATTCCCTGGGCGGCTTCTTTACCCTGTATACGCTGATCCGCCGCGGCGGGCTGTTCAGCACTTATATCGCAGGCAGCCCGTCCCTCTGGTGGAAAGGCAAGGTGCTGTTTGATATGCTGCCTGAGCTGGAGGAGAAGCTGCGTAACGGGGAGCTTGCCTGCTCGCTGATGATTGGCATCGGCTCGGAGGAGGACGGTATGCTTGAGAATGCCAGAGCATTCTATGAGCGTCTGGTCCCATTTGCCGGCAGCGGGTTCAGCCGGCTGGCCTATAATGAATTCCAGGGCGAAGGGCATATGTCTGTGCTGCAGCCGCTGTTCAGTCCGATGCTGCGTTTTATTTTTGCGCCGGAAGGTGCCAAGCTCTGTATCTGAGAGCCTGCGGATAACAGTCCGATTTGAC
This sequence comes from Paenibacillus sp. FSL R7-0331, assembly GCF_000758645.1. Classification (NCBI taxonomy): domain Bacteria; kingdom Bacillati; phylum Bacillota; class Bacilli; order Caryophanales; family Paenibacillaceae; genus Paenibacillus; species Paenibacillus sp. FSL R7-0331. Next base: position 478,263 of record NZ_CP009284.1, read on the forward strand.
AAATCATCAGGATGCTTTATATTAGTAAGGGAGCAAGGAACCGTACTCATATTAACGCAGGCCGTAATTACAACAATTGATGCAGCGCGGTGTTCCGGATTTTTCCGGATGCTGCGCTTTTCTTCTATATATAGGAGAAAAAATAATGCCGGAAAAAATGGTATGTAACAGGTGCCCTGAGGGTATCTTCTAAGTATAGATCAGAGGTCGGGAAGGAGCGTATGCATAGGAAATGGGCAGTGTTCTTATTGCGTGGCTTTGTATGCTGTGTTTATTTTTTACATTTAATGATAAAGTAAGCCGGAAAATTTTTTATCCCGTAGCGCTGGTCGTTGTATTTGGCACTTTGGGCTATTGGACAGTTTTAATGTAACTTTTAGGTTCCTATCAGCTTATTTTCAGGTAGATCGTTTATATTGAATAAACCAGACACCCCCCAGTGTTATATGGTACCCTACAGGTCTTGCCAACTCCCATGGCAAGGCTTTTTGTTTTATTTTTTTAAAAGGAAAATAATGTGACATAATTCACAATAAAAAATCCGGAATTGATTTATATTAAATTTGTAATACTAAAGTTGAAAATAATTTATGCCGAAAAGAGGAGTATGAAAATGAATCATGAAGGTAATCTCCGCCGTGGTCTGGTGTTCGGCCTGTTTTTAAGTGTTCCGCTCTGGATGTCAATGATCGGCTGGCTGCAGCTGCTTTAATATAATAAAAAATGCTTGGGATGAACTGTCAGCGGGTAACCGGCCGGCAGTTTTTTTTCGTCTGATGAGATATATTATGCCTTTTATGAATCAGACAAGCATACAATACGATATAAATGGAATTCCGGGAGGGTTATTATTAATTAAAAATTTAAGTAGTTCGAATATACTAAATTACATTATTTAGATACTTAAATTTTAAACGATGAAAAACGAGTATTCCGGAGTATAAGAGAGGATTGGCTGACAATTAATAGAATGACATGGATCATAGGCTGGAAAACAGCTCTGAAAGCCTTTCCGTTCAGAAATTTCGATTATTATGGAAAAATATTATAAGGAATAGATTGACAATAATGCGGATCAGGGAATACACTTAGTTTAGTGCTAAAGTAACAAATGTCATAGACTACTTACTCTATTTCAACTACATACTTTCTCATGTATAATCGCAAACCGCCCGAAAGTGCGGGACGCAAAGCCAGGAGTCTACAGCCTTTGAGAGAGGGCTACGATCGTCCGGCCGCCGTGAAGCTTGACTTCCTGGCGGCTTTTTTTGTTCATTTTTTTAGGTGAAGGTGCTGCTATAGCCGGGGTTTATACCGCATCTTACGGGGGGAATTAATAATGAATCGTAAATCTGTATTCAAGTTATCTTTTGCAGTGGCTATGTCTGCAGTTCTGCTGGTCAGCGGCTGGCTGGCTTCCGCCGGACAAGGTAAGGTAAGGGCTGACAGTACTCCCCTTCCTGGCATTGCGGGTAAGTACAATGTGTTTATTCTCGGTGATCTTAAAGGCTACCACAGTGATTCGGAAGGCAGAATGGCTGCCGGCGGTCATATCACCCTTACCCAGGGCGGATATTCGGTAGGCCATAGTCTGAGTGCAGCAGAAATCTCAGAAATGGATTCGCTGGTGGCAGGCGGCAATCTGAGCTATGACATGGGGGAAGTTAACGGTAGTGCCGTGTACGGCGGTACTTACTCAGGCTCCGGCAAACCGCGGGGCGGGACGGGGACGCTAAGGCAGGAGGCGAATGTAATTAATTTTGCTTCAGAGTTTGCCCTGCTCCGCACTAAGTCCCTGCAGCTTGCAGCTTTGACTGTGAACGGCAAAACAGAAGACAACTACGGAAATATTAAACTGACCGGTACCGATCCCGTGCTGAATGTATTCTCAGTATCAGGAAGTACGCTTACGGGTGCTAATGAGCTGCGGATTACCGCACCGGAGGGATCTACCGCAATCGTTAATATTGACGGAGCCTCAGTCACGTTCAAGAACGGAAACGGGCTGACTGGCGTGAGTCAGAATAAAGTGCTCTATAACTTCCCGCAGGCGACAGCCTTGCGGATGGAAAGCATCGGTATCATGGGGACCGTACTGGCCCCGAATGCAGCAATTACGTTTAACAACGGGCAGATCAACGGCAGTATGATCGGAGCCTCCCTGGAAGGAAGCGGAGAGTTCCACCATAAGCCATACACCGGCCGCGACAACGGAACTACGCCTACAGCGACTCCGTCGCCGACACCAGTGCCGACAGCAACGCCGACACCAGTGCCGACAGCAACGCCAACACCAGTACCGACAGCAACGCCGACACCAGTGCCGACAGCAACGCCGACACCAGTGCCGACAGCAACGCCGACACCAGTGCCGACGGCAACGCCAACACCAGTGCCGACAGCAACGCCGACACCAGTGCCGACAGCAACGCCAACACCAGTACCGACAGCAACGCCGACACCAGTGCCGACGGCAACGCCAACACCAGTGCCGACGACGACGCCAACGCCGACAGTAGCACCGACGCCAACGCCGACAGCGGCACCAACGCCAACGCCGACAGCAGCACCGACGCCAACGCCGACAGCGGCACCGACGCCAACGCCGACAGCAGCACCAACGTCAACGCCGACAGCAGTGCCAACGCCAACGCCGACAGCAGCACCGACGCCAACGCCGACAGCAGCACCGACGCCAACGCCGACAGCAGCACCAACGCCAACGCCGACAGCAGCACCGACGCCAACGCCGACAGCAGCGCCAACGCCAACGCCGACAGCAGCACCGACGCCAACGCCGACAGCAGCACCGACGCCGACGCCGACAGCAGCACCGACGGCAACGCCAACAACGGCACCAACAACAGCACCAACAACAGCACCAACAACGGCACCAACAACAGTGCCAACAGCAGCACCAACAACGGCACCAACAACGGCACCAACAGCAGCACCAACAACGGCACCAACAGCAGCACCAACAACGGCACCAACAGCAGCGCCAACAAGCGCTGTAACGCCTGGTCCTACAGTGCCGGCAACGGCATCACCCACCAGTGTAGTTTCTATTCCGGGCGGAACTCCATCCACCCCGACCAGTCCGACGGTCATCGGGACGATTGTGACGGATGATGAACTGGAAATTGAAGATAATCCTGTGCCGCTTGGTCCCGGCGCGAGTGCAACTGCTGCCGCAGGCGGAATAATCGTACCACAAGCAACGCCGAAGCCGAGTCCGACAGCCGGACCGGGGCCGGAGGATGAAATTATCCTTGATGATGAAATACCGCTGGGTAGTGTTACTGATCCCGGCATTACAGAAGCAGCAGCCGCTACATTGCCGCAGACCGGGGAATCCAGTCCGGCACCCTATTACATTACAGGTATGACGCTGGCTGCCCTGGGGCTTCTGCTAAGCAGAACCAGAACCGGCAAGCGTAAAAGCTAACACGGTAAGACTCCGGCGGATGAAAGGGTAAGTCCGCCGGTTTATCTTAAAGGCTGCTGCCGGAAGATACTGCTCCGGGCAGCCTTTTTTTTTCTGCTGTTAAGCAGAAAGATTGTTGCAGATAAACGGATGACTGAACATAAAGGAGATCATTCTATGTGGTTGATAGTAATAGCGGCAGTCCTTGTTATCGCTGCAGCTGCACTAAGCTATGCAGGCTTTTTTTTCTACGGGGTGGCGATCAAGCGTGCACCGAAGGCGTTTTTGGTTAGCAGTCCGGATCTGAAGGTTGACCCGCCTGTTGCCGGTGCCTCCTGGGGAGAAGGGGCTGAATGGGTTGCGCGCCAGCATTTCCGGGAAGTGAAGCTGTTTTCAGAGGATGGCCTGGATCTGAAGGGGTATTTTCTGGCGTCTGAGCAGGCTGCCGGCCGTACTGCTGTTATTGCCCACGGCTATTCCGGAAAAGGAAAGGATATGGGGGCAATAGCGAAAATGTATTATGAGCATCTGGGCTATAATGTTCTGCTTCCCGATGCGAGAGGCCACGGGCAGAGTGCGGGAGATTATATCGGCTTCGGCTGGCCTGAGCGCCATGATATGGTGAAATGGATTGAATGGGTGCTGGAAGAGACGGGGCAGCAGGCGCAAATTACGCTGCATGGGGTTTCTATGGGCGGGGCAACCGTACTGATGACTGCGGGGGAACGGCTTCCGGTGCAGGTCAAAGCGATCGTGGAGGACTGCGGCTACAGTTCGGTCCGAGCCCAGCTGTCCTACCAGCTCCGGCGTATGTACCGTTTACCGGCTTTTCCGTTCGTACAGTGCGCGAGTCTGGTTACCCGGATAAAAGCAGGTTATTTCTTCGGGGAAGCCTCTGCGCTTAAGCAGGTGCGAAAAGCCAAGGTGCCGATTTTGTTTATCCATGGGGATGCTGACAAGTTCGTACCGTTCTTTATGATGGAGGAGTTATATGAGGCCTGCAGCGCCCCGAAAGAGAAGCTGATTGTACACGGGGCGGGACATGGGCTGGCCTATGACACGGATAAGGCGGGCTATGTTGCAAAGGTAAGCGGTTTTGTTGAGCGGTATGTACATGATGCACGGGAATAGTCCCGGAAAAGTAGACGTGCCCGGTATCCGCATGCTGCGGCTACCGGGCACTAATATGTTCCACACATAGCTGTGCTTATCTGCAACGGATAAGCATCCAGTCTATGTCTTATAGGTATATTCATCCCCCGCCGTCCGTGAGTGACGGGTGTCGTAATTCCTTGTTATTTCCAGCAGCCGTATGGCGAGATAATCCTTCCAAAACGATAAGAGCCCTACCTCTCTCTTATCCTTGCGGCTCCGAGGCCGCGCCAGTGTGAATCGGAATGCTATATTCGAATTTAATCTCATAAAAAGGAAGAGTCATGCAAGAAAACGTAAGAATTTGTGTCCAAATTGCCGATAAAAAGAAAGAAGTAAAGCTATCGGCCTGACATCTTCTTGATGGGGATATCTATACACCTAAACAAATATTCCTTTATTATATCGCAGTATATCCAAAAATGCAAATATATATATAGGGACTGGGTAAGACCGGGGATGGGAGTGCTAATGAATATATACGGGGCATTTTTAAAAAAGCAGATCGGCAATTACTTATTTGGCTCCGTTGTTGCGGTCTTGGCGGTTGGAAGCCTGATATTGCTCTCTTCACTGGAGATCAGTATGGAGGAGTACGGCCGGCTGTTAATTGTACTGCTGCTCTCATTTGCAATTATGGCCATTACGGAGATCAGTGTATTTGTCAGGCATATCAAGCCGATCCGTGCGGCTCTGCTGGACCCGCAGCCTGCACTGGCCGTGCTGGAGAAAGCCTATCTGTACACGCATCAGCTGCCCAGGCATGCGGTCATACGGATTCTCGGGCCGCATCTTATGGGACTCTCTGTGCCGGCGGCTCTGATGACGAGCTGGATGATTCATGCCGGTCTGCTTACTATTCCTTACTTTTATCTGGTAATGGCCTTAGCCGGGGCCGTTCTGGTTGCCAGTATGCATGCACTGATTGAATTTTATCTCACTTGTTCAGCTATCATTCCGCTAATTAAGGAATTCAGAAACCGGGCAATGGAGCTGCACAATGTCGATTTTTCGCTGGAGGGGCATGTCTTTGTGCCAATACGTCCGAAATTTCTGATTAGCTGTATGCTGATTGGAACGTTTCCGCTGTTTTTGTTTATTATGGCAACCCATATCCGCATGAACAATACTGGAACTGGCATGCTGGTCGGGTTTCAGAACTACTGGGCCTGGGCTGGAATGGTGCTGCTGATCGGAACCTTCTTCTCCTCAGTAGCGGCCTGGCTTCTTACCAATAGTGTGCAGCATCCGATTAACGAGCTGTACAAGGCTATGAATAATATCAAAGAAGGACGTCTTTTGCAGGTGCAGGATGAATATTCTGATGAATTCTCAAAGCTCGTAGCCGGCTTCAATATGATGGTGCGCGGACTGCAGGACCGTGAGCAGCAGAGCCGGCAGCTGCTGGACAGCTATTTTACAACACTCGCCGTTGCACTGGATGCACGGGATTCTTATACAGCCGGACATTCGCTGAGGGTAGCTGAATATTCGGTTATAATCGGACAGCTTGCCGGTCTGACCGGCCAGCGCCTGGATGATCTGCGCAAATCGGCGCTGCTGCATGATATCGGCAAAATCGGCGTACCCGACAATGTCCTGTTCAAAGAGGGCAATCTGACAGATGAAGAGTTTGACCAGATCAAAAGCCACCCGGTGCTTGGAGAAAATATTCTGCGGCAGATTGAGCCGATGGAGAAGATGGCACCCTATCTGGAAGGGGTACGCTCCCACCATGAACGCTATGACGGCAAAGGCTATCCAGACGGGCTGGCGGGGACCAGCATTCCGCTGCACGGGCGGATTATTGCTGTGGCTGATGCCTATGATGCGATGACCTCAGACCGGCCGTACCGGAAAGGGATGGATCATGAGCAGGCGCTGGCTATTCTGGAGAAGGGCCGGGGTAGCCAGTGGGATCCGCAATTCGCCGGGTTATTCCTGGCATACTTCGGGAAAAATGTAACTGCGGACAAGAGAGAGTGTCCGGGCCGTACCGGATAGCAGCAGGCGGCGGGGCCGGCCTTGTACCGTGTATTTGAAACGTAAGCGGATACCATCCAGATTCTGGGGGTATCCGTTTCTCCTTTGCGTGCCTATTTTGTGAACGTCTGCTTAAAACCGACAATTAACGACTACATTCATTGAAGGTTTAAGGGGAGACCGTTATAATTATTAAGTCTGGTTTTTAATTAAAAAATAAGGAGAATTTTATGAAACGCGCAGATGTGTGGCTTATTTCCATCGTGCTGATTGCTGCGCTTGCTTTTCTCGTTCCAAGATGGCTTGGCGATGATAAGGGCGGGCCGGGCAAGAATCTCGTGGCCAATATAACAGTGGACGGCAAGCTGTTTAAGACCGTGCAGCTTACAGAGGAAGAACAGAGTATTGAGATCCGTACCGAGCGCGGCTATAACCTGCTCAAGGTGCATGATTACGGCATTGAAATGTATGAAGCGGATTGCCCCGATCAGGTGTGCCTCGGCTTCGGCCGGATTACCCAGCCTAAACAGACCATTGTCTGTCTGCCGCACCGGGTGCTGGTAGAGATTGCAGGGGATTCGGGAGGAGATGAAATCGATGGCTATGTCCAGTAAGGAATCGGCTACAGCCTTGAAGCGGACAGTAATTATTTCAATCTTTGCAGCTGTTGCTGTTGTGCTCAGTATAGTAGAGGCCCAGATTCCTCTTGCCGGAATGGGCCTGATGCCCGGCGCGAAGCTGGGCTTTGCCAACATTATGATTTTGACCTGTATTTACTTCTTGCGCGGGCGCGATGCATTCGTACTGGTGATTCTGAAGACCCTGCTTACTGCATTTCTGTTAGGTACTTTTTCCAGTCTGCTGTTCAGCCTGTTCGGTTCCCTGCTCAGCTTCGTGGTTATGTTCCTGCTTGTCCGCTTCAGCGGCAAAAGACTGAGTGTCATCGGAATCAGCATTGCCGGCGGACTTGCCCACAATACCGGACAGCTGCTGGCTGCATCCATGGTATTCAATTCAGCAAGTATTCTGTATTACCTGCCGATTCTGCTGGTTACCGGGATCGTAACCGGAATTCTGGTCGGCTTTGCAGTGCGTTATCTGGTGGCTTCGCTGTCTAAGATTTCGCTGTTTGAAGAGTTTTTGGACGGACGGAGCCACTAGCTGCGGAAGGATGACGAACATGAAGGAATTGTACAATACAAATGAAGCCGCAGATGAAGCAGTCATTTCTCTGGAAGGGGTAGCATTCGGGTATGATCCTGAGCACCCTATTCTGCATGATATCACGCTGTCGGTTCCCCGGGGCCAATGGGTAAGCATTGTCGGCCCGAACGGCTGCGGCAAATCAACACTCGTTAAGCTGCTGAATGCGCTGCTTCCCAAGAGTGCCGGGGAGATTATGATCAGCGGGCAGCGTTTGGAAGAAGATACGATCGGCTCCATCCGTGAGGGCATCGGCATGGTCTTTCAGAATCCCGATAACCAGTTTATCGGGGCTACGGTAGAGGAGGATATTCTCTTTGGTCTGGAAGGGCAGTGCTTAACCTACGAAGAAATGGACGTACGCCTGAAGCAGTATACAGAGAAGCTGGGAATCAGCGGGCTGCTGTCCAAGCATCCGGGTGAGCTGTCCGGCGGACAGAAGCAGCGGGTGGCGATTGCCTCTATTCTTGCCATGAAGCCAGGCATCGTCATATTTGACGAGGCCTCTTCCATGTTAGATGAGGGCAGCCGGAATGAGCTGCTGCATATTCTGCAGGGCTTGCGTAACGAAGGCTACACGATCCTGATGATTACGCATGATGCCGACGAGATTCTGGCGTCTGACCGGGTGCTGGTCCTTCACGGGGGCAGCGTGGCGGCCGATCTGAAGCCGGAGGAGCTGTTTCTCGATCACGAGCTTCTGGCAAAGTGCCATTTGCGCGAGCCGTATCCCTGGCAGCTTGCCCGTGAATTGCGGCGCTTAGGGATCGAAGCGGATGTTCCCGCCAGTGAAAAGGAGCTTATAGAGACATTATGGCCATACAACTACAGCAAGTAAGCTATACCTACGCTGACCGGAGCCTGTGGAGGCAGACGGCGCTGCATGATATTAATCTCAATATTGCCAAAGGGTCGATGGTAGGCATTGCCGGAGCCACGGGCTCCGGTAAGTCCACTCTGCTGCAGCTGTTCAACGGGATTCTCAAGCCGTCCCAGGGGACTGTCAAAGTGCTGGATGTGACCATTCAAGCGGGCGAAAAAGCGCCGAGGCTGCTGCCTTTGCGCCGCAGGGTCGGCCTGGTTTTTCAGTTCCCCGAGCAGCAGATGTTTGAAGAAACAGTAGAGAAGGATCTGATCTTCGGGCCGCTCAATTTCGGAATGAGCCCGGAGGAGGCTAAAGTGCGCGCCCGCCAGTCTATGACCGATATGGGGCTGGATCATGCGCTGCTGGAGCGTAACCCCTTCCGGCTAAGCGGCGGGCAGATGCGTAAGGCTGCTATCGCTTCCGTACTGGCGATGGACCCGGAGATTATTGTTCTGGATGAACCGACAGCCACACTGGACCCGCTCAGCCGTGCTGAGCTGATCGGTCTGCTGGAGCGGCTCTGCCGTGAGCAGGGCCGGACTATTGTTATTGTAACCCACCGGATGGACGAGCTGCTGCCTTATGCCGATCACTGGGCGCTGCTTAAGGAAGGCCGGCTGGCCTTTCAGGGGAGCGGGCAGGAGCTTGCGGCTGACCCGGACATTCTGGAGAGCTGCGGTCTGAGTGTGCCGCATTCGCTCCGGTATTGGCACGCGGTTGCCCGGCGGTTCGGCCTGGAGGGCGAGAAGCCCTGCCTGACTGCAGAAAGCCTGGCTGATCGGATCGCTTTGCTGCAGGCTGAAGGAATGAGGGATCGACATGAATGAACGTCTGCTGCTCGGACGCAGCATAGAGACCGGCTCTTGGGTACATAAGCTGGACGCAAGGTCCAAAATAACCGGAATGCTGCTCTATCTGGCTATTATTCTAATCTCGCATTCATGGGCAGCGATGGGGCTGCTGGCAGTATTCTCGGTAACAGTGATGCTGTCAACGCGTATCCCGCTCAAATATTTCATTAAATCGGCGAAGCCGTTGCGTTTTTTGATGCTGTTTATTTTTATTGTACAGATGCTTTCGGTAAAAGAAGGTGAAGCCTGGCTGACCCTTGGCTCCTTTTCCCTGTATGAGGGCGGTTTGCGGCTGGGTGCTTTTTCTGTAATCCGGATGCTGTTCCTGGTTACCTTTACCTCGCTGCTGACGTTTACGACGACTCCGGGTAAGCTGAATCAGGGGCTGGAGGGCATTCTTTCCCCGTTCAAGAAGCTGGGGCTGAAGCCTGACCGGCTGACGATGATGATCGGACTTGCCCTGCGCTTTATTCCGACGATTCTGGATGAATCGCAGATTATCCTGAAGGCACAGGCCTCACGGGGGGCGGATCTGAAGGAGCTGCCGCTCAAGGAAAAGGGACGGATGCTGGTATCGCTGCTTGTACCTGTAATCACAAGCGCCTTCCGCCGGGCGCAGGATCTGGTCTATTCCATGGAAGCGAGAGGCTTCCGTATGGATGCCCCGCGCACCCGGTATCACCGCCTGAGGTGGGGCACAGCTGATACTTTATTTGTCATTATGTTCATCATCATGGGAGTTGCAGTAGCTGTACTGTAATATTTAGGAGGAAGCGAGCATGGCACGTTTTTTTAATGGCAGGGAAATTGAATTATTGGCACCGGCAGGAACGTTTGAAATCTTCAAGGAGGTTGTTCAGTCAGCCTGTGATGCGGTTTATTTTGGCGGACCGGTCCTGAATATGCGGATGATGCGCAAGGGCTACAACCTGTCGCATGAGGAGATTGCCCAGGCGCTGGTGATGGCTCACAATCTTGATAAAAAAGTTTATGTTACCGTTAATAATCTGTTCAGTGAAGAAGACGTGGAGGAAGCAAGAGAGTATCTCAGATTCCTGGATGAGGTTCAGCCGGATGCGCTGATTGTGCAGGATATGGCTGTGCTGGAGCTGATCCGCGAAATGGGCCTGACCGTTCCGATCCATGCTTCCGTTATGATGAATGTCCACAATCTGGAGATGATCTACGCGCTGCGTGATCTCGGGGTCAGCCGGGTGGTTACTTCCCGTGAGATGGACCTCCAGACAGCGAAGCTGCTGGGGCAGAGAAGCGGAATGGAGCTGGAGTATTTCATTCACGGCGATATGTGCTCGGTCCACGGGGCCAACTGTTATTTCAGCTCCCAGGTGTTCGGAATGAGCAGCAACCGGGGCAAATGCATGAAGCCTTGCCGCTGGGATTACCGGATCAAGAAGGACGGCTATGTGTTCCCGGCTGAATATCCGCTGGCAGTCAAAGATATGTTCATGTATGAGCATCTGCCGGAGCTGATCGAATCGGGAATTACCTCTTTCAAAATTGAAGGCCGGATGCGCGATAAGGAATTCATGGTTATGCTGGCTAACAGCTACGGCGAGGCGCTTGACCGCTATATTGATGATCCGATCGGCTTTGACCGCAATGTAGATTCCAAAATGCTGCACAACAACCGCAAACGTGACTTTTCCACTGCTTATGCTTTTGGCAAACCGGGATTATCCAATATCAACCGCCGTTATGAGGGCACAGGCAAGTTCTATAGTACAGGTAAGGTATTCAGTACGCCTACGGCAGAGCGTGAGCTGTCGGAGAGCCGGGTTGTGGAGCTGCGCGAACGGATGGCAGAATTGAAAAAATCGCAATCCGCCAAGCCTGAGCTGGCAGTGCGTGTTAACAATATGGAGCAGGCGAAGCTGGTGCTTGAGCTGGGAGTAGAGCATCTGTATCTGCCGGGTGATGTGTTTGAGCCGGATCTGCCGTTTACCAAGCAGGATATTAAAGAGCTGGGCGCCATTAAAGGACAGACCAAGCTGTACCTGGGGATGCCGCGGATGATGACGGAGCTGCATTTTGACCAGTTCAGCCAGCTGCTGGGCGGAGAACGTCTGCCGGTTGACGGTCTGCTGGTTACGAATTTAGGTGCGATCCGCCGCTTTAAGGATATGGGCTACCCGATGATCGGGGATGTTAACCTTAACGTATACAACCATCTGGCCGCAGAGCTATACACAGAGCTAGGCTTGCAGAAGCTGACGGTTTCACCGGAAATGACAATGGAGCATTTTGCCGCGTTCACCTCCCGGAGCAATCTGCCGCTTGAAGTTGTCGTACACGGTACGCCGGCACTGATGTATATGGAGCATGACCTGTTTGAGAATACAGAGGTGATGGAGCCGATCGGTGAAGAGGATAACCTGCATGTAAACAATAGTGTACTGGTGCTCAAGACAGATAAAGGTGAAAATCCGGTCTACCGTGACCAATACGGACGCTGCCATCTGCTGTTCGCCAAAGAGCTGTGTTATCTGCCGGTGCTGGATGAAATGAAGGGCCTGGGAATTTCCACGTTCCGGATTGAGGCCGCTACTTATAGTGCAGAGGCGCTGCGGGCTATTATTACAGCCTATCAGGCTGCTATTGGCGGAAACGGGAATAAAGAGGACCTGCTGGGCGGGCTGAAGCCGGTATATGCAGGCTACACCCTGGGATCACTTCAGTTTAATTAATATTTCAAATTTAAAATCATACGCGGATGCAGTGTAATGAACCAACGCATGATTGTATAAGTGGCATTTTTCACAAGGGCAGGTCCGGATTAAAAAAAGGGTCAGCATTCTTTTCTTTTCCCCCTAAGCTTAGTTACACACGATATAATAGTAAGTAGACTTTTACCGAAGGAAAGCGAGGGCATCTTCATGGAACCAACATCATTTATCGGCAGAGAGGCTGTCGCCGCCAAGCGCAAGCAATATTTCTATCCTTGTACCGCACATTTTTACCGGGATGCCCCGCAGATTGTCCGCGGAAGCATGCAGTATGTCTATGATGAGAACGGCAAGGAGTATACGGATTTCTTCGCCGGTGTCTCTGTGGTGGCCTGCGGTCACTGCAATCCGGCTATTACAAGCCGTACCGTTGAGCAGCTACTGCAGCTCCAGCATACGTCAACTGTGTATTTGACCCAGCCGAGCGTTGATCTCGCTGAGCGGCTTGAAGCGGTGCTTCCAGGGAATCTGCGGCGCAGCTTTTTCGTAAACAGCGGCTCAGAAGCAAATGAAGGTGCGCTGCTGCTGGCCAGAATGCATACCGGACGCAAAGGATTTATTGCGCTGGAGAGCGGCCTGCATGGCCGCACCAATCTGACGATGAGTGTGACTGGCCTGCAGATGTGGCGGACTGATAACTATCTGGATGAGGATGTTACTTTTATTGAGCGGCCGTATCATCCTGATTTGACTCTGGAAGAGGCGGCAGCCTTGTCCATTAAGAGCCTGAAGCGGGTCCTGGAAGAAAAGGGTGATACGATCGCTGCGATGATTGTTGAACCGATTCAGGGCAACGGCGGCATGATTATGCCGGCGGCTTCGTATTTCCGCGAGGTCAAGGCGCTGCTGGAGCAATACGGCGTGCTGTTGATTGATGATGAGATTCAGACCGGATACGGCCGTACCGGCGCCATGTTTGCTATAGAGCATTTCGGAGTCGTTCCGGACATTATCAGTATGGCAAAAGCGCTCGGCAACGGCGTGCCGGTAGCAGCCTTCGCCACAACAGACGAAATTGCTGCTTCGTTGAACCGTCCATCGGCATCCACCTTCGGCGGTAATCCGGTCTCAGCAGCTACGGCGCTGGCTGTGCTTGATTATATCGAGGCTGAGCAGCTGGCTGCCCGGGCAGCGGAGCTTGGCGGGCGTCTAAAAGCCGGGCTGGAGCAGCTGCGTGAAAGCTATCCTGCGCTGGTCACTGATGTGCGCGGGGCCGGCTTCATGCTTGGTGCCGAGCTGGCCGGCAATGCGGCAGTCAGTGCTGCTGAGCTGACCGATGATGTGCTGGAGGAGATGAAGGACCGCGGCTATCTGATCGGGAAGAACGGCGTAGGCCGCAATGTTCTCGCCTTCCAGCCGCCGCTAATTGTTACAGCGGAGAATATTGACGGTATGCTGAAAGCGCTGGATGAGGCGCTGCTGCAGGCCTCACGCCGCTTGTCTGCAGCTAGGCAGGCTTAAGCAGCCGCCGGGGACGGAATCAAAGGTAAAGGACGAATACTATGGTAATTATGAATGCTTTTAAAACGACAGCCCTTAAGCTGAAAATGTTCAGTGAGCTGGTCATGTTCTCACATACTCTTTTTTCTCTGCCGTTTGCAGTCATCTCAATGGTCTGGGCTGCCGGAGGCTGGCCCTCCGGGCATATGATGCTGTGGGGGCTGATCGCCCTGATTGGAGCGCGTAATGGCGCCAATGCTTTTAACCGGCTGGTTGACCGGACCTTTGACAAGCAGAACCCGCGGACGGCACACCGGCATCTGCCGCAGCAGCTGCTGGCGGAGAAGGAAGTTGTCCTGTTTATTATTATTAACTATGCTGTCTTTATTGTTGCCTCAGGTATGCTGAATCTGCTCTGCCTGATCTTGTCGCCAGTGGCGATTGTCCTGATCTCCAGCTACTCTTACACTAAACGGTTCACATTCCTGAGCCATTTGTATCTGGGCTTCGTGATTGCCTCTGCACCAATCGGGGCATGGTTCGCTGTGACCGGGAACATTGCCTTTACACCGTTCGTTATCGGCACGGTCGTTATGCTCTGGATTGCCGGGTTTGACATCATCTATGGTACCCAGGACATCGAGTTTGATCGGCGGCATGGCCTCTGGTCAATCCCGAGCTTCTTCGGATTGAAAAATGCGCTCCTGATCTCAAAAGGCCTGCATTTCATCATGGTCATGCTTCTGCTCTTCCTGTACCTCTGGCGCGATCTGGGCTGGATGTATCTGGTGGGCATCGGCATAGCGACCCTGCTCCTGATGACAGAGCATCAGATTATCAAGCCGGCGAACCGCAAGCTGATGAAGGTGGCTTCTTATAATTTGAATCAGGTAATCAGTATGGTGATAGTACTGTGCACGCTGATTGATTATTTTTATATTAGCTAGGGGGGGCTTGCGTTCGCGCTGGCGCTCGGTAGGGGAGGCTCTGCTGCGAGGAATGTTTGGACTTCCGGCCGCTGTTATGTTTGGATTTCCTCATTTAACCCGCTGTCCGCGGTAGAAATCCAAACATACCATATGCTTCTGAGGCGAGCTTTCCTTCGGAAAGCTATCTGGCGGACGCTCCCGCTCCGTAAGGCTCAAAATTCCTCTCCGCTCGCTCTCACCTCGCTTGGCTAACAACAAAAAGACAACAGGCCTGCCCAGTTTTTGGGGCAGCAAGGGCGCGTAAAGGCTGGCTACGCGGCCTTTTTGCTGTATAACAACTGCTAAAGGCAAAGGCAAAGGCAAAGGCAAAGGCAAAGGCAAACAGCAACCGCCACCCCGCAAACCGCAAACCGCAAACCGCAAACCGCAAACCGCAAACCGCAAACCGCAAACCGCAAACCGCAAACCGCAAACCGCAAACCGCAAACCGCAAACCGCAAACCGCAAACCGAAACCGCGAACCGCAAACCGAAACCGCGAACCGCAAACCGAAACCGCGAACCGCAAACCGAAACCGCAAACCGCACCCCACACCCCACACCCCACACCCCACACCCCACACCCCACACCCCACACCCCACACCCCACCCCACACCCCACACCCCACACCCCACACCCCACACCCCGCACCCCACACCCCACACCCCGCACCCGCACCCCGCAACACACCTGACTAAACAATGCTCGCGGACGCTTTGCTGCGTTCACCTGGTTTAGCAAACGCAGCATTTAGTTCGATTTTCGCCAGCTAAATCCCTTATTTCGCAATAAATATAGCTACTAATTGGAAAATATCCACCTAATCCAGCATATAACTTCCTTTGACCGCAAAAATGGTAAAATTAACTGGACTTTTTCCCACTAACACTCCTTTCCTGATGGTTTACTGAGAATTAGGTAGCAAAATTCCACCTAAATAGTTTGCGTAATCCCAGTTAGCGCAATCCAAATTGGCGTGATCCGAATTAGCAGAATCCACAATTGCCGGAAGGCAATAGGCACTGAAATGCAAAAAAAAAGAGCCCGAAGGCTCTTTAATAAATAGTTAAAATTTTACACGTTTAAAAGCTGGCTTAAAGTGTTTATACATACCTTAATATCTCAGTAGTCACGGCCGGCAAAATACTGAAGCAGCGTCTCCAGATCGGCGTGAGCCGGGTACTCAGAGAGCTGCTGCACAATCGCTGCAGCCTGATCCAGATAGCTCTGGCTAACCCCGGCAGTGCGGGTAAGGGCATCACTGGCGGTGATGAGGCCGAGTACGTGAGAGATTTCTTCCTCTGAGGAGTCAGGACCAATCCTGCGGATCTCAGGATCGAGCGCAGGGTTCTGAAGCGCAAACAGCACAGGAAGGGTTACCTGGCCGTGCCGCAGATCACTGCCGGCAGGCTTACCCAGCTTCTCAGCAGACTGGGTGAAGTCAAGCAGATCATCCTGGATCTGAAATGACATGCCCAGCGCTTCGCCGAAACGGTAGAGAAGCTGCGCGACTTCACCGGGGCTCTCTGTGGAGAGTGCGCCGACCCGGAGGCAGGTAGCCATTAGCATTGCTGTCTTGTTGAGTGATTTCTCCAGGTATTGCTCGAGCGTCATATCATAATTGAAGGCATGCTCCATCTGCTGGTACTCACCGAGGCAGAGCTGAGCGGTAGCTACGGATGACAGGTCATGGACGTAGCGGTTTTTGTCCCCGGTATATTTGCTTAGCAGCTCGATAACTCTGGCTGACATGTAATTGCCGATGTGGACAGCAGACAGGACGCCTGTCTTTACATGTAAGGCAGCTTCGCCGCGCCGCAGCCCGGCATCGTCGATAATATCATCATGGATCAAAGAGGCGGCGTGAATAAATTCCGCAGCCGCAGAGAGCTGCAGCGTTCGGCGTCCGGGAGGCTTACGGCCGAACCGGCCGCCGACAATTACCATCAGCGGACGCAACCGTTTACCACCTGAGCCGATCAGCTGCAGAATACTCTGGGCGAGCTGCGATTTTTTGGGTACATCCTTATCACGGGCCACTAAATTTTCGATTTCACGGTTAATTTGGTTCAGGTCAATGTGTAAGGCTTCATGCAGCTTCATCTATCGGATTCCCACCTGTCAAATGGCTTTGCTTGTGCGGCTTCGCTGCCTGCTCTCCTGGAGAAGGAACTCATCGATTCCAGCCGCCGGATCATACGCTGCGAAGTCTCCATTTGAACGTCTGATCTGCATTTTCTTTAGGGTTGGAGCCATGTAAGCGACCAGGTCCAGCTCACGGCATTGCACGGCGAACTGCAGATAGAAGCTGTATAAATAATCTCCGTCCAAAATGTTGCGGGTAAGGCGGTGATGATGCGGGACACATTCCATATGGCGCTGTGCAGCCACGGTAAGAATAGTATAAATACCGAGTAAATGGACCTTGCGGTCATATTCCAGATCATGGCGTTCCAGTACCGCGAGCATCCGCTCACATTCCGCCGGAGAGAGGTCCAATTGAATACCGGCGACGCCAGACATTTCAGTCTGCAATTGCCGGAAGGTATCTTCAATGAGTTGTCTGTTCATTTAGCTTCTCTCCTTCATGCCGGTTTTGACGGAAGCATCCGTTACCCTGAATATCCCAACAAAACCAGTCTTTAAAACCTTGTTAAACAAGGAGAGTAATGTGTCGCAGGGACACATTACTCCTTGGAATACCTTATTCAAATGTAGCACAGATGCGCTATGAATTGCTAAAAAGAGATTGATTTACATCAGTCCGTGTACACATACCAGCGTCGTACGAGCGGGATTCTCTTCCACTGCTTCTTGAGCCAAGGCAGAACGTAGTAGTCAAGACCGAAGATGCTGCCGGATCCGCCGATAGTGGCAATTGCTGCCGCGATGTACCAGAGCATTTCCGTCGAGGCCATCTGGCTCGACCAGATCATAGCTGCCATAGCTATTGTTCCTAATGAAGCAAGAGCTGTGAACAGACCAACAATAAGCATAATACCGAAGACGATCTCGGCACAAACCATGCCGATTTGGAACCATTTAGCCAGGAACGTGTAAGTTCCATCGTTGTTGTAGAACATCAGATCCATGAACCAGTTCGTTGTATTGTGTACAAAGTCTGGAACCCAGAGAGCCTCTACCGCTTCTTTGGCTGTAGATACCGCCGAAGCTGCCGACTGTGCATCTACGGTCTCTTTAACTGCATCAACAGCTACACTGGCCGATGAAGCAGCGTCTGTAGCGAATGGAGCAGCAGGAATCAGGAAGATTTTATCCGGATCAACCCAGATTTTCTTGATCTTATCGATACCTTCATACAGCCACATACCCCCGAGGAGCATACGCAGCGGCACGAGCCAGAAGTTAGGCGAACGCTTGGAGAAGTGGCCGCCTAGGAAGCTCTTGCGGTTTTCTACATGGAAGAATTCGTGCATCATATAAGTCCATACTTTATTGAAGCCCACAACCTGGGACAGGTAGAACATATTAATAAAGTGTTTGGACAGCATAGCCATAAAGCCGGTAAGCATGAACATCTTGCTTGGAAGTCCAACGTTTGCTACACCATAGCGGCTGCCGATAGAAACCATCGTGCCGTGGAATCCTGGTTTGTAGGCTTTCTTAGCTGTGCCTTTGATGTCCGCTGTAATATTTCCGGCAATGATTGGAGCAGCTTGCTCAGCATTCTCAACCATTTGCGGTACTGGGCGGGTTTCGCCTTCAGGAATGAAGAAGATGTTATCTCCGACAACATAAACGTTCTTGTGGTCAACACTTTCCAGATGTTCATTAGTAACAATACGCTTGCGGCCTTCTTGTTTAACATCAAGGGTGCCTACGATTTCGGAGCCTTCAACGCCGGCAGTCCAGACAATAGTCTGAGCTTCGACAACGTTCTTCTCGCCGAGGGCAACACTGCCTTTGCCTACTTCGGTAATCTTGGCGCCAGTGACGATTTCTACTTTCAGCTTCCGCAGATGCGCTTCGGCCTTCTGGATCAGCTTATCAGGCAGAATTGGCAGAACCTTAGGAGCCATATCGGCAACAACCAGACGAACTTCAGAAGGGTCGATATAGAACTCTCTGCACAATTCATCGCGCTGTTCAGCCATTTCACCAACGAGCTCGACACCGGTAAAGCCGGCACCAATGATCACGAAGGTCAGCATTGCACGGCGTACAGCCGGATTTTTTTCCTTGGCCGCTTTGGTGTACATATCGCGGATTTGACGTTTCAGCGCTACCGCGTCGTCATAGGACCAGAAGGAGAAGGTATTCTCTTCAGCTCCAGGAATTCCGAAGAAGGTCGGTTTGCTTCCTGTGCCGATAACCAGGTAATCATAAGCATAAGTAGCTTTATCTGATTTAAGCTTCTTGTTCTTGAAATCAATGTTGCTGATCTCGTCAAGAACAACATCAACTTTAAGACCTGCAAAGATTTTCTTCAAATCGATCTTGATTGAATCCTCAGGCGCGCGGTTCGCTGAAACCTCATGCAGCTCAGTCAAAAGAGTGTGATAGGGATTCCGGTCGATAAGTTTAATTTCTACATCTTTGTCGTTCTTAAATTTCTTTGCCAGTTTCTTAGCCGTGAGTACGCCGCCGTAGCCGCCGCCCAAAATGACTATTTTCTTCAAGAGAAATTCACCTCATTCGTCTGATTAGCTGCAAGAGGAGAGCGAATTACTTATTTCGCGCCTTCGAGTGCTTTTTCTGCAAGTGTAAAGTATTCGCCTACGTGGATCGATACGCCGGAAATAGCGTCAGTTTTGCCTTCAGCATCCAGGGCAGGAGCTGCACCTTTGTTTTCAAGGAAATACTTTTCAGCCTGGGCAATCTGCTCATGCCATTCGGATTGGGCACCGCCGGCTTTCATGCCGTATTTGCCGTCAACGGAATATTGCTTCTTGTCGTCGCCAGCAGCATTCACGCCGCTGAATTTAACAGCTACAACATTACCGTTAGCAACAGTCAGGGCAACAGTGGATTTCCAGCCGGAAGTAGCATCCATTTCGCCTTCAGCAGTGTAGCCGCCGTCTTTGTAAGAACCGGCTTCTGCAGGACCGGCAGCAAGAGCAGCCTGTGCAGCAGCAGTAAAGTCGTTAACGTGTACGGATACGCCGGAGATAGCATCAGTATGTCCTTCAGCATCAGTAGTGATTGCAGCAGGATCTTGTTTTTCGATCAGGTATGCTTCAGCCTTAGCAGCCTGTTCATGCCATTCTGCTTGAGCGCCGCCCTTAGCAACAAGACCGTAGTTACCGTCTTCGGAAACTTTCTTCTTCAGATCGCCTGCATTTTTAACGTTGAACGCATTCCAGTCAGCCTTGGTGATTTTTCCGCCTTCAACTGTCAAAAGCGCGTAAGTCTGCCAGCCGGTTTCAGCATCTGCTTCAATAGTACCAAAGTAAGTGCCGTCCTGATATTGTCCTGCTTCAGCCGGAGCGTTGGTTGCCGCATCCGTTGCTGCTGGTGCAGTTGTTTCTGCAGGAGCATTGGTAGGAGCAGTGTTCGCAGCGTTGTTGTTTCCGCAGCCTGCAAGCAAAGTACCGAGAACCAGAGCGCTTGACAAAATTACAGAAGCTTTTTTCATTTGTGATGACCTCCAAATTAGTTTAAAATATATATATTAAAATGTAAAACATTTTAATAGACTTGGAAGTGATATTTATCACGTTATAAATGACAAATGTCACTCTTATTATCGGTAATAGATCTGTTTTGTTGCAGTCCTTTGACACTTATCAGTAAACATTGTGTAAAATTTAAAACATCTTCTTTCTGCTCCGAAGGCATTTTAGCATAATAAAACGGTGATACATGTGAAAATAATCACTTAAACCTAAAATAATTTATCTGTATCTAATTTATCTATATTCGGATTATATCAAATTTTAAAAGATTTGAATACCTTAATTAATAGACTATTATGTGACAAAATCCGACGCCGGCTCGCAGCCGTCCAGATTCACCGGAAGCAGCGGCGGGTAATACATCCATAGCACGTGAAACTCTGAATATACCTAACTACCAAAGGGAAACTAAGGAGATGAACATGTATGGACAGCAACGTATTTAAAGGAAAATGGCTTCAAATCAAAGGTGAGGCCAAGAAGCAATGGGGCCAGCTAACCGATGACGATCTTAATGTAATTGATGGTGAAAAAGATAAATTAATCGGCAAGCTGCAGGAACGGTACGGCCACACCAAGGATCAGGCTGAGCAAGAGTACCGCAACTGGGAGCAGTCTGTCCGCAAATAACGGGTTAATACCCGGGATAAGATAATACGCTAGTCACATTCGCATGAAGAGGCGGTGTCCCATGTACAAACCGACCGTCGTCGCAGGCAGGATTATCGAAGTACAGGCTGACAGGGTGCTTACGCAGCAAGGGGATATGTTCTGTACTTACAATCCCCGGTATTATAAGCTTCCTGATGCAGAGCTATGGACACAGGCGGAAGGTGAGCCGGATGAGGTGCATGAACCTGTTATTGAAAAAAACAGGGGATACCAGGTGCCTAAAAGGCGCTGGAACAGGATGCTGCCTTTGTTTTCGCCTCAGAAGAAGAGCGCAAATCGTATATGATTTGTGCTCTTCTTCTTTTTATATGCATTTATTATTACTATACATATATACAGCACGGTAGAACTGTGGTTTTATGGATTCAATACTAGTATGATAGTATGGATTGAAGGGTTTTTATTTTCTTGAGCTGTGGGAGTGGGGCTATGGAATATCTTAAGATCTTTTTTGTTAATACAGCACTGCTGATAACATTGGCTTATCTTGGTAATTTAATATATAAGCATACCATTACATACGCCCCGGAGCGGGTAAAAAAGATATGCTGGGTGCTGGTAGCTATTTTTGCCGGCTGGATCAGCTCCTTTTTCGGATATAGGCTGGATGAGAATGTCATCTTTGATTTGCGCATTGTGCCGCTTATTATTTCAACGCTGGCGTACCCTCACCCGTTCATTCTTATCATAATCGGTGTAGGAACTGCTATTACCCGCCTGACCTTTGGCATTAATGAAGCAGCAATGGCTGGTGTAATTAATCTGTCCATACTCGGCTTTGTCTGTGCCGGCCTCAGCCTGTGGGTGAGCCGCTCTGCCGCTTCACTGCGGTTCAAAAGGCTGACAGTAATTCTCATCGTTAACCTGATCAATACAGTTAACATCCTTATCTTCGGTGTTATTCCCGACAAGATCTATCTCACAGAGATTATGCCTGTGACCTTGGCCGGCGGCCTGGTGCTCAGCCTGCTGTTTGCCCTGATTATCCGCGACTTTCAGCTGGAGCTTATGCGCAACGGCCAGATTGTCCGGGCGAATGAACTGCTATACACCCAGACTGAGGAGCTGCACAAGAACAAGATTGCTCTGGAGGAACGGGCTAAACAGCTGATGCTGGCCTCCCAGTACAAATCGGAATTTCTCGCTACGATGTCCCATGAGCTGCGCACGCCGCTGAACAGCATTATCAACCTGTCACAATTAATAGAAGAAAGCAGCGATTCCCTGAGCCCCGAGGAGGCCCGCGAATATGCAGGAATTATCCACCGCTCGGGCGGGGATCTGCTTATGCTTATTAATGATATTCTTGATTTGTCCAAGGTTGAGGCCGGAAAGCTTGATATCAGCAAAGAAGATTTGAGTGTCAGTGAAATTTCGGAGCTGCTGTCCTTGCAGTTCAGTGTGGCTGCGAAGCTGAAAGGGCTGAACTTCGAAGTTGCGCGGGATGATGAGGTTCCGGATATTATTCATTCCGATCCCCAGCGGGTACAGCAGATTCTGCGCAATCTGCTTGCTAATGCGGTTAAGTTCACTGCGGAAGGGGGCATTACCCTTCATATCCGTACAGTGGAGCATAAGGAAGGGGCCCTGTCCCGGCGCTGGATCGTATTTGATGTGCAGGATACCGGCATTGGAATTGCCGCCGAGAAGCATGACCTCATCTTTGAAGCTTTTCAGCAGGCTGATGTGACAATCGGCCGCAGGTATGGGGGAACGGGGCTTGGCCTGTCCATCAGCAATGATCTTGCAAGACTTCTGGGCGGATTCATCACGCTGCACAGTGAAGAGCAGCAGGGAAGCCGCTTCTCCCTCTTTCTTCCCCTGTAGCTGCAGATGCTGTGATTTCTTAAGCCTCCAACTTTCTTTGTGACTTTGCTGTATTGACTTGGGGTTGATGCTGAGTAGAATGAAGCCAATGCCGCATCAAAGGAGTGTCTACCGCCCCATGAACATCATGAGAAACAGGCTGCCCGGTACCCGTCCCAAACGAATCCGCAAAGCTTCAGTCAACCGCAACAATTTGAAAATTGCTACAATTGAAGGAATTCCCTCGACGATCTTCCAGGTACTGCTGCAAGGGCAGTTTTTGACGGGATTTCTGCTGTACTTGGGAGCAAGCTCCAGCCAGATCGGATTTGTGCTGGCGCTTACCACACTGGTCAATGTTGCGCAGATTGGTGTTGCTTTCCTGATCCAGAAGCTGCCAAGCCGCAAGTGGGCCATGGTTATTTTTACGGGCCTGCACAGGCTGCTGTGGGGTGCAACCGGACTGGTGCCATTCCTGTTTCCGAAGGAGCACTGGGTTACTGCCTTTATTATTTTATATACAACCGCTTTTATTTCCAGTACAGCAGGCGGAATGCTGTGGAACTCTGTTATCAGTGACCTTGTTCCGGCACGGGTGAGAGGGCGTTATTTCGGGATCCGCAATACCTTTTTGAATGCGCTGGGCAGTCTGGTGATGTACGGCGGAGGCGTTATGCTGGACCGTTATCCCGGAAGCCAGGGCTTTCTCATTATTTATATTGTGGTGTGGGTCTGTGCAATTGCCAACATCATCGTGTTCTGCTTTTATCCGGATGTGCCGTTTGAGAAGTCGGAGGAAAAGTCATTTCTGCCGATGTTCAGAAAGCCGCTCCACGACAAGCTGTTTATGAAATCGACGCTGTTTCTTGCGGCCTGGCTGCTGCTGCAGAACCTGACGGTTCCACTCTATTCCTACGTTATGCTGCAGCTGCTGAATATAAACTATGAGACACTTTCGCTGCTCAATGTGTCGCAGACCGTGTTCATGATGGCCAGCTTCTATGTATGGGGCAATCTGAATGCCAAGTACAGTAATAAACGGCTGCTGCTCTGGACACTGCCAATCATTGCGTTATCCTCATTGATGTGGGGAATGCTGTCCGTGCTGCCGATGCTGCCGGTTCTGTTCGCGGCACATATTATTTTTGGTATGGGCGTCGGAGGCTTTAACCAGCTGGCCTTTAACTTTATTATCGGAGATACCCCGAAGAAGGAACGGCCGATGTACATGGCGATGTATGCGGCGCTTACCGGGCTGGCAGCTTTTTTTGGGCCGCTGCTCGGGGGCAGAATATACGAATGGATCGTTGACTGGCCGGAGTGGACGCAAATCTACGGAATGCAGATTATTGTCGGGGTGCTGATGCTAACCCTTGCTCTGCTGCTTGGACGCCGGATACTTCGGGACGAATAACTGGGAAGGTGAGGGATCTGAATGACAAGGATAGCGGTAGTACTGGGAGCTACAGGTCTGGTCGGTGAGGCAGTGACACGAGAGCTGCTGGCTGGTGATTGGGATGAGGTGCGTGTACTGGTCCGCCGCGAGCTTGCGCTGAAGGATTCCAGGCTTAAGCAGACGCTAGTAGACTGGGAGCAGCTCGGACAGTATAAAGAGCAATTCGCCGGAGCTTATGCCGTCTTCTGCTGTCTGGGCACGACCATCAAGAAAGCGGGCTCCCGGGAGAAGTTCGAGCGGGTGGACCTGCATTATCCGCTGGAGGCTGCTGCACTCGCCCAATCAAGCGGTGTGCAGCAGTTTCTGGTGGTATCCTCGATAGGGGCAAACGCCAAATCAGGTAACTTTTACATCCGGACCAAAGGTCTGGCTGAAGATGGACTGGCTGCTGCCGGCTTCCGCGGCCTGCATATTTTCCGTCCTTCACTGCTGCTGGGGGAGCGGCCCGAATTCAGGCTGGGCGAACGCGCTGCTGCTGTGCTCATTAAGGCGCTGGATTTCGCAATGACCGGCAGGCTGGCCCGTTACCGGGCCATTTCGGGTGCTAAGGTCGCCAAGGCTATGGTGAATATTGCACTCGCGGATACAGGCGGGACGCATATTTACACCAATGAGGTTATTCACGTGAT
The DNA here is from genome assembly GCF_000758645.1 of Paenibacillus sp. FSL R7-0331. Lineage (NCBI taxonomy): Bacteria > Bacillati > Bacillota > Bacilli > Caryophanales > Paenibacillaceae > Paenibacillus > Paenibacillus sp. FSL R7-0331. The sequence continues at coordinate 503,095 of NZ_CP009284.1, forward strand.
CGGCGGACGGTAAATAGGATGAAAGTTTGCAATAAGCAGAGCCGAAGCCGTACAATGGGACATAATCATCTGTACATAATGACAGGAGGAATATGTGATGAGTAAAAAGCAAATCGCCACAACAGCGGCACCGGGCGCCATCGGACCGTACAGCCAGGCTATTGCCGCAGGCAATTGGGTATATACTTCCGGACAGCTCGGCCTGAACCCGGAGACGGGGGAGCTTGCTGAAGGGGTGCAGGAGCAGGCCCGCCAGTCGCTCAATAATGTGAAGGCAATTCTTGAGGAAGCCGGCGCTTCGATGGAGCATATCGTGAAGACGACCGTATATCTGAAGGACATGAACGATTTTGCAGCAGTTAATGAGGTGTACAGCTCCTTCTTTACCGAGCCTTATCCGGCCCGCAGTGCGGTTGAGGTAGCGCGACTGCCGAAGGATGGTCTGGTTGAGATTGAAGCGGTAGCACGCAAAAAATAGAAATACAGACAAGCCCGCTGAACCGGTCTAACCCGGTCAGCGGGCTTTTTGTGCTGCTGTTAAGGCTTTATTCTGATTAATGCCTCAGGCTCTCCTGCGCATTGGTGTAAGCTTCAGCCACAGGCTGTACAACAGAAGTAAGGCGGCGGCAATGGAAGCGGTGATAAAGATGTTCTCTGTTTCCCGCTGCTCCAGTGCGATAGCAATAAAGGCCCATACAAACACCAGCGGGAAGATGCTGTCACGGTAAGGGTAGCTGACCAGTACGGCGAGCAGTGTGCCGACAACAAGCATGATGACCGCCCACACTGTACCGTCCAGGCCAAAGCCGCCCCAGTCATTCTTTTGCAGCACAATAGATACATTAACAATGGTGGCGACACAAATCCAGCCCAGGTAAATGCTGAACGGCAGACGGATCAGCCAGCTTTCACCCGTGGTCGGACGGTCAATCATTCTGGTCTTGCGGTAAATGACGATCAGGGAGATCAGCAGCAGCACCATGGCGGCCAGTGACAGCTCGATGTATAAATAATGCCACAGAATCAGCCAGCTCATATTAAAGACACAGCTAAGGATGAACCAGATGCCGATGGACTGAACCGAATCTCTGGAGCCCGTAGCGGAGCGGAACTGGTAGATCACAAACCCGGCCAGCAGCAGATAAATGAGTGACCAGATGGAAAAAGCATAGCCGGCCGGAGTAAGGTAAGTATGATACTTGTCAGAAATTTCACGGGTGCTGTTCCCGCCCAGCGGCAGCGTTACAGACAGGGTGTTAACCAGGATAACCCCAAGGAAGAACAGCAGGTTCCCCCACTTAAAAGGATTGTTGCGCGTCATAATGAATTCACTCCCTAAGCTTTGTATTGTAGCATGTCAGTTCCTGACCTGCTTCTTGACCTACATAGAATATACCCGCTTTATTTGCTATTCAGACTAACTCCGGTAAAAAAATGACCTGCAGGTCATAAAATTCACGGATAGCACGCCGTCAAGTCGGGGTAATATGTATTTATTACTAAAGGTGCACGCAAGGAGGGAGAAAGCGAAGATGGAGAGCAGTGAGGCAATTCGCCCTGAAAAAATGGGCCCGATCGTCATGACCGAAACCTGGAATACCCCGGGGAGTGTGGAGTCCTGGGAACGCTCAGAGAGTATTTATATTGTCAGGGGCGAGCGGGCAGGCATTGTGTTTGTCTTTTTAAATGACGAGATCTTCCGGATGAAGCTGTTCCACGGCAAGGCTCCTGATCTGACTACATCGCCGGCTGTACTGGCAGAGAGCTGCATACCGCACCTCTTCCCGGTGGAGGAGACGGAGGAGCAGCTGATTTTTACGACTAGCAGCATTCGTCTGATTATAGAAAAGGCCTCCTTTCTGATCCGGGTGGAGAACATGGCAGGCCAAATTGTAATGCAGCAGAACCTGACGAGCTGGAATCCGCGCGGGGCAAGCCATGCCGAGTATGATATGCAGCCGGATTCGCATTTCTACGGGCTGGGTGAGAAGTCAAGCTTCCTGGATAAGCGCGGCGAGCGCTATACGAACTGGAATACCGATGTATTCGCTCCCCATCTTCCGGAGATTGAGGCGCTGTATGAGTCCATTCCATTGCTGATCCATATGCACGGCGAGCTGACCTACGGCTTGTTCCTCGACAATACGGGCCGGAGTGACTTTGATATGCGCTCGCACGGGGTGGCGTTTACGATCGGCTGCTCAACAGGCGAGTATGATATTTATTTTATTAACGGGCCAGAGATGAAGGATGTTGTCAAAAAATATACCTCCCTCACGGGAAGGATTGCGCTCCCGCCTAAATGGTCGATCGGCTACCACCAGTCTCGCTACAGCTATATGAATCAGCAGGAGGTGCTGCAGCTGGCCCGGACCTTCCGCGAAAAGAACATCCCTTGCGATGTAATTTATCTGGATATTCATTATATGGACGAGTACCGGGTGTTTACGTTCGATCCGGTTAACTTTCCCGAGCCGCAGAAGATGATTGCCGAGCTGGGTGAGCTTGGTGTGCGGATTGTGCCGATCGTTGATCCCGGCGTCAAAAAAGACCCGAAATACGAGGTGTACAAGGAAGGTGTGCTGAACAAGCATTTCTGCCGCAGGCTGGAGGGGGATATCTTTTTCGGTGAGGTGTGGCCGGGTATCAGCGCCTTTCCGGATTTCAGTGACAGCCGGACGTCCGAGTGGTGGGGCGATCTGCACAAATATTACACGGACCTCGGCATCCAGGGCATCTGGAATGATATGAATGAGCCGGCGGTTTTTAATGAGTCCAAGACGATGGATCTCGATGTCATGCATTTCAATGACGGGCGTCCGGTTACCCATGAGGAGTACCACAATCTGTACGGGATGATGATGTCAAAAGCAACCTATGAGGGGCTGGCGGAGCATATGGCAGGTGAGCGCCCCTTTGTACTGACCAGAGCCGGGTATGCCGGTATTCAGCGGTATGCCGCTGTGTGGACCGGGGACAACCGCAGCTTCTGGGAGCATATGGCGATGGCGATTCCGATGGTGCTTAACATGGGGCTGTCGGGGTTAGCTTTTGCCGGTCCGGATATCGGCGGCTTTGCCCATCACACCTCGGCGCAGCTGCTGGTACGCTGGACACAGATGGGTGTATTCTTCCCTTACTGCCGCAACCACTCCTCAATTGGAACAATGCGCCAGGAGCCCTGGTCGTTCGGTGAGGAGGTCGAGGATATTCTGCGTGAATTCATCGGCCTGCGCTACCGCTGGATGCCGCATATCTATAACCTTTTCCATGAAGCAGAAATATGCGGCCTGCCGGTTATCCGTCCGCTGATCCTGGAATATCCGCGCGATCCGCATGTAACCAATCTGTGTGACCAGTTCCTGCTGGGTGAGAATGTGCTGATTGCCCCGGTCTACCGTCCGGATACAGACCATCGCTCAGTGTATCTGCCGGAAGGCTGCTGGCTGGATTACTGGGACGGTGAGGTGCACGAGGGCGGACAGCATATCCTTGCGGCTGCACCGCTGCATATCATGCCGATGTATGTGAAGGCGGGAACCTTTACAGCAGAGGGGCCGCTTAAACAGTATGCCCAGGAGGAAACGCCGGAGACGGTTATTTTCCACTTGTACGGTGGTAAGGCGGAGAAGGATTTCGCAGCAGCATTTACGCTGTATGAGGATGACGGGCACAGCTTTGCTTACCGGAAGGGGACTTATTCCCAGATTGCTGTGGAGGCTAAGGGTACTGGAGACGGCCTGCTGTTGAACTGGTCCTATACAGCCGATGCCTACCAGTCTCCGCGGGAGATGCTGCGCTTTGCGCTCTGCTATCCGTTTTTTGCTGCAGATGATGTGGACGGGCTGCCGGAGATCAGTCTGGATGAGCTGAAGGAAGGACGCCAAGGCTGGGCCCGTAACGGCAAAAGCGGCGCCATTATCATTCAGGTTCCGGATGAGCGCAGCGGCGGGGAACTGCGGATCAGAGCGGGAAATTAAAAGAATGGATGAGGGCTGCCTTTTATCAGGCAGCTCTTTTGTTGCTTGTGCGGGGAACAGTGATGCGGGCTGCCATTTGGCGGACTCCTTTTAATCCCAAATTATCCAATCCTGACTTGGCCGGTGCCTCATTAGACACGCTATGTTTCAATTTCTAATTAAAATTGCAGAAAATATGCAGAAACGTTTTTAAATCAGGCCTTTTTCGTATAAGATGAAGGGATGAAGAAAAAGTAGACAGGAGATCACCAATGATTAAGCATCTGTATGCAATATGGCTAGGGGACGTTTTGTTTTGCTTCTCCGGTGAAACCTCGGAGCCCAAGGTCGACGCGTGGACACGCGTGGTCAAGAAGCTGGAATTCCGGGGCGGGGGGCGTCCTTTTGCGGGTGCTGCACTGCGGCTGGCAGAAGTGAAATACCCGGTGACGGCTGCGGCCGAAGGAAGAACGGCGCGGCGCGGACTGCCGGGGCGTACACTCGAAGGGCTGGCGCTGGGGCCGAAGGAAGCCTTTGATCTGCTGCTTGCCTGGGACGACGAGCTGTGCCGTACCCAGGGGATTGAAGCCGGCGGCGAGATGCGCTACTGGGCGGTTGCCGCGCGGTTCGCACTGGAGCTGATGGCGACAGGAGGGATCGTGCCCGGCGCAATGCCGCCGCGGCCGATCGGCTCACGCCGCCGCGGCGGGGAGCAGGCGGCTTCCGCCTGCTGGTCCCCGGCTTTCCGCCGGGAGGCAGATAAGGAGTTTTTCCTGCAGCTGGCAGCGTCAATGCCGGTGCTAGCGCTCGGGGCCCATGTTGCTGAGGAGAGTGACTTGTCATCGCGTGAAGATGCAGGCGGATATGTACTGTATTCCTTCCTGCAGGCAGTCATGACTGCAGAGATCAAAAAAATCATCGCCGGCGCAGAAGGGGAGCTTAGCCCTTATAAGGCGAATTACCGCCGTGGTTATTCTCCGCTGACCGAGCTGTGGTGGAACAGCCTGCTCACCGGCAGCCGGGAGATTCCGGTTCAGGGAACCCCTGCGGAAGTGTCAGAGCTGCTGGCTGAGGTGAATACGGCTGCGGCGGGTGGAATGCCGCGGGCCGCTGCGGAGGAAGAACAGACGGGCCAGCTTAGTCTTGGCCTGCGGCTGGAGCCGCCGGCAGACGAGAGCGAGCTGTGGCAGCTGACCTTCTGGGCGGAGAGCCGGGAGGAAGGGGAATTCTGGCTTCCGGCAGCAGCCGTCTGGAGCAGCCCGGAGCGCGAGTTCACCCTCTGGGGCAAGCGTTACCGTAATATCCAGCAGCAGCTGCTGGATGCGCTGGGCCGGGCTGCGGGAATATCGCCCGACATCCGGCGGGCGCTGAACGTCCCTGCACCGACAGGGGCCGAGCTTGAGCCGGAGCGCCTGTACTTCTTCTTGAAGGAGAGCGTGCAGCAGCTGCGTGAACGGGGAATTACGGTGCAGATGCCGTCACGCTGGAGCCGCGAAGGGCGGCGCCGGATCGGGATGAGGATGAAGATGCAGCCGCCTCAGGGCGGGATGGACGGACCTGTACAGCCGTCACTGGGGATGGAGGAGCTGATCTCCTTCCGGATTGAGGCTTCGCTTGGCGACAACCCGATCAGTGAAGAGGAGCTGAATGCCCTGGTGGAGGCGGGAGTGCCTTTTGTACGCTTCCGGGGCGAGTGGATTGAAGTTGATCCGAAGGAAATCCGCCAGGTGCTGAGATATATGAAACGCCATGAGGGCGGCGAAATGCCGGCCGCAGACTGGATGCGTCTGGAGGCTGAGGACGGGGAAGAACGGCTCTGGAAGGGCATGTCGGTTACTGGTATGGAAACGTCCGGACTGCTGGCTTCGCTCATGCACGGTGATATTCTGCGGAATATACCGCCGCGTACAGTACCGGATGGCTTGCATGGAACGCTGAGGCCTTATCAGGAGCGGGGCTATCAATGGCTGGCAGCACTCAGCGGTCTAGGCTTTGGGGTCTGCCTCGCAGATGATATGGGGCTGGGTAAGACGATTCAGGTCATTGCCTGCCTGATGGAACGGGCATTAACGGCTCCTGCTGAAGTGAAGCATGAGCCGGCGCTGATTCTTTGCCCGACCTCTCTGCTGGGCAACTGGCAGCGTGAGCTGCAGCGCTTTGCACCGTCGCTGAGTGTGCATATTCACCACGGGGGCAGGCGGATACGCGGAGAAGGGTTCGCCGAGCTTGCTGACAGCCATGAGATTGTCTTGACCACTTATCATCTGGCCGGAAGGGACAGCGAGGATCTGGCAGCAGTGCGCTGGTCTACAGTTGTGCTGGATGAAGCGCAATATATCAAGAATCACCGCACCAAGCAGGCGCAGAGTGTGATGAAGCTGTCTGCACCTCACCGGATTGCCATGACAGGCACACCTGTCGAGAACCGGCTTGGCGAGCTTTGGTCGATTTTTCACTTTTTGAATCCGGGGTATCTCGGTTCCTACCACTCCTTCCGCCAGCGTTATGTATCGGGGGAAGGCGGGGAGCGGCTGCAGGAGCTGCACCGGCTCGTCTCGCCGTTTCTGCTGCGCAGGCTCAAAAGCGACCCGGATATTTCCAAGGATCTGCCGGAGAAGCTGGAGCTGAAATCCTACTGTCCGCTGACCGAGACGCAGGCAGCGCTATATCAGGGCGTGGTGGACGAGATGCTCGGTGTCATCGGCGAGCGCTCCGGCATGGCCCGCCGCGGGCTGGTTCTCTCCTCGCTGACCAAGCTGAAGCAGATCTGCAACCATCCGCAGCTGTTCCGTAAGGAAGAGGGACGCAGCGGGCGCAGCGAGCAGTCCGGCAAGATGGAAGTCATGTTCGAGGTGCTGGACAGTATTGCCGAGCTAGGGGAATCCGCGCTGATCTTCACCCAGTACGTAGCGATGGGGGAGCTGCTCGTAAACAGGCTGGCCAAGCGATACGGTGAGACACCGCTGTTCCTGCACGGGGGTATTCCCAAGCGGGAGCGTGATGAGATGGTACATGCGTTCCAGGAGGGCGAAGGGCCGGCCTTCTTCGTACTGTCGCTCAAGGCAGGCGGGGTAGGCCTAAACCTCACGAGGGCCAATCATGTGGTGCATTATGACCGCTGGTGGAATCCGGCGGTAGAGAATCAGGCGACGGACCGGGCTTTCCGGATCGGCCAGCACAAAAATGTGCAGGTGCATAAGCTGATCTGCCAGGGCACCCTGGAGGAACGGATTGACGAGCTCATTGAGCGCAAAAAAAACCTTTCGGAGCAGGTAGTCGGCTCCGGGGAGAATTGGCTGACGGAAATGTCCAACCATGAGCTGCAGGAGCTGATTGAGCTTCAGGGCCAGGACTGGATGTAGAGTACGGTAAGTATAGGGGGATTAACAATGGGCAAGCTGCCGGAATTACGGCTTATTATAGAACCTGGAATCCTGAAGACGGCAGCGTTACAGGGGAGCAGTATAGGCGTGGCCGAAGCGGCTCCAGAGCAGGCTTTTTCCTGTGAGGTTCCGCAGTGGTCAGCAGCACGGAAGACGGAGGTGCTGCGGCAGCTTGCCGAGCATCCCGGAGAGCTGTATGACCTGCTGCTGGGCAAAAGAAAAGGCATTGCAGCGGGGATCCAGCTCCTTCCCCTGGAGCTGGATCAGGCTGATTCCGGCTCCGGGCAGCTGCCCGGATGGGCAAGGAGGCAGCTTGAGGAGGAGCCGCTGCTTGCCTTCAAGCTGCGCGGAATGAGCAAGGAGGAGCTGCTGGGCGGAGTGTTCGCCCTCTGGGCCGAGGAGGAATATCCCCCGCAGGAGGACGGCGCTACAGCTCCGGCCAGCATGCTGGCTGCGGAGCTGGCCAAGCTGGAACGGAAGGGGCCGGCGGTAACGACCGGTGAATGGCTGGCCGAAGCGGCTGCCGAGGGCTCGCTGCATCAGCCGGGACCCTTATTCCATGAGCTGGCCGCAAAGCCCTTTCCGGCTTCTCCGGCAGTAGCCCCGCCTGCTGAGAACTGGAGGGAGCTGCTGCCGAATACTCCCAAGGCAGGCGAAGGCCTGGCCCTGATTATGCGCAAGGCGGCTGAATCAGCTGTGCGCCGGGCGTCTGAGCTGGGCAGGCTGTAGCGCCTTCCCTGAGTGTAGCTGCAGCCAGACAATAAACAAGGCAGTGCCGTAACAGCTTTTTTGCTGCCGGGCACTGCCTTATTTAGTGTCTGTTAACCTTACTCCGCAGGTGCGGAAATGTCTGCTGTCCCTACTCTTCCGCCTGCTTATCCGCAGAGCGGCTTCCTTCAGACAGCTCAAGAATCTCGCGGCGCAGGCGGAGCATCTTCTGATCCAGCTCATCTGCGGCCCGCGCGGCCTCCTTCAGCTCCTCGGCCACATGCGGCGGCAGCTGCTTGTCGAATTTGTAATAGAGAATATGCTCCATACTGGCCCAAAAATCCATCGCCAGCGTCCGCAGCTGTATTTCGGCCTTGACCCAGCGTGTCCCTTCGAGCAGGACGAGCGGGATGGCCACAATGATGTGCAGGCTCTGGTACCCGTTCGGCTTCGGCTGGGCAATATAATCCTTAATCTCGAGCACCTTGAGATCCTCGCGGACGCACAGATGATCGACCAGCCGGTAAATATCCTTCACAAAAGCACAGACGATCCGCATGCCTGCGATATCGTGAATGTGTTGCTCCATATTATCGAGAGTGAAGGTATGACCTTTGCGTTCCATCTTGCGCAGGATACTCTTCGGTTCTTTTATCCGTGATTTGACATGCTCGATCGGGCTGTAGCCGTCACGGACCTGCCATTCTGTCTTGACTACATCAATTTTATTCTCAAGCTCGTTCAAGGCATGGCGGTATAGTGCAGGCAATGACTTGAAATCCTCCAGCCTTCTGGCAAAATCCTCACTGCTCTGCCACTGCTGCATATCCTTTACATGCACCTGCAGCTGATTCAGCGTAACTTGCGTACTGTCGTCTTCTTTCACTGAGACTCTCCCGGGTTTCATTATTTGTGACTGTTTTATTTTAACCGATTTTATGCCCCGGAAGCAAAATAAAGCCCGCTTCCGGGCATACCGCTGACAGATGCGGGCGGAGGCTTCAGGAAACAGGCTATGTGAAAAAAGAAACATTTCTGCCGGAGAAGCGTATTAGCACACATAGATAAGTTGAACGTGAGTTTAGCAATATACACAGAACGACAAATAATGAATCTATTCGAGACATTTGGTATGATAGAAGCACGTTTTAAGGTTATAGAGCTTTATACAGGCTTCATATGAATCATTATGGCTATTAATCAGCCCTGTTCTCATCTGGAGAAGGAGGAACTACTATGAATTTTCTGCAACGCATCAAAGACAGTGCCAGCCGGGTGAGTGAAAAAGCGCAAAGCTCGGTGGAAATCGGCAAGCTAAACGGGCATATTTCCGATATTGAACGCGAAATGGAACTCGAATTTATGAAGATGGGACAGCTGTTCTATGAAGGCTACCGTTCCCGGGACATGTCGGTGGCTGAGGGAAAGATGGTTGAGCTGTCGAAGGGGTGCCTGAAGCATCAGGAGCAGATTGATGAGCTGCGCTACAGAATTGCTGAACTCAAAAACGAACGGCTCTGTGTATGCGGCAACGTAGTCGCGCTCGATGCTAATTTCTGTCCGAAATGCGGACATAAGCTGGAGGAGCCCGTAAAAAAAGAAGCGCCGGCGGTAACCATCCGCACGATTCATGAGGACGAGGAAGATGAGTTCTACGGCGAAGATGAATTAACCGAGGAAGAAAAAGAGCTTGCGCTCCGGTCAGAGCCGCGGGGTGTATACAATGAAGTGCTGTATGATTCAAAAGAATCCGGGCAGCAGGAGCCTGAGCCGCAGGATTATGAGAGTAAAGTCCATGACAGCGGGCGGGACCGCAGGGATGCGGATGAGCTGGAGCGTGAGCGCGAACGGCAGCTTGAGCTGGACCGCCGTATCCGGGACTGGAAATCGGGCGGGACCCCGGAGGAAGCGGCAGCCTACAGCGAAGAAGGCGTGCGTGATATGGTCAAGTGCCAGATCTGCCGGGCTGATCTGCCAAAGGGCTCGATGTGGTGTCCGCGCTGCGGCTCGGAACAGATCTGATATAGAAGCAGCGTGTTAACATGTAACGCCGAACCGCAGATTCACAGAATAAGTTTATAGGCATACTAGGAGGACAACATAGATGGAACAGTTGCTGCTGCATCTGCGCAATTTGGGGTTCACAGAGATGGAGTCCAAGATTATGGTCGAGCTGGCTACCAAAGGCGAGGCTTCGGGCTACGAAGTGGCAAAGCAGCTGGGCGTATCCAGATCCAATGTGTACGCGGCGCTTCAGCGTCTCACACAGCAGGGTTATGTACGATGCGGGGAAGGGGAGCCTGCCCGTTACAGCGTGCTTGATCCGGAAGAGCTGGCTACCATGATTTCCGGCCGGGTTCAGGCTTCGCTGGCTTTTGTGGAGAGTGAAATGCCGCGGGGCGGCCCGGTCAGTCCGTCCTTTTACAATATTGAAGGGGACCGGAATATGCTGGGGGCGCTGATCCGCCAGCTGAATCTGGCCGAGAAGGAAATTGTGGTCGATGTATGGCGGGAGGAAGCTTCGCTGCTGCGCAATGAGCTGGAACAGGCGGAGCTGCGCGGCGTGAAGCTGCTGTGGGCTTTTGACGGCGGCAATGAGGCTGCTGCGCCTTACCCGGTATGGCCGCCGCTTGGCGGCAAGCCGCGCCGCAGCGGAGGGAGAAAGTTCTCCTTTGTCATCGACCGGAGCTGGTGTATGCTGGGCATGCGTTATGAGGACGGTACGGCTCAGGCGGTGGTTACGGAACATGAGGTGCTGGTAGGCCTGCTGTTGAACCATTTCTCACAGGAGATGGTACTCTTCGAGCTTGAGGAGGATATGGGCGCTGAGTTGAACCGGCGTTACGGTGAACGGTACAGCCGTATTTACAGCAAGTATGTCATGCATGATAAGGATACAGATGCCAATAAGGATACGAACGCTGAAGAGCCCGGTAATGTCCGTGAGGAGTAGCGGGTTCAGGTTGGGCTAGACTAAGCCGGGGAGGTGAAAAAAATGGAATGTATTGTTCATTTTGACGTGCAACATCCGGAAGGCCCTAAGCCGCTTCGGGGGCTGCTGTTCCTGGATGAAGGTAAGGTGCCGGGTGAGAATGAGCTGGTGGAGATGTTCAGGGACATGAAGTTTAATGTGCGGCTGGCTGACCGGGAGAAGCTGATCTTCAAGCCGGTAAATGCCGGTGAGAAATATTCGGAGATCCGGATTACCAGCTATGACGGCGGCAAGTCAGGCAGCAAGGAGGATCATGACCTGAAGTCGATTGTCGGCAACCTGCTGCCGCAGAAGCCGTCCGGCCTGTAATATGAGTAAAGGGAAGGCGGGGTCCAAGGGAATCTGAGGAGAAAAGAGGGAGCACAGATGGAGTTATTGAGACGCAAGGTTTTGGATGAAGGAATCGTTCTCGGTCAGGGCGTGCTCAAGGTGGATTCTTTTCTGAATCACCAGATGGACCCATTTCTGATGCGGGAGGTCGGCCGTGAGTTTACCCGCCGGTTTGCCGGGGAGACAATCACGAAAGTGCTGACGATTGAATCCTCGGGGATTGCCCCGGGTATCATGACTGCACTTACGCTTGAGGTGCCGCTGATTTTTGCCCGCAAGCAGAAATCGCTGACCCTGACGGAGGACATTTACGTGGAGACCGTCTATTCTTTTACCAAGAAAGAAAGCAATGACATCACCGTATCCAAAAAATTCATCGCTCCGGGCGAGCGCGTGCTGATCGTGGACGATTTTCTGGCCAACGGTGAGGCGGCCTTCGGGCTGGCCCGGATTGTCGAACAGGCCGGCGGCACTGTCGCCGGTATCGGCATCGTGATCGAAAAAGCCTTCCAGCCGGGCAACCGTCTGCTGAAGGAAGCGGGCTACCGCGTGGAATCACTGGTGCGCATTGCTTCGCTGGAGGATGGCGTCATTTCGTTTGTAGAGGAAGAGGACGGACAGCCGGGCCAGATCACATAAGCTGTATTGTAGAACACATACTCAGTATTTAAAGCCCAAAGCAGGGACTCCGGCAACCAGCCGGAGTCCCTGCTTTGGGCTTTTCTTTAGTTGCCGGTGTAGTCTGCGGGCAGCTGTGCAGGCCGGTTGCTCTGCCATATGAGGGGTGTGCCGTGGGGCGACAATTTAGGTGGATTCACGGCAACTAATGGAGCATCGGCGTTGTGTTCCAGGAGATTAGTGGGAATAAATCCATTTAATTTGAGCCGTTATGTCCAAAAAGGGTCAATTGGCCTGATATAGGTGAACCTTTATCCAATTAAATATTGAAAATAAGCATTAGAGACGGAATTAGGTGGGGGAAATCCACCTAGATGCCTGGGCGGATTGCTGTACGATGGCTGGCTTGACCGCTTAATCGGCTGTAACAGTGCAATGGGCGAATCGTCTGTCGCCATATCGGAGTATAGGCCATAAGCGGTATGGCTCGTACTGATGCAATGGATAAACCGGCGGCTGTCGTCCGGCAGCCGGCCATGCCGCTGCGAGGCTGAAGCAAGGCCGGCTATCTGCCGCAGCGGCCAGTATCTGCCCCGCAGCTGCCGGCAAGCTCGTCCCCGGAGTTAGCCGCTCGCCTGGCAGGAGCCGGCGGCTCTGCCGTGCGCCGCGGCGGCCAGCGGCGTCAGCACGCGCAGCGCGCCGGGCTCGCAGCGCACCGCCAGCGGCGCCGTGCCGAGCGGCTCGCCGTCGCCGATGGCGTGCCGCGGCTGCGCGAAGCGGACCGCTACGCTGCGTCCGCGCAGCATTGTCACGAAGGGCAGCGCCACATGCGTGCCCTTCAGCAGCGTAGGGAACAGCCGCAGCACCTGCGCGCGGCTGCACCCGTGCACGACGCAGACGTCGAGCCGGCCGTCGCCCGTCTCCGCCTGCGGGCAGATCAGCAGCCCGCCGCCATAGCTTGGCAGGTTGCAGACCGAGACGAGCCAGGCCTGGTCAAAGGCCTGCTCCTTGCCGTCGAGGGTCACGCTCACGCGGCAGGGCTTGAAGGTAATCAGCGTATGCAGAATGCCGATGATATAAGCCAGCTGCCCGGCGCCTACGGCATTGCACAGCCGCTTGTACCGGCTGTTGTTCACGTTCACGGCTACCTGGGCATCGAAGCCGCTTGCGACGGCGGTCAGCGTCAGGCCGCCCGTCCCGGCAAGCAGATCCGCCTCCAGGCATTGGTCCTGCAGCGCAGTGTCCAGTGCGGCTTCCGTGTCCAGCGGGATGCCGAAGCCGCGCGCCGTATCATTGCCCGAGCCGGCGGGAATTACCGCGAGCGGGACACCCCTGCGCCGCAGTGCGCCAAGCACGCTGTGGATCGTGCCGTCGCCGCCGATCAGTATGGCGGCTCGCCAGTCGTCACGGCGGGCAAGCGCGTGAAGCACCTGCGCCTCTGCCTGGTCTGCGTTATTGGTGAACAAGGCTTCGTGGGCAATGCCGCGCGCCTTCAGCATACCCTCGACGCTCTGCCAGGTCCGCTGCCCGGCACCGCCGCCGGAACGGGGGTTTATAATCAATAAATACATGAATGCTCCTCCAGCCTGCAGATTCCTGAATGTACTGATCTCATTGTAAGGAGTAGACAGGCAAAAGGGAATCACTATTACAAAGGCTGAGGCGGCGGTGAATTCCTGATTACAGCTGTCGGAGCTGGCTTTCCGCGAGATCACCTGCGAAAGGAAGCTTATACCACCTGCCGCCGAGGGAATGAAAGAGCATCAGCAGCCAGACAGAGAAGCCGAGCAGCGAGAGGATCGCTCCAATAAAACCGCCCATTAGCGGAATGAATCCGCTGATGACATGGGCGACCATCAGCACGCCGAAGGCAATCAGCGACTGCAGCGCGTGGAAGAGCACAAACCGGCTGCGTTTTTCCAGGGCAAGAAACACAATGGGGCCGACAAAAGGAATAAAATAACAAACAGCAGCAGCGATATTCTCGGGCAGTCCGGTGGACGATTTGAATGGGGACATAGTGCTCACTCTCCTTGTACTTGGAGAAGAAGGCGGAGATCTGGCGCCCTGCACACAGGCTGGGGCGGATTCCCTGCTCTTTCCTTACTAGGAGCCTATGATTTGGAGATACAAAGTATGTGAAGCAGACTTTACGGATTCATCGCCGGAATAATGTGCTGCTCAAGCAGCCTGCGCGGATTCCGCCAGCGGCTAACCGCGCTTTCGGCAGTAAAAACAATGGCAGCATCTAGCTCCGGCAGCAGCCAGAGCTGCTGGTCCCCGCGCCCGTGAGCGAGCACGTAAGGCTGCCCGCTTATGCGTCCGTTCCAGAACCGGTACCCGTAGTCCCCATAAGCAGGGTAGCTGTCCTTCTGTTTCCTGAAGGCCTGTTCCAGCCAGCTCTGTGGAATCAGCTGCCGCTCCTCATTAAGGCCTCCGCCGAGCAGCGACACAAGGCTTTTGGTCGCGGACCACAGATCATTCAGCATGCCGGCATGATAATTTCCGTAATACCGTTCAAATATCAGTTTCCCGTTGCGTACGACAAGCATACTATGCATTTTAGGATAGTCTTTAAGTATGGCCTTATGAGCCTGCTCCAGCTGCCTGCTTCCGGTTCCGTGCATCTCCAGTTCAGCCTGAGCCATCACGGGGGCTGTATTATAAGCTGGTCCGGGCCAGGAAATCCGATTGTCCATAAAGTCTCCCTTCGGTATTAAGGCGGAGGATATTTCAGCTGCATCCCGTTTATTTTAACCAGAAGTCTGCAATCTCACCTGCCATGGGAGACATAAATTTTCACAAAATTCCATACGCATATTTTACAAGGAAAGGTGGAACTTGGCCTTGAATATGATACAATAAGACGATAAGGCCCGAAAGGAGTGATTCAGCAAGTGGCTCTTCGGGTAAGTAAAGTGTCAAGATGTCTATACCTTAAGGCGTCTTACTCTCAGCCCAAATCACGACGAACCTGCTTCACCGGCAAGGCGGACCTCCAGAACTCTGGAATGACAGTCTAGGCGGATAATGCAAGCTACGTATGTGTACGGTTCTTATCTTGCATTTAGGTTACGGCGGACTTTTCATCATGCATTCTCAACGGAGCATTCATTTTCAATGTTTTGGGAGGGAACTGATCATGGCAAGTAAAGGTCATAACGAAGTCAAGGAAAGTCTTAGGGAAATGACACGCATTTTCCGGCCCAAAGATCCCAAGAAATTTGTAAAGGAGTACGTCCGGAAATATCGGATCACAGGAGGCTATGAAGAAGAGCTGACTATGGTCGTGGAACATGAGATGGGCAGGATTAATTCATCTGTCTCTTGATCTGCACAGAGGATAGTGTTCTTAATTGATGACATGTAATCTGCAACCACATCCATGAGGATTCTCATAAACCGTGCCCGGCTGAACGATGCTGCTGGATACGGTTTTTTTTGCTTATTTTTATGCTGGGATTATTGTCCATGAAATTGCCGGATAGTCAAGCGGATCATGAGGTTGTTTTGTTATGTATGCGCTTACCGAATAGTATACTCTATTTAAAAGAAATTTGTAAGCGCTATTAAAGGTGATAGTGACAAGCTTTTTTGCTTGAAAAAAAGAATTTGTGAACTTGCTGTGAACGATTGACAAAACACCCCCTCAAACTTATATTAATAGTGATTGTTATAATTGACAGGAAAATCCTCTGATCTACGAATCCGGGAAAAGCGGGGGTTGATCGAAGATGATAACGTGGCAGGGCGGAAAGCGGCTTCTTCCCATGACTGCAGCGCTTGGACTCATTCTGTCCGGCTGCGGTCGGGAGGACCTGTCGGTGCTTAGACCGCAGGGACCAGCAGCCGAAAGCTCGTTTGATCTGATGAAGCTGTCGATTACGATTATGATTGCTGTATTGCTGATCGTTTTTTCGATTGCCGCCTATGTGCTTGTCAAGTTCCGGCGTAAGCCCGGCCGGCGTGAAATCCCTGTGCAGGTGGAGGGGAACTTCAAGCTTGAGGTCATCTGGACGGTCATCCCCCTGATCCTGGTAGTCATTCTTGCTGTGCCGACAGTCAAGGCGGTATTTGCCGCCGGCAACGATCACGCGGACGATCCGGATGCGGTCAAGGTAAAGGTTACCGGCCATCAATACTGGTGGGAATTCGAGTATACCGATTACGGTGTGAAGACAGCGCAGGATCTGGTGATTCCTGCCGGCAAGGATATTGCCTTTGAGCTGAGGACTGCAGATGTGCTGCATTCCTTCTGGGTCCCGTCCCTGTCCGGCAAAATCGATACGAACCCCGACGGTACCGTGAACCGCTTCAGCTTCAGTGCGCCGAATGAAGGCGTTTACCGCGGCAAATGCGCCGAGCTGTGCGGACCGTCCCACGGGTTCATGGAATTCAAGGTTAAGTCGGTCAGTGAGGCGGAATTTGAGCAGTGGCTTGCCTCGATGAAGGCTCCTGCTGTGCTGCCGGAAGATCCGCAGCTTGCCGAGACCTTCAGATCAGCCTGCCTGCGCTGCCATGCTGTCGGCGATCAGGGCCTGGCAGTTGGTCCGGATCTGACGGGGTTCGGCTCCCGGGAATCCGTTGCGGGCATCCTGCTGAATGATGATACAGGCGCGGACGGGGCTCCCATTCTCGATAATCTCCAGACCTGGCTGCGTGACCCGGAAAGCGTCAAGCCGGGCAACACCATGCCCGATCCCAAAGCAGACTTAGGATTGACAGATGCAGAGATTGACGGCATCGCCGAATATCTGGCCGGTTACACGCTGGAATAGGGCGGAATAGTGAATAGCGGAAGCAGCAACCTTGAAAAGGGGGTACAAACCTTGGCTCAAACAGCGCAATCCTTGAATTCCGCCCGGCCGCCGGCGACCGGTCACCGTGTCAAACGCCATACCGGTCTGATGGACTGGATCACCACCGTCGATCACAAAAAAATCGCCATCCTCTACCTGTGGGCCGGGGGCTTCTTTTTCGGCATCGGCGGGCTTGAGGCCATTCTGATCCGCATTCAGCTGATCAAGCCGATGAACACCTTTCTCGATGCCCAGACGTTCAATGAACTGATTACGATGCACGGGACTACAATGATTTTCCTCGGAGTTATGCCGGTCATCTTCGCACTGATGAATGCAGTCATTCCGCTGCAGATCGGCGCGCGCGATGTTGCTTTTCCTTTTCTGAATGCGCTGGGCTTCTGGACCTTCCTGTTCGGCGGCCTGCTGCTCAATCTCAGCTGGGTTATGGGCGGTGCGCCTGATGCCGGCTGGACGGCCTATACTCCTCTATCCAGTACAACCTACAGCGCCACCCACGGAGTAGATTTCTACACTATAGGCCTGCAGATTGCCGGGCTTGGCACGCTGATCGGGGGCATTAATTTTCTCGCTACGATCATTACGATGCGTGCCCCGGGGATGTCCTATATGCGGATGCCCATGTTCGCCTGGGCTACCTTTATCACCTCCGCAATTATTCTATTCGCTTTTCCCGCTATTACTGTAGGGCTTGTTCTCCTCACCTTTGACCGGATTCTCGGAGCTAACTTTTTTAATCCTGAGACGGGCGGCAATCCGGTGCTCTGGCAGCATATTTTCTGGATTTTCGGCCACCCCGAAGTGTATATTCTCATTCTGCCGGCCTTCGGCATCATTTCCGAGGTTATTCCGACCTTTTCACGCAAAAGATTGTTCGGCTACAGCTCGATGGTGTTCGCCACTCTGCTGATTGCCTTTCTAGGCTTTATGGTCTGGGCGCATCATATGTTTACAACAGGCCTTGGCCCGGTAGCAAATGCGCTGTTCTCTGTGTCCACGATGCTGATTGCCGTTCCGACCGGGATCAAAATCTTCAACTGGCTGTTTACAATGTGGGGCGGGCAGGTGCGCTTTACTACTCCTAACCTTTTCGCTGTGGGCTTTATTCCAACCTTCACGATGGGCGGGGTGACCGGGGTTATGCTGGCTTCGGCTCCGGCGGACTTCCAGTTTCATGACACTTATTTTGTCGTAGCCCATTTCCACTATGTTATCGTCGGCGGTCTGGTGCTGGGATTGTTTGCCGGTCTGCATTACTGGTGGCCCAAAATGTTCGGGCGGATGCTAAGTGAAACACTGGGCAAATGGACCTTCTGGACCTTCATTATCGGCTTCCATCTGACGTTCTTCGTGCAGCACTTCCTGGGACTTATGGGGATGCAGCGCCGTGTGTTTACATACCTGCCGAACCAGCAGTTCGATACGCTGAATCTGGTCAGTACGGTCGGGGCCGGGCTGATGGGGGTGGGGATGCTGATCTTCCTGTGGAATATCTTCATCACTTCCCGTAAGTCTGCAGATGCCGCAGATGATCCTTGGGAGGACGGGCGCACCCTGGAGTGGACGATTCCTTCGCCGCCGCCGGAATACAACTTCAAGCAGACACCGCTGGTACGCGGAATAGATGCCTTTTGGAAGGAAAAGCGTGCGGGTCATACCAGTATGACACCGTCTGAGCCGGTAGGCTCCATCCACATGCCGTCTGCGACGATTCTGCCGTTCCTGATGTCGGCGGGCATTTTCATTGCCGGGCTCGGCTTTATGTTCAGCCGCGATACTTTCGGGAGTGACCTGCTCAGCTTCCTGTTCAACAACTATATCGTGACCGGGCTCGGACTGGTTATTACCTTCGGATCGATGCTGATGCGTTCGCTGTTTGATGACCACGGCTGGCATATTGAGCCTGAAGAGCTGGAAGGAAGGTGAGCAGGGATGACGACCGTACATGCTGAAGCCGGAAAAAGCACCCTCCCGCACGAGCCGGAAAAAGCGACGCTGGAGGGACGTAACAAGGTGCTGGCCTTCTGGCTGTTCCTCGGCGGTGAAGCCGTGCTCTTCGGAACGCTGTTCGCCACCTTTCTGGCGCTGCGCAACTCGACGAACGACGGCCCTTCTGCGGCTGAGCTGTTCCACCTGCCGCTGGTGGCGGCTGCGACATTTCTGCTGCTGGCCAGCAGTCTGACCAGCGTGTTCGCCATCCAGGCGATGCACCGGAACAAGCCGGCAGAGCTGCGTAACTGGCTGCTCGTTACCGTGCTGCTGGGAGCGGCTTTCCTTGGACTGGAGATCTACGAGTTCAGTGTATATGTAAGGCATGAGGAGTTCGGGATGACCACCAGCGCCTTCAGCTCAGCTTTTTACACCTTGGTTGGCTTCCACGGGGCACACGTTGCGTTCGGGATTGTGTGGATTGCCATTCTGATCGGGCAGCTCGCCCGAAAAGGCCTGACCGTAGTTACCGCTCCCAAAATATACGTATCGGCGATGTACTGGCATTTCATTGACGTCGTGTGGGTGTTTATTTTTACCGTTGTATACCTGCTGGGAAAGGTGGGCTGAGCCATGGCGACGGAACAGCATCCGCAGGAGAGCGGCAGTGTGAAGCGGCGTCACCGGCCTGAAGGGCCGCAGCGGCATATTGTGGTGTTTATCTTTTCGGTTGCGTTGACGCTGATTGCTTTTGCGGCTGTGGCAGCCGGAGGAGTCAATGCTACCTTTGCTGTTATTCTGCTGCTGGTAATGGCTGTGCTGCAGGTGGTGCTGCAGATGGGCTTCTGGATGCATCTGAAGGACAAAGGGCATCTGCTGCCGGTTGTGTTCATGCTGGGCGGTTTTTTTATCGCCGGTACCTGTATTGTCATGGCGCTGTACTGGGTGTGGTGGGATTAAGCGAAAGAGCGGGAGGCGGGCGGGAGCTGCTGCCTCTTTTTGCTGTCGGGGATCTCAGCAGAGGCCGGAGATGACGTACAGAGCTTCCTGAAGCAGCCGGTCTGTTCATGAATTCATCATCAAGCCTTACAAAATAACTGCCGGAGGGGGAAGTGGCCTATGCTTGGCTTGCAATACTTTAGCTTCGCGGACCTGTGGAGCCCGCTGCTGCTGGCGGGAACTCTTGTGCTTGCTGCTGGCTATCTGGTGCTGATCGGGCCGCTGGCGCAGCAGTTCCCCGCCCCGGCGGAGGTTCCGCTCCGGCAGAGAGCGCTGTTTATGGGCGGACTGCTGGTGCTCTATCTGGCCCAGGGCGGCCCGGTCAGCCTGCTGGGGCATATCCTGTTTTCTTTTCATATGGTCAGTATGGCGCTGTCTTATCTGATTGCGGTGCCGCTGATGATGCTGGGCATTCCGGAGTGGTGCTGGCGCGCCCTGGTGAGGGCCAACCCCCTGCGCAGGTTATCCTTTCTGGCTCATCCGGTAGTGGCCGCACTGCTGTTCAACGGGCTGTTCTCGCTGTATCATATCCCGGCAATTCATGACTATGTCATGCTGCATTTTACAGTACACCGGTTGTATTATGCCGCGCTCTTTGTGACGGCTGCGCTGATGTGGTGGACGCTGATTAATCCGCTGCCGGAGAGCCGGCGGGCCGGAGGACCCGTCAAAATCGGCTTTATTTTTCTCAATATGGTGCTGCTGACACCAGCCTGCGGGCTGATTATTTTCGCGGCTGAGCCGCTTTATGCGACTTATAGTGATCCGGCTGTCTGGGCGCGGGCGATGGGCTATTGTGTGTCCGGTAATCCGGCTGCGCTGCTGCAGGCTTTTGGCGGTCCGGCTTTCTTTGGGGGGCTGTCACCTAAGGCGGATCAGCAGGTCGGCGGAATCGTGATGAAGTTCATCCAGGAATTTATTTTTGCCTCGATGCTTGCTTATGTGTTCTATCATTGGTATAAAAAAGAGAACGGGCAAGACGATCCGGAACCTTCCGGTCCATCCGGCGAGCTGGGGGATGGTGCGTTAACCCGGGTATAGCTGGTAAGTGCCGAGGAGGACAATCATGGATATCTTTACAGTGTTTCCAACGATCAGCACATCGTTCATCGTAATCAGTGCGGTGCTGGTGGCGATCGGCTGGAGACAGATCATCGTGGGCAAACGCGAAGCGCATAAGAAAACAATGTTCGCCGCCGCTGTAGCTGCTACCCTATTTTTCATTGTGTACATGTCTAGAACGATATTTGTAGGAAATACATCCTGGGGCGGGCCGGATCACCTGTCGACGCTGTATCACGTCTTTCTGATCTTCCATATCGTGCTTGCTACGGTAGCCGCAGTGTTCGGGATTACCACACTGGTGTGGGGCTATCAGGCTAAATACGCGAAGCACCGCAAGCTGGGCAGGATCACGGCTGTGACCTGGTTTATTACAGCTATCACTGGAGTTGCGGTATATGTGCTGCTGTATATATTTTATCCGGGCGGCCACACCAAGCCGGTCTGGGATGCCATCTGGGGCTTCTAAATCTATATGTTAGGCGAATCGGCCTGCGCACAGTTACTTCCTTAGGGAGCTGGCTGCTGTGCGGGCTCTTTTTGTGCGGTGGCGGCTGTTGGGTGGACTGGGGGAGGGCGGAGCGGGCAGACCAACGGTAAAAATCCCGTTGATCGAGCTCGCAGGAGGATGGATTGGACGAAATAGAGGGAAAAATCCCTTTGATGGTGCACGTTGGAGGGTGGAATGGACGAAATAGAGGGAAAAATCCCTTTGATGGTGCTCGGAGGAGGATGAATTAGACGAAATAGAGGGAAAATTCCCTTTGATGGTGCCCGCAGGAGGTGAATTGGACGAAATAGAGGGAAAAATCCCTTTGATCGTGCCCGTAGGAGGGTGGATTGGACGAAATAGAGGGAAAAATCCCTTTGATCGAGCTCGCAGGAGGTGGATTGGACGAAATAAAGGGAAAAATCCCTTTGATCGTGCACGTTGGAGGGTGAATTGGACGAAATAAAGGGAAAAATCCCTTTGATCGAGCTCGCAGGAGGGCGGATTGGACGAAATAAAGGGAAAAATCCCTTTGATCGAGCTCGTCGGAGGGTGAATTGGACGAAATAAAGGGAAAAATCCCTTTAGTGGTCCTCTCTAAATTCAGCTTTAACAGCGACGTCCACCAACCCAAGCATTCGAACCGCCCGTCCCCTTGTAGCCTATAATTACGAAGCGCATCTGCCAACCCTGCAGTCCGACCAATCAGCACCCGCCAACCCTACGCTTCTATTAGCCGCGTCCGCCAACACAGCCCGCGAATCGCCGCCAACACAGCCCGCGAATCGCCGCCAACACAGCCCGCGAATCGCCGCCAACACAGAATCCTAGTCGCCAGTCCCCCTTTAACCTGTCTTTAAGTAGAGCATCCGCCAAATCTCAATCCGACCAATCAGCACACGCTAATCCCCCTAATCGCAGTTAAGCCCTTCTAATCTCCGCCCGCCACCCCGCCTCTCCAGCCACCCCCGCCAACATGCTCTAACGCCCGCCATCACCCTCTTAGCCTTCCTGCTCCATCCTCCTAGAACCGGACATTAAACCCGTTAAAATAGTGTGTGCCCGTGCCAAACGATACCAGGTTGTTCTCCCGCAGCGTTTTAACCGCCTGCTCTACGTCAGCCATAATGCTGGGGGCCAGTCCCAGCGTATTGTGCGAGCCGTAGATTTTAGTGACACCAGGTATTTGTGCGATCCGCTCCCACGAACGGACCAGATCCGAAGGGCTTGTCGACGGATAAAAGGCGTAGACCGGTGTTTCATCGTACAGCAGGTCCCCAGTGAACAAATAACCGGAGGTCTTCTCATAAAAGCACACATGTCCCGGTGAATGGCCCGGCGTATGTATCACCTCCAGGCTTCTCCCGCCCAGATCAATCATCTGGCCATCACTCAGCAGCCCGGCCGGCTTGCCGCGATAAGGTGTGTAGGTGTCTGCATTAAAGCCTTCCGGCAGCGGCAAGCTCAAATCCCGCACGAGATCTGCTCTAATCTGTTCAATAGATAAGCCCTGTATGCCATCTATAAGCCAGCTGCAATCACCCTCATGTACATATATATCGCTGAACAGCCCGTGACCCCCGATATGATCGGTGTGGAAATGGGTAGTGAGGACAGAGACCGGAAGCGGAGTCAGCCGCCTGGTTACTTCCGAGATATTGCTGATGCCGAGCCCCGTATCAATCAGGACAGCCTTTTGCTGTCCGAGCAGCAGGAAGGAATGGACCTTCTCCCAGTGCCCGTATTCGCTGATGGCAAAGGTCTGCCCGTCTATACGCTGCACCGTAAACCAAGGATGATTTAACATATATGCCTCCCCTGAATAAGCTTGTTCCAAGCCGTATCCTCACAGTAGCATAAACGGGCGCAGGACAAAATCCCGGGATTTTCTTAGAAAAACTATTGACGTTGGAAAATACAGGACATATACTGTGTATATAGATATACACAGTAAGCACACAGTAAGCACACTGAACATTAACAGCATATCAAATGATTTAGTGAACTCCTGTAATGCAATGTGCCGTATATCTGCTGAATTAAAGCGAGGTTAAAGCGATATGACAAATTTTAGACAGGCTTGGATCATTGTAAGAAGTGACTTCGACGGCGACAGGCTAAAGCTATTATGGATGCTGCTGTGGTCACTGCTGTTCATGGGTTACATGGGCGGGCTGTCCAGTATGATCATCCAGGATACGCTGGATAACGGTGACGGGAAGATTCTGGCCGACATCATGTTCATGACAGTCATTCCGATGCTGGGGTTCACCTTTTCCAAGCGGACGATGAAGTACCTAACAGAAGATTCTTATACCCGGATGCTGGCCTATATGCGCGCCTTGCCTATTCCAACTGCTGTGATTCTCTGCAAAAGAAAGCTGAATGCAGTCAGCTCTATCGGGCTGAACGGAACGATTTTTTTCGGCCTCATCTATGCCTTCAGCAGTAATATGCGTAAGGAACTGCCGTTTACGGATTACCTGGCCTTTACGCTAACCTGGATCGGGCTGGGGCTGATTGTTTCAGGGCTTTACATTTTTATCGAGCTGCTGGCAAGCGGTAAAGCTTATTTTATCTACGTAATGCTCTTTACGTTCATTTACATCGGGACGGCAGTGCTGACCTGGCTGGCAGGCGGAAATCTTATTTTGTACACCGTCAGCTGTTCGAAAGAGTGGGGGCTGCTCTCCCCGCTGATGTGGGGAACACTGGTGCTCGGAACCCTGTCGGTACAGCTGTTCTCCGCATGGACGATACACCGGCTTAAGAGCCGCGATCTCGTATGAGAGGGCGGGGGTAAGGATGTGGATACCTATTCAAATCAACGAAAACAGTGCCGAGCCGCTGTACCATCAGATTGAGACTCAGCTGCGCTCACTGATCATCAGCGGTAATATTACAGAAGGAACGCTGCTTCCATCTATCCGTGAATTTGCGGGTGAACTGAAATGCAGCGTGATTACAGTCCGCCGGGTCTATCAGGATCTGGAGAATGAGGGGCTGCTGCGGACCAGACAGGGAACCGGTACGTTCGTCTCCCATGTCGGAGCAGGAGCGATGGAGGAGTACAAACGGGAAGCGATCCGTAAAGCGCTGGAGGGTGCAGTCGATGTTGGATTGTCTGTACAGTGCAGCGCAGAGGAGCTGGCCCGGATGTTTACAGAAATTGTAGCGGATAAATATAACACACAGTCATGAAGGGTGGGGGCGTTTCATGGTACAGCAGGCCATAGAGCTGCGGGATGTAAGCAAGAAGCGGCACAAGCGGACAATCGGGCCGCTTAATCTTAGCCTTCCGCAAGGCTACATTACCGCGCTGGTGGGTCAGAACGGCTCTGGTAAGAGCACGCTGCTGCATATGCTGCTGCAGCTGAGCTTCCCGGAGGAAGGCGAGATCCGCTGGTTTGAACAGGAGCATCCCGGGGGGCTGCCGCTGGAGATCCGCCAGCGTATGGCCTATGTGCCGGAGACTTCACAGGCCGAGGAGAATTTCTGGACGGCAGAGGAGGCGGCAGGCTTCCGCAGGCAGTGGTATCCTTCCTGGGACCAGAAGTATTATGAGGAGCTGGCCCGGAAATTCGAAATTCCGCAGGATGCCCGGCTGGGCAAGATGTCCAAGGGCGAGCGGCGCAAATTCGAGATCGCCGCGGCATTGGCCGTACGGCCCCGCCTGCTGCTGCTGGATGAGCCTTCTTCCGGACTGGACCCGTTCGCCTGGAAGATCATGATTGAAACGCTGCGCAAGTTTATGGATGAGACGGATGCAACAGTACTGATCTGTACCCATATCGTCGAAGAAGTAAGACGGCTGGCCGATTATATTGTGCTTATGCATCAGGGACAGCTGCTCGGCATGGCCGAGAAAGACAGCCTGTTCGGTTTATGGAATGAGGTATGGGTGAATGCAGCGGATGAAGAGGAGCTGCAGGCGCTGGCGGCAGAGCTGCCGGAAGCCTTGCATTTTGGCTGGGAGCAGCCTGGAGTGGCTTCATTTATAACCCGGGAATTTTCCCGGAATGAGAAACGCATCCTGGATCTGGGCGTAAAGGTACTCAAGAGCCGGGCTCTGGAACTGGATGAAATACTTAGCCTATGGACACAAGGACATCGTCCGGTCCTGTTAGACCAGAAGAGAGGGGATTAACCAATGGAAGCTTTGAAGCTGGAACAGGTAGTGAAGCAGTACGGCGATAAGACAGCGGTTAACGGAATTAATCTGAAGGTGGAGCAAGGCGAGATTTACGGGCTGCTCGGAGCAAACGGGGCAGGCAAAACGACTACAATGCGTATGGTGCTTGGCCTGATTTATCCCGATGAGGGAAAAATCCTCTACAACGGCAAGGAGTTCAGCAACGAGCTGCAGCATCTGATGGGCTATCTGCCCGAAGAGCGGGGTCTATATCCGAAGGTGAAGGTCAGCGACCAGATTATCTATCTTGCCCGGCTGCGCGGGATGGCCGCAGGCGATGCAGACAAGAGCCTGCGCTACTGGCTGGACCGTTTCGAGGTTCCTGAGTACTACAACAAGAAAATTGAAGAGTTGTCGAAGGGTAATCAGCAAAAAATGGGCTTTATCGCCGCCGTTGTCCATAAGCCGAAGATTCTTGTGCTTGATGAAGCGTTTAGCGGACTGGACCCGGTCAATGTGGAGCTGCTGAAAGACACGGTCAAAGAGCTGCGTGACCAGGGAACAAGCATCCTGTTCTCCACTCACCGGATGGAGCATGTGGAGGAGCTGTGCCGGCACATTACGATTCTCGACCGTTCCAATACGGTGGTGCAGGGCGATATCCGCGAGATCAAAAAGAGTTATCCGCGCGAAGAGGTTATTCTGCGTACAGCCGGCGAGGTTGCCGGACTGGAGAGTATTGCCGGAGTAACCGCAGTGAAGCGGCAGGAACGCGGCTATGTACTGTCGATCAGCGATATCAGTGCAGCACAGCGTATTTTGCAGCAGGCCATTCTTGCCGGTGAGGTCGAGCATTTCGAGATTAAAGAACCGACGCTAAACCAAATCTTTATCAGAGCGGTGGGTGATTCGAATGAATAAGATGGGGACCATTATTGGATTTACTTTTAAGAATAAGGTGAAGACTAAAGCTTTTCTTATAACAACGCTTATTATGGTTATTCTGCTAAGCATTGGGATGAATATTCCTTATTTTATCAAGGTTTTCAAGGGCGAAGATAAGGCTGGCGATACCGGCAACCGCAGCCAGATTGCAGTAATCGCAGAGACCGGTAACCCGGCAGCCGAGCTGCTCCTGGCATCATCAGCTCCTGCTAATCCGGACAGCGATACGTTTGCAGTAACCTTCACGGCATTTGCTTCAGCTGATGATGCAGCGTTGAAGGAAGGTCTGGATAAGGGTACTATCGAAGGCTATCTCACTTTTGGTGAAGCAGCTGGTGAAGGACTTCCGCCTGTAACCTACTACAACGAGGACGGTGAGCTTGGCGGAGACGTGCAGACTTATCTGCAGAGCGCTCTGCAGGCGGTCAACACACAGCTGATTGTCGGTGACAAGCTGACAGACAGCCAGGTCGCCGCTATGTACGCCCCGGTAACGATTGATACACAGGAGCTCAGCGCCGATGGTTCCCAGGCCGGGGAAGAGACTGAACGGACAGCGGCAACGATCAACTATGTAGTTGTCTATGTCCTTCTGATCCTGTTCTTCATGTCCATTATGATGACCGGTAATATGATTTCGGCAGAAGTTACCTCAGAGAAAAGCTCCCGCATCATGGAGATTCTGATTACGAGCGCATCGCCGTTAACCCAGATGTTCGGCAAGGTCATCGGTATTTTCCTGGTCGGACTGATGCAGATTGCCATCATTGCACTCAGTGTGACTGCCAATCTCCTGCTGCCGCATAACTCCGGCATACTGGCTGATTTCGAGCTGGATCTGAGCCAGCTAAGCATCGGGCTGCTGGTCTACGGGCTGATCCTGTATATTCTCGGCTACTTCCTGTATGCCCTGATCTACGCGGCGGTCGGATCGATTGTCAGCCGTACAGAGGATCTTGGCCAGGCGGTAATGCCGATTATGATGATCGGCTTCGTGAACTTCTACGTTCCTTTATTCAGCATTTGGGCTCCTGATACTATGCTGGTCAAGGTAGCGAGCTACATTCCGTTCACCTCACCGCTCAGTATGCTGCTGCGTATCGGAGTCGGCCAGGTCGCTTTCTGGGAGATTATCGTCTCGCTGGTTATTCTGCTGGCAACCACATTTGTGTTCGGCTGGCTGGCGGCGAAGATCTATCGCACAGGCGTACTGATGTACGGCAAGCGCCCGAGTATTAAGGAAATCAGAAAAGCAATGAAGGCTTACAAAATCTAATGCAAACAATTATAAAAAATCTAAAATAAGAGGAGAAATTCACAATGAGTAAAAAAAATCAGAACTTCCTGTTTCTTGCAGTGTGCGTGTTGAACATGGTTATGTTTGGTCTTGTGATAGATACGAACGGTTCCCCGGTGCGTGATTTCATACAAGGATTAAGCGTGGGATTGAGTGCTGCAGCAGTATTTGCAATGCTGTGGGTAATGGCTAAGGAACGCAGAAGCAGAGCGTAAATGTATATCCGTACTTGAATAGTAAATTTTGTAACCCGAGTGTCTCAAGCATCCTGATTTTGCTTAATTATTATATGTGGACTATATGAAGCTGAAGGAGACTAAGTAAATGAGAAACTGGAAGCAAATGCTATTATCTCTTACCTTATCGGCAGGATTGCTTACTGCAACAGCAGTTCCGGCCATGGCTGCCCCGCAGCAGCCGGCAGTAAAAGTAAACAATCAGACCGTCGAATACAAGACGGGAGCTCCGGTCAACAATCAGGGCACCACGCTTGTTCCGCTCAGAGCTACGCTTGAAGCAATGGATGTGCAGCTGCAGAATGCGGCAGGTGACACAATCTATGCCATTGTAGACGGTAAAGCCATTACACTGAAGAGCAAGCTTACTGTAATCAACGGCGTGACCTACGCACCTATCCGGGTTCTTGGTGATGCAGCGGGTTACGAGGTAGGCTGGGATGCACAGACCCGTACGGTAGTTCTGAAGACCAAGGCAGCGGGTGACGGAAGCCAGAGTGCTGTAAGTACGCAAGGCGGACGCGGCTTCATGTGGGAAGTCGAGAGCAACGGCAATACCGTGTATCTGGTCGGCTCGATGCATATTGCAGATGACAGCTTCTATCCGCTGAGCAAGGAATTTGAAGAAGCCTTTGCCGGGTCCGATTATCTGGGCGTAGAAATTGATATCAGCAAGGCAGCTGATGAGGCATCACAAAAGCTGGTTCTGAACATGGGCATGTACCAGGACGGCACGACGCTGAAGGATCATATTTCCGGTGAGACGTATGCGAAGCTGGGTGAGGTGCTCAAGGAGGCAGGCCTTAAGACTAATGCGCTGGACCAGTTTAAGCCGTGGGTAGCGGAAACGACACTGAGCAGCCTAAAAGCAGCGACGGCCGGCTATGAGGCTTCTGCCGGAATTGACCTGTACTTCATACAGAAGGCGATTGAACGGAAAATTCCGGTTATGGAGCTGGAGTCTTATGAGTCCCAGCTGGGAATGTTCAATAACTTCTCCAAGAAGCTGCAGGAAGAGAACCTTCTTGCAGCGATTGAAAACTACGATGTAATTGATCAAAGCGTGGATATGATGGCCGAGATTTGGAAGACTGGCGATGATGAGCAGCTGCTGCTGCTGACGAACAGCTTTGCCGGAGACGCGGAATACTACAAGGCGATGCTGGTTGACCGTAATATCGGTATGGCTGACAAAATCGACGGCTATCTTAAGAACGGCAAGAATGAAGAGTATTTCATCGTAGTCGGCGCGGCACATTATCTGGGCGAGCATGGCATTATCAAGCTGCTCCAGGATAAGGGATATACTGTGGTGCGTAAATAATATAACAACAGAAAAAAAGTGCCCCTCCAGGATAGGAGAGGCACCTTTTTTCTGCCCGGCGGCGGCAGAATTTGCTAAGGGCTGGTGATCCGTCCGCCGATAGTGTACCCTTAGTACTAAGGAGTGGTAGGCTTGAACATGAATCTAAAAACCCCGGTATTAGTCGCGGGTTCCGTCCTGCTGATTGCGATTAGCAGTCTGCTTCAGCCGGATGGCAGCACCCTGCTAGGTGCGGTACAGACACTGCTGCTGGGTGTGGGAATCCTGGGCTGCCTGATGGCTGCCCTGCGGTTCGTGAAGAGCAGCAAGAACAGCAGCGGCAAAAAGAAAAAGAGATAAAAGATAACTACATATGAAATCCGCTTAATTTCCGTTACGGAAAGCGGGGGAACCAACAACCGGAGGACGCGGGTAAGCAGGCGGTGCCGGTTATGGGGTGAATCCTTGAGTCTGTGAGAAGCTTAAGCTTCTCACAGAGGGAAGGTAGGGCGACTCTCAACGCCCGAATCCGGCAGCTAACCTCGTAAGCGTATTGCAGAGAGGATCAGTATATTGTGACCGTTAACCGGACCGCAAAGGGCATCCTTTGCGGTTTTTTTGCTGTTCATTTAGAGATAAATAAATCCACATATAGAAGTAAGGCGGAAGGGGAGACGAAGATGGAGACAGCTATGGACACTCAGGAAGAGTATATACTCATTTGTGCGCCGACCAAGGCGGGAGAGCATTTTATTAAGCTGCTGATCATGAAGGGTGCACGGTTTGCGGGGCTTGCCAATAATCCGGCTGAGAAGCAGCGGCTGGCGGAGCTGGGGGTAGAGGTGATTTTTGAGGTGGATACCCGGCATCTGAATACCTGGCTCAGACCGCCGTTTCCGGTAGGCCGGATCTATCTGTTTGAGAGCAGTGTCGCTTTATGCTGCCGGTATGTGCAGATGTGCCGGACATGGACGTCAGGGCCGATTTCAGTGATTACGACCTCGATGAGGCCGAGGCTGGTCTATAAGGGGCTTGGAGCCGATAATGTCATCTACAGCCACAGCGGACATGTCAGCCATTTGGCTGCAGAGTGTGAATAAGGGGCATTGGATGTAGCGGGCCAACCGAGTGCAGATGCTGCTATATGTTTTAACCATAAAAAAAAGTATTCCCCGGGCTTCGGACCAGGGAATACTTTTTTTTGCTAATTATACTGAGTATAGAATGCTGTTATCTTGCAGCGGCAATCAGTTCCTCAAGCTCCGGCAGGTTAAAGCCTTTGACGGCCCGGTCACCGGATACCGTAACAGGGATACCCATAAAACCAAGCTTTTCAACTTCCTCCTGATAGACGGCGCTTGCCATAATATCGCGCACTTCAAAAGGAATGCCCTGATTGGTGAGCAGTTGTTTAACCTGATTGCAGTCACTGCAGCCTGCGGTAGAGTAGACAATTACAGGCTGGCTCATTTATCAACGGCCTCCTTGATGGCAGAACGGGTGATTTTCCAGTGGGAGGTGTTCCAGCTTACATCGCTGCCGTCCAGCAGAAAGATCTGCGGGGATTCATGCTTGATGCCGAACTCTTCGGCAATCTGATTGGAGACCGGACGGTCTTCAATGACATGGACAATGGCCGCCGGTGTATCCGAGCTTTGTACATAAGCCTGGAATTCCTCATGCGCCTTAGCGCTGATCGGGCAGGTAGTGCTGTGCTTGAACAGCAGCTTTTTGCCGGGCTGGCCGACATATTGGTGCAGTTCATCAGAAGTATGCAGCTGTTGAATAGACATCGTATATCACCCTCCTGTAAATATGAAATAGAACCTGTAATGATGATTGTAACATAGTTCAAAATTAAAGCAAAAGCCGTTTGTATTAACCTGGCGGAAGTGCTAAGGTGAAGGAGAAATACCTGGAAATGAAACAGTTTAATGGATGGAGAGGTGTCATTATTCATGTCTGAATTGAAAGCCCTTGCAATCGGCAGCTATACAGCGGTAAAATATCATCCGTTTGCCGGTGTGGATCAGGAGCTCCGGCAGATCCTGTCACCGGAATTTACAGTTGATGCATCTGAGGATTTCGGGCTGCTGAGCCCGCAGAGTCTTAAAGAGTATTCCCTGGTGGTCTCTTATACGGAGTTTTCCGATCATACCATCGCGCCTGCCCACAGCGGGGCACTGCTGGCTTATGTTGCCGGGGGCGGCGGCCTGCTGGTGGTTCATAACGGAATATCCATGCAGCGCAATCCGGAGCTCGGTGCAATGCTGGGCGGGCATTTCACCCATCATCCGGACTACACAGCTCTCGGAATCAATATACCGGCAGCCGTACGGGAGCATCCGATTGTGCAGGGAATCGACGATTTTGTGATTGAGGACGAGCCTTATTATTTCGATATGCACCCTTATTTTGAGACCACGGTGCTCGCAGAATATCTGCACGGCGGAGCGATGCGGCAGGCGGCCTGGTGCCATGAGTTCGGACTTGGCCGGGTGGTCTATCTGATGCCGGGACATCATCTGCCGTCCTTTTCGGTTGAGCCGTTCCGCAAGCTGGTTGCAAGAAGCGCGATGTGGGCCGGCAGGCTGATCTGATCGCAAGACCGGAGGAGGCGTTGCTGAAGCAGAACGCTTATGAGGGGCAGAACAAAAGGCGGGAAGCGGCATGACTGGCATGCGCTTCCCGCCTCCTTTATATTTATGGATCAGGACTACTGTTCAGCGGGGAGAGCACGGGGCTTCCCGGCTACCGGTACAACCTCGTTATGATATAGCGCTTCCAGAACCTCATTCTTAAGGCTGTCTGTGAAGGCGCTCCAGGTCTTTTTGCCGACACCGAGCTCGTCACGCCCTATGGACTGCAGAGTGTCCAGCCAGACCCGCTTATCGTTGATGATGCCGAGCTGCTCCTGAATATTCTTATAGTATTCCTCATGGGTATGAAATTTCTGATTAAGTGCAAAAGAAGCGGCATTCGCCGTATAGCGCAGCTCCTTGGCGGCAATTCTCAGGTTGTGCAGCGCTTCAAAAGCCTCCTCAGATTCCGACTCGGGTCCCTTAAACAGCGCTTTGCAGGTTTTTTTCTGCTGATCAAAGGCGACTTCCAGCTCGCGCATGACCACATTGGCATCCTTTTTTTGGGTCAAGGACTCAAGCGGTCCGGTAATAAAAGCCTCCCAGAGCAGGTCCAGCTCCTTCCCGGCAAGCTGCGGAAGCTCGGCTTCCAGCTTTTTGCGGTATTTTTTGCGCTGGTCCTGCTGATGCTTAATGACGGATTTGAGCAGTGCGGCTGTTTTGTCATCGCCGTCCTTTTTGGCTATTTTCCGCCGTTCCTTAAAGGATTCGATCAGCACATCGGCATCTCTGACCTTTCCGAGACGCTTTTGGGCTTTTTTGAACCGGGTGTAGAGCTCTCCGGCAGCAGAATGATCCGGGTCCAGTATGGACAGCAGTGTAAGCAGCTTACGGCTGTTCACCCTCGACTGATGAATATCCTCCTCGCCGAACCCCTTCAGTGCATCCTTGCTGTAATCACGGAAATTGACATAGAGCTTGATCATAGCCTGTTCCCATTGCCTTGTTTTGCTGATCTGCCTGTCCTTTGTCAGCTGTTCAGTGGTCATGCGGCATCACTCCTATACGTTGTGTACTGCTGTTGCATGAACGATCTTCCTTGATATAAGGATAACGGTTACCGGAGCTGATTTCAAATGATGTTGCCTGTCTTTTTTAGGCAAGGGGGAGGGGATGGGTTACAATAGAACAATATCTGTTATTACGGTAAAAAAGGACAGCAGACTGCTGCCGTGCATGCGGTTTGCTCCATATTATCCGGGGAAGAAGGGGAGCATCAGTGGTGGCTTATGAAGATTCAGGGTTGCTGGACAACCTGTTTGAGGGGCAGGAGCGTAGAACAGTAAGTGAGATTCCTGCAAAAATGGTGCTGTTCGAGCACCTGGCCGAAGACCTGACAGCTGCGGAGGTGCAGGATATGCTGCTTCCGTTCGCGTTCGAAGAAGCGCTGTGCCGTGACATCGGCGCCGGGCTGCTCCCGCCGTGCCTTCACATCTGGAGCCATCCCGGCGGGGTGGCGCTGGGACTGCGTGACAGCAGGCTGCCCCATGCGGCCGAGGGGATGGCCGGGCTTGAACGGGCCGGCTACCGCGCGGCTGTCCGCCATTCCGGCGGGGCGGCTGTGCCGCTCGACACAGGTGTAGTAAATGTGTCGCTCATTCTTCCGAAAGCCCCGGGCAAGCTGGACTTTCACGATGATTTCCGGCTGCTGGCTTCGCTCATTGCCGAAGCCGCAGCCGTGAGCCATCCGCAGGCGGCTGCACGGATCAGGGCAGGCGAAATCACCGGCTCGTACTGCCCCGGTGATTTCGACCTGGCAATCGGCGGCCGCAAGTTCTGCGGCATCGCCCAGCGCAGGCAGAGCGGCGCGTACTTCGTGCACGCGTTCGTGGTGGTCTCCGGCTCCGGGCGGGAGCGCGGAGAGCTGATCCGCGGATTCTACAGGGCTGCGTCCGGAGGGGACGAGTCACTGGACTATCCGCGGGTCCGCCCGGAGACGCTCGCCGCGCTCGGCGAGCTGGGCGGCCCGGCTGCGGCGGCGGTGTACGCCGCTGGCATCCGGCAGGCTGCAGTCCGCCGGGGTGTGCAGCTGACTCCTGCCGGCAGGCTGCGGCAGGAGTCGGGCTATGATCTCCAGTACAGCGATCCGCGCGTACTGGAGACAGCGGCGATGCTGCGGCAGCGCTATGCCCGCTGAGCAAGCGGGCGGCCGGCTCAGGCTGCTGCCAGCTTGGGCTACTACCAGCTGAGCTGCTGCTGGGTCTTTATGTTGCCGTGTCTGTATGCCGGTGTGCCGCCAGCTCAGCATGCAGCCGGGTCAGGCTGCTAACAGCTTGGGCTACTACCAACTCGTGCTACTAACAGCTCAGTATGCCGCCGCTTGCAGGCCAGACCGCTAAGCCGCCAGCACAAGCGATCGGCAGATTCTAACTCAGACATTAGGTGGAAATTCGCCGCTTAATTTTCCAATGAACCCTGCTGTAGGCGGGTTAATTGGAAAAAGGAAACCTAATTTTACTAAAATGACCTCCGGAGGGATGAATGGACCGAAATAGGTGGCGTTTTTACAACTAATGGTCATATTCATCAAGAAATACTTCATTTAGTTGGCGAAAATCCATCTAAATGACGGGCCGGGTCTGGAATTTCATATTCCCGGCACCATACATGCAGCATCCCCTGATATCACGCGCTACGTATACAGCTCCGGCCGGCGGTCGGTAAATATCGGAATCTGCTGCCGGACCTCACGGACCTTGCCGAGGTCGATTTCGCCGGTTAGGATCTCTTCCTCCTCTGCCGCCTCACATATTACGTCTCCCCAAGGGTCAATAATCATTGAATGCCCGGCAAAGCGGTTCGCCGGATCAGCTCCGGCACGGTTACAGGCAATTACATAACACTGGTTCTCGATGGCCCGGCTGATCAGCAGGGCGCGCCAGTGGGCAAGCCGCGGCTTGGGCCATTCGGCGCTGACGAACAGGATTTCAGCACCGCTGGCTGTATGGGCGCGGACCCATTCCGGGAAACGGATATCGTAGCAGATCAGCCCGGCGCATAGGGCATTGTCCAGGGTGAACAGCCCCTTTGCTTCCCCCGGCTGCAGATAGAGATGCTCATCCATCAGCCGGAACAGATGGAGCTTGCTGTATTCTCCGGCTTGTACACCGCTGCGGTCAAAAACGTACATGCTGTTGGTGACCCCGGCAGTCTGCCTGCTGGCTACAGAGCCGGCAACAATATGGATGCCGAGCTCCCGTGCCAGGCTGGACATCAGTGCTTTGGTCTCCTGCCCGCCGGGATCGGCGATGCTGTCCAGCCGGGTCAGATCATAGCCGGTAGTCCAGAGCTCCGGCAGGATCACGCAGTCTGTCCCGGCGGACGCTGCTTCACGGATGCGCTGCTCTGCCGCCGCATAATTTGCGGCAGGATTGCCGAATGCTATATCAAGCTGAATAAGGGATATTCTCATGCGTTAGCCTCCTGTATAGAACGTGAACGTAATAGTTAGAGATTAAGGCGCATTTATCCATAAATCAACCTCTGCGGTGGAGTTATGTGGAGTTGAAAGAAAAATAAGCCTTAATGGTTGACGGGTCAATTAAATAGGTGTAAACTAATTTTCATCAAGAAGATTTTGCACAATCTATTTTCAGGGGAGGCTGCCATTGACAGAACATCAGTCAGAGGAAGATCAGATTCTTGAACTGCTGCAGGCACTGAACAAAGGGGTCAGCCCGAAGTTCGAACGGTGCGCAGGCATCAGCCCCACGAGGCTCCGCCTGCTTCATGAGCTGTATCAGGTAGAGGAGATCAGCCAGATTTCGCTGCAGCGTGAAATCGATATTGATGCCGCCGCCATTACCCGCCATCTGAAGGGTCTTGAGGAGAGCGGAACCATTACAAGGCGCAACAATCCTGCCGATAACAGGGTTACCCTGGTCTCACTGACCTCTCAGGGCCGGGACCGGATGCATTGCTACAGGGAAGAGAAGAACCGTTTCATCAACGGCCTGCTTGACGGCTTTGACGATGCGGAGCGGAAGAGGCTTACGGACATGCTTATCCGGCTGCAGCATAACATCAATGTGATGTAGCCTTGAATCATATACCAACATATACAAAGGAGATTTTTTTAAAATGAACACTACAAAAACCAATGATTTTAATTCTATTATTACTGGCCGCCGCTCGGTACGCCAGTATGATACCAGCGTCAAGATCAGCAAAGAGGAAATGACAGAAATTCTTACAGAAGCTACACTGGCACCTTCTTCTGTTAACATGCAGCCTTGGCGTTTCCTCGTGATCGAGAGCCCGGAGGCCAAGTCCAAGCTGGCTACCATCGCCAAGTTCAATCAGCTTCAGGTAGAAACCTCTGCGGCGATGATCGCTGTATTCGGAGACCTGAACAACTTTGATTATGCCGAAGATATCTACGGCGCTGCTGTTGAGCGCGGACTTATGCCGCAGGAAGTTAAGGAAGGCCAATTATCCCGCCTGGCAGTACACTTCGCCAATCTTCCAGCAGACATCAACCGTGAGACGGTAATGATTGACGGCGGTCTGGTTTCGATGCAGCTGATGCTGGCGGCCCGTGCCCACGGCTATGACACCAATGCTATCGGCGGCTTCGAAAAGGACCAGATCGCCGAATTATTCGGAATGGATAAAGAGCGTTATATTCCGGTTATGCTGATCTCCATCGGTAAAGCCGCAGCTGAAGGCTACCAGTCTGTACGTCTGCCGGTCGACAAGATTGCTGAGTGGAAATAATAAATTTTTCATAATACAGGAGGAAGAACAATGATTATTATTCATGCTACACTGCAAGTGAATCCCGAACGCGAAGCACAGTTTCTGGCTGAAGCTGAGACGCTGATCGCCGCCACGCATCAGGAAGAGGGTAATGTTTCTTACGAGCTGTACAGACATGCCTCCCGCAGTAATGTATTCATTATGGTCGAGGAATGGCGTGATGCCGAGGCTGTAGCCGGCCATAATACAAGCCCGCACTTCACCGGCTTTGCCGGAAAGGCAGGCGAATTCCTGACCGCACCGCTTGATGTTAAGGTATATCAGGGCGAGCCGCTGGGCAAGTAATACGGTCCGCATGATTACAATGGTATGAAGATTAAAGGCCATCCCTGCAGGGGCGGCCTTTTTTTTGTCTATAGGAGTTGCCGAGCTACTGGCGAACCGCTAGAATAAATGCAATATGCAGCATGACAAACGATTAGCGGAGAGGATGAGCCGGACAGTGAGCAGTTTTGAACCGTCGCACTTGCTGAATGCGTTGCCCAAGCAGTTTTTTGCTGCACTGGTTGCCAGGGCTGCACAGGCGGCAGCGGAAGGGCATGATGTCATTAATCTCGGACAAGGCAACCCGGATATGCCGACTTCGCCCCATATTGTAGAAGCGCTGCAGAATGCGGCATCAGATCCGCTGAATCATAGATATCCGCCGTTCCGCGGCCACGGTTATCTTAAGGATGCAGCGGCTGCTTTTTACAAAAGAGAGTATGGAGTAGAGCTCGATCCGCAGCGTGAGATCGCTATTCTGCCCGGAGGCAAAACCGGCCTGGTTGAAGTGGTGCAGTGCCTGCTGAATCCCGGCGATACTGCGCTTGTGCCGGACCCGGGCTACCCCGATTACTGGTCAGGCATTGAGCTGGCCCGGGTGGTTATGGAGCTGATGCCGCTCAAGGAGGCACGAGGCTTCCTGCCGGATTACGGGGCTGTTAGCCCGGAAACCGCCGCTAAGGCGAAGCTGATGTTCCTCAATTATCCTAACAATCCGACCGGTGCGGTAGCTGATGAGGAATTCTTCCGGAAGACAGTAGCATTTGCTGCAGAGAACAGAATTTGTGTGGTGCATGATTTTGCCTATGCGGCAATCGGGTATGAGGGCCGGCGGCCGGTAAGTTATTTGCAGACACCCGGGGCCAAGGAGACAGGGATTGAAATCTATACATTGTCCAAAACCTATAATATGGCTGGCTGGCGTGTAGCTTTTGCCGCAGGGAACGCCAGTGTGATCGAGAGCCTGAATCTGCTGCAGGATCACATGTATGTCAGCCTGTTCGGAGCGGTCCAGGAGGCTGCGGCAGCTGCCCTGCTCGGCCCGCAGGACGGCGTCCGGGCAAATGTAGCGCGGTACGAAGCCCGGCGCAACACGCTGATCTCCGGGCTTAGGGAAATCGGCTGGCAGGCGGAGGCGCCGCGGGGGTCCTTTTTTGCCTGGCTGCCAGTGCCGGCAGGGTTTACTTCACAGAGCTTTGCCGATCTGCTGCTGGATGAGGCACATGTGGTCGTCGCTCCGGGAATCGGCTTTGGCGCTTACGGTGAAGGATATGTGCGGATCGGGCTTGTGAGTGATGAGGTGCGGCTGGCAGAGGCCGTGAAACGGATTGCCGGGCTGAAGCTGTTTAAGACTTAGCACAGAATAGCGGGGCATAGAGATGAAGATAACGATAGTAAGACAGGGCATCAGAACAAATGAAATGTACTTTTCGTCAGACTTCGGCGAAGGAAAGGGAATCTGGTGCGGCGGCGGCCCGGCTCTGCCCGGAGAAGTGCGGGAGGCCGAATTCGAGCTGCCTGCGCTGCTTATGCGATGGGTGGATATTATTCCGGCACCAGCTGCAGACGGCAGCGGCATCCGTATGGACGGAGAGCACATTGTCTTAACCGGTATTCTGGAGAATATTGAAGAGGACGGGACTGCCTGTCTGCAGCTGGGCTCCGATCTGATCATGTTCGAATGCCTGGGGGAACCGATGGCGCTTGGCGGACAGGTGGAGCTGAGAACGCGGGAGCTGATGATTTATCCTGTGAATCTTTAGGCGACCGCTGCTGCTGCGGGAGGGGGAGCCGGGATATCCATAGCCACTCCTGATCAATTAATGCTAAGATAAGGTTAGATTTGAAGTAAAGCTATAAGGAGCAGAAGTTCTATGAACAGCGATATTCAGCAATTCAAGACGGAGTTTTTCAAGGCGCTGGCTCATCCGATGCGGATCCGCATCCTGGAACTGCTGAGCGAAGGCGAGAAGAATGTGAATGAGCTGCAGGCTATTCTCGGGTCGGAAGGCTCTGCGGTCTCCCAGCAGCTGGCTGTCCTCCGCGCCAAGAATGTGGTTGCCAGTGTCAAAGACGGCACAACAGTCATTTACTCTCTGCGCGATCCCCTGATCAAGGATTTGCTGGCTGTAGCCAGGCAGATATTCGATAATCATCTCGTAAGTGCCATTTCTATTCTTGAAGGTATCCGCAGTGAATAAAATCCGCCCTCTCCAGGGCGGATTTCCCGTTGACAAGAGCGGCAGGCAGGAGTAATGTTTCTCATATATTCAAATAATCAGATATTCAAAGAAAAGAAGGTTAGATGATGACAGGGTGGGGCCGTTTTCAAGGCTACAGCATTGCTTCGCTGCGCAAGGATATCATTTCAGGGACAATCGTCGGCGTTATTGCCATTCCGCTCGGGATGGCATTTGCTATTGCTTCCGGCGTGAAGCCGGAGTACGGGATCTATACGACCATTGTAGCGGGAATTCTCATTTCCCTGTTCGGCGGTTCAAAATTTCAGATCGGCGGGCCAACCGGCGCGTTCATTCCGATTCTGTTCGCCATTGCAATGGAATACGGTTATGAGAATCTGCTGATTGCCGGAATGATGGCTGGAGTCATTCTGGTGGTTATGGGCCTGTTAAGGCTGGGAGTACTGATTAAATTTATACCGAGGCCGGTAACGATCGGCTTTACCGCAGGAATAGCCGTTATTATCTTTACCGGGCAAATCGGGAATTTCCTCGGACTGCAGGGGGTCAAACGGCATGAAGCCTTCATCGACAATATGAAGGAGCTTGGCTTGCACATCTCCACAGTGAATCTGTACAGTGTACTTACGGCAGTAATTTGTCTGGCCGTCGTTATGCTGGGCTTGCGCTTTGCACCCAAAGTACCCGGATCGCTGGTAGGGCTGCTGTGCGCTACACTGCTTGCAGCACTGTTCTTCAGCGGCAAGGTTACGACCATCGGTTCCGCATACGGAGATATCCCGAATACGCTGCCGAGCTTCCATTTCCCGGTAATCACCTGGGAGCGGATCAGGCTGCTGCTGCGCCCGGCGTTTGTTATTGCCATGCTGGGGGCCATTGAGTCGCTGCTGTCGGCAGTTGTAGCCGACGGAATGTCCGGCAGCCGCCACAACAGCAACCGCGAGCTGGTCGGCCAGGGAATCGCCAATATCGCGGCCCCGTTGTTCGGAGGGATACCGGCTACGGGGGCTATCGCCAGAACAGCTACGAATATCCGCAGCGGGGCGGCTTCTCCGCTGTCAGGCGTGATCCACGGTGTCGTAGTCTTCCTGATCCTGCTGTTATTTGCACCTTATGCTTCCAGCATTCCGCTTGCGGCTATGGCGCCGATCCTTATGGTGGTGGCCTGGAATATGAGTGAGCGCAAGCAGTTCCTTAAGCTGCTGAAGCTTAAGACCGGGGATTCCCTGGTGATGTTCATTACCTTCCTGCTGACCATCTTCGCTGATCTTACGGTTGCTGTGGAGGCCGGACTGGTGCTTGCCGTCATCCTGTTCGTGAAGCGGATGGGAGAGACCCATCTGGTCGCCAAGGTGCTGCCCGATCCGGAGTCTGTGAAGGTAGCTGCACACATGGTAACGGACAGCCATGACTGCCCGCAGATCGGAATTTATAATGTGGAAGGCCCGCTCTTCTTCGGGGCGGCTTACCGGTTCGATAATACGATGCCTGAATCCGGCCCCGGCAAGCCGAAGCTGATTATTCTGCGTATGGGCAAGGTGCCGTTCATGGATACGACCGGTGAGGAGAATCTTTCAGAGCTTGTGAAGCAGCTGCAGGCTGACGGGGGCAGGCTGATGATCTCCGGCATAGAGCCGCAGCCGCTGGAGCTGCTGAAGCGAACTGGCCTGTACGGCACAATCGGAGCAGGGCAGTTCTACGCACACACCGGAGATGCGATAAATGCTGCATTGTCCATGATTCAAACCAGCCACTGTGCAGGGTGTAAGCATGCTGCTTTCCGTGAATGTGCAGCACTGGCCGGGGTTCAGGAAGCGCCGGGCAGAACAGGCTTTAAGAGTCATAAGCCTGCTATTAACGGCAAGCTCAGCGGCGGTATCTGACGGGAATGCCTTTTCTTGCTCCTGCATCTTAAATAAAATATAACAGCCCGGGTGCATCCTGACGCCCGGGCTGTTATATTTATTATGGTTGTCCCATTCTAACGGATAAGGAGAACATACCCTGATGAAGGAACTGAATTATACAAAGGTATTCATACTGTTAGCCGGCCTGTCCCTGGCTACGCTGGGGGTGTACCGGGTAGTTTCGCTGCGGACCGATACATACTTTGATTTCCTGCTGTGGAATTTGTTTCTGGCGTGGATTCCTTTTTTGTTCTCAAGTGCTGCATACATGCTGGATAAACAGAAATTCAGCGGCATGCTGCTGCTGCCGCTGGGCATTGCCTGGCTGCTGTTTTTTCCGAATGCGCCGTATCTGATGACCGATCTGCTGCATCTGACCGCACGCAAGGGCATCTATATCGTCAGCGGAGAGGTTCAGAGCCGGTTCTGGTATGACCTCGTTACGCTGCTGCTGTTCACCTGGAGCGGCTGGCTGACAGGCTTCTTCTCGCTGTACCAGTTCCAGAGTGTCATTACCCGCAAAAGCAATCTGTTCTTCTCTTGGATCTTCGTGCTATTCGCCTGCGCATTGGGCGGGTACGGGGTGCTGCTGGGCCGGGTCTACCGGCTGAACAGCTGGGATGTGCTGACAGACTGGCACCAGCTGGTTCAGCTGGTCAAGGACAGCCTGAACCAGCAGTCGCTGTTCT
Organism: Paenibacillus sp. FSL R7-0331; assembly: GCF_000758645.1. Classification (NCBI taxonomy): domain Bacteria; kingdom Bacillati; phylum Bacillota; class Bacilli; order Caryophanales; family Paenibacillaceae; genus Paenibacillus; species Paenibacillus sp. FSL R7-0331. Next base: position 544,756 of record NZ_CP009284.1, read on the forward strand.
TCAGCCTGTTCACAGCGGTCGTGCTGCTGGTCATTTATGCTACGCTGTACTTCCTGCTAAACGGGCTGATCAGCGGCGGGAGGAGCTATTCGAAAGGCGGCAAAAGGTAGTCTGCCAGCTCTGGCTCAGGCCCGGGTACAAACTGGAACAGCTCCAGATTGACTGCCCCGTCTGCCGTAAATTCTATGCCTTCGCCGAGCAGGTACAGCTTCTGGAGCGAGCCGGATTCATCCTCCAGGGCAATTCTTCCTTTGGCGTTGACAACCCTGTGCCAGGGAAGCTTGTACTTCCGGCTCATGGAATGCAGTATCCGCACAACCTGTCTGGCTGCCCGGGGGCTTCCGGCAGCTCTGGCTACCCCGCCATAGGTCATGATCTTTCCTTCAGGGATGGATTGGATAACGGCAATAACCCTTGCAGTAAATGGTGTCATAGATTCTCCTTAAAATGTGTTGGCTAAATGATAACAGAGGATGTGCTGTTGTTGGGATCACTTATCCCCGCTAAAAAAGGCATGAGGCTGTCGCCTGACCACCCTAAAGGGCTGGGCGGCTGGCTGGTGCTTGTCCAGATTGGACTGTATGTTACGTTAATCAGATCCTTCCTTATGGTCTATGATTTCTTCCTTAACTCGCACGGCAGTGAAGGCTGGAATGCGTTAACTTCTCCGGGTTCGGCAGATTATCATACATTATGGAAGCCTACGCTGGTTTTCGAGGTGAGTGCAAACATTATTCTGCTGCTGCTTACTGTATATTTGCTTATTTTGCTGTATAACAAAAGGGCTGTTTTTCCGCGCTGGCTGATTCTATATTATATCATCGGTCTGGGGATGCAGATCATCCTGATTATATTGGTCTCTAACATTCCACAGTCCGCTGAGCTGACTGCCGGCAGCAGCCTGCTGTCGGGCATTGCGCGGGGGCTTGTGAACAGCCTCATCTGGACTGCCTACATTCTGCGCTCCAAGAGAGTGCGTAATACCTTCGTGAATTGAATCAGCAGAACAGCAAATAAAGCCGCAGCCGCGGCTTTTTTGCTGTTCTCTTATAGCAGACGGACGAATAGGAGTGCAGGCGGCGGGGGATAATCAACTCAAAAGAAGAATAGACAGGAGTGACGGCTGTGATGAATGCGGGAATAACGGCAAACAGCGAACATTCTGCCCAGAAGATTGATTCCTCCCGTCCTATGAGCTGCTCTATGGATGACACGCTGGCTTGGTTCCGGCAGGTATTTTGTAATGACGGCACCCTTAGAATACGTGTAATAGAAAATGACCATGGCGAGCGTATCCGCTGCGCAGTCGTCTATGTTGACGGAATGATTGACCGTGAGCTGATTCAGAGCGGCGTGATGAGGCCGGTTATGGCCTATGAATTCACGGACGGGGATATGGGAAATCCGGCCAGGCTGATGGAACTGGTCCGTACCAGAGTGATTACGATCAGCGACGTGACCGTTTCGGAGCAGCTGGACGAGCTGATTGGCGCCGTGGTCAGCGGTAAAACTGTCTTTTTGCTGGACGGCTATGCCGGTTCACTGACTATCAATGCCCAGAGCTGGGAGACACGCTCTATAGAAGAACCTATGACAGAGAAGGCGGTACGCGGGCCGCGGGACGGTTTTAATGAATCGCTTTTGACCAATCTGACGCTGATCCGCCGCAGAGTGCAGAATTCCGACCTGAAATTTGTGTTCACCGACATCGGCACCCGGACCAAAACCCAGACCTGCATCTGCTACATGGAAAGCCTCGCCTCGCCGGATATTCTGAAGGAGCTGCAAGGCAGGCTGGCCCGGGTCGAAATCGACCATCTGCTGGATACAGGCTACCTTGCGGAGCTGATCCGTGATGAGCCCTATTCCCCCTTTGAAATGATTGGAAGCACAGAACGTCCGGACTCGGTGGTAGGTAAAATAATGGAAGGCCGCTTTGCCGTACTTATTGAAGGAAGCCCGTTTGCCTTGACGCTGCCGTATGTATTTGTGGAGAATTTCCAGGCCAGCGAGGATTACTATATCAGCTATTTTTTCGCTTCGTTTAACCGGCTGCTCCGGGTGCTTGGCGCTTTTCTGTCAATCAGTATTCCGGCCGGGTATCTGGCACTGGTCACATACAGCCAAGAGATGGTGCCGACTCTGCTGCTGCTCAGCATCGCGTCCGCACGTATGTCCGTACCGTTTCCTACAGTCGTTGAGGCAGTGCTCATGCTGACGATCTTTGAGATTCTGCGTGAAGCCGGAGCGCGGATTCCCAATTCCATCGGGCAGGCTGTCAGCATCGTAGGCGCGCTGGTGCTGGGTCAGGCTGCAGTGGATGCGCGGATTGTCAGCGCTCCGATGGTGATTGTTGTGGGGCTGACAGGAATTACTACCCTGCTCAATCCGCGGCTTACCGGGCCGCTGATTATCGTACGGATGATTCTGCTGCTGAGTGCTTTTTTATTTGGTATCTTCGGGTACTTTTTCGGGCTGCTCGGGCTGGTAATTCATCTGATGAGTCTGCGCTCCTTCGGCGTTCCTTATATGCTTGGGGTGGGCTCGATCCGGCCACAGGATATTAAGGATACTGCGATCCGTGCGCCCTGGTGGGATATGTATCTGCGTCCCGCGGTTATCGGGGCACGCAATATGAAGCGGAAGGATTCGGCGAAGCGGGGCAGACGATGAAAAGACTCCTTTCCCGGTATTTATCACTCCTGCTTGCCGCTTGCATGCTTGTCAGCCTGTCAGGCTGCTGGAACTATACAGAGGTTGATGATATGTCGATTGTGGCCGGTGTAGCCCTTGATAAGAACAAAGCGGATAACAATATTCAGCTGACGGTGGAGATGGTCGATACCCAGGGCGGGCTGCAGCAGAATCAGACCGGGTTCAAAATGCTGAGTCTGACCGGTGATACGATCTTTAGTATCGTCCGCAATATGATTTCAGTGACCGGGCGGAAGCTGTTTTGGAGCCATGCCAAGGTCATTATTGTCAGCGAGGAGCTGGCACGGGAGGGGCTGGTCAAGGTCATCGATTGGTACAGCAGAGATACGGAGACCCGGGCGGATGTATATATTTTTGTATCGAATGAAAAAAATGCCCGTGAAGTGCTTGAGTTGAACAGCACAACGAAGACCATCATGTCCTTTGAGCTGGCGCAGATGATGAAGGATGAGCCGTTTACGAGCACTGCGCCGGTGGTGGAAATCTGGGATTTTATCGACAAACTGGAGACCCCCGGGAAAAATGCGATAGCGCCGCTAATTAACGTCAGTGAAGTAAACGGACAGAAGAATGAACGCGTTAACGGGACTGCGATATTTGTGAAGGACAGGATGGTCGGCAAATTGGACGGGGAAGAGACAAAATATACTCTTTTTGCTAAAAATGACGTGAAGGGCGGGGTGCTGACTGTAGACAACGAGCGCGGAATCCCTACCTACTCGCTGGAAATATTATCGAGCCGGACAAAAGTGAAGCCTGTCTGGGCAGGCGGCAAGCTGCAGATCCAGATTAGTACCCTCACCCATACCGGACTGGATGAGGTAATGAGCACAGTGGATCTTACCGGCAAAGAAAGCATCAAGGCTATTGAGGACCGGGCAAGCGCAGACCTGCAGGAGCACATTCTCGCTGTAATCAGCAAGCTGCAGCGGGAATATCAGTCGGATATTTTCGGATTCGGCAAGGCTGTGCATGATGCTATGCCGCACGACTGGCACAGACTGGAGGAGAGATGGCCGCAGGAATTCAAGGAGCTGGATGTGAAGGTCACTTCAAAGGTAGTGATACAGAGCACAGCCAAATCATCCAGAACGATCAAGTTAGGAGATTAATAACCGTGCCCATTCTAATTGTACTGATCTACGCGTTTATCGTGTGGCTGGATCCCTACGGCCTGCTTAAGCAGGGGAAAAAGCGGGATTTTTACATGTGCTCTGCGCTATGCCTGATCTCCTTCTCACTTGCCTTCAGCCTGGCGATGCATTGGGAGATTCCCAGCCCGTCAACGCCGATAGTCTATTTCATTAAACAGCTATTCTAAGGCTGCACAGGAAGGAGGGAGGTTATGGGCAAAGAGATCATACCGGCCGGACAGTCGATCAGCATAGTCATATTGTTCATCATCGGCAGCTCGCTGTTTATGGGCACTTCGGGCGAATCGGGCAACAGCAGCTGGATTGCGATTATTCTGGCAGTTTTGCTGACCATTCCGCTGATGCTGATTTACGCGCGGCTGCATGTGCTTTTTCCGGGCAAAAATCTGTATGACATGCTGATTGCCGTCTTCGGGGGATTCATTGGGCGGATGTTCTCCTGTCTCTATATCTGGTATACGCTCCATCTGGGTTCGCTGGTGCTGCGTAACTACGGGGAGTTCAGTAAGACCGTGGCCCTGACCTCTACTCCAATGCTGGCTCCGATGCTGATTGTCGGCCTGCTCTGCATCTGGGTGGTCAATGCAGGGCTGGAGGTGGTTGGACGGAGTGCAAAGTTTCTGCTGCTGTTTACTTTAGCCGTGATCATCGTGGTTCAGCTGCTGTCTATTCCTAAATTTGAATATCAGCATATGAAGCCGCTGCTGGACAGCGGCTGGGGACCCGTAATGCAGGATGTGGCAGGCTCCTTTACGTTTCCGTTTGCAGAGATTGTGGTGTTTCTGGGAGCCTTTACGGTTCTTCCGCGAAAAGGATCGGCAGCACGGGTGCTGATCAGCGGAGTGACCATTTCGGGAGTCATCATCATTGGCGTCACCGTGCGGAATCTGCTCGTGCTCGGTCCGGAAATTCTCTCATCCCTCTATTTCCCCGCTTATGTGGCGGTCAGCCGGATCAATGTCGGTGATTTCCTGACCCGGATTGAGGGCTCCTCGGCGATTATTTTTATAACCTCGCTGTTCATCAAGGTAAGTCTCTGCCTGTATGTTACCTGCCAGGGCATTGCCAGGGTGTTCAAGCTGGAGAGCTACCGCTCTGTGGTGCTGCAAACGGGACTGATTATGGTCTGTATGGCGGATTTTATCTATAAAGATATTACGCAGATGCAGTATTTTGCCTACCATATCTACAAAATTTATGCGCTTCCCTTCCAGGTGTTTATTCCGCTGCTGCTCTGGATTACAGCTGAGATTATGGCACACAGGGCCGCCGGCAGGGAGGAGGACGTACAGTGACAATTATGAGCGTCAGATGAATTCCCGTTCTTTTCCAGCGGGAGTTTTTTTGTCATTTCCAACTGTCAGCGAAGATCGTTATAATGAGAGTCATAGAAAACGCCCTCGCAGGCGGTTACCTGAGAGGTATGTTACAAAAGGAGGAAGCTTATGAGCGTTTCAAGTATCATGATGTCCTCCCATTGGGGCAGAGAGGTCAGACATAAGTATGCTGCGCTGGGCTCCAAGGCGCTGGCTGTTGTTTTTCCGGGGCAGAACTACTCGGCTGAACGCTCTCTGCTGGACTATGCAGGCAAAGCGGCGGCTGAGCACGGCTGTGATCTGCTGATTCTGGAGTACGGCTACCAGAGCGCACGGGCGGGCTTCAAGCGGGAAGAGATAGATATTGTCATTGAGGAATGTAAAGCGGCAATGGGCGCGGTTCCCGAATATGAGCAGCTGTTGTTTATCAGCAAAAGCATGGGCACCGTCATTGCCGGACGGGTGGCGGCAGAGCTGGGCCTGCAGGCGAAAACAGCGCATCTGTACCTGACTCCGGTCGCTGAGACGGTCCCCTTGATCCAGAAAAGCCGGGGCAGTGTTATCTACGGCGGCAGCGACCCGATGTTCAGCGGGCAGCATCCCGCCGAAATCAGCGGATTGCCGAATGTCAGAGTGTACCGGATTGATGATGCCAACCATGCGCTTGAAGTAGGCAGTGTCAACGAATCGCTGGCAGTGCTGCTGGTCATTATCAATTTTTATCATGAATTTTTCCGCGATGCGCTTGATGCGTAACGCTTAATACAGAAAAGGCGGGGGATCAGATGATATTGGAAGCGGCTATGCTGCAGATAAAACAGGGGCTAACCGCGGAGTTCGAAGCCAGCTTCAGACAGGCCTCTCCGCTGATAGCTTCCATTGAAGGATACCAGGGGCATGAGCTCCAGCATTGTCTGGAGGATGAACATAAATATCTGCTGCTTGTAAAGTGGCGGACACTTGAGGATCACACCATCGGATTCAGAGAATCAGCCCAGTACCAGGAATGGAAGGCATTACTACATAGATTTTACGAACCGTTCCCGGCAGTTGAACATTTCACCGGTGTAAATCTGGAATAGGCGGGAGGAAGAATATGAAGGGCAAGCAGATCGGGGCAGGCCGGACTGCAGAAGTACGGGAATATGGAGAGGGCACGATTGTTAAGCTTTATCTGGAGGATTTTCCGGCAGAGCCGATTCGGCAGGAGTTCAAGGTTAGTACATATGTGTATAATCAGGGTGGTGTGTCCACACCAAGGCCGGTTGGGCAGGTTGAAGCGGAAGGACGCAGCGGGATTGTCTTTCAGCAGATTCATGGACGCTCGCTGCTGAGCCTGATCAGCGGACAGCCATGGCGCTTGCCTGTGTATGCCAGGCAGCTGGCTGCCCTGCATCATCAGCTCCATCAGCTGGAGGGCAGTCCGGAGATCGGCCGGCATAAGGAGCTGCTGGAGAGACAGATTGTAGCCGCACCTATGCTTACCATGGAAGAGAAAACAGCTGTTCTGGAGCATCTGCGGCCGCTGCCTGAAGGCAACAGGCTGTGTCATGGTGATTTTCACCCGGATAATGTACTGATCGATGCTGAAGGGGCCTGGATCATTGACTGGATGAACGGGACTTCCGGGAATCCGGCGGCAGATGCGGCAAGGTCGATTCTGCTGTTCAGCATGGGCTCAATGCCTCCGGGCAGCTCACTGGCTGCACGGGTAGTCACCGGCTTTATCCGGCAGAAGCTTACGAAGATCTACATCCGCGAATATCTAAGCTTATCGGGTTATAGCTATACCGAGATTAAAGCCTGGATTCTCCCCGTAGCTGCAGCCCGATTAACCGAAGGGGTTCCGGCGGGAGAAAAAGAAAATCTTGCCAAAGAAATCCGCAGGCGTCTGAGTGCTTTGCGGAAGCACCAGATCAGTCCAGGTGTACATGACAAATAGATGAAAGGGTCAGCCAGAGCTTCTGGCTGGCTTTTTTTTGATTTTGGGGAACGGCTTGAGTTACCGGAACGGCTTTTACAGGCTCCCGAACGTTCAGCAAACTTTCAGCTTGGACTCATTGACGGTTAAGGTAGGGATGCAATAATACCACTAAGCAAAGCTTGACATTGGGGAGAGAGCACTGCCGAATAGGGTTTTATTGAATGATGGGAGTGGACCAAAGATGATATGGATTAAAAGAATGGCTTCAGATGTTGTATTGCTGTTTATCCTGCTGCTCGCTGCATTTCTATACGGTTACGGGATCTGGAATGACCATTATGTGAATACGTACTATACAACCGCAGTCGGAAGCATGCTGCAGAGCTTTCATAATTTCTTTTTTGCTTCACTGGACTCTGCAGGCTCAGTGACAGTAGATAAGCCGCCGGTGGCGTTCTGGATTCAGACACTCAGCGCCTGGATCTTCGGGCTGCACGGCTGGAGCGTCATCCTGCCCCAGACAATGGCCGGCGTAGGCTCAGTATTGCTTGTGTATTTGCTGGTTAAGCCAAGCTTCGGCAGAACAGCTGCGCGCCTGGCTGCCCTGGCAATGGCTGCCACACCCGTTGCGGCGGCGGTCAGCCGGACGAACAATATTGATGCCATGCTGGTGTTTACGCTGCTGCTGGCAGCCTGGTTTTTATTCAAGGGGACCCGAAATCACAAAACAGGCAGCCTGCTCATTGCCTTTGGGCTGATCGGGGTTGCTTTTAATGAAAAAATGCTGCAGGCCTATATGGTTGTGCCGGCCTTTTACCTGTTCTATATTCTTGCAGCCAAAGTGAGCTGGAAGAAAAAAACCGGAGTGCTGGCTGCCTGCACTGCTGTAATGCTGGTGATCTCGCTCTCCTGGGCAGTAATCGTAGATTCCATTCCGGCAGACAAGCGGCCGTATATGGGGAGCAGCGGCACTAACTCGGTGCTTAATCTGGCCTTCGGGTACAACGGGGTATCCCGTCTGACCGGCGACCGCAGTACCGGTGGCGGCAGCGGTATGCCGGGCGGCGGCTTCGGGGGCGGACAGATGCCGGAAATGAACGGCGGAATGCCTGCAATGGGCGGAGCCGGCGGGCAGGGTACAGCCGGGGACGGACGGGGCCAAGGCAGCGGCGGCGGAGTGCGCGGCGGTGACAGAGGAACGGCACCGCAAGGCCAAAACGAAGGCAGCGGCGAAATGCCGGGGAGCGGATCTGATGACGGAGGCCGCCAGTTCGGCGGTGCTGACGGCGGGCAAGGCGGCCGTGGCGGCAATTTTGGCAGCAGCGGCGGGATGTTCAACACCGGAACCGCCGGACCGCTGCGGCTGTTCCAGCAGGAGCTGTCCGGCCAGGCCAGCTGGCTGCTGCCCTTTGTCTTATTCGGCATAATCGGTATATTCGCCGGCCTGCGCCGCAGGAACTTTACGATGCAGCACAAAGAAGCCCTGTTCTGGCTGGCCTGGCTGGTGCCGGCAATGGGATTCTTCAGCATCGCAGGGTTCTTCCACCAGTATTATCTGATTATGATGGCGCCGCCGGTTGCGGCACTGGCCGGAGCAGGCTGGTTCAAGCTCTGGCAATACTATGAAGAGCGTTCAAGCTGGCTGTCCTGGCTGCTGCCTGTGGCCGTTCCGGCTACAGCTGGCTTCCAGTGGTACATTATTCATCCGTATAACGATACGATCGGCAGCGGCTGGTCGGTCGGGGTTCTTGCAGCCGGTATTGCAGCTGCCTTGCTTCTGATTATGCTGCGGGTGTTAAAAGGCAGGGCGAAGCCAGCCCTTGTCCGCGTAGCAGCTGTAGCCGGGCTGCTGGTACTGCTGGTCGGCCCGCTGTACTGGGCGTTTACGCCGATTACGTACGGTCTTAACAGTATGACTCCGGCCGCAGGTCCTGACAGCAGCGACAGCGGCGGATTCGGAGGCGGCGGCAGAAACAGCAGCACCGGCGTGGACGAAAAACTGCTGGCTTATCTGAAGGAGCATAACAGCGGAGAAGAGTATTTGTTCGCCGCCATGGACTATGGGACAGCAGGCCCTTACATTATCGACGAAGGTGAAAAAGTAGTCATTCTGAACGGCTTCAATAACTCGGATGTGCCGTACACCGCTGAGACCCTGCAGGCACTGGTAGAAAGCGGCAAGGTCAAATATTTCCTTGTTACCAGTGGCGGTATGGGAGGCGGACGCGGCGGCGGTAACTCTGACATTACCAGCTGGATTACAGAGAATGGTACAGAGGTACCGTCAGCAGACTGGCAGGGAACCGCAGCAGGAGGAGCCGGAGGCACCCTTTATGAAATCATTTTAGACTAAGATTATTCAATTTAAGGAGGAGCTGCCCATGAGTATCAACGTGCGCTATTCCGTCATTATACCGATGTACAATGAAGAGGCTGTAATTCAGGAGACGTACCGGCGGATCAAAAAAGTAATGGGCACAACCGGTGAATGCTATGAGCTGCTGTTTGTAAATGACGGCAGTACGGATAACTGTGCTCAGATGATAGAGGAGTACAGCTACTGGGATGAGAGTGTGAAGCTGATCGACCTGTCCCGTAATTTCGGGCACCAGATTGCTATCACTGCCGGGATGGACTACTCGCAGGGGGATGCGGTCATTATTATTGATGCTGACCTGCAGGACCCGCCGGAGCTGATTCTGACGATGATTGAGGAATGGAAGAAGGGCTACGAGGTTGTATACGCCAAGCGCATCAAGAGAAACGGGGAATCCTTGTTCAAAAAATGGACGGCTAGCGCCTTTTACCGCATCCTGCGCTATTCCACCGACATCTCTATCCCGGTCGATACCGGCGATTTCCGGCTGATTGACCGTAAGGTGTGTGAAGAGCTCAAACGGCTGCCGGAGAAAAACCGTTTTGTCCGCGGCCTGGTCAGCTGGGTCGGCTTCCGCCAGAAGGCTATAGAGTATGAACGTGATGAGCGCCTGGCCGGAGAAACCAAATATCCGCTGAAGCGTATGATCAAGCTGTCGCTGGACGGCATTACCTCCTTCTCGTATAAACCGCTGAAGCTCGCTGGTTACCTGGGAGCCCTGCTGTCGGCCAGCGGATTTCTGTATCTGATGTATGTGCTGTATCTTGCGCTTTTTACGGATGCTGCCGTTAAAGGCTGGGCATCAATGATTGGCATTACCCTGACGTTTAACGGATTCGTGCTGATTATGCTGGGCATTCTCGGTGAGTATGTCGGCCGGATCTACGATGAGACCAAAGGACGTCCGCTCTACATTGTGCAGGAGTTCTATGAAGGCAGGCCGCAGCAGGCAGTACAGGAACCCAGAGTAGCGCAGCTTAATAAGTAGTAATGCAAGAGGCCAGCCGGATTACCGGCTGGCCTCTTGCTGCTCAGACTGCTGAGCTGTATATCATTCTGCGCATCAAAGGGACTAAGCCTTCAGCAAATCATGGTCCACATATCTTGTACCATTCAGCTCGCTGATAATGTTGATGGCAACCTTTGCTCCGTCTCCGGCAGTAATAATAGCGTGTACACTGACACCGGCAGCTGTTCCGGCTGCCCAGATTCCGTCAACATTGGTTTTGCCCTCTGCATTAACCGCTACTACCGTTTTGATTCTCGGCTCTGTGCCGTCCTTTGTTGCCACACCGGCTTTGGCGGCAAGATCGGTTAGCACGCCTGTTGCCAGAATGACATGCTTCGCTTCGTAAGTAGCGCCGCTTTCCGTTTCAATGGTAAATCCTTCACTGCCGGCTGTGAGGTTAACCGCCTGATCAGCAACCAGCTCCGCTCCGAATTTAACCGCCTGCTTATGTCCGGTTTCAACAAGATCAGGGCCGCCGATTTCAGCAATGCCATAATAGTTCTCATACCAGCCTCTGCGGGTCATGCCCTTATCATTATCAATCAGCAGTGTCTGCTTGCCTGCCTTGGCAGTGAACAGGGCGGCACTTGCACCGGCGGGGCCGGCTCCGATAACAGCAACTTCATACATAACGTTAACCTCCTGAAAATGATGTAGTGCTTACTATTATAACGTTAATTACAGCTTATAAGCTACTATTCTGCCAGACAGGGGAGAGTGATTCTGAAGAAGGTTCCCTTACCGGGCGTACTCTCTGCACGGATGGCTCCGCCGTGTGCCTCAACAAGCGACTTGGTGATGGATAATCCCAGGCCCGATCCGCCGTATTTGCGTGTGCGCGATGAATCGCTGCGGTAAAAGCGGTCAAAGACATGCGGCAGATGCTCGGCTGAAATTCCTGAGCCGTTATCGCTCACTGTAAGCTCTGCCTCAGCATTTCTCGCATGGAGAGAGAGATGAATGGCGCCTTTTTCGCTATCCGTATGCTGCACGGCATTATGGAACAGATTGAGAATAACCTGCTTGATTTTGTCAGGATCAGCCATCCCGCGGATGCCGCAGGCAATATCAAAGGTTACCTTGCGGCCGCCGGCAAGCACCAGCAGCTGGGGCTGCATTTCCCCGATAATCCCGTCAAGCTGAAGCTCTTTAACTCTAAGCTGGGGCGCCCAGTCCATCCGGGCCAGCAGCAGCAGGTCCTCCACCAGCTTGTTGATCCGTTTAGATTCACCATGCATGCTGTTCAGCGCATTATAGAGCTGCTCTTTATTGTCTGCTGCTCCGCGCAGCAGCACTTCCAGAAAGCCGTGGATGGAGGTGAGCGGTGTCCGCAGCTCATGGGAGGCATCGGCGGCAAAACGCCGCATCTGCTCCTTGGCTTCACGCTCACTGCGGAAGGAGACCTCCAGCCGTTCCAGCATTCCGTTGAAGGAATGGGACAGCTTGTCAATTTCCGTCTGCCCCTGATCTACAGGGAAACGCACATCCAGATTGCCGGCATCAATACGCTGGGCGGCTTCACCCATATTAGATAACGGTACCAGTGTCTTGCGCAGTGCAGGCAGGTAGAGGAACAGGCCCGCCAGCAGGGCGACTACCGCCAGTGCAGCGAAAATCAGCAGCTGCTGCACGATTACATCCCTGAGCGGACCCGTCCCGACACTCATCTGCAGCAAAATTTTATTGCTGCCGGGCCGGCCCAGATCCATGAACACTGCAAGATGCTGGCTGCCGTCCGAGGCTGTGATGAGCCTATAGCTTCCGGTTGCCTTCTCTGTCGTATGGGTTAGCAGCTCATTATACTGCTCATTAGTCAGCTGCGGAGCGGCAGAATCAGAGAGGGTATCCTTCTGCAAATCGGTAAAGGTGCCGTCTGAGCTGTATGCGGCAATGGTCGTATGCGCATCCAGCAGCAGCGGGCGCCCTCCCTCGCCGTTGCGCTGGCTTGACGGACTGTTCCCCGGCAGGCTGCCGCCGCCGCCAAAAGGATTCGAAAAATCTCCGGAGATAAGCCGGTAAAAAAAATCCCGCGGCACAGACCGCAGCTGGGCCTCCATTGATTCCGCCCTGTTGCTGTAGATGAAGTTGCGCATCAGCACGTATTGCAGGACTCCGATGAGCAGCAGGAGGCCTGAGAGAATAAGCAGGGAGGTTGCCAGCAGCTGCTTGCGCAGGGAGCGCGGTGAGCGGAGCCGGCGGAAGAATCCGGACATGTTTCTTCTCATAACAGGTCTACCCGGTAACCCGCTCCGCGCAGGGTACGGATAATCCGGTGCTCCTTATCGCCCAGCTTCTCGCGGAGGGAACGGATATAGACTTCAACGATATTTTCTTCACCGCCAAAGTCATAGCCCCATACCTTGTCCAGAATCATCGGCTTGCTCAGCACCAGGCCGTGGTTGATCACCAGATACTGCAGCAGCTCATATTCGGTCGGGGAAAGCTCCAGCACCTCGTCCCTGAACCGGAGTTCCTTGCGCCTGCTGTCGATCCGGAACGGGCCGCAGCGGACCTCGCCGAGCAGGCCGGGGAACTGATTGCGCAGCCGGGCCTGAATCCGGGCCAGCAGCTCATCGAAGCTGAACGGCTTGATCATGTAGTCATCCGCTCCGATAGACAGGCCTTTAACCCGGTCATCGACTTCGTCCTTGGCCGTAAGCATAATAACGGCGATTTCCGCCTCCTCCGAACGGAGGTAGCGGCATACCTCAAAACCGTCCATCCCGGGCATCATCACATCAAGAATAGCCACATGCGGCTTGAAATCAGCAGCAGCAGCGATGGCGCTTGCCCCGTCAGGTGCGGTTTTCACTTCAAAGCCTTCATTGGTTAAGCCAAGTTCCAGAAACTGGAGTATATGAGGCTCGTCATCAACGAGCAACAGGCGTACGCCTTGGGCAGCTTTCATGGTTAATTCCTCCGTTTACGTATAGAGATGGCTATATTATGACACATCAGGTTGAACGTTTGCTGAATATCACGCACAAAACGATTCGGAAATGCAGTTCAGGGTTAATCATTATGGTTAATTTATATATACATGCTGTAAATGTCAGTATTGAAAGAAAATAGCGGAAAAATTAACTTTTGCTGGTCATATAAAAGGGTTTTGACGACGGGCCTAGAACACTTTACAATAAGGATACCCACCGGATGATTAGCTGTTTTTTTATCATTCCGGCAGTGTGATACATATCCTTGTGTTTTCCCCGTTTGTCATCTAATCAAATTTCCTTTTCTGGCACATTTCTTTTCATTTACTTCTTTTAATGCACTCTTCTTTTTGGAATCAGATGTACCCAAACCTCATTTATTTCATGTTTTATTACCCATATGTCAAGGAGGCTCTTCCATGAAGAAAAAAGAAATGGTAGCTATGCTATTGGCGGGAGGCCAAGGGAAAAGGCTGAAGGGATTGACCAAATCACTTGCCAAGCCCGCTGTGTATTTTGGAGGAACCTACCGGATTATTGATTTTCCCCTGAGCAACTGCTCTAATTCGGGAATTGATACGGTTGGCGTGCTGACGCAATATGAGCCGCTGGTTCTGCATTCATACATTGGAGTAGGCAGTGACTGGGATTTGAACCGTAAGGATGGCGGTGTATTCGTATTGCCGCCGCATGAACGGGAAAACGGAAGCAGCTGGTACCGCGGAACGGCTGACGCGATCTACCGGAATCTGAAATTTGTAGACCAGTTCGATCCCGAGCATGTACTTATTTTGTCGGGCGACCATATTTACAAAATGGATTACAACGCCATGCTGCAGTATCACAAGACAAGAAATGCGGACTGCACGATCTCCGTTATTGACGTTCCTCTGGAGGAGGCCAGCCGTTTTGGCATTCTTAATACCGAGGAAGACCTCAAAATCTACGAGTTTGATGAAAAACCCGCCAAACCGAAGAGCACACTGGCTTCGATGGGTGTATATATTTTTAAATGGGATGCTCTGCGCAAGCATCTGCTGGAGGACGGCGAGAAGCCGGATTCCTCACATGATTTCGGGAAAGATATCATTCCGCTGATGCTGGAGGACGGCAACTCCCTGTATGCTTATCCTTTTGAAGGATACTGGAGAGACGTAGGTACGGTAACCAGCCTCTGGGAAGCCAACATGGATCTGCTGAGTGATCATCCGCCGCTGAATCTGAATGATCCGAACTGGCGCATCTTTACCCGCAACCCTAACCAGCCTGCACAATATGTGGCCCCGGAAGCCAAAGTGTCCAGCTGCATTATTAATGAGGGCTGCATTGTGCGCGGAGAAGTGAAGCATTCTGTGCTGTTCTATGGTGTGGAAGTGGGCGAAGGCAGCGTCATTACGGACTCTGTTATTATGCCCAAGGTGAAGATCGGGAAGAACGTACGTATTCATAAAGCTATCATCAGCGAAAATACGGTTATCGAAGATTATATGGAGATCGGCAATGACCGGGAGAATGAGGATGAGATTCTGCTGATCGACAATCGTAGCAAAAAACGCAAATCAGTTGCAGCCAAAACCATATAAATACAGAGGACGGTGACCGCGATGAAAGAGCTTATGGGCGTAATTAATCTTGATCATGAACTGGACAAATTGAACGAATTAACCTATTTCCGCTGCGGGGCGGCCGTGCCTTTTGCCAGCCGTTACCGGCTGATTGATTTCGTTCTGTCCAATATGATGAGAGCGGAGCTGGAGAGTGTCGGGCTGTTCGTCCGCCGCAAATACCGTTCACTGATGGACCATCTCGGAGACGGCAAGTCCTGGGATATGAACCGCAAGCATGGGGGGCTGTTCATTCTGCCTCCTGACTGGAACGATCCGACGGATACCTCAATCGGGGACCTCCAGCATTACCATAACAATCTTGATTTTTTCAAAAGAGCATCGGCTAAATACATCGTTTTCTCGGGAAGCCAGCATATTAATACCGTTGATCTGCAGGATGTCTTCCAGTACCATCTGGAAAAAGGAGCCGACATCACGCTTGTCTACAAAGCTATTGACCAGCTTCAGCCTGAGCATGATGCCTGCCTGCGGGTTGAAATGAACGATGACAGCTTCGTTACTGAGATTCATCAGGAGAAGCATCATCCTAACGTGTATCTGGATATTTTTATCATGGAAAAGAAATTATTCCTTGAGCAGGTGGAATACTGCATTGCACACGGGGAGAGCTTTTTCTTCCGTGATGTGATTCAGAAGAACCGGGCCAACTTCAAAATTGCCGGCTATGAGTATACGGGCTATCATGCCGTTATCAATTCACTGGAGAGCTATTATAAGAATAGCCTTGAGCTTCTTAAACAGGAGAATTATCTTGGTTTGTTTAAGGAAAATCCGGTACAGACCAAGATTAAATATGAAGCCCCCACCCGTTATCTGGACAGCGCGAACGTAACCAATTCCCTGGTGGCCAACGGCTGCATCATCGGCGGAACCGTCGAGAACAGCGTGATTTTCCGGGGCGTGCAGATCCGTGAGGGAGCAAGAATCGTCAATTCCGTCATTATGCAGAAATGTGTGATTGAGGCGAATGCGGTCATTGAGAATGTTATTATGGATAAAGACGTACATCTCAGCAAGGACAGGATACTCGTCGGGGATAGCAAACGTCCGTTTGTCATCGCCAAGAGCAGCAAAATTTAACCCCAGGATCAGCCGGGCTGTGTGCTACAGCAGCCCGGCTGGTCCTGACTTTCCATAGAGGCCATGTATCTCATACAAATACACATCCGACTGGAGGAACCTGCTGTTGTTTAACAACAAAGAAAGCTTCAAGAAAGTATTCCGTGAGACATTGATCAGTAAACTCGGCAAGCCGCTGGAAGAAGCATCGAATGGTGACGTGTACAAGATTCTAGGTAATATGATCCGTGAGAATGCAGGGATGAATTGGGCAGAGACCAATCAGAAATACAAGGTTAGCCAGCAGAAGCAGGTCTATTACTTCTCAATGGAATTTTTGATCGGCCGCCTGCTGGGCAATAATCTGCTCAATATGGGTGTTCTGGAGGTAGTGCGGGACGGCCTTGAAGAGCTGGGCTTCAATCTGCGTGATGTGGAGGAGGAAGAAGCGGATGCAGGACTTGGCAACGGCGGTCTCGGCCGGCTGGCTGCCTGCTTCCTTGATTCACTTGCTTCCCTGCAGTATGCAGGCCACGGCTGCGGCATCCGTTATAAATACGGTTTGTTTGAGCAAAAGATTGTCGACGGCTATCAGGTAGAGCTGCCTGACTACTGGCTGCAGAACGATAATGTGTGGGAGGTTCGCCGGGAAGATAAGCAGGTTGAGGTCCATTTCTGGGGCCGGATCGAAACCCGTGAGGAGAACGGCGAGCTGAAGTTTGAGCACAAGGATTATGAGGCCGTACGTGCGGTCCCTTATGATGTGCCGGTTATAGGCGCTGACCGCAAGCATGTTAATACACTGCGTAACTGGAGTGCTGAATCGATTACTCCGGCATCCCGGATGTCAGGATCACTTGCCGGATCGGATTATCACAAATTCCTGGAATACAAACGCTCGGTGGAATCCATATCCGAATTCCTGTATCCCGATGATTCACAGTACGAGGGCAAGCTTCTCCGCCTGAAGCAGCAGTACTTCCTGTGTAGTGCTGGTGTTCAAAGTATTATGCGCACCTTCAGCAAGACCGGAGCACCGATTGAAGCGCTCCCGGACAAAGTGGCGCTTCATATCAATGATACGCACCCGACCCTGCTGATTCCCGAGCTGATGCGGATTCTGATGGATGTGCACGGCCTCGGCTGGAACACGGCCTGGGATATGACAACCCGCATGGTTTCATATACGAATCATACGATTCTCAGCGAAGCGCTTGAGAAATGGCCGATGAATATGGTCAAGGAGCTGCTGCCGCGGATTTACCTGATCATTGAGGAGATCAATGCCCGGTTCTGCGGTGAGCTGATGAGCAAATACCCGGGCGATCAGAACCGGATTAACCAGATGGCGATCATTCATGATGATCAGGTGCGTATGGCGAACCTTGCGATTGTAGCCAGCCACAGTGTTAACGGGGTAGCCGCACTGCATACTGAAATTTTGCAGAAGCGTGAAATGCGCTTATTCAATGAGATGTATCCGCACCGGTTCAATAACAAAACGAATGGCATTACACACCGCCGCTGGCTGATGCACGCCAATCCTGAGCTGACCCGTCTGATCAATGATTCAATCGGTACACGCTGGATTCATCAGCCGCAGGAAATGATCGGCCTGATTAAATATAGTGAGGATGCCTCCTTCCAGGAGCAGGTAGCGGCCATCAAACGGCGCAATAAGCTGCGGCTGGCTGAGTATATCACGAAGAAGCACGGGGTTCAGGTTGACCCGGATTCAATCTTTGACGTGCAGGTCAAACGGCTGCATGCCTACAAGCGCCAGCTGCTGAACATTCTGCATATTATGCACCTGTATAATCAGCTGAAGGATAACCCGTCCATGGATATGGTACCGCGTACCTTTATCTTCGGGGCGAAGGCGGCGCCGAGCTATCATCTTGCCAAGCGGATCATCAAGCTGATTAACACAGTAGCAGACGTAGTGAATAATGACCCGGACATTAAGGGAAAGATCCGCATCTTCTTCCTGGAGAACTATTCGGTCTCACTGGCTGAGAAGATTATTCCGGCCGCTGATGTCAGTGAACAGATCTCTACAGCCAGTAAGGAAGCCTCCGGTACCGGGAATATGAAGTTTATGATGAACGGTGCACTGACTATCGGTACGATGGACGGGGCAAACGTGGAGATGCATGAAATGGTCGGTGACAACAATATGTTCCTGTTCGGGCTGCGGGCGGAGCAGGTAATGGATTATCATCAGTTCGGCGGCTATCATTCCCGCGATATCTATTACGGCGACGGGCGTGTTAAGGAAGTGCTGGATCAGCTGGTGACGCCCGGACCGATCTGCTGCAATACCCAGGAATTTGATACACTGTATCAGTCGCTGATTGATAATAATGATGAATTCTTTGTGCTTAAGGATTTTGCAGGCTATGTAGAGACTCATGTCAAAATCGACCTTGCCTACCGCAATCAGCGTGAATGGCTGAAGAAGTCGATCGTCAATATCGGCCACTCCGGCAAATTCTCCAGCGATAATACGATTAGCCGCTATGCGGCTGAAATCTGGAGAATCAATCCGGTCAGATAATTAGCATTCCCGGGAACAAAAGAGGCCGCCGCAGATCAGGGAGTTACCTGAATCTGCGGCGGCCTTATCTGTGCTGCACCGTCTACATTACTTTTACATTACTTCGGTAATCATGGCCGCAAAACGCTCCAGAAAACGCCGCTCCTCGTCATCGAAGCGGTGCTTGAGCGGACTGTCAATATCAAGCACTCCCAGCAGCCGGTCTTCCTTGACAAGAGGAACCACAATCTCACTGTTCGATGCGGCATCGCAGGCGATATGGCCGGGGAAGGCATGAACATCGTCTACTACAAGAGTCCGGCGCTCAGACGCAGAGGTGCCGCAGACCCCGCGGCCCAGCGGAATACGAATACAGGCCGGAAGCCCCTGGAAAGGTCCAAGAACAAGCTCTTTACCGTCAAATAAGTAGAATCCGGTCCAGTTCGTATCCGGCATCGAATATTTTAGCAGCGCAGAAGCATTTGCCAGATTGGCAACCACACTCGGTTCTCCGTCAATCAGTGCTGCAAGCTGTGACAGCACAGCTTCAAACCGTTCGCTGCGTGTCCCGTCATAGGGCATTGCCTGAAACATGAAGCATCACCTTCCTGTACCTTAAATCAGTAATGAAATATAACTGTAATTAAGAACATAGTACACGCATACTCACCCCGTCAAGCATTACCGTAATTTTGCATTGCTCACAATAGACACCTTATCTGGAGCAGCAACCGTGTTTCCGCTCCCTCCTGTCAGGGTAATGCATTATATATCACAGGCTCTTGGCCGGAAGGAGTAGAATATGCGCGCCGATGTACAGAACTTGTTCATAGGAATCCATATGCTTTATATCGCACATGAGAAGGACCTAACATTATCAGATACTTTGCCCGAACTTGAGAAGCTGGGATACCGGGTGGCGGAACGCGAGGTGAAGCAGGAACTGGAGCGGCTCACTCAGGAAAACTTCCTTACAGCCCATGGCGATGCGTTCAGTATCACTGGTACAGGGATAGAAGAGTTCAAGGATATTCAGGTGAAGCTTCAGGTATTGTGCTCTGAGGTGCTCACTCCTGCCCAGGCAGCAGCGAAGGCTTCAGGCTAATTCCGGCTTTTGGCTAAGTAAAGCAATGAACGCGTCAGTATCAGGATGAAATCATGCCTGGTGCAGGCGCTTTTTTTATTAGCGGCGAGTCTCCTGGAAATGATAAGGAGCATTCCTGACATTTGATGTATACTTAATAGAAATGAAGGGGGACGAGGCAGGTGTACAAAAGCGCCGGGATCATACCGACACTGTACGGGGCAAGAGTCAGCCTGCGTCCGCTCTCAGCTGCTCACGCAGCGGTGCTGTATGAGATATGGACGCATCCGGCAGTCGGCCTGTGGCTGGATGCCCCGCCGCTGGCCTCAGCCGCTGAAGCAGAGCAGCTGATTGAGCTGCTGCTGCAGATGTCCCGGGAGGAAGAGAGCCTGCGCTGGAGCATTGTTCTTCCGGGCGGAGAGATTATCGGCAGCTGCGGTTTTAATCAATGGCAGCTGGCGGGGGCTTACCGGGGGGAGCTGGGGTGTGAGCTGTCTCCTTCCTGCTGGGGGCAGGGATATATGCGGGAGGCGCTTGCGCTCCTGCTGGAATTCGGCTTCGTCACAATGGGACTGAACCGGATTGAGGCCTTGTGCCATCCTGACAATCTCCGGGCAGCGGGGCTGTTCCGCGCGCTGGGCTTCTCAGAGGAAGGGATAATGCGGCAGTACCGGCACACAGCCTCCGGTTTTCAGGATACCGCGCTGTTTGCCCTGCTGCGCAGTGACAGAATATAGAGAGGATATGAATTTCATTGAATACACCAGGAGAAACAGAGCGCAAGCTTATTTTAACAGGGGTTCTGCTGGCCACTTTTCTGGCTGCCATAGAGGGGACTGTTACAGGGCCGGCGGGGCCGGCGATAGTCGGTGATTTTCAGGGCATCCAGTGGCTGAGCTGGATTTTTACCGCTTATCTGCTGACGATGGCTGTGACTACGCCGATCTTCGGCAAGCTGAGTGACCTGATCGGCCGCAAACCGGTATTCATGGGCGGAGCGGTTGTCTTTCTGCTGGGCTCTTTACTGTGCGGTCTTTCACAGAGCATGGGGCAGCTGATCCTGTTCCGGGCTATTCAAGGGATTGGGGCTGGAGCACTCATTCCCATGACCTTTACCATTATCGGTGATATTTACAGCATTAAAGAACGGGCCAAGACACAGGGGCTGCTGAGCTCTGTATGGGGAATATCATCGCTCGCCGGACCGCTGCTTGGCGGCTATGTGGTCGATTATCTGAGCTGGCGGTGGGTATTTGTGTTTAACCTGCCGTTTGGTCTGCTGTCGATTCTGTTTATTGCCCGTTACCTGAAGGAAGAGAAGATAAGACGGGCAGCGAAGATTGATGTAGCCGGGGTGCTGCTGTTCGCGGCAGGTGTAGGTGCACTGCTGTTCGGCCTTACGGCCGGCGGGCAGAATCTGGCCTGGACCTCTCCGCTGCTGCTTGGCCTGCTGGGAACCGCGGTTATTCTGCTGGTGATATTCCTGTTCGTAGAACGGCGTGCGCCGGAGCCGATGCTGCCGCTGTCGCTGTTCTCTATCCGTAATATTGCAGTATCCACAGGCGCTAATCTGCTCGTCAGTACATTGATTATCGGCCTGTCCACCTATGTGCCGCTGTGGGTACAGGGCGTATTCGGTGGGAGTGCAGCGCTATCCGGCCTGCTGCTGGCTCCGATGTCCGTAGGCTGGACACTCGGCTCCATCGCCGGCGGCCGCTTGATTCTCCGTGCCGGAGCGCGCCGGACAGGCATGCTGGGACTATCCCTGATTACCGCAGGTGCGGTAGGACTTATATTTATGACGGCCGCTTCTTCACAGCTGCTGCTCCTGTGCCTGATGCTGTTCTGCGGTGTGGGCTTCGGCTATGCCTCTACCGTATTTACGATTATCGCCCAGTCATCGGTTACGCATGAACAGCGCGGCGCCTCAACGGCGCTGAATACGTTCACCCGCTCACTCGGCCAGACAGTCGGAGTGGCGCTGTTCGGGTCCTGGCTTAACCTCAGTATTAACCGCCAGCTGGCGGATCAGACCGGTGCGGTCAGCGGGGCGGATATTAATAAGCTGCTGAACCCGCACGGCGGCAGCACCCTGAGCGGGGATGCCTGGAGCAGCCTGCACGGGGCACTGGAGGGCGGACTGCACTCCCTGTTCATTGTGATGGCCGTATTTGCCGTCCTGTCCCTGATTATTTCTTCGGGCCTGCACAGCGGCGTGCCTTCACTGGGGGAAGAAACAACGAAGCTGAAGGAAGCATGAAAAGACGGCTGCATCCGTCCGTCAGGACAATGCAGCCGTTTCTCTAAGGTTATAGGCAAGCTTAAATAGTGAATTGATTCACAATATCTGATTTGCCTATAGGTTATTTGCGGGGCAGCGGTGATAGCTTCTCGGCCTGCAGGCCCATCTTCTTGAGCAGAACAATCATTTGTTCCTTCTCTTCATCATTCAGTCCGCTGAAAGCCAGGTGCAGCCGTTCCGAGTACTTTGGATACATCTCGCTCATCAGCTGTTCGCCTTCTGTAGTCAGCTCAGCAAAAATCACACGGCGGTCGTTGGCGCAAGGCTTACGCTGCAGGTATCCGCGTTCCTCGAGCTTGTCAATTACGTAAGTGACGTTCCCGCTCTGCAGCAGCAGCTTGGCTCCGATCTGCTGGATCGGCTGAGGCCCCTTATAATACAGAACCTCCATAACAGCAAAAGCTGTCGGATTGAAGCCCTCAATCTTGCTTCCGGTAACGGCATGCTCATTGATGCTCTTGAACGACTTGGCAAAAACCCGGTACAAGTGCAGTGTTAATTGGGTATCGCGTTCATAGGATTGTATCATGCTTCTCCACCTCTATTGTTATCGTTAATCGTACAGGTTGCCCCGTACGTAAGGAATCATTGCTCCGTTTGCAGTCATCAGTCTGCAAGTGAAATTTAAGATACCCTTACAATACGTCAAACATTAGATCAAGAACATGTGATTTGTCACAATGAGCACACTTTTAATTATTAAAAATCAAACAATTTTTTGACGGTGACACTTTTTTGGGCAAAAGAGTGTCATTTTCGCGATTTGTCCCCGGCAGGAGCGGATTTTTGGCTCCGGACGGCAGCCCTCAAGTAATATTTGATGTGTCTCCGCCGTTGTACGTATAATGGTAGAAAGCCCGGAACATCCGGGATAACGTTGTATTTAACATTAGGAGATGGAGAGCGGTATGGAAGAGTTACAAGAGATTGGGGAAGAGCGGGAGATCGTCCTGGATGTAGATATTGAGGAGGCAGGCTACGAGGCGGGGGATAAACGGATTTCCGATATTTCCTTTCAGGTCCGCCGGGGGGAACTGCTTGGTCTGATCGGCCCGAACGGTGCCGGTAAAAGCACGACGATCAAGACACTGCTTGGCCTGCTCAAGCACGCTAAAGCCAAAGTGACGATCGGCGGGGAGAATAAATCGTATGCTTATGTCCCTGAGCAGCCGGTGTTCTATGAGGATCTGACACTCTGGGAGCATTTGGATCTGGCTGCTGCGGCCTACGGCCTGCCGTATGAGCAGTTTGAACCGGCAGCAGAGAAGCTGCTGGTACAATTCGGAATGGGCCATGTGCGCGATGATCTTCCGGCGGGATTCTCCAAAGGCATGAAGCAAAAGATGATGCTGATGCTGGGCTTTCTTGTTCAGCCTGACGTATATATCGTGGACGAGCCGTTTATCGGGCTGGACCCCCGGGCAACTAAGGATTTCCTGCGGCTGCTGGAGGCGGAGCGCCAGCGGGGGGCAGGGGTGCTTATGTCAACGCATGTTCTGGATACGGCGGAGAAAATCTGCGACAGCTTTGTACTGATCTCCGGCGGTGAAATAGCGGCATCAGGGACGCTGGAGGAAATCCGCGACATTGCAGATCTGCCGGAGGGGTCGTTGTTTGATTGCTTCGACGAGTTGACATGAGGGGGCAGGAGCGTAAGGCTGCTAAGGCTCAGGGGGGGCGTGCGGCAGGTGCCGGCTACGCTTTCCCTACCGGGCCGCGGCTGTTCCGGCGGCGGCTGTTCTCACATTGGCGCGAGCAGACAGCCATTATCCGGACAGCAGTGGACTGGACAGTCCTGCTCTACTTAATCATCCCGGGCGGCCTGCTCGGCGGCCGTTTCTATTACGGCTACTGGTCAGGAGAGATGCCTGGCTGGGTGTCGGTAATTCCATTCCTGTTCATTCTGCTTGTACTGGCAATCCTGCTGCTGACCGGCGGAATGGTCCTGCTGCTGCAGGAAGGTGATCTGTTATTCCTCAGACAGCGGCAGAACTGGATAGGAAGTATCCTGCTGCGCGGAACAATCTACAGCCTGACCGTGACTGCGCTCAAAATAGCCGCTGTGTATGCCGTTCTGCTGCCCTTTATCATCCGCGGCTACGGGCTCAGCCCGGCAGCAGCCGGAGCGCTGCTGCTGCTGAGTGTCACTGCCGGCTGGAGCATCAAGCTGCTGGGGCATATCGTCAGGGTGCAGCGTCAGGGCTTCCGCCGCTGGCTGTGGCTGCTTCCGGCCGTTACGGTGCCGTCCGGGCTGTATGTATGGCTGGCTTCGCAGTGGCAGAACAGCCCCCTGCTGCTGCTGGCTGCCGCCGCTGTATACGCAGGAGTAACCGCCTGGGCTCTACGTTACCGTCTCCGGCTGCGGGGAACCTTTCTCAGCGATGTGCGTGAAGACTATAAGCAGCGGATGAGAATCGCCGGCCTGCTGCTCCGCGGCGTACTGGATAAACCGCGTCCTACCAGGTACAAGCCATGGATCTTCCGCAGGTCACAGCCGCTGCTGTCCTCAAAACGCCCGGAGGGCCGGTTCGCTGCGGCGGGGTTGAAGGCGCTTGTCCGCAATCCTGCTCATCTGAAGCTGTACTTATCGTTCACAGGCGTATCCATGACTGCACTCCTTATTTCTCCGGCCTTTTTAAAGTGGATCCTGTTAGCTGTTCTGGCGCTTTTAATGTGCTACTGGCTAAGCTCCTTCTGGCTGCTCTTTGCCGGAGATGATTACATTGGCATTTTGCCTTTCAGCAAGGTGCAAAAAGCTGAGGCCGGAGCGAAGGCTATGCAGATCATGGCTGTTCCCTATACGGTGTTATGCTCTGCAGCAGTATGTGTTCCGCTGTACGGCTGGTGGGGGCTGCTGCTGTTTGCACCGCTTGGCTACGGCATCGGAACATTCATCGCCCGGATTTACACGACCATCCGCCTGACGGAGCATTAAGATTCCTGATGAAAAAGCGTTGCCCCCGCACATCCGGGGGCAACGCTTTTTGGCTTCCATAGAGAAGAATTCCTTTATTCAGGCCGTGAAGCGGCATTTTCCCCGGCCATATAGCCTGTAGAGAAGGCTGCTGTAATATTATAGCCTCCGGTATAACCGTGAATATCAAGAATCTCCCCGCAGAAATAGAGTCCCTCCATCAGCTTCGACTGCATTGTTTTGGGATCAACCTCCTTGAGGTTAATGCCTCCGCCTGTAACAAAGGCTTCCTCAATCGATAAAGTGCCGTACACTCTGATCGGAAAGCGCTTGATCAGCTGGGCGAACTGCTGCCAGTCCTGCTTAGGAATGTTATCGTAGGTAAGCGTCTCGGGCAGGCCCGCTTTCTGCAGCAGGATCGGAATAATACGTTCAGGCAGATAACCCTTCAGCACATTTTTGACCGATTTTTTGGATTCCTGCTCTGCAAGCTTCAGAGTCTCGCTGTATACCTCTTCTCTGCTCTTGCCCGGCAAAAAATCGATCGAGACTTCAATGTTACCGGTGCCGAACTGTTTCAGCGCCTTAACGACAAACTGGCTGCAGCGCAGGGCAATCGGCCCGGAAATACCGAAATGGGTGAACAGCATGTCCCCCTGATGCTCAATAAGCTTCTTGCCTTTGGGGTTCCAGACGGAAAGGGATACCTCTCTTAAAGAGAGACCCTGCAATTCTTTGCTCTGAATAAAAGGTTCATTGGAGGTAAGCGGTACCTCGGTCGGGAAAAGCTCCGTAATGGTGTGGCCGGCCTGCTCAGCCCAAGGGTAGCCGTCCCCGGTTGAGCCGGTCTGAGGTACGGATTTGCCGCCGGACGCAACGATGACATTGCGGGCCCTGATAACCTCGCCGCTGTGCAGACGGACCCCTTCCACCCTATCCTCGTTATAAAGGAGTTCGCGCACCGGAGCATGCAGCCGGATCTCGACTCCCTGCCCGCGCACCTGTTTGACCAGGGTATCCACCACCGTTTTTGCTTTGTCGCTGACCGGAAACATCCGTCCATTGTCCTCTTCCTTCAGCCGGATGCCCAGATTCTCGAAAAACGCGATGATATCCTTATTATTGAACTGGGAAAAAGCGCTGTACAGAAAACGGCCGTTTCCCGGAATATACTTGATCAGCTCATCGATCTCTTTGTTATTGGTTACATTACATCTGCCGCCCCCGGAGATCCCCAGCTTCCGCCCGAGCTTGTCCCCTTTTTCCAGTAAAAGCACTTTTCCGCCCTTGCTGCTTGCGGCAATACCGGCCATCAGCCCGGCGGAGCCTCCGCCGATTATAATCACATCGTATCTCATTTAATTAACTCCCAAACTGTTTGATTGCTTTAATTTTACCATGACCGCCGGTTTGATGCAGCGCCTTGTTCCAGGGGGGAATGTCGTTGTAAGAAAACCCGGGCTATGCTTTAATCTAAATGGGAAAGGGTATTTTGTCTAACTCAGGGAGTGATTGCAATTAATAACGAAATAAAGGATATTCTATTGCAAATATCGGCAGCCTGCTCCTTTTTGTTTTTGTTTCAATGGTGGCTGGACAAGGGACACTTAACCCGCAGAAACCGGCGTCTCCCGGATGATCTGTCCTTTCTTGTAATCGGCTGTGCGCTCAGCATTGCCGCCTGCACGATCCTGTCATCCACACTGGCCGGAGGGGTCTATTTAAATATGGCGGTGCTGCCCGCTTTCATCGGAATCCTGTACGCCTCTTTCCGTTCGGGGCTGAGTCTTTGCGCTTACTTTCTGCTCTGCACGGTTTTATTCTCAGAGCCGCCGGGGCTGAGTGCCATCATCATTAATTCCGGTATCCTGCTCTATCCGCTGCTGTTCGGGTTAGCGCGTCCGTTTAAGCAGGCGAAGTGGATGGAAAAGGTTATGCTGCTGTCTGCTGTACTGTTCCCGTACATGTTTTTTGTTGTCATGCTTCCCAATATGAGAACAATCCGGGAGGCGCAGACCGTAAGCACCCAAGTTGCGCTCCTTACGTTATACCTGTTCATCACAGTGCTGATCGGCGGCCTGCTGGTCTTTTTGATCGAGACGGCATGGGATAAGGTTCAGGTTAAAGAGAAAATGAAGGGCCTATCGGAGCGGTTTATGTGGGAATCCAAAAAAATGGAGCAGGTCACCGATATTGTCCAGCTTAATATTATGTCCATGAATGAACGCGGGTATATCACAGAGCTTAATGAATTTATGCTGAAGCTGATCCGCCGGCATTACCCTGACTATACAAGGGAAAAAATTTTTTCCCGGCCGGCTGCGGTGCTGTTCGCTGACATTGTGGACAAGCAGACCTTTACGCAGCTGCAGGCTGTTTTTTATAACAAGCAGCGCTCCAACGCCAAGATCACCTGCGAACAATACACCTATCAGATTTATACAGCCCCGGTTCAGCAGGGAGCGGGCTACCCGGACGGGGTGGTTATGATTGTCCAGGACGTTACGGAGGAGGAAAAAATCCGGACGGAGCTGGACCATGTGGAACGTCTGACGCTGGTAGGCCAGATGGCAGCCGGCATCACGCATGAGATTCGTAATCCGATGGCGGTAGTCCGCGGCTTTCTGCAGCTGATGCGTGAGAAAAGCCCGGGAGAGCTTGATTCCTATTACCAGATTGTCATGGACGAGCTGGACCGGGCCAACGGAATCATCAATGATTTTCTGTCTCTGGCCCAGAGCCGGGTCTCCGATAAAGAGGTGGTGCAGCTCCATCATATAATAGAAGAGCTGTCTCCGCTGCTCTGGGCAGATGCCAATCTGCGCGGCCAGAGTGTGGAGCTGAGCAGATGTCCTGCGCTGCCGCTGCTGAAGCTGAATGTCCGGGAGATCAAGCAGCTTATCCTGAACCTGTCCCGTAATGCGATGGAGGCGATGGATGCCAAAGGCATACTCACACTGGAGACCCGGGTTAACAGCTGTACTGTTGAGCTGACAATCAGGGATACCGGCAGCGGAATCGCACAGGATAAGCTTGCCGACCTGTTTACTCCCTTCTTTACTACCAAGAGCCAGGGGACGGGCCTCGGGCTGCCGCTGTGCTTAAGTATTGTCGAGCGTCATAACGGGACCATCAGGGTAGATTCGGCAGTGGGGGAAGGGTCTGCTTTTACAATAGCCATACCTTATGAAGCCTCTGAAGAAAACCTTGCAGGGTGAGGGAGAGTCCGCCGGCATTCCTTGCTTTCACAGGGTATGTATGTATAATAAAGTTAGTGATTGCTGCGGTTATGCAGCCTAATTCAACCGCTGTAAAAGGCAAAGGAGAGTGCTTGAGAATGTCCATGTCATTTAATCAATATATGCGTGATTCAATTCAGCCTATGCGCGACGATCTAACAGGTATCGGGTTCCAGGAACTGCTGACTCCGGAAGAAGTAGAGGCTGCCCTTCCATCTTCAAAGGGTACCGCGCTTGTTGTTGTTAATTCCGTCTGCGGCTGTGCAGCCGGCCAGTGCCGTCCCGGCGTAGCTCAGGCTCTGCAGAACGAGCTGCTCCCGGATCACCTGTTTACGGTGTTCGCAGGCCAGGAGAAGGAAGCAACTGCCAAAGCACGTGAATACTTTGCCCCATATCCGCCTTCTTCACCTTCCATCGCCTTGATGAAGGACGGGGAGCTCGTACATTTCATTGAACGGCATGGTGTTGAGGACCGTTCGGCAAGTGAAATTGCTGCTGAGCTGAAAGAAGTATTTGACCGTTATTGCCAGTAAATTACGGGTAATGGTTCAGAGGAATCTCGCGGCAGCCGAAGCCCGGCTCTGCGGGATTTTTTTTCGAATAGAAGGATATGCAGAAACGGAGGAATGGTTATGAGCCTGCAAGAAGAGATTATTGCTGCCCTTGGTGTCAAGCCGGCCATTGATGTGGAAGCAGAGGTGCAGAAACGGGTGGATTTTTTGAAAGCTTATATCCGCCAGGCCGGCGCACAGGGTCTGCTGATTGCGATTAGCGGCGGCGTTGACAGCGCTGTGGCAGCAGGGCTATGCAAACGGGCAACGGACGAGCTGTCTGCCGGGGAAGGCAAGGAATATATCACACTTGGTGTGTTCCAGCCCTATGGTGAACAGGAGGATATTGAGCACAGCTATGCGGTAGCGGAGGCTTTCGGGCTTACCCATAAGGTCGAAACCAATATCGAGGAAGCTGTTAATGAGATTGCACTCGAAGTGGAGCACAGCCTTAAGGCGCTGGGACAGCACCGCCACATCACGCACCAGGGCAAAGGGAATGTGAAGGCCAGAACGCGGATGGTGATGCAGTATGCGCTTGCTTTTGAGAATAACCTGCTGGTAGTGGGGACGGATCATGCCTCTGAGGCGATTACCGGCTTCTATACCAAGTGGGGGGACGGTGCGGTTGATATCACGCCGCTGAGTACGCTTAACAAACGTCAGGTCCGCCAGCTTGCCGTCTATCTGGGAGTGCCGGATGAGGTTGTGACCAAGGCGCCGACAGCGGGTCTGTGGCCCGGCCAAACGGATGAAACCGAGCTTGGTTTAACGTATGATGAGAACAGTGACTATCTGGAAGGTAAGCGGGTCAGTCCGGAGGCTGCAGAGAAGCTGGAGCGTTATTACAAAAGAACAGCGCATAAACGCAATGTTATCCCGGGGATATAGCAGAGGGTAAGATTCATTTGGTCAGAAAAAACCGCCGGAGTGTACCAGTACCGTCTCTCCGGCGGTTTTGCTGTGCAGTTTAAAGGGGGCTGCGCCGGCTCTCCAGTGTCTCATGGATGAAGGCGTCAGAAGCGATGATAGCCTGCTCCAGCTGCGGGGTTGTCCCGGCAAAGGGATGAACCGTGCAAAAGGTATGGTCTCCGCCTTCAATCTGAACCCAGCGGATATCGGGACGGAGCCCGGTTAGCTGCTCAGAGCCCTTCCGCAGCCGCGCGCTGTCTTCTGTTCCCTGAATCAGGATGGCAGGGAAGCGGGCAGTCTTCATCCGTTCAAGAATATTATAACGTTCGGCCTGGCGTTCCAGATCCTCAAGAATTACAGCATCCAGCGGCATCTGCTGGCCGGTACGGCCGTTAAGCACATGGCTGCGGCCTGCCGTTCTCATCTCGTGCTTCTGCTCCTCCGTGAACAGATCAAGGTCGGTGATCCCGTTCCAGGAGATGACTCCGGCAATTTCATCCGGATGGTCCAGCGCATAGAGCAGACTGTCCCCGGCTCCGCGGCTGTGTCCCAGCAGGAACAGGGGGAGCGCCCCGAATTTATGATGCTGGCTGAGATAGGAGAGCAGGATCTCCAGATCCCTGATTTCCCTGCTGTAAGTATTGCGGGCGAACTTCTCCAGCTCGGTGAAATTCTGCGGGTCCTCACCGATTCCGCTGTGGGAGAAGTTAAAAGAGATGACTTCATGGTCACGGCTCAGCTCGGCGGCGAGGTAGGGGAACATTCCCCAATCCTTGAATCCTTTATAGCCGTGTGCAATGACTATCAGGCTCGTGGCCTTGGTGCGGGCCGGGAAATGGGAGCAGCGCAGTACGGCATCCTCACCAGCGGGCAATTGGAAGTTACGGTTCATCGGGTGAATCCCCTCTCTTTGGTTCAGAGATAATATGACAGATAATAAATCCCGGACTATAATGATTCCAGAATACCAAGAATGTATATGAAGATAATACCATTAATAAAGCGTTCATTGAAAGACAGCAGATAGAAGACCGGGGATTGAAGACTAAGCATTATCAGGCGGCACTTTTATAAGGAGTGTGGAATTGTGATTTATGGAATTGGACATGATGTGCTGGAGATCCGGCGCATGAAGGATATATTATCTAAGGCATCCGGCAGCAAGTTCATCAGGCGTATCCTTACTCCGTCTGAGCTTGAGCTGGCGGACGGACGGGCAGGCAGACTGCCTGAATTCGCCTCGGGCCGGTTTGCTGCGAAGGAGGCGGTGGTTAAGGCGCTGGGCTGCGGAATCGGCAGCGTAGCGGGCTTTCAGGATATTGAGATTCTGCCCGATGCCTCCGGCAAACCGTCCGTGACACTTTCAGAGCAGGCCTGGTTCAGGCTGGGGCTGAACGGGGAAGAGCATATTATCCATCTTACTATAACCCACAGCCAGGAGCTGGCTTCAACCTTTGCGGTTGTGGAGCGGCGAGGCTGAGACAGGCTGTGCTGGATGCGGATAGCAGTGAGAGAGTTGCGGTCAGGGCAAGAGAACGTTAAGTGCTGCAGAGCACTTCCCTGAGGAAGAGAATTTACAGGCAAGGAGCAAAAGAATGACAACGGATAAACAACAAGAGCAGGAGCAGCAGGTTAAGTTGTTTTTTAGTACAAATCTGCTGGAGTGGTATAAGGTGCAGAAGCGGAATCTGCCGTGGCGGCGCCACCGCAATCCGTATTATATCTGGATATCGGAGATTATGCTGCAGCAGACAAGAGTGGATACGGTCATTCCTTATTTCAACCGGTTCATCGAGCGGTTTCCGACCGTGGAGTCACTTGCGGATGCGCCGGAGGAAGATGTGCTGAAATGCTGGGAGGGGCTGGGCTACTATTCACGTGCGCGGAACCTGCAGCATGCGGCAAAGCAGGTTAAGGACCAGTACGGCGGGGAGGTCCCTAACGACCGCGATGCTGTCTTCAGCCTGAAGGGTGTCGGCCCTTATACGGCTGGTGCGATCCTCAGCATCGCCTTCAACCGGCCTGAACCGGCGGTGGACGGCAATGTGATGCGGGTGTTATCCCGCTATTTCCTGCTGGAGGATGACATCGCTAAGGTGCCCACCCGGGTGAAGATGGAGCGTCTGGCGGCTGAGCTGATCCCGGAGGGGGAGGCTTCGCATTTCAATCAGGCGCTGATGGAGCTGGGCGCGCTGATCTGCACGCCGAAATCCCCGCGCTGCCTCATCTGCCCGGTGATGGAGCACTGCGCGGCGCGCCTGGCGGGCTGCGAGACCTCGCTGCCCGTCAAGACCAAGGCCAAGCCGCCGCGTCCGGAGGAGCGGCTGGCGGCTCTCATCACCGGCAGCGGTGAGCATGCCGGTAAGGTGCTGATCCGGCAGCGGCCACAGAGCGGGCTGTTAGCCCGCATGTGGGAGCTGCCGCACTGGCCTGCGCCGCCTGCTGCGGGCGGCGCCACCGGGGCGCTGCTGCCGGAAGCGGCAGCGCTGGACCGGCTGCGCCGGTCCCTGCGTCAGGCCGGGATCTTCGCCCGGCCTGAGGGGCACTGGACGGCTGCGGAGCATACGTTCAGCCATATTGTGTGGACCCTGCAGGTGTACATCTGCAGGGAAGAGGACGGCCTTGCTCTGCCGCTGGCGGCAGAAGCGCGGGCGTCCTATGGGACGGCGGCGGCTGAGCCGGCCGCCGGGCTGCTGCCGGCGGAGCCCTTCGCGGATGGGGACCATCCGGAGGACGCCGGCGCGGTGCGCTGGATCTGCCGTGAGGACATGGCGGACTACGCCTTCCCGAACGTCTTTCTCAAGCTGCTCAACAGCTACTTCGATGAGGCGGAGAAGGAGCAGGTGTAGCTGCACCGCAAGAAACAGCCTTGCCGGCAATATGGCAAGGCTGTTTTTCTTACAGAATTACGGAGGCGGGCTGCAGCCTGGCTAATGCGCCTCAGCAGCTGCACTCTATAACTAGCTAATCAATTTAGCTGCACTCTCTACACTTAAAACCTGCGTATCTCAGCCTTTTCACCGTATAGCTGCAGTTTGTACAGCTAAATCAGCCTGAAACAGCTGAAAATCAGCAATGCCCGTTTTTTAATTGCACAGAGTGCAGCTAAGCGGCAGATATGGCCAAAAACGGGGGTTTTAGTTGCACATTCTACACTTAAAGCAAAGCGTACGCACCCAGCCTCCGTCCGGCCACGTTCAGAGTCCGCAATCAGCCCCGTCCGGCCACGTTCAGAGCCCGCAATCAGCCTCGATCCAGCCTCCATCCAGCCCATGTTCAAAGCCCCCGCCCAGTCCGCAACACACAAAAACGGATACCGCCCGGGGGCAGTATCCGTTATGTTCACCCTGTCCGCTTAGGCGGCAGGAGTCTTATTTTGCGCTTTCGTAGCGTTTGCCGACTTCTTCCCAGTTCACTACGTTCCAGAACGCTTTGATGTAATCAGGGCGTTTGTTCTGGTAGTTCAGGTAGTAAGCATGCTCCCATACATCCAGACCAAGGATTGGTGTAGCACCTTCGCTGATTGGATTGTCCTGGTTAGGTGTGCTTGTTACAGCCAGCTTGCCGTCTTTAACAACGAGCCAAGCCCAGCCGCTGCCGAAACGGGTAGTTGCCGCCGCAGCAAAATCTTCTTTGAACTTGTCCAAGCCGCCGAGCTCGCTGTCGATAGCTGCCGCAAGTGCGCCAGCCGGAGCGCCGCCGCCGTTAGGTCCGATAACTTCCCAGAACAGCGTGTGGTTAGCATGGCCGCCGCCGTTGTTGCGGACAGCAGTGCGGATAGCTTCAGGTACTGCGTTCAGGTCAGTGAGCAGCTCTTCGATGCTCTTGTCCTGCAGTTCAGGCGCCTTTTCCAGAGCAGCGTTCAGGTTCGTCACATAAGTGTTGTGGTGTCTGTCATGGTGAATTTCCATCGTCAAAGCGTCGATGTGTGGTTCAAGTGCGTTGTTCGGGTAAGGAAGTGCCGGTAATTGAAATGCCATGGAAAAATCCCTCCTGAGTTTATGAGAATTTGTATAGATAAAGAATTTTGGCGGTCTTGACGTCAAAACCCCTTATTTCCAATGTGCCCTATAGGGTATGTAACCAATAAGATACTATTATTAAACCGTATCTGGAACAAGAATGCAACATTAAACAAACATTTATGTTTAGAAAGTGTGAGGCCCGATTAACTTACCGGCTATGTTAAGGCTATGTTAAAAGTTTAGAATCTCCCGGAAAAGAAACTTTATTCGCTTAAAATTACCTTAAACATGTAAATGTGTAAAGTTGTTCAATGAAAGCGTTTGATATAAAGCGCTTTCTAAAGAAAAATGGTGATATCGCCAGAAAAGTGTGCTTTAATAGAGTTAAAAGCAGGTAATCCTCGGTTTTTGAACATTGAAGATGCTATCAGCCGTTTACATACGGTTAATACTTCTTTGACCACGAGAAAAGCTTCCAATGTCATGATGGATTCGGCGACTTCTTCGAGATAGCATCCAT
The DNA here is from genome assembly GCF_000758645.1 of Paenibacillus sp. FSL R7-0331. Classification (NCBI taxonomy): domain Bacteria; kingdom Bacillati; phylum Bacillota; class Bacilli; order Caryophanales; family Paenibacillaceae; genus Paenibacillus; species Paenibacillus sp. FSL R7-0331. The sequence goes on from NZ_CP009284.1 coordinate 578,894, forward strand.
TCGTTTTTCCATGCTTTTTTTCTTTGTCTACTGTTGCGGGAACTCCTTCTTTTTGTAAAATCCAAGCCATAGAAAAGGGAGATTTAAAGAATGCACGTTCGTTCCTTTCAATTAAGCGACGTTACCCCTGTGACTGAATTGCTGCAGAACGCATTATCGGAAGAATGTTTTGAGAGCACGATGGAGCCTTTCTCCAGGCAGCTTTCCTGGGATTCCGATCTCATTGTAGTTGCTGAAGAAGATGGTGAGATTGTCGGTGCACTGATCGGTACGATTGAAAAGAATCACGGCTGTTATTTCCGTATTGCCATTCATCCCGAATACCGCCGCAGAGGAATCGGCAGAAGTCTGGTATCGGCGATGGAGAACAGATTCCAGGCCCGTAAGGTTAGCGGCATCTTTGTAGCCGTTGACGAGCACAACTCGTTTGCTTTGCCGCTGTATGAAGCTATGGGCTATAACGAGAATCAGATTTTCAAATCCGTACGTAAGCTTAGCATTGTCGGTTAAGAATTATTTCTTCCGGTATACGTAAGCGGAAACATTTACTAGAATAGAGAACTATGACGATTTGCATAGTCTGTTCCATTATACTAAAGCATATCTCCCCGTTGTCGTTGCAAATGGCCGGGAGATATGCTTTTCTATTGTTATGGGCCAAAGCACAAGCGGCGTCGCCTTAATAATTATCAGAGCAAGAAGGTGGCATATGAACGGTGTACCGGAAAAAGCATTCATGCGCAGCCGCAAACAAAGATACCGCTCGGTTACCCATAACGGCTCCAGAAGAGGGCCGGCACATAAATGGGCACGGGAATTGCGGGACTGGATGTTCACTGCTGCAATTGTATTTGTAATCATGTCGCTGCTTAATCTGTTTGTATTCAATGTCTCAACCGTAATCGGACAGTCTATGCAGCCCACGCTGTATGAGGGTGAGAAGCTGATTATCAACAAAATAACCTTAAGCTTTGCTGACCCGGGGCGGGGGGATGTTGTTGTGCTTCATGATCCGAGTCTGGGACCGGACCGCAAGGAATATCTGGTTAAACGCGTAATCGGCGTACCGGGTGATGTAATAGAAGTGAAAGAGCATCAGCTTTATGTCAACGGCGTATTGGCTGATGAGCCTTATGTAGATACAGCTGTGCAGGATTCGGATTTTGAGGCATTGACGGTTGAAGCCGGAACCTACTTTGTGATGGGGGATAACCGCCATGCCGGCGCGAGCAAGGACAGCCGTTATTTCGGGGCTGTGCCGCAGTCCTTCATCGTCGGAAAGGCCATGTATATCTGGTGGCCTCTGTCCAAACTTAATGCTCTATAAGCGGCGGATCCGGCAAGAATGAAGTTTATTTATGAGCAAATACAGAGCAGAAGGAGAAGGCGGAAATGAATATCAAGGCCCAATCAGCGTATGCCCCGCCGGCTTCCAGGTGGGAGCAGCTGAAGGCTGACATTAAAGAGGCTGCCCCGCAGCTAGGCATTGATGATGTCGGGTTCACTACGGCTGAGCCCTTTTTATATTTGAAGAACATTCTTCAGGATCACCGGGATAAAGGCTATGAGTCCGGCTTTGAGGAGCAGGATCTGGATAAGCGGACGGTACCGGCGCTGAAGGACGGTACGGCTATGTCCATTATTGCCATATCTGTAGCTTATCCCTCCAAAATGGTGAATCCGCCAAAATCGGAGCCGGGGGAGCGCCGGGGCATTCTTGCCCGGGCCTCCTGGGGACGTGACTATCATCTGGTCCTCCGTGAAGCGCTGGCTAAGCTTGAAGCCTTTATTCTTGAACGCGTACCGGATGCGTTGCTTGAGAGCATGGTCGATACCGGTGTTCTGGTAGACCGTGCGGTGGCGGAGCGGGCCGGCATCGGCTTCAGCGGCAAAAACTGTGCGATTATATCCCCGGAATGGGGGTCATGGATCTACCTGGGAGAGATGGTGACGAATATTCCGTTTCCTCCGGATAAGCCGGTTGAGGACGGCTGCGGAGACTGCACGAAGTGTATTGATGCCTGTCCTACAGGAGCGCTCGTCGGTCCGGGCCAGCTGAATGCGCAGGCCTGTATTTCTTTCCTTACACAGACCAAGGGCTTCCTGAGTGAGGAATATATGACGAAGATCGGGAACCGGCTGTACGGCTGCGATACCTGCCAGATTGTCTGCCCCAAGAACCGGGGCAAGAACTGGAACCACCGGCCGGAGCTGCAGCCTGATCCGGAGGTGGTCAAGCCGCTGCTGCTGCCGATTCTTGACTTAAGCAACCGTGAGTTCAAGGAGAGATTCGGCCTGAGCTCAGCAGCCTGGCGCGGCAAGAAGCCGATTCAGCGTAATGCGGTTATTGCGCTGGGCAATTTCAAGGAGGCGGCTGCAGTACCGAGGCTGACGGAGATCGTCCTTAAGGAGACCCGTCCGGAGATGCGCGGTACGGCGGCCTGGGCTTTGGGCAAAATCGGCGGCGCTGAGGCGCTGGCGGCTGTAGAGCAGGCGCTTCAGCGTGAAGAGGACGACGTAGTGCGGGAAATGCTGGACCGGGCACACAGCAGACTGCTGAAGCAGGGGGATGCAGGCAATGAATAAGCATGGTGCAGGAGCAGAAGCGGTATACTACAGCGCGATGGAATCGCTGATCGGCCCTTTGACTCTGTGTGCAACAGAACAGGGGCTGTGCCTGATTGAATTCGGCCCGTTTGAAGAGACGCGCGAGCAAGCGGAGAAATGGCTCGCTGCACAGCTTGGCCGCGTGGAGCTGCTGCCGGGGGAGGAGCAGCTTGCCGGGGTGAGACTTCAGCTTACGGAGTATTTTGAAGGGCGCCGCCGGGACTTCGCTCTGCCGCTTGATATGCGCGGAACACCGTTTCAGCTGCAGGTATGGGCAGCACTGCGCAACATCCCTTACGGCGCATCTGCTTCCTACAAGGAAATCGCGCAGGCAGTAGGGAATGTAAAGGCAGTCCGGGCAGTCGGCGGTGCGAACAACCGCAATCCGGTTCCTGTGATTGTTCCCTGTCACCGTGTCATTGGTGCAGCCGGTGCGCTTGTGGGCTATGCCGGAGGACTGGGGATTAAGAGCCGTCTGCTGGAGCTGGAGGCAGGGGAATCAGCCCGGGATGGAGCAGGAATTTATCTCTTTTAATTTAAGGGATTTTCCAATTGCTGTGCAGATGTTGAAATGCTATGATAGAATCGCGTGCCCTTGGCGGGTATGCAGACAATTGAGCACAAAGGTGGACTTAAGATGGATATTGCATTACCTATTATTACGCTTGTCGTAGGTCTGATTGGCGGATTTGCTATTGGTGTATTCTATCTGCGCAGACAAATGTCAACGATGCAGAATGATCCTGAAATGCTTCAGAAAGTGGCTAAGCAAATGGGCTACAACCTTAACGGCAAACAAATGCAGCGTGCCCAGCAGATGCTGAAGAATAACGGCGGACAGCCGGGACGGCCTGCTCCGGCAGCCAGACAGAAACCGGGCCGCAAAGGCAGATAATAGGTTCTCGTTATAAATAATTATAGATACGGGGACGAAAGGGGGAGGCTTCATGGGGGGCATCAAGGAATATGTGAACGGTAAGGTATCTGTGAACCGTGAGCAGATCGAGTACCACGTTGCGAAAATATTGGAGTTAATCGGTGAAGACACCGGCCGTGAAGGGTTGCTGGAAACGCCGGCGCGCGTCACGCGGATGTACGAGGAGATCTTTGGCGGTTATTCAATAGATCCCCGCGAGGCGCTCGGCGTTACATTTGATGAGTCTCATGAAGAGCTGGTTATTGTAAAAGATATCGTCTATTACAGCCAGTGCGAGCATCACATGGCCCCTTTCTTCGGCAAGGTGCATATCGGCTACGTGCCGAGCGGGCGGATTGCCGGGCTTAGCAAGCTGGCCAGACTGGTGGAAGCAGTGAGCCGGCGCCTGCAGGTACAGGAGCGTATCACAGCACAAATTGCTGATATTATGGCAGAGGTGCTGAGTCCGCACGGCGTGATGGTTGTGGTAGAGGGAGAGCATCTGTGCATGTGCGCCCGCGGGGTGAAGAAGCCCGGCAGCAAGACGGTGACCATGGCGACCAGAGGCAGCTTCCGTGAAGATGCTGCAGCCCGCGCAGAATTCCTGGCCTTAATCAAAGAATAGAACGGAGCAGGCTGTAAGCCTCTCCGAATATATGCAAATCCCGTCCAGCACTCCGGTGATGGACGGGATTTTTTTAGTTCTGCCGTGCGGCAGGAGCGGCCAGCTGTGCTTTCCGGGTTAAAAAGGCTGCCACATCAGCTTGCGTGCGGCCGCGTAACGCTGGGATACATACGGCCAGTTGACCACCTTCCACCAGTCTTTTATATAATCAGCCCGGTTATTCTGGTGTTTAAGGTAATAGGCATGCTCCCAGACGTCCAGCACCAACAGAGGTACGACATCCCACTGTGACAGATTCTGGTGCTTCTCAGCGGTCAGTATCTCCAGCCTGCGGCTGCGCGGGCTCCAGACCAGGAGGGCCCAGCCGCCGCCTTCCACCTTGTTGGCCGCCTCAGTAAACTGGCTCTTGAAGGCGTCGTAGCTGCCGAAGCTGCGTTCTATGGCATCCAGCAAGGCTCCTGTCGGCCGTCCCCCGCCCTGCGGAGACATGACATTCCAGAAAATGGTGTGAAGATAATGTCCTGCCCCATTAAAGGCAAGCTCCCGCTCCCAGTGCTTAACCAGCTCGAAATCGCCGCTCTTGCGGGCCTCAGCCAGCTTGAGCTCCGCCTTGTTCAGCCCGTCTACATAGCTCTGGTGGTGTTTATCATGGTGAATAATCATCGTCTTCTCGTCAATGTAAGGCTCCAGCGCATTATAGGAGTAGGGAAGCGGCGGAAGAGTATGGCCGCCGACCGGGACCGAGCCCGGCTCATGCAGCTCCGGCAAGGAGGCTCCGAGGGCCTCCAGTCCGGGAACCTCCCGGGTCTCAGGCCAGTATACCGGATCTTGCTGCTCGGGCTGGTCTATAGCCGCTTCCCGCATCATTCCAGTGATTTGTCCCGGAGCGCTGAGCGTTCCCAGTACAGCAAGGAAGTACTCCGATTCGCGGATAATATGCAGAATCACTATGCCGGCCAAAGGCTGGACCTTAACGGCCGGGCTGGTCTCCCGCAGAGCGTACAGCTGGCGGATGAATTCGCGGGACTGCCCGCACGCGGTGTGAACAAGCTGCCCGGTATCGTCAGCAAGCCCGGAGTGTCCGCCCGGGACAGGAACCAGTGAGACTTCGAGCAGCCTACGTGCAGTCTGCTCTGCGGCGCCAAAAACAACAGCCCACTCTTCCAGCAGTTTAAGGTAGGGCTCCTCCAGAGCGGGAACAATTCCTTTGATAACCCCGGTATGCTCCTTCTCCTGGGTTTTCCAGACAATAATCTCCTCAAGAATACGCACAGGCAGCAGCGGCCCGTATATATACAGCATGGCTGGAAGACCTCCTGTCTTAGCTCAATAACGGTTCATTATATGAACTGTGAAAGGAGAATATGAGAAGGATTCCAAGAACAGATGGGGATTCTTTGTCTGCACCGTAGGGGGCTTTTTCCGGAAAAACCGGCAGCCTGACGCCAAAAAAGCGTGCAGGCCGGTATAATAACGGCGCTGCACGCTTTCTTAAGTGCTGGTTGTTTATTTGCTTGCAGCCCTGATTCCGCTGCCCTCCTGCGACTCCGCCAGCTGCACATTGCCGAGGAAAGCGGAGACACGGCGCAGATATTCACGGGGATGCTCGCGGAACAGCAGCTCATGATGGCTGTCCTCTATAATCCATGAATCGGAATAGGGATTGCTCTGATTGGCTGCCAGCTCCTCGGCAATCGGATAAGGCGCCTTATCATCCTTCGTGCCGTGCATGAACAGGATCGGGAACGGATAATCCTCCTTTTTGACTTGGCTGTAAGGAATCTGATTCAGTCCCGTACCGTTCAGCACCGGGAACAGAAGCTCCATAATTTCCAGGGAGGGCTGGCGGGGCAGGTCAATATTCTGCTTGATATTATGATAAAGCGTATCCGGCTCCAGCAGGAACGTGCTGTCCAGAATCATGGCATCGACGTCTTCTGTGACAAGCCCGGCCTGAAGCGCAGTGCCTGCACCCATGGAGAAGCCCCAGACGACAATCTCCCGGGCCCCCCGTTCTTTGGCGAAATTAATCGCACCGAGCAGCTGCTGGGACTCTTTTTTGCCGCCGGTAGCAATATCCTTGTTAACCTGGGCGGCAAAGCCGTAATCGAACATGACGACATTAAAGTTCAGGCTGTGCGCATAATGGGCCAGATCATACATGGGAACCCAGGTTTCCTCGCGGTTCGCGCCGTAGCCGTGGCTGAACACGATTGTCTTGGTGGAGCCTTCAGACGGGATGTACCAGCCCTGCATCGTACGGCTGCCGTCGAGTGCCGGGAAGTTCACATCCTCATATTCCAGCCCCTTGGCAATCATGGGTGTGGAATAGAGGGGGGCTACTGTCGGGTTAGACAGCACCCAGGCGATATAGGCATGAAGTGCAATAAAACAGAAGACAAAAAAGAAAAAGACCGATAACAGCAAGGCTACAATAATATGCTTGAAACGGATCATCCGCAGAGAAATCTGATGTGCTGCATCCGGCTTCTGCTTATCAGGCTTGTGTGAGACCGGCGGGCCGGTACGGAGAGTTGCCAGATCCATAATGTCCACTCCTAAAATAATAATTCATATATTTAATCGTAGGTTCCAGGCCATGCAAAGTCAATGAATTCGCCGCTTTTGTAATGTAAATGTAAACTGCGCCCCAGGCTTTTCCGGTGCCTTAATTATGCTGGACTTTCCCCGGACTTTTGCTCTAAGATAGAGTTGACTATGTAGAATAATGTAACCGGGTTTCATTTAATGAAACAGGTAAGGGGAGAATAATGTGGAGGACCGGAAGCTGACTGTTCGCGCTGTAGAAAGGGCGCTGGATATATTACTGTGCTTTACCCAGGAGAGCGATTTGAGCCTTACAGAGATTGCGGGGAAAATCAGTCTGCATAAAAGCACAGTGCACCGCCTGCTGACGACGCTTGAGGAAAAAGGATTTCTGCTGCGTAATGAAGGGACGGATAAATACCGGCTTGGCATCCGGATCTGGGAGCTGTCCACCCACCTGCCGACCCTTGATGAGCCGGCGGTGCTGCTGCTTCCGGCAATGGAGCGGCTGCGTGACCGGCTTGGAGAGACCGTCAGCCTGTACCTGCGTGATGATCTGGAGCGTGTACGGATCCAGGCCGTCCAGAGTCATCAGGCTATCCGGCGTGTAGCCCAGATCGGCGCCCGTCTGCCGCTGTCTGTAGGTGCTTCCAGCAAGGTGCTGGCTGCCTATGCGCCATCTGAGATTCAGGTGCGGCTGCTGGCTGATCCCTCCTGGCCGGAGAGCGTCGACCGCAGTCTTTATCTGGAGCAGCTGAGAGAGATTACACGCCGCGGATACGCGACCAGCTTCGAGGAGCGTGAGCCGGGGGCAGCTGCGGTAGCTGTTCCGATTGTCGGGCGCACCGGCAAGGTTGCAGCGGCGCTGTCCCTTTCAGGCCCCGTCAGCAGGCTGTCACAGGAGACGCTGCAGCAGTATGCTGTCATTCTTGCAGAAAGTGCCGCGGAGATGGGTCTTATGATCGGATAACCGTAAATTATTTTACAGGGCCGGAATTTCCGTTAGGGAAGCGTTTAATTAGGGTATATAGAAAGTAAACGTCAGACAAAACCGGAGTGATATGCCAATTGGGTATAATATCTATCCGATTTAGCACTGGCGTTCTTTTTTATAATTGATGAAAAATTGTATCTGCGCCCAAAATGGACTATGATAAAAAGCTATATATAGGAAAGTAGGAAGTGGCGATTTGCGCATGTATATGTTCTTTGTTAATTCCGGGCATGGGGTGATTCTATGATTGCGGCAGTACCAGACACGTTAATGGAAGAGATTCAGCAGCTGCAGGATACGTTCGGCGCTGCTGCGGATCAGGCTATCGTGCTGACCGACAAGGACGGTTGCATCATTACTTCTCCGGCAACTCCCGGTACGCTTTTCAAGGAGATGCTGGATTCGCTGCAAGACACTTCCTGCGGCTGTGAACGGCTGCTGCACCGGCTGGGGGACTCACAAGATCCTGCCGTCATGGAATGGGTTCCCGGATTAAAGTATGCTGTTACTCCGCTCGCTGCAGGTTACGGCCGGGTCTATTATTTATGGTCTGGGCTCTATATGGAGCAGGGGACCAAGGAGCAGGTGCTGGCCGTGTTCGAAGCAAGGATGCAGAAGCACCCTGCCTACGGCCGGCTGATATCCACTCTCCGTGCTATGCCGGAAATCAGCGGGGAGCGGATAACGGAAATCGGGAAAAGCATTTCGGTGCTTGCCCGCATTATATGTAAGCTGCTGGCCGGATGGGTGTTGAAACCGCAGAAAGAGCGGAACGGCCGGCCTTTTAGCGGTGTCCTGGAGCAGCTGGGCATGGAAGGGGTACTGCGCCTTAAGGAAGCAGCTGAGGACCTCCAGCGTGCCGGATCGCTACAGGAGCTTGGGAAGCAGCTGCTGGATGTGGTGACGGGTCTGCCCTTTCCTCTGTCTTCGGTGCTGGTGCTTTTCCAGAACGGGGATCATGCCGCCCATACATACTACGCAAGAGGCTGGACGCCGGAATCCGGTGATTATTATGTAAGGGATCTGGAATCCCGCTATTCCCCGCAGTCTTTTCTGTCCTCTGCAATTATTCATGAAGCAGCGGGGGGACTTATTCTGCTGGAGTGCCCGCTGCTGGCCGGTAATGAATTTAGAGGGGTTCTCTCTGTCGGTTTCAGGCAGCGCAGGGAAGCCGAGCAATGGATAATACAGCTGGAAACGGTGGCGGGACTGGCCGGGTGGGCCATCCGTCTGATTGAGAAGGACAGCAGATACTGGAAGCAGTCCGAGGTATTCCTGGCGAGCTTCCGGGAATATCTGCAGAATAACAATATTCCGCTCCAGTATTTGTCACTGGATGCTTCAGAGCTGGCCCGTGATTTTGCCCGCTATCTGGAGCGCCCGGAGGCTGAAGCAGAGCTGGTGAGCCGCGCTTGTCTGCTTGCTCCTTTCCGCAGTGATCTTCTTGGAGAGTACGGATTTTTTGCAAAGGAGCTTGAACTGCTGAAACAGGTGGACCGGCTGCGCTTACCCGAATGTTCACAGGAACGGACAGTTCTGCCGCTGGCAGTCCAGCTTTTGGCTCTGGTCCTGCACCATATGAGCGGACAGGCAGACCGCAAGCATCCTGCCGGACCGCCGCTGAAATGGATCGACTATTCCCGCTTCAGTCCGGAGCCTAGCATGACAACGGCGGTTGAAGATGAGCCGCGCTCATCGTTTGAGCGCTTTCTGCAGAGCCGTGCCTATTCCAGGCCTAAGAAGCGGGCGGTTACAGGATCAAGGCTGCTGGACAGTGCTGCGCTGACGCTTCCGAAGGAGGAATGGGGCATCTCGCCGCGCGAGGAAGAGGTGCTGGAGCTGATTGTGCACGGCAAGACGAACAAAGAGATTGCCGGCGCCCTGTTTATCAGTGAGCATACCGTCAAAAACCATCTAAGCCGTATCTTCAATAAAATGAATGTGACCGACCGCTCACAGATTATTGCCCTCATCTATAAACGTATCCTGAATTCGGAACGGATTGAGATCTGACAGGTCCGATAAATAAACAGCCCCCGCTGCTTCCTCAGGAAGCAGCGGGGGCTGTTATTATCTGGTCCGGCCGGCAGGCCGGATTATTCAAGCTGTTTATTCTACAGGCAGAGCTGTTTCTGAAGCGGTAGCGTCAGCCAGCATCTGGCGGAGTACCGTTTGCAGAATACCTCCATTGCGGTAGTAGTCAATATCCACCGTGCTGTCCAGCCGCGCGATGACCGGGAACTCGAACTGTGTACCGTCTTCGCGGGTAGCTGTAACAGTCAGCTCCTGACCCGGAAGCACATAGTTGTCGAGACCGGTAATATTGAAGGTCTCGCGTCCGGTCAGCCCCATGCTGCTCCAGCCGTGGCCTTCCTGGAACTGCAGCGGCAGTACGCCCATGCCGACCAGATTGCTGCGGTGAATCCGCTCGAAGCTCTCGGCGATAACCGCCTTGACGCCCAGCAGCAATGTGCCTTTGGCTGCCCAGTCACGCGAGCTGCCTGTGCCGTATTCCTTGCCGGCAATGACGACCAGATTCTGGCCGGCCGACTGGTACAGCATGGAAGCATCGTAGATGGACATGACTTCTTCGCTTGGCAGGAAGGTGGTCACGCCGCCCTCTGTTCCCGGAGCAACTGCATTACGGATCCGGATGTTGGCGAATGTGCCGCGCATCATCACTTCGTGATTCCCGCGGCGTGAGCCGTAGGAGTTGAAGTCAGCCCGTTCCACACCGTGACTGCGCAGATATTCTCCGGCAGGTCCGGAAGTGGAGATGTTGCCCGCCGGCGAGATATGGTCTGTTGTGACGGAATCGCCCAGCAGAGCCAGCACGCGTGCATTGGTAACGTCCTTAATATCGCCGATGCCGTCAGCAAGGTTCTCGAAGAACGGCGGATTCTGGATGTAGGTGGAGTTGTCATCCCACTCATACAGCTCGCCTTCAGGTACAGGGATAGCATTCCAGCGTTCATTGGCGGTGAACACATTCTCATATTTACGGCGGAACATTTCCGGACTTAGTGAGACTCCGATGGCTTCGCGGATCTCGGCAGATGTCGGCCAGATATCCTTCAGGAACACAGGCTCTCCCTGCGGGTCGTAGCCGAGCGGTTCTGTCTGCAGGTCAATATTAACCGTGCCGGCCAGGGCATAAGCCACAACGAGCGGCGGTGAAGCCAGATAGTTGGCCTTGACCTGGGCATGCACGCGGCCTTCGAAGTTACGGTTACCGGATATTACAGCGGCTACCGTCATATCATTGTCAGTGATAGCCTGGCTGACTTCATCCGGCAGCGGGCCGGAGTTGCCGATGCAGGTCGCGCAGCCGTAGCCGGCCAGATAGAAGCCGAGTGCCTCCAGCGGCTTCAGCAGATCGGCCTTCTCCAGATATTCGGTAACGACGAGGGAGCCCGGGGTCAAGCTGCTTTTCACATAACCCGGTTTGGTCAGACCGCGTTCTACAGCCTTCTTCGCCAGCAGCCCCGCACCCAGCATTACGCTTGGGTTAGAAGTGTTCGTACAGCTGGTGATTGCGGCAATAACTACGGCTCCGGTGCCCATCTTGCTGGTGCTTCCGTTCTTGTGCTGCACTTCTACCACTTCGGCGATCTTCTCATCGCTGAGGCCGTAGCCGCCTTTATCGACAGGTGTGCGGATGATGCCTTCAAAATTCTCTTTCATGTGCGACAGCTCGACACGGTCCTGCGGACGTTTAGGTCCGGCCAGGGATGGAACCACAGATGCCAGATCAAGCTCGATCACATCGCTGAACTGCGGATCAGGGGTGTCGGCAGTACGGAACATGCCCTGTGCCTTATAGTAATCACTGACCAGCTCAACCAGTTCATCCGGACGGCCGGTGCTGCGCAGGTAGGCCAGCGTTTCTTCGTCTACAGGGAAGAAGCCGATGGTTGCCCCGTATTCAGGCGCCATGTTAGCGACAGTAGCGCGGTCAGCCAGGCTGATGTTAGCCAGACCCGGGCCGTAGAATTCGACGAACTTGCCGACTACGCCTTTCTTGCGGAGCATCTGGGTAACGGTCAGTGCAAGGTCAGTTGCCGTAGCCCCTTCCATCAGACTGCCGGTAAGCTTGAAGCCTACAACCTCAGGTGTGACAAAATACAGCGGCTGTCCCAGCATCCCTGCTTCTGCCTCAATCCCGCCGACACCCCATCCGACAACGCCGAGGCCGTTGATCATGGTAGTGTGGGAGTCCGTACCGACCAGGGAATCCGGATAGACTACAGTCTCACCGTCAACAGTTTTGGTGGCAGCTACTGAAGCCAGGTATTCCAGGTTGACCTGGTGCACGATTCCGGTTGCCGGAGGAACGGCGCGGAAGTTGTTGAATGCCGTCTGCGCCCAGCGCAGGAAGCGGTAGCGCTCCTCATTGCGTTCAAATTCGACATTCATATTATATTCAAGTGCATCGGCTGTGCCGAATGCATCAACCATGACGGAATGGTCAATAACAAGATCAACCGGAACGAGCGGATTGATCTTCTTCGGATCTCCGCCGGCCTTCTTGACGGTATCGCGCATAGCCGCCAGATCGACTACCACCGGGACACCGGTGAAATCCTGCAGCACGATTCGCGCCGGGATAAACGGAATTTCCTTGTTGCGGTCAATGCCGCCGGACCATCCGGCCAGCTGCTTCACATGCTCTTCTGTGATTGCCCGTCCGTCATACTGGCGGACAGCAGCCTCCAGCAGCACTTTGATGGAAAAGGGCAGGGAGGATATGTCGCCCACACCTTGTTGTTCAAGGGAATTCAGATCATAGTAGCGGTAGAATTTGCCGCCTGATTTCAGGCTCTTGGACAGTGAAAAATGGTCCTTGCTTGGCATATATGCGCCTCCTTGTTTCATCTGTTGAAACTCCATTTCAAATTTCGTATATATAAAGTATAACGGTTACATAGATGAGAGTAAAGTTTTTTTTGCTGCTTAATTCGCCCAATTTTACCTGCGCTTTCGCTTCATTTCCCCGGCTTGTACTATGTGAAATCATACACATTAGCAGGAGTCCGCTGATTGCCTGAAGCCGGCCGAAATAACGGAATTAGCAGCCGCCTTCCCCTGGCGATTTTCCCGCCCCTCTGCCTGTTTCCGCCTGTATAGCATTACCTTTCCGCACATATACATAGGACAGCAGCCAAACAGGGAAAGGCGGTTATGAGATGGAGCAGGTGTGGAAAAAAAGTCTGTATGCTTATGTCGATCTGTTGAATAAAGGACGGGTCGCTCCGGCCTATGCACAGGGGCAGGGTTCAGTGAAGGACATGCGGTTTCACAAAATGCAGGGTGAGCGCTCGCGCCGTCTTGCACAGTGGTATGAAGGCCGGAGCATTACACCGCTGCGCGGAGAGACCGGTGTCCGGACGCTGCGGACGGTGCGGCAGAACCCCGGTGAGATTATAGCAGATGTAGCCCTGCACAGTGCGCTGTATTATGAAAAGGGCGGTATCACGCACCGTGAGGATAAAATTGAAACCGAGCGGCTTACCTTTGTGCAGGCAGGAGCCGGCTGGGAGATTATTAACATCGAGCGCAGTGTCCCTGAGCGAAGCTCCCAGCGCGGGGCGGGAGAGGCGGAGCCGGCACTGCGGCTGTCCAAATGGGGAGAGGTGCTGCCGGCCCCGCAGCCGTCACAGCCGCTGCTGAACCGCAGGATTCTGCGCGGAACCGCAGGTTCAAGAGAGGTGCGTTACCGCCGTGAGGAGGCGGCAGCCTATGCTGACCGCTGGTGGAAGGACGGCAACCCGGAATTTGAGGTTTTTGACGTCGACTGCACCAATTACGTCTCCCAATGTCTCTTTGCAGGGGGAGCGCCTATCAACTATACTGGTAAAAGAGAAACGGGCTGGTGGTACAAAGGCTACAATGGAGCCCAGGAATGGTGGAGCTTCAGCTGGGCTGTGTCGGACAGTCTTGGGCGGTATCTGGGCGGACAGCGCAGCAGCGGACTCCGCGCCGAAGCTGTAGAGCGTCCGGACCAGCTTAGTCTGGGTGATGTCATCCTGTATGACTGGGACGGCAACGGCCACTATCAGCACAGCACCGTTGTTACCGCCTTTGATGCGGATGGAATGCCGCTTGTGAACGCAAGAACGGTATCAAGCCGTCACCGCTATTGGGATTATCGCGATTCCTATGCATGGACCGACAGAACGGCCTACCGTTTTTTTCATATTAATGACTACTTATAATTCAGAAAGAGGTTAGGGCATGGGGAACACGAAATGTACCGTAGGACTGGTGTACGGAGGCAAATCCGGGGAGCATGAAGTATCGCTGCAGACGGCATTTGCGGTCATGAACGCTTTTGACTACGATAAATATGAGATTATTCCGTTTTATATTTCCAAGCAGGGATTATGGAAGGTCGGAGAGACCCTTGGCGCCCCTTACAGCAGAATTGAGCAGCTGAAGCTGGACGGCCCGGCGGGCGATATGGGCATGGCGCTTAATACTGTATTCAGCGGGCTGAGCGGGGAGGGTGCAATCGTCGATGTCATGTTCCCGCTGCTCCATGGCACGAACGGGGAAGACGGTACGATTCAGGGACTGTTCGAAATGGCCAACATTCCATACATCGGGGCCGGTGTTCTGGCTTCTGCAGCAGGTATGGATAAGGTTGTGATGAAGAAGCTGTTTGGTGAAGCAGGGCTTGAACAATGCGGGTATTGCTATTTCAGCGCAGCAGCCTGGAAGCAGAAGAGCCATGAGCTGATTGTCGGAGTAGAGGATAAGCTGGGTTACCCTGTATTCGTCAAGCCGGCCAACCTGGGTTCAAGCGTCGGTATTTCCAAAGCAGCAGATAAGGAAAGTCTGATCAAGGCTGTAGAATTCGCCCTCCGCTATGATACGAAGGTGATCATTGAAGAATTTGTGGATGCCCGTGAGGTAGAAGTGGCTGTACTGGGAAATGAAGAGCCTGAGGCTTCGGTTCCGGGTGAAATCGTCTCTTCCGGTGAATATTATGATTATGCAGCCAAGTATATCGACGGCAAGTCGCAGATGCTGATTCCTGCTCCGCTGGACCCGGAAGTGGCAGACCGTCTGCGTGAAGCAGCGCTTCAGGCCTTTCGGGCGATCGAGGGCAGCGGCATCACGCGTGCGGATTTTTTCCTGCGCAGGTCTGACAACAAGATTCTGATTAATGAAGTCAATACAATGCCGGGCTTTACGCCATTCAGCATGTATCCGCTGCTGTGGCGTGAAACCGGCGTCTCTTATCAGACGCTGCTGGACCGCATGGTTGAGCTGGCGCTGGAGCGGTATCAGTTCAGACAGGGCCTCAAGTACGACAACGAATCATAAAATCCAAAGCGTAACGGCGGATCAGATCCGGCCGGGAAGGAGAATCGTAGGCAATGGGATTTCTATCGGAATTCAATTCAGTCTGCAAGTTCAAGAACGAGCAGGAGCTATACGAGCTGCTGGAGTACGGGCGCACCAAGATGGTAAAACAGGGCTTCCGCGTCTACCCGACCGGCCAGAAGGTTATTGCATATACACCCGAGAACGTGGCAGTGGCGATAGTGAAAATTTCAGCCTCCATCGCGGAGATAAATTTTCAGGGCAATGAGGTTACCGCAGTGGAGATGGACCTGGTACGCAGGCTGAATGAGGAAGAGTCGCGTGTGCAGACTGCACTGGCCTATGAGATGTTTTTCGGGGAAGAAAAATGATTGTCCGCTTCGGTTATGTGGCCATGTCAACCGTCATCAAAGACTGCTCGCCCTCCAAGACCATGACCATGGCCAGCTTTAATAAGCTGGGCGACCGCGAGGCGGGGCTGCGGCGGCTGGAGCAGATTGCCAGGATGAATCTGCACAACACGCTGCGGCTCCTGAAGCATAATGTCGGCTCGGAGATTGAGGTATACCGGCTGACCTCCAAGCTGATTCCGCTTTCGACACATCCCGACTTGCAGGACTGGAACCCTTTTGCGGCGCTCGCCGGGGAGTTTGCCGAGGTCGGAGAATATATTAAAAAGCACGGACTCAGGGTCTCGTTTCATCCGGATCACTTCACGGTGCTGAGCACGCCCCGCCCGGAGGTGCTGGCCAGCTCCGTCCGTGACCTTCAGTATCATACGGACATGCTGGATGCCCTGGGGCTTCCGGCAACGGCCAAGAACAACATCCATATCGGCGGAGCCTATGGGGACAAGCCTGCCGCGGCGGAACGCTTTAAGGCGCATTTTGCCGAGCTGCCGGCAAGGCTGCAGGAGCGGATGACGCTGGAGAATGATGACAAGACGTTCAATGCGGCGGAGACCCTTGCCGTCTGCCGCAGTCTGGGTCTGCCGATGGTGCTGGATATTCATCACCAGTGGGTGAACAACGAAGGCGAGCTTCCTTGGGAGCTGTGGCCGGATATTCTGGATACGTGGAAAAGCAGGCTGGCGCTGGCCGATGTGGCTCCCGGAGAGGTGCTGCCGCCCAAAATCCACGTCTCCAGCCCGCGCAGCCCGTCTGATCCGCGCAGTCATGCCGACGGGGTGGAGCCGGCGCCTCTGCTTGCTTTTCTAAAGCGGATTGCAGCTGATACGCCTGCTGTTGATGTGATGATTGAAGCTAAGCATAAGGATGGTGCGCTGTTCGGCCTGATGGATGCCATGAAGGAGCTGGCGGAAGCAGGCAATGGAATTACGGTCCTGAACGGAGCCAGTATTCATGTCGAGCCATAGTTTTGACTTGATAAGTGTTTTGAAATAGGGTACGTTGAATGAAACTTAAGCGGCAGGAGTGTGCCTGCTTAGAAGGCAGTGTTTCACGGGAGAGCGATCAAGTTCAAGAAAGCGGAGTGAAGAGATGAATCCTTTAAATTCTGACAAGCGGAATGAACGGGAGCCCTATGTGGTGACTAGTAAAGGTTACACGGCGGCGGCAATTAACGCTGCGGCTAAAGCGGGGGAATGGATCAAGAGCAGACAGGGACAGGTGAAGGAGCTGGGCAGCAAGACGTCGGCGCAGGATCTCGTAACTGAAGTTGATAAAGGTGTGGAGCAGATGATCCGGCGGCTGATCCTGACCCATTATCCCGACCATGCTATCCTTGGAGAAGAAGGGGTCACCCCCGGTGCGGAGGCAGTTACCGCTGCCCTGGAGGAAGGAATCAAGCATGAGCATTTATGGATTGTTGACCCGATTGACGGGACAACCAATTACGTGCACGGATTTCCTTTCTACTGTGTATCTATCGCGCTTGCCATTAACGGACAGCTGGCGGTTGGAGTCATCTATGATCCGATCCGTGACGAAATGTTCGTGGCTGAAAAGGGCAAAGGCGCCTATATGCACGGGATACCGACCGCCGTATCCAAAGAGACGGACCCTGGCAGCAGCCTGATAGCCATGGGCTTTCCGCCGGACCGGACCTTTGCCCAGCCGGCGAATATGGCCGGCCTGCAGCAGGTTCTGCCGCAGATTCGCGGTGTCCGCGCCGGCGGCTCGGCTGCACTGCATCTGGCTTATGTTGCAGCAGGCCGGGTCGACGGCTACTGGGAGGTTGGCTTAAGCCCTTGGGACTGCGCTGCCGGTGTGCTGCTGGTGCTTGAATCCGGAGGCCAGGTGACGGATACGCTGGGCAATCCGTACGATGTTGGGTCCCGCCATATTGTGGCGAGTAACGGAAAGATCCACGAGTTCCTGGTATCCTCTTTGAAAGAAGCGGATGCAACGGGGTTTAAGCTCTAAGGGGGCGGCAGAGGCATGGAAGATCATGATTTGGAGCGTAAGCTGAGCGAAATGCTGCAGGAAGGCGAGATGGAGCAGGGCGACCGTACAGCCAAAGAGATACGGCAGATTTCGCCCAAATACGAAATCCGGATTCAGACTGCACACGACCCGATTGTAGCAGAGACGCTGCGTTACCGCACAATCGCCCATGAGCTGGATGACCGCTATGACAAATATCTGAAGCGGGCCGGATTAGGCGGTCAGCAGCAGGATAAAGGCGTTAAGCCGGCTGACGGACCCGTAAGCGGGTAACAATAGAACGGAGTTTTACCACAGGAGCGGTTTCTCAAATAACGGGAAGCCGCTCCTTTGCTGCGGGCGGGCCAGATGTTAGAATGGAATTATATTAATCTGGGAGGGGTACGATGCTGATGGCATGGAAAAAATTATGGGCGGCCGGAACAAGCGGCATGCTTCTGTTCACGCTGCTGCTTGGTGCAGGGAATACACAGGCTGATGCGGCTGGGACAGCAGCTGGACAAGAAACCGGTCAGGATGTCTTTCGCATCGTGGCACTGGGGGATTCAATCACTGCCGGTTATGAGCCGGGGATGACGGACCCGAATACACAACCATACGGATACGCGGAGCGGCTGCTGGAACAGGGCTGGTACCACGGAAGAAGTGCCCTGAATAATTATGGCATTCTCGGATTAACCTCAGCAGGATTACTTAACTATACGGGAGCCATTAAGGCCGGTACCGTGATTACGCCTGACGGAATACAAACAGGGCTGCGCGATCCGCGGATCAGCCAGTTTGCGGCACTTGCACCGGCGATCCATACAGAGCTTGCGGATGCAGACCTCATTACGATAACAATCGGCGGAAATGATGTCAGCAGCCTGTTCCTGAATGTTAAGTCCATTGCTTCTGCTGATTTCGAAGTCCAGCTGGAGCAGCTTTTGACCCTTTACGGCAGTAATGTGAAGGCAGCACTGGAGAATATCCGCGCAGTCAATCCTGCAGCGACGATTCTGCTGGCCGACCAATACCAGCCGGCACCCAAAATTGCGCTCGGTGCAAATTATACAACCCTTATGAGTGCGGCTGAGCGGTTCACGGCAGTTGCAGATAGTGTTACAGCCAGCCTGAATACGGCAGCGGCTCCGGTAGTGACGGCCCATGTTGCTGCACAGTTCGCCGGAGTAGAGGCATCGCTGACCCACATCATTGGTGCAGGTGCGGCAGATTTTCATCCGACCCAGCTGGGATACGAAAAAATAGCCAGAGTCTTTGCCGAGCTGGAGTGGGGACAGTACCGCACACCTTCCGTTACGGCCGTTACAGCTCCGGGTGCAGCACCGTCCCCGATGTCTATCGTGGTAAAGGGAGTAGAGCTGAATACCCCCAACAAGCCGATTCTGAAGAACGGGCAGAATTTCCTGGCACTGAAGGATATCCTGAACGCAGTAGGCGCGACCGGCAAGTGGGACAACAAAACATCCAGCGCGACCATTGTGTACGGCGGACGTACAGTGGTCATCACAATAGGGTCCAAGTTTATCAAGGTTAACGGAGTCAACCAGGCTATCGACACACCGGCGTTTCTGCAAAAGGTCGGCAAAGAGGATAAAACCTATCTGCCGCTCGCTGCGCTGGCAACCGGGCTTGGCTTTGACGTGAACTACAGCAGCAAGCTGCGGACTGCATTCATAAATCCATAACAGGCATAACCTGACAGAATAACGGCCAATTTAGCTTATTAAGCAAAGGTGGATGAAATTTGTTGTCTAGTTCAAAATTTAAGGCAGACTATATCATTACAATGGACGATATTATTCGTGAGGGCGATCCCGTGCTCCGCAGTGTGGCTGCGCCAGTGGAGCTGCCGCTTCGGGCAGAGGACCGTGAGACGCTTGCATGCATGCTGCAGTTTCTCAAGAACAGCCAGGACCCGGAGGTGTCAGCCAAATACAAGCTGCGTTCCGGCGTAGGGCTGTCTGCGAACCAGATCGGTCTGCAGCAGCGGATGTTTGTGATGTACTCGAAGGATGAAAAAGGAAAGATCGTGGAGCATGCCTGGGTCAATCCGCGGATCATCAGCCATTCTGTCTCCATGGTCTATCTGCCTGAGAGTGAAGGCTGCTTGTCTGTAGACCGGCCGGTGCACGGCTTTGTACCCCGCTATGAGACAGTGAAGGTAAAGGGCTTTGACCTTGAGGGGAAGCCGGTTGCCGTGAAATTTAAAGGGTATCAGGCAATTATCATCCAGCATGAAATGGACCACCTGGACGGCGTAATGTTCTATGACCGGATTAATCAGGAGAATCCGTTCAAGCTGCCGCAGGATGTGGAAATCCGCAGCCTGTATGACCTGAAATAACAGGAGGAATCATGAACGGAACAGGGATAGCCGTTACAGCCGTATATTTGGGGCTCACTCTTCTGATTATCGGGGTATTTGTACACAGGGTGCGCAAAGAAACATTCAGACGGCATATTATGGCAGAAGCGGCGATTGTAATCAGCTTTGTTGTCATGACAATGCTGGTTAACGAAGTCCCTCTTTTTATTAGGCTGATTGGAGCAGCGATGGTTGCAGCCATGTTTAATCATGGACGGAAGAAGAGCAGTAAGAGCAGCTGAACCGGAAAAAACACAAACCCGATGCCGGTGGCATCGGGTTTGTGTTTTTTAGTGAAAGCTGATTACTTCTCTGCCGCCATTGCCTTAAATGAGGCTTCAGCCGCTTCAAGCGTAGTATCGATATCAGCATCGGTGTGGGCTGTAGTCAGGAACCAGGCTTCATATTTAGACGGAGCCAGATTGATGCCCCGGCTTAGCATGTGACGGAAGAAGCTGGCGAACCGTTCGCTGTCGGTATCCTGCGCCTCATCGTAGTTGGTAATCGGATGATCGCAGAAATGCGTTGAGAACGCACCTCTTATGCGGTTGATCGTCAGCGGAATGCCGTGCCGGTCTGCCGAGGCCTGCAGCCCTTCGGTCAGGCGGATGGCGAGACGCTCCATTTCATCATAGACGCCTTCAGCGCCCAGCACCTCCAGACAGGCGATGCCTGCCGAGATGGAGGCGGGGTTGCCGGCCATGGTTCCGGCCTGATAAGCCGGTCCGAGCGGAGCAACCTGCTCCATGACATGCTTGCGGCCGCCGTAAGCGCCGATTGGCAGACCGCCGCCGATGATTTTGCCCAGGGCGGTCAAGTCCGGAGTAATATCCTCATGGTTATCAAGGCCTGCATAGGTCTGGGTAGAGCCGAAGTGGAAGCGGAACGCGGTGATTACCTCGTCATAAATGACAAGCGAACCGTTATCATGCGCCAGCTTGCATAAGCCCTCCAGGAAGCCGGGCTTCGGCATAACCATACCGAAGTTGCCGACAATCGGCTCAACCATAACTGCTGCGACATCTTCGCCCCACTTCTCCAGCGCTTCACGCAGCCCGTCCAGATCATTGAACGGAACGGTGATGACTTCCTGGGCGATGCTGCCAGGGACACCGGCACTGTCCGGAATGCCCAGTGTCGAAGGGCCGGAGCCGGCGGCAACCAGCACAAGATCAGAGTGGCCATGATAGCAGCCGGCGAATTTCACGATTTTGCTGCGTTTGGTATATGCGCGGGCAACGCGGATGGTGGTCATCACGGCCTCGGTACCGGAGTTGACGAAACGGACCTTATCCATCGAAGGGATGGCTTCCTTAAGCATCTTCGCCAGCTTAATCTCAAGCCGGGTCGGCGTTCCGTACAGAATACCGTTTTGTGCGGCTTCTGTAATCGCTGCGGTAATATGCGGATGGGCATGTCCGGTAATGATCGGGCCATAGGCGGCGAGGTAATCAATGTACTCATTGCCGTCTTCATCCCAAAAGCGTGAGCCCTTGGCGCGTTTCATGAATACCGGGGCGCCGCCGCCGACAGCCTTGAAGGAACGGGACGGGCTGTTGACCCCGCCGACAATATGCTGGAGAGCTTCCTGGTATAATTGTTCTGAATTACTGCGGTTCATTAGAATCATCCTTTCATACTGCCAGAGAATTTTGAATTGTGGGGAGTACCCTATGTAGCCCCGGGCAAGGGAACGGGCGAACAACGGGAAATACCGCTGTCCGCCCGTCCATTGGCCGAGTGGTGAATTAATTTGCTGCTGCAGAAGGGCTGCTCTCCGGAGAGGCCTCCGGTGTGGCTGTCGGCTCTGGTCCGGACAGCGTGTCCTGCACGAACTGCTTCAGTGCCTCCGGGCTCTTGAAGCCAATGACAGAAGCGCCGCCGCTGGTTGTATCTTCCGTCAGCAGTTCCATAGGCGGAATTTGTGCGCTGCCGCCCATAGAGCTGTCATAGCCGACAGTGCCAAGCTTCCACATATCATTCATGTCAAGGTTGGTATCAATAAACGGTGTGACCTGGGACAGGATGGAAGGCAGCTTGATAATCGAAGTCGTGCTGATCACCTTGTCCGCTACGGCCTTCAGGAAGCCGCGCTGGCGCTCTGTCCGGGTGAAATCGGACGTGGCATCATGACGGAAGCGCACGTATTGCAGCGCCATGCTGCCGTCAAGGTGCTGGAAGCCTTTTTTAAGATCAATGTCATATTCAGGCCCGTCAGCGATAGTCTTGTAGACCATGTCCTTCTCGACCTCATAATCAACACCGCCGACTGCATCCACCAGCGCAATGAAGCCCTGGAAGTCGGTATAGACATAATATTGAACCGGTATACCGAGCAGGTCGCTTACTGTCTGCATCGCTACTTCGGGACCGTGTGTAATAGCTGTGTTAATGCGTTCCTTGTCATACCCGGGAATGTCCACATAAGTATCGCGAAGGATGGAGAATACGTAGAATTTCTTCTTAACCGGGTCCAGAGAGGCGACCAGCATCGTATCCGAGCGGGGAACTTCACCTTTCTTTACTCCGCGTGCATCGACGCCCATAAGCAGGATGTTTACTGGTTCAGTGCCTTCCCATTCAGGAGGCTGAACGACTTCTGCTGAAGGAGTGGGGACAGCTGCAAAGGGTGAATCCTCACCGGTCTTATGCAGGTTGTCCAGCTGAGTATACAGACTGGTAAAGTAGTAAGTGGCGCCGCCGGCAATCAGGAGAAATATAATAGCTAGAGTCCAAAGCAGCGTTTTCTTGTTCGACTTGCCGGTTTTTGCGTGCCGGTTCTTTCTTGGAGGCATTTCGTTCTTCCTTTCGCATTCACATTCTCTACATTATAATTTCTTTTAGGAATACAAGCAATTTCGGAATATTTCACCAAATTCTTTAGTGGAAACCGAAAGTAACTGATAAGGAGTGTATACATATGACGAAATCAATCGAAATCGGGCACGAGGTCCCGGATTTTACGCTTCCGGCATCTACAGGCGGTGAGATCAGCTTAAGCGATTACCGCGGGCGCAAGGTGCTGCTTTATTTTTATCCGAAAAATATGACACCTGCCTGCACCCAGGAGGCCTGTGAACTCCGTGACGCCCATGATGAAATTTCCGCGAGAGGGGCAGTTGTGCTGGGAATCAGCCCGGACAGCCTGGCCTCGCACGGGAAGTTTACAGATAAGAACAGTCTGCCGTTTCCGCTGTTGTCAGATGAAGATCATCAGGTAAGTGAAATGTTCGGCGTGTGGCAGCTCAAAAAGCTGTACGGCAAGGAATTTATGGGTATTGTCCGCTCAACCTTTCTGATTGATGAGCAGGGAAAACTGGCGGCACAGTGGCGCAAAGTCCGCGTGAAAGGCCATGTTGAAAAGACGCTGGAAGAGCTGGCGAAATAAATAAGTATGCTGGTAATGATTTGAAATTGTCTGTAACATTTCTAACAGCCTTTATAAGGCGCTCTCATGATATAGTTGCCTCATATTACTTCAAATTTGGAGCAAGGCAAGGGGATGGCATGATGATGCGTATAGGGCTTGATGTCGGATCAACTACGGCCAAATTGGTTGTTATGGAACGGGGTACCATTGTTTATCAGGATTATGCCAGACATTTCAGTGATATAAAAAGAGCCGCACTATCCCTTCTGTCCGATGTCCGGGACCGGTTCCCGGACAGGAAGGCGGCGCTGGCTGTAAGCGGTTCCTCAGGCATGTCTTTATCAAAGCTTGGCGGAGTCCCCTTTGTTCAGGAGGTTATTGCCTGCACCAAAGCGATTAGTGAGCTGATTCCGCAGTGCGATACAGCGATTGAGCTTGGCGGAGAGGATGCCAAGATCATTTATTTGAACGGCGGCATTGAGCAGCGGATGAACACCGCCTGTGCAGGCGGTACCGGAGCGTTCATCGATCAGATGGCTGCCCTGCTGCAGACAGACCCTGCCGGACTTAACCGGCTTGCTGAGAAGCATGAGCGGATCTATCCGATTGCTTCACGCTGCGGCGTGTTTGCCAAGAGCGATGTACAGCCGCTGCTTAATGAAGGTGCGCGGCGTGAGGATATAGCTGCGTCCATTTTTCAGAGCATCGTGAACCAGACGATCAGCGGGCTGGCCTGCGGCCGTCCAATCCGCGGAAGGGTGGCTTTTTTGGGCGGTCCGCTGACCTTCCTGCCCGTGCTGCGCGATCTGTTCGCGAAGACGCTGGGGCTTAAGGAAGGGGAGGTGCTGTTTCCGGAGCGTTCCCAGTATTTTGTGGCGATCGGTTCAGCACTGGCACAGTCAGAGCCGCTAATGCTGACGCTGGGGGATTGGATATCCCGGATTGACGCTGTCGATTTCAAAGCCGACCGCGCCGAGGATGCAGATCTGCCGCCTCTGTTCGAAACAACGGCAGATCTGGCTGAGTTCCGGCAGCGCCACGGCAGGGCTGCAGTCAAGCGTGCGGAGCTGGCGGATTACAGCGGGGCGTGTTATCTCGGAATTGATGCAGGCTCAACGACGACGAAGCTGGTCATAACCGGTGCTGATGATCAGATCCTGTACACCTCCTACGGCAGTAACAAGGGAAATCCGCTGCAGTCGGTCAGGGATGCCCTTAAGGAAATTTACAGACTGCTGCCGGAAGACTGCTATATTGCAGGCGCTTATGCCACCGGATACGGAGAAGGTCTGATTAAGGCTGCACTGCGGACGGACGGCGGAGAAGTGGAGACGGTAGCACACTATAAGGCGGCTTCTAAATTTATGCCTGAGGTTGACTTCATTCTCGACATCGGCGGCCAGGATATGAAGTGCATCAAAATCCGCGGCGGGGCCATCGACAGCCTGATGCTGAACGAGGCCTGCTCGGCGGGCTGCGGCTCTTTCCTTGAGAGCTTTGCCTCTGCCCTGGAGCTGGGCATCGCAGAATTTGCCAATGCCGCGCTGGAATCGAGCAAGCCGGTCAATCTTGGCTCACGCTGCACTGTGTTCATGAATTCCAAGGTGAAGCAGGTGCAGAAGGAAGGCGCTTCGCTGGCCGACCTTTCTGCCGGGCTGGCGTACTCTGTTATCAAGAATGCCCTGCAAAAGGTAATCAAAATCCGCAATAGCGAGGATCTGGGGCGTAATATCATCGTACAGGGCGGAACCTTTTATAATGAGGCTGTGCTGCGGGCGTTCGAGCTGCTGACCGGCAGAACCGTTGTAAGGCCGGATATCGCCGGTGTAATGGGTGCCTACGGCTGTGCCCTGCTGGCTAAGGAACAATCCGTAGCCGGAGGCATCAGCACACTGCTTGGGCCGGAGGAGCTGGAGGCCTTTACCTGTCAGGTATCGCCGGGCCGCTGCGGCCTGTGTGCCAACAATTGCGCGCTGACAATCAGCCGTTTTCCGGATAAAAGCTTCCATGTGACCGGTAACCGCTGTGAACGCGGAGCCGGGGGTAAGAAGACTAAGAATACACTGCCGAATCTGATGCAGTATAAATACGAACGGTTCTTCGATTATGAGGGGCTGCCGGAAGAGGAGGCACAGCGGGGCGTTGTCGGCATTCCGCGTACGATGAATATGTTCGAGAACTATCCGTTCTGGCATACTTTTTTCACCAGTCTGGGTTACCGGACGCTTCTGTCCCCCAAGTCCAGTAAAAAGCTGTATGAGAGCGGAATGGACACCATTCCATCCGAATCCATCTGCTATCCGGCGAAGATGGCCCACGGCCATGTGCAAAGCCTGGTGGGCAAAGGCGCAGACTTTATTTTCTATCCGGCAGTTGTGTATGAGAAAAAGGAGGATGAAGCGGCCACGAACCACTTCAACTGCCCGGTGGTTGCTTCTTATCCTGAGGTCATCCGCAACAATATGGATAGCCTGAAGGAAGGCGGAGTTCCGCTTGTCAGCCCGTTTCTGACCTTTGATGATATTGCTGCCCTGACCAAAGGGCTGATGAAGACCTTCACCGATATCCCGAAGGACGAGATTATTGCCGCTGTTCAGGCCGGTCTGGCTGAAGCGGAGCATGCCAAAAGGGATGTGCGCTCCAAAGGCGAGGAAACCTTGGCGTTCCTGAGCGCGACAGGCACAAAGGGAATTCTGCTCTGCGGCCATCCCTACCATGCAGATCCGGAGATCAATCACGGTATTGCCGATATGATTACCGGCATGGGGCTGGCGGTGCTTACTGAGGATTCGGTCTGTCATCTCGACCGCAGTGAAGGCGATGTGGCTGTGGTCAACCAGTGGACCTATCATGCCCGTATGTACCGTGCCGCACGGCTGGCCTCCACCCGCAAGGATCTGGAGCTGGTACAGCTCACCTCCTTCGGCTGCGGTATTGATGCCATCACCTGTGATGCTGTGCAGGAGATCATGGAGCGGAACAACAAGGTCTACACTTTGATCAAAATTGATGAGATCAGTAACCTTGGCGCGGCCCGCATCCGGCTGCGCTCGCTGCTTGCAGCCATGCGCGAGCGCGAGAAGAGCGAAGTGGAGCCGCAGCTCCTGTACAAAACGCAGGCCAACATTACCTTTACTAAGGAAATGAAGGAGAGCTACACCATTCTGTCGCCGCAGATGTCGCCAGTGCACTTCGAGCTGTTTGAACGCGTTTTTCAGGATGCGGGATACCGGCTCAAGATACTGGAGACAACCGGACCGCAGGAGACAGAGGAAGGGCTCAGATATGTCAATAATGATGCCTGCTACCCGGCTATAGTCACCATCGGGCAGATTCTATCAGCCCTAAAAGGCGGAGGTTATGACCTGAACCGCACCGCGGTCATTATGTCACAGACCGGGGGCGGCTGCCGGGCGACCAATTATATATCGCTGCTGCGCAAGGCGCTGAAGGATTCAGGGCTGGGGCATATTCCTGTCATCTCGCTGAATGCCTCCGGCATGGAGAATCAGCCCGGCTTCAAGATCAGCCTCAAGCTGGCGAACCGGCTGGTCGCCGCAGCCTGCTACGGTGATCTCATGATGCGGCTGCTGCACCGGTTCCGGCCGTATGAGCAGATTCCGGGCAGTGCTGAGGCGCTCTACCGCAAAGGAATGGACCGCTGCAAGGCCAGCCTGTCAACCTTCTCCTTCCGGGAATACAAACGGCTGGTCCGGGACATTGTTGCTGGGTTCAGCCGCCTTCCGGTCCATAATTATGAGAAGCCGAAGGTAGGCATTGTCGGCGAGATTCTGATCAAATTCCATCCGGATGCCAACAACCGGATTATTGAAATGATTGAGGCGGAGGGCGGCGAGGCTGTCATGCCGGACTTCCTGGACTTCATCTTCTACTGCATCTATAACCCGATCTACAAGGCGGAGCAGTTCGGCAAAAGCAAGCGGCTTGGATACATCAATCCGATGCTGATCTCCTATCTCGAAATTTACCGCAGGCCGGTGAAGGTGGCGCTGGAGGAAGCGGGACTGGCGAAGAGCCGGGAAAATATTTACGGGCTGGCGGAGAAGGCGAGCCGTCTGGTATCAGTCGGCAACCAGATGGGCGAGGGCTGGTTCCTGACAGCGGAGATGATGGATCTGCTGGACAACGGAGTGGATAATATCGTCTGTATCCAGCCGTTCGCCTGCCTGCCGAATCATATTACGGGCCGGGGAAGCATCAAAGGGCTGAAGGAGCTGTATCCGGGAGCTAATATTGCGGCAATCGATTATGACGCGGGTGTAAGTGTGGTGAATCAAGCGAACCGGATCAAGCTGATGATGTCGATCGCCAGTGAGCTGATCAGCAGTAAGCATGCGAACCAGCGGGCCGGACGCCTGAACCAGCCGGTTAAGCTAGGAACCTTCAGCAGCGGGGTTTAGCCCGCCAGGTCTTGTCCCGGTGGCTTCATCGGAAGACGGGGGCTTAAATAAAATGTAGTTGGATCGCATGTTTAATTGGCCATTTTTCAACTAAATCCTTTCATGTGAGCCTTCTGAATGAATTAGGTTGCATTTTTCCACTACATTTATGCGAGTAAGAAAACCGGGCTGGTTGAGGAAGGATTCAAAAGTTACACTTTACACAAAAGCGGAGCAGGGATTCAGTCCCTGTTCCGCTTTTGTGTGCGGCCGGCTCCGGCTATTGGCGGGCCGGCTGCTTCTCCAGCTTCACCTTCACCTGCATCGACTTGTTCAGGTGCAGAAAGTTATGCCGGGTAGCCGGCATTAACACCAGTCCGGCTGCCGTCTTACCTCCCCAGTAATCCAGCAGCCACTGCTCGGTTGCTTTGACAGCCTCCTGCTCCTTCACCTGATTGAGCCGCCGGGCGCTGACTCTGGTTTTTAGCTCCGCAGCGCTTAATCCTGCGATTATGGAGCGGGTACGTTCAGCGACGGCCAGCCTGTAGTCCGGCAACGCCTCAAAAGACAGAACTGAGCTCAGCTCGGCAATCTCTGACTCATCCATCCCGTTGCCGGAGTGAATGAACCGTGTATTGAGTTTATCCGCAAAGCCTCCGCTGTGCAGTATCTGTTCCCTGCCCGAGATCAGTACATTCATCGTTATGTCTTCGATCCGCGCTGCATGCCACAGATGCCAGGCAATGGAGTTCCTGCTGGCAGATGTGCGTACCGGATACGCCCGGAAGGTCTGCTCCCCCAGAGTGTTCATAATAACATCCTCATAAGTCGCCAGCCCGCCAGCCTCTCTTGATGCATACAGCCAGCGGTGCTGCTCCAGGAATAAGTCCGCCGCTTCAGAATGCTTATCGGGTCTGCCGAGCATTCCGGTTAATGCCTTGTGATTCTCATTCCACACTTTCCGCTGCTCCAGATTCATCCCTTTCATCCTCTCTGAATTACCAACTTCTGTCCTTACTCGAATTATAAATAAAATCCACCGATGGATATTATTGAGAAGTGTCTGTTTCACGTCAAAAGCTCACACTAAGCTCAAAATCATCTCGAGCCGGACAGTGACACTAAAGCTTGAAAATACATTGTGAAAAAACAAGTAAATCCTTATTTATTTTCAGGAATTTTCAGTAAAGTGTTGACGTGAAAATACGTAAATAGTAAAATAGTTCGTATACGAAGTATTATTATGAACGAAAAGCGTGGTGGCCAGGTTGGAGGAAAAAGAGCGGCAGCTGGATGACATTCTGTCTTCATTCCGCTGCATCACCCATAATTACCAGCAGCTTCTCTGGAAGGATGCAGAAGAGCTTGAAGTAACATCTACACAGCTCATGGTACTGCGTAAGCTGGCTATGCACCCCGATATCGGCATTACCGAGCTTGCGGATCTGCTTCACTTAGGCAACAGCGCTGCGAGCGGGGTGGTGGACCGGATGGTTAAGGCTGGCCTGATTACAAGACAGCGGTCGGAGACAGACCGGCGGGTTGTTCATCTGGCGGTAACAGAGAAGGGCCTGGAGATCAGGGAGCGCAGTAAGCAGTCAATCCGTAAGCATCTGCAGCCCCTGGAGAATATTCCTGCTGAAGATGTTAAGGAATTGCTGCGGCTGCACGGTGAAATCATTAACATTTTAGTTCAAGGGAGAGAAAACAAGTAACTATGAGTACAATACATGCAAATACTGCGGGCGGAGCCAAGGCAATCCGCAGAGGGCCGATTATCGCCGCATTGCTGATCGGTGCTTTTGTCGCGCTGCTCAACCAGACGCTGATGAACGTAGCCCTGCCGAAAATGATGGAGGACCTTAATATTGTGGCCAATACGGCGCAATGGCTGACAACTGGCTTTATGCTGGTGAACGGGGTACTGATCCCGATCAGTGCCTACCTGGTAGAGAAATTTACGACCCGCCAGCTGTTTATTACGTCGATGATCTTATTTTCCATAGGTACACTGATATGTGCGATCGGTACAGGCTTTGAGATGATTATGGTCGGGCGTGTCGTGCAGGCTGTCGGCGCCGGTATTCTGATGCCGCTGATGAATATCGTGTTCCTGCGCATTTTCCCGATTGAAGAACGCGGTAAAGCGATGGGGCTGATGGCAGTGGCGATGATCTTCGCTCCGGCGGTTGGACCGACGCTGTCCGGCTGGGTTGTGCAGAATTATTCCTGGCGCGTGCTGTTTTATATCGTGCTGCCGCTCGCTATTTTCTCCACACTGCTGGGGATGAAGGCGATGCAGAATGTTGGACAGCTGACCTCTCCAAAGCTCGACAAAATCGGAATCATCCTCTCAACGCTTGGCTTTGGCGGTCTGCTGTACGGCTTCAGTGATGCCGGAACCGACGGCTGGGACAGTGCGATAGTGATTACCTGCCTGATCCTGGGGGCACTTTCCCTGGTGCTTTTTGTATGGCGTGAGCTTACAACCGATACACCGCTGCTGGAGTTCCGGATTTTCCGTTATAATATGTATTCTTTGACTACTGTAATTAACATTATTGTTACTATGGCGATGTATGCAGGCATGATCCTGCTGCCGATTTACCTCCAGACGATCCGCGGCTTTACGCCGATGGAATCCGGTCTGATGCTGCTGCCGGGCGCAATTCTGATGGGGATTATGTCTCCGATTACAGGGATTATTTTTGATAAAATCGGGGCAAGATGGCTGGCCGTCATCGGACTCCTGATTACTACAATCACCACCTGGGAATTCAGCCAGATTTCCACAACTACAACATATACACATCTGATCCTGACATATACGGCCCGGATGTTCGGAATGTCCATGCTGATGATGCCGATTGTGACAGCCGGGCTTAACCAGCTGCCGCAGCGCCTCAGCTCGCACGGTACGGCAATGTCGAATACACTGCGTACAGTAGGCGGGGCGCTGGGGATGGCGCTGTTCGTCAGCCTGATGACCAACCGCACCAAGAGCAATATTACCGAGGCTGTAACGAGTGGAGCGGTATCCCAGACAGATAAGGCTGCTATGCTCAAGCTTACACAGGAGGCGACAATCAACGGGATCACACATGCATTCACTGTGGCTACATGGGTAACGGCTGTGGCTCTGGTGCTGGCGCTGTTCATCAGGAAGACCTCACCTCAGGCAGACTTCATCAAGACAGAGGAAGCCGGGACCGCAGTACCCCAGAGTATCAAGGCGCAGACTGTAAAATAATAAAAGCAAACAGGACATCTCCCGGCAGCCATTGCGCTGCTGGAGATGTCCTGTTTTTTGGGTGCAGCAAAGAGATCGGCTGCACTTCTCCCTCATGTACGTACAGACGGAGTATTCTGGTTAGCCGGCTTCGCCGGAGCCTTGTTATAGACAGCGGCAATCCCGGCGGCGATCTCACCCAGTCTGCGGCGGATATGCTCCGGCTCCAGCACTTCGGCTGCAGGCCCGAACCCGAGGAGAAAGCCGTACAGCCAATTGTCCTCCGGGTAATAGACACTCACGGTGTAGCCGCCGTTTCCGTCCGGCTGCAGCTCGCTGCAGTCAAAGTAGTCCTCGGCAAGATGCCTTCCTGCAGCGGAGAAATGCAGCACAACCGGCGTTGTTCCGGCCGGATCTGCCCAGCCGCTGCTCCAGGGCAGACTGCTTACCGGAATATCCTGCCGGGTATAGCGGCGCTCCTCCTTAATCAGCGATTTCATGCGCAGCAGCTTGAAGAGCCGGAAATCGCCGCGCTCTGCACAGAAGCCGTACAGGTACCATGACTGGCCTTTGAGTACAAGGGTATAAGGCTCAACTGAACGCCTGCCGGCTGCGCCGCTGGCTGCAACGTATTCAAAAGAGACAGCGGCGGATTCCTCCATCGCCTCCTTGAGCAGCGCCAGCCTTTCTTCCAGCGGACCCTGCAGCCCCCAGGGTGAAAAGTCGACAACGAGCTGGGCGGTTTTACTGCGGAAGGCTGCGGTCTGGGAGGGAGGGATGACACTGCTGATTTTCTCCATAAGCAGTGTGTGCTCAGCGCCCCCATAGGAGGAGACGCTTTGCAGCGCGGTAAAGATATCAGCGAGCTCACGCTCGGTCAGCATATTGCGGTCAAGCCGGTAGCCCTCCATCAGGCCGATTCCGCCGCCTGCCCCCTGGTAGGTTACGACGGGGATTCCGGCACTGTTGATGCTTTCAATATCCCGGTAGATGGTGCGTACGGATACCTCGAACATATCGGCAAGCTCCTTGGCCTGGATCAGGGGGCGGTTCATCAGCAAAATAACGATGGAAAGCAGACGGTCTATTTTCACAGGCAGCACCCTCTTTGTTATAGGCAATTACCATTTATATTATATTTTCCGCAGCACAAAGAAAAGAAAGCATTGTTATATCCACAACATTCGATTAATATCTAATTAGATATAATATTAATTAGATTGCGGGGGATATGATAATGCGGAACGGAAAGACCGGTCCTGCCGGCAGGCTATCGGGGGGATATTCAAAATTATTTGCAGCAGGGCTGGTTAACGGAATAGGTGACCGCTTCAGCAGTATTGCCATGCTGGCGCTGGTTCTGCAGATGACCGGTTCAGGCATGGCGGTGGGAATTTCTCTGGGCGTCAGGGTACTGCCTTATCTGTTCATGGCCCCTCTTGGAGGAATACTGGCAACCCGATTTCCGCGAAAGGCTATTATGATTGCAGTCGACCTGCTCCGTGTGCCGGTTGCACTATCCTTTTTGCTGGTGGACGGAGCAGACCGGCTGTGGCTGCTGTACACCGGAAGCTTCATAATGGCTGCGGGAGAAGCTGTGTACAGCCCGGTACGCAAGTCTTCCATCCCGCTGTTGGCCGATTCATCCGCTTTGCTCAGAATAAACGGCCTGGAACAGCTGATGAACGGCAGTGTTCTGATCCTCGGTGCGTTCATAGGCGGCGTAGTGTCGCTATGGTTTGGCCCGGAAATGGCATTTATAGTGAATGCCTTATCCTTCCTTGTTGGAGCCTTGCTGCTGTGGGGGATTCATTTTCCGCAGGCAGGCGGCAGAGAGCTGGGCCGGACTGAAGGGACCGGGAAGAATCCGGCAGCAGCCCATTTATCCGGGGGCCGGCTTCATACACTTAAGTATGTTGCCGGAGGGAGCTTGGCCCTGCAAATTGTCATAGCCTATGAGCTGCTGGTGCCGGTGATTAACGGATGGGACAACGTGCTGATCAGTGTATACGCAGTGCAGGAATTCCATGCCGGGGATGCGGGTATAGGGGCCTTTTATGCGGCGCTTGGAACCGGGCTCAGCCTTAGTTTTTTTGCGGGAAAGCTGCTGAAGAAACGGCTGCTGACAGCCGCACTCACCGGGCTAATGCTGGAAGGCGTGCTGCTGATGGCAATCAGTGCGAGCGGCAGCTTTATACAGGCGTTTTTCCTGTATATACTGCTGTCTTTAGCCGGCGGTGTGGGCAACGCCTGTCTGGATACGCTGGTAATGCGGGAGACACCTCCCCGGCTGCAGCCGCTCATATTCGGGATGCTGTCGGCGGTAAGCGGCACGCTGCTTGGCCTTTCGATGCTGGGGGCAGGCTGGCTGCTGGATTATGTGGAGCCTAGAGTGCTCGGCTGCGCCGGAGGAGCCGGATTCGCGGCTATCGCGCTGCTGCTGGCCGGATATGCCGCAGTGCGGGGAAGGCTGCTGAGGGAGCGGGGGCTGTCCCGTTAGAAGGTTTAAAAGTAATCTGCAACAAAACAGCCGCTGCGTTCCGGGGAGTGTCCCGGTCGCAGGGCTGTTTTTTATAGCGATATCAAGGTTAGCGTTCTTTGGACGGCTCTTTCAGCTTGGTCTTTAGCTTAAGCTCAGGCTTACGGCGCAGTACGTAGACAGCGAGAAAGCGGCGGTAGCGGAATACCGCAATCAGGGCAGCAAGGGCGGCAACGCCGCTGACAATCCAGAGGGCATAAACCTCGAACAGGTGGAAGATGCCCATCCATTGCGGACCGAACACCTTGCCGATCCCGAGAAAAATAATGACCCAAACCAATGCCCCGCCGTAAGCGTATAATGCAAATTTCCGGAAGGGCAGCGCAATAATGCCGGCGAAATAGCCGGTGAAATGCCTGACACCCGGAATGAAATAGCCGATGGAAATCAGAAAGCTGCCGTACCGTTCAAACCAGTGCTGGGTTTTCTCAAGCTTGGCCGGCGAGAACAGGAACCATTTGCCGTAGCGCTGAATGAAGGGGAGGCCCGCTTTTAATCCGATAAAATAAGTAATCGTCATTCCAACCGTAGTTCCCGCAAAGGCAACAACAACCAGTGTCAAAAAATCCAGCCTTCCGGTATAGGAGAGAAATCCGGCAAATGCCATTGTGGTCTCTCCCGGAAAGGGCAGTGCTATAAATTCCAGCAAAAGTCCGAAAAAAAGCACGTTATAGCCATATGCGGCGAATAGCTCCTGAATCCACTTCAGCATCTCCATAATAGCTCACTCTCCAAAGGCGGTATGCCTAATTCTATTTCCAAGCGTATCTTCATACAATCTACCAATTAGGTGTCTAAAGCCAATAGAATGCTGGAGGTAGAGATAATGAAGGGCAGCAACAAATCCCTTATCCGCCGGAATGCTATCCGCGGGTTGATTGCTATGGCAGTTATGTTATGTGCTTTGACCGGTTGGGCAGGCGCGCAGTCCCTGAATGAGCGGAAGGCCAACCCTCTGCAGGCCGGTGCTGCCGTGCCTGTACTCTCTAAGAATAATCTTCCGGCTGATGTGATGCAAGATTTGAGCGCCCCGGCTGTGAATCCGGCTGCTGCTGTTACGGCTGCCCCGAGAGCAGTACAAGCCTCAGGCACAGGTGCGGTTATTGCTGCTGAAGTACAAAAGGCAAACGGGAAGACAGACCAGAAGACAGACCAGAAGACAGACCAGAAGGCAGACCAAAAGACAGACCAAAAGACAGACCAAAAGACAGTCTACCTTACCTTCGACGACGGCCCCAGCAATGTGACGCCTGAAGTGCTGGAGGTTTTACGTGACGTGGGTGTTAAGGCGACTTTTTTTGTACTGGGGCAGCAGGCCAAAAGCCATCCCGAGCTGATCAATGCGATCTGGGAGCAGGGACATGCCATCGGCAATCATACCTATAATCATAATTACCATGATTTATATAGCGGATTCACAGAATTCTGGAAGCAGATTAAGCAGACTGAAGAGGCCGTGCGGGAAATAACGGGTATCCGTCCCCAGCTGGTGCGTGCTCCGGGCGGTACGTACGGACATTTTGACGCCACTTATTTTGAACTGCTAAAAGAAGCCGGGTACACCGTCATGGACTGGAACGTAGACAGCGGGGATTCCAGACGCAAGGGCGTGCCAGCTGCGGAGATTATCCGCGAATCGCTGTCACTGCAGGCTTCCCGGGTCATCCTGCTGCTTCATGACGGGGCCGGACATGCGGAGAGTGCCAAGGCGCTGCCGCAGATTATTGCCCGGTATAAGGCGGCAGGATACCGTTTTGGCGTGCTGGATGCGGCGCAGGAGCCGGTACAATTCAGAGTTTCTGCCTCCGCGGCGGCGGAGGAACGGATCAAGCCGTCTGCCGCATGGATAGCCTCCAATATTACACCGAATGCCGGGCTGTTCGGGCCTGGAAAGCCGCTCATCCTTGAGGTGGGCAAGCAGGAGGTGAAGCTTGATCCCGGAGAATACAGAATCAGAAAAGGGCAGTATGTCGTTCCGCTGCGGGCTGTTATTGAACGGTTAGGCGGACGGGTGGGCTGGGATACGGTTAACCGCAGCGGCAGTGTCTGGTGGAACGGGCGTGAAGTCAGTGCGGATGCGGGCAATAAACGCCTGACACTGATCTCGGGTGACGGGACCCATGTAACCAGGGAGTCGGATGTGGAGCTGATCGGCTCTGCCCTATGGCTTCCCTTGCGTGACCTGCTTGAGGAGTCCGGGCATCCGTTGCTGGAGGTTAAAGTGACTGCGGAGGAGCGGCGTGTAAAGGCGCTGTGAGATGGGCCTGTCTTAAGGCATAAAGAAATTCCGGGGTTTGGGCACCCTTTTTCGTGGGAAGAATAGACAGTATTAGGCTCTTGTATATTTCGCTTTCTGTATACCGGAGCTAGTCTATAACCACAAAGGAAGGGTGCCAATTGTCCTCTTCATCATTAATAGATCAGCAAACCGGCAAGAGCAGTCTGCCGGAACGCTCTCCCGACGTCACGGGACTGCTTTTCCGCAGAAGCCGCAGTGTGGCGGCGGAATGGATACGGATGCTGACAGTTACCATTGTGCTGGGCGGCCTCTACTGCTGGAGGGGCGGTGCTTCGCTGCTGTTCCTGCTTACAGTTAGCGGGCTGCTGATGGCCGGCGGATTCCTGCTGCAGGCTTTCGGGCCAAGAAGGTTCAACATCGTCCGCAGCATCACGCCTGTCCGTCCGGTAGCCGGAGACAGCCTGACCGTAGAGGTGCAGGTCAGCTTTGTGACCCGCCTCCCGTTGCCCTGGATGATTATCACGGATTACTGGGGCGGCAGCTGGCACAGGGAACTGCTGTTTCCCGGCTTCCGGCGGTCCTTCCGTTACACTTACAGGCTACACCGTTTGCCGCGCGGCATTTATCACCTGCATGGCAGCCGCATCAGCTGGGGAGACCCGGCGGGACTTTTTACGGGTGAAAGCCGGCTTAAGGGGCAGGAGAACCTGAAGGTTCTTCCGAGACCGCTATATATCGGCACAGTCCGGCCGGAGAGCAGCCGGTACACCGGTGAAGCGATGCCTAAGCGGGGCCGGGGGAGCAGTGAAGCTGCAGATATCCGTAATTATGTGGCGGGTGATCCGCTGAACCGTATCCACTGGAAGAGCAGCGCCAGCAGGGGAACGCTGCAGAGCCGGGTGCCGGAGAAGGAAGCCGCACAAATGTCCTGTATTGTGCTTGCTAACCGTGCAGAGGAGTATGAAATTCCCTATAGCTCCCTGAATCCGCGCAGCGAGCGGAATAAGTCCGAGCCGGCCTTCGAACGGGCTGTATCGGCGGCAATGGGGCTGATGCTCTCTACTGAGCGCAGCAGTGCTTATGTGCAGCTGTTCACCGGGGGCTGGCCTGAGGGTATGGCCAGACATGAAGGGCTGGGTAAAATTCCCGGCAGAGTACAGGAACTGCTTACTGAGATCTCGCCCAGCGGGACACGGAGCCTCAGCAGACTGCTGGAGGATGCTTCGCAGCACTGGATTCCAGGCATGACGGTAGCTGTTATTACAGGAAGGCTGGAGGAAGAGGCAGCACGGACAATCGCCCGGTTCTTGGTACAGGGAGTGAAGGTGGAACTGTACTACGTGTGGGATCAGCCTGCTCCGCTTCCGGGCGGCGCAGCGGCAGAAATGCGGCAAGGGCCGGCTGCAGCAGACCGTGGTCCGGAGGAATACAAGCTGCGGACCGCAGGGACGGTTAGCGGCAGTCTGGCCCGGATTGGTGCGAGAGTATACTGCCTGGATCATCCGGATGCGGCAGAACGGAACAAGGAGGCAGAAGCTCATGAATTTCCGGGGAGACCTACACTGGGATAGACCGCCGGAGGGTACTGCTGAGTTGACAGGTCCCCCTTCTTCCGGGCTTGGCGGTGAGCGTTCCGGTCTTCGGACATCACCTGTACCTATACACAGGCACAATGCAGAGCAAACAGAGAACAGTCAGACCGGCAGTGGGGATAGCGCTCCTCTGTACTACCGTCTGCTGTTCTCTTTGGCTATTATGGGGATGTTCATCAGCTGGCTGATGCCGCTGCATCAGTCAGTACCGGCGGCGGAGACGGCGGAGCTGCTGGAGCTTCTTATGCTTGCGGCCGCAGCACTGCTCCTCTGGGGAAGCTTCCGGGTTCCTGCCGCAATACAATTCAGCTTGCAGTTTGTAATGATTGCGCTGACCTGGTATTGGGCATGTGACCGGAATGAAGGGCCTGACTGGCTCAGTGCGTATATATCAGGGATTCCGCTGGATGCCGCAAGGCTTATTACAGGCCGGGTATCCGGGCTGAGTGAGGATAGCCGTCTGCTTATTCTGGTATTGGGCTGGGGACTGCTCGTTGCCTCTGTGCAGCAGCTTGCGCTTTACAGGGGGAGTATTTCCCTCTTTACTGCAGTATCTGCAGGCTATCTGCTTGTACTTGATATTGCTTTTGGTATCAACACTACCCGTTACGTCGTGGCAGCTTCCCTGCTGATTCTCTGGATGCAGGGGTTAAGTGGCCTGCTGCGGCTTAAGGAGCACAGCGGCCGGCGAAGCCTTCCGTATTACCGCTGGGCCGCCTTTACGCTGCTTACTGTTATTCTGCTGGTAGCAGCGGCGGTGACAGGCGGTGTGCTGTACGGAGCGCGTCCGGCTGCGCCGCTCAGCCTGCAGCCGGTGATGGAGCGGCTGCAGCATTTAGCGGAAGGTGAGACCCCAAGCGGTGTGGAGGAAGCCGGAGCTGCTAATACCGGTACTACGGGCTACGGGACCGGAGAAGGCGAGCTCGGTGCGCCGCTTACGCCCGGAACGGCCCCTGTTTTTACGGCTTTCGCCGGGAGGCCTGTGTATTGGCGGGGAGAGAGCCTTGCTTATTATGACGGCCGCCGCTGGATCCGGGAAGGGATTATGTATGAACCGCTCAGTCTGAGGGGACTGCCCTCGGAGGAAATGTCAGCAGAGCTTACAGCAGCCGGCCAGGACAGCAGCCGGATACTGGATCTGCGGGTTGAGCTTGCGGCTCCGGCAACCGGCGGGCTGCCGCTCTTTAGTGCAGGGGCAGTAGCTGACGTGGGTAAGGTAGAGCTTGCTGACGGGAGCAGTCTCGGCTATGTACTGGCAAGCCCGCAGAAGAACCGCTTCCGTCTGCCGGAGTCTTCCGGCCCTACTGCGATCACGGCTTATGAAGTGACATCACTGCTGCCGGAGAGCAGTCCGGCCCTACTGCGCAGCCTGGGGACGGAAGATCCCGGGGACATTGCCGGCCAGTATCTGCAGCTGCCGGCAGCGCTTCCCGGACGGATTAACACTCTTTCCGCCGGGCTTACCGCAGGCGCAGGGAACAGGTATGATGCTGTTACTGCTGTCCAGAGCTATCTCCGCAGCTCCTATCCGTATACGCTGGATACCCGGATTCCGCCGGGGGCTGCAGATTTTGTGGATGATTTTCTGTTTACCGCGAAGCAGGGCTACTGCGTCCACTTCGCTTCGGCGATGACTGTCCTGCTGCGCAGCAGCGGAATTCCCGCCCGGTACGTGCAGGGCTACGGACCGGGAACCCCGGAGCGGGGCGGCGGCCAGCCTGCGCGCTTCCTTATCACCCAGGCCGATGCCCACGCCTGGGTGGAGGTCTACTTCCCCGGCGCGGGCTGGGTGCCCTTCGACCCCACGCCGGGGACGGCCTTCGCCGCCGCAGGCCCGGCGGCGGCTGATGCAGCGGCGCTGGTTCCCGCGCCGCAGGAGGCGTCCGCGCGAAGCGCCGCGGATGCCCTGCCCGCCCTGCCGCAGGCGGGCGGGACCCCGGCGCCGCCCGCTGCTGCGGCGGCGCTGGTGCTGGCCGCCGCCTGGCGCTGGCGGCGCAGCCTGGCTCTGCTGCCGGCGGCGCTGCGCGGCGGCAGCGGGGGACGCGAGCGGCAGCTGCGCGCAGCCGCTCTGGCCTGGCGGGGCCTGGCGGCGCGGTATGGCCCGCCGCCGCCGGGCATGACGGCCAGGGAGTACGCAGCCTCCCTGGCTATCGGGGACGCGCGGCTGCGCGCCGCGGTCCGCCAGTTCGTACGCCAGTGGGAAGCCCTGGCGTACGGCACATCCGCTCCGCCGCCGAGCCCCGCCGTCTCTGCTCGCATCGCTCCGCCGGCGAATGCTGCCAGAACCGTGTCCGTCGCTCGGCCGCCGAGCCCCGCTGTTTCTGCTCGCACCGCCCCGCCGGCGAATGCCGCCAGAACCGAGCCCGTCGCTCCGCCGCCGAGCCCCGCCGTTTCTGCTCGCGTCGCCACGCCGGCGAATGCCGCCAGAACCGAGCCCGTCGCTCCGCCGCCGAGCCCCGCCGTCTCTGCTCGCATCGCCCCGCCGGCGAATGCTGCCAGAACCGAGCCCGTTGCTCCGCCGCCGAACCCCGCCGTCTCTGCTCGCATCGCTCCGCCGGCGAATGCCGCCAGAACCGAGCCCATCGCTCCGCCGCCGGGCTCCGCCGCCTTCATCGGCCTGTGCCTGACGATTTCCTTCCGGCTGGCCTGAGCAGTTATCAGCTGCCCGGAAGCGAAATGGTCAGCTTTTCCAACAGGTTTTCAGGGATATACGCTGTAGTCCGGTTTCCTTAACAGGCCGGGCTTTTCCGGTCCAAAGGCTTATAAATTGCCTGTCCGCCTTTCCTTGACGGTAAGAATTAACCATGAGTATAATGAATCCAATAATCAAGGGAGGCACGTAATGAATAAGCCAAATGAAATGATTGTCGTTCTCGATTTTGGAGGACAGTATAACCAACTTATCGCGCGCAGAATTCGGGACCTGGGGGTATACAGCGAGCTTCTGCCGTACAATACGCCAGTAGAGAAGATTAAGGAACTTTCACCAAAGGGGATTGTTTTCTCCGGCGGTCCAAGCAGTGTGTATGCTGAGGATGCTCCGCATGTAGATCCGGCTGTGTATGAGCTGGGACTGCCGATTTTCGGGATATGCTACGGGATGCAGCTTATGGCCCAGCAGCAGGGCGGCAAGGTGGAACGCGCAGCCAAGCGCGAATACGGCAAAGCGGATGTAGATTTCCAGCCGGGCTCTGTGCTTGCAGCAGGTCTTGACGGCAGCCAGACCGTATGGATGAGCCACGGGGACCACGTAGTTGAGCTTCCAGGCGGCTTTAAGCTGGATGCCGGCACCGAGAGTGCTCCGATTGCGGCAATGAGCAATGACGAGAAGAAATTCTACGCGGTGCAGTTCCACCCGGAAGTGCGCCACTCTGTTAACGGTAATGAGATGATTTCGAACTTCCTGTACGAGGTATGCGGCTGTGAAGGCAATTGGACAATGGAATCGTTCATTGAGGATGCAATCAAGGATATCCGCGATAAGGTCGGCGACAAAAATGTCCTGTGCGCACTAAGCGGCGGCGTAGACTCCTCCGTAGTAGCCATGCTGATTCACCGTGCAATCGGCGACCAATTGACATGTATGTTTATCGACCACGGCCTGCTCCGGA
Source organism: Paenibacillus sp. FSL R7-0331 (assembly GCF_000758645.1). Lineage (NCBI taxonomy): Bacteria > Bacillati > Bacillota > Bacilli > Caryophanales > Paenibacillaceae > Paenibacillus > Paenibacillus sp. FSL R7-0331. Next base: position 619,665 of record NZ_CP009284.1, read on the forward strand.
AAGGTGAAGCTGAGAGCGTAATGGAGACGTTTGTCGGCAAATTTGATATTAATGTGATCAAAATTGATGCGCGTGACCGTTTCCTCGGCAAGCTGGCCGGCGTATCTGATCCTGAGCAGAAGCGTAAGATCATCGGCAACGAATTCATCTACTGCTTCGACGAAGAATCGGCCAAGCTGGGCGACTTCGCCTTCCTGGCTCAGGGTACACTGTACACCGATATCGTAGAGAGCGGAACAGCAACAGCACAGACGATCAAATCACATCACAATGTCGGCGGCCTGCCGGAAGACATGAAGTTCAGCCTGATCGAGCCGCTGAATACATTGTTCAAGGACGAAGTCCGCAAGCTGGGCGAAGAGCTGGGTATGCCGCACGCAATCGTATGGCGCCAGCCGTTCCCGGGTCCGGGTCTTGCTATCCGTGTACTGGGTGAAGTTACGGAAGAGAAGCTGCAGATCGTTCGTGATTCCGACTACATTTTGCGCGAAGAAATCGCCAAAGCCGGTCTGGACCGCGAAATCTGGCAGTACTTTACCGCACTTCCGAACATGAAGAGCGTGGGCGTAATGGGGGATGAGCGTACTTATTCCTACACCGTAGGTATCCGTGCGGTTACTTCCATCGACGGCATGACAGCCGACTGGGCGCGTATCCCATGGGATGTGCTTGAGAAAATCTCCGTCCGCATCGTCAACGAAGTCGATAACGTCAACCGGATCGTGTACGATATTACTTCGAAACCGCCAGCAACGATCGAGTGGGAATAGTAAGCAGCATAAATCTGCTAACTCTCTTCAGTCTGCTTTCTGCAGACCGAAGAGAGTTTTTTTATGCCTGTATTCAGCCCTTTTCCTTGAACATTTTAATATTTCTTTTCTGAAGAAAGTATGTACAGATACCAAAAGCTGCACCGGCCAAGAGCCAGATAAGGATAGAGAACAGGTGGATCTCCAGCTTCTCTCCGGCTAAAGCCGGAAGGAGAAACTCCATTAGAATCAGCATCGTGAAGCCCCACTGGGCTCCCGCAAAGATAAATTTTTTCTTTAACCTTAGAATTGTTCTCTCATAGTCTGCCTCTGCGTCGTACTCGGTTTCAGCAATTCCCGTTTTTTTGAGCCTGATTTGAATGTAGTAGGCTACGAACTGGTTCACAATGAACAATGCAATCGTTCCAAAGGTGAAGGTGCCGTTAATGGTGTCGACAATTAAGCTGATCAGCATGAGGGCGGTTGTCACATAAAATGCATGCATGCAGGCACTGGCCAGAATTTTATGAATCTCCCCCTGCTGATACTCATCCCGCTCCTCCAGATAGCCGACAAAGGGCTTCAGCATTCTTTTCTCCAAATTATTCAGCATGATGATTAACCTCCCAAAAAAGTGTGTTCAGATCAGTGTTCAGGGCCCTGGCCAGCTTAATGCACAAATCCAGAGATGGATTATATTTGTCGTTTTCAATCAGATTGACCGTTTGCCGTGCTACTCCGATTTCTTTCGACAGGGCAAGCTGCGATAAGCCGGACAGTTTTCGGTATTCTGCAACCCTGTTCATAAGCTCCCTCCTTAAAAGTCACATATATATGACTAATTATAAGATCATCGTACTCTTCTTGCGATACTGTGTCAAATATATATGACAATACTATATGAATTTTAGGATTCTTCTCTGCGGAATGTGATTCATGAAAATGTCTTATTTACGAACAATAACGAAAACATCACGCACAATGTTCGTATTTACCATTGACAAGTCATGTTAGTTACACCTAAAATAAAAAAGCGTTGAGCAGCAAAATTATTCGTATAATTCCGGGGATTGGCCTGGAAGTCTCTACAGGGTCACCGTAATGGCCTGGCTACGATTAAAAAGAGCGATTCCATGGAAACCTTCCCGCCCGCAAGGTAGAAGGAGATGAGGGAGCTTCTCTTTTTTCGGGCCGGTGTCGATCAGATACCGGCCTTTCTGTGCGCTCATACACAAACATATACCTTAGGGGGAGAAACATTTGAACCGCTTTTTCAAATTGAAAGAAAACGGCACTACCGTACGTACAGAGATCATGGCCGGTATTACTACCTTTATGGCAATGGCCTACATTCTGTCGGTTAACCCAGGTACGCTTACAGCCTTCGGACGCATTGATATGGGCTGGTATTCCGTATTCCTGGCAACAGCGCTGGCAGCAGGTATTTTCACAATCGCCATGGGGTTGTTCATTAACTTCCCGGTAGCTCTGGCACCTGGTATGGGCCTTAACGCATATTTTGCTTCCGTAGTACTGGCTTCACAGACAACAGAGCATGAGTTCACCTGGCAGATGGGTTTGACCGCTGTATTCATTTCCGGTCTGATCTTCATTCTCTTAACGGTCACCAGGGTCCGGCAGATATTGCTTACTGCAATTCCGGACAGTCTCAAGCATGCCATTACAGTCGGTATCGGGATGTTCATCACCATTATCGGTCTCAAAAACAGCGGACTGATGACAATCGGCGTTGAAGCCGGCAGCGACATTCCTGCTAACAAATTCACAGACGTTCTGTCCTTCGAGACAGTCATTCATATGGGCAGCCTGGAGAATACCAGTGTCCAGCTCGTTATTATCGGCCTCCTGCTAATCGCCATCCTGATGGTGCTGCAGGTCCGCGGTGCAATCCTGTTCGGTATTCTGGGTACAACACTTGTAGCTATTCTTATGGGTGCTGTTGACTTCAGCTCGCTGAGCAGCCCGCAGACGCCTTGGATTCCGGATTTCACACAGCTGAACTTCATGGAATTTGACTGGGACGGCATCATGCACACCGGTATCGTATCCGCGATTGCCACATTTACCTTTGTAGAGCTGTTTGATACTTTCGGCACACTGGTAGGTACTGCTGAACGTGCAGGTATTATGAAGAACAAAGAAGAGGGCAAGAGACGTGTCGGTAATGCAATGTTCGTAGACGCAATCGCTGTAACAGGCGGTGCGATGCTCGGTACTTCCACAACTACTGCCTATGTAGAAAGTGCTGCCGGCGTAGCTGAAGGCGGACGTACAGGTCTGACTGCTGTAACGACTGGTGTCTGCTTCCTGCTTGCATTGTTCCTGGCTCCTGTTGTTGCATTGATCCCGGGCTCGGCCACTGCTGCAGCACTGATCGTTGTCGGTGTGCTTATGGCCCAGTCGATCCGCGAAATTGACTTTCAGGATATGGTTTACGCTATTCCGGCCTTCCTGACCTTCGCGATTATGCCGTTCACTTACAACATCGCTAACGGAATCTCGTTCGGTATCGTTACTTATGTTATTCTGGCTTGTGTAGCCAATATTGCCGGCAAAAAGAAATATGATATCCACTGGATGATGTGGGTGCTGGCCGTTCTGATTATTGCGCGTTATGTATTTTTCGGCAGTGCAGGCTAAACTTCTATAGTACAGCACGGCGGCTCCTTCAGAGATGAGGGGGCTGCCTTTTTTTATTTTCCGGACCACCGCCTCATTATTACCCTGTTCCTCAATAAAGAGCCCAGCTTAGTCTTTCCATCATCCGGTATTTAGATTATATTGTTGAAGAGGTGATGTAAGTTGTCCGGCATCTTATCCAGGATATTTAACTCCTGCAAAAACAACCCCTGGCCGCTGCTGCTGTTCGTGCTTGGGGCCATTGTACGGATTGTGTACATAGGTTCGGTTCCGCCCGGCTTGAATCAGGATGAAGCTTCCATCGGTTATGATGCCTATGCTATTCTGCATTACGGGATAGACCGTAACGGCGTTCATTTGCCGGTTCATCTTATAGCCTGGGGCAGCGGACAAAATGCGCTTTATGCGTATCTGTCCATGCCTTTTATTCTGCTGTTCGGGCTGACGCCGCTGTCTGTAAGGGCACTTAGTGTTTTTATGGGACTGGCGGGAATGTTTTTCTTCTATATAATTATGAAACGTTTATTTCCGGCAAAAGCGGCAGGCATCGCTGCCATGTTCTTTATTGCCGTTAACCCGTGGCATATCATGATGTCAAGGTGGGCACTGGAATCCAATCTGCTTCCAACCTTGATCCTGATCGCGGTTTACTGCCTGCTGCGGTCTGTCCAGTCTGCGGATTCCCGCTGGACCTACGCCTATACCGCAGTGCTGGCTTCATCGTTATATGCATACGGTACAGCGTATTTCTTTGTCCCTGTGTTTGCTGCGGCAACAGCAATTCTTCTATTATATTGCAAGATGCTCAAGGTCCGGACACTGCTCTGGAATGCCCTGCTGTTTGTATTGTTGTCCCTGCCCATATTATTATTTATAGTAATCAATCATTATAATGCTCTGCAGGCGGTAACCACACCGCTGTTCACGGTTCCTAAGCTTACGACGCCGCGGGTGGAACAAATTTCCTCTGTATTCGGCGGACAGCTGCTTCAGACAGCGGCAGGCAATTTCCGTGAATTCCTAACTGTTCTATGGAGCGGAAGCGACGGTCTGCCGTGGAACTCTATATCCTGGTACGGTTATGCTTACCCGCTTGCCCTTCCATTTGCGCTTCTTGGGCTGGTTGTCATGCTGCAGGCCGTACGGAAGCGCCGGAGGAAGGAAGCGGGCAGGGTAATCCTGCTGCTCTGGCTGCTGTCAGCGATGCTGATGGCCTTTATTACAACAGTAAATATTAACCGGATCAACATTGTGTTCTACCCGCTGGTTATGCTCTCGGCGGCAGGCTTCATTTGGCTCTATTCCAAAATAAAGCCGGCAGGCATTCTCGCTGCGGCTGCCTTTGCCGTTATGTTCGGCTCTTTTACCATCGTATATTTCCGTGATTATCCCGGACAAATTGGTCCGTCCTTCCATGAGTCTGCCGGGGAGGCGATCCGGTATGCTTCCCGGAATACCGGAGGGAATGTATACGTAACTGATGATATCAACATGCCCTATATTTATGTGCTGTTCTATGAGCGGATTAATCCGAGTGATTACCTGGATACGGTCGTCTATAGTAATCCCGGCGGTGCGTTTCAGCAGGTCACGGAATTTGGCAGGTACAGATTCGGCAAACCGGCAGTATTGGAAGAGAACTCCGCCTATGTGCTTAGCAGCCGGTCCGGGCTTCCGGCAGCATTCAATGGAGATTATACTGTGCGGGAGTTTGCCAATTACGTTGTCCTCATTACCGGTCATTATGAAGGTGCTGAATCCTCTCAGGCTGTGCCGGAGGGTAGCGGGCTGATTAACGGAGGCTTCGAGGAAGGACCGGCCGGCTGGGAATTCTCAGCGGGAACGGGAATTGCCGGCAATAACCCGTATTCGGGAACGGCGCTGGCTTATCTGGATGCAGGGGCGGACAAAACCGTCAGCCAGATCCTCAATGGTCAGCCGGAGCCGGGTGAGTATACGTTATCCGCCATGGCAAGCGCCGGCGGCAGCGGAGGGAAGATCAGTCTGCTTGTGAACGGCACCATGCAGGCAGAAGCAGAGTTGACTGCGGGAGATACGTACCAGGAGATACGGCTTCCTGCTGTAACCCTTAATCAGGGAGATCAGGCAGAGATTATTATAACCGGCGGTAACGGCTGGATTAACATTGATGAGGTGAGGTTGAAACGATGAAAAACCTGCGCACGGCCGCAGTCTTTATGTTCATGCTGCTGATGTTCGTACTTCCGGTAACCAGTATTTATGCAGAAGGGAATCTGCTGCAGAATCCCGGCTTCGAGGACGGGGAAGAGGGGGCGCCGGCCGGCTGGACGAAGGATGCCTGGATTGCCGGGGATGGCGCCGGGATTCTGTCCGTTCAGTCTGAAGAGGTTCATTCCGGCAGCAAAGCAGCTGTTATTGAGAATTTTGAACCGAATCATCTGAAATGGATTCAGACCCTTACCGTCACACCGGGCAGCTACTACAAGATTTCCGGATATATCAAGGTTGCCAGCATAGCAGGTGAAGGCTTCGGGGCCAATATATTCCCGGTCGGCATCGGCGGCGGTTACCCGGCTACGACAGATACCGGAGGGGACTGGCAATATCTTGAGTTTATCGGACAGACGGGAAGTGAGCAGACTGAGCTTGCTGTTGGGGCGGCGCTAGGCGGCTATGCCAACCTTATTCAAGGGAAAGCCTATTTCGATGACCTGGCAGTAGAACAGCTGGAGACGCTGCCGGAAGGAGCGGGCTTCATCTCTCTGGACACCGGAGCAGCGGCTCCTGCCGATAACAGTGGTACTGAAACTGTACCCCATAAGGTCTCACCTGCCAAAATCCTGCTGATTTCAGCAGTGTTCAGCGTGTTTTTTGCACTTATCTATAATAGAGGGCTGCGCAGCAACAAACTGCTGGGACAGCCGGATATTGTTTATACAAGATGGCTGTATGTAGCGTTCGCGGGCGCTTTCATTCTGCGTATCTGGATTGGTGTTACTGCACAAGGCTATGAGAATGATATGAACACCTTTATTGCCTGGGGTCAGCGTCTTGTTGACAGGGGGCCGGGCGGATTCTATGAGAAAGGCTATTTTGCGGACTATCCGCCTGGTTACCTATATGTACTATACCTGCTGAGCGCGATTCGCGGCCTGTTCGGCCTGACCCATGGTTCGGCGGGAGAGATGCTGCTGTTTAAAATGCCGGCAATCCTGTCTGACCTTGTACTTGCCGGGCTTATTTACAAGATTGGCCGCAAGAAGCTGGGCGGCGGAATGGCTATGGGCCTGATGCTGCTTTATTTGTTCAATCCGGCTGTATTAATGGATTCCTCCGCCTGGGGACAGGCTGATTCCTTCTTCATGATCTTCCTGCTGCTGAGCATTATGGGGGCAGCTGATAAAACCTTTGTCCGTTCGGCAATCTTCTTCGCTATCGCAGTGCTTGTTAAGCCTCAGGCGCTGATCTTTACACCTGTGCTGATGTTCGCGTTCTATCATCACCGGGCCTGGAAGCAGCTGGCCTACGGCGCACTTTACGGCCTCGGGAGCTTTGTCCTGCTGGCAGCCCCGTTCTTCTGGAATAACGGCGGCTTCATCGGGCTGATCGATCTGTACAAGAGCACTTTGTCGTCCTACCCGTATTCGACGGTTAATGCGTTCAACCTGTACGCTCTCACCGGGCCGATGTGGTCGGCTATGGATGTGACCTGGCTGGGTATAACTTACCGTGTCTGGGGCTTTGTTTTTATTCTGGCCGCAGTTGCAGCCGCAGCCTATTATTCATTCCGCAAAGACCGTAAGGAGCTGTCCAAGTCTTATTTTATTGCAATTGTTCTGATTGCTGTTGTCTTCGTACTAGGCACCAAAATGCATGAGCGTTATATTTATCCGGCCCTTATTCTCTGCCTGTTCAGCTATATGGAGAGCAGGGACCGCCGGTTCCTGACGATGTTCCTGGGCTTCACGCTTACGCAGTACATCAATGTCGGCTACACCCTGGCCCATCTCAATGCCGGCGGCAACCCGCCGACAGACGGAATTGTTATTGTGACCTCCATTGCCAATCTCGGATTGCTGGCCTATACGCTGTATACCGGGTATATGGTATATATCCGCAGACAAATCAAGCCGCTTGCACCTCCGGTTACAGATGCTGAGCATTATGCAGCCGATCTGGCGCTGGCCGAAGGCATCCGGCCGCTTGAATCCGCAGGCAAGTCCAAGTTCAGGCTGCAGCGTAAGGACTGGATCTGGATGCTTGCCATTACGGCAGTCTATACAGTTATTGCCCTGGTTAACCTTGGTTCCACTAAGGCGCCGGAAACCTTATGGGAGCCGGCAGCCAGCGGCGAGAGCTTCTATGTTGATCTTGGCCAGAGCAGACAGCTTGAGAATGTAAAGATATTCGGCGGTGTAGGCACCGGCAAATTCAAGCTCGAATTCAGCGAAACACCGGACGTATGGGGAAGCCCGCTGGATGTGAGTGAGGATGTCGGCAATGTATTCATCTGGAAGAGCCAGCCGCTGAATGTAGCCGCAAGATATGTGAAGCTTACTGTAACTTCGCCCGGCTTCACCCTGAATGAGATCGCGTTCTATGAGCAGGGTGGGAGCAAAACCCCGCTTCCTGTAGCCGGTGTAACACCGGATGCCGGAGCGGCTACCAAGAGAGGTGAGCCTGCCAATCTGTTCGATGAGCAGTCGCTTGTTCCTGAAAACTCTAATTTTATGAACAGCACCTATTTTGACGAGATCTATCATGCCCGTACCGCGTATGAACATTTCCAGGGTATTGTAGCTTACGAGAATACGCACCCGCCGCTCGGCAAAACCCTGATCGGAGCCGGAATGGAGCTGTTCGGCGTCAATCCGTTCGGCTGGCGGATTGTCGGCACCCTGTTCGGGGCGGCGATGCTGCCGCTGATTTATATGATGGGGCTGCGGCTGTTTGGCACTACCCGTTACGCGGCCCTGTCCGCGGGATTATTCGCGCTGGATTTCATGCATTTTACCCAGACGCGTATCTCTACCATTGATGTGTACGGCGTGTTCTTTATTATGCTGATGTTCTATTTCATGCAGCGTTATTTTACAATGAATTTCTACCGTGTTCCGCTGCGCAAAACCCTGGTTCCGCTGTTCTGGTCAGGCCTCTTCTTCGGCATAGGTGTCGCCTCCAAGTGGATTGTGTTATACGGCGGGGCCGGACTTGCAATTATGCTCGCGTTATCGCTGTTTGAGCGTTACAAGGAATATAAGGCGGCGGGGCGTATGCTTGCCGAAGGCAAGCTGGGTGACCAGGAGATTAAGACAGCATGCCGAACAGCCGACAAGTCCTTCTGGAAGAACACCATTATTACACTGGCAAGCTGCGTCGGATTTTTTGTGATTATTCCTGCTGTAGTCTACGCCTTATCCTTTATACCGGTGCTGTCCGTAACGGCAGAGGGTTATACTATTAAAGGGCTGATTGATGCGCAGAAGAACATGTATAACTATCACAGCCAGCTCGTAGCTACGCATCCGTTCTCCTCCTCCTGGTGGGAATGGCCGTTTATGAAACGTCCGGTCTGGTTCTTCAGCGGCGGTGAAGGCCTGCCGGAAGGCCGGGTGAGCAGTATTGTTACTATGGGTAATCCGCTGATCTGGTGGACCGGGATTTTCGCTATGCTGGGTGCGGTCTGGCTTACCATCAGAAGCAAAGAGAAGAGCCTCTATATGCTATGGATCGCTTTCTTCTCGCAATACGTGCCATGGATGCTCGTTCCGCGCGAGACGTTCCTGTATCACTATTTTGCAATGGTACCGTTTATTATTCTGGCTATTGTCTATGTAATGAAGCTGCTGGACAGCAAGGTTCCCGGAGCCTCCAAAATCCGTTATGCTTATGTAGCGGCAGCCGCCGTACTCTTCATTATGTTCTATCCGGTACTATCAGGAATGCAGGTTAGTGCCGATTACGTAAATATCATGCTGCGCTGGTTCCCGTCCTGGGTATTCTAAGGGGGCCAGCCAGCCCCAATGAAGTGAAGCTCCATAAAACTAGGCGTATGCTTCCCGGAGCGAGTTTTATTGCGAAGCATCCCAATGAAGTAAAGCTCCATAAAACTTTTAGGAGGAACAAAGGTGAAAGCCAGATACAGTGTAGTTGTCCCGATGTACAATGAGGAGGAAGTCATTCAGCATACGTATGAGCGTCTCAAGAAGGTTATGGACGAATGTGGTGATTCCTACGAGCTGGTCTTCGTCAATGATGGCAGCCGTGACCGCACAGCTGAGATTATACGCGGGATCAGCAGCCGTGACGCGAATGTCAAGCTGGTTGACTTCTCCCGCAATTTCGGCCATCAGGTCGCGATTACCGCCGGGATGGACTATGCTGAAGGGCAGGCGGTAGTTGTTATTGATGCCGATCTTCAGGACCCGCCTGAGGTTATCCTGCAGATGATTGCAAGGTGGAAAGAGGGCTATGAGGTTGTCTACGCCAAGCGGCTTAAGCGCCACGGTGAGACGCTGTTCAAAAAAGTGACCGCCAAGCTCTTTTACCGTCTCTTAAGCAGTATGACAAGCGTGGAGATTCCCACCGACACTGGCGATTTCCGGCTGATTGACCGCAAAGTATGCGACGTGCTGCGCGGCCTGAAGGAGAAGAACCGTTATGTACGGGGGCTGGTAAGCTGGGTTGGCTTCCGTCAGACCATGGTTGAATATGTGCGTGAGGAGCGCTTTGCCGGAGAAACCAAGTATCCGCTGAAGAAAATGGTCCGTTTTGCCCTGGACGGTATCACCTCCTTCTCCCATAAACCGCTCAAAATCGCATCCTATGTCGGCTTCTTTCTGGCCTTTTCCAGTTTCTTATATCTGTTCTTTATCCTGTTCCAAAAGCTGTTCACAACCTGGGCTGTTCCCGGCTGGACCTCCATTGTGGGCGTGAATCTGCTCTTTAACGGGATTGTGCTGATGCTGCTCGGGGTAATCGGTGAATATATCGGTCGGATCTACGATGAATCCAAGGACCGGCCGCTGTATATTGTGCGTGAAACCCGGGGGTATGAGGACGGGGAGTACATTGACAAGCGGGAAGGTATACGGAATGAGCGGTAAAAAACGGAATGAGGGCTTTATCCAGTTTCTGAAATTCAACGCGGTAGGCCTGCTTAATACATTGATTGATTTTGCACTATTTACTCTGCTGCATTCACTGGGCATGATGAATGCGCCTGCGCAGGTGATTTCATACAGTGCAGGTACCGCCAACAGCTTTTTCTGGAACAAAAAAGTGACCTTCCGTGACCGCGACGCTGGCAAAAACGGCTCTGACCGGCTGCAGCTGGTGAGGTTTATCATCCTCAATCTGACGGTGCTGGGCATCTCGGTGCTGCTGATGCATCTGCTGACAGGCAGCTTCGGTATTCAGGTGCTGATTGCCAAGGTGCTGGTTACAGGAATTACGGTTATTATTAATTTTTTTGGAAGCCGGATGTGGGTATTCTAAGCAATTATCAGGGCGGGGGTTACCTTGTCCGGGACAAACGGGGGGATATTCATGCGGAAGCTATCCTATTTAATTATACTGGCAGGCGTCCTTATCATGCTGTATCCAAAAGCAAACGAATGGTATAACGACCGGCAGCAGGCGAAACTGCTCGAGGAAGCAGAACAGGCCTACAGCGAGCTTGCTCCGGTAACGGAGCCGGATTTGCAGAAGCCCTATGCCGAGGTTACCCAGCTGCTGGCTGAAGAATCGGCACAGGAGGAAGAAGCACCACCGTCAGAAGAGCCGTCAGACGAGATTGCAGTAGGCGGCAAAATCACCGGAATTATTGAGATCGACCGGATCGGCCTTAAGCTTCCTGTTCTTGAAGGTGCGACCAAGGCAAACATGAAGCACGCTGCCGCCCATATGAAGGAGACAGCCCCGCTGGGTGAAGCGGGAAATGCGGCTATTGCTGCACATAGATCCAGAACGGCAGGCAGGCTTTTTAACAGGCTGGATGAAATAAAGATCGGGGACACGATCCGGATTAAGACAAGTGCTGAGGAATATGAGTACGAAGTCTATGATATTTCTATTGTAGAGCCGACGGATGTGTCGGTGCTTAACGGAAATGATAAGGACAAAATCCTAACGCTGATTACCTGCGATCCGCTTGTTAACCCGACTCACCGGCTGATTATTCATGCTAAAATGACATAAAAACAGATATAGGAAGAGATTTTGCGCAGAATAGAAAAAAATTTAACAAAAAATGCTGGAAATCTAGTAATTTAGGTCTTGTATCTGGGCAAAGATATGGTAGTATATAACTATAAAAGCACACACGATAACGGCAAACCTATCGAAAGGTAGGGACGCAAAGCTAAAGGGCCTTCCCGCGAGGATGGCAGCCAGCTACCGAATGAAGGGCTTTTTTTGTTGGCTATCTAATCCAGAATCTAGTATATATGGTAGATTGAGAGAAGAGATAAAGCTGCACACGATAACGGCAAACCTATCGAAAGGTAGGGACGCAAAGCTAAAGGGCCTTCCCGTAAGGATGGCAGCCAGCTACCGAAAGGAGTTTTATCCATGAAAAAATTTTATTTCATGCTGTTAACACTATTCGTAGTTGTTACTTCCGTTCAGACAAGCACAGCTTCTGCTGCAACTGCAGACTCAAGCTGGTTGAATACATCGAAGCTGGACCAGGGTGTTGTTGCAGTATCCTATGATGTACCTGCTGACAAGCGCATCAAGGTTATGATCACTAAAGACAGCAACAGCTACACTTACAACCTGTATGCTTCCCAATCTACTGAATCCTTCCCGCTGCAACAAGGCAACGGCACTTATAAAGTATCCGTTCTTGAGAACACAACCGGCAACAAATACAAAGTAGTATCTTCCGAGAATGTAGAGCTTAACCTCAGCAATGCTAACGCCGTATACCTGAGTTCCGTACAGAATGTTAAATGGACCTCTTCCGATAAAGCCGTACTGAAAGCGAAACAGCTTACACAGGGTCTGACTACTGATGAGGCTAAAGTTAAAGCAATCTATAACTACATCGTAACTAACGTTAAGTATGACAACACTTTGGCTGCTACAGTAACACAGGACTATATCCCTAGCAATGACAACACTTTGCTTACTAAGAAAGGGATCTGCTACGATTATGCATCACTGTTCGCAACAATGCTGCGGAGTGAAGGTATCCCGACCAAACTGGTTATGGGTAACACCAGCTATGTATCGACCTACCATGCCTGGAATGAAGTTTTGCTTAACGGCAAATGGGTAACAATTGATACTACTGTGGACGCCGGACTGGCTAAGAATAGCAAAGATGTTGGTCTGACAAAAGTAGCAAGCAAGTATAGCCCTGCAAAGTTCTACTAATGACGGAAGAAATATAGTCTTATCAAGACACATCGCTTAAGTTCTTAAGCGATGTGTCTTTTTTTTTGCTTAAGGGGTTGCTTTTTGTCATGGATGTGGGGTATTATAGGTAAGCGTTGTTAGAGCGCGTCAAAGTTTATCAGAAATTGATTGAAAAAGAAATTTCAAAATAAAGCTTGCGTTTCTGAAACAAACGTGATATATTATAAGAGTTGCTGCTGACGAGATAATCGAAGGCGACGACGAGCTTGATCTTTGAAAACTGAACAACGAGTGAGTATCTGGAGATCACTTCGGTGAGATCCAAAAGTAGAGAATGTAAATTCTCGTCAGATGTTTCAAAATGAGCAATCGCTCTTTCTAAATACCAATTTGGAGAGTTTGATCCTGGCTCAGGACGAACGCTGGCGGCGTGCCTAATACATGCAAGTCGAGCGGAGCTTATCCTTCGGGGTAAGCTTAGCGGCGGACGGGTGAGTAACACGTAGGCAACCTGCCCCTTAACCTGGGATAACTACCGGAAACGGTAGCTAATACCGGATAATTTCTTTTTTCTCCTGAGAAGAGAATGAAAGGCGGAGCAATCTGTCATTAAGGGATGGGCCTGCGGCGCATTAGCTAGTTGGTGGGGTAACGGCTCACCAAGGCGACGATGCGTAGCCGACCTGAGAGGGTGAACGGCCACACTGGGACTGAGACACGGCCCAGACTCCTACGGGAGGCAGCAGTAGGGAATCTTCCGCAATGGGCGAAAGCCTGACGGAGCAACGCCGCGTGAGTGATGAAGGTTTTCGGATCGTAAAGCTCTGTTGCCAGGGAAGAACGTCCGGTAGAGTAACTGCTACCGGAGTGACGGTACCTGAGAAGAAAGCCCCGGCTAACTACGTGCCAGCAGCCGCGGTAATACGTAGGGGGCAAGCGTTGTCCGGAATTATTGGGCGTAAAGCGCGCGCAGGCGGCTATTTAAGTCTGGTGTTTAAACCTTGGGCTCAACCTGAGGTCGCACTGGAAACTGGGTGGCTTGAGTACAGAAGAGGAAAGTGGAATTCCACGTGTAGCGGTGAAATGCGTAGAGATGTGGAGGAACACCAGTGGCGAAGGCGACTTTCTGGGCTGTAACTGACGCTGAGGCGCGAAAGCGTGGGGAGCAAACAGGATTAGATACCCTGGTAGTCCACGCCGTAAACGATGAGTGCTAGGTGTTAGGGGTTTCGATACCCTTGGTGCCGAAGTTAACACAGTAAGCACTCCGCCTGGGGAGTACGGTCGCAAGACTGAAACTCAAAGGAATTGACGGGGACCCGCACAAGCAGTGGAGTATGTGGTTTAATTCGAAGCAACGCGAAGAACCTTACCAGGTCTTGACATCCCGGTGTAAGCATTAGAGATAGTGCCCCTCTTCGGAGCATCGGAGACAGGTGGTGCATGGTTGTCGTCAGCTCGTGTCGTGAGATGTTGGGTTAAGTCCCGCAACGAGCGCAACCCTTGACTTTAGTTGCCAGCAGGTTAAGCTGGGCACTCTAGAGTGACTGCCGGTGACAAACCGGAGGAAGGTGGGGATGACGTCAAATCATCATGCCCCTTATGACCTGGGCTACACACGTACTACAATGGCCAGTACAACGGGAAGCGAAGCCGCGAGGTGGAGCCAATCCCAGCAAAGCTGGTCTCAGTTCGGATTGCAGGCTGCAACTCGCCTGCATGAAGTCGGAATTGCTAGTAATCGCGGATCAGCATGCCGCGGTGAATACGTTCCCGGGTCTTGTACACACCGCCCGTCACACCACGAGAGTTTACAACACCCGAAGTCGGTGGGGTAACCCGCAAGGGAGCCAGCCGCCGAAGGTGGGGTAGATGATTGGGGTGAAGTCGTAACAAGGTAGCCGTATCGGAAGGTGCGGCTGGATCACCTCCTTTCTATGGAGAATCGTTCTCTGCAATGAGGACATTCAAATTTAAAATCTAACCGGTCGGTTAGTTACTCACTCGTTGGTCAGTTTTGAGAGTTTAAGCTCTCAAGTAGTACCTTGATCCTTGAAAACTGGATACCGAAACGAATTTGCGTTTTAGAACATTCCTTTAAGCTGAACTTGTGTAAACAAGTTTAAAATTAATGGCGATGCTAACGATGATCTTGATGGAAATAAAGGCTTTGGAGTGATTCAATGTCCGATATTTTCCTGAAGGAAAAATCGAGGTTAAGCTAATAAGAGCACACGGAGGATGCCTAGGCGCCAGGAGCCGACGAAGGACGTGGCGAACAACGAAACTGCCTCGGGGAGCTGTAAGCAAGCTTTGATCCGGGGGTGTCCGAATGGGGAAACCCAGCTGTGGTAATTCGCAGTTACTCGTATCTGAATACATAGGATACGCAGAGGCAGACCAGGGGAACTGAAACATCTAAGTACCCTGAGGAAGAGAAAACAATAGTGATTCCGTCAGTAGCGGCGAGCGAACGCGGAACAGCCTAAACCAGGGGGCTTGCCTCCTGGGGTTGTGGGACGTCTCACATGGAGTTACAAAGGAATATGGTAGGCGAAGAGGTCTGGAAAGGCCCGCGATA
>NZ_CP009284.1:6310000-6931967 GCF_000758645.1 Paenibacillus sp. FSL R7-0331
AGTTTCCAGTGCGACCTCAGGTTGAGCCCAAGGTTTAAACACCAGACTTAAATAGCCGCCTGCGCGCGCTTTACGCCCAATAATTCCGGACAACGCTTGCCCCCTACGTATTACCGCGGCTGCTGGCACGTAGTTAGCCGGGGCTTTCTTCTCAGGTACCGTCACTCCGGTAGCAGTTACTCTACCGGACGTTCTTCCCTGGCAACAGAGCTTTACGATCCGAAAACCTTCATCACTCACGCGGCGTTGCTCCGTCAGGCTTTCGCCCATTGCGGAAGATTCCCTACTGCTGCCTCCCGTAGGAGTCTGGGCCGTGTCTCAGTCCCAGTGTGGCCGTTCACCCTCTCAGGTCGGCTACGCATCGTCGCCTTGGTGAGCCGTTACCCCACCAACTAGCTAATGCGCCGCAGGCCCATCCCTTAATGACAGATTGCTCCGCCTTTCATTCTCTTCTCAGGAGAAAAAAGAAATTATCCGGTATTAGCTACCGTTTCCGGTAGTTATCCCAGGTTAAGGGGCAGGTTGCCTACGTGTTACTCACCCGTCCGCCGCTAAGCTTACCCCGAAGGATAAGCTCCGCTCGACTTGCATGTATTAGGCACGCCGCCAGCGTTCGTCCTGAGCCAGGATCAAACTCTCCAAATTGGTATTTAGAAAGAGCGATTGCTCATTTTGAAACTGACGATTCATTAAATGAATCTTGTAAAAATTAACGCGTTCCATTTGTTCAGTTTTCAAAGAACTTGCTCCTGCCGTTTCAACAATTCGTTTCACGACCGGAATTAGATTGTATCATTTTTCAATGATTATTGTCAACTTATTTTTTCTCAGCCCGTTTACTCGGCGTCGATGTCTCATAAGCACAAGAGATAATATATCATGCTGATCGTATCATTGCAAGCTTTTTTTATAAAATGATTATTACGTCTATTTCGGGCAGCTTCAGAGCAATAATTGTATTCCCTGTATGCCCAGCTGTAGCTACAATAGAAGCTATTGAAGTATTCCGAATAATTAAACTTCAGCTACGAGTATTGAAAGGAGTATCAATGAATACTAACGCTACGCAGGATATTCCTGCACCTGCTCTTGAAGTCCGGGAGCAGCGCAGTCAGCAGCAGGCTACTATCTACAGGATTTTGCTTGCTGTCAGCTTTGTCCATCTGTTCAATGATTCAATTCAGGCTTTGATTCCGGCAATGTTTCCTACGCTGAGGGATAACCTGCTGCTGTCCTTCACCCAGATCGGCTGGCTTGCATTTGCCCTTAATATGACCTCATCGCTGATTCAGCCGGTAATCGGATTCGCCGCTGACCGCAAGCCCCGGCCTATTCTTCTGCCGCTTGGAATGTGCTGTACCTTTGCCGGAGTGTTCCTGCTGGCCTTTGCTGACAGTTACGCACTGGTCATCTTCTCGGTTATACTCGTCGGATTCGGATCAGCGGCCTTCCATCCAGAAGGGATGCGTGTTGCTCATATGGCAGCAGGACAGCGCAAGGGCTTGTCCCAGTCCATTTTCCAAGTCGGCGGTAATGCCGGCCAGTCCTTGGGGCCTCTGCTTATTAACTGGGTATTCATTCCCTTCGGGCAGATTGGAGCACTCGGATTCACTGTTTTCGCCGCAGCCGGTATTGCTGTCCAGACGTATGTGGCCAAGTGGTACAGCGGTATGCTGAGCGCCGGTTATACGTTCCGCAAAAGGTCCCCGGGAGGCGTAATAGATCCTGCACGGCGCAAAGCGGTTGTTACTGCTGCGGTTATTCTGATCTTTATCGTATTTGTCCGCTCCTGGTACGGTGCTTCTATCGGAGGATATTATTCCTTCTATTTAATGGATCATTACGGGATGAAGCTTGAGCAAGCCCAGATCTATATTTTTATGTATCTGGCTGCCGGAGCTGTAGGCACTTTTTTTGGCGGACCGCTTGCTGACCGCTTCGGACGGCGCAATCTTATTCTGGTTTCAATGCTGGGTACAGTACCGCTCGCTTTGGCACTGCCGTTTGTGAGCCAGTTCTGGGCGGCTGTGCTGCTTATTATCTCCGGCTTTGTGTTACTTTCCAGCTTCTCGGTAACTGTTGTGTACGCACAGATGCTGTTTCCGGGTAATATAGGTACCGTGTCCGGCCTGATTACCGGCCTTGCTTTTGGACTAGGCGGTATCGGTTCTCTAATCATCGGCAAACTGATTGACCACTACGATATTGCAACAGTGTTTGTAGCCTGCGGCTTTCTTCCGCTGCTCGGACTGCTTGCCCTTTTGCTTCCCGGTGACAAGCAACTGGAGCAGTGGGCGGCTGAATAGGTCTTCTCCCTTCTATATCCGCGTTACCTTTATAAAGCCCATCCATCTCCATTCAGGAGCAGGACGGGCTTTTTCAGCGTAGTACAAAACTATTTTCCGGCAGCTTAAAGGGCACATTATTCAACGGTACTTTTTTGCGGTACAATTAATTAATTCAAACTTGAAATAAACCGTTGTGGCCGGAAGCTGAAGGAGGGATCATTTTTGAAAAAGATAGTGGCTGACATCCGGAAAGGGTATGGGAAAAAGCTCGTCTCGATTCACCGCTGGAACGCCTGGCTTGTGCTTATTCTGGCTGTGAGCGGGCTGCTTCTGGTAGGCGGCTTCTGGCGGGAAGTGCTGGGCGAGGGGAGAGTATGGCTCAAATGGG
Source organism: Paenibacillus sp. FSL R7-0331 (assembly GCF_000758645.1). Classification (NCBI taxonomy): domain Bacteria; kingdom Bacillati; phylum Bacillota; class Bacilli; order Caryophanales; family Paenibacillaceae; genus Paenibacillus; species Paenibacillus sp. FSL R7-0331. Next base: position 6,312,677 of record NZ_CP009284.1, read on the forward strand.
CGCATATCGCCTTTGGACTGATCCTGCTAATCCCGGTTATCTATTATCTTGTGCTTGCTGCCAAGCACTGGAAGAGGTTAAACGGGAAAACCGCCCAGAAGGTAAATGTCATCTTCGTGCTGGTGCTGCTTATCGGCTGGCTTTTATCAGGAATTGTACTCTGGCAGTTCAGGCTTGCCGGACCAAGAGCGGCCAATGCAGCGCTTTTGATTCATGACCTGCTGACCTGGATCGGACTGCCAATCATCATTTACCATTCCATCACGCGGGTGAAATGGCTCAAAGAACCCCGAAAACGATCTGTCATTACTGAAACAGGCGCCGCTGAACGAACCGGTATGTCCGCGGATTCACAGCAACCTGCAGCTGCGCCTGTCCCTCAACCTGTATACACACGGCGCGGCTTCATCAAGCTGGCGGTCGGAGCAGGACTTGCGGTAACCGTTGGCCCGACCTTTGTCCGGTGGATCGGCAAATCTCTCCAGATGCCGGGTACGGCGGATTATGCGGCCAGTAATGCTAACGCCCTTATTCCCGATCCTGTTCCGCTGAGAGCTTCATTACCGCCCATCGGCGGCGGTGCAGAGGGAAGCTTCCGGGTATACACGGTGACCAAGATTCCGGCGTTCGACAACTCTAACTGGTCCTTCACGATCGACGGTCTGGTGGATAACAAATTCACCTGGACCTGGGAAGAGTTCGTTAAGCTGCAGCGTGAGGTACAGGTCAGTGATTTTCACTGTGTAACCGGCTGGTCTGTATATAAAAACACGTGGGAAGGCCTGCCTCTCTCCAAGCTGCTGGATATGGCCGGGGTGAAGCAGGAGGCCGTCATGGTCAAGCTATATTCCGGCGACGGTGTATACACCGATTCCCTGACACTCCCTCAGGCCCGCATGGAGGATGTGATGGTCGCGGTAATGCATGACGGTAAGCCTATCCCTAACCAGCTTGGAGGGCCGGTACGTCTGGTGACTCCGCAAATGTATGCCTACAAATCGGTTAAATGGCTTAACCGGATCGAGCTGATTGATCAGGATCACACCGGATACTGGGAAGAGCGGGGTTATGATAAGGATGCCTGGCTGCCGGGCGCCACACGGGTATAGCAGAAAGCACCTCCCCAACTTGAATACCAAACAGCCCCCGTACCTTAACAGGCAAAGGGGGCTGTTTATCATGGCGTTCATTTTAGAGGCTTTTATAAGAAGCATCATACAGCCGGAACATTGTTTTGTAGCCTGATTCATCAATTTTAATGCCCACATCCAGGCGCCCTGTTATCTCCAGCGGCCCGGAAGTATAGCGGAGCTTGTCGCCTGCTGGCACAAAGACAATCATGATCTTGTTCCAGTAGGTTTCATCCCCGTTATCAAAGGGACACTCTGCACCCGGTTCGGGAATCAGCAGAAACCAGTTTTTCTCAAAGGAAAGGACTTCACCCATAAAGCCCTTAATTTTGACCTGGCTGCCGCTAAGATCCCAGAAATACTCTGAGGGGCGCGTCTGGTCGCTGCCATCAAAGAAACCGTTCCAGTCAATGGAGGTAAGCCCCTCCATAGCGGTTCCTGCCGGAATCTCCGCTGCCGCTGCTGCAGATTGAATAGGGCTCACCGCCGGAGCAGCTGAAGCAACGGGTTGCGACACAGGGACGGAAGACGGCAAAGCAACTGCTGTACCTGAGACGTTACCTCCAGTTTTCCCGGCAGGTACCTGTGCAGCAGCTTCAGCCGAAGCCGGGGCAGCTGCAGGCCCTGGTGTCCCGGGAGCGGTGCTATCAGCTGCAGCCTTGGCGGGCTTGCTGCTCTGCCCTTTCGCAGCAGCACCCGTTTCCTGCTGCCGGACTCCCGTTCCGCCGGATGCACCGCCAGCCGGAGAACTGCTTACAGCCGGGATCGCTGTAGCAGCAGCCCGCTCTGCCGGAGGTGAAACCGAGGCTTGCGGCAATCCGGTTGGCTCCTGCACAACCGGATTGCCGCTTATACCTGCCGGCCGGTCTGACTGATCGGGCGCCTCCATCACTGCAGCAAAGGATTCCCCCCGGCCTTCTGCCGGCGTATTCTGGCCGCAGGCCTGCAGCAGCAGCATGACCATCGCTGCTGTCAGTGCTGGAAGCAGCTTTTTCTGTAATCGTATCAAGTCGGTGTACCTCCTAGGATTTGAACAAAGCGAGCGGATGCATCCGGTACATCCGGAAAGCAGGCCCGAGCGAGGATAACAAACCTATAGCAACTGCCCCGGCGGCAATCAGCCAATGCCCGGCTGTCCACTGGTACGGCTGAATCTGAATCCCGGCCTGTGCGAACAGCGCATCCTTCAGCAGGTAAGCTCCGAGATGACCGAGCAGCAAGCCGGCGATCAGCCCGGTCACCGTAACAAGCAAGCCTTCACTTGTTAAGGCAAGCCATACATAAGCTCTTGATTTTCCGAGCAGACGCAGCAGGCCGACATCCTTAGTACGTTCACCCGCTGCGGCAATAAGCGATAACAGAATCGAAATACCGGCCAGCAGCACGCAGATTGCCGTGAGCATACCCAGCAGCCTTGAACCCTGATCCACTGCGTTCAGCACATCAGAAACAGCCTTACTCGAATAAGCCGCTTGAATCCCATTACTGCCATCAAACGCCTCTTTAAGATCATGCGCCCCAAGCAGACTAGCCGGCTTGACCAATACCGCAGTGATCTCCCTTTCCTCAGGTGCAAGTTCATGCACAGCCCAGGCATAATCCACGGTAGTAAAAATAGCACGGTCATCCGGAGTATGGAGCTCAGGAAGAATCCCAGCTACAGTATAACGGAAGCTGTCATGAGCATGTTCTTCTCCATGCTCCCCGGCGTGCGCATCGTCATCAACATGACCAGCAGCTGCCTCTGCCTCAGACCCTTCCACCTGCACTAGCCCGTGCGCTCCAGAAAAGATATCTCCAACTTTCAGGCCCAATGACTCGGCAACATAAGCTCCGACAATGGTCTCACCGGTATGGGCATACATGGAGCCTTCCTGCAGTCTGGTGCCGCCATACCTTGTAAAAAAATAACCTGACTCCAGCCCGATTATCGGATACCCCCTATAGTTATCTCCGGCGGTCATCGCATACGCTTCAGCAACGGCTGTATCCCGCCTGGCCTGATCTAAAGCGGCAAGCGGAATGTTCCCGTTAGGTGCACCGATATGGTAAAAGGTGTTAAGCACAAGCTGGGTCTCACTGCCCGCAGCACCGATAACAAGGTCAAAAGGGCCGTAGCCCTGCTTGGCCCCCTGCTCCACACTGTCCCGTGACAATGTCAGCAGTACGATAAAGGCAACGGTAACAGCTACCGCGCAGACGGTAAGCAGAGACAAAAAACGCCGGTGCAGCACATTGCGCAGTGTCAGCCGAAACAGGCTCATACAGGTATCTCTCCCCGCTGCAGAAGGACGGTCTGCTGCAGCGGCACTGCATCCCGGCTGACTGCATTCACCTCCCGGATATTTAAACATTGCGGAAAACGCCCTGCCATATTGAGGTCATGGGTAACTACAATTAAGGTGTGGCCGTGAGCCCTGCTCAGCTCAAGCAAAAGAGCTGAAATCTCGTCTGCCGTCTCCCAGTCCAGGCTGCCTGTAGGCTCATCGGCCAGCAGAAGCGGAGGATGATTCACCAGAGCCCGTACGATGGCTACCCGCTGCTGCTGACCGCGTGACAGCTGGGAAGGCAGGTGCCGGCTGCGGTCAGCCAAGCCTACCTGCTCCAGCCAGCCGTCAACGGTCCGTCTGCGCTCCTTGGACGTGAGCCTTGCCGTCATCGCGATCTCAATATTCTGCCGGGCAGTCAACGAGGGGATTAAGTGGAAATCCTGCAGGACATAACCGATATTAGCAGCCCTGAAGGCATCCCGTTTCGCTTCCGCCAGTTCATGAAGCGGCTGGCCGTCCACTGTCAGACTGCCGCTGTCCGCCCGCAGGATTCCGCTGATCAGATGCAAAAGCGTGCTTTTACCGGACCCGCTGGGTCCGGTAATGGCTATACGCTCTCCTTTATGAACATTCCATTCAGGGACATCCAGAATCGGTACTGCTCTGCCGTCTACTCTGAACTGTTTTTTCAAATCCCGTATCTGGAGCAACCGGGTCACCCCTATCTCAGAATAAGCCGTTCGGACAGGGAATCCCACTTCAGGGTTGTACCCGTCAGCTGATTAAATGCTGTGAGCGGAAGATACAGCACGCCGTTATCGATATCCACGGTATAGGCTGCCGTCTTGCCGTTCAGCTTGGCTGTTTTGCCGGTAAGGCTTATCTCAACCGCATTGTTTTTGAATGTCAGCTTCGCGCTCGCCGCATCGCCTTTATACGTGCCGCCAAGCGCCTTGCTCAAGGCTTCAGCCGGGTAGAGCACCTCGTTATCACGGCTGATTTTAAACTTAGGATACAGATATTTGGACTGCAGCTCAGCTGAACGCTTCTTCAAATTCAGACCCAGAATATCTGCGCCAGCAGTCGCAATCTGTGTGTTATCCACCTGGCCTTTTACCTTGTCTGCAATCGGCCCGTAGGCCCAGACTCCGACATCCACTGCCGAGTGCCCGTGACCGGACCAGCCGACGAGCAGGCGTTTGGAAATGACCGCATTATAGGCACCTTCGCGTTTGTAGGAGGAACCGTCACCGTTCATAATCTGGGTAACCTCTTCATCGGTTAGATCCGTAATCCAGGTATTTGCTGTTACAATGCTGCGGATCTCCTCCGGTGTCTGGGCCGCTTCAAGATCTGCCGCCAGGCTTTCGGAGGAATGCTTCTGCTTGTTCCACAGATCGATATTGATCTCATAAATGTTATCGCGCGAGAGGGACAGGCCGCCTGTCTCATGGTCCGCTGTAACTACAACGGAGGTGTTGCCGTTTTTCTTCGCGAATTCAATCGCGGTCTTAAAAGCAGCGTCGAAGTCGAGTGCTTCCTGAACAAGGGTCGGCAGATCATTGGCATGACCGGCATGGTCAATACGCCCGCCTTCAATCATCATCACAAACCCTTCCTTATCAGCGGATAGTATATTCAGTGCCTTGGAGGTCATCGCAGCAAGACTAGGCGTTTCTGCCGTACGATCCGGAACATAGGCAACATGGGAGCTGCCGAACAGGCCAAGCACCTTGGTATTTTTGGAGGTGAGCGCATTTAGGGCAGACGTATTCTCAACTACGGTGTAACCCTTTGCTTTAAAATCAGGGATGAGGCTCTTGTCCGTCCGTTTGCCCTTCTCTTCCTTGGTCACAAAAAACTGCTTCCCGCCGCCCATCAGCACATCCACACCGCTCTCCAGATACTGCGAGGCAATGGCTGCTTCATTATCACGGCTGCGCACATGGGATGCGTAAACGGCTGGTGTGGCATGGGTGATACGGGCCGTGGTCACGAGTCCTGTTGCTTTTCCGGTACTTTCAGCAGCCTCGATGATAGAAGCAAAAGGCTTGGATACGTCCTCGTTAGATACGCTGATCCCGGCATTGTAGGTTTTGTGTCCTGTGGCAAAGGCAGTACCTGCTGAGGCAGAATCCGTAACGATACCGGAAACAATCTTCCCGCCGTCTTCACCGCGGTCAGCATATGTAGTAGCCTGTCCTACATAATATGGATCAATATTCAGATGATTGACACCCTTGGTGTATTGCTGAAAGTATCTTGCCGCCGAAATCTGGGCCGGCCCCATACCGTCGCCAATCAATACAATTAGATTTTTAGACTGGGCTTTTGCCGTTCCCCCTGCATTCGACGTACCCTGTGCCGCTCCGGCAAGTGTTGCCCCTGAAACCACAGCTGCTGCCAGTCCCCCAAAGATAATGCCCTTCATCAGCTTGTTCATTGTATACCTCTTCCTCCTTATGGTGATTCTTACCCTAGCTTAGCTTGGAAAAGTTAACCATATGTCAAAATAAGTAATTGGTTTTATTAAATTATCAGTTGTTCATATATTTCTTAATGCAATTACCAGGCCGCTGGATGGATATGAAAAAGAGCCCTGCATCCCCGCTGCTGCGCAGTGAGATTACAGGACTCTACAAGTCCGCTGTTATGCAATTGGGTAGAGCCGCTTACAGCTCCAGCAGCCGGATGAGTTCATCTTCATCCTCGATGACCTGAATGCCGAGCTGCTGGGCTTTGGCCAGCTTGCTGCCTGCCTTTTCGCCGGCAATAACCAGATCCGTTTTCTTGGAGACGCTGCCCGACACCTTGGCTCCCAGTGCCTCCAGCCGCTCTGCTGCCTCCTCACGGGTAAGCTTCTGCAGGGAGCCGGTCAGAACAACTGTTTTGCCGCTGAAGAAGGAATCGGAACTGACCTGGCGCGGCGCTTCCGGCACTTTGGCCTGCACACCAAGCTCCAGCATACGGTTGATGCTGACCACTACAAAAGGATCCGCGAAGAAGCTCACGATGCTCTCCGCCACGATTCCCCCGATATCCGGCAGACCGGACAGCTCTTCTGCAGTTGCGTTCATAACAGCCTCCAGGCTGCGGTAATGATCGGCCAGCATCCGGGTGGTTGCCTTGCCTGTATTCGGAATACCCAGCGCATACAGGAAGGAGGCGAGATCCCGTCCCTTGCTATCCTCCAGCGCCTTAAGCAGATTGTCCGCCTTCTTCTCACCAAAGCGCTCCAGTTTAACCAGCTGCTCAAAGGTAAGCTCGTATAAGTCTGCAGGCTCGCGCACGTTCAGCTCTTCATGCAGCTGGCCGGCTGTCTTCTCGCTGAAGGTCTCGATATCCATTGCATCCCGGGAGGCAAAATGAGTGATCCGGCTGACAATCTGCGGCTTGCAGTCCAGCTTGTTGTTGCAGAACAGATGCGCACCGCGCATTTCCAGCGGGAAGCCGCAGGCAGGGCAATTTTCCGGGAAAATAATCTCTCCGCCGTCGCTTTCTTCTGTCACCTTGCCGAGAATCTCCGGAATGACATCATTGGAGCGGCGGATGAAGACGCGGGTACCCAGCGCATGCTTCAGATTTTTGCGTTCGATGTCCCCGACGTTATTAAGTGTACAGTTCTGGACGGTAACGCCGGCAAGCTCTACCGCTTCGACCCGGGCCAGAGGGGTCACCTTGCCTGTACGCCCTACATTCCAGCTGACCGATTCCAGAATGGTCGTTGTCTCTTCCGCTTCGAACTTGTAAGCCACCGCCCATCGCGGGAACTTATCGGTATAGCCGAGTGCTTCACGGATCCGGAAGTCCGTTACCTTAATAACTGCACCGTCAATCAGATAATCCAATCCGGCCCGCTGCTCCTCTATTTCTGCCAGCTGCTCTGTAACATCATCGAAAGCATCGAAATAGGTTAGGTACGGATTCACTTTAAACCGGTTGCTCCGCAGGAAATCCATCATCTGCTGATGATCGGCAAACTGCATGCCTTCAGCAAAGCCCACATTATAAAAGAATGCGTTCAGCCTGCGTTCAGCAGTCGTCTTCGGATTCAGGTTACGCAGGGCTCCGGCAGCTCCGTTGCGCGCGTTCTTGAGCGGATCGGCAGCGCGTGTATTGTAATCGGCCAGCACGGACAGATTCATAATGCCCTCGCCCTGCACTTCAATCCGGCCTTCCTTAAACGGAATGGTCAGCGGAACGGATTTGATCGTCTTAACCTGGGCAAGGATACCTTCACCGGTTACCCCGTTCCCCCGGGTCGCAGCCTGTACAAGCTTGCCGTCCTGATAAGTCAGGTTAAGGGTCAGACCGTCAAACTTCAGCTCCACCGCATAACAAGGCTCTGGCAGCGGGGTATCCGGATTCTTCGAGTTATAGTCATTCACCAGCTTCAGGACACGGGCGTTCCAGCTCCGCAGCTGCTCGATATTCTGCGCCTTATCCAGGCTCCACAGCGGCGCAAGGTGCCGGTGCGGGGTAAATCCCTTCAGCAGCTCTCCCCCCACACGCTGGGTTGGGGAATCCGGGAGCACCATACCGCTTTCTGCTTCAAGCTGAATCAGCCTGTCATAGAGCACATCGTATTCCTTGTCGCTGACTAACGGGGCATCCAGGGTGTAATAGTGATAATTGTGTTGGTTCAGCTCAGCAACGAGCTCTTCCATGGTATGCATAACGTCCATCCGGGCTAATCCCTCCGTTATATGGGTTGTATCTAGCAAGAGAATGACACTTCTATATCACTTTATTTTCTATAATCGCTTGTGCTAACCCTGCCGGCTACTCGACTTTGGTAATCGGTGCAAATCCGGCCAGCAGCCGCTTCACGCCAACCGGCGCCGGAAAAGCAATCTGCAGCTCCGTATCGTTGCCGGTGCCCTTCACGGACACAATGGTGCCGGTGCCCCATTTGCCGTGGGCCACCTTGTCGCCGGCCTTGAACTCACCGGCCGGCGCCGCAGCCCCTCCCGTAGCGCGCTGCGCGCCGCTGCCGGTCGTTACGCTCACGCGTCCTGCCCCCGGGACAGCGGACGCGGTACTGCCGCCCAGGCTGCTGCTTTGCCCGCCAGCCGCCGGCGAAGTACCGGCACCGCCTGTGGCGCGGCTGCCGAAGTTCCCCCGGCTGCCTCCGCCAAAGCCGCGGCCGCCATAGGCACCGCCTGCCTCCGCGCCGCCGCGACGGAAGCGGTCCGATTCACGGACGGTGTCTTCCTTCAGCTCCTCCGGAATCTCCTCCAGGAAGCGGGACGGCGGGTTGGCCGTCGTCCGCCCGAACAGCGTGCGCATTCTTGCACAGCTGAGGAACAGCTGCTTCTCTGCGCGCGTAATGCCTACATACGCCAGCCGGCGCTCCTCTTCCAGCTCATCATTGTCCTGGAAGGCACGGCTGTGCGGGAATACGCCCTCCTCCATGCCGATGATGAATACCGTCGGGAATTCCAGACCCTTGGCACTGTGCATCGTCATCAGCACAACCGCATCGCTGCGGTCCTCTTCGTCGTTGTTCATGCTGTCAATATCCGCGATCAGCGCCAGATCGGTCAGGAAGGAGACCAGCGACTTGTCTTCATTATTCTTTTCAAACTCCATCGTCACGGACAGGAACTCGTCAATGTTCTCCAGCCGGGCACGGGACTCCAGCGTATTCTCATTTTGCAGCTCCAGCCGGTACTGGGACAGCTCCAATATCTTCTCGGTAAGCTCGGTTACGGACAGGAATTCCACCATCCGGTGCAGCGCTTCGATCATGTCATAGAATTCAACCAGCGCGTTGCGCGTCCGGCCGGCAAAGCCGAGGTCATCCACCGTCTGCAGCATCCGGAAAATCGAGATTCCCCGTTCAGCTGCCGCTACAGCCAGCTTGCCGATTGTAGTATCCCCGAGTCCGCGCTTAGGCACGTTGATAATGCGCGCCAGACTGATGTCATCATCCGGGTTGGATAAGAGACGCAGGTAAGCGAGAATATCTTTAATTTCTTTACGGTCATAGAACTTGATCCCGCCGACAATCTGGTACGGGATATCCGATTTGATCAGAATTTCTTCTATTACACGGGACTGGGCATTGGTACGGTACAGAATGGCATGATTCTGGTAGGCCTGTCCCTGCTTAACGTTCTTGCTGATCTCTCCGGTGACGAAGTACCCCTCATCATGCTCGGAATCGCCGCGGAACACCTTAATCTTGGCACCCTCATCCGAGTCCGTCCACAGCTTCTTCGGTTTACGGCCTGTATTCAGGGCGATAACACCGTTGGCGGCATTCAGAATGTTCGAGGTTGAGCGGTAGTTCTGCTCCAGCAGAATGGTTGTGGCTTCCGGATAGTCCTCTTCAAAATTCAGAATGTTCGAAATATCCGCTCCGCGCCAGCGATAAATGGACTGGTCACTGTCGCCGACTACGCAAATCCGGTGATGGCCCTCGGCCAGCATCTTGCAGAGCATGTACTGCGCACGGTTCGTATCCTGATACTCATCGACATGAATGTATTTGAATTTCTTCTGATAAAAGTCCAGCACCTCAGGAACATCCTGGAACAGCTGAATTGTCTTCATAATGAGGTCATCGAAATCCAGCGAGTTGTTGCTTCGGAGCCGCTGCTGGTACTTTGCATATACTTTTGCCACAAGGCCTTCAAAGTAATCACCGATCTTCTGCTCATACTGCGCCGGCGTTATCAGTTCATTCTTCGCCGTGCTGATTACCGCCTGCACTGCCTTTGGCTCAAACTTCTTCGTATCAATGTTCAGATCCTTCATGCAGTTGCGGATAACAGAGAGCTGGTCGGAAGAATCGAGAATGGAAAAATTCGAGGTGAAGCCGATCCGTTCAATATCCTTACGCAGAATTCGTACACACATCGAGTGAAAAGTGGATACCCAGATATCCCGTCCTTCATCACCGACCAGCTTCGAGACACGCTCCTGCATCTCACGGGCTGCTTTATTCGTAAAGGTAATCGCGAGAATCGCCCATGGCGGCGCCATACGGTTCGCAATCAGCCAGGCAATCCGGTGGGTAAGCACGCGGGTCTTACCGCTGCCCGCTCCGGCCATAATCAAAAGAGGCCCTTCAGTCGTTTCTACAGCCTTGCGCTGCGGAGGATTCAACCGGCTAACGGCATCCTGTATGTTAATAAGTTGCATGGGTGACATGCTCCTTTCAAATATAGGTCTTCTGTGTCTTCTTAACCGCCTGCACAGTTAACAGCGCCTGCTGCACATCACGGTATATAATATTGCCCACTACGACGGTATCGCATAGTGCCGCAGCCTGTTCAGCCTCAGCCTCGCCGGTAATTCCCCCGCCGTAAAACAGCTGGCTGTGCTCTACCGACTCTCTCACTTCCCGGACAACCTCCATGCTGCCAAACATCCCGCTGTATTCAAGATAGACGACCGGCAGATGCATCAGCTTGTCCGCAATCTCCGCATACGCAGCGGCGGCCCGGCGGCTTAATCCGGTGTCGGCGCCGGTAAGACGGGCTACTGAGGAGTTTTCATTTAATACGATATATCCTTCCGTCAGCAGCAGCTCCCAAGGTATCAGACTGCCAAACCGCTCAATCGCCTTGCGGTGATGGCCCAGAATCCAGTCTGTATGCGGCGTGTTCAGCACCATAGGAATCATGTACAGGTCAAAGCCCGGAACAGCCGCCTCAAGCTCGGAAACCTCCAGTGCACAGGGCAGCTCATAGCGGCGCAGCCTGGAAAGCAGTTTGGTGGTGTTATCATAAGTGATACCGCTAGAGCCGCCTACAAGAATAGCATCTGTTCCGGAACGGCAAATTTCATCAAGCTCGCCATCTCCGAGTTCACGGTCCGGGTCCAGCTTAAACACATGCCGCCACGGCTGTATTAATTGCCGCATTTCATTCATCTGTCGTCCATCCTTACCCTTCAAAAATACGAACGTTTTTTCGCTTTTTTATTATAGTATATAACCGCCTGATCACCAAGCCGATTTGATAAAATAAGGGCCAAAACCGTTGTGTTTTTACTGCAGACGTTTATTAGCGTACGCCCCGCATCCGGCCAAGATCCTCTTCGGAGGCAAAATCCGTGTAAAACCCGTCCACACCCATCCGGGACAGCTTCGTTATTTCGTCCTCCTCGTTAACCGTATGTACATAGACGCGCGCTCCGGCCTGTTTTAGCTTATGAACAAAGCTCTTGGTTGCTCTGGTCACTGGCATTGTGATCTCCACACCGGTCTCCCGGGCAAACGCTATGACCTGCTCGTCGGTGTCATGAGACTGATATAACGTAAATATAGTTTCCGGGAAGGCGTACACCTTGTTGACAACATCAAGCATGTCACGGCTGTAGATCTGCGGTACAATCCGCGAGAGCAGTGCAGGGTCCTTCCGTTTGGCTGCCTCCACGATATGTTCAAATTGTCTGGTTACCAGCTGCGGATCAAGCTCTTTAGTGTCTGTAACAATATAAGCGTCGGGGTATGCCGCCATCAGCTCCATAATTTTATCGATATCAAGCGGGGAATAGAGTGTCAGAATCGGGCTGTCCATTACTTCCTTATGGCTAAGCACCGCCCCCTGTCTTGCAGCGGGCAGTACGTCAAGCTGACCGAGCAACCGGCTCATATTCCCGGTCCATTCATGGCGGGCAACCAGCTTATCGTCTGTAGTGAGCAGCAGGTCTGTCTCGAACACGCGTGTACCCTGCTCGTAGTTGGCCACAAAAGCATCCAGGGTATTCGTATACGTATGATTGTTAATCCCGCCCATCGCATGGGCTATAACCTTATGTGCAGTAAAGCCGGTGGCCGGCTCTTCTTCCTGGGGCCAAAGCGTAATTACCAGCAGCAGGATGATAGCGCCGGCCATGATGATAGATGCAGTGAGCTTTCTTTTATCCATAGTAGAGGAATTCCTTTGCAAAAGTTAGAGTAGAAAAAGCAAAAACGGCTGGAGCCTTATAACAAGGAAGTCAACCGTTTCTATGGGATCATTATAAAATTAATAGGCATTTTTGAAGCCGTTACGGATTGTTCTGGCAATAATGCGGATATCGAACAGCAGCGACCAGTTCTCGATATAAAAGATGTCATGCTTGATCCGGTCCTCAATCGACGTATCACCGCGCAGGCCGTTGCTCTGTGCCCATCCGGTAATCCCCGGACGAACATGGTGCTTGACCATATATTTCGGCACTTCGCCGCGGAACTGCTCCACATAAAAAGGACGCTCCGGACGCGGACCTACGACACTCATCTGGCCGAACAGCACATTGAAAAACTGCGGCAGCTCATCCAGGCTTGTTCTACGTATAAAGGTGCCGAACCGGGTCCGGCGCGGATCTTCCTTTGTACTCCAGCCTGTATCCACCTCGGCGTCCGTCTGCATTTTCATAGACCGGAACTTATACATCATGAAATTGCGGCGGTTCAGTCCAACACGCTCCTGCTTGAAGATAATCGGACCGGGTGACGTAAGCCTCACGCCCAGCGCCACAATCAGCATCACAGGAGACATTACGATAATCGCAAACAGGGAGAACACAATATCAAACACCCGCTTCGCCAGCTTATTGCCGGCCATATCCAGCGGAATATCGCGCACGTTAATCATCGGCATTCCGGCAAAATTATCGAAATACGGCCGCGCCGGCAGGTAATCAAAGAAATCAGGAATGATCAGCGTGCGCATACCGGCCTTTTCGCAGGCGGCAATGATAGCAGGGTACTTAGAATGGGCATCCAGCGGCAGTGCCAGAATAACCTCATCCACCGGCAGCATCTCAAGGATTCCGGCCAGCTCATCGACCGTACCGAGAATCGGCTTGTAACGCTGCTCCTCAATCCCGTCCCACTTATGAAAATCATCCAGGAACCCGATCGTTTCATAGCCCAGCTCAGGGTACTGGATCAAATTGTTGTAGAATCTTTTACCCAGGGAGCCCGCTCCAATAATCAGCACGAACTGGCGGTTATAGCCTTTTTCACGCAGAGATTTCAGCATCGTCTTCAGCACATAGCGGTACAGCATAATGGACAGAATGTTAAAGCCCATGTAAATGGCCAGGTATTGGCGGGAAACGTCTATTTGCTTCAGGAAGAACATCACGCCCAGAAGGATAAAGACGGCCATAATATGCACTTGGAATATCTTCAGGAATTCATCAACAAATCGCTTCTTGCGCTTCGGCAGATAAAGTGAGAGCACAATCCCGATCAGCACAGCTATTGCGCCATACATAATGCTCCAATAAGCGTAGGACTCTACCGGGAGCGTGTTATAGGACTCCAGCCAGCCGCTGCGGAACTTCAGCCACCAGGCCGCCAGAAAGGACAGCTGAATCACTATAAAGTCGGCAACCATATACAGCTGGGTCAAAAATTTCTGATTACGGCGGATCATAATCTCACCTCGGCCTTCGATTCAATCTGGGTTCCCGCTTCAGCAGAAGCTGTAAGGCTCTGTGCCGGAGTCGGCGCCGGTCGAGGCGCCCTCAGGGCATTGACGGCAAGGGACAGCATAAACTTGACCGCCACACCGGCATACACCGTTCCGTTAATTATACTGTTGTACTGCCTCCTATAATGCTTACGGTGGAATAAGATCATTGCTCTGTGAAACTCATAGACGATCTTGAACGGCCTGCGCCGCGCGCTGCCGCCCTTCAGATGGATGATATAGGTCTGCGGATAATAATGAATTCCCCAGCCCGCTTCCTTAATCCGGTAGCACCAGTCCAGGTCCTCGCCGTACATAAAGAATTCCTCGTCCAGCCCGCCTACCTGATCAATCGTCTTGCGCCGGACCAGCATAAAAGCCCCGACAAGGCAATCAACAGGATACGCCTCATCCGGGTTCAAGTATCCTAACTGGTAGCCGTTAAATCTGGGATTGTCCGGGAACAGCTTACTGAAGCCAAACGCATAATAAAAGGATGCCTCAGGCGTCGGGAACCCCCGCTTACAGGCTTTATCCAGCGAACCGTCCGGCAGAATCACCTTGCAGCCCGAGGCCCCGAGCTCAGGACGGCTGTCCATAAAAGCAGCCATTGTCTCCAGTGTATCGCGGCGTATCACCGTATCCGAGTTCAGCAGCAGCACATACCGCCCGGAAGCAACCTCCATCCCCTGGTTGTTGCCGCGGGCAAAGCCCACATTCTCTTTATTCGCAATCAGCGTTACATCCGGAAATTCTGCGCTGATCTTCGCGACGGAATCATCATGCGAATTATTATCTATCAAAATAATTTCATAGGAAAAGTTCGTATCCGACTCATACACCGACCTGATACAGTCCATCGTCAGGCGGCAGGTGTTGTAATTGAGAATTAAAATACTGACATCTACATTCACTCCGCTACGCTCCTGACAAATATAGTAATCTATCGACAATTATTATAACACAAAAACCTCCCTGATAGGCAGTCGCCGGTTAGGGAGGTTTTTACAGATATTACAGAATAATTTTACTGTAATGCTTGTTGCTATTCATTTTAACAGAAAACATTACAGCTAGTTTTTCAGCTCCATTAAAAAATCCTTTAAACCTTCACGCCATGGCCGGATGTCCTCGAACCCGTTCGTCCGGATGGACAGGTGCTCCATCACAGAGTAACGCGGACGCGGTGCCGGACGCGGAAACTGCTCAGTTCCACAAGGCTCAAGCGCAGCTGTGAATTTAAGTCCGAGAAGTTCTTCAGCTTCAGCAAAGATGGCCTGTGTGAATTCATACCACGTGCAGGCCTCGGAGTTAGAGGCATGGTATACGCCATACTTCTCCGTCTGGATCAGCTCCAGCAGAAACCGGGCTAAATCCACTGTGTAGGTTGGGGAACCTTTTTGGTCATCTACAACCTGCAGGAGAGGTTTCTCCTGGCCGAGCTTCAGCATGGTTTTGACAAAGTTATTGCCGTATTTGCCGTACACCCAGGAGGTACGGACAATAAAGAACTTCGAGGACAGGGATTGAACCAGTATCTCCCCTGCCCGCTTGGATTTACCGTAGATGCTCTGCGGATCGGTATTGTCGTACTCGTGATACGGCTTGCTGCCCATTCCATCAAAAACATAATCCGTACTGATGTACACCAGCTTCGCCCCAGCCCGTTCTGCGGCAAACGCCACATTCCTGCTGCCGGTGGCATTGATCAGGTAAGCTGCATCAATATCGGTCTCAGCTGCATCCACTGCTGTGTGGGCGGCACAATGAATAACCGCATCCGGACCGAAGCCGCCGATAACCTCCACACACTGCTCCAGATTCGTGATATCCATCTCCTGACGGTCGCAGCCCAGCACCTCATGCCCCTGCTTTTGCAGCAGCAGTACGAGATCCTGGCCCAGCTGTCCCGCTGATCCGGTAACAAGCACTTTCATTGTAGCCATTACAGGGAATCCCCCAAACGGCTGCCGTATTGAAGCGCGGTATATTTCTGGTATTCCCCGGACTGGATACGGATCCACCATTCCTTATTGTTGAGATACCATTGGATCGTTTCCTTGATACCGGTCTCGAACGTGTGCTTTGGCTTCCAGCCCAGTTCATTCGTAATCTTGGCCGGGTCTATGCCGTAACGGCGGTCGTGGCCCGGACGGTCCTGTACGTAAGTAATCAGGGATTCCGGCTTGCCCAGCTCCTCAAGAATCGTCTTCACAATGTGCATGTTAGTCCGCTCATTATTGCCGCCAATGTTATAAACTTCACCAATAACACCATTATGGATAACCAGATCAATCGCACTGCAGTGATCCTCTACATACAGCCAGTCACGGATATTAAGCCCATCGCCGTAAATCGGAAGTGATCCATCATTAAGAGCGCGTGAAATCATCAACGGAATCAGCTTCTCCGGGAACTGGTAAGGGCCATAGTTATTCGAGCAGCGGGTAATATTCACCGGCAGTCCGAAGGTCTCATGATACGCACGCACCAGCAGATCCCCGCCGGCTTTACTGGCTGAATACGGACTATTCGGAGTCAGCGGGGTTTCTTCTGTAAACAGCCCCGTAGCGCCTAACGTTCCGTATACTTCATCCGTAGACACCTGTACGAATTTCGTCACACTGTATTTTTTAGCTGCATCCAAAAGCACCTGCGTGCCTAGCACATTCGTCTTCACAAACACATCCGGCTCAAGAATACTCCGGTCCACATGCGATTCCGCCGCAAAGTTGACTACAACATCAACCCCCTGGCTAATCAGCGCATCCATCGCCGAGACATCCGTAATGTCTGCTTTGATAAAAGTGTAGTTCGGGTTGCCTTCAATTGCTTTCAGGTTTTCCAGGTTTCCTGCATACGTCAACGCATCCACATTTACGATTTGATAATCCGGGTGCTGCTGCAGCATGTATATTACAAAGTTGCTACCGATAAAGCCGGCTCCGCCGGTTACGAGGAGTTTCATGTTTAGCCCACCTTTATTCTTTTAATAATCTAATCAAAGTTCAGCTCTGCGTCTTTCAAAAGCGGATGAAGTTTATCCTTCTCAGAAAGCACAGGGTTAGAAGTAGGCCACTCAATACGAAGAGCCGGGTCACTCCATAATATGCCGCGGTCATTCTCAGGGGAATAATATTCGTCTACTTTGTACAGCACTTGAGTATTAGGGACGAGTGTACAAAATCCATGTGCAAAGCCCTTAGGCACCAATAACTGGCGCTTATTATACTCACTGAGAATGACGCCAACCCATTGGCCAAAAGTCGGCGAATTACGGCGAATGTCGACAATAACATCATAAATGGCACCCGTTAAAACTCGAATAAGCTTAGTTTGAGCTTTAGGATTTAATTGATAATGTAATCCTCGCAGTACCCCGACTTCTGCTGAAAGAGATTGATTATCCTGAATGAAATTGTAATTAACACCAAGATTATGCATAATATGTTCATTGTAGCTCTCCATAAAAAAACCCCGGTTGTCGCCATGGACCACCGGTTCGAGTAAAATAGCATCTTGTAAAGTTAACGGAGTAAGCTTCATACTGAGTACCCTCCAGATATTATAATTTCAATCTTCCGAATTCATCAGAAAATGTAATATTTTGAGCATATTCATTTGCCTTTGCCAATGAAGGATGTGTTCCAGCGTCTGTCCACCAGCCCTTAAGAATATCGTACGTCATTTCTTTCCTCTGAATGTATGCGTTATTCACATCCGTAATTTCAAGCTCTCCCCGGGCCGAGGGTTTTAATGTTTTTACGATATCGAACACGTGATGATCGAACATGTAGATACCGGTCACCGCATATCCAGATTTAGGTTCAGAGGGTTTTTCCTCTATTGAGATTATATTCTCTCCATTAAGTTCGGGAACACCAAATCTTTTTGGATCATGTACTTTTTGAATAAGAATCTTAGCGCCAATGCCCTGTTCCATGAATTTCTTAACATATTCTGATATGTTATCTTCAAAAATATTATCCCCAAGAATAACCAGCATCTGGTCCGTTCCGACAAAATGCTCTGCAAGGTCAAGCGCTTGAGCGATACCTCCAGCTTCATCCTGGACTTTATACGTGAAACTAACATTCATTTCTCTTCCGCTGCCTAGCAAATTGACGACGTCCCCCATGTGCTCCTTGCCAGTTACGATTAAAATATCCCGAATTCCTGCCTGCTTCAGCTTAAACACCGAATGAAATATCATTGGATATTTCCCGACAGGCAAAAGATGTTTATTAGTAACCTTGGTTAAGGGAAATAACCGCGAACCAGTCCCACCCGCTAAGATTATACCTTTCACAAAACAGCCTCCAGTGATAGCTTATTTAAAATTTATCCGTTCTTTCTCAACGACTAATGGTCTCTTAAGCACCTGTGTATGGATGGAACCGATATATTCTCCAAGTATTCCAATGAAAAAGAGCTGAACGGAAGAGAATAAAAACAATCCAATAATCAGTGGTGCTGTACCCAAAGAGAAGTAATTCCAGAAAATTAATTTGGCCAGCAGATATACTATGGCTACAAGCAAGCTTAATGCCGACATACCAAACCCCAGCATTGCCGCAAGCCTCAGCGGAATCTTGGAATGATTGGTTATCCCTAGCATTGCCATATCATACAGGGTATAAAAGTTGTTTTTAGTGATTCCGCGTTTTCTGACCGGCTGGGTATATTCAATTTTATAGCTCTCAAAACCAACATCAGAGATTAAACCTCTAAAATAAGGATACGGGTCATCTATTTCTCTTAGAATTTGAATGATTTGCTGGTCATATAATCCGAAACCTGTATTATTCTTGGTCAACTCTATTTCTGATACCCGATTAATAAATCGGTAATACATTCTTCGGATTGCAAACATCACCGGGCTTTCATGGCTTTGTGACTTAACTCCCAACACAATTTTATAGCCTTCTTCCCACTTTGCAACAAAATCTCTTATCATCCCGGGAGGATCCTGTAAATCTGCAACTAATAATATTACCGCATCCCCTGTGGCTTGCAATAACCCATGATAGGGAGAACGAATATGCCCAAAATTACGTGAATTAACAATAACTTTAACATTCTTATCTTTAGCCGAAATTTCCTTTAAAATAGAAACGGTTCTGTCCTTTGAAGCATTATCAATGAAGATATGCTCATAATCATAGCCCTCTAATCCCCCAATAACTTCCTTGACCTGATTATAAAGCTCTTCAACATTCTCTTCTTCATTATAACAAGGGGTTACAATACTGATACTATGCATTTTTCCACCTGTTTTCTAGCAGTCTATATCCATCAATTATACTTTGCAGTGAATTATGCACGGGAGAATATCCAATGATTTCAGCCTTGCTGTTTGATGAATAATAATTAGTCTTAGAGCCTGTTGCGGATTGCAAACTGGCGTCCTCTTGAATCTGATATTTCAACCCATAATTTTTTGAGAAATAATCCAATATCTCAAATTTGCTAATAGAATTCAATGAGTATACATCAAAGGCCGTGTTTACATTGCTGCTATTCATACATAACTGAATTAATGCATCCAAATCCGTCGGATGCACGTAGTCTCTTATGATATTCTGCGGAGTAGTCAACAGGATCTCACCCGATTGAATAGAGTTAACAATATCCGTCAGCAGGAATTTCGAGTTAAGATCAATAAAGGAACTGAAAAAACCGAATATACGCAAATCAATGATACTTTTATCAGTTAAACTGCGATGTTTAGCTTCAGTATTTAACTTTGTAATTCCATAAAAATCTTGCGTTGATAATTTATTTAGATCATAGTTGGCTGATTTAGTAGCAGACGCAGGTGAATGAAAGTCTGACCCATAAGCGGCACCGCTGCTAAAATTAATATACATAGTAGAATCATGTTCCTGAAGATATTTGAGAACCAGATTGTCATAATCTTCAGTAACACTAAATACAAGGAAAGGATTTCTGATCAATTCGCTAGGATTACCAATTCCAATACAATTAATTATGACATCATAGTCAAAATCATTGAAATCTGAAAACGCGGGTGTATAAACTTCATTTTTTTGCAAATCCGGAATGGAGGATAGAGTACTCTTCAGTTTATCTTCATTGCGAGCATACAAGAATAATTCATATCCTTCATTTAATGCCAAGCCATGAATAACACTTTGCGCTATATGACCAGTGGCACCTAATACTGCTATCCTATTCTTTTTACGGGTACTGTAAGTCATATAAGTTCCCTATCCCCTACATATTAATTTTATGTTTTGCAAGAGCTTCAGCTACCTCAATAATCAGATCTTCCTGTCCTGCAACTACCTTCCGCTTACCTAATTCAAAAAACACATCTTTAGGATCGACATTATATTCTTTAGCAATACGTTCAACCGGTTTGGCAAAACCAGAAAAAACGCCTGCCACTCCGCTTACAATATTGGAAGAATTAATATAAGGAATCTTTACAAAATCTTTTTCTGCAATATCAGCAATATCCAGAAGCTTATAGTAATCAATCCCTGTATCGTAGTTCATTTTATGAAGAACAGTAACCAGCACTTCAAGCTGCGCATTTCCAGCACCGGCGCCGAAACCTCTGATTGTCCCGTCAAGAATGGTTGCCCCATTCTCCAGTGCAGTAATAGAGTTGGCAATAGCCAGGCCTAAATTATTATGGGCATGAAATCCTACAGGTACCCCAAGACTGCCCGTTAAAGCTGAAACTTTCTCTTGAACATCATGGGGGAGATATGCACCTGCTGAGTCCATTAACACAACCCCCATTGCTCCATAACTCTCCAGCTTTTGCGCTTCTTCAACTAACCTGGCAGCAGACGCCATATGAGACATCATTAGTACACCGTATACTTCTTTTTCTCTGCTTCTTGCATACTCAATATGGCGTTTAGTAATATCCGCTTCCGTGCAATGCGATGCTACTCTTACAACATCTACTCCTAGATCAATAGCGCTTCTAAGATCTCTTGAAATAGTTGCGAAACCAGGAATGACATGAACGCCCAGTTTCGTTTGCTGCAAATTCTCACGACATGCCTCCAACATATCGGTATCCGAAATCAGGCTCTCACCTAGCTGTAAAGAAGAAGCCCCTAAGCCATTTCCATGTCCAACTTCAAGAATAGGGATTTGCGCAGACTCTGCCAGCGCAGCATATGTTGCGATTTGTTTACGATTTAACTGGTGTTTTATTGCATGTGAACCATCTCTTAGAGTAGGATCACTAATTATAATATGCTGCAAACCCCGCACCTTCCTGTATATCATATTTTTTTTTTGCATATTCTTCAGCTGCGGCTACTGCAGCACAATTAATAATATCAAGATTGCCAGCGTAGGCCGGCAAATAATCCCCTAACCCTCTAACCCGTACCATGATTACTATACGCTCGTTCTCAATAGTAGGAGGAATAATTAATTCGTATCCAGGCACGTAATACTGTATTTTTCGGACAATTTCATTTACCGCTTCAACTAAACTCTCTAAGTTTGGAGTTTTTACAAGTGCAAATACCGTGACTTGCATATCTATACAGGGATCTGCCGGATTTAGATTCAGTATCGTTTTAGTGCGGTATACATCGGAGAACCTTTGGATGCCAACTTCAGTTGCACTTATATATTCATCTATATTTTTTCTGGTTGCCGGTCCCGCACTTTTAGATGCAATACTTGACACCACTTCAATATATTCAACATCTTCCTGTGTTTGCCGAATGGCATAGGCCAATGGAATCGATGCTTGTCCTCCGCAGGTTACCATATTTATATTAGTTGTTTTAAGACATTCTTCGAGATTTACAGCAGGAATACACATTTCACCAATATTAGAAGGGGTCATATCAATTACAAACTTGCCTAACTCCTCTAATATGGGAGCGTGCTTTATATGATCTATGGCCGATGTTGCATCGAAAACGATATCGCAGCAATCCGGATCGTTTATAATTGTATCTATACTATTAGCAGATGTTCTTACCCCAAGACTCTTTGCTTTTTTCATACCCTCAGACATTTCATTTCTGCCTATAAAATACGAGCACTCTAAATATGGAGAGCGATGAACCTTCATCAGCAGATCAGTCCCTATATTCCCGCTACCGATAATAGCTACTTTAATTTTTTCGAATCGCTTCATGTTGTTTCAACTCCAATATACCCAGGTATTATTTTAACATATTATTCTCAAGCTCTTCCCTGCTTAAAAAAGGAAACATATCATGAATCGGCATAGAGATCATTGTACCGTCATCAAGTTTTTTCGATGATACTGTTGGGATTATTTTCTGATCAGGCTGGCTGATAATTTCGCAAATTACAGGTCCGGACTGTTCCAGTGCCTCTTGTAAACTGGAGGACAACATTTCTCTTTCACTACAGACGATGTAAGGAATATTGTAAGCTGCTGCAATTTTTGACAGTTCAGGTGTCGATACACCTGAAGTACCGTCTGATCCGACGTAATGTCCGGCAAAAAAGTTATCCTGTGTATTTCTTATGGAGACGTAACCGTCATTATTGATCACAAACAGTTTTACATTCAAATTGTTGTGGCGCATTGTTTGCAACTCTTGAATGTTTGTCTGAAGAGAACCATCCCCCGTCACACAGATAACATTAATAGCAGAGTTAGCTGTAGCTGCGCCAATACTTGCAGGCAATGAATATCCCATAGCTCCAAGTGCGCCGGATACGATATACCGCTGGTCATCCTTTAGTTTAAATCCTTGACCCATGACATAAAATGCAGAACCGGCATCGGTTACCACCGTTTCAGTGCCCTTAGTAACTTCACTTAGTATTTCAGCAAATTCGTAAAAGTTAATTTCCCCGCTTTCAAGCTCATGAGCTTCTTTAAATACCGCATATTGCTCTTTCCAACGGGTACAATTTATATTCCATGCTGAATTCTTATTTTTGTAACCAACAGTCTGTACTGCCTTTGATAAACCTTGAATAAAGTCTGTTAAATCTGCATGAATTTTTTCATTTACTCCAACGTTTTCTCTTTTCAATACCGCTTCATCAAGCTCAACCTGCACTTTATACGCATTTACAGCAAACTTATCCAGTTCATATCCAGTGGTCTGAGTGTGTAAGCTGCTGCCAAGAGACAGAATAAAGTCAGCATTCTGCACGGCAAAATTCCCTGCCCGATCCCCTTTCACTCCCGGATGACCGATAAACAGCTCATTATCATAAGGAAGGGTATCTTTTGCCAACTGTGTAGTAAGGACTGGAACTCCAAGTAGTGAAACCAATTCTCTGAATGCACGAACTGCACCTGCCGAACGAATTCCATGACCTGCCAGAATAACAGGGCGTTCAAAAGTTTCTATTTTCTCCAAAATCTCTACACAAACTGCATGTAAATCCTGTGTAGCAGAGGCCGGTGCTTCAAATCCTTCAAGAAGATCAGGGTCAATTATCGCCCCTTGAATATTAAGGGGGATATCCAATAATACCGGACCGGGCCTGCCATCCTGCGCCATAAAAACTGCTTTTTCAAGATGATATTTGATACTTTCAGGACTATCGATAAAAGCTGCATATTTAGTTATGGATTTCACAATAGGCACAATGTCGACCTCGAAAGTACCGAACTGTCTCAATGATTCAATTTGTGAACCTTGAATGGTTTGTTTCAAATTACTTTGACCAGTCAAAAATAGACACGGAACAGAATCAAGCCAAGCTCCAGCAATTCCAGTTACCGTATTGGTAGCACCCGGCCCACTAGTAGCGTAACACAGCCCAATAGTTCCGGATTGCCGTGCATAGCCTTCGGCGGCCATCGCACTAGCCTGTTCATGATGATTACAGTAGTAGGTAATTTCATCAGCCTTCCCTACTGCATCGATCAAATGCATCATACCGCCACCAGATAACATAAATGCAGATTTCACGCCTTGTTCTTTCATATACCCTGCAATGTAATCGGCTACTCTCATTCTCATGTGAACTACCTCACTCATAAATGATATATAAACTTCATTTGCTCCACAGCTTCTTGCGATGATTTATAGATGAGATTAGAGTCTACTCCATAAACAAGCACATTTGCCCCTAAAGAATAAGCATTCTTTATATCTTCTTCATTTTTGACCATTATTCCGGCAGCCTTGCCTGCATCACGAATCTTCTTAACACAATCTTCAACAAATTTAAGGATAACCGGATCCTTAACATTACCTTTGCAGCCTAGCGCGATGGACATATCATAAACACCCAAATACACCATATCCAATTTCTCTACTGAAAGAATATCATCGATTAAAGCATAACTGCTCTCATTTTCAATAATGATAGACGAAAACCCATAGCTGTTATTTAATTTACCATGTTCATTCGATGGAGGATTACTGTACTGTGCCGCACGGGTAAAGGGATTATATCCTCTTACTCCTTCTGGGGCATACCTCATATATTTGATTACTGTCTCCACATCATTTTTATCTGCTATTTGGGGCACTATAATTCCATCCGTCCCCAAATCCATTACAGACTGAACAATGCTTTGGCTGATTTTAGGCACTCTTATTATGGACGCGCAACCGGAACCTTGGCATGCACGCACAGAGGAATCCAAAGTATCAAGATTATAAATTCCATGTTCCATATCAAATATTTGAAAATCCAATCCTGAAAGGCCGTATATTTCCGCAAGAATCGGGGATGGAACTATAGACCAGATACCGATCACAGGCTTGCCGCTCTTCAGCTTTTTCTTTAAAGGATTCTCCAACATATATTGTTTACGCTCCTTATTGAGTAATAGCGCCTTCGTATTCAGTTATCTGCTGTAATGACAGCTCGTAAACCGATTGACCATTACTATAGCCTTGATACCACTTTATAATTTGATCCAGTGCTTGCTCCAGGTTCCACCTTGGACTCCAGTTAAGCTCGGCTTTTGCCTTAGAACAATCCAGTTTTAGATATTGCGCTTCATGCGGATGCTTGCTGTTATCGAATTCATAATATGCGCCTTCCCATTTCCGGCAAATTTCCTGAACTATCCATTCAACAGGTTTGGCATCAGTATCTGCAGGACCAAAATTCCAGGCTTCTGCAAACTCTTCCCCGTTTTCATAGAGCTTTTCAGCAAGTAAAAGGTATCCGCTTAGTGGTTCAAGCACATGCTGCCATGGTCTGATAGACGCCGGATTTCTAATAACAATTGCTTTATTCGACATTACAGATCTGATGATATCGGGTACGAGCCTATCTGCTGCCCAGTCTCCGCCGCCGATAACATTCCCCGCCCGTGCAGAAGCTACTGCAATAGTTCTACCTTCAATCTGATTATTCAAAAATGAATTCCGATAGGCACTCGTTACCAGTTCAGAACAGGCTTTGCTGCTAGAATACGGATCATGCCCTCCTAACGGTTCATTTTCCCTATATCCCCAATGCCACTCTTTATTCTCATAACATTTATCTGTTGTCACATTAACTACAGTTGTAACACTACCACAGTTCCGGATTGCCTCCAGCAGATTAACAGTCCCCATTACATTGATTTCATACGTTTCAACCGGGTTTTTATAAGATTCACGCACCAAAGGCTGAGCTGCCATATGAATTACAATTTCCGGCTGCGCGTTCTGCATTGCAGCATTTAAAGCCTGATAGTCTCTTATATCGGCAATAATATTATTTTTAAGCAATTTACTAATTTCGCTTAACTCAAACAGATTTGGCGAAGTCGAAGGCTCAAGAGCGTACCCGGTGATTTCGGCGCCCATTGAGCTTAACCAAAGACACAGCCAGGAGCCTTTGAAACCGGTATGCCCGGTCACCAAAACCTTCTTTCCCTTCCAGAACTCTCTATTAATCATTGTGTTTTCACCGACTCTGCATCCCAAATTTTCCAAGGGGCTTTACCGCTTCCCCACAAATCTTCCAGGAGATTTTTATCGCGCATTGTATCCATAGGCTGCCAGAAGCCATCATGCTTATATCCAAACAGCTCGCCGTCTCGTGCCAAACCTTCCAATGGCTCTTTTTCAAAAAAGGTTTCATCGCCACCAATATAATTAAATATATCTGGCTGTAAAACAAAAAATCCAGCATTAATCCAGGCACCATCACCTTTAGGCTTCTCCTGGAACCCCTTAACTTCGTTATTCGGAGCTATATCCAGCGCACCAAAGCGACCGCTGGGCTGCACAGTAGTTACAGTCGCCAAGCGTCCGTGCAACTGATGCTGTTTGACAAGCTCAGAAATATTCACGTCAGCAACACCATCACCATAGGTAAGCATAAACGGCTCATTTCCAATATACTTTTGAATTCTTTTTACTCTTCCGCCAGTCATAGTGTCTACCCCTGTATTCACAAGGGTAACCTTCCATGGTTCCGCAGTATGAGTGTGAGTCACCAATTGATTATCACTTGTGAAATCAAAGGTAACATCAGATTCATGCAGAAAATAGTGGGCAAAATATTCTTTAATATAAAATCCCTTGTAACCTAGACATATTACGAAATCATTAAATCCATAATGAGAGTAGAGCTTCATGATGTGCCATAAGATTGGCTTTTGGCCTATCTCAATCATCGGCTTTGGTCTGAGATGAGATTCTTCACTGATCCGTGTGCCATAACCACCCGCAAGAATAACTACCTTCATGTGAATGCCTCCAGAGTTTAATTTTTTGACAGCACAAAGCTTCTGATTTTACCAACCACGTAATCAATTTTTTCGTGTGTAAGCCCCGGATAGACACCTACCAAGAAAGTATCATTCATAATTTTGTCAGTGTTCGTCAGATCGCCGCTGATCCGGTAATCAACATTTGCAAAGGCTGGTTGGCGTGTTAGATTCCCTGCAAATAGCATCCGCGTCTGGATGCGGCTAGCTTCTAAATATTCAACAATTTCATTCTTAGTGAACTTTGCCCCGTCCTGTACAGTAAGCATAAAGCCAAACCAGCTAGGATCGGAGTTTTCGGTCGCTCTAGGCAAAATGAAGGAATCCCCCAAATCCTTGACACCCTCATACAAACGTTTGAAGTTGTCTTTACGGGCTTGAGTGAACATCGGAACTTTTTTAAGCTGCTCCACTCCGATAGCCGCCTGCATTTCTGTTACCCGCAAGTTATAACCAATGTGGGAGTAGGTATATTTATGATCATAGCCGTATGGTAAAGAGCCGAGCTCCCAGCCAAACCGTTTTTTACAAGTATTATCGCAGCCCGACGGGCACCAGCAGTCTCTGCCCCAGTCTCTGAAAGATTCAATGATGGATTTTAGCAATGCATTGTTCGTATAGACTGCACCGCCTTCCCCCATGGTCATATGATGCGGAGGATAGAAGCTCGAAGTACCAATATGTCCGTGAGTTCCGGTTAATTTTCCGTTAAAAGTAGAACCTAGAGCGTCACAGTTATCCTCGACGAGCCAAAGATTATACTTCTCAGCGATTTCCAGTACCTTATCTAATTCAAACGGATTACCCATGGTATGGGCAACCATAATTGCTTTGGTCTTAGGTGTAATTGCAGCTTCAATACGATCTACCAGTATGTTGTAAGTTCCCAGCTCGACATCTACAAAAACAGGAATTGCGCCGTTCTGAACAATAGGAGTTACTGTAGTCGGAAAGCCGGCAGCAACAGTGATTACTTCGTCACCCGGTTTGATCTGGCGCTCTTTCAGCTTAGGGGATGTAAGGGCAGAAAATGCCAAGAGGTTAGCAGATGATCCTGAATTGGTCAACAATGCATATCTGACACCCAAGAATTCCGCGTACTCCTTCTCAAATTGTTTGTTGTAACGTCCAGCTGTCAGCCAGAAGTCCAGTGATGAGTCAACCAGACTGCGCATTTCCTTCTCATTGTATACGCGTCCGCCATAATTGACATGAGTCGTTTCAATATTAAAACCCTCATCTTTTTTGTGGGCAGAATGATAATAACTTTCCACTTTATTTAGGATATCTTGTCTAAGTAAAGCTTCTAGGCTTCCCTGCTCAATAACATCTAATAATGCTACACATTCTTTTAGATGTGCTTCTTTCTTATTTAAATCACATAAAATGGATTGCTTTGCTCCTTTTAATTTCAGTTCAAGACCTTTAGAAGCATTTCCCTCTATGTCTCTAGTCGCTACAATAATAAAATTATCTATACTTTCCTCAACTATGACACCTCTAAAATCACTATTATTAACTGAAACATAATTACCAATATTACTCACTTAATAATCCTCCCTTTATTAAAGCTCCAATATTTATGTCCAAAAAAACTAACAGCAGTGGTTATGAATAGCGAAAGCAATTGCGCAATCAAGACTTCAACCCCAACCCATTCTACAAAAAAGCTTAGTGTTGCTAAATTCAGAAAAAGAGTGACTAGGTAGACAAGGCAAAACTTCAATACACGTGATAATTTTATTTCGGCTGTATTAAAAGTCCACTTACTATTCCACAAAAAACTATTAACAACCCCGATTATATGTGAAATTACAAGTGACAACGGGTAACTCCATTCTGCTACAGTATAACAAATATAGAAGAATCCATATCCCACTAAGGTATTTAAAACACCAACAACCAAAAATTTTATCGTTTCTTGTTTCAACAGACTGCTCAGGAAGCTAGCTTTTCTCTCCATAGTGCATCACTACTCTCTAGTATAATACAGCATACGACTACTCCATAAAATATCACCCGGTGCAGAAATCCATATAAAATAATAATCATCATTCGCTTTATATATTGCATATTCATTCGGTTGCAATTCAGCAATCGTCTCATTGCTTTGTACTTTATTCGATAAGATATAAGGCTGATTGGTATCCATACGAATTAATTCAGTTCCTAAAGCATCTAAATCAATTAGTCTGTAATAAAGCTTTTCACCCTTTATTGTAGTTAAAGGATAGTTGCTGTCAGGAATACTCCAATTCTCCGGGTTCAATATTACACTGGTCTTCTTCATGGTGCTGGATAGAAGTTCTCCGCTTATATTAATAAATTTCTTCGAGCCTGAGTCAAATCTATATATCAGAGTATCATTAATATTTTTCTCGAATATATTAATCTCATTTATATTGTTAAAGTAATTAACTTTAAAATCGGCCTTGTCAGTATATACTTGAAAAAATAATGAGTCCAGCAATGTCCAATCTAAAGCAGTATCATTCTTCTCAATATAAAGAGTTTTTTTCTTAAGTTCTTCTCCATTCTTTACAAGGATCTCATCATGAGCAGATTCAGCTATAATTTGTGCACTCACAAAAAATACATTATGCTGATAGTTTTTATAGTATATATTTGACATTAAAGATGCCGTTACAAAAACCATTAAAAATATGGATACTCTTTTTGTATTCCAATTGTCCTTTAACAAATAAAAAACAAAAATTAAAAACACTGTATAAGGCGCATATAACCATCTAAACTCCTGTCTAATAGTTATCGAGCTTGCCAGCAGTAAAGAGCCTATTAAAACTATACTTATTAGAAATACAACTATATATTTTTTATTGAACTTACTTTGCCTTATACTGAAAAGCACAAAATACAATATAGTAACAAGAATAATAAGACTCAAAACTTGTATATACTTACTACTCTCTGTGAAATCTAAACCACTTAAATAGCTTAGTCCAATATTGAATCCAAACATATTCAAAGTCCCTGAGATAAAAAATTTCAAGATACGCAGAATGTTAAAGTCTATTGCTGTTCCGCCCGTCCCCTCAAGAAAGGTAGATGCGAAAAATATTTTTTTTATAAAATAATTCAGTATAGTAGGTAGAACTAGCAACCAGCTGTAAAGCATCTTCCTTCTTATCTTCAAACTAAAAAACCAAAAAGCGATTACCAAGGCTGGAAATATAACTATATATCTCTCATGTGTAAAAACAATCAAAAAATTCAAAATACAAATCAGTATTAAATACTTCTCTCTTTTAGTTTTATCGTATTGGAGAAGGCCTCCTATTATAAGAACTAAAAAAAACAAACAGAGAGCCTCCATTAAACCAAATGTTTGAAGTATATTATAATAAGAAAATCTTGAAGTAATATAAAGACAAGTAATTAAAAGTGGAACTAGAATCTCAAATTTATTTCTCCCCTTAATCAATGCATAGAGCACAAAAAAAATCGTCACAGCGATGATATAGTTCATCAAAAGGTTAATATATCTATATGCTGGATAGTTAGGTCCAAAGCTTTCAAAAAGAAGGAACTGTACTATGTTATAAACCGGTCTATACTTATCAGCAGCAGCAGTCTGAAAGGAATAATTCACAAAACCAGTATTCTCCGTAAACATTCTCCATGCATTCAAATCATCGCCCATAAAAACACTAAAATCAAAGCTATTAAACCAAACTAAATTAATGATTAACAAAATTAGCAAACTTCCAAAAATCCCCACCCTGTAATTAATTACTTTTTTCGCCAATTTTCTCCGCCCTATTCTTCAATTGATATTTTACTAATAAGAGCACTCATTTCTCTTTGATCAGCATCATCTTTATCAGGTACATGTATTGCATTAAATTCCATAGTTACCAAATGAGATAATCCCTTTCCGTTATAGGGAACTTTCATCAAAAAACCCTCACCGCTTTTAATATGAACTTCCTGGACTAAATTATTATCAATATATAGAATAGCGTAGTTTACTTCTTTAAAGGATTCAGGAACAAATCCTTCAATCCGAAGGGTTACATCCTTAGAGGGGAATGACAGATCTACGCTTGCCCTTTGTGCCACCCATCTGTAATTCTCGGAGCTACTTTGAGGCAGCCATCCGCCTTGAAAAATACTCTCGCTCTTAAGATACGGGAATTCTATTTCATTAGGCTTAGCATTGTAAAATGTGAATCCGATAATAAACAAAACAAAAAACACCAGGAAACGTAGCCAGTTCACTCGGAATAACTGGTTATATACAGCAGACAGGGTCCCGAACAGCCGCTTCTTAAGCAACATTTCAAAAAACATCTTCTTTTCTCCCGGAAGCTTCATTTTCTTCAACTTAAGAAAGTTCCGCTCTACTATATACCAGGATAATATAGCTAATACAAAAGTGACCATTAAAGATAGTATAAAGTTAATCCAAACCGTAGTCTTTCCGCCGAACAAATACGTTATTGTCTGTTGTACAGGAAATGCATATAGATATATACCATACGAAAAATCTCCGCGAGCTGTTATTTTTGACAATTTACCTGATGGTAAAAAAGCCAAAAATAGAATCACATAGGTACCACATACAGCAAAGATAGATTTGAAACCGCCGTAATATAATGAAATATATAAAACAAGCAAACATACCATGGCTAAATGTTTATTAAAGAATATTTTATCCTTAAAGAGACAAGCAAGCGTACCCATCATAAAAAACAAAAGCAATTCCATTAATGTATTTACTTCCAGGCCGAATAGGTGGCCGGCTCCTGCAGGAGCAATTGTGCCGCTAAATATATAATAATAGAAGATACATGCAGTCAAAAACAATACCAGGTACTTATGCTTTAGAATCCTCAATAATCCCAGGACTCCAACAATTAGATAACATAAGAATTCAAAGGGAATGGTCCATAACGATCCATTTACAGCTGCCCCGTATGCATTATCTTCAAATACACCGGGCAAATTCCACTGCATAGGAAATAGAAAAACCGCCTTTAAATAGGTTAGTACTCCTCTGTTACTTAGATAATCACCAAATGGTAACGAAGTAACTAAAGGACCTATAATAAAGGCAGAAAAAAGCAGAACGCCTATTAAGCCCGGAAATATCCTCAGTACCCTTGCTTTCAAAAAAGTAATTATATTATTAGAGTATAGATAACTCTGTGTTATCAGCAAACCGCTAATAATAAAGAAAACAAATACAGCAAGATTACCTAGTGTGACTTGCCCATTAGAGAAACGATGTAAAGGATCATCATAGCCCGCCCCGGATAGGGGATATGCATGAGAAAAAATAACCATAATAGCTGCAATTAATCGTATTAAGTCAAAATAATTTTCTCTTCCCTTTAATACTTGCTCCAGGTTCTTCCCCGTCTTATTACTCTCATTTGTTAATTGCATGATTTCCCCTCTAACCATTAATTAGTCACCGTTTATCTAATCACGTCATCTTCTTTAACGTAATCTCCAACCTGCACTTCTATTAAACACAAATCTATCTTCCCAGGATTCTCAACCAGATGCTCCTCCCCCATCCGGATAAAAGTGGATTCATTTGTTCTTAGCAGCGTTTCAACTCCATTAATGGTTACTAATGCAGTTCCCCTTACTACAATCCAGTGTTCATTCCGGTGATAATGTCTCTGTGAGCTTAGTTTTCTCCCCGGTTTTACAATTACTTTTTTAATCTTGTAATTCTCAGTATAATCAAGTACCGTATGATGCCCCCATGGACGGTATGCAGTGACGTGATTATCACACAGTTCCGAATTCTGTTCCTTCAGCACCTCTACCACTGCTTTAACCTTTTGCGATGATCCCTGTTTTGATATTAATAAGGCGTCCGGGGTATCAATAATGATTAAATCCTCTACATCTATAGTCGCAATCAAACGTTCGTCAGAAATAACCAGATTGCGCTTGGAATCAACACCTATGACCTTTTCATTAGTTGTATTGTCGTCCTCATCGCGGGGTAATTCAGCATATAGTGCTTCGAAACTCCCTAAATCCGACCAGCCGATATCGGAAGGAATCATTTTTACGCTTGAGCTTCTCTCCATTACGGCGAAATCTATACTGTCAGATGGAATAGCCAACATATCCTCTTTCATGATTCTAACTATGCTATCCCGCTTTTTGGCGTGATTATAAGCATTTAAGGATTGCTCGTAAATTTCCGGGGCATGCTCCTTTAGCTCCCGCAAAAATAATCCTGCTTTAAAAAGAAACATCCCGCTGTTCCAATAGTAATTACCTCGTTTAATGTAATGTTCAGCCAGTATCTTGTCCGGCTTTTCCTTAAAGGAAATCACATCAAAACCACTGGATTCAATGTAGCCGAAGCCTGTCTCCGGATAACCAGGCGTAATCCCAAAGGTGACCATATAGTCCTGTTCAGCCAGTTGCTTAGCACTATTTATGCATTCAGTATAGTGACTGGTATTTTTAACAATATGATCCGAAGGAGTTACCAGCAACAACTCCTCCTCTTCCACTGCAAAGCATGCTAACGCAATTGCCGGTGCAGTATTCCTTCCCACAGGCTCTAACAAAAATTGGCCTGCTGTTATATTAATTTCTTCAAGATGATCAAGCGCCAAGAAATATTGTTCTTCATTAGAAACGATAATGGCTTGATCACAGAGCTCGCGGTTTCTTAATGCCGTCATTTGAAATAACGACTGATTAGAAATCAGCTTATTGAATTGTTTGGGATATAGCGTTCTCGATAACGGCCATAGTCGGGTTCCATTACCTCCGCATAGGATTACGTTTATCATTTTGGGTTCTCCTGGTTAGAAAAATCATAGGCTATAATTTTCCGTGCAGCTTCTACTGAGAAAAACTGATTAATATATTGTTGCGACGATTCAGAGTAGTTAAGCCACACCTCTTCATTCTCATACAACCTAATAACCGATGCAGCAAATGCATCTGCTTCATTCTCAATCGACATTACTCTTTCAGCCTGCTCTAAACCCTCTGCTCCAATTGAAGTAGTAACTATCGGAACCTGATAGTATAAAGCTTCTACAACTTTCCCTTTAACCCCAGCGCCATACCGCAAAGGAACTACTACAAGTCTGGAAACACTATAGTAATTCTCCAGTTCTTCATCTGTCACAAAGCCTGTTACGATAATTTTCTCTGTAGCCTTTGCCTTTAAATCTTCAGGAGGATTAGATCCAACAATATAAAGCTTAATATCAGAATCCCGCTCCTTGATAAGCGGAAACACCTCGTTCAAGAACCAAATGATGCCGTCGTAGTTAGGTGTATGGTTGAATCCGCCAACAAACAACAGATCTTTTCTTGCATCAAAACCATTAATTGCGGTTCGTTCGCTATATGAATCCCCGTAAGGAAACAATGGTATGTTTCTAACGGGCTTATCCGGGAATTCCTTCTGAAGAAGTTCCTGTTCGTAGGAGCCTACCACGTGAATTACATCAGCATCATTCATTAATCCGAACTCAATTTTCTTCCAATCCTCTGAAGACTTTATTAAACTCGGATTTTTAGTCAGCTCATAATTTCTCATTTCACGCAAATAATGCAAATCATGCCCGAAGTATACTATTTTAGCCCTGGTTAATTTTTTAAAATCACTGATATATTTAACGGAGATATGCGGACGGTTCAAATATACATAATCAATATAAGCACCATTAGCCCTAATCCATTTATTTATATTTTTGGCATAGTAATCACCGTAGAGCACTTCAATCCCCAGAGATTGCAGCTCAGACGTGTACGGCTCATGTCTAAAGTAGTTATCCCCGATAAAAATAACATGATAGCCTAATGATACAAAAAGCTTCAAATAGAAAAAGGTACAGCGTCCACCTGCATCTTTATCATAATGGGGGACATAGTGGTCTACTACGACAATTGTTTTTCGTTTTCCGCTTCGATCTCTCGCCCAAAAAACATGTTCAGCATTTGAATAATGATCTTTGCTCAACACAGCGCCCCACTTTTCCAGAAATTTCTCCTTATTCTTGACCTGATAGCTCTTAATACCGCTATTGGTATCTGTTCCATGAGAAATCCCTTCGAAATGAACCACTACGGATTTAGGCTGCAGTAATACTTTATAACCCCGTTGCCGGATTTCGAATGCAAGATCTGAGTCCTCGAAGTACGCTGGTACATACCTTTCATCAAACCCGCCCAATTCTTCCCATATAGAGGATCTGATGAGGATGGCCGCACCTGAAATGTAATCTACCTCTTTAACATAGTTATATTCAGGCTTCTCAGGATCATCTAGGCGGCCATAATTCCATCCGCTTGCATCATTCCATATAATCCCTCCGGCTTCTTGTAATCTCCCGTCCGGATAGACCAGTTTAGAGCCAACCATACCAATATTCTCATTAGTGTCGGCCAGCTCAACCAATGAGCTTAACCATTCTGGTTGCACACTGGTATCATTGTTCAGGAAAAATACATACTTCCCGCGGGCACGCTTGGCAGCATTATTGCAATTGAGCAGAAACCCCCTATTCACACCATCTCTGACCACCGTTATATTTTCTACATAATTCGCAATATTAACAGTCTCATCCGTAGACATGTCGTCCGCGATAATAACCTCATAGGAAACATCAGCCGTATTCTTCAATATAGATGTAAGGCAGGAATACGTGTAGTTCCACTGATTATATACAGGAATAATGATCGACACTTTCGGATTCTCATACTCATTGAATGTTAGCATTCCATATTCTTCAGCAGTATACAACTGGACTTCCAGATCTTTCTGCTCAACAGTGTTATGCCGCTCTACAAAAGTATCCAGCCGTCCTTCCAGACGATTGGCATCCTCTGTTTCAAGATAGTACTTAAATTTTCTCAGATTACCCTTATTCAGTTTAGAAAGCATTAGTCTGGGATGCTTTAGTGTCTTAACGGCCAATTTCCCAATAACCCTTCTCTTGCTGTCTAGAGGGATAATAGAATCTCTGAACCTGTAGTAGCTGCGTAAAAACTTCCATCCGGTGGAGGACTGTATGTTTTGAAGCTCGCGATCTTTTTGTAATAAAAGGTCGATATGTCCTCTTTTGTTGTTAAGTTCAACTTTCATGGCAGCAAGGTTGTCTGCAAGCTTTTGAATTTCTTCTGTACGCTTTGTAATTTCCGTTGCAGCTTCCTGTAACTTCCCCTCCACCAATGCCAATTGATTCTCTTTAGCAAGCACCCGGGCGCCAAGCTCTTTTATTTCGGAACAGGTAGTATCGCGAAGACTATTAATCTCATGATCCAGATTAACAATATGTTGATTTCGCTCCTCTACTTCATCCTGTAACGATAAAACTCTGGATATCACTTCATTATATTTACCGGTAAATACCCCCACTGAGGCTACAGGGGCTGCGTTCTCCGCAACATCCGAACAGAAGGCTATCATATATTTTTGGTATACTTCACTATCGGATACATTATTGCTCCCTACATAAAGCTCTCCCGCAGCATTTTCGGAATCGATCACACTGGCTACTTCAAACCGTTGCGAAGCTACATTCACTGTTTTATAAAAGGTTTGCAGCAACTGAATAAATTCTTCTTTATACAGCTCTTTTACATGGAAGGGATTGTTATACTGAGGCATATCCGAATAAAACTGTTTATTAGGCGTAGAGATAATTAATGTACCGCCACTGGCAAGCACTCTTGTTACTTCATGCATGAAATTCACTTGCATCTCTTCATTTACATGTTCAAGGGTCTCGAAAGAAACCACAATATCGAAAGAATCATTCTGAAAAGGCAATTGATCGATACTGCCTACAGAGTAATTCAAATTATCTTTGTTATATTTTAGTTGAGCATTCATTATAGATTCTGAACTTATATCCAGTCCCTCAACGGAAGCTGCCCCTTTGGATAGCAAATAGGAACCATACCCTTCTCCGCAGGCTGCATCCAAAACCCGCTTGCCCTTAACGAAATCCTGCAGGATTTCATATCGCTGAATATGTTCTATCTCTAATTCCTTATCCGTCACGCCCGGAATAAAGCGTTCACCGGTAAAATCCAATTCAATCGCCGCCCTCTATTTTAAAGATGAAAATGCAACATCACTTAAATGAACTATACCACTTAACTCTTCGTAGCCGAGAGGAAGAACCTGAAGCACCAATGCGTCATGAACCCAGCTATGCTGACGGTGGTCTTCTTGAGTGCCGGACGCAATAGCCGGAGAAATCGTATATTGTCCGTGATTCAGATTGGGAAAACGAAAATCAAAGCTGAACACATTATTTTTGTCAGGATTAAGTGTTGCCAGGTCACTCCCTAGCACATAGCTGTTAGTCTGGCTAATGATCGTCCCTAAACGATCCTTTATAGAAAAGCCAATAATCGGATTCTCCAGTTTTTGCAGTACATCAATCTTCATTAGAAGCTTTAGTTCCTGATTTCCTTCAACTACGCTTGTCTTCTCTCCAGAAATCGAATCAAGCAAGGATATCCCGGTAATCATCGCCTTGTCATCACCCATAACATCCAGCTCATCATTCAGAGAATCAATCTCATCTTCAATTCCAACAGCAGCGCTTCCAATCGATTCAATCTGCTCTTTGAAATTAATTTTCCTGAAATCCGCGCCAATCATAAAGGCCTGATACTTTTTGGAAATCATTTTCGGATCTCCATCTTCAAGTAAAACCCCTTCATTAATCCACAGAACCCTATCACAATATTTATTAATTACTGATAAATCATGAGTGACAAACAATACTGTTTTCGTCTTTTTCAGCTCATCTATTTTGCGGTAGCATTTCTGCTGAAATCTTAAATCACCAACGCTCAATGCTTCATCAATGATTAGAATATCCGGTTCAACATTAATGGCCACAGCAAATGCAAGCCGAACAAACATCCCGCTTGAGTAGGACTTGACAGGTTGATATATAAATTCACCAATATCAGCAAAAGCCAAAATACTGTCAACCTTCTCGCTCATCTCGGAATGGGAATACCCCATAATCGTCCCATTTAAATAAATGTTTTCCATACCAGTAAGATCAGGATTAAACCCGGCCCCCAGTTCAAGCAAAGCAGAAATTTTACCAGATACTTCAATGTGTCCCGAAGTCGGGGTAAGAACACCCGTCAAGATTTTTAGCAAAGTAGACTTACCTGAGCCATTCTTTCCGATGATCCCCAAACACTCTCCGGTTTGTACATTAAATGAAATAAGATCCAGCGCTTTAAAGTCTTTGTGGTATTTCTTTTTGGAAAAGCTAAGCGTCTCTTTAAGCCGGTCCGTCTGCTTGTTATAAAGTTTATATATTTTAGTGAGGTCTTTCACCTCAATAGCATTCATTTGTCCCATACTAATCTCCCTTACATTACGTCTGCAAAATGCGGCTTTAACTTTCGATAAAGGAAATAACCTGTAAACAATAATATAAGCGTTACTATCCAGAAATACACGGTAAGCTTCATATCCTGCCAAAACCACTGGCGATAAATAAACGTTCTTCTATATCCATCAGTAATATAGTACATTGGATTTATTTTCAATAAAAATCTGAATCGTTCAGGTATCGTATTTATGGAATAAAATATAGGCGTTAACCAAAAACCGAATTGAACAAACATGATGACTATTTGTGCCGTATCCTTAAAGAAAAGCACAACCGAGCTAGTTATCCATGAGATACCTAATACAAGAAGAATACTGGATAATAAATAGTAAAACACCTGCAAATAATACCAGGAGAATCCGTATCCGTATATAAAGAACATGGCAAACAAAAAAACTATAAAGAAAAGATGCACAAATAACGCTGAATATATTTTTATAACGGGTAAGATTTCTAATTTAAATACCACTTTTTTCACTAAAAAATTATTTTCAATTACTGAATTTGTGGAAGTCTGAACAGCATCTGCAAAAAAATTCCATGGTATAATGGCACAGGCCAACCACAGGATAAAGGGAGCATCATCTATGGGGGTATTTCTAAAGCCCACTTGAAAAACAAACCAAAACAATAATAATGAAATTAACGGTTGAATAAAGGCCCATACTACACCCAGATAGGAGCCAAGGTATCTTTTTTTAAAATCACTCTTTGATAATTCGATAATTAATTTGTTTGTTTTTTTCAATCTTGATATCATACTGTCCCTCTTGTTCATTTCATATTTAGTAGTAATGGAAGTTAGCATTATGCTAAAATATTGTCGTACCTACAGGAAAAGGAGATTAAAACGTGTCGAAACCAGTATACGGTAAAAATGCAGCTCAGTCGAGAAATGTTGAAAAGATATCCAGCCCGGTATGGGCATTGGTTGTTGCTTTTATCCTGTTTTTGATCTGGACCCCATTCCAGGTCGGCTTGTTTAACGGACAGCAATTAGACTTCGAAAAACCGATCTACATATCCTCACTGCTCAGTAGTCTGTTACTACTGATCTGGATGGGCTTGTACTTCACTAAGTTCAAGCTGGAGGAGCAGCGCGACCTGCTTGTTGTTGCATCTTTACTACTGCCTGTCACATACGCTTTGTCGCTTTTTGGCGCGGCTTCGCATTATATGGCGATGAATCTGCTGCTCATTCAGAGCATGTACATTGCAATATTTATTATAGCTCTATATCTCATCAAGCAAAAGCAACTAAATGTTGTCATACAGAATGCGGTTCTTGCCATTTCCTATTTTATTGTCATGTTTGGTCTGATTAACTGGCTTGGCGGCGCGAAATTTGCCGGAGGTCTGGTCGGATGGTTCTCGAACACGGTTCGCGGTGGTAAATATTTGGATGCCGTTATGACTGACTCTAACGGTCTGCGTTTAACCTCCATTTTCCAATATGCGAATACGTATGCAGCCTTCCTGATGGCCTTCCTGTTCGTAGCTGTATTCGCCCTGATCCGCTCCAAAAAGTGGTATGGCACACTAACCCACGGGTTCATGCTAGTACCGATTATCGTATCGCTGCTGCTTACCCTATCCCGCGGCGGACTTGTTATGCTGCCTGTCGTATTTATCCTGCTGCTGATTCTGCTAAAACCGGCCCAGCAGATTCTCTGGATTATTCATCTGGCGATTGCCGGCATTTCTGCGCTGGCAGTAACGAACCCGCTGACCACTCTCGGAATCGAGCTGAATACGGCTTTCACTTCCGGGGCTGCCTTTAAAGGCTGGGCTTACCTGATTGTTACTTCTATTATAGTAGCAGGGCTCGGATGGGTTATACAGCGTTATGTAGCACCTTGGCTGGAGAACAAGCTAGGAGCTTGGGGATCGCGTAAAGGAACCGGTCTCTGGTTACCGCTCGGCTCGCTCGTTCTGGTGGGGATTGTTGCTTTCCTGCTGATCGGGACAAGCGTCCGCAGCATTCTGCCGGCTAACATTGAAACCAGGCTGGAGAACATTAACTTTAAGCAGCATAGTGTACTGGAACGGTTCACTTTTTATAAGGATGCCATGAAGGTCGTTAAAGACTACCCTATTCTAGGAGCTGGCGGCGGCGGCTGGGCGTCTCTTTATGAGCAGTATCAGAACAACCCGTATATAAGCCGTCAGGTACACAACTTCTTCCTGCAGTATCTGATTGAGGTTGGAATTATCGGATTTATCGTGTTTGTTGGCTTTATCGGATATGTGTTCTACAAATACATCCGCGGATACCTAAAGCGTGATAAAGACGATTTTGCCAACGGTTACTTCTACTACATCATTGCACTGTCCATTCTGGTTCACAGCTTGCTGGATTTCAACTTAAGTTATGCATTTATGGGCATCTTGGTCTTTCTGGGCCTTGCCGGCATGGGAGCCTCAATGGATAGCAAGGCACTGCGCCGTAACTGGAATAAGGCTGGACTGCGGATAGGTTATCTGGTTGCGGTTGGCGTAGGGACTGTCTTCCTTCTGTTCCTTTCCATTAATTATCTGAGCTCCAGCACTTCCGCAATGAATGCCAAGAATCTCGTCGGCGTCAGCCAATCTTATGAAGAAATCAAAGCACCGCTGGTGAAGGCTCTGGACAAACGCCCGTACCATCCGGAATCGGTCATTTACCTGTCCTCAATGGATCAGCAGGTCTACAACCAGACCCAGGATACCCAGTATCTTGATGAGGCATATAACCTTGTAACCCGGGCGCTGGAAGATGAGCCTTATAATAAAGACCTGCTCAAGCAGCTTGCCGGTATTTACGATCTGAAGGGACAAGGCGATCTCGCCTTGGCTGTATACCGGGATAATGCTTATAAATTCAACTGGGATATTGACTGGTATGCTTCCATTATCAGCCGTTCCTTCTCCTTGGGCTACACTGCTCTTGAGCAGAAGGATGATACCAAGAAACAAGAGTATATTACCACCGGTCTTGAGGCTTACAAACAGGTGGTTGAAGGAATAGAACACTTAAAAACACTGCCGCCTGAACAGCAGCAGGGACGTCCCTTCTCCGTTACGCCTGGCATTGCACTTAATACCGGTAAGCTGCAGCTGATGTCTGGAGACAATGAGCTAGCGGCGGCCACACTCAAATCCGGTCTTAGCGAAGATTACACAGATACTACTAACCGCGAAATTGCCCGGTGGTACCTGGCTGTGCTGAAGCGCAGCGGCGGACAAGACCAGGCTGTCTATGATCTGCTGGTTGCTGCTGATGGAGCGGAAGCAGCGGCGGTTGATGCAATTGCTGCAATGCAATTCTAATATGAACATAAAAAAAGGGGCAAGGCTGCTAAATACAGCTTGTCCCTTTTTGATGTGAATCGCAGGCTAGTTACATAATCATGTGATTACTTTACAACTGCCCCGCCTTCGCTGCCTCACTGTTGATAACCTCTTTAAGATAATCCAGCAACCCTTCCTTTAGCTCCTCATGCTGCATTGCATAATGAATGGTCGTCTGGATAAAGCCCATTTTCTCGCCGACATCATGGCGTCTGCCCACAAAGTCATAAGCTATAATCCGCTCAACTTCGCTCAGTCGTGCAATTGCATCTGTCAGCTGAATTTCTCCGCCTACTCCAACCTGCTGTTCGCCAAGCATATCAAAAATCCGCGGGGTTAGAATGTAACGTCCCAGAATAGCCAGGTTGGACGGAGCATCTTCACGCTTCGGCTTCTCCACCAGCCTGTTGGCTTTGTAGACCCGGTCTGCCAGCTCAGTGCCGTCTACGAGCCCGTAACGGGATACTTCTTCCCAAGGCACAGGCTGCACTCCGACAATGGAGGACTTGTATTCTTCGTAGACTTCGATCATCTGCTTCAGGCACGGCTTCTCTGCCTCGACGATATCGTCACCAAGCAATACTGCAAACGGCTCATTGCCGATAAATTTACGGGCGCACCAGATGGCATGCCCCAAGCCGCGCGGCTCCTT
Source organism: Paenibacillus sp. FSL R7-0331 (assembly GCF_000758645.1). Lineage (NCBI taxonomy): Bacteria > Bacillati > Bacillota > Bacilli > Caryophanales > Paenibacillaceae > Paenibacillus > Paenibacillus sp. FSL R7-0331. Next base: position 6,354,525 of record NZ_CP009284.1, read on the forward strand.
TTGACGGATATAATGGATGTCAGCCATCTCAGAGGATTTGCGTACAGACTCCAGCAGCTCCCACTTCTGCTTCTCAGCAAGGTTGAATTCCAGCTCAAATGAATTGTCAAAGTGGTCCTCAATCGCCCGTTTTCCCTTACCGGTAACGATGATGATATCTTCAATGCCGGAAGCTACAGCTTCTTCGACAATATATTGAATCGTCGGCTTGTCTACAATAGGCAGCATTTCTTTGGGCATTGCTTTGGTAGCAGGCAGGAAGCGTGTACCCAGACCAGCCGCAGGAATAATCGCTTTACGGATTTTCATGACATAGCTCCTTCTGATTTCGGTTCTTTTGAAATGGCCCAAATTTAGGCGAAACTGGGCATAATAAATTCAATTATAGCAGTTAACAAGGTATTTTGGCAGTTAAATTGTTATATGTTAGGAACAGATACTGTATATGCTAAAATAGCCAGGGCGTACTCAAGTTCAGCATATAATGCTTCTGAGTGACCCTGGCTTTATATAATAATCCGGACTTACTTAGCGTTAACCAGCTGTCCGCGTGTTACACCAAGCTGATTAGTTGCCTTAAGGCTCTTCCAAACCTGGGTACCGGAGATTTCACCGCGCAGGGCACGTGTGTAAAGGCTGATGACCTCTGCCACCTGCTCCGGCGTTTCTTCCAGGAACTCCACCCGGAAGGAGGATACGCCCAGGTCACGGAAATTGTTCAGGTATTCTGCACCGGACTGTTCCACCGCATTATATACAGTGTTACGGCAGCCTTCGTCTACACGGACAGGATGAGACATGCCGATCCGGTCCTGCAGAGAGGCACGCTGCTCTTCGCAGGGACGGCCGCAGTTCGTGTAGTTCGTACCTTCACTCATGAAGGTGCAGTACACACAGTGCTCGGTGTGGAACATCGGCAGATGCTGGTGAATCACGACCTCCATACGTGAGGTGTCACTCCGTCCGAGCAGATCAACCATCTGCTGAATGTTCAAGTCATAGGATGGCGTTACTGCATCCAGGCCTGATTCCAGGAACAGGTCAACTGCTTTGTGGTTAGCGATGTTCAGTGAGAAGTCGCCGATCAGGCGCGGATGCTGTGCATCCGGGTGCTCCATCCGGTGCTTGAGGTAGTAATACAGAGCGCCGGTGTTGCGCACCAGTACTGCATCCGGCTGCAGGCGCAGAATGTTGGCATGATAGCCGTTCTCGCCCGGCATATGGATGCGCGGCGTAGCCAGCGCAATGCTGGCGCCCGCAGCCCGTACAGCATCTACCGCTGCCGGGAACTGCTTGATGAACTCAAAGTCGGCGTAAATGTTCGTTACGCCCGCTTCGAGCGCAGCCTGTACCTGCGGCAGGCTGCGGCACAGCGCGGTAAGCTCCGCTTCACCGCGCACCCCCGCGCCGTCCCTGCGGGCAGCGTCGCCGTACACCTCTACCGCCCGTTTCACGTAGACGGGCGGCTTCGGGCGCTCGCCGGCAAGCAGCTCCACCGCCTGGCGGCGGATGCTGTTCAGCTCGCGCATAGGCACGATCACGTCGCCTTCCAGCTGCGACCGAAGCGCCTCAAGCTGGAACACGGTCCCGCCAAGGCGGCCGAATTGTTCTTCCAGCAGGGCGGTATCCATCGGGCGCTTCTGCGCGGTTTCCAGCAGCAGCTCCGAATTCACTTGGACCGTGACGTTCTTCTGAACGTCGGTCCACCAGGTGGCCAGCGGCTCTCCGGCGCGGCCTTCGACCTTCACCTGGACCGGGAAGACACGATACGGCTTCTCGGTCTCATAGGATTGGCGCAGCGATTTGTCTAGCGCCGGGTCATTCGTCTTCCAGATGCGGTCACCGACATGCAGTCTGCGCAGATCCACGTCGTTACGGCCGGGCACGATGTCAACGATCCAGCCTTCGCCGGCTTCGCCTTCCAGCTTCACGCCTTTGCGGCGCAGGTCATAGACACGGCCGCCCTCTTCTTTCTTCGTCGGATCTCCGGCGTCGAACACAATCCCGTCCCCGCGCTTAAGCGGAGCATGAATACGGCAGACTACGCCATCCCGCAGAATCTGCTCGACAGTGCCCATATACACGCCGCGGCTTTTTGGAAAGGTTCCGTCCACCAGTTTCTTGTTATTCGTTCCTTCAAGGAAGCCATGCGTAAAGCCGCGCGAAAAGCTCTGCTGCAGCTCACGCATATCCTCCTTGGAAGTAGGCGACCAGTTCCCGTCAAAATAACGGTCAATCGCTTTGCGGTATTTACTGACCACGTTCGCCACGTATTCCGGAGTCTTGAGCCGGCCTTCGATTTTAAAGGAGGTTACGCCTGCCTCAATCAGCTCAGGCATCAGGTCGATCGCCGCCAGGTCCTTCGGGGACAGCAGATACGTCACATCACCCATCGGTTGAATAACACCATCTACCATCAGATCATAAGGAAGACGGCAAGCCTGGGCACATTCACCGCGGTTCGCGGACCGGCCGCCCCACATTTCCGAGGTCAGGCACTGACCCGAATAGGAAACACACAGCGCACCATGCACAAACACCTCCATTGGCAGCCGGGCCTGATCACCGATCGTCTTGATCTGCTTCAGGTTATTTTCACGCCCGAGTACGACACGTTCCATACCCCAAGGCTTGGTAAACTCCACCGCTTCGGGCGAAGTAATCGTCATTTGCGTTGAGCCGTGAATCGGGAAGTCAGGGGAGATTTCACGAATCATCCGCACCAGCCCCAAATCCTGGACAATTACCGCATCCACACCTGCATCAATACAAGCATCGATCAGTTCCTTGGCATCTGCCAGCTCATTCTCAAACACCAGTATATTAAACGTCAAAAAGCCCTTCACTCCATAGCTATGAAGAAAAGCCATAATCTCCGGCAGCTCGTCCATGCGGAAGTTGTTGGCTCTCGCCCGCGCATTAAACTTTTCTACGCCAAAAAAGACCGCATCCGCACCGTTCGCCACTGCTGCACGCATACACTCCCAGTCACCGGCCGGAGCCAGCAGCTCCACGTCTTCTCTGCGTATTCCTTGCTCGTTCATTTATATCCTCCCAAACCGCCGCTTGGCGGGCCATTTCCAAACCTTTAACTTATTAATTGTATCAAATATCACAGCTATCCGCTATCGGTTTGCCAACATTTATCTATAATAATTACAATTATGCATGCTGCCGCCCATATGAAAAAGACGCCTTTATCCACGCCGGCAGCGTTAAAAGGAGTCTTTCGGGCTTTAACATCATCTGCAGTTAGCCTAACGCAAGATATTCCGCCGTTCTTCTCAGCTCAACCAATTCATAACCATCGCATAATCCGAAACAAGAAAGACGAGCAGACTGACTACGCCAAAAGCAATGGCAAACTTGTTCTTCTGCGGAGCACGGAGCAGCCGGATGACGCCGATAAAGATCAGCACGGTGAAAGCAATCATAAAGAGGTCAAAGGTATGAAAGGTAGACGTTTCTTGTACAGCAGCCTCTGCCAGCAGCATGGCATTACCTCCCAAAAAGGATTGACAAGCAGGTTCATCTCATTCATATCTACCTTTATGTTATCGTTACCATTAGAGCAGTGCAATAGGAATTCTTCAAAAACCGCTGTAATTGTTGTAAAAAATTTTTATCCTTGTGTATCACTAGCTAATAAATGTGATTTTTAAAGTTGACGTACTGCTGCACATGCAAAAAGAGCGCCGCAAACGGATACCCGCCTGCAGCGCTCTAAATCACAGCTTGTCTTAACTATCCCGTAAAAGAAACCTGCTGCTTCACTCTTATACCGTCTCCGGCGTCTGCAGCTCCAGTGCCTTTGTCCGCTCAGTATCGCGGATCAGGATCGGCTTCAGATATCTGCCGGTGTACGATTCCTCAACTGTAATTAACTTCTCCGGCGTTCCGGTAGCAAGAACCGTACCGCCGCCGCTGCCGCCTTCAGGTCCCATATCGATGAGGTAATCCGCAGTTTTGATGACATCGAGATTATGCTCAATGACCAGAACAGATTCGCCGGAATCCACCAGACGGTGCAGCACCTCCAGCAGGCGGCCGATATCGTCCACATGCAGCCCTGTAGTAGGCTCATCCAGAATATAGAGCGTCTTGCCGGTGCTGCGGCGGTACAGCTCGGAGGCCAGCTTCACGCGCTGGGCTTCACCGCCTGACAGTGTTGTTCCCGGCTGTCCGATGTTGATGTAACCGAGGCCGACATCCAGCAGCGTCTGCATCTTGCGGTGAATTTTCGGAATGTTTTTGAAGAACTCGGTTGCGTCCTCCACAGTCATTTCCAGCACATCGGCAATACTCTTGCCTTTATATTTGACCTCCAGTGTCTCCCGGTTGTACCGCTTGCCCTTACATACTTCACAAGGCACATATACATCCGGCAGGAAGTGCATCTCAATCTTGATAATTCCGTCCCCGCGGCAAGCCTCACAGCGTCCGCCCTTTACATTGAAGCTGAACCGGCCCTTCTGGAAGCCGCGCACCTTAGCCTCATTGGTCTTCGAGAACAGGTCACGGATATCATCGAATACGCCGGTATAGGTTGCCGGGTTCGAACGCGGAGTTCGGCCGATCGGCGACTGGTCGATCTCGATAACCTTGTCCAGGTTCTCAAGGCCCCGGATTTCCTTATGCAGACCCGGACGCACCTTAACGGCTCTGTTCAGCTGGCGGGCCAGGCTCTTATAGAGAATCTCATTAACCAGCGAGGACTTGCCTGAGCCCGAGACACCAGTTACTGCTGTAAAGACACCCAGCGGGATCTTCACGTTAACGTTCTTAAGATTATTCTCTTTGGCTCCGCGGATTTCAATCCAGCGGTCATCGGTTGCCCGCCGCTTGGAGGTTACCGGAATGAACTTACGTCCGCTGAGGTACTCCCCGGTCAGTGACTTCGGATCATCCATGATCTCCTGCGGCGTACCCTGGGCAATTACGCTTCCCCCATGGATACCCGCACCCGGGCCGATGTCGATGATATAATCAGCAGCCATCATCGTATCCTCGTCATGCTCAACTACAATCAGTGTGTTGCCAAGATCGCGCATATGGGCCAATGTTGAGATCAGCCGGTCATTATCCCGCTGATGCAGCCCGATACTCGGCTCATCCAGAATGTAAAGGACCCCCATTAGGCTGGAGCCGATCTGCGTCGCCAGTCTGATACGCTGTGCTTCGCCCCCGGAGAGTGACCCCGCCGCACGGCTAAGCGTCAGATAGTTCAGTCCGACGTTAACCAGGAAGCCGAGCCGGCTGCTGATTTCCTTCAGGATCAGATTGGCGATGGCTGTTTCTTTTTCATTCAGCACGAGATTTACGAAGAACTCCTGGCAGTCCCCAATGGACAGGTCTGTAACATCCGCTACGTTCCTGTCGTTAATGGTAACAGCAAGAATTTCCTTCTTCAGCCGTTTGCCTTTGCACACATGACAAGGCTTAGCGCTCATGAAGCCTTCAATGAATTCACGGATTCCTTCCGAGGCTGTGTCCCGGTATCGACGTTCCAGGTTAGGAATAATCCCTTCGAAAGCCACTAGTGCATCCTTCTTCTGTCCAAAATCATTCTCATAGCGGAAGCGGATCTTCTCGCTGCCTGTTCCGTACAGCAGCTTGTTCATCTGATCCGGTGACAGCGTGCTTACCGGCACATTCTGCGGAATCTTGAAATGCTCACAGACCGATTTCAGAAACTGCGGATAGTAGTTGGAGGTACTGCCTGTCCAGGCCAGAAAAGCCCCGTCCTCCACCGACTTCTCAGAGTCGGGAATCAGCAGTTCCGGATCGACAACCATGTTCACCCCGAGGCCGTCACATTCCGGGCAGGCCCCGAAAGGGCTGTTGAAGGAGAACATCCGCGGCGCCAGCTCCTCAATACTGAAGCCGCACACCGGGCAGGCAAAGTTCGAGCTGAACAGCAGCTCCTCCTGACCGATAATATCCACCAGAATCTGGCCGCCGGACAGCTTAAGTGCTGTTTCCAGCGAGTCAGTCAGCCGGGTCTGCACATCGTCCTTGATGACAATCCGGTCCACTACAACTTCAATAGTGTGCTTCTTGTTTTTTTCCAGCTCAATCTCTTCCGTTACCTCACGCAGCTCTCCATCCACACGCACACGGACGAAGCCCTGCTTGGAGATGTCGCTGAACAGACCTTTGTGCTCGCCCTTGCGGCCGGAAATAACCGGTGCGAGAATCTGCAGCCGGGTCTTCTCGGGATACTGCATAATCCGGTCAACCATCTGTTCAACGGTCTGTGAGGTTATCTCAATGCCGTGGTCCGGACAGTGCGGATGGCCGATCCGGGCAAATAACAGACGCAGGTAGTCATAAATCTCCGTTACCGTACCTACCGTCGAGCGCGGATTGCGGCTCGTAGTCTTCTGGTCAATAGAAATTGCCGGGGATAAACCGTCGATGGAATCAACATCCGGCTTCTCCATCTGGCCAAGGAACTGGCGGGCATAGGCGGAAAGGGATTCCACATAACGCCGTTGTCCTTCGGCATAGATCGTATCGAACGCCAGCGAAGATTTGCCGGAGCCGCTAAGTCCCGTCAGCACAACGAAGCGGTCCCGCGGGATCGTTACGTCGATGTTCTTGAGATTATGCGCTCGCGCGCCTTTGATTACTATACTTTCGTTCGCCAACGGTAAAACCTCCAATTTCAAATACGGAAATATTTTGGGAAAACATTTTCGCCCCCTCCCAAACCCTCCCTTTGCCAAGGGAGGGCCCCAAGGGTTGTACCCTCTGGACACCCGCAAGGGTTGGCGAAGGAGCTGGGTTGGTCGGACTCAGTTACTTGGGTGTTGGGATCGCTTGTCCCTGCGGGACCGCTTGAACTTTTGGCGCTCCGGGGGCTGTTCCTGCGGAATGCGCCAACTGCAGGGCTGTCCCTTCGGGATGCGCAAGTGCCTCAACTACAAAGCTGTTCCTTCGGAATGCGCAAAGAGCATTAACTGCAGGCTGTCCCTTCGGGATGCGCAAGACCTAAAGTATTATGATGTCTGCTTATCTAAAAAGAACGGCCGGAAAAGAGCCGTTCTGTTAAATTCCTGTTGTGACCTTACTCGGCCCGCAGCTCCAATAAAGCGTCTCGAAGCTCAGCGGCACGCTCGAATTGCAGGTTCTTGGCGGCGTCCTTCATCTCGGCCTCCAGACGCTGCATCAGGCTCTGCTTGTCTTTCTTATTCAGCTTGCCGCCAGCACCAGTGAGATAATCGGCTTTGGACTCGGCCACCTTAGTGGCTTCGATGATTTCGCGGATCTTCTTGTTGATTGTCGTCGGTGTAATCCCGTGCTGCTCGTTATAAGCAATCTGAATCGCCCGGCGGCGTTCGGTTTCGCTAATCGCCTTCTCCATTGAGTCGGTAATCCGGTCGCCATACATGATGACCCGTCCTTCTGAGTTACGGGCGGCACGTCCGATCGTCTGGATCAGTGAGCGCTCAGAACGCAGGAAGCCCTCCTTGTCAGCATCCAGTATAGTAACCAGAGATACTTCTGGAAGATCAAGACCCTCTCTTAACAAGTTAATACCCACAAGGACATGGAACGTACCGAGCCGGAGATCCCGCAGAATCGCCATCCGCTCAAGCGTCTTGATATCAGAGTGCATATAACGGACCTTGATGCCGATTTCTTTAAAGTAATCCGTCAGATCCTCTGACATTTTCTTGGTCAGTGTGGTCACCAATACCCGTTCGTCCCGTGCTACACGTTCACGGATCTCATTAATCAGATCATCAATCTGCCCTTCTGTCGGGCGCACCTCGATAATCGGATCAAGCAGGCCGGTAGGCCGGATGATCTGCTGCACCATTGTTTCGCAGTGCTCCATCTCGTAGGGTCCCGGTGTCGCTGAGACATAGACAATCTGGTTCACCTTGTCTTCGAACTCCTCGAACTGCAGCGGACGGTTATCCAGTGCAGACGGGAGGCGGAAGCCGTGCTCAACCAGCACCGTCTTGCGCGCCCGGTCACCGTTATACATGGCCCGGATCTGAGGCAGCGTAACATGCGACTCGTCGATGACAATCAGCATGTCATCCGGGAAGTAATCCATCAGCGTGTAAGGAGTAGCCCCGGGCTCCCGGAAGGTCAGCGGTCCGGAATAGTTCTCGATCCCCGAACAGAAGCCGACCTCCTTCATCATCTCGATATCATAGCGTGTCCGCTGCTCCAGGCGCTGTGCCTCGAGCAGCTTGCCTGCATCACGCAGAACGGCCAGCCGCTCCTCAAGCTCACGTTCAATATTGACTACTGCGACTCGCATGGTCTCTTCCTGGGTAACAAAGTGAGAGGCCGGAAAAATCGCAATATGATCGCGCTCGCCGATCAGCTCTCCGGTCAGCACATCAATTTCTGTAATCCGCTCAATCTCATCACCGAACAGTTCAACCCGGATGGCGTGCTCCCCCTGGGAGGCCGGGAAGATTTCGACCACATCACCGCGTACACGGAAGGTACCCCGCACAAAGTTAAGATCATTGCGCTGATACTGGATATCCACCAGCCGGCTCAGAATCTGATTGCGCGGCTTCTCCATTCCGACACGTAAAGAGAGCAAGAGGCTACCGTATTCCTGCGGCGATCCGAGACCATAAATACACGATACGCTCGCCACAATAATAACATCACGCCGTTCAAACAGTGAGCTCGTTGCCGAGTGGCGCAGCTTATCTATCTCTTCATTAATGCTGGAATCTTTCTCGATGTAAGTGTCGGAGGAGGGAATGTAGGCTTCAGGCTGATAGTAATCGTAGTAACTGACGAAGTAATCGACGGAATTGCTTGGAAAAAACTCCTTGAACTCACTGGCCAGCTGTGCAGCAAGCGTCTTGTTGTGCGCAATAACCAGTGTAGGACGGTTAAGCTTGGATATCATTTGTGCAATGGTAAAGGTCTTGCCTGTACCCGTTGCTCCCAGCAGCGTCTGGTGTCTCTTACCCTGCCGGATGCCGTTCAATAATTCTTCTATGGCATGAGGCTGATCGCCCTGGGGTGTATACTCGGACTCCAGTTTAAAAGTCTGCGTACTGACGACAATATCACTCATTTGCCCGTCTCCCCTCTATCGTCTAAAATATATTAATATACCACTAATTGTGGTCTGAATGCGCTGATCCCATACGGTATAAAAAATATGGAAGATAAGAATGCGTGTTCCCGTTTATTATACAGTGTTGCCTACATGGATGCAAACCATAATATATAGAAATCTAAGGAGACTGGTCTATGGATATCACCTCAATTATCGGCCTCCTGACCGGGCTGGCCGCGCTTATCGGCGGTTTTTTCCGGGAAGGCGGCACGCTGCCGGGACTGCTTCAGCCAAACGCCGCCCTTATTGTATTCGGAGGCACGCTCGCTGCGGTGCTGATTAGCTTCCCCGCTTCCAAGCTGCGCTCTGTACCCGCTGCGCTGCGCCTTGCTTTTGGCAGACAGCCTGACACAGATTTGGATAAAGCCCAGGAACTGATCTCGATGGCGGCTATTACGCGCAGAGGCGGTGTGCTTGCACTGGAAAAGCAGGCAGAGGAGCATCCCGACCCTTTTACCCGTGAAGGGCTGCTGCTCATCGTCGACGGTACTGATCCGGACCAGGTACGCCAGATTCTGGAGCTGGATATGGATGCCAAAGAACTGAAATATGAAGGCTATGCCAAAATTTTCGAGGCTGCCGGAGGATACGCCCCGACCATGGGGATTATCGGAACCGTCATGGGACTTATTCATGTGCTCAGTAATCTTTCTGATCCGTCAGGCCTTGGTTCATCCATTGCTGTCGCCTTTACCGCGACCTTGTATGGTGTAGCCAGCGCCAATCTAATCTTTTTACCCATCGCCTCCAAAATCAAATCCCGTGCACAGACTGAGCTAAGCAGCATGGAGATGCTGCTGGTCGGCATACTGTCCCTGCAGAACGGGGATCCTCCGCATCTGGTGCGCAAGAAGCTGAGCTCTTTTATCGCTGATTCACCGGATATAGAGAGATCCTTCAGAGGCCTGTCATGAAGCAACGGACCCGGCGCAGCCGCAAGAGTGATGGACAGCACGAGCCCCGGGACCGCTGGATGATTACCTATGCGGATCTGATTACGCTGCTGCTGATTTTTTTCGTCGTCATGTATGCGATGAGCAGTCTCGATACCGAGAAGTACAGGATAGTAACGGGCTCCCTGTCTGAAACGTTCCGTAGCGGGAACCCTGTGCTGGATGGGGGAAGCGGTGTTCTGGATGGAGAGAACGGAATTCAAGCCCCCCCTGCTGCCGGAGGGCAAAACGGAGGAAGCAGCACGGGCGGGACCGATGATTCCGTAAACGGCGGAACAGGCAATGCAGGCAGCGGCTCCGGCGGAACACCAGCCGCAGAAGAACAGGACGGGAATGAGCCGCCGTCTGCGCGCGAGCTCGCTTTCCGCGAACAGGAAGCCAAGCTTAACGCCCTTATGAACGTAATCACAGCTTATGTTGAGGACAATAATCTCGGCGGCCAGATCTTTGTGGCGGACAAGCCGCAGGGTATTGCCATTACGCTCAGCGACCGCTTTTTGTTCGATGTCGGCCGGGCAGAGCTGAAGCCGCCTGCTTTTCCGGCACTCCGCCAGCTATCCGGGTTATTCAGCGGCATAGGCGCATCGATCAGCATCGAAGGCCACACCGATAATACCCCCGTATCTGCCGGCTCACAGTATAATGACAACTGGGATCTGTCGGGGGCACGCGCACTCTCGGTTTTACGCTTTTTTCTGGACAGTGAGGGGCTGGACCCGGGAACCTTCCAGTATGCGGGTTATGCCGACACCCGGCCCGCTTACGACAATACTACCGCTGAGGGACGCCAGAGAAACCGCCGGGTTGAGCTGATTGTGCTCCGGCAGCTGCAGGAAGAGGAATAACGGATTCGTCTCAGCCAAGAAATCAGCAGAATGTAAGACTGCCAAACTTTGCTGACAGGGAGCCTGAATTCAGATGAGTCCATCCTCCCCTGGCGAGATAAGATTTTTTCTGTGTATAGGTATGTCTGCAGTGCTGCTGTTTCCGTTCTACCCTATCTTTCTCTACCGTTTTGTGTTGCGCGTCAACGCACCTCCAAAGCGTACTATCAGGCTCCTTCTTCTCCTGATTTCATTTGCACTAATTGGCATGGGGCTATTGTGCTTGTTATGGCGGATCGTCCCGCAGCTTTACCCGGAGATTAACAAATCCCCCAACTTTTATTAAGGATAGTTTAAGAGGCATCAGAAAAAGACGGACTCCGCGCAGCATGATGTAAGCCGCATACGGAATCCGCCTCTATATTACACAGGTACCCCTACCTTGGCGAAGGCAGGAGTGCCTGTTTTCATTTGCACAAATTGTCCAGCTGTTATTCCCCGATTAATTCACGGTAAGCAGCCGCATCCAGCAGTCCGGCAACAGCCTCGCTGTACTCCCCGTCAAGCTCAAGCTCAAAGATCCAGCCGCCGCTGTAAGGCTCGTCATTAAGCAGCTCCGGGCTGGCCTCCAGCGCATCATTAATCCGGGTCACCTTTCCCGAGACGGGTGAATATAATTCGGAAACTGTCTTTACAGACTCAATGCTGCCTACGCTGTCCCCGGCGGAAATAGCAGCTCCTACCTCAGGAAACTCTACAAACACGATGTCCCCGAGCAGATGCTGGGCATGATCCGTAATCCCGACCCGCACTACGCGTCCTTCACCCTGCTGAGCCCATTCATGCTCTTCACTGTACCGCAGGTTGTCTAACACTTCACTCATTTCAAGCGCCTCATTTCCGAATTTGGTGTTGTAAATGTAGTTATAGACTAAGATATCGGCTTGCGCAATGTCAATATAACTGACAGGAAATTTAATTTTGTCATCTTTTTGACGTTTTTTTGTTGACGCGGGGTCCAATACCCGGTTTAATGGAGACATCAGAACATCATATGGTTTGCGAATGATGGCATAGGGAGAGACTGTCTCCTGAAGACAGCGCCGAAGGAGTAAGCCCGCGAGCGGGTGAATCTCTCAGGCAAAAGGACCTTTGCCGGACGCATCTCTGGAGAGCATCAGTCCCTGTATCTGCAGCGCACTGATCACCAACGGGGAAACCTGCGGGATTTGGTCCCGGCAGGGTAACTCTCAGGTACAAAGGACAGAGCGGAAGGCTATTTTTGCGCACAAGTGCGTATTTTTAGCGTCCGCTCTGTCCTTTTTTTGTTGTCTATCCAAACAGGCGCCGGCCCGGACGGGTACGGGACAGCCGCTATGCTTATGTGTAATCAGATCAGGGGAGTGAGTACATGGATGCTTTGAAGAGAACACCGTTTTTCGGGCTTTACTCCGCTTACGCGGAGGCCAGATGCATTGATTTTGGCGGCTGGGAGCTGCCGGTGCAGTTCACTGGAATCGTCAAGGAGCATGAGGCGGTCCGCCAGCAGGCAGGACTGTTCGATGTATCGCATATGGGGGAATTCATGGTCAGCGGAAGCGGCTCGGAAGCTTTTCTGCAAAAAATGACCACCAACGATGTCAGCCGGCTGGCTGACGGTGCGGCTCAATATACACTGATGCTGTATCCGGACGGCGGAGTTGTGGATGACCTGCTCGTCTACCGTCTTGGTGAAGAACGCTACATGCTTGTCGTCAACGCCTCCAACATCGATAAGGACTTCCAGTGGCTGCAGGAGCATCTCACTGCTGAGTTCAGCGGAGCGAGCCTGAAGAATGTCTCTGATGATACGTTGCTGCTGGCACTGCAAGGGCCGCTGGCGGAAACAATCCTCCGTGAAGTCACCTCCGCTCCTGTTGCAGAACTGAAGCCTTTCCACTTCATTGAGCGCGCTGAGGTCTGCGGCGTTGAAGTCCTGCTCTCCCGTACCGGCTACACTGGTGAGGACGGCTTTGAACTGTACGCCTCATTGGATACAGCCGCCGCCTTGTGGAACGGCCTGCTGGCAGCGGGTGCTCCGCATGGCCTGACGCCGGCCGGGCTGGGCGCACGCGACACGCTCCGCTTCGAGGCCAAGCTGCCGCTGTACGGCCAGGAGCTGTCGGCAGATATCACTCCGCTGGAAGCCGGCGTGCAGTTCTTCGTCAAGCTGGATAAAGCAGACTTCATCGGCAAGGATGCGCTGGTGAAGCAGAAGGAAGCCGGGCTGCCCCGCCGTCTGGTCGGGCTTGAGATGATTGACCGCGGCATTCCGCGTTCCCACTATCCCGTCTACGCAGACGGCGTCAAGATCGGCGAGGTAACGACCGGAACTCAGTCCCCGACGCTGAAGCGTAATCTCGGACTTGCGCTGCTCGATGCAGCCTACAGTGAAATCGGCACCGAAATTTATGTGGAGATTCGCGGCAGGCAGCTTAAGGCTGCAGTAGTCAAAGCACCGTTTTATAAAAAAAGCCAGGGAGTGAAGCCGCAATGAAGCACCGCTATCTGCCCATGACTGAGCAGGACCGCCAGGAGATGATGGAAGCCGTCGGGATTCAGTCCATGGAGGAGCTGTTTATCGATATTCCGCAATCTGTACGCTATCAGGGCACCATGCCGATGTCAGAGGCTTTGGATGAATATGCCTTGCTCCGCCATATGAAAGAATTGGCCGACAAGAACGCCCACTTCGATACCCACGCCAGCTTCCTCGGCGCCGGAATCTATGACCACCATATCCCGGTTGTCATCAACCATGTGATTTCCCGTTCGGAGTTCTATACGGCTTATACCCCGTATCAGCCGGAGATCAGCCAGGGCGAGCTGCAGGCGATTTTCGAGTTTCAATCCTACATCTGTGAGCTTACCGGCATGAAGGTGGCCAACGCCAGTATGTATGATGGCGCTACTGCCTTCGCAGAAGCAGCTGTTCTGGCAGCAGGCGCAACCAAACGCAAAAAACTGATTGTTTCCCGTACCGTCCACCCCGAAGCCCGGCAAGTACTGGCTACATCAGCCGGTGCCTGGGGGCTTGAGGTCGTGGAAATTGATTATAAAGACGGCGTAACCGATCAGGCTAAGCTTGCTGAAGCAATTGACGGGGATACCGCAGCTGTGCTGGTACAGTCCCCGAACTTCTTTGGAGCGATCGAGGACCTCCGCACAATCGAACCGCTGATTCACTCCGTCAAAGGACTGCTTGTAGTCAGCGCCAACCCGCTGGCACTGGGCGTTCTGGAAACACCGGGCAAGCTCGGAGCCGACATTGTAGTCGGTGATGCGCAGCCGCTGGGCATTCCGGCTTCACTTGGCGGTCCTACCTGCGGATTCTTTGCTGTAGCGGAGCCGCTAATGCGCCGCATGCCGGGCAGGATTGTCGGCCAGACCGTTGACCGTAACGGTAAACGCGGCTTTGTACTAACGCTGCAGGCCCGCGAACAGCATATCCGCCGTGAAAAAGCGACCTCCAACATCTGCTCCAACCAGGCGCTCCTCGCGCTCTGCGCTTCCGTGTACCTGTCCGTTATGGGTAAAGAGGGCATGCGCGAGGTCGGCGAGTTGAATATCCGCAAGAGCCATTATGCCGCAGCCAAGCTCGGCGAGCTTACAGGTGCAGCGCCTGCATTCACTGCACCGTTCTTCAATGAATTCGTGCTGAAGCTTCCTGAAGGAAGCAGCGTCAGTGAAATTAATTCCAGGCTTGTTAAAGAAGGCTTTCTTGGCGGCTATGATCTAGGCCGTGATTATCCGGAGCTGGCCGGACATATGCTGGTTGCCGTTACGGAGAAAAGAAGCAAGTCGGAAATCGACCAATTCGCTAAGCTATTGGAGGGCTGTTTATGAAACCGGAACAAAGTCTGATTTTTGAGCTTAGCCGTCCCGGCCGCTCAGCCTATTCCCTGCCTGTATGCGATATTCCTGAGGATGAGGCGATTGATACCCTGATACCGGCCGGACTGCTGCGCAGTGAGCCAGTGCTGCTGCCGGAAGTGTCTGAAGTGGATGTAATCCGCCACTACACCGCCCTTTCCCGCCGCAACTTCGGTGTCGATAACGGCTTCTACCCGCTAGGCTCCTGTACAATGAAATACAATCCAAAGATTAATGAAGATGTAGCCCGCTTCCCGGGTCTGGCCAAGATTCACCCGTACCAGCCGGAAGAAAGCATTCAAGGCGCACTTGAACTGATGTATACTCTGCAAAAAGATCTGGCTGTTCTGACCGGCATGGATGCCGTCTCCCTCCAGCCTGCCGCCGGTGCCCACGGGGAATGGACCGGCCTGATGATGATCCGCGCCTACCACGAGAGCCGCGGCGAGAAGCGTACGAAGGTCATCGTGCCGGACTCCTCGCACGGCACTAACCCGGCCAGCGCCGCAGCTGCGGGCCTGGATACCGTAACGATCCCGTCCAACGCCAAAGGCATGGTCGATCTTGATGCCCTGAAGGCTGCCGTCGGCAGCGACACTGCTGCACTGATGCTGACTAACCCGAGTACGCTCGGCCTGTTCGAGACGCAGATTGTCGAGATTGCTGAGATCGTTCATGAAGCCGGCGGCCTGCTCTATTATGACGGAGCGAATTCCAATGCGATCATGGGCATTACCCGTCCGGGCGACATGGGCTTCGACGTCGTGCACTTAAATCTGCACAAAACGATGAGCACCCCGCACGGCGGCGGCGGCCCGGGAGCCGGACCTGTCGGCGTGAAGTCGATTCTCATTCCGTTCCTGCCGCAGCCTTCTGTAGTACAGAATGAAGACAGCAGCTACTCGCTGAACTACGGCGGACCGGAATCCATCGGCCGGGTCAAAGCCTTTTACGGCAACTTCGGTATCCTCGTTCGTGCCTATGCCTACATCCGTACCTACGGACCGGACGGCCTGCGCGAGGTATCCGAGAAC
Source organism: Paenibacillus sp. FSL R7-0331 (assembly GCF_000758645.1). Lineage (NCBI taxonomy): Bacteria > Bacillati > Bacillota > Bacilli > Caryophanales > Paenibacillaceae > Paenibacillus > Paenibacillus sp. FSL R7-0331. The sequence continues at coordinate 6,370,354 of NZ_CP009284.1, forward strand.
GCTGTGCTGAATGCCAACTATATGATGCACCGGCTGGCGCCGTACTTCGAAATTCCTTATCCGGGCGTCTGCAAGCATGAATTCGTCATGTCCGGCCGCAATCTGAAGCAATACGGAGTGCGTACGCTCGACGTAGCCAAGCGGCTGCTTGACTTCGGCTACCACCCGCCGACTGTCTATTTCCCGCTCACCGTCGAAGAGTGCATGATGATCGAGCCGACCGAGACCGAAAGCAAGGAAACACTCGACGGCTTCATTGAAACAATGATTCAGATCGTCAAGGAAGCAGAGGAGACACCGGAAATCGTCATCAACGCTCCGCATACAACCGAAATCAGCCGTCTGGATGAAACCCAGGCCGCTCGGAAGCCGGTATTGAACTGCTCTTGCGGTTAATTTATTTAGATCAATAATCAAATTAAAGCGGCTACCCCCAAGATACTCGTATCCTTTGGGAGGTAGCCGCTTTTTTAATGGCATTTTCTTTTTCTCACAATATCTTAACTAATCTAAAGCTCAATTAAAATTAATTAGTTTTATCTGTTACAGCTGTTCTATTAAGATTAATGCCACAGCGGAGGGGCCGACTTTTTTCGTTAAAATCCAATAATTTTTTTTAGCTGCTATGCTATTCCGCCAGTTTTCGACACGAGCCAAGTGCTATATTGGAACATGGCTTTTGTCTAAAGATCACAATCTTCAGAGTAAGGGAGGAATAGCCTTGAGTATTATCGAAGCCAGGGGACTGACCAAGTCCTTTGTGCAGGCGGTGAAGGAGCCGGGCCTGAAAGGGGCGCTCAAGCACCTGATTGTCCCCAAAAACATTACAAAAGTGGCTGTCCATCCGCTGGATCTCAGCATCGAAACCGGTGAAACTGTCGCCTACGTGGGACCGAACGGTGCCGGCAAGTCCACCACGATCAAGATGCTGAGCGGCATCCTGAAGCCGTCCGGGGGCAGCATTTCTGTAAACGGTATCAACCCGTACAAGAAGAGAATGGAGAACGCCGCCCAAATCGGCGCTGTCTTTGGCCAGCGCACCCAGCTGTGGTGGAACATTCCGATTGTCGAATCCTTTTCGCTGCTGAAGGATATTTACGAGATTCCCGATCACGTGTACCGGAATAATCTGGAGCAGTTTATCGAGCTGCTGGGCATGAATGAATTCATTCACTTATCCGCCCGGAAGCTCTCGCTGGGGCAGCGTATGCGCGCCGATCTGGCTGCAGCCCTTTTACATAACCCGCCCATTGTCTATCTCGACGAACCGACGATCGGGCTCGATGTATCCGTGAAGCAGAAGATCCGTGAATTCATCAAAAAAATTAACCAGGAGCAGCAGACCACCGTCATGCTGACCACCCATGATCTCGGCGATATTGAGGACCTGTGCAAACGGCTGATTATCATCGACCACGGCATGATTATTTATGACGGCAGCCTGAGCGAGGTGAAGTCGCGTTTTGCCCGCAGCCGGGTTATTTTCTTCCAGGTTGGCTCGCCGATGCCGGAGCTGTTCGCAGAGCTGGACCGGACTCCCGGAATTAGGCTTACGCTGCAGAATGAACAGGAATTCTCTGTTGCTTTTGACCGGTATGAATATACCGCCAGCGATGTGGTCAGCCGGGTGATGCGCCATGGCGAGGTGATCGACTTCCGGATGGAGGATGCCAACATTGAACAGGTAATCAAGGCTGTATATGACGGTAATCTCGATCTGAATCAGCAAGCCCAATAAGAAAGGAGGACCCTCACAGCCATGTCTGCTATTCCACTTAAAAAATACAGGAGCATTGCGAACCGTTCCCTGCAAAATGTGCTGGCCTACCGGACCTCCTACGTAATCGGATTTTTGGCTAACACCGTGAATCTGCTGGCAATCTACTTTTTGTGGCAGGGCATTTACAGCGGCCGAAGCGAGGTCGGCGGATACACCTGGGATCAGATGAAGACCTATCTGCTGGTCACTTTTCTGGCCAACTCCGTGCTCTCCTGGTACTCTGAAACCTCCATTTCCGGTAAAATCCTGGACGGGAGCGTAGCGATGGACCTGCTAAAGCCGCTGGACTTCCAGAGCGCCCGCTTCTCGGAGACGCTGGGGGCCAGTCTGCTGGAGGGCGGTATGAGCGCGGTTCTGCTGACGCTTTTTGCCTCCTTTTTGTCCGGAATTACCCTGCCGCACTCGCCGCTTGTCTATGTGCTGTTTCTCTTAAGCCTGCTCGGCGCCATTCTGGTTAAATTCGGCGTGGTGTATCTGGCAGCACTGCTCTGCTTCTGGTCAACGGGCTCGATGGGCATCGTCTGGACGCGGATTGCTGTTACTAACCTGCTGTCCGGTGCGCTTGTGCCGCTGGCTTTTTTCCCGGACTGGCTGGAGCGTCTGGCCTTGTGGCTGCCGTTTCAGAGCATTATCCACACGCCGACGATGATCTTTCTGCAGCAGACCGGCACCGCTGAGAGTCTGAAGCTGATTGCTTTACAGGCGTTTTGGGGAATCGCCCTCTGGTTCGCCGGCAAAGCCATGTGGAACTGGGCGGTCCGCCAGGTAACCATTCATGGAGGTTAAGATGAAAGGAGCGGGAGACGGTGCGGTTATCACGGATGTTCTATCTGTACAAGCGGCTGTACGTGCAGCAGCTCAAAGCCATACTCGAATATAATAAGGATTTCTACATATTAATGTGTTCCGCTGCGTTAACCCAGGTGCTCGGCTTTGTATTCCTCTGGGTCATTTATGACCGGATTCCGGATATCAACGGCTGGCAGTTCTGGGAAGTAACGTTTATGTATGCGATGATTTTTGTGACGGAAGGCGTCGGCTCACTGTTCTTTGAAGGCACCTGGCGGATGAGCCGGCTCGTTAATCTGGGTGAAATGGACCGCTACCTGCTGCGGCCGGTGCCTGTGGTGCTGCAGGTCTTCTGCACAGGGATCGGGATCAACGGCCTCGGCAATATGCTGATCGGCGGAGTCATTATCTGGCAGTCTCTGATTCACGGAAATGTACACTTTACTCCGGGGAAAATCCTCATCATTCTCCTTCTCCTGATTACAGCGGTGATTATCCGTGTATCGATTAATCTGGCCGCCAATTCAGCCGCCTTCTGGATCAAAAATGCCGGAAATGCCTTTCCGCTGATGGTCCATAATCTGGCTGATCTGGCCAAGTATCCGCTGTCGCTGTTTCCGCAGGCGATCCGTGTATTTGTCTCCACCGTGCTGCCGTATGCTTTTATCAGCTTCTATCCGGCTACCTATGTCTTCGGCAAAAGCGATTGGTCTGGCTGGTGGATGCTGGCTCCGGTAGCGGCGCTGGGAAGCATGGCAGCAGCGTACGGCATCTTCCGCTTCGGGCTGTCGCGGTATGAGAGCACGGGCAATTAGCAGCGCGGGCTCTTGCTGATCTTATGAATACGGCAGAACCCTAACGTCAACAAACGGAGGCAGTGCGGAATTTCCGCACTGCCTCCGGCTTTATACTGAAATGCTTACCTGGGTCCGGGTCATCCCCGAATACGATTCACAATCATCCATCCTTACAATGCTGCTTCCGCCTGCTTCCCTGCTTCCTTCCGTTCCCTGGCTGATCTCCGGAAATACAGCAGCTCATATACCGCTGGTACAACCAGCAGCGTCAGCACAGTTGCTGCGGTCAGTCCGCCGATTACAACAATCGCAAGGCTCTGCGAGACGATACTGCCCTGCTCTGAGTGTCCGAACAGAAGCGGAAGCATGGCACAGACGGTCGCAATTGCTGTCATTAGAATCGGACGCATCCGTGTGCCTGCCGCCTCAAGAATCGCTGCTCTTACCGTCATATGCTCCTCGTTCTGCTTGATCCGGTCAATCAGTACGACCGCGTTGGTGACTACAATTCCGATCAGCATCAGTGCTCCGAACAATGCTGTAAAGTCTGGAGTCACCCCTGAAATGATCAATGCAACGATTGCCCCGATTGCTGCAAGCGGCAGCGAGAACATGATTGCCAGCGGGGCGCGCAGTGTCTTAAAGGTCAGCACCATGATCAGGTAGACCAGGCCAATTGAGATCAGGGCCGTCATTCCCAGATCGCCAAAGTCTCCGGCCTGATCGGCAGAGGCTCCGCCGGCATACAGGGTTACACCTTCGGGCAGGGTAATAGTGTCTGTCTGCCTGGTGATCTCTGCCCCGATTGCTGACACCCTCTTCGCATCTACCTCTGCGGTAATCCGCACATAAGGCTTGCCGTCCTTATGGTAGAGCATGGCCGGCTGCTCTGTAACCTCAAGTGAAGCTACGTCAGTGAGCAGCTGCGGACCGCCGGAGGTCATCAACGTAATCTGCTTGAGCTCCTCCTGTGACTGCGGCTGGAGCACCGGCTCCAGTACAACCGCCGCCGGCGAGCCCTCCAGCTCCATCTGCCCGAGCGGAACCGGATTCAGCATAGCTGCCAGCTGCATTGAGATTTCCTGGGCATTAGCCGCAGCCGGATCAACGCCAAAGGCAAATACCGGCTTGGTGTCCTCCATATTACTGGTGACCTTGTTTACCCCGTCAACGGCCTCTATTAGGGCTGCCGCCTTTTTGGCAACCGTCTGAATCTCCGCCAGGTCATCGCCGGCAATATCCACATATTCACTTGTAGAGGAGGAGCCCATCATGCTTGATTCGTTAGCAGTGAGTGCCGCCCCTTCATAGCTGTCCTGCAGACCCCGTACATAATCTAGAAACAGCTGGGCATCGGTATTCTCTTTCATCAGCACAGTGTAGTCTACCTGAGTCAGTGAGCTTACCGATCCCCATTTAGCCATATCTGCACTGTTGCCGGATTGCATCACGACGGTTTCGGCTTCCGGCCGGCTAATCATCTCCTGCTCAAGCTGTTTGCCCTTTTCCAGCACCTCTGCTACCGGTACATCATTGGGATACACGAGCTGGACAGCAACCATACTGGCATCCGCTGCATCCAGTGCCCCCTTCGGCATTGCAATATAAGCGGCGATGGAGCCCGCAAGCAGCACCAGGCCTGCCGTCAGCGTGATCCACTTGCGGTGCAGATTCCAGTCAAGGAAGCGTGAGAACCACTTGGCCGGCTCATGCTCCTTCATGGAAGTGCCCCGCAGCAGCCAGGCGCTCAGCAGCGGCACTACAGTCAGCGCTACAACCAGCGAGGTCAGCAGTGAGTAAGTTACCGTCAGGGCAAAGGGCAGCAGAAAAGCCTGAAGGCTGCCCCGCAGCAGACCCATCGGCAGGAACACCGCAACGGTGGCAATCGTCGAGGTGGTGATGGCTCTCGCCACCTCACCGGTCGCACTGATTACCATTTCACGGGACAGGGGCTCTTTTTGCAGCCGGCGGTATATATTCTCGATTACAACTATGCTGTCATCGACCAGCCGCCCTACCGCAACGGCGACACCACCGAGCGTGACGATGTTCAGCGTGATACCGGAAACCTTGAGCAGATACAGGGTCACAGCCAGCGACAGCGGAATGGATACTGCCGTAATCAGCGTAGCCCGGATATTGCGCAGGAACAGCAGAATAACGGCCGTTGCGAACAGGGCACCGAGCAGCACCTCACGCATCATACTGTTAACTGAGGTAACGACCATATCAGAGGTGCTGAAGATAACGGACAGCTCAGCATTCGGCACGCTTTTATTAATCTCATCTGCAGCATCCCGCACCCTCTCACCGACATCAACCGCATTTGCCCCGGCTTCCTTGGTGATAATCGCGAACAGCACATCCTTGCCGTTCGAGCGGCTGACACTCTCCTGATCGGCTTTGACTGTAACGGCAGCAATATCCTGCAGGATTACACCGGCAGCTACCGGAAGCCTGTTTAACGTATCCAGACTGTCTATGGAAGACGTAACATTCACATTTCCCGTCTGCCCGCCGATCGTCTGCTCACCGATGGAAGCCGATACACTGCGTCCCTGAAGCAATCCCATCACTTGTACTGTGGAGACGCCCTTTGATGCCATCGCCTGCGGGTCCAGCTTCACATTCACCTGCGGACTGGTTTTGCCGTAGAGGGCTACACTGGCTACACCGTCTATCTTTTGCAGCTGAGGGATAATGGTGTTTTCGGTGATCTCCAGATTTTCTTTGGTCAGCCCGTCGTCAAAAGATAACGTGGTCTGCGCCACCGGAATCATCGAAGTGTTCAGCTGCACAATAAAAGGGGCCATCACCCCTTCCGGGAGCGTCAGCGCGCCGATTGCCTTCTCCACCTCCTGCGAGGCTTCCTTCATATTGGTTTTCCCGTCAAAATAAAGATCCACCTTGGCGTACCCGTCCCCGGAGGTGGACATCTGCCCGGTTTTGCCTTTGACTGCAGCGGTGGCCGCCTCAATCGGCTTCGTAACTCCGCTCTCCATTGACTTCGCATTCTGGCCCGGCCCCAGCACTGTAACCGTCACCTGCGGATTATCGGCTTCAGGCATAAATTCCATCGGCAGTGTAGTATAGCTCAGCATCCCCACTACCAGCGCCATAACGACCAGCAGGCCGACAGCCCCCTTATTGCCAAAAGACCATTTTGTGAACCATGTCATGTTTCAAATTCCCCTTCCGCTCTCCTATTTAGACTAATACACTATGTCTGCTTTCCTTATGTATAACAGCTGCTTTCTTGCTTTAGTGTAGTCCCTTTATATGGATGCCAAAACCGCCCTGCGGCTGGTTTCATACTCAGTCTTAAGACGCGGTCATACTAATTCCCGGGATAGAGAGAGCAGCTGACGAGGAAGGGCATGCAGGCCAAAGAGCCCCTCTGCTCTATGCAGAAGGGCTCTTTCAAAGATGGACATTGTACAGCGGACTATTCTTAGCCTTTCTTCACCAGACGCCGGACCGGTTCACGGAAGACAGCCTTCAGGAGCGGCGGCGTGACCAGTGTGGTAGCAATGACTACAATAATGACTGCTGTAAAATATTCCGGCAGCAGCAGGCCGCTCGCAAGTCCGGTGGACGCAATAATGAGCGCGACCTCCCCCCGGGATATCATCCCGGTACCGATTATTACCGCTGAGCGGGTACTGAAGCCGGTAAGCCGCGCCCCCAGTCCGCCGCCCAGCAGCTTGGCCAGCACCGAGACGATAACCAGGACAATCATGAACGGGATCTGACTGCCCGCACCGTCAAAGGTTACACTAAGCCCGATGCTCACAAAGAAAACAGGGACGAACAGCGAATAGGCAACAGGTGCAACTTTAGTATCTACTGTATGCCTGAACGGAGTCTGACCCACTGCAATTCCTGCGGCAAAAGCGCCGATAATGCCGGCCATTCCCATCATCTCTGCAAAGTAAGCAAACCCGAAGCAAATGACAAGCGCAGCCGTTACCGTAGCTTCCGTCACCTTCAGCGGAGCGAACCCCTTCATCAGCCGGGGAACCAGCAGCCAGCCTGCAAGGATAGCAACGGCGAAGAACAGTACCTTTTTGCCAATGAGCAGACTGATGGATACGGCCTCCCCTGTCCCGAAAAAGCTCATCAGCAGCGCAAGCAGAATGACCACGAGAATATCATCCACCACAGCAGCACCCAGAATCGTCGTACCCTCCGGTGAATTCAGCTTGTTCATCTCCTGCAGCACCTGCACTGAGATACTGACCGAGGTCGCGCTCAGCAGCGCACCAAGAAACAGTGCATGATGCTGGTCGAAGCCGAACCATTCCCCGACAGCCATGCCTCCGAGAAAAGGCAGCATGATCCCTCCTACCGCTACCGCAAATGCAGACTTCCAGTTACGCTTCAGCTGGGCGAGGTCTGTCTCAAGACCCGCGATGAACATCAGCAGCAGCACACCGATCTCCGACATATAATGGATAAAATCACTGTCCTGCACCCAGCCGAGCACCGCCGGACCGAGAACAATCCCGATCAGCAGCTTACCGAGTACAGCGGGCTGACCCAATCTCACAGATAACGCCCCCGCCAGCTTCGTAAACAACAAAATAAGCACTAATACCAGAATAAATTCCATTTCCATCCCCCCGCTTAACATCATCCCCTGTTGCCGAAAAAAGACAAAGAGGAGCCCTTGGTGACAGGCTCCTCCTTGTAAAACAGATATTCGGTTGAACAATATTGTATTAGTATACCTTAAGCCCCCGGTAGGCGCAATCACAATTAGCCGGATGGAAGGGTTTGGCGTTTAGGCGCTGACCCCCGCCTCGTTCGGACGCAGCGTTGCCGAGCCGAGCGCCAGCAGAATTGCCGCCATCAGACCGAGCACGGCAAAGGGCAGCCACAACTCATTCCAGCCGCCGCCTGTAGCAGCGATGTCCACCGCCTGGATCGCCCATTTCTGCGGCGTAAAATTAGCGGCCTTCTGCATGTATTCCGGCATAATGGATAGCGGCCAGAAACAGCCGCCCAGCATACAGGTTGGTGTAAGAATGAGCGCATTCAGCATGCCGGTATTGCGCGGATTACGGATCAGGCCGGCTACCGTGGCGGCAATGCCCATGGAGACAAACATGAATGCGGCCAGCACCAGGAAGTACAGTAGCATTGGTACTTCATAATCATAGCGCAGCACCCACTTGCCGAGAATCAGGACGACGGCAATCTGAATGATGCCAACCAAAAAGCTGCCGCAGAAATTACCCAGCGTGATCTGATAGGCGCGTACCGGGGCACTGAACATTCTCATCATGGTCCGGCCTCTGCGGTCATCCATAATCTGATTGACTGAGCTTGTAACCAGACCCATTAGGAACATTAGGGTCATTCCGGTAATAATCCCCAGTGTCTGCCTCGGGTACAGGTCGTAATCCGTCCTTACACTTGATACATTGTGCTGCTCTGCCCGCTGCAATATAGCGGCAAACTGCACGGCCTGATCACTAGAACCTGCCCCCTTCACCGTGGCTGCGGTCACCAGCATCTGCCTGGCAATGGCTTCAGCCTGCAGCTTCAGCAGCACCGAATCCTCGGTAACTTTTAGCTCATATACGGTTAATTGAGGCTGTCTGCCCTCCAGCAGCTGTGATGTGTAACCCTGCGGAATCAGCAGTCCGGCAACGCCTTCCTGGCCAATGACGCTTTCCTTCACGGCCTGCTCATCAGAACGTTCCGTCAGCCTGTATTCTCCCGAGCTTTTCAGCTCAGCCAGCAGATGCCTGCCTCCTGCACCGTTATCCAGATTGGTATAGAGCAAGGTGGCAGGAGAGCTGCTATCAAAGCCTCCTGTGATGAAAATAATACCGGCAATTACGATTCCCGGCAGAAAAATATGCAGCAGTAGTCCTTTACGGGAGCCAATAGTTCGTTTGACCATATTCCAGCCGATCGTCCAGATATTACTCATCGGTAACCCACCTTCCGGTATGTGAAGACCACTCCGCTGATCAGCACGATGCAAATTGCTGACATCACCAGCAGGTTGGGCAGAATCTGCTCAAACCCGGAATGCAGCATCATTTTGATAATCGCCTGCAGCTCCCAGTGGTTAATCGTAAACGCTCCAACGCTGTTAACCCAGGAATCCGGCAGAGGCAGCATGCCTCCGCTCATGAAGGTCATCGCTACCGTCAAGACGTTCACAATACTTGTGGCCGTTGCACTTGTCTGGCTGAACATGCAGGCGAGGATCGAAAGCATCATCGAGGCGATAATCATCAGCAGGCAGAACAGCATCAGCAGCCACGGGCGGTTGCCCCAATACACGCCGAACAGCACATCGGTAAAAATAATAATTGCCGCACACTGCACTCCCGTAAGGAGGCCGACCCCGAGCATTTTGCCGATGAACAGCTCCGAGCCTTTGACCGGCATCGAGCTGATCCGGAATAACGTATGGTTTTCCCTCTCGCTGAACAAAGACCCCGTAACCGTAAGTCCGCTGTACAAAAGAAACATCAGCAGCATCGACGCCGCGTAAAATTGGGAGGCCGTGTAATCTTTTCCGCCATTATTAAGATTGCCGAGCTGTACTGCGGGCTGCTCAGTCAATACAGGCCGGACTGATGCCAGCGCCTCCGGCCCCAGCGTCAATGCTGCCGCCTGCTTGTAGTTGATTTCGCTGAGAAAGTTGTCGAACATAGCACCTGCTGCAGTATTGTCGCTGTGGTTTTTACCGAGAATGAATTCCAGCTCCGCATGGACGCCGCTCTGGATGTCACGGTCAAATTCCTGAGGCACAATGACAGCATAGCCGTATTTGCCTGTACGAAGTCCGCTTTCCGCTTCCCCGCGGTCCTGCACCTCCACAGGAATAATGAAGCTCTTCACCTCATCCGACTTCACAAAAGCTTCCAGCATGGCTGAATGCGCCGGAGCCTGCCCTGCAGCGTTCACAATAGCAACCTTCACCGGATTCACCGTCTCCGGGCTCCCTGCCCCGATCACTCCGGATAAAGAGGCTCCCAGCAGGAAAATCAGCACAATCGGCAGCAGAATCATATTCAGCAACCAGGTGCGTGAACGCAGCAGCCTGCGCAGCTCATTTGTCATAATCGTCCAAATATTCATTTCAGCGTTTAGCTCCTTTCTCAGTCCCTGAGGGTCCGCCCGGTCAGGCTGAGGAACAGCGTCTCCAGATCCGGCTCATCAATATGCAGGGATACAATAATTCCCTCATGCTTGGAAAAAATAAACAGGATATCCTGCAGCTCACTCTGTGAGGACGGGAGATACAGCTCAACAGCATCCTGCACGGTCTCCACGCGGTTAATCCGCGGATGTCTGCCCAGCTCGCTGAGCAGGCCGGGGGTTATATTGGCTGCACTTATGACGATTTTTTCTTCATGGGCCACCCGGTCGCGCAGCTCCTTCTCTGTGCCGCAGGCAATGATATGGCCTTTATCCATAATCGCTACCCGGTCACAGATCGCTGCTACCTCCTCCATGTAATGGCTTGTGTATATAATCGTCGAGCCGAGCTTGTTCAGCGCCTTGACCGACTCCAGAATATGATTGCGCGACTGCGGATCGATGCCGACTGTCGGCTCATCCATAATAATCAGCTTCGGGCGGTGCATAATGGCACAGGCAATATTCAGGCGCCGCTTCATCCCTCCTGAGAAGGTAGCCGGCTTCTCTTTGGACCGGTCACTTAATCCGGTAAAAGCAAGCGCCTCCTCTGTACGTTCCTTCAGCAGGTTGCCCCGCAGCCCGTACAGCTTGCCGAAAAACCGCACATTCTCCGCCGCAGTCAGATTTCCGTATAATGCCAGGTCCTGGGGGACAAGCCCGATCCGTTTCTTAACCTCAAGCGAATGTTCCTTTACTGATAACCCGTCGATCAAGATTTCACCGGAATCATATTTAAGCAGACCGCAGATCATGCTGATGGTAGTACTTTTCCCGGCTCCGTTCGGCCCGAGCAGCCCGAAGATTTCCCCTTCCTCAATCTTGACATTCACATGGTCCACCGTCAGCTTTTGATCATACCGTTTGACAACATCCCTGAGCACTGCAAGAGCCATCCGCTCATCTCTCCCCTTCTGTTTCTTCTATAGTTAACATTGTAGCGTACAGTAGGCCTTGCGGAAGGTACGCTAAGTCATGAGCTGGTGGTGACTAAAGTCATCTCCTGTTCATACAGCCGGATATGCTAAGATGAATATAGGCGCTAACGGCCTTATATTAAGATATAAAGGATGAATACCTTGACCAGAGAGCTGCAGATCATCCGCTTCAGCCTGCTGTTAATTCCGGCTATGCTCACCGTTTATGTATATGATTATTCAGATTATAGCCTGTTCACCTTCTATTTCCTCCTGCAGCTGCTGCTGGCAACTGCCGGCACCCGGCTGCCGGGGAGATTGCCTGTACTGGCCGTAATTCTGGAGCTGCTGTACAGTGCCTGGATGTGCCGGGAATACGGGCTGCTGATGCTTTTCCCGGCTATATCCGCGCTGCTCTGCTATTCCAGGCTGCTGCCCGGTTCTATCCCTATCCTGCTGGCCGGCCTGCAGCTGGGCGCTCTGAATGTTGCCTTTTCCGGCTCAGATTCTTCTGAGCTGATCTGTGTCAACCTTACCTTTCTGCTTGTGGCTGCGCTGGATAGGCTGCTGCTGCGCGCCGGTCGCGGCCGGGAGGATACGCTGTTTCTGTATGATGAGCTGCGTAAAAAACACTTCGAGCTCGATGAAACCCGCAACCGGCTGCTGCAGTTCACTGCCCAGGTGGAGAACGTGGCCCAGGCAGAGGAGCGGGTACGGATCTCACGGCAGCTGCATGATGATATCGGCCACCGGCTGATCCGGGTCAAAATAATGGTTGAGGCTGCCATTCATACCCTGCCTGCCTCACCTGATACCGGAATGGAGATGATGGGCCAGATCCGGGACCAGCTGGCTGCCAGCATGGATAATATGCGGACCGCCCTGAGACAGGTAAATTATACGCCACAGCTTGAGGGGGCCTACGCCCTGGACCGGCTGCTTGAGGAGACTGGACGGGATACAGGAATAGAGACCTCGTACCAGGTGCACGGATATGTCTATCCGTTGTACCCGAGCGTACAGGTCGTACTTTACAAAAACGCCCGGGAAGCCCTAACCAATGCCCTGAGGCACGGGAAGGCCACTTCCGTGTGGATCACTGTGCATTATAGTGAGCGGGAGATTGTCATGGAGACCGGCAATAACGGGCAGCTGCCGGACGGGGATGAGCTGCAGCGGCTTCGGGCCAGCGGCGGGATGGGGCTAAAGGGGATGGCCGAACGCACCGGCCTGATCGGCGGAACGCTGGAGCTGCGCACAGAGGCGCCGTTCACTGTGATTACCAGACTGCCGGTATACCGGCATGGTGAGCTTAAGTGAGAGAGTGAAGCGGGAGAGCAGACATTTCTGGAGGAGCAGACATTTCTGGAGGAGCAGACATACGTGAGGCGTACAATCCTAAGTTCCATTTATTAAGCTACATAATTCAGTCAAGCCGAGGTGAGCCTTCTGTATGATTAGAGTTGTAATTGTTGATGATGATCCTTTTATCCGTGAGAGCCTCAAGGTGCTGGTCGGTCTGGATGCAGAGATTGAAGTCGCGGGCGGCGCAGCCGATGGCGGAGAGGCGCTCACGCTGCTGCAGGAGCTGCCGCAGGCTGCCGATGTTGTGCTGATGGATATCCGGATGCCGGTCTGCGACGGGGTCGAGGGCACACGCCGGATTAAGGCTGTTTATCCCCAGATGTCTGTGCTGATGCTGACTACCTTTGACGATGATGAATACATTATCGAAGCACTGCGGAGCGGGGCCAGCGGGTATCTGCTGAAGAATATCCCTCCGGACCGGATTATCCAGGGCATCAAAACAGTACATCAGGGCAATATGCTGATCCACCCCGATATTGCCCGCAAAATGGCCGGCTTTCTTCAGCCCGCAGCAGCCAGGCCGGCTCCTGCACCGGAGCCCTCCCTTGAGTCTTACGGACTGACTAAGGCTGAACAGGGCATCGTCACCGCCATTGCCGAAGGCCTGACCAACAAAGAGATTGCCGCCAGGCTGTTCCTGAGTGAAGGTACCGTGAAGAACTACATTACCGACATCCTCAGCAAGCTCAGTCTGCGTGACCGGACGCAGATTGCCATATTTTATCTGAAGGACTGCCGGGGTTGACGGGATGGGCTGGAGGCTGGGAGGACGCGTACCCTGGCGGCTGCTCAAGCCGCCGTCAAGCCTAAACATACGGGAGAGGGCGCACGGGTATTGCTGGATGGAGCAGGGGAGATACCCAGGGTAGGTGCATGGGTGTGCTTGATGGTACAGAAGTAAATAAATACTAGGGTGTATGACGCATGGTGTGATCGATGATGAATGAGTAACTATTAATGTAAGGCGCATGATGCCCAATGGTACCCTTGCTGTCGCCCTTTCGGTTCTAACGGGCACAGATGCCTTTATATACGCTATAACCCGCTTTTGTTCATGCTAACGGACTCCAGCGCTGTTATATATAAGAATTCACCTTGAAATAGACTGATTTTGACTAAATAAGGGCGCTATGGTCCGTTAGAAAGGGAGAGCAACTCCACAGGGGGAGAATAACGCCTCTCAGTTCCGTTAACTGGTCTAATTCCCTCCGGTGACCTCCCAAGACCTCTGGAAAAACATTACCCTGGATTCCAATAGGTATTCATATTCCATGCCACCCGTTTCCTTTGCTTCTCCTGGCTATCCTATCAGCAATCAAAAAGGCCAGCTCCCGCAGCTATGACGGGGAGATGGCCTTCCTTATTAGTTGATTGTAGCGCTTCAGGAACAGGGAGTCCGGGCGGCCCGCTTAAGCATCCAGTGTTTCCGAGTTCGCGGTCTCAGGCGGGCGCGGCCGTTCATGTCCGGCGGGCGGCTGACCGGCGGCAGCCTTGGACCGGTTCAGTCCGGCCGCATCCAGGCCTTTGCGGCGGGTACGCGTTCCCGTCCTCATCCCGATGATGCCAAAGATGCTGGTCGGCTTCGCACCGGCTGTTACGGCTTCATCTGGCTCCGGCACGAGAATCATGCCCAGCTGGTGGTGATCCCCGTCGTAGATCGGACGCTGCAGGTATTTGCTCTCGCCTTCCCGGTTCTGCACCTCCAGCTTGCAGTAAGCCGGATTCATGCGCAGCGCTTCATGCAGCTGCGCCGCCTCGGTCAACAGGACCCCGTTGACCTTCAGCAGCACTTCGCCCGGCAGGATGCCCAGCTCCGCTGCCGGACTGCCCGGCAGGACGGCCAGCACCTTGCGGCCGGCCGGCGGATGCACGAAGCTCGGGCTGGTGCTGCGCTCCTCGAGCGCGCTGTACCAGTTCAAGCCTTCGTGCAGGAGCAGTGCGAGCAGCGCCGCAACCAGCGTCAGCGGGCTCCAGGCGGCGGCGAGCAGGCTTACGCCCAGCAGGACGATGCTGTACGCCAGCAGCCGTCCTGCGGTGCGGGCTGCCTTGCGTGCAGGCAGCAGGCTGTAGGTTGTCCCGCTGAAGCCGATGATAACCGGCAGCGATACCAGCCCGAGCCCGCCGCCAAGCAGCGGCTGCCAGGGCAGGTCAGCGGTTCCCGCAGCAGAGGGAACCAGCAGGAACAGCGGCAGCGGCCAGAAGGCTTCCAGCTGGTAGCCGCCGACGACCTTGCCGCGCTTGCCCTCCAGGAAGAGCGGCGTCGCCAGGCGCTCGCCCTGCCAGCGCGCGAGCAGCGCTTCGGCGAGATGCAGCAGACCGGCCAGCACGAGCAGTGCCGGAATGTCCATTCCGCGCACCGCCGTAACCAGCCGTCCGGCGGCTCCGTCCTGAAGCGCATCCGGGAAGAAGGAAATAATGAACTGTATAATGCCTAACACTCCAACGGAGTAACCAAAAGTTAAATAACGTACACGGAATAACATAAGAATCAGGCTGACAATCCAGATGCAGACTACAGCATCTGCCGGCAGTGAAATACCTACCGCGACTGCTGCGGCTGACACGGCCAGACCCATGACAAGCCCGCTCCATACCGTCCGCCAAGTTTCTGAGCCCCAGCCATGCTGCTTCACATGAATCAGCTTGCGCTCCAGCGCCACCTGTCTGCGGTAATACAGGGCAATGAACAGAATTGCAATATAGTAATAAGGCTGAATCAGCAGGTGTATGACCGCTGTGCCCAAGCTTGTAAGCAGTTCTAGCATATCATTCAAACTGTCGTCACACTCCCTCTACACAAGCTTCAAAAAAAAGAAGGCTGAATTCAGCCTTCTTACTTGTTCGACGCGGCTTTCTGGATTTCCTTCCGCACCTCTTCAATTCCCCGGTTGCGCTGGTTGTCATTGGCCGGGTCCTGAATGACCTTGATCAGCGCCAGCTCTAATGCTTCAGCGGTTTTGGTATCGATGATACCGGTCGCCTGCAGCTTCGATGCGCTCTGGAATTTCTTCACTGCATCTTTAGTCGCAGCGTCGAAATATCCGTCCTTACGCCCCGGCTTGTAGCCCAGGCCGTCCAGCATGGTCTGCGCACTTTTAATGTCCGAGCTGTTCATATTGTATTGTAGGGTAGCACTCTTATTAATCGGCGCTACCGAGAAATAATCCGGCTGGGACACCGCAATATCCGGCTCAATGCCTTTTCCGTGAACCCAGGTGCCGTCCGGCGTCAGCCATTTGGCAATGGTAATCTTCAGCAGGCTGCCGTCTCCAAGCTCCTTCTCAAAGCTGGTCTGCACAGTACCCTTGCCGAAGGAATGCTCACCGATCAGCTTGGCTCCGGCTGACTGCTGCAGCGCTCCCGCCAGAATCTCCGATGCGCTGGCACTTCCCTTGTTCATAAGCACCACAACCGGATAAGCTTTGCTTGAGCCCTTAGAGGTGCTGACCTCGCGCGATTTATCCTTATTTTCAACTTGAACAATGGTTTTGCCTGCAGGCACGAACTGCTCTGCCATCTCAATAACGCGCTGCAGTACACCGCCCGGATCGTTGCGGACATCAATGACAAGCCCCTTCATGCCCTGCTTCTCGAGGTTATTCAGCTCTTCCTTGAACCGCTCCGCGGTATTCATTGAGAACTGGGTTACTTCGATGACGCCAACGCCGTCCTTCTCCATGGTGGCATAGACGGTTTCCAGCTTCACATCGTCGCGGGTAATCACGAATTCCAGCGGCTCTGCTGATCCGGTCCGCTGCACCTTGAGCGTTGCCTTGCTGCCCTTCGGTCCGCGGATTTTGGCGACGGCGTCGTTCAGCTCAAGGCCTTCCAGCGTTTCGCCGTTGACCGACAGAATAACATCCTTAGCCTGAATTCCGGCCTTTTCAGCCGGTGCTCCCTTAATCGGCGACACAACAACCACCTTACCGTTATCCGAGGATACCTCAGCGCCGATACCCGAGAAGGAGCCTTCAATGCTCTCTTCGAATTTCTCTGCTGTTTCCTTGCCCATATAATTGGAATAAGGATCGCCCAGCGCTTCCATCATACCGTTAACAGCACCGTCGATCAGCTTGTTCCGGTCCACCGTATCGTAGTAGTTATCTTCTATCAGGCTTAGCGCGGTGCCCAGCTTCTGGGATTCCTTATCCTCCAGGCCGCTGTTCGTCTGCAGGACAGCCGCTACACCTTCACCCGCAGCTTGTCCGACAACCTGCACATAACCGGTCACGCCAAGGGTTAACAGGCTGCCGCAGAGCAGCGCAGCGACGATCATAAAGACCGCCGTGCTTTTCTTTAACATGATGTTCCCACCGTCCCTTCTGTCCATCTACTAAAGGCCCGCTCCCGTCCCGCAAAGACGGTATCTCTTCCAGTATATGCCGCAGTGCTGATTAATATTTATTGTTGCTGCCTTAATTTGTGTTTTGCAGCCGATCTACAGATAAGGCATCGGATCAACGGTCTTGCCGTCTACCCGTACTTCAAAGTGAAGATGCGGTCCTGTGGAGCGTCCGGTTGAACCGGATTCGGCAATAACCTGTCCTCTGTCTACCTTGTCTCCTGCCGAAACTCTGAGGCCGCCCTCACGAATATGGCCGTACAGCGTCCATACACCGCCGCCGTGGTCAATAATGACACAGTATCCGTATCCGCTCCACCATTCGGCAACCAGCACAGTACCGGAATCCGCAGCGTGAATATTGGTTCCTTGCGGAACCGCAAAGTCTACGCCGGTATGCATCTTACCGACTTCACCGGTTACCGGATGTGTCCGTTTTCCATACCCTGAGGAGATCCGCGCCGAGCCTACAGGCATCTGGAACGGGCCGCCGCTGCCGGCAAACTCTGAGGAGGAGCTGACGCTGCTGACGCTCGCAGACTTAGCTTTTGCCTTGGCAGCTGCGGCTGCCGCTCTGCGCGCCGCTTCCGCTTTGGCTGCAGCCGCTTTACGAGCCGCTTCCTCTGCTTTCAGCTTATCCTTCTGCGTCTCCAGCGCGGAACGCTCGCTGGCCAGCTGCACCAGCTTAGCTTCCTGCTCTTCGGAAATTTCCCCGGACACCAGAATTTCTTCATCATAATGAGCGATAAGCTCCTGCTTCTCCGCTTCCTTCTCCTTCAAGACACTGCGCTGATCCTCAAGCTGGGTATACAGCTGCTTTGCATTCGCATACTGTCCTTCCAGCTCCATTTTCTTGGCTACCACAGTCTCCTTGTCGAGCTTATGCTGCTCCAGCAGATCCTGATCCTGATCTACGATCATCTTGAGCGAATCCGCCCGGTCCAGGAAATCCGAGAAGCTGGTCGATGACAGCAGCACATCAAGATAAGAGACGGCGCCATCGGTATACATCAGCCGGACACGGGATTCCAGCAGCTTTTCACGCGAAGCAATCCGGTCCTCTGCATCACTCAGCTCGGTTGCAGTCACATTGAGCGACTCCTCTGTGCTGGCGATTTTACCGGAAATGGTCGTCATCTCACCCTTTACCTGATCGATCTGTGCCAGCACATACTCAAGATTCTGGGTTGTTTTGTTCTTGTAGTGCTGTGCCTCCTGAGTACGGGAAGCCGCCTTTTCCTGCGCGGCCTTGGCCGCCTGCACCTCTTGCTGCAGCTTCTTCAGCTGCTGATCTATTTCTGCGACTGTTGTCTTTTTGGCATATCCGTCAGAGGGTCCTAAAAAAGTGACAGCCAGCAGTGCTACGGCTAGTCCGGCGGCAATCTTCTTCTTCAACTCGCACTCCCCATCCTTTTACTCCGTATTTAAATGTCATCTCACGTCAGAAATGGTCCCTACACCTTCAAAAACTTGCGGATCGACACGGTACTTCCCCAGATCCCGATCAGCATGCCAAGGCCTACCAGCAGCCCGCACATGAGCAGCCAGATTTCTTCAACAGGAATCATCTGCAGCCCCAGCATCGGATCACCCTGAACAGAACGGGTCAGACTGCTGTAACCGATAAAGAGAACGCCGGAGGTCACCAGTGACCCGATCAGTCCGATCAGCGCCCCTTCCACAAAAAACGGCCAGCGGATAAACGCATTCGTTGCCCCTACCAGCTTCATAATGCCAATCTCCTTGCGGCGGGCGAGAATGGTTACCCGGATCGTATTGGAAATCAGGAACATGGACATCAGAGCCAGGCCTGCTACAAAAATAAAGCCTATATTGCGCACAGCGCGCGTAATCTTAAACAGTGTCTCAACGGAGCCCTTACCATAGTTCACTTTATATATCGGCTTCTCTTCATGCGTTGTGTTTAGTGCTTCTATCTTATCTGCTACAAACGGAACGGTGGTCGGTTCAATTACTTCGACCAGCAGCTTGTCCGGCAGCGGGTTATTCTCTTCGTCAAAGCCTTCAAGCAGCTCAGCTGCTTCCGGCCCCATATCCTCACGGAACTCAATCAGCCCCTGCTCCTTGGATATGAACTCCACCTTGCTTACTTCCGGCATGCTGCCGATTTCGTTCTGCAGGGTTTCACGCATCTTCTGATCCGTATTGAGCGTCAGATGCACATTGACCTGCACCTGGCTGTCCGCCTTGTCGGCGATGGAATTCACATTGAGTACAAGCAAAATAAAGACACCTAGCACGAATAGGGAGACGACAATAGATGTGATGGAAGCCACCGACATCCAGCCGTTGCGGAATACATTTTTGAAGCCTTCCCGCATGTGGCGCAAGAAGGTTTTAAAACTCATAACCGTATTCCCCTCTCACCTGGTCTCTGACAATGTTGCCGTTCTCGATCGCCAGTACCCGTTTGCGCATTTTATTGACAATATCCCTGTTATGGGTAGCCATTACAATCGTTGTACCGCGAAAATTAATTTCGTCCAGCAGCTGCATGATGCCCCAGGAGGTCTCGGGATCGAGGTTGCCGGTAGGCTCGTCTGCAATAATAACGGACGGATTGTTGACGATGGCGCGGGCAATCGCAATCCGCTGCTGCTCCCCGCCTGATAGCTGGGACGGCTCACGGTTCGCTTTGCTGCGCAGTCCCACCAGATCAAGCACCTCGTTAACGCGCTTCTTCATGATTTTCTTCGGGGCCTCAATAACCTCCATCGCAAAAGCGACGTTCTCATACGCCGTCAGCCTCGGCAGCAGCCGGAAATCCTGAAATACTACGCCGATGTTGCGCCTAACATAAGGAATTTTACGCGGCTTCAGCTTGCCGATATTGAACCCGCCTACTGATATCTGGCCTTTCGTTGGTGTTTCTTCTCTATAAATTAATTTCATGAATGTTGATTTTCCTGCGCCGGACGGTCCGACGACATACACGAATTCATTACGGTCAATCTTGACGGATATCCCCTGAAGAGCATTGGTCCCGTTGGGGTACGTCTTCCATACATCCTGCATTTCGATCAAAATTATCACTTCCCGATTTTGTCATATTCCGCCGGCCGGCCGTCAGGTCAGGCACCAAACCGCAGAAGCTTCCATCAACTGCCCAAATACCACAGGCGTATCTATTGTAACAAATCTGTAACCGTTTGAGTACCCGAAAGTTTTACCCGGTCCGCTCATATACATAGAACAGGCCCTGTGCTTCACTGGCTGCTGTTCATTATTGTAATACATTCGTGATTACTGCAAAAAAATCCTGCCTGGACCAGCTCCCACGTTTATATATCGGCTGGACATTGCAATCCGTAAGCTTCTAACCCCCGGCCTGCGCTGCTCAATGCGCAAATCTGCCGCTCCGAAGGAGATCTTTTGATGACAAAAATACATATCGCCCTGATCGCGGCAATCTCGCTGCTGCTCGCTGCTTCGCTCGCGGCCGGCGGGCTTCATTTATATGGAGGGCAGCACACCCTCCCGAAGGATACACGGCTGGCCGGCTGGGATATCGGCGAAATGGAGATCACCGAGGTCCGCAGCGGCCTGGCCGCCCGGCTTGACGCCCTTGAAGCTATTCCGCTGGTACTAAAAGCAGGCGCTAACACCGAACTGACCGTCACCCTGAAGCAGGCCGGAGCGGATTATGAAGCTGAGCAATTCCTTCAGGGGCTGCAGCGCTTAACGGAAGGGCGGATGCTCGACCGGGCACAGGCCCGCCGCAGCTTTGCCGCCGGCTGGGAGCTCGGTATCCATCTGGATATAGCCCGGCTGCAATCGAGCCTAAGCACCGCATGGGAAAGTGAATCCTTCGGCATCCCGGTTGATGCCACCCGGCGTATTACTGAAGATGACCGGGTGGTTTATACGGCAGAAACCACCTCGTACGAAGTGGACTGGCACGGGCTGGAGCTCGCCCTGCGGGCGGCACTGCCGGTAAAGCTTGCCGATCCGGCCACCTTGCAGGGTAACCGTATTACTCTGGAGGTACCCTTGACTGTAAAAGAGCCTTCCATAACCTTAAAAGCGCTGAAAGATCAGGGAATTGAACGGGAAATCATGCAGTTCAGCACCTCGCTTGGTTTAAGCGGGCCGGGGCGCACCCACAATGTAGACGCTGCCGCTAAAGCCGTGAACGGAACGATACTGCCGCCGGATGCTGTCTTTGATTACGGTAAGGCGATTGAAAAAGCCCAGCAGGAATCCGGGCTGCGCGAAGCGCCGGTCATCGTGAACGGCAAGCTGCAGCCCGGTACAGGCGGTGGTATTTGCCAGGTCTCCAGTACGCTCTATAATGCGGCAATCAGAGCCGGCCTGGAAATTGTAGAGCGGCGCAATCACTCCCTGCCGGTCAGCTATTTGCCAAAGGGACAGGATGCTACGTTTGCCCAAGGCTATATTAATTTCCGGTTCCGCAATAATACCGGCAAGTACCTGATCATCAAGGCCGCTGTTGAAGGCCGGACCTTAACAATTAAGCTGTTTGGTACCTTCCCCAAAAATGTTTATTATAGCGTCCAGTCCCAGACGGTTGAAATCCTGCAGCCCGCAGCGAGATACGTTAGTGATTCCTCGCTGCCCCGCGGAGGCACACGCGTTATCCAGAGCGGGAAGGCCGGGTATGTAGTAGAAACCTATATTACACGTTATGTAGACGGTAAGGCACTTGAAAAGAAACAGCTCTCCCGTGATATATATCCGGCACAGAAGCAGGTAATCGCTATCAACCGGGGCGGCATGAGCAACGCAGTCCAGCCCGAGCCTGTAAAGAAGCCGCTTGTAGAGGACGGAGTACGCAGCAATGAGTGAACGGCTGCATGTTCCTGTGCAGCAGACATCCTTCTGTTCACTGCAAAAGACGGCCGGATTTCAATCCGGCCGTCTTTTGTGGTGAAGCAGCTATGAAGCTTTGTCACTTCATCCCCATAGTTTAATTAGAACAAAGTGTCCGGTGACATATCAATTCTCCAGTAGCCGTTCACTTTTTTCAGCTTGACTACAACACCAACATTTTCCCCCTGGTTGTTCTCCTGAGGCACGCTGAGCTCGAAAACGGCTGTAGTTGCTGTTTTGGAAACCATCTTTGCGATAGCTTTATCGAACTGAAGATGATTGCCTACATCAGCGTTAACCTGGGCCATGCGGCCCTTCAATTCAAGAAATTGCGTCTGGGCATAAAAGGCTGCGGCATTATGCGTAAATCCTCTTTTTATATAATTCATCAGCTGCTGCTTCGTTCCGAGGTCACTGGAAAGATAGCGGTATTCCAGTCCGTTATAATCAAACTTCTCAGACCCGTAGGTATTGCCTGCACCGCTGGCATATGTGTATAGCTTCTTGGCGTGGACGAGCAGCGGAATAATGCTTCGCTCTGTAAGATTGTTAATGGTAGCGGGACCTTCTTTTCCCGGCAATGAAGCTGCTACTGTCTTAACTGCCGTGCTTCCTGTAACCGGCGCAGCCGCCAGCGCCCCGCTTCCCGCGGATACCAGACCGAGCGAAAGTGCCAGTGAACCGATCAACCATTTCTTTTTCATGTGAAAAGCCTCCTTATTCATCTTTTTCTGCTTATTCGGGTAGAACGAAACCGCTGCTGTTGCTGTAAAGGATACTTTATAACTTACGATAGCCTGTAAGCTAAAATACCCAATCTGCAGCCGGCTGAAAACGGATTGGCAGCTTCACGGCGCACAAAAAAACTCCGTCCTCCCTGTGAAGGAAGACGAAGCTTTAACAGTGCCTGTAACAACATGAATGATCTGCTGATTACTCTGCTGCTTCAGCCTCGTAATAGGCTGTAAATGCCACGTTGGCTGTCAGGATGCTGCCGGGATTCTGTGCAGTCGGAAATTCATACGGCTGCTGGAAGGCGAAAGAATCCACGGTGATCAGTCTCGGCATCTTGTTCAGCTGCTTCAGCCATTCATTAATCTCGATATATCCGCCTTCAACAATAGCTGTCATTTTAATCTCCTGCAATCCGGCCGAAGAGGCTGCTGTTTCGCCCGTCCAGGTCCCCGCGGTACTTGATCCGGTCAGGGAAAAGCCGATGTCCTTCAATCGGGCATGAGAGCTGTCACCGATTGCCTTCAGATCGTTGATCAGCGCTTCGCTTCCGTCACCTTGCGGAATAGAAGCCAGTGCCGTCTCTTCGTCTGCGCTCAGGCTATCTCCGGCGCCCCTCAGTTCATTGATTTTGTTCTGGAGTGCCGATCCCTCCCGTTCCAGCAGTGAGAGCTCACTGTTCTGCACAGCGATATCACTGCTTACCGGGCGGACCGCCAGCATATAAAAGGAAAAAAGAATTAAAAACAGAATGAGTATTCCCATCACAATCGGCGAGCGGTACTTATTAATCTGTTCCATTGCTGTCCGCTCCCCCCTCCGCAGCAGCCTGCGCTTCCGCTGCTTGCTGATCAGCAGCTGCTGGTGCTGTGTTCACCCGGTATACGGCTGAATAATTCATCAGATTGGATAAGCCGCCTGCTGCACCTGAGCTTGCTGCGCCTTCGGATAACTTCTCAATGACCGCTTCACGGGCAAACGGCATTCCCCGCAGCGAAGTCAGGTATGCTCCGCTGTGCTCCATATCTGTAAAGTTCACAGTCAGCAGCAGATCGCCGCGGAAGGAATAGCTGATCTCCCGGATTACAGCAGCATACGGCAGCTTCGACTTCAGTTCATTAAGCAAGGCAGCGGCATTTACCCGGCTGGCTGACAAAGCTTCAATAATCGCCGCCCTGTCAAAGCTGCCGCTACCGGCTCCGCTGCTGTTCAGGCTGGCCAGTTCAAGCTGCAGGTTAGCATTCTGATCCTGAGCTGCCTGAATCCGGGTGCTCTGATCCGCGTACTCCCCGCGCACTGAAGTATACAAAATACCGGTCCCGGCTACGCCAAGCACCCACACTGCGGCAAGCGTCACTGCAACATACGGGAACACAATTGTCTCGCGGTCCTCACGCGGCAGCAGGTTAATGTTGCGCAGCTTGGAATCACGCAGCGCCGCTCCGGCAGCTACCCGGTAATCATTGAGACTGTTGTCCGGCCGTACACCTGCCGCGAACTGGTCAACGGCAATCGGGGCAATGGCCAGCTCCGGCAGCGCCGCCTGCAGCTCCTGCTGCAGCTGGCTGCGCATATCGGGTGCGCCTGTAATCAGCAGCTCCGTAATCCGTGTGGTGCCGTCGTGCAGGCTGTACTGGTAAAAGCTCAGCATACGTGATATTTCTGCTGTAATCTCCACGATCTGCTCAGCAGACAAGTGATGCTGAGTGGCAGAAGATGCAGCGGCTTCTGCCTCCGCCTCTGCTGCGAAAGGCAGTTCTTTGCTTAAATTAAAGGGGATCGACTGAGGCTGTGCCAGGTCCACCAGATTAATCGTCCGCATAAACACCGGATTACCGCCCCGGAACATATAAATATCGAGCAGCGACTGCTCCAGATGAATCAGCATCGTCTCGTTAAAGGCATGTCCATAGCCTGCTACGATGCTGCGGGCAAGAGCCGTTGCCGAAACCTCAACGCTTTTGATTTTCAGGCCGGCATCTTCCAATACATCTACGTAGTCCTGAACGACCTTGCGCGGCGCGGCCAAAATAATCAGCTGGCTCTCATTCTCCTCCTGCCCGGTAACCACGTAATCGTACACCGGATTCTCGAAGGGAAGATGCAGGCCGGTCTCGACCTCAAGCTTAACCAGCTGGTCGATCTGCTTTTCTACCGTGCTTGGAATCGTCATTTTGCGGATGATCATCTGTGAAGGCGGAATCGACAGGCTAACTGCACTGCCGCGCAGCCCCTTCGTTTTCACCCATTGTCTCAGCCGGTCCAGCAGTGCCTCGCTGTCAGCCACCTGGTTCTCAACGATCATGCCCGGAAGCAGCGGCATAAATCTTTTTTTGTGGACCTGTTTGCCTTGATTGTTCTTGAAGCTGATATAGCGGATGCCCGTCTGCTCAATGGAGACACCGGCCGCTTTGTTACCTATTCCAAACATGCTATAAAGTTCCTCCTAACGGATGAGCGCAAGATAAACGCTGATAAGTTGTGAACCGTAAGAGAAAGCGATTAGTGAGCCTGCCGCCAGCCAAGGTCCGAACGGGATAGGCTGTCTACGTTTCACCTTGCCGAGCAGTATCAGCGTACCGCCGGCAAGGCTTCCCAGTGTGCAGGCAATCAGAAAGGCCAGAATCACATTAGGAAAGCCGATCACCCAGCCCAGCAGCGCGAACAGCTTCACATCTCCCATGCCCATCCCCCCGAGCAGGGCCAGCAGCAGAATAATGAGACCGCCTGCCGCGCCTCCCAGCAGATGAGACCATAACGGACCTTCCGGAAACAGGATCACCAGCACCAGAAGCAGCGGCAGGAAAAACAGCAACACCTTATTCGGGATCAGCATGTATTTCAGGTCAGCTACCGTTACGATTACCGCCAGGCTGACAAGCACAAGCCCGGTAATGCTTTGCCCGGTTAGGCCAAACTGCAGGTATACCCACAGGTATAACAGCCCTGTCGCCATTTCACCAAGCATATACAGCGGCGACACCTTCGCCCCGCAGTGCCGGCACCTGCCCCGGGACAGGAGGTAGCTTGCCACCGGCAGCAGATCCCGCGCTGTCAGCCGCGTCCCGCAGCTGGTACAATGCGACGGCGGCCGCACCAGCGACTCCCCCGCCGGCACCCGCAGCGCCACTACATTATAGAAGGAGCCCAGAATCAGCCCGACAAGCGTAATGTATCCTGCGATAACAATGGTCATGGGGTGATGGTTCCTATTCTGTGGATTTTAAAAAAGGAATCGGGAATTCCGATTCCTTGAATGAGATCAACAATATCTCAAGATTTTATGGATTCGGTGAAACTTCAGTTGTTACAACTTGGTCTCTACTGTAACTTCTCGTTTGTCCTGTAGTTACTAAAGTTACTGCTGGACCTGTCGCTCCAGAAACAGTAGTATTAGATAGCACACCTCCAGAATAATAAACTGTACCAGAAGTGATTGTTTGCTTGTTACTCGGCAATAGTATTCCTGCTTCTAAATATCCAAGCGCTATAAGACCATTAGTACCTTCAATAGTAATTGTTGTTGTACCTGCATTGCCATTAAGTTCTGTTGTCACATAAAGTCTAGATGCTTCATAAACCTGTCTAGCAGTTGCTAAATCAGCTTTTGTTCCCGTATTTGTTATAAGTCTAGTTATCATTGGAACAGCAATTACCGCAATAATCCCCAAAATAACAATAACCGCCAATAACTCAATCAGCGTAAACCCCTTTTCCTCTTTACCTGCTTTGCCCAGCTTTTTACGAATCGCCTGTGCTAACATTCTTTTTCCCCCTCATAATTGATGATATTGAATAAGACCGATACTCCGTTATCTGTGTAACTTCCCGCTGTCCTGTTGCTGTCATCCAAGTGTACTTGTCCTATTCCAGCAGGTTTTGGAGACTGCCCTATGCTCCCGGTTCGCCTGCTTGGCGTCACCCCTCTCAATCTATGCAAGGAGCACCAGGCTCACATGTTGCTATACAGGCTGAACATCGGCAGCATAATCGCTGCCACAATGACACCGACCACACCGGCCAAAAAAGCTATCAGTAGTGGCTCGAGCAGTGATTTCAACCGGTCCACCGTGTTCTCGACATCCATCTCATAAAAATCTGCTACTTTTGACAGCATCTCATCAAGCGCCCCGGTCTCCTCACCAATTGCAATCATCTGTGTGACCAGCGGCGGGAATACCCACGCTTTCTTAAGCGGCTCTGAGAGCGGCTTTCCTTGTCTGAGGGAGTCAGCGGAACTGCGGATATATCCGCCTATCACCTTATTGCCTGCTACCTCTTCCAAGATAGACAACGCCTGCAGAATCGGTACCGAGCTGGCATATAAGGATGCAAAGGTACGTGTGAACTGGGCAATTGAACCCTTTTGATTCAGCTTGCCGAACACAGGAATCTTGAGCTTTGCATAATCCAGTGCGTATGCACCCTGCTCTGTGCGCTTAGCAATCTGAAAACCAACCACAATAAAGATAATGGCGATTAGCCAGAAATACCATTGTCCCTGAATGCTTTTACTGAGGGCCAATACCAGCTTGGTTATCGCCGGAAGCTCAGCATCCATCGACTCAAACATCGTCACAAACTGCGGCACAATCGCCCACAGCAAGTACACAACAGCGGCAAGCGCCATTATACCAACCGTAACCGGATAGGTCAGGGCAGATTTGATTTTCTCAGAAGTGACATGCCGCTTCTCAAAATAAACAGCCAGCCGCTCAAGCGTTCCTTCCAGATCACCCGACTCTTCCCCTGCACGGATCATACTGATGAACAGCGGCGGAAAAATCTTTTTGTGATCCTGAATCGCCTGTGACAATGCAATACCGCGCAGCAGGCTGGAATTCACATCATTCAGCGCTTTGCTCAGCGCCTTACTCTCGGTCTGCTCTGCCAGAATTCGTGTAGCGTCAACTATCGAGACGCCTGCACGCATCAAGGTAGCGAACTGGCGGCAATAAATAATGAAATCAATCGTCTTAACCGGATTACCAATATAAATTTCCATCGACAAAATAGAAGATTTCTGTTCAGCCAGCGAAAATACAGTAAGCCCCCGCTTGCGCAGCTCCTCCATCGCCGATCCTTTATCTGAGGCTGTCAGCTTGCCTTTGAGCTGTTTTCCGGCGCTTGTCCGGACCTGGTATTCAAACTGCGGCATCAGTTAGTCACCTCCGTAAGGTAACCTCTGGCTGCCTCTGGCTGAATCAGCCCCAGCTGCAATTGCTCGCGTATATTCATCTCCAGCGTATGCATCCCTAGCGCGCGGCTGGTCTGCATCACATTTTTGAGCTGGTGGGTCTTCTCGGTCCGGATCAGGTTAGCCACCGCCGGTGTGTTGATCAGCAGCTCGGTAGCGCATAGGCGCCCTTTACCGCCAGCCCGCGGGAATAAACGCTGCGACAGGACTGCCAGCAGCACTGAAGCCAGCTGCGAACGAATCTGCCCCTGCTGATGCCCCGGAAATGTGTCGATGATCCGGTCAATCGTCTGCGGCGCATCGGTTGTATGCAGCGTAGCCATAACCAGATGTCCCGTTTCAGCTGCAGTAACTGCGGCGGAGATTGTCTCCAGATCGCGCATTTCCCCGACCAGAATGACATCCGGGTCCTGGCGGAGGACCGCCCTTAACCCGCTGGCAAAACTTCCGGTATCACTGCCCACCTCACGCTGATCAATCAGGCAGGTTCCGTGGCTGTGCAAAAATTCAATCGGATCTTCCAGCGTAACAATATGCTTGCTGGCTGTCCGGTTAATATAATTCAGCATCGCGGCAAGCGTTGAAGATTTTCCGCTGCCTGTAGGTCCTGTTACCAGAATCAATCCTTGAGGCTTCATTGCCAGGTTGGACAGTACTCCTGGAAGTGACAGCTGCTCCATGCTGGGAATCTGAGCCGGTATAGACCGCGCCGCAATACTTACCTCACCGCGCTGCCGGTACACGTTCACACGGTATCTTACTCCATCGTCCAGAGGATAAGAGAAATCGAATTCCCCTTTATTACGGAACTCCACGCTTCTCTCGCTGCCAAGCAGCATATCGGCCATGTGAGCTGACTCCTCAGAGCTGATCCGTTCACCTTCCAGCGGCTGCAGCTTGCCGTCAATCCGCATAACCGGAGGAGAGCCTACCGAAATGTGCAGGTCCGAAGCCTTGGAAGCAAAGGCCATATATAACAATTGAACAATATCCCATGAAAAGGCTGGCACTTTTGTCTCCCCCTAAACTCTAATGCGAAACCGTCTCGCGCATGACCTCCTGCAGCGTAGTTATGCCTCTGGAGACCTTAAGGAAACCATCCTCCATCAAATACACCATTCCTTGAGCTTTACCGGCTGCACGCAGTTCCTCAATAGATGCGGAATCGGTAATCATCTGGCGCAGATGGTCGTTTATGGTCAACACCTCATGAATCGCAATCCGGCCTTTATATCCGGTATTATTACAGCTGCCGCAGCCATGGCCCCGGTAAATAACCCTGTCAGGCAGACCGTAACGGCGCAGCATGATCGACTCCTGCTCGGTTGGTGTATGCTCTTCACGGCAATCCGGACAGATTTTGCGGACGAGCCGCTGTGCTACTACTCCAAGCAGGGAGGAAGCAATCAGGTAGGGCTCCACACCCATATCCCGCAGCCGCAAAATCGTACTTACCGCATCATTCGTATGAAGCGTAGACAATACCAGATGCCCGGTAAGCGAGGCCCGCACGGCAATCTCAGCGGTATCGGTATCGCGGATCTCTCCCACCATAACAATGTTCGGGTCCTGACGCAGAATCGAGCGCAGGCCGGCTGCAAAGGTCAGTCCGATTGCCGGATTCACGTGCACCTGATTGACTCCTTCCAGCTGGTACTCCACCGGATCTTCGATTGTAATAATATTGGCGCTCTCGGTATTCAGCTGATTAAGGGCCGCATACAGTGTGGTGGATTTACCGCTGCCAGTAGGACCGGTAATCAGGATAATGCCGTAAGGCTTGCTGATCATGTCCTGAAAAGCTCCGGCGTTCCAGTCGCTGAATCCGAGACTCTCGACTGTCTTCACCCCGGTGCTCAGATCGAGCAGCCGGAGAACAATTTTCTCACCGTGCATCGTCGGCAGCGAGGATACGCGGATGTCGACCATTTTGTAATCAAACTGCATCTTGATCCGGCCGTCCTGCGGCAAGCGCCGCTCGGCTATATTAAGCTTAGCCATAATCTTAAGTCTCGCCGTGATGAACCCCTGCATCTGCTTCGGGATAATCCGCTCCGTGCGCAATGTTCCGTCGATCCGGAAGCGGATGGACAAGTTATTTTCACCCGGGTCCACATGGATATCCGACGCTCTGAGCGAAACCGCCTGCTGAATCATCTGGTTCACAAGCCGGACAATCGGCGAATCCTCATCCGTAATCTCCGTTTCTTCAATCTCTTCCTGTGTCGGCAGCTCGACCATCATCTGACTCATCGAATCGCGCATGCCATAGTGGCGGGCAATTGCCCGGGTGAGCTCGTCCCGGCTGGAAATCGCAGGCTCAATGCGGAAGCCGGTGCTCATGCGCAGATCCTCAATCGCAAAATAATCAAGCGGATCAGCCATAGCAACCATCAGCTTACCGCCCTCTTTCATGAACGGAAGTACCTGATAACGTTTGGCCATGCTCTCAGGAATGATCTGAGTGATAGCCGGATCTATCTGATATTTGAACAGGCTGACGTGGGGAATTCCAAGCTGGAACTCAAGAACCTCAATAAGCTGCTGCTCGGTAATATAGCCCTGGGTAATCAGCAGATCGCCCAGCTTGCGCTTGGATTTACGCTGTTCAACCAGCGCCTCTTCAAGCTGCTCCTGAGAGATAATTCCGTTTTCTACAAGCAGGTCTCCCAGCCTCTTCTTCATGATGGCCATCTCTTTTTCACTCCAG
Organism: Paenibacillus sp. FSL R7-0331; assembly: GCF_000758645.1. NCBI lineage: Bacteria > Bacillati > Bacillota > Bacilli > Caryophanales > Paenibacillaceae > Paenibacillus > Paenibacillus sp. FSL R7-0331. The sequence continues at coordinate 6,401,001 of NZ_CP009284.1, forward strand.
AGCGCTAAATTTTGTCGTAGGCAGCCTCTCCCGGACCAGTCCGGCAGTCCTGCTTAATTCAACCTATGTATATTGTAAAAATATTTCAAATTTAATAGTTATTTAGACTCATAAACCAGCAGAATGCGCATATCTTTTAATTGCCTATCTACTAAATATGTCCTAGAATGATATATAGCATAGATTGGTACTTTTTACAACGAAAACAGCCACCACAGATACCCATTTAATGACATAATGCATTCACTTTTGACAGAAAGTATGAATTATATATCGGCCAGGGAGAGATGATCATGAAGCGTATCAAGAAGAAAAGGTTATATTTTGTTTCAGGCTTGGCCCTGGTGATGCTGCTTGTACTGCCTGTGTGGAAGCTGATGACTTATGTGGTCGCTGATCAGGGAATTAATGCTCAAGCCAACTTGCAGCTAACTCGTACTATAAATTCGGCTTCAGGCACAAATATAACAAACGGAGAAATTCAACGCGGAGAGACTTTCTCTTTAAACTACAAGATTACACCGCCAGCTGTGAACTATACCACCCAACCTTCGCAATCCATTCGGATTTCAAGCATCAATTTTACAGAGAAGCTGCCTCCAAATATTGAGGTTGATACAGCCACGCTTCCTAGCGGGTTCACAAAGACAGGAACACTTGCAGAAGGATATACGATTACCATTTATCTGGGTGATGTTAAATATAACTGGAAGCAGAGTTCACCCAATCTTTCTCCTGATTTGACCTCAAATACAAAGCTTAATAGCAATGGAGAAATATTATTGTCAGTGCCGGCTAGTGCTGCTGTGACTCAGAAATATACTTTTGCCAAAGGAACTCTTAGCTACAATGATTTGCATGAGTTTGCTTTAGCAACAGAGTTTGACCCATCTAAATCAAACTTAGGCTCAACTATTGGAATAGTTGGGGATTACGGAATATTCATTCAGAATAATGTTGCTACCACCGGAAATTACACCCTAAATGGCAATCTCGCTGTCGGCGGGAACTTATCCATTAAAGGGGGCGGGACTGTTAACGGTAACGTTGTGGTTGGAAAAACATTCGATTATTTGGACAACAACAGCGGAATCTCAGGCAACCTCATCTACGGTGAAAATTTCAACTATAATGCTAATAGCATCCGAGAGCTTAAAGGTACACACACGCGCGAAAACCCGATGAAAACTATCGATTTTAAGGCAGTAACCGATTATTGGGTTAAGAAATCTAATGAATGGGCTAAAACTACGCCTACAGGAACTGCAGCAGCCCAACAATGGAATGCAGATCAGTTAGGACTAAACGTTAGTGATAGAACTTTAAATACCTATCTCTTTACTGTTACGGAAGCTCAAATTTTAGCAACTAACGGTATATTAATCAATATCCCCGATAATGCTTCAGCCATAATTAATATTTTGGGCAAGTTTGAGAACACGACTCTTAATATGAATAAATGGGTTACGTTTAATGGCAATGGAATCAGCTCTAGTAAAGCCCAAAACATCTTGTATAATTTTCCAGAGGCGAAAAATATTAAAATAAGCAATGGACTTATCGGATCTATAATAGCCCCTGTCGCTAAAATTGAATTAATTAACGGATCTTATTATGGAACATTATTTGCAAGCTCTTGGGATTTTGGGGGGAACAATGGAGGAATTCGACTTGACTCTACTCCATTTAAAGGAACAATTCCGAATTCCGCACCTGTTTTAAGTGTAACCAAGCCCTTCACTACTATTGAACTTAATGCCATTGATCCTGTAGACAACACACCAAGAACTTTGACCCTGCAGGGCGAAAGCATCGTCAAGCTTGGCGCAAAAGCCGACCTGAAAGCTATTTATACTGGACCGGCAACTGAGAAAGATATTACTTACACCTGGATCGTTACTCAAGACGGGAAAGATGTTACGGCATCCAAACTTAAGAATGGAGCAGATAACACTCAAAAGGCACTTGATACTTCTCAAGCTAGTGATTACAAGGTCACAGTTAAAGTCAACAGCTCGAATCTTAAGGTAGAGACGGTTGCTGAAACAATCATTTCCGTTAGATCCCTGACTATCGACGGGCCTGATAATATTTTTGTTACTAAAACTAAAGACTTCGTGCTAACTACAGGAAATATACCGGCAAATTCCGAAATTAAATGGAGCATTACAAAGAGCGCTGAGCAATACGCCACACTAACCAAAGATTCTACTGATACAACTAACACCAAATACACACTTACCGGTAATCAGATCCATAACGGTGTTGTGATTACAGTAGAGGCTGGCGGAATTACGGAAACCCGTACGGTTAATATTATTCCGTTTAGCTTAACCGGGCTGAGCGCTATTGGCGAAATAGAAATCAATGTGGGTCAGGAGTTGGATCTTAACCGCTTGCTCCGTGCTACTCCTAGTGAAATGAACATTAAGGATATCAAAAACCAGTTCAGCTGGACTAGCAGCATGCCGCATATCGCTAATTTTCACAGTAATCCTACCGATGATAGAAAAGGTATTATACTAGGTCTTCAAAAAGGGGAGAACGTGCTTGCTACTGTTTCGTATCTGCCTCAAGGTGCAAATACTCCTGTCACTGCAACAATCAAAGTCAAAGTTAATGCTCCACCGAACGGAGATTTATACTAATCCTCTATCTGAATCAAAAAAAAGACCGCCTCCGGATATTATTCGTCCAGAGCGGTCTTTTTGCTAATCAATCACAACTATGTGCTACTTCACTAATTTCATCGGACTGACACTCATGCTTACCCCTTTAACCCGCGGGAGACTGGCCTGCTGATCAGCATAAATCTTGTAATTATAATCTATAATGAACCTCGCATCCATATTCTTCGACTGCTGCGTCTTAAAGGTAAACCCTGCACTTACATTCGCCGCATCAGGCGGATCAACTTGTCCAACTACTGCATTCACCGTCAAATTACCCTTTGCAAAAAAACCGCCGTTCAACCAAAATTTAGAACCCACACCATACAACATACCCTCTGTATCCGTGTAGAAAAAGGCTTTCATCTCATCCGCTGTATTCTGGCCTTGACCGCTAACCTGCTGTGAAAAGGAGTCAATCCGCGTAATTAGTATTTCATGTTTAGAAATTACCAAAAGCTCTTTTTCATTTCCACCTTCAATTAAACCATGTATCTTTGCATCTTCAACCGTTGTCTTCCCCAGAACAAACACTGTCGCATCGAACTCTACATTGCCTCTGATAATCAAATTTCCGGTAACCAGAATATTTCCCTTCACCTTCAGGAAATCCGGCTTAAAATTATCGATAATTAGATCGCCTGCAATAATCAGCCATTTCGGATTAATACCATTGATCCCCTGCTTGGCCTCAGAGGAAAATGTAATTTGTTTATAATCCACATTATCTACCTGCAAGCTAGTATCAAATATTGCTGATTTATTTAAGTTTGTAAGCTGATTATTTAGAATATCATGATAGTCGTACACTGCTTTCTCATAGTCTGCTTCTATTTTATTTTTCTGCTCTTCCGTAGCATCTGCGCTTATTGGAGCTTTGACCGGAAAATCAGGCTTTTTCAGATGAGTATAAGAACCTGTGTTATATAGTTTAAGCCAGTCATTCAGATTCGTTTGCGCTGTTGCCTGCCCGTCTGCCGCTTTCACATAATGTGCACGCAACTCACTTCTTACATCAGTACCTAATGCTTCGGATACTTTATCCCAAAAGGATTCTTCCACATTGATTTCCACAAATTTTTTCTGTTCTTTGATTTTCACTTTATCGGGCGTAACACTGAGAATATCATCGAGTTTCTTGGTGTTTTGCATAGTAAGTGGAGATAGCGGAGATATCCCTGATGGAGGAGCTGAGCCGTTGGCGTATAGGATACTATCCCAGGATTGGACATGAATTTCACCGCTCGCTTCTCCTGAACCGGCCTGCTGCATTACTGTCGGATATACAGACGGCTGGTGGCGAGAGACCCCTTTATACGTATAATCCGCTGTATCGGTAATAACTAGCTGTTTGCCGGCATATATATTCCCTCTCAGCAGCGGTGCACCGTTAAGTCTTAACGTTTCACCCGAGCCAAAGGCATACTTCAGAAAGTCAGGATAGCTGTCAAGGGTGATCCGCTGCTGCAGCTTACGGTTCACTCCGTTGACCACTGCTGAAGTAGTGACATCAATATAATACTTGCGGGACTGGAGATACTTATCATCGACAGGTGAAATTGATTCTTTTCCCGAATATTTAATTTCTTGAATCTCTCCGCTGGCGGTATTATGAAGTGTTCCCAGCTCAGTTGTGACGTTAAGGTTCTTTTTATCTAAAGAGCTAAAAATCCCTTCCAGCGTATCCGGATCAATATCTTCCACGTCCTTAAGCTGTGATTGTATATACGCTGTTGCTTCGTCCAGACCCTTTTGCGCCAAATGCAGACTCTGCACATCACTCTCCCGCGTCTCCGTAATCTGTGCTCCGCCAATTGTGGCCCCCATCACAGCCAGCCCCAGTATCGTCAGCATAAGCACCAGAAACATAACTAATACAAGCGCCGAGCCCTCTTCATGCTTTAATCTCTGGAAATAAGACACTCTGTCCGATGGTACTTCTATCATTTAGATGCTATCCTCCTAGAACCCGAATGTACTCTCTAAAGTTAAAGTGTAGTCTTTGCCGCCATAGGTTTTCAGAAGATTGAGATTAATAAGAATTAAGCCGCTGCTGCAAGAGCCTGTATTACCACACTGCAGAATAATACTTGATCCGGGAGCCAGTTTTGAGGTTACAGACGTCATAGAATCTGAATTTGAACTATCCGATTTTACGATGGACAACTTCTCATCTTTGATGCTAATCGTCTCCCAATCTCCTCCTGTACCACCCCGCTGCAGCGTAATAGAGCTGTTTATAATTTCTTTGCCGCTGTTAACTTCATACGCTGGAGCGGTCACAGCTTCGGCACCGAAGGTGTACATTTCAGTAATAACAGCTGACATCAGCAGATCACCTTCATCCCTTAATTTATTCTCAGTCGTTATTTGATTGTAGGAGCGCATTCCAAACATCATTACCGCATAGATTAGACCCGATACCATCGTAAAAATGGCTATAGCTGCTACAAGCTCAATCAAGGTCAGGCCCTGTTCACGGCGGAGGAGGTTAACGAATTTTTTCATCTGTAATGTATCCCTCCACAACTGTTTGTTTCGCTCTGGCGGTATCATTTGAGCTCCAGACTATGACCTCAACCGGAAGCAAATAAGGTGAGATATCCTTATCGAAATCCGTTTTGCTGGCAGACATATCATTATGCGTTTTCCGCTGGTAAACAATCTGAATATGATATTGAATTTTATTAATATAAGGATTCAGCACAGCCTCCAATACCTTTGTATCATCAACCATATTGTTGTAGGTCGTGCATGAAGTCCCGGTGGCTGAGCATTCAAGCGTATTATTGTTTTCTATCTTTGCAAAATAAGCCTTCCACTTATCAAAATCCTGCTTCTCCGCATAAAACAGCGCATTGCGCGCCAGGTTGACCATGATCGTCTTGTTCTGGTTGGCTTTGGCGTATGACATGGCGTTGGTAAAATAAGACGTTAGCACCAGGGAGACGATCGACAAAATGATAATTGCCGCCAGCACTTCGATCAGTGTAAATCCTTGTTCCTGCTTAAGACGATCTTTCATCCTGCCTTTTCGCCCCTCACTCTGTAAATCTTTCGTAATTGCACATTCCTCATCTATTTATCCTACTTCCATTATATTCTTTCCCCTCTTAACCCAGCAATCCTATTGCACATAATAATTCTAGCGATTTCTACTCTATATATCGGCCATGCGCTATGCTATCATTTGTGCTAAAAGGAGGAAATAACAATGGCTCTGATCGAATGCAGATTTTATTCAGATGTGCTCGGCCTAAGTACTTCAATGACAGTGATTCTGCCGCAGCAGACGACTACACAAATCGGACTCAATAATGTGAAAAGAGGGGAGCTTCACCCGACGCTCTACCTGCTGCACGGCCTCTCGGATGATGATTCAATCTGGCTGCGCCGGACCTCGATTGAACGCTATGTAGCTGAACTGGGGATTGCGGTGGTGATGCCGCAGGTGCACCGGAGCTTTTATACGGATATGGCGGAAGGGGGCCGGTACTGGACCTTCATCAGCGAGGAGCTGCCCGCGCTTGCCCGCTCTTTCTTTCCGCTCTCTCATAAGCGTGAAGATAACTTCGTGGCCGGGCTCTCCATGGGCGGTTACGGGGCGATGAAGCTGGGACTGCGTAAGCCGGAGGCTTTTGCCGCTGCTGCCAGCCTGTCGGGAGCACTTGATATGGCGCATCATTTCATGAACAGGGACGACGCGTCCAAAAGATCCATCGAATATGAGCTAATCTTCGGCAAGGAGGATATCGCCGGCACTCCAAATGATCTGCTGTGGCTGCTCCAGCAAGCCGAAGAATCTAACGGTCCTAAGCCGCTTCTCTACCAATGCTGTGGTACAGAGGACTTCTTGTATGAGGACAATCAGGTGTTCCGTGCTGCCTGCGACAAGACCTCACTATCGTTAACCTATGAAGAAGGCCCCGGGGAGCATGAGTGGGGTTATTGGGACGCCAAAATCCAGGATGTGCTGAAGTGGCTGCCGCTGGGCAAACCCTCTTCTGATTCGTGGAGCATATAGGGCGCCATTAATTCTGGCAGCGGATACAGTGATTCATAAGCAGCAGAGGCCAGTCACCAGATTCGGTTAATCTCCGCATAGTAAAAAGACTGCCCTTCCCGCATATCGTTACCGCGGTGAGGACAGTCTTTTGTTATTTAGTCTGATTGAACCTGTTGTGCTAAGCCTTAGACAAGCTGCTTATTCAGCACTGCCTGCATGCTGCACTACCCACTTGCCCGCTTCAAGCAGGGAGGCCTCGGCGCGCTCAATCGCCGCTTTGACCTGTACAGTGGCGGTACCGCCGTAGACGTTACGGGCGTTCACTACAGCCTCAGGCTGCAGGACAGCATAAATCTGGTCGTCGAACAGCGGAGAGAACTGCTTGAATTCATCCAGCGTCAGATCAAGCAGGAATTTACCCTCGTTAATGCAATAAAGCACCGTTTTGCCGATGACCTCATGCGCCTGGCGGAAAGGTAAGCCTTTGCCGACCAGGAAGTCCGCAATGTCTGTGGCGTTAGAGAAGTCAGTGTTAACTGCTTCACGCATCCGCCCCTTATTCACCTTCATGGTAGCGATCATTGGAGCGAACAGCTGCAAGGCGCCTGTCAGCGTAGCTACTGTATCGAACATACCTTCCTTGTCTTCCTGCATGTCCTTGTTATACGCCAGCGGCAGAGATTTCAGCACGGTCAGGAGACCGATAAGGTTGCCGTAGACACGTCCTGTTTTGCCGCGCACCAGCTCAGGCACGTCAGGGTTTTTCTTCTGCGGCATGATGCTGCTGCCGGTGCAGAACGCATCATCCAGCTCCACGAAGCTGAATTCGGTGCTGCTCCACAGTACCAGCTCTTCACTGAGCCGGGACAGGTGGGTCATGATTAGCGCTGCATTAGCCAGGAACTCGACGATGAAGTCGCGGTCGCTGACAGCGTCCAGGCTGTTCTCATACACACTGTCGAAGCCAAGCTGCTCCGCCACAAAATGACGGTCAATCGGGAACGTTGTTCCGGCCAGTGCCCCGGCGCCCAGCGGCAGCACGTTAATCCGCTTGTAGCTGTCTGTCAGGCGCTCCGCGTCGCGGCGGAACATCGACACGTATGCCAGCAGGTGATGGGCGAACAGAATCGGCTGTGCGCGCTGCAGATGCGTATAGCCTGGAACAATCGTGTCCACATTGTCTTTGGCTTGTTCAATCAGCGCTTCCTGCAGCTCATGCAGCAGACCTACGAACTCCACAACCCGGTTACGGAGATACAGATGCATATCTGTCGCTACCTGGTCGTTACGGCTGCGTCCGGTATGCAGCTTACCGCCGACAGGTCCGATTTCTTCGATCAGGTTCTTTTCAATATTCATATGAATGTCTTCATCCGCTACGGAGAATTCGATCTCGCCTGCACGAACCTTGTCCAGCACCTTGTTCAAGCCGGCTTTGATCGTCTCAACATCCTCCTGCGGAAGGATACCGCATTTGCCCAGCATCGTGACATGGGCCAGACTGCCCTGCACATCCTCTTCGGCCAGTGCCTTGTCGAATCCGATGGATGCTGTATACTCCTCCACCAGCTTGTTTGTACCTTTTGTAAACCGACCGCCCCAAAGCTTGCTCACCTGATATGTCCTCCTCTAATGGACGATAGAAGGGCCGCTCCTGTCCTGTCGGAGGAACGGCCTTCTGGTATCCATATTTTAAAGTATTCTACTTGTTAGATTCTGCTACGCCGGAGGAAACCTTCAGACGCAGTGCATTCAGGCGGATAAAGCCTGTTGCATCCCCCTGATCATAGGCCTGAGTCGGGTCTGCTTCCATTGTCGCGATGTCCGGATTGTACAGGCTGACCGGTGATTTCACGCCGGCGCCGATGATGTTGCCTTTGTACAGCTTCACGCGAACCGTACCGGTTACGTTCTTCTGGCTCTCGTTCACCAGTGCCTGCAGTGCAAGGCGCTCAGGCGCGAACCAGAATCCGTTATATACCAGAGTGCTGTAACGGGTAATCAGGCTGTCGCGCAGGTTCATCACTTCACGGTCCATAGTGATGGATTCCATTTTGCGGTGTGCGGTGAACAGGATGGTTCCGCCTGGAGTCTCATAGACGCCGCGGCTCTTCATGCCGACAAAACGGTTCTCCACCATATCCACGCGCCCGATCCCGTGCTTGCCGCCGAGCTCATTCAGCTTCTCCATTACCTGCAGCGGAGTCAAGGCTTCACCGTTCAGTGCTACACAGTCGCCCTTAAGGAAATCCAGCTCCAGATACTCTGCTTCATCCGGTGCGTCTTCCGGTGCATTGCTGAGCAGGAACATTTCTTTGTTCTCCGGTGCGCTTGGATCGAACCAAGGATCTTCCAGTACGCCGCTCTCATAGCTGATGTGCAGCAGGTTGCGGTCCATCGAATAAGGCTTCGCAGCCGAAGCCTGTACCGGAATACCGTTAGCCTCAGCGTAGGCGATCATTTCCGCACGGCCCGGGAACTGGTTGCGGAACTCTTCCAGCCGCCAAGGCGCAATCACCTTGATGCTTGGCGACAATGCCGCCGCGTTCAGCTCGAAGCGGACCTGGTCATTACCTTTGCCGGTTGCGCCGTGGGCAATTGCAGTAGCGCCTTCAGCGATCGCAATGTCCACCATACGCTTGGCAATCAGCGGACGGGCAATGCTTGTCCCCAGCAGGTATTGGCCTTCATACAAAGCACCCGACTGGAACATCGGGTAGATGAAGTCATTCGCAAACTCGTCGCGCAGATCGTCGATATAGACCTTCGATGCGCCGGTGGCCAGCGCTTTTTCCTCCAGACCGTCCAGCTCTTCCTTCTGGCCGATATCGGCAGTGAAGGCGATAATTTCCGCATCATAGGTTTCTTTCAGCCATTTCAGAATGACTGAGGTATCCAGCCCGCCGGAATAGGCGAGTACAATTTTTTCTTTAGGCATGGGGGTGCAACTTCCTTTCATGTGGGGGAGTATAGGATGGGAGCTGGCAAAAGAGTAAAGCTCCGGTGCCCGGACGCAATCTTCAACTATATAGATTGAATCAGAGACTTTCTATTTTGGGATTAGCCGTGACTCCAGAGAATATTTGGACTTCCAGCCGCTGTTGTCTGCAGATTTCCTGATTTGCACCGCGTTCGCGGTTGAAATCCGCAGGACAGCATATGCTTCCGAAGTGAGCTTTTCTACGAAAAGCTTTCAGGCGGACGCTACCGCTCTTACAGTTCCAAAATTCCCTTCCGCCACTCTTCCCTTAATATTCGTTCTAAGATTCAAGTCATATTGCTGCAGAATGCTTTCATGCTTAGCACCGGATTAACAACTCTAAAAGCCAAGTCCATCCTATATAGTGTTTTTATATAGTATAAGACCTTTAAGGCCTTTGCAGGTTTAAAGCTGCAATTTCTTAAACCAACACTCTAGCAGGCGATTCTCAACCTATCCGGGCTTCGCCTTGGATGACAAAACCCTTAATTAGCCCATCAAAGCAGCCATCAGCGCCTTCTGCGCATGCAGACGGTTCTCAGCCTGGTCGAAGATGACGGAGTTAGGGCCGTCGATTACGCCGGTGCTGACCTCTTCCTCACGGTGGGCCGGCAGGCAGTGCAGGAACAGGTAATCAATCTTCGCGCCTTTTACCAGCTCCTCGTTGACCTGGTAGTCCTTGAATGCCGCTTCACGTGCCAGCTGCTCAGCTTCGAAGCCCATGCTCGCCCACACGTCGGTGTAGATCACATCAGCGTCCTGGACCGCTTCCTGCGGGCTGTTGGTGATGACGATGTTAGCGCCTGTCTCCTTGGCGATCTCACGCGCCTCAGCAACGACAGCCGGGTCCGGCTCGTAGCCTTCCGGTCCGGCAACCGAGACATGCACGCCCAGCTTGGCGCCGCCGATCAGCAGGGAGTGAGCCATGTTGTTACCGTCGCCGATGTAGGCCAATTTAAGGCCTTTCAGCTTGCCTTTGTGCTCATATACGGTCTGATAGTCCGCCAGCACCTGACAAGGATGTGCCAGATCGCTCAGACCGTTGATTACAGGCACAGAAGCGTAACGCGCCAGGTCCTCAACCTTATCATGGCCGAAGGTACGGATCATGATGCCGTCGAGATAGCGGGACATCACCTGAGCCGTGTCTCCAACGGTCTCGCCGCGGCCAAGCTGGATGTCATTTTTGCTCAGGAACAGCGCATGGCCGCCGAGCTGATACATACCGACCTCAAAAGACACGCGTGTGCGGGTCGAGGATTTTTCAAAAATAAGGCCGATTGTTTTGCCCTTAAGCGGCTGGTAAACCTCGCCGTTCTTTTGCTTCTTCTTCAGCTCGATAGCCAGTTCAATCAGATACGTGATTTCCTCCGGGCTGTAATCGTTCAGCTCCAGCAGATCACGGCCTTTGAGCTCCTCTGCAATCGCCAGCTTCCCGCTTTGTACACTCTGGCTCATGAATGTGCCTCCCCGCTTTCTTTGTTAGCATAAGTATGAATGAGCGGAACAAGAATGTCCACCGCCTGGCGGATCTCCTCAGTGCTCACATAAAGATTAGGCAGCAGACGGATTACGTTCGGTCCGGCCTGTACGAACAGCAGCCCCTGCTTCTGTCCGGCCAATACAATATCGCCTACTGCATCTGTACATTCGATTCCGATCAAGAGACCCTTGCCGCGTACTTCCTTCACAAACGGCGTATCCGCCAGCTTCTCTCTCAGCAGACCGCGCAGGAACTCGCCCATCTCCTCAGCGCGCTGCGGCAGCTCGTCTTCGAGCATCGTCTCGATCGTCGCTTCCATCACCGCTGCCGCCAGCGGCGTACCCCCGAAGGTGCTTGCATGGCTGCCGGGGCTGAATGCTTCGCGCAAATAACCTTTGCCCAGCATAACGCCTGCCGGGAACCCGCTTGCTACGCCTTTTGCCAGGGTGAAAATATCCGGCTCGATCCCGTAATGCTGATGCGCAAACAGCTTGCCCGTACGGCCCATGCCGGTCTGTACTTCATCTACGATCAGCAGCAGGCCATGCTCGTTGCACAGCTCAACCACAGCGCTGAGGAAGTCCTGCTGTACCTCCAGCACGCCGCCTTCGGCCAGGATCATCTCCAGCATGATCGCTGCGGTATTGTCCGTAATGGCTGCCTTCAATGCCGGCAGATCATGTAAAGGCACCGTCTTGAATCCGCCCGGCAGCGGCAGGAAGCCTTCTTTTACCTTTTGCTGGCCCGTTGCCGTCAGTGTCGCCAAAGTGCGTCCATGGAAGGACTGCTCAAATGTAATAATCTCATAGCGGCCTGTGCCCTTCACCTTCTGGTGATAGCGGCGGGCCAGCTTAATCGCAGCTTCATTCGCTTCCGCCCCGCTGTTGCAAAAGAACACCTGATCCGCACAGCTGTTACCCGTAAGCAGCGCTGCTACCCGGTCCTGCCCCGGAATGTGGAACAGGTTCGAGACATGCCATAGCGTATCAATCTGCGCTTTCAGCTTCTCGCCGACCTTCTCGGGAGCGTGTCCCAGGCTGGTTACCGCCAGCCCGCACATGAAGTCAAGGTACTTGTTGCCCTGGTCATCCCAGACCCAGCTGCCTTTGCCCTTAACCAGACTCAGATCATATCTGGCATAGGACGGGAATACCGCACTCAGCTTGGCAGGAGCAGCCTCCTGAACCTCTGTTTTCCCTGAACGGGTATCCGCAGCCCCTGTTAAAGAATTCTTTTCCGCCTGTGTAAGCTCACTCATTCTTAGTCACTCTCCCACCATGCTGCTTCCGGTAAACCGGCAGCGCTATATTTTGGCAACACACCTGACTTCCGGCTTGTCTCTACTTCATCTTACCAATACTACGAACGGATAATTCTCGTCCCCAGCTTCTCCCCGTCCAGTACCCGGCTCAGCACCTGAGGCTCCTTGCCGTCTACGATGACTACCTCGGACACGCTGCCCTGAATGCAGTCCATCGCCGCGCGCACCTTGGGAATCATCCCGCCGTAAATCTCACCGCTGGCAATCAGCTCTTCGATCTCTGTCACAGTAACTGACGGCAGCACAACTTTTTCACCCTCCATTACGCGCATAATACCGGGGACATCCGTGACCACAATCATCGAAGGCGACTTCACAAAAGAAGCCACCGCCCCAGCCGCCGTATCCGCATTGATATTGTAACGCTGCCCACCGGCATCTACACCAATAGGTGCAATCACCGGAATATAGCCGAGTGCGAGAATCCCTGTTATGATCTCCGCCTTAACTCCGGTCACCTCGCCGACCTGCCCTACTTCATCGCTGTTTGCTACAGGCCGTGCCAGTATCAGATTGCCGTCCACACCGGACAAGCCGAGAGCCTGCCCCCCGTTGCCCTGGATTCTGCGGACAATCGCCTTGTTGATGCTGCCTGCCAGCGTCATCTCTACAACATCCAGCACTTCCTCCGTCGTCACCCGCAGTCCGTTCACAAAGCTGCTCTCAATCCCCAGCTTCGCCAGGTTCTCCGAAATCGCCGGTCCGCCGCCGTGTACAATCACAGGCTGAACCCCGCTGTCCTGCAGCTCACGCAAATCCGCAAAAAATGAATCCGGCAGCGCAGCCAGCGTACTCCCGCCGCATTTCATCACAAACAGCTTTTCTATCTTTTGCTCCGTCATGTTCTAGGTAGCCTCCTCATGGATTTATGCCAGCTGCGTTTAAGTACGGTATGCCGCATTAATCCGCACATAATCATAAGTGAGGTCACAGCCCCAGGCTGTAGCCTTGCCTTCGCCGTCAGCCAGAGCTACGGTAATCAGCACCGTACCGGTCTTTTGCAGATAATGAAGAGCCTTCTCTTCGTCAAAAGCCACTGGACGCGATTGGCGCAGCACCGCTATCTCACCAAGCGAAATATCCACCTTCTCGGGCGATACCGGAACACCGGCGCGTCCAACGGCGGCAATAATCCGGCCCCAGTTGGCATCCGCCCCAAAAATCGCCGATTTCACCAGACTCGAGCCTACCACCGTCTTCGCAATCGCCCCGGCAGCCTCATCATGCACTGCACCGCTGATCTGCACCTCAATCAGTTTGGTCGCACCCTCACCGTCTCTCGCAATCGCCATCGCCAAGTGCCGGCACACATGAGTGAATGCCGCGGCAAAAGCATCCCAGTCCGCATGCAGACGCGTCAGCTTCTCATTACCGGCCAGGCCGCTGGCCATCGTTACCAGCATATCGTTCGTGCTTGTATCCCCATCAACTGTAATCATATTAAATGTAGTATTAGTAGCGGTACGCAGCAGGCTTTGCAGATCTTCCCCGTCAATCAGGGCATCCGTCGTCATGAAGCCCAGCATCGTGGCCATATTCGGATGAATCATCCCCGAGCCCTTGGCCGCACCGGCAATCGTTACCTCTTCTCCGCCGACTGATACTGTGACACAGCATTCTTTTTTCACCAGATCGGTTGTCAAAATAGCCTGGCTGAACTCCTCTGCTCCCGCAGGGCCTCCATCAAGCTTCTCCTGAATTCCGGCAATCCCGGTACGCACACGGTCCATCTTCAGCAGCTCACCGATCACTCCAGTTGAAGCTACTGCAACATTCTGCTCACTCACGCCAAGCGCTTTGGCCGCAGCTGCACGCATCTCATAAGCATCGGCTTCGCCCTGCTCGCCTGTGCATGCATTCGCGTTCCCGCTGTTCACGATGACCGCCTGCAGGATACCATCCCCCAGACTTTCACGGGTTACTTTAAGCGGCGCAGCCTGAAATACATTCGTTGTATACACAGCCGCAGCCGTTGCCGGAACCTCGCAGAGGATAACTCCCAGATCGTTGCGGGTTGTTTTTTTGAGGCCGCAGTGCAGTCCTGCAGAGGTAAAACCCTTTGGCGCGGTAATGCTTCCGCCTTCCACGACGGTATATGGCTGATTTATGCTCATTGTATGTTTGACCGCTGAACCTTACGGATACACTGGTGTGTAACCAAGGCCGCGGGTTTCCTCCCATCCCATCATCAAATTCAGGTTCTGAATCGCCTGCCCTGCTGCACCTTTAACAATATTGTCGATGACAGACACAATCGTTACCCGTCCTGTACGTGCATCTGCGGAGAAGCCGATGTCGCAGTAGTTCGATCCGCTGACCTCTTTGGTCGCCGGAAGCACTCCGGCCTCACGGATACGCACAAAAGGCCGCCCTGCATAATACTTACGGTATAGTTCCACAAAATCCTGCTCGCTATAAGTCCCGTTCATTCCTGCATACATCGTGCTCATAATTCCCCGGGTCATCGGCACCAGATGCGTTGTGAAGGTCACGGTTACCTTTTCACCGGAAATATCGGTAAGTACCTGTTCAATCTCTGGAATATGCTGATGCTTATTGACCTTATAGGCCTTGAAGTTCTCATTGACCTCGGCATAATGAACGCCCAGATTCACACCGCGTCCTGCTCCCGAAATACCCGACTTCGCATCAATAATGATACTCTCCGGCTTGATCCAGCCTGCCTCTACCGCAGGAATCAGTCCCAGCAGCGTAGCGGTCGGGTAACATCCCGGATTGGAGATAAAATCAACTCCTGCAGCGCGTTCACCATACACCTCACATAACCCGTATACAGCCTGCTCCAGATATTCAGCGGACGGGGCCGTATGCTTATACCACTGCTCATACTCCGTTCCGTCCTTCAGCCGGAAATCGCCGGACAGATCGACAACCTTCAGGCCCGCTTCCAGCAGCTGCGGTACCAGCTTGGCACTCACACCTGACGGTGTTGCTGTGAATACTACATCTGCCCTGCCCGCAATCTCCGCCGGATCAACACCGTCCAGCTTCCGCTCCACAATTCCCGTCAAATGCGGAAAACCCTGCTCAATCGGCTCTCCGGCACTCGATGAGGAGATTACTGATGTAATTTCTATATCCGGATGGTTCTGCAAAAGCCTGATCAGCTCCACGCCCCCGTATCCCGTTGACCCCACTATCGCCGCTCTCAGCTTGCCTGCCACTGTCATCCCCGCTTTCTAACTGTTGATATCCATGTATACCGTCCTGCAAATATGTATTATTATACGACTGAATTAATATAAATACAACATCTTGCGTTAACTTTATTGGTAGGATTGTTATATAAAAAAGAGAAGCGTAGACTTCTCTCATGGAGATTCTACGCTTCTCTTTTAAATCCTTCACCAAGCACCTCATGGGCCTCAGTAATGATCACAAATGCACCCGGATCAACGGACCGGACAATCGCTTTTAGCCGGGTAATCTCGTTCTGGCCTACAACTGCCATCAGCACCACCCGGTTATCACCGGTATAGCCGCCCTGTGCGTTCAGCTTGGTCAGCCCGCGGTCCAGGTCATTCAGAATCGCCTGGGAGATCGCCTCTGTGTGATCAGAGATGATATAGGCCACCTTGGTCACACTGAAGCCCATCTCCAGCGCGTTGATCACTCTCCCGGTCACGAACAGGCCAATCAATGCATACATCGCCTGCTCCATGCCCAGCACAAATGCGGCCAATGTAATAACCGTACCGTCCAGCAGCACGACAGACAGCGAAAAGCTGAAGCCGGTGATCTTCTGGATAATCTGTGCTGCAATCGTCAGCCCGCCCGTTGATCCGCGTCCGCGGAACACCAGACCCAGCCCGAGCCCTACTGCAATCCCTCCATAAATGGAGGCAAGCAGCGGATTGGTCGTCGGAACCGGACCGTCCTTGGTCAGGTAGATAAACAACGGCAGCACGAAGCTGCCCAGCAGGGAGCGCATACCGTATTGCTTGCCGAGGAAAATAACCCCGAGAATAAATAACGGAATGTTCAGCGCCCACTGGGTAAAAGCCGGCTCAGCGCCGAACCACTCGTCGGCAAGCACCGACAAGCCCGATACTCCCCCCGAAGCGATCTGGTTCGGCAGAAAAAACAGATTGAACCCGAGACCGGTAATGAATGAACCAATTAAAATTAAAGCTATATCCACCGTATGGCGTAAGGGCCCGTTCAGCGGAATCAGCGGCGGTTTGTTGCGTGAATTTACTTTTTGCATGCTCTAGCTTCTCCTTACTACACTCCACGGACGCGTAGAAATCCAGTTATACTTATTCAACTTCTGTCTTAATCTGGCTGCGCAGATAGCCGTCGATGAACAGGTTAATATCCCCGTCCATGACCGCACCCACGTTCCCGGTTTCCACGGATGTCCGGTGGTCCTTCACCATGCTGTATGGATGGAACACATACGAGCGGATCTGGCTGCCCCAGGCAATGTCCGACTGCTCGCCGCGGATCTCATCCAGATGCTTCTGCTGCTCCTGCAGCTTCAGCTCATAGAGCTTAGAGCGCAGCATC
This sequence comes from Paenibacillus sp. FSL R7-0331, assembly GCF_000758645.1. Lineage (NCBI taxonomy): Bacteria > Bacillati > Bacillota > Bacilli > Caryophanales > Paenibacillaceae > Paenibacillus > Paenibacillus sp. FSL R7-0331. The sequence continues at coordinate 6,417,990 of NZ_CP009284.1, forward strand.
TTCATCGCCTGCTCCCGGTTCTTGATCTGTGAGCGCTCATTCTGACAGGTTACCACTACACCTGAAGGAATATGCGTAATCCGTACCGCCGAGTCCGTCGTATTGATGTGCTGGCCGCCCGCACCGCTGGCCCGGTAGGTATCGATCTTCAGATCCTCTGTCCGAATTTCCACTTCAACATCATCTGAAATTTCCGGAACTACATCACAAGAAACAAAGGAGGTGTGCCGTCTGCCGGAGGAATCGAACGGGGATATACGCACCAGCCGGTGCACCCCCTTCTCCGTCTTCAGGTAGCCATAGGCATTGAAGCCCTTGATTAGCAGCGTAACGCTCTTGATTCCCGCTTCGTCACCCGGCAGGTAGTCAAGCACTTCAACCTTGAAGCCGCTTTTCTCCGCCCAGCGTGTGTACATGCGCAGCAGCATCTGACCCCAGTCCTGGGACTCTGTTCCGCCGGCGCCTGGATGAAGCTCCAGAATGGCGTTCAGCTTATCATACGGCTGGTTCAGCAGCAGCTGAAGCTCGAACTCGTCGACCTTGCCGGCAACTGCACGGATCGTTGCAGCCACTTCTCCTGCCAGCTCCTCGTCGCCTTCCTCATCAGCCAGCTCAGCCATCATTGCCGCATCATCATATTCCTGCTGCAGCTTCTCAAACTGGTCTACTACGGATTTGACCGCGTTCATCTCGCCGATGACTACCTGGGCCTTCTCATTGTCGTTCCAGAAATCCGGCGCTGCCATCTTCTCTTCAAAGTTCGCAATGACTTCCAGCTTCAGGTCTAAGTCAAAGAGACCCCCTAAGGTTGGTTAGTTTCTTGCCTATTTCACGCAGGTCCTGCTTCACGGTAAAATCGATCATGGGATCACTACACCTTTCAAAATAAAATATTGCGCGGGGCCGCTGATTGGAGTTTGCATCTTCCCAGGGAGTAGAGCACGCATGGCTCCTTGCTCCTCAATCTTGCACCTGGCATATTCCGCAGCTCCAGGGAATGTTTGGACTTCCGGCCGCTGTTGTCTTCAGATTTCCTGATTTGTACCGCTGATCGCGGTAGAAATCTGAAGACAAAGGCGGACGCATTCGCTCCTACAGTTCCAAACTTCCCCTCCACCGCTTCCGCCAGGAGCCAGCTCCGCAGAGCATTTTCACCTGCTCTGCTCTTACCCCGGAAACACCCCAAAACTCCAAAAAAGCGGCCGGGCCGCAAACGGGGGGATACCCCGGGCCCAGCCGCCTTTATTGTCATTATAAGCCTGAAACAATCAGGATATCCTAAGCGTTCTGGCCGTGGCAGTTCTTGTATTTCTTGCCGCTGCCGCATGGGCAAGGATCGTTACGGCCGATAGCCGCTTCGACGTGCACCGGACGTTTCTCAGCCGGCTCAGCGTTGGTCGAGATTTTATCTTCCTCGATTACGGACTGGCGTTCCTGGTTAGCTTCGATGTGCGCCTTCATAATATACGTAGCGACTTCCTCCTGAATGGCGGCAGTCATGGCGTTGAACATCTCAAAGCCTTCAAACTGATATTCGCGCAGCGGATCTGTACCGCCGTATGCACGAAGGTGAATCCCTTGACGAAGCTGATCCATCGCATCAATATGATCCATCCATTTGCTGTCTACAGAACGGAGCACGATAACCTTTTCGAATTCACGAACCAGCTCAGCGCCAAGGCGCTCTTCGCGTGCATCGTATTTCTGCATAACACGGTCAAAGATGAAATCAACGATTTCCTCTACTTCCTTACCCCAGAGGTCATCACGTGTAAGGGCACCTTCATCCAGCAGCTTGCTGTTAACATAGTCAGCAACCTCCTGCAGCTCCCAGTTCTCCGGAATATCATCACTGCAATGTGCACGGACGACACGGTCAATGACCGGCTTAATCATCTCGGTTACAACACCTTTGATATTCTCGGATTCGAGAATTTCACGGCGCTGCTTATAGATAATCTCACGCTGCTGATTCATGACATCATCATACTGCAGCACGACTTTACGGATATCGAAGTTGTTACCCTCAACCCGTTTCTGGGCTGATTCAATGGCACGCGTAATCATACGGCTCTCAATCGGCTGATCCTCTTCAAAGCCCAGACGGTCCATCATATTCAGGACATTGTCTGCACCAAAGCGCTTCATGAGCTCATCACCGAGTGACAGATAGAATTGAGTAGAGCCCGGGTCGCCCTGGCGTCCGGCACGTCCGCGAAGCTGGTTATCGATACGGCGGGATTCATGACGCTCTGTACCGATAATATGCAGACCACCAACATCTCTAACGCCCTCACCAAGCGTGATATCCGTACCACGGCCGGCCATATTCGTAGCAATTGTTACGGTGCCCGGCTGTCCAGCCTGTGAAATGATCTCCGCTTCGGATTCATGATGCTTGGCATTCAGCACCTGATGCTTGATGCCCTTACGCTTGAGCATTTCAGATACACGTTCGGAATTCTCAATGGACACTGTACCTACCAGCACCGGCTGGTTCTTTTTATGGCGCTCTACAATCTCTGCTACCACCGCATTAAACTTGCCGGTCTCGCTCTTATAGACGACGTCAGGCATATCCTCACGCTGGTTTGGTTTATTCGTCGGTACCTGCAGAACTTCCAGGCCGTAAATTTTCTTGAATTCCTCTTCTTCCGTCTTGGCTGTACCTGTCATACCGCCTAATTTGCGGTACATCCGGAAGTAGTTCTGGAAGGTGATCGTTGCCAGGGTCATGCTCTCATTCTGTACCTGGATCTCTTCCTTCGCTTCAATCGCCTGGTGCAGCCCGTCGCTGTAGCGGCGTCCAGCCATCAGACGGCCGGTGAATTCATCGACAATGACAACCTCATCACCGTTCACCACATAATCAACATCACGGCGCATGATAACATTTGCCTTGAGTGCCTGGACGATATGATGGTTCAGGGTAACATGGCTGTGGTCATACAGGTTCTCAATGCCAAAAGCGCGTTCAGCTGTAGCCACACCCTTCTCAGTCAGAGCTACCGATTTCACTTTTATATCAACTGTGTAATCTTCTTCAGCCGTTAACTTCTTAACAAAACGGTCTGCAGCATAGTACAGCTCTGTCGATTTCTCAGCCTGGCCGGAAATAATCAGCGGAGTACGCGCTTCGTCAACCAGAATAGAGTCTACTTCATCAATAATACAGAAATATAGCGGGCGTTGTACCATCTGCTCTTTGTAGAGCACCATGTTATCACGCAGATAGTCAAAACCAAATTCATTATTCGTACCATACGTAATATCGCAGGCATACGCTTCTTGTTTATCAGCATGGTCCATGCCGTTCAGGTTGACCCCGACCGTCATGCCCAGGAAGTTATAGATTTGTGCCATTTGCGCGCTGTCACGCTGAGCCAGATAATCATTAACCGTTACGACATGCACACCCTTGCTGAGCAGTGCATTCAGATAAACCGGCAATGTACCCACAAGCGTCTTACCTTCACCTGTCTTCATTTCGGAGATCCGGCCTTCATGCAGCGCCATACCTCCAACCAGCTGTACGTCAAAATGCCGCATGCCCAGCGTCCGTTTGGAAGCTTCGCGTACGGTTGCAAATGCTTCTGGAAGAATCTCTTCCAGGGTCTCGCCTTTTTCAATCCGGGCCCGGAATTCTTCAGTCTTCGCCTTAAGCGCCTCATCCGAGAGGGCTACGAATTCAGGTTCCAGTCCATTAATAACTTCGACCGTCTTCATTAGACGCTTGACATCACGTTCATTGGTGTCGCCGAATATTTTCTTTACAAGTCCTAGCATGGTTAACCCCTTTCATGCAACACAGATGGTGGAACCGAGCCCATCCTTAACTAAAAATTGAAAGGGCCATATATTATTTCGATTCCGCTGCTTCATAAATTGTAACAGTTTGTAAGACAAGCCGCAATACGAGTAGCCGCAACCTTATTTTGCAAAATAGAAGAAGCGGTGAATTGTCATTCTATTTATACGAATAAGAGCCCTATTCGCTTCAAGCGAATAGGGACTCGGCTGATTTTTGTAATTAGTACTGGCTGCATTACCCCGCCAGCATATTGCTTTACCTGACGTTTCAGATCAATCCTGTTCGATCAGGCCGTACTTGCCATCATTGCGTTTGTAAACAACGCTTACTTCGGAAGTCTCAATGTTGGAGAATACAAAGAAATTATGTCCAACCATATTCATCTGCAGAATGGCTTCCTCGACATCCATCGGCTTCAAGGTGAAGCGCTTGTTCCGCACCACTTCCAAATCATCGTAATCCTGTTCCTCAACGGCAACAGCGCTGGAAGGCTCTTCTACAAAAATCGTCTTCAGGCTGCCTTCCTGACGGAACTTACGGTTTAGTTTGGTTTTGTGCTTGCGGATTTGCCGTTCCAGCTTGTCCACAACCGCATCAATAGATGCGTACATGTCGTCGCTGCGGTCTTCTGCACGAAGGGTTACACCTGCGAGCGGAATTGTGACTTCCACCGTGTGGATGCCGCGGACTACGCTAAGCGTCACATATCCTTCTGAGGTAGGGGGTGCATCGAAATACTTCTCAAGTCTGCTGAGCTTCTTATCAACATAATCTCTTAAAGCATCTGTCACTTCAATTTGTTGACCTCGAATGCTGAATTGCATAGGGCACTCCTCCTTTGTTTACGTTCCCATTATACCAAATTGTCAGCGCTAAGTAAAAAGCAATTCATTACAGACTTTACATTTACCTTACACAATTTGCATCTTTCATTAATTAGAATAAAACAAAGTCCGGGCAGGGCAATCCTTTCGCCCTTATCCGGACCATGTCTAGCCGATCATATTATTCCTGATTCAGCAGAAATTATAATAACCATTCCCTTAAACATTCCCAGCCTTAAGCCGTATGCTTCACGGCTGCTTCGTATGAATCCGCAAAAGCTCTACCGGTGACAAGGATGTTCCGCTGCCTGCAATGACATATACTTTATAAGCAGTATTAGCCATCAGACCGCTCAGTGTCAGTGTCTGCCTTGCTCCAGGAACCGGTGTAAAGCCGCCGCTCCAGGGTGCAGCCAGCTGTGCTCCTGAGCTGTTTTGCCCTGCCAGAACCTGTGCTGCTGTTGGGTTAGCAGCATCCGCGGGGAGCACCACATACCGTACAGGCGCGGACGCGTCCCCCGTCTGGCCATAGGCTACATAAACATCTGCTGTCACTGTACCCATTGAACCCGGGCTGAGCTCAGTAATCGCCCCTTGGCCTGCTGTAGCTGTAGCCAACCTCAGAGTATACACTCCAGACCAGCTGCCTGCTGTATCAGACAACGCTATATAGGCCGCATACTCCGTATCAGGCTGCAATCCATAAACCGAGAACGACACTGTACTGCCAGCAGCAGCTGCCGTTGATCCGGCATTCACACCTGCCGTACCGGCAGCGGTCAGACCATCACGAACCTGTACGTGATTCGGCGCAACGGCTGTACTGCTGTAAGGGGCAACAACATAGTAAACAGCGCCTGTTACCGATGAAGTCAGATACACATCTGCCGTAACAGAGCCTACATGTCCGTATGTTACACCACTAACCGTTGGAGCGGTGCTGCCACCGCCACTGCCGCCTCCACCGCTGCTACCTCCGCCAGCAGGACTTGTAGGGGTTGCTGGCGGAGTTGGGGTTGCAGATGGTGTAGCGGTAGGTGTAGGGGTTGGTGTGACTGAACCGCCTGGCTTGTTGGCCGCCGAGTTACCGATAATACCTACTGCCTCAGCTCTGGTCAGGGCCTTTTTGGGCCCGAAGGTTCCGTCCGGATAACCATTAATAATACTCTTGGCTGCTGCAGCTGCCACTGCTCCTTTAGCCCATGGAGCAATTTGCGCACTATCCTTGAACGCCAGCGTTGTATTGTTTGTGTTCAAGCTGAGAAGCTTTGCGGTAATGACCGCAGCCTCTTGGCGGGTAATCGGACTGGTGGCGCGGAACGTATTGTTCTCATATCCGCCAATATATCCGGCTCTTACAGCCTTGGCCACTTCACTATAGGCCCAGTTGGAGCTTCGAAGATCTGTAAACGTTATGGCTGCCGTGTCTGTAAATCCAAATAAACGGTTTACTAGTGCAACATATTCTCCGCGGGTAATCGCATTATTCGGCTTCACCGTCCCGTCTGCATAGCCCTGCAGGTAGCCTTTATCGAGCCAATCCTGCAACTGGCTCTGCGCCCAGTGTCCCTGAATATCCTTGGCCGTTGCTGCAGAGACACTTCCCAGAGCGCCGAACAACATGCTGATTCCAAGTACTCCAGTCATCAAACCTCGCCACATTTTCTTCATTCTGTTGTCCATCCTCCTAAAAAGTTTTTTACGCGCCTCCCTCCATCATTAGCCGCTATACAACTAAATCCGGAAGCATACGCTTACATTCGTTGGCCTCCGCTCATATAAACCGCACAATACAGCGCCTGCTTCAGAAGCATCCCGTACGTTCCCTCACTTAGGCAGTATGATGTCATTCCTTCGTTCACATCCCAAAGCACGAATAGTCTGCATCGAGGCAAAATCGTAGGCCCAACGTCTGTTATTACCCATTATTTTCATTGCTCTAACAGAAAAATGGAAATCGATGTTAGCTATTGAGCTGTAGACAGCAAATTAGCGCTTACAATACAACAAAAAAAGACCCTGGGAGTATCCCAGAGTCCCTGCTAGCGTTGTCTAAATTGCTAACCATCTACCATATATATGTAGGTCGGCTGCGCCGGATGATTATAATTTGATGACGTTAGCTGCTTGTGGTCCGCGTGCGCCTTCAACGATGTCAAACTCTACGGATTGACCTTCATCCAAAGTCTTAAAGCCATCAGTCTGGATCGCGGAGAAGTGTACGAATACGTCGCCACCATCGGCAGTTTCGATGAAGCCATAACCTTTTTCTGCGTTAAACCATTTAACTTTACCTTCCATTGATTAAACATTCCCTTCGTCATCAGATGAACGTGAGTCTTGCCCACAACTCGACTATACCACCGCAGCTTCTTCATTGTCAATTGGAAAAGTAAATGTTTACTTGCAATATTTTACCACTCGCAGATTAAGTCCGTAATTAGCTGTAACTGTGATTATTAATCAAAAAGGAGCAGACGCTATTCAATACCCGTCTGCTCCTGAAATGAATCATTAAGAATATATTATTTTTTTCGGTCCATCAGGATGCTGTCTGGCGTATAGGCTGCCTCGTAGGCGTTGCGCTGCATTTTGGCCTGTCCTCGCTTATGAAGAAAGTTCTGGGCTTCTTGCTTTAAGGCATTCATACGAGCAAGAATTTCAGCATCATATGTTAAAATCCGCTGGATCTCATGCTTTTGATCTATCGAGACTAACGAGGTTTCGACAAGCTCTGCGAGCTTATCGACAACCTCTTGGCGTTCTTCTACAAACTTTTCAATGTCCTCGAAGCTTGTATTAGAAAGCCTAGCTAAAATTTGTTCGGTCAATCCGTCTAGTTCCCTAATTAAATCATCCATGCACGTTCTCATTTTGTGCATTTGGTAGCTTTGAAGCCTGCAGCCAGGTTTCACGAAGCTCTCCTAAATATCCTAGTGCTTCGTGTGCTTTTTCTGGGTTACGGTGAATGTTGGCTTCAATTAATAAATGGTTTGTATATTCATACAAAGAAAACAAACCTTTTGAAACCTCGTAGGAGTGATCCAAAGTACCCATAAGCTCACTAATAATTGACTGGGCTTTTCCGAAATTTAGATTAGATTTCTCATATTCCTGCTTAGACAGCCCGTCTAATGCCATTTTAACAAATCTAATTGCACCATCATAGAGCATAATTACTAGTTGCGCAGGTGTTGAAGTCTGTACTGATGATTGCCGGTATTTATCATATGGAGATGTAATCAAAGGTCTCCCCCCTTATATTAGGACATTCCAAAACTGGATAGAAGATTGGCCGATTGTGAATTCAACTTGTTCATAGCTGTTTCCATTGCACTGAACTGATTATAGTACCGGGTTTCTGCATTTTCCAAATAATCAAGCATAGTGCTGATTCGCTTATTGTACTCTTTAAGCTGCTTACCCATAACGCTTTCTTCTTTGAAGGAGCTGGTTAGCTCCCCGGAGAAGCGGTTTGTTCCCGCCCGGTCAGCAATGCTGCTGAGTGACTTAGAAATTGTATCCGCCAGCTTATCAAACAAACCGGTAGTGGCAGCACTTTGAGGTCCCTGAAGCAAATCAATTGCACCTTGAGGATTATCGGTAAGAGCCTGTTTTAGCTTAGCTTCATCTATATACAACTTTCCGTTTTCTGAATAGGATCCGGTAGTAATTCCCATGGCGCTTAGTGAACCAAGCTTCTCGGTAATTAGTGTACGCATAGATGATAAGGTCGATTTCAGGATATCATCGTTTTTCAGCAGACCACTCATCGCTTTTTCGGTCCAGGCTTCGATATCAGAATCCTTCATTTCTGCTTTCTGTTCATCAGTAAGTGGTGCAAAATCACGATATTTAGCTTCGCCGATTCGCTTGCTCAACGTTAAAATTAGTGCGTTGTAGTCTTCAACGAATCCCTTGATAGTCTCTATTGCTTTGGTCGGGTCTGTAGTTGTTGTAATAAACAATGGGTTATCCAAAACACCTGAATCAGTAGGTTTAACGTTTTCACCTACTGTACTTGTTGTTTCTTTTAACAGTGTTAATGTTACACCGTTAACACTGAATGTATTAGTATCTTTTTCAATTTTCACACCGTTCACATAAGCAAAGGCGTTAACTCCATCAGCGGTATTAAATACACTTTTATCCGCAGCCTTCTGGTTGAACAAACTCAACAATTCGGAATCCTTAGCATCTTCCCCAAGCTTCGCTTCACTATTTTTACCGCTTGATTTCGAGTTAATGATCAATTTTCCTGTTAACTCATCATATTTAGCCGTAACCTTAGCGTCTGTCTTTGAATTGATGGTTGCTACAACAGTTGCAATTGAGGTGTCACTAGTAAAGAGGGTTTTTTTATTGCTGTCTGTAAAACTAACCCCATTAATTGAAAAATTATACGTTTTATCCGCATATGCTTTTTTCTCGTCTTCGGTTAACTTACTGGGATCTTTTCCATCAATAATCATTTGCATCTCGGCCAAGGTCCGGCTGGCCGGCACCATTTTGCCACCACCAGCCGTTTCAACCTTTGCTTTAGTCGCTAGCTGAGTAACACTAACTGCCATATCGATTCCATTTGCAGTAGCTGACGCATCCGCTTGAACTGCAGTTGTATTTCCCGAGGTAACTGCCGTCTGCATGTTCATTGCAGATGACACACCATATTTGGACGTTAATTTATTAGTCCTAAAATCATACAGCTTGCTATTCATCTCACGGTAGCTTTCCCGTTTCCACTCAAGCAGTTGCTTGTCCTGATTCAGCTTATCAAGCGGAACCCGCTTGGCGGTCATCATACTCTTAACCATGCTATCGATATCCATACCGGAAAATCCGTTAATACGTGTAACCAAAACCGCACCTCCTATTGTTAGACTCGCTCATCTATCATGATGCCTGCAAGCTCCATCATCTTAGCTACAAGATCCAATGTTTTTTCTGGAGGTACTTCACGGATTAGCTCGCCAGTTTCCTTGTTCATAACCTTGACCATCAGCTTGTGTGTCTTCTCATGAATACTAATATCAAGCATAGTTTCAGGCCCTTGCAGGGATTTAAAAGCCTTCTCAATTGTCCTGATCAGATGCTCTTCCCCCGCTGATACAGAGACCCCTTGCCGTTCCTTAGCAACAAGCTCTTTAGTATCTCGAATCTGAGTGGCTTCACTAGATAGTGTCTGCATAGTTGCTGCTTCAGGTTTAAAGGGCTCTCCCATCGGTATATTCGTAGACAAGGAAATTTGAACGTTCATAATCCGACCTCCAAAAATAACAATCTCAATGTTACTTATATCGGTTTTCTGAATAAAACTTTTAATGTACTAGAGGGGAAAATAGGAAATTTAATTGTAACTCCCCTTTTATCCTTTGTAGATTAGCCATATCCATCAACAAAAGCTCAACTCTAGCTCTAGTTTAGTTATTTCATCGTTCAATAATCTCTAATATCCAACGATCTTTCGGTAAAGCTTAGCTGCGCCGTATACATCAGATACACCAAATTCAGATGCATCTAAAGCAAGTCCCCCGCCATTCCCATATTGGGGCTTGAAAGGATACAATTCAGGATTATCATAACCTTGGAAGCGCTCATTCTCCACAAACTCTTTCTCAAACCAACTCAATATCTTGGTATCTCCATAGGATCGCAAACAATCGTATAACTCTGCCCTTTTAGCAATAAAATTTTCGCCAGAATATAGCTGCCGTGTACATGCCTTATAGAAGTTTTCACGGTTGACCTCAAATGAATCTCCAAAATATCGTTGTGCAACAGAAGCTACTGATACAACAGCAGATTCTTCAACCGCAAAATAAGGCGCATGGACAGAGTGATATTCCTGGTTTTGACTTTTAACTTTCTTGATTTCAAAAGCTGCATTATCCTCATTCTTGTTTTTTGACGAGTAAACTGAGTTACCGACACTAATACCAACACTTGACTCTGATGATCCCCCCACAGCCATAGGCATATTAATATGAATGTATTTTTTCTGCAGATGAGCGAATACAACCCCTGTATACACATCGGGTGCTGAACACGTAAACAGCCTGCCGGCTACTTTTTTAGCCTCTTCGGCCAATTCCCGCTTTATGATTGAATTGTAGTAGAACATCGGGAGCACACTATATCTAGCCTCAAAATTCAATACAGCGCTTAAATATGATTCATCATAATACGTGCATTTAATAGAGCCTTTTTGTGTTGGATAAGGAATAAATAATCCATTTCGGATTCGGGGAATATCTACCTTAGGCCAACCATAAGCCGCCAAGTCCCAACTTAATGAGAGTGGGTAGTTCAGTTCTTTTATGACCTCAGACAACGTTTCAAGCGCATGTAATAACAAACCGTCATCTGAACCTAATATTATCAAGTACTCTCCGCTGGCTTGTTCATACGCATATTCATAGTTTTCATTCATAGCATAGTTACCGGAAGTCCGGTAATATTTAATTTTCGGACTATTTAATTCATCCACTACCTGCCGGGTATCCTCTATTCCCGGGGAGCTGTTATCACTTACAATAATTTCATAGTTTTCGTAATTTTGCTCGATGCAGGTTTTCAAAGCGTATTTAACTACAGCGGCAGAGTTACGCGTCGGAACTATGAGGCTAATGAACGGATTGCGTTTAGTACTAGCTGGTTCATTCCCCTTATCATCAGCTGTTTTATTTTCCTGTTCCATAGCGTCTAAAGGGGAGGATAGATAGATTGCAGCTGGAGAGTTCCGGATATATTCTTCTGATAATTCCCCTAAATGATCACGGGCAGTACTAGATTCATCATGCAGATAGTAAATTATGGATTCCAACAAAATCCGATCCATATTATTCCTAATCTCACTCTTACAAATCAAGGCTTTCTTATATTGTTTCAAAACATATAACATAAGCACCTTTATAACAAGGGCGTTTCCTTTACTCTGTTTGCTCTGAATGATTCGTCTTTCTAACTCCAATCTTAAGAATTCATCGGAGAAGTCACGGGTCTTTAAAACTTCAACAAAATCTTCCTTAGCATCATTTATAAATAACGCATATAAATATACTCTTGTAATAAATTTGATTGGAGATTGCCGATAGGCCGTTTCTGCCCTGCTCAAAAATTCATTCTTATCTTCCCAAACGTATGTCATTGCCTGTACAATTTTCAAATTAGAATGTTCGTACTGTTTTACTCCATTTTCGATCAGCTCTTTAATCGCTTCATTTCTCGAAGATTGAGCTTCTCGTTGTTCACCGTAAAATGCTTGGCAAATCAATGATGCTCTTAAGTTCCAAGAATTATCAATTAAGAAGCTGCTTTTTTCTTCATTTTCAATTTGATGACTTAAAGCTTTTTCAAGCGACTTCTTAAAGTCTTCCTTGGTATTCGCAAGATATGAATTGTTTTTACCGATAATGGCTTCTGGAAGAAATGTACTGACAACAGGCAAACCGCAGGCCAGATACTCGTATTGCTTAATAGGATCACAGTTCATAATAATATCCAGATCATCTTTAAATGGGATAATTCCTACTTGCATATGCTTTAAATACCGTTTTAATTCCTTATGTTTTTTAGCACCAAGCAAAAATAAATTCTCACATTTATCTGTTAATAGATCCTCTTGACCGAAGCCAATGACCACGAATGATTTATCCGGATTGTCCTTTACCACTGAATAAAACAACTCAACATCAAACCACTTAAAGATTGCGCCTGTGTATACTATTCTAGGCTCGGGAATACCCGCAAGATCTTCAGGCAGTTCATCAGACTCACCCAAGAAAAAATCCGCTTCATTTACTGCATTCCTGGATAAGTATATATTTTCCCGGTTTTCCACAACAGTTCGCTGCAAAAACAAAGATGTAGCTGTTGTAGTAATTATATCTGCCCGATCCATTAATTCCTGTTCCCATGCCGCATCATTTTTATGTCCCCAAAATGCATATTCCAAATCATTATGATCGTCTACACATTCATAGAGCAGTTTATAATCTCCTACTAAACTCTTAACGGTTTCAATATGATGAGGCAAATAAGTAATAACTACGGGCTCCAAATTATTTTGATTAGAATTCAGCAATGACTGGACGAGAGATGTGTAATTGTTAAATAACCTTTTCTTATTATGATGCGCAATTAGCGGCTGGTAGACCTCGACTCCATCAATTATGCGTTTTTCACTATGCACGTACTGTACTGTCGAGTCCAAACTAATACTGCCATCACTGACATCTGCGGAAAGGGACGGGCATACATATTGGACATGATTTCCAAGTTTAACCAGAGATCTTGAAATATGATGCATTCGCTGGAGAATATCCCCCCAGCCACAAGATGAGAGAATGATATAAGTACGTTTTTTATTTGTAGCAGCAACTGATTTTATCAATTCAAATGCCTGATTACTGGAAGTAATCGCATTGATTTCTGCTTTTACATCTTCATTATCCGTATGTTTTAAAGTTTTCCCATACATTAATGCCGACTCGCTGTACATCTCTAAAAGCTCGCAAACATAGGCAATGTTATAATATATATCTGAATTATCAGGCTCAAGCTCTAACGCTTGTTCTAAACAATTATATGCTGTCTGGTATAAACCTGCCTTTACACATAAGGAAGCCTTTAAGGTCCAAAAGGTTGCATCATTTCGATAGAATTCTTCATGCTCAATTACAAGCTCATATGCTCGCTCAATATTATCGTTCGTAATAAACTCGTTAATTTGATCAAGGATGTTCACTTCCATCGCTCCGTCCATTATTAGTATTGAATCTTTTAGAGTAAACATTCCAATACAATGTTAAGTTCAATGGAATGTGAAATTCTCAATTTTAATTTTGTACATAATAGTATGATTATCGGCCGTTTTAAGAAATTTAATGATATTTAGACAAAATCACTCACAATAATGAATTAATGATTTAAACATACTGATAAATTTAAAGGTTACATAGTTCTTTCATTCCGCTGTTACCATCTGGAAAAGCATATTGGCAATCCTACGTTATATCTCCTCATTTCAGCAAGCGAGCCACAAACCCGCTTACTGACCTCAGGATATATCTCATTTTAATTTCCGACTCAGCTGAAACTTATACTCGCTTTGTTTTTATGTGCCCTTCCGTCCAAGTGATGTATTCCTCAACTCGGTTATCATCTATACCTTTTAGCTTTGCTTGATCAAAGGCTTGGAGTGCATGAGTATATAGGCCTTCATTGTAGTAACATATTCCCCTTTGAAACCATGCTTCTCCATCCAGCGGTTGTTGGACACTATTAAAATAATGCAAGGCAAGCTTGTATCTCCGACGCTGTACAAGAATAGCCGCCATCTGCTGTGACAAATCAACTTCTATCATCTGTTCAATCATAAACACTGCCTGTAATTGCTCGTCACTGCATACTCTGGCAATTTCGGAAAATATCGCAATTAAACTGTGAGTATCTTCAGTGAAGAGCTGCTTCGATACACCTGCATACACACCCAATATACGTTGAAATGAGGGGGCTACTCTTCTAAGTGCCATAGCAATAATGTCTTCACTAAGACTCAGCATAGCGTTAACTACCATATAAACTTGAACAACGTCATCAGGAGCCGTGTCCATCGTAGACTTATCTAACATATGATATGCTTCTTCATATTTCCCATTAAGATAAAGAATATAATAGGGAATCTGACCTTCACTCTTATGCCGCTGGATCCATTCACTCCTCTTGGCATAGTATAGAAGCAACTGACCTTCACGAAGCTCGCAAAATCTGTTAATCAGGAAAGTCAGGTCTTCATCAGCATGCCCATAAATGCTATTAAGGAGTGCAATTAGCTCTTCTCTTGGATAAGGTTTAGTTATTGTAAAAAGTCCATCGAATGCATTGACTTCATATTTTTTGATTTTTAGTGACTTCACATAGTATTCCAGTGCAGTAAGATGATCGTGCATTAAAACATAAATTGCAGCAATATTATTATAGATCTCAGCTAACGAAAAGGTTATTCTTACAGACTCAGAACCGTCGTAATTATCCTTCAACTGATCAGCTTCTAATAAATAGCCCAGAGCAGTACTATACCGCTGCTCTCTTAGAAATTGCAACCCTTTTAGCCACACGAAGTCTGGATGTCCAGGAAAACGTTCAATAGCCCTTTCAATCCAGTCTATAATTAGCTCATGCTTTTTCCCCAGGCTTATCAGACAACGGATTACATTAGAGTATGGCTTAGCATTAAACCCATAGACTACTCTCCCTTTATCTATATAACGGATTCCATAATCTAAGGCCTTCTCCAGTTGACCTAAACCCATGTAGCTGTCCGATAGATATAATTGGGTCAATTCATCACCGGTACCATCTTGCTCATCCTTAAGCAGTAACTCTAGGTTTCGCTGTGCCTTATGCTTCATCCATTCCAACGTATATCCTGTATGATAGACAACAGCCTTACTATCAGTTGCATCAAGCAAATGAATCTTCCCAGTCTTTTTAGTTAGTGATTCATGAATAGGCCGCTCATATTCCAGCGTCGACTTCCGAAACGCACGAACAAGCCTGTTCGTCTCAACAACGACACCTCCCCTACCTTCATCTATGCTAATATGCCGCATCATAATGGCATCTGTTAGGTTTCTCTGTGCCCTTAGCCTTCCGATCATTTCAGCAATCAGTTTGGCATGTTCCGGCAGAAAATACTCATCAGCATCCAGAAATATAATCCAGTCATTTTTGGCCTGCTTCAACGCGTAATTTCGAGCATTAGCAAAATTATTGTCCCACTCGTAATAGTAGACCTTAGCACCCAGCTCTCTTGCCATTGCGACTGTATTATCAGTAGAACCTGTATCAACAACAATCATTTCATCAACGGCTTCTCTTACACCTTCAAGGCATCTGGTAATATTATGCTCCTCATTTTTACAAATTACACATAAAGATATAGTCATGGAGGCCCCCAATTCCGAAAAAAAAGACCAGAGGGTTCATCCTCTGGCCCTTCTTCCATCCTGATATTATCTCAGCAGTTGAAGTACGCCCTGCGGCTGCTGGTTAGCCTGAGCCAACATTGCTTGAGCAGCTTGTGCAAGAATATTGTTCTTCGTTTGTTCCATCATTTCCTTAGCCATGTCTACGTCACGAATACGGGATTCGGCCGCAGTCAGGTTCTCGGAAGTAGTACCCAAGTTGTTGATGGTGTGTTCCAGACGGTTTTGAACAGCACCTAGCTTAGCACGTTCGCTGGAAACCTTGCTTGTAGCTTCATCCAGAACTTTAATAGCATTAGCTGCACCTGTAGTGGTCGTAATGTCCAGTGCATTTTCGCTGGCAGTGTTGTTAGTGCCATTTGTTACGTTGGCTGTAGCGGAGAAGCCGTCTCCGCTACCGACGATACCCAAAGCAGAAGCTCTCATGTCACTCACAGCAAGGGACAAGGTCTGGGACTGGTTGGCACCGATTTGGAAGGATGCCGATTGATCCTTAACTACTCTTCCTTCAGTTACTGTTTTTGATTCTGATTTCACTTCTAACTTGAAATTCCCTGTAGTAAGGGCTGTAGCATCGGCTCCGATATCCAATGTGAATTTAATACCGTTGGCATCATAGTTAAGCTCTGATCCTGCAGTTGCGGAGAATGTAGAAGTGGAAATAGCTGTTCCATCCTTATCCAGCAAGGATACTGTTGCCACATTCGAATCCCAAGAAACACTTACATTAGTCACACCTTCTAACAGCTTACTACTTGTTCCATCAACAACGATATCCCCTGAGATTGAAACGGAAGTAGCTGTAGTGGACAGATCCTGAGTTGTAGACTTTGTCTGAATAGTCTTTCCTGCCAGATCTCCGTTAGCAGAAGTGGCTGTACCATCGATACCCGAAGCAACATCAAGATCAATCGTTACAGAAGCACTTGCAGTCCAGCTAGCAGCCTGTTCAGATGTGATAGTAAATTGGATACCATGGTTATCGTATGTGTAACTGCCATCTGTACCTTTAACAAGTTTATCTGCATCAACTGCCAGAGTATTCGTTGCGCCTGATGTTGCATTTGTCAGATCGACTTCGAAGCCAGTAGCTGTCTTAGTGATCTTCAACTCTTGGTTTGTAGTACTTGAAGCAAGAGTTGACCAGTCAAATCCGTTACCTACCGCAGCTGTGCCACCTGTGAATTTAATACCGATATCCACTACGTTGGCGCTAGCACTCCAGCTGATTGGGTTGGTACCTACAGATATTGTTTGGCTGGTAGCCTTAGTAATAGTAGTTGTGGTAGGAGTTCCTGCGTTAGTAACCTTGTTCTCAGACAGGTCACCGTTCAGCAGCTTCTTAGTATTGAATTCAGTAGCATTACCGATACGGTTGATTTCGTTAGTGAGCTGGTTAAGCTCTTTTTGCAGCTCTTCACGGTCTGTAAGAGTGTTAGTATCATTTGCGGATTGAACGGACAGTTCACGCATACGTTGCAGGATACTGTGAGTTTCGCTCAAAGCACCTTCAGCGGTTTGAATCAAGGAGATGCCATCCTGAGCATTGCGGGTTGCCTGATCCAAACCGCGGATCTGACCGCGCATTTTTTCGGAGATTGCCAGACCGGCAGCATCGTCACCTGCACGGTTGATGCGAAGACCGGAAGACAGCTTCTCAATATTTTTGTTAGTGTTAGTAGTGTTGGTAGCCAGTTGACGGTGAGTGTTCAATGCCGCCACGTTGTGATTAATAATCATTGGGTATTTCCTCCCTGAAATTAAGTTAGTTCCACATCCATGTGGTAAACGCCAAACCGTTAAGGTCGGCCGCCCTGCCGGATCAGCGTCTAAATAATATATCGACTGCTGGTCTCCAACTGTTTAGAGTATTTTTATATTTTTTCAAAATTACTTTTTCAAAAACATTAAAATCAACACTGTAGCTTGTCTTAAAAGCATTCCTGCTTAAATCTATAAAAAGTAAAAACCCAAGACTATACACAGCCCCGGGTTCGGTATCTCTTACACATATTCGGTTATTCATGACTCCCCGTTCCGCGCATCCGATGTAGTAGAGCATTCAAATCAGATTGCTGTGGAGCAGCTGACTCTCTGTTGGCTTCTTGAATTGAGAGGTATACCTCTTTACGAAAGATATCAACATGTTTAGGGGCAGAGATGCCTACTTTTACCGTATCCCCGTCCACACTAAGGATTGTAATTTCAATGTGGTCCTGAATGACAATAGTCTCACCTTTTTTACGGGAGAGTACGAGCACATCAACCACCGTCCTTTCCATCTATTTCAGGCTGTTCCTGAAGCAGAATATGTTTGGTATGATAAGGTCCGCTATGGATTACAATCTGCTTACCTGTTCGCTCATTGGGATTAAATACAAGAGGTGCTAACAAATTAATAGTAGATTGCTCAATTTCTCCCTTTAGCGTAATCATGCTGCGAATAATCACTTCTGATTGAATCTGGAGTTCTTCCGCCTCTTCATCCGGTAGTTCGAACTCATAGCCCGGATAGAAATTAAAAGGATCCGCCAACAGAAATGAAAGCTCCTGCTCCTTTAACGACTGCAGAACCCAAAAAGGAGTTTCCTCTAAGCCGATCAATGCAAAATCTGTTTCTTCTTCAAAGCCGGGAATCCCTTTGGGGAAATGATAAAGCTGTTCCTCATTCACTTCAAGTCTTCCCATAGACAATGTCTCTATAATCAAATTACTCAACTCCTACACATTTTATGAAAATTGAGCCGTATAGAAAAATGGCTATAGAGGCGCAATTGTGCACTTCTATAGCTCAAAATCCTATATTTGCATATTTATTTCTGGTGGAGTGAACTCCACAGAGGCATATTGTTGCATATAAATATCCAGCTTACCCCGGGTGTATTCGATCTCTGGCTCGTGTCTGTCAACCTGAATATTCACTTCAGCAGGCCGATAATTCAGCTGTGGTGCGCTTGTGTCAAAACGGATGTCCACATTATCATAGGATGCTGGCCCGCACGGGTTCGGAAATGAATTGGGTTCAGTGTCCGTACCATAGATTTCTGCAATCGTATTCCCTGGCTTAAAAAATTCGGCCATTCGTGTGCCTTGCTCCATTCTTCTCGCAATCCCCTGTAAATATAATTGCTGAATTCCCGAGTAAATGCGCTCATTCATTTCAAGCACAGTTCCTCCATTATAAGCTGCTCGTGCCTGTGATTGATCTATTGTGAGCTTCGGACGTGAAGATTCCACGTCTAATCTCCCTGGAGTAGTTGATATATTTACTTCGGCCTTAGGCTGGGATATTGAATATGTGCCGGGATCAGCATCAATATTAATAACTGCTGGTGTCTGTCGAATTTGCAGAATACCCTGCATCAACGAATATCACCTCCGTTATCTAATAAAGTCTACGAGTGTACTTGAGATGATCTTCGCTCCTACAGACAGCGAAGCATTATAAATATTCTCCTGAATCTTGGAATTCATAATCAACTCTTCATAATTCGCATCCTCAGTCTTTGCCTGCAGTTCTGTCAGGTTAAGATTAAGGTCACTCAGCCGGTCCTGCATCAGCTCAACACGATTTGTTTTGGCGCCGATCTCTGAGCGGGCTGTTAGCATTTTTTCTACACGGGCATCAATATTATCCAATTGATTTGATATTTTACTGACATCCCCTGCTGTCAATGCTGCCGAGATATTATTAATAATTGTGAAAATATTATCAGAATCCTGAAGATTATCCGGGTCAGGCGGATAGCCAAACACCTCATTACCGTTCTGATTAATGGTCATCTGTACACCTTCACCTACAGCATACTTAATCTGTCCATTGTCAGCAGGATCTGGATATATATCTGTGTTATAAGTACCATCAGGATTCTTAGGAAAATCAAACGGTGCCATATCATACTGCTCACCGTTAAAAATATATTTATCGTTAAGCTTACTATTAGAAATATCTATCAGCTGTTCTTTAAGCTGCTGTACTTCCTCATTAATGCTATCCAATGCAGACTGCGGATTACTGCCAGTAGAAGCTTGTACTGTAAGCTCACGCAACCGCTGAACAACATCTCCTGCTTGTCCAAGAATCGTATCATTGAAGTCCAGCCAGGACAATGCACTATCCACATTCTTCGTATACTGCTCATTAGAAGACAGTTCGGCACGATAACGCATGGAGTAAGTAATACCGACCGGATCATCAGAAGGCTTATTAATCTTGCGGCCGCTCGACAGCTGAAGCTGTGTCTCGTTCATAGTGCGCGCATTGCGGTTCAGGTTAAGCAACAGCTGTGAGTTCATCATATTGGAGGTTACCCTCAACATTGGCTATTCCTCCTTATCTGCCGACTGTGCCGGTAGAATTAATCAATTTATCAAGCATTTCGTCGTATGTTGTCATAAAACGCGCTGCTGCACTATACGCATGCTGGAATACCAGCATATTAGACATCTCCTCATCCAGTGAAACTCCACTGACGGATTGGCGTCTTGAATTAACTTGCTCTACCAGATAATCTGAATTGTCTGCTTGACGGGCGGCTTCCTGTGACTGAATCCCCAGTTGTCCAACCATGGAGCTTAAGTAAGAGCCGACTGTACCAGTCTTAGTTCCATCAGGTGAAGTAAAGGTGTTATTGTCCTTCATATTGCTGAACAGGAGAGCCATTGCATTGTTTCCTTTAATGGTTGTTACCTTGCCGTCACTATCTGTAGTAGCACGAAGAGAGGTTGCAAACAAAGTCGGGTCAGCAGCAATTTGAGGATTAAGCCGGAGATTAGCCGCCGTAATGGTCTCCCCCGCTATCGCAGGTGTAAAGAACGCACGGCCTGTGCTGCCATCCATTGCATAGCCAAGCTGGTGAAGTCCATTGAGACCTTGTACAGTAGTTTTTAGGTCACCTACCAGGGGAACCGGCACCTCAGAGCCTGCAAGCAGAGTAGTCGTACTTCCGTCAGAATTAATGATTGTCGAGTCTTTAAGGACCTTTGTTCCTGCAGGAAGAGTGGACCCTGAAGGAATCGTAACCTGAACCTCACCGTTAGCAATCGTATTTGCCATATCGTCAAGCTGCTTCTGATAATCTGTAACATACGTTTTACTGGAAAAAATCATACCGTAGGCTTCGCCTGCTTTGAGATCTCCGGAAGCATATGCATTATTTAAAAATGCACTATCTACTGTCGCAGCCACTGCTGCTCCCTGGACAAGCGGCTGTCCGCCAAGTGAGATCGTGTATCCTGCATCTGTATCCAACACTGTTACATTCATCAACTTAGAAAGCTTGTCCGTCAATAGGTCACGTTGATCACGCAGGTCATTAGCCTGATCACCCATACCTTCGATTTTATAGATGGATTGATTCAGATTAGCAATAGAGCTCAAATAGCTTTGGATCTCTTTCCCTTTAACATCAATATTGCTGTTAAGATCTCTGTCGAGATTGCTAAGTTGGGTACTCATGTAATTGATTGCATCTGTAAGTGACTGAGCAGTCTGCACTACAATCTTACGGGCTGTCGGATCTTCCGGATTCTTGCTCAGGTCAGACCAGGATTTCCAGAAGTTATCGAGTACTGTGCGGATACCTGTGTCTGAAGGCTCGTTTACAATCGCCTCCAGCTTATCCAAAGTATCAGATTGAATAGCCCAGTTGCCGCTTGCAGCATTCTCGCCGCGATACTGGTCATCCAGGAACATCTCCCGGATCCGGTCG
Organism: Paenibacillus sp. FSL R7-0331; assembly: GCF_000758645.1. Classification (NCBI taxonomy): domain Bacteria; kingdom Bacillati; phylum Bacillota; class Bacilli; order Caryophanales; family Paenibacillaceae; genus Paenibacillus; species Paenibacillus sp. FSL R7-0331. The sequence goes on from NZ_CP009284.1 coordinate 6,439,324, forward strand.
ATAGAACCAAACTCTACACCGGTTCCCATTTGACCAGGGAGTGTTGAATTATTAAGGCCGAAAGCCTCAATCGGAGTAGAAGCCCTCATATTCACACGCTGGCGCGTGTAGCCTTCTGTATTCGCATTTGCGATATTATGTCCGGTAGTACTGAGTGCAGCCGTCTGGGTGAACAGGCTCCGTCTTGCCGTCTCGATTGAATGAAATGTGGATGTCACTGCTTATTCCTCCCTATGATTGCTCCGGCACAACGGACTGCAGACTTGCTGCACCTATCCGCGTGCGTCAAAAAGACCTGGCCGATTGCTGCTGTATCCTTTATCGGCTGGATGATGATACGTAAAATCCTGGTTCGGTCTTCCGACAAGCAAATCCAGGGAATAGTCTATAAATGTAAGCGACTGCTCGATCAGCTTCTGATTCAATTCATTGGCTTTCTTTAAGCGGTGAAGTGTGTCAGAAAGCTTATGCTGGATCTGCTGCAGACGCGATTTGTCTTCGGGATCAAATACAAGCCGGGACAGCTCAGTCAGATTCAGGTTTAGGTTGGAGCGTATGCCCACCCCCTGCAAAAAAGCAAATGCTGCCTCTCCGCGCTGCTCTTCGAGCTGTCCTATCAGCTTCATCAGCTTGGACTCTCGGTTCATAATATCGATCAGACCTTCAACCTTGTTGTCCATAATCGTCTGTTTCTTGACAGCGGCCAGATCGAGCATCTGCAGATGCGTGTCGTCCAGCCGCTCAAGGAGTTCAAGTAAGTGTGTTAATGCCATGGATGGGTTCACCTAATTCCCGGAGGTTTGCTTGAAATAGGGGGCGAGTGTGTCTGCGAGTTTGGCTGCGTCAACCTGGTAGGTACCTGCGGATACTTGCTGTTTCAGGCTCTCAATCTTGCTGGCACGGTCAGTGTCAACTTTACCGCTGTTCTGTGCCTGCAAAAGCTTAATTGCTTCATCAGAAATGGAAACCTCATCCTTACGTGTGCCCTTCTTGACCTGTTCCTGGCGCTGTGCTTCGGCAGTACGCTGATATGGGTTAATGGGGTTGATTCGTCCGGTCTCGTTAATTTTCATAACTTCCACCTTCCTTTTAAAATAAAAAAGCCGATAATCTTTACTAAGTTTATCGGCCTTTATTGAATCAATCTTTATAGCTGAAAACGTTTTTTCCAAGTTTTTATTAATTCCGGAACTTATCGACGGCCCGGTAAGCGGATTTATTTCCACTTTTAGGCGTTTCATTAGCAGCAGCAGTTTCGGCTGCCGCCCTATTCAGGTCCTTGCTTAAACGGGACCGGCAGCTGTCACACATATGTCCTTCGCGGATCAGGGTTCCGCACACTTCACAAGGCAGCATCATATTAGGTGCATTCGCTATAGAGATCCGGCCTTCACGGATAAACCGGGTGATCTCTTTGATAGAAATTTCAGTAGCATCGGACAGCTCCTGAATATTGGTCCCCCGATTCTTGCGCAGATATTCTACACAGATCTCATACTGGTGCTCAAGCTCTTTAATACAGGGCTGGCAAAGCTCCATAAGATTTTTGACATATAAACGGCCGCATCTCGGACAATTGTCTACATTCATTTCACCCGCGGCTCCTTCCCTTACATTTTGTGCATTGCTTAATCAACTTATGCTAAGATTACATGATTGCAAACGCTTAGTCTATGATTAGTATCGGCGGGAGAAGTAATTTGATTATATTGTAAGATCAAAAAAGTGAAATCACTCTTAAGTGTTATACTATTTATCACATTATCGGATAAACAGAGCTTAAGAAGATTGATTATCATGAACGCGCCCAGGTCAGGCTGTATATATCAGCCTCTATTCCATAACCTGCACACAGAAGCCGCACCGCTCCGGCGCAGGCACGGATGGTACTGCCGGTAGTGTAAATATCATCGATAATGATAATCTGCAGAGGCCGGCCGGAAGCTTTTACTGTAGTCAACCGGCTGCTGAATTGTATGTTAACCTGCTCATCCGGGCTTACGGCAAAAGCATCCTTCATATCCGTAATACGCTCGGCCCTGCTTTTGAAGCTCTGTTTCGCAGTATGCTGGGTACGGATGAGCAGCGGAAGCTGCGGAATCCCTCTTAGCCTGCTCAATATATCTGCCAGACGCTCGGCCTGATTAAACCCCCGCTCTGTAAGACGCGAATCTGAGACAGGTACAGGGACCAGCAGATCAGCCTGCCACTGAATGATTGGATTGGCTGCCTTTCGCCGGAGAAAATGATATTTATTCAGCTTTTCCATTTGCACCTGCGGAGGGTACTGAAGATGTTCTATGTAAGCTTTCAGCTGCAGGTATGCGCTATCCAGCATCAGCCCCAGCAGGGGCGCAAGCCGTTCGTGGCCCCTATACTTATAACGGCCAAGCAATTCCCGCATAACCGGCGTATAGGCGACGGCGCTCCGGTTACAGACAATCGGGGTGGATTGTCCGCTCCGGCTGCAGTCTGGGCAGCCGACGTGCCGGCCGCATTTGTGGCAGCGGAGACGGCTGATCCACGGAATACCGGCTTCACAACCGGTGCAAATACCGGGCAGTCTGGCTGAAGGCCGGCTGTTTTTGCCGCAGATTAAACAATGGATGCCGGCCGGGGCTAACAAAGAGCGGATACCTGCTAACCAGCTGCTTAACGGAGTCACTGATGTCCTGCCCCCTTCAAATAGCCCTGTCTGCGGGCAATGGTATTCATTGTACGAATCTGGGCAATCGCTTTGCGCTGGGAGCGGGTCCATTGCGGGGACAGGAACATCACTGTACCCGCAGGATCCTCCTTGGAGCGGCCTGCACGGCCGGCCATTTGCACGAGTGAAGCCTCATCGAACAGACCGCTGTCGGCATCGAGAATATAAACATCGCTGCGCGGAACCGTCACTCCCCGTTCAAGAATGGTTGTCGTAACCAGTATTCTGATCTCCCGCTCACGGAAGGCTGCTACTTTGGCAGACCGGAACGGATCTTGAGAAGAGGTGCCTTCAATGCAGACTTCAGGAAAAACCTGGCGAAGCAGCACGAGCACCGGCTCAATGTGAGCAATACGCGCCGCAAACAGAAATATCTGCGCGCCCCGTGCCAGTGATCTGTGCAGCGCCTGCAGCAATGCTCCCGGCAGGCTTCCGCGTCTAATACATAAATGTACCGGATTCATAGCCAGGTGCTGCGGCACAGGCAGCGGATGTCCGTGAAAGCGCACCGGCACTCTGGCATGAGGCAGCCTGCCGAAGCTGGCCTGCCGCTGCAGCTTGCGCGGCGGCGTTGCTGACAGAAGGATAAACACTCCGTCCCGCTTGCAGACTTGTCCGGCCGCAAAAGCCAGCATTGGATCGTTGTGATACGGGAACGCATCAAGCTCATCGATAATAACCAGATCAAAGGCCTGGTAGAAGCGCAGCAGCTGGTGTGTTGTTGCAATGGTCAGCTGTCCCGGTATCCACCGGCCGGGACTGCCGCCGTAGAGCACGGCCTGGGCTGCTGCAGGGAAGGCCCGCGCCAGCCGCGGGGCCAGCTCCAGCACGACGTCGCGCCGCGGCGTCGCCACCAGTGCCCGCCCTCCGGCGGATAGCACTGCATCCAGGAGCGGGAAGGTGATCTCCGTCTTCCCCGCTCCCGTCACCGCCCAGAGCAGGAACCGCTCTGGGCCCCGCCCGGCTGCGCGCTTCGCCCGCGCAGCCAGAAATCCCAGCGCAGCCCCGGCGGCCCCCGCCTGGGCCGCACTTAGCCCCCACCGGCGTGCCGCTACGGTGGGGCTGGTCCCGGCCGCTGCGGCACGCACGGCCGGAGAAGCCGCGCTGCGGATCAGCAGCGCGCAAGCCCGGCTGCGCCCGAGTGCGAGGCAGGCCTCGCAATAGGCGCAGCAGGCAAGGCCGCACGCAGCGCAGGGCGTGCGGCCCGTGGGGGCGCTGCCGCAGCGCAGGCAGCGCATATCTGCGCGGCGGCGTGCAGCGCCGCGCCGGAGCAGCTGCGGCAGGCGAAGCGCTGCACGCACCACGCCCAAGCGGGCGCCCGCCCAGCCCTCAGTCCGGCTGCCTAAGCCGGATGCTAATGCCGCCTCAAGCATAAGCCTCCCCTGCAGATAGGCAAGCTGGGCAGCAGCCATCCATTGTTGCACTGTATCTGCCGCCTGTTCTTCCAACAGCGCTTCTACCTCATTCTGCAGGAGTGAACGGCCGGACAACATGGATACCAGAAGATCCGCTGCCCTGCTGAGATTTTCCATGTATACCGGGGTTCCGGCGTTTTCCCCGGTTAAATGCGTCCTCCCAGCCCTCCTTTCGCCGTCCTGCAGATCAGCAAATCCAGGCAGCTCGGCCACCTCCTTAAACCAATCCTCTATCAGCATACCTCCGGCGATCTCCTCTTCCCGCAGCTCCGGGTTAAGTACAGCCTTCATACAAGCATGCCAGCTTCTGGCTGTCCACTTCTCCATAGCAGAGTGACTTTCAACGTGCTCCCGCAGCTTTACAGCCCAGCCAAGCGGCAAAGATTCAGAGAGCATTACCATCCTTTCCGCCGGCATATGAGTCCGCCCGCCCTGAAAGCCTCCGCTCCACCATAAGCGGTCAACTTCCGGACACAGCGATAGGCACAGCTTCCAGCGGCCTCCTGCTTTTACTGTATAGACACCGACCCTCATGATAACGGCCCCTCTTCCCTTTAAATATAACAACACAAAAAAACACACTCCCCCATTGCCGGAGAGTGTGCTTCACCCGTTGCTTGCGTATTCAGTTAATATTCGTCTCGCGTTGATTGTGATCCCCCGCTTCCCTGTATCCGCAAATCGATAACAGTCTGCTGCTGAGGATCAGGACTATCCTGAAAATGATACAGCTGCAGCAGCGGCATGAATTCAATGACAGAGCCGCTCTGGGCTAGTCTGGCAGCTACAGCCACAGTGCCGTCCTGGGATTCATCATCCATCAGAGTCACCTTATACGTTCTGCCGGCCCAGAAAGCCTGCCAGGCAAGCATCCGGACATAACCTTCAATTACCGCCTCATGATTACGGGTAATGAGAATATAATGAAGCCGCTTGCTGAACCGTCCGGCAGGCCGTGTAAGCTCCCGGCGGTGCAGAATGTGAACGAGCGCTGCTGCCGATGCATACACAGCCGCAATCCATATTAACTGGGCTACCATGGAGATGCACCTCCTCTTATACCGACACTATATGCCGGCGCTGCGAGGTCGGTGAATGCCCAAGGCCTGCGGCCTGTAAAGCCCATTAATACTGTGATATCTGATAACAGGGTAGGGTCAGACAGCCTATGTCCGGGTAAATATATAAATCAGCGTTTTGCAAAATTCGAATATAACTGTACTGAAACAATACGCTGGCAGAACGGGTCAGGTGCCTGCCGTTATGTAATGTTGTTCCGGATCATTTGGATTCTCCAAAACGCTCAGTTAACGTTATCCCGTTATAGGGTGACCCAGCCGTATTTAATCGAGTTGATTACAGCCTGTGTACGGTCATCAACTTCCATTTTCTGCAGAATACTGCTGACATGGTTCTTGACGGTCTTTTCACTGATGAAAAGATATTCCCCGATGTTTTTGTTGCTTTTGCCCTCTGCCATCAGCCGCAGCACCTCTGCCTCACGGCGGGTCAACGGATTATTATCGCCTGCAACGAATTTCACACCGGCTTCCTTAACCGGAGTTTCGGCCATTGCGCCGGTCTCATTTAAGTAAGTCATACGGCGCAGCTGGTTAATCAGCTTGCCGGTAACCTTCGGGTGAATGAAGGCATGCCCTTCACAGACCGAACGGATTGCATTAATCAGCGACTCTGCCTCCATATCCTTCAGCAGATAACCGTTGGCACCCTTGCGCAGTGTTTCAAATACATAGCTCTCATCATCATGTATCGACAAAATAATGACCTTAACATCCGGGAACATCTCCCGTACCTTCTGTGTAGCTTCAACACCATTCTCAATAGGCATATTGATATCCATCAGAACAATATCCGGCTTGTTAACATTACAAAATTCAAGCACCTGGATACCGTCTCCGCATTCACCGATGACCTCTATGTCATCCTCCATATTTAAAATCCGTTTAAGTCCTTCGCGAAACAACTGATGATCATCGGCCAAAAGAACTTTTATCGGCAATTTACCTGAGCTTTGGTTCTCCATCACATTACTCCTTCCCCTTCTCCACATTCGTCGGAATGTGAATTACGATTGATGTTCCCTGATTCTCTGCTGACTCTATTTCCATTCTTCCTTCAAGCAATTCAACACGCTCCCGCATACCGACCAGCCCAAAGCTTTCCCGGCTGCCCTGCTCGCTTACCTTCTTTACATTGAAGCCCAGGCCGTTATCCTTCACAACAATTTTGATCAGCTGCGCCTGATAAGTAATTTCCACCAGAACATAGCTGGGATAAGCGTGCTTGGCGGCATTGGTCAGCCCTTCCTGCACAAGACGGTAAACGGCTGCTTCCATGGCGGAAGAAAGCCGGTGCTCCTTGCCTCTTGTTTCAAAGGTGGTACGGATCTTGGTCTTCTCTTCAAAGTCGTGGACATACTTGCGAAGTGTCGGAATCAGTCCAAGATCATCCAGCGCCATCGGCCGCAGATTAAAAATAACCTTGCGCATCTCTTCCAGACTGTAACGGACCTGTCCCTTTAAGTCTATTACTTCGTCCTGTACCAGCCCGAATTCCTGCTTTACCAGCATTCTTTCTACAATTTCCGTCCTTAGTACCAGATTTGCAAGCATCTGAGCAGGACCGTCATGAATTTCCCGGGCAATTCTTTTGCGTTCCTCTTCCTGGGCCAAAATAATCTTTAATCCGATCAGCTGCCTGTTCTTTGCTGTCTCGACAATCCGTGACACTTGTCCCATTTCTCCGGCCAGATAATCAATAACAACACTCATTTGTGAACCGATTGATTCCGCACGCTCGACCGAATTCTCAACACTGCGGACCCGCAGCTGCAGTTCATCCCGCCTGCTGCGCAGATAAATTTCCCGCTCCCTTGTCATCATAAGCTCAAGCTGCAGCTCGGTAGCCTTCTCATAAGCAATCCGGATATCCTTCTCCGAATAGCGGACAAAATCCCGGCTGACCTCGGTCAGCCGGATCCGTGAGCGGTGATATTGAAGCTCCAGCTTATCAACCTTTTGCAGTGTTTCATCCGTTTCTTCCATAACCCTCTGCAGTTCTTTGGTGAGTGCAGCAAGCTCGTCCCGGGCAACATGCATGATTTCAAATATTTGATACTTGCTGCTCTCCATCACGTCGATGGTATTCTTAATGACGCGATCTATCGCATCGGCCTGAAATTCCACGGATGCTTGCCCCATTTCTATCGAATCGTATTAAAGGCTTTCCTTTATACTAACATATCACGATTCGATGGTTACGGTCTTCGTTATCTGTTCCCATTTTACGGTCAGTCCAAGCTGCTCCGATACGAGCCGAAGCGGTACTAAAGTCCTGCCGTCTAGGATCAAAGGAGCTACTTCTGCACTTTGGCGCTTCCCGTTCAGTACATATTCCTTTTTACCTACAGTCAGATCAAGTGCCTTGGAGCCCCGCAATACCATAATTTTTTTTGTACTCTGATCCCAGGCTGCACTTCCGCCAAAGACATCCACTACATATTTAATCGGCACATAGGTGGTGCCATCCTTCACGATCGGAGCAACATCAATTGCTTTTTTGGCCCCGTTAACCGTCAGGGATTTTGAACCGATGATCATTGAGGCCGCTGCTTTCGGAAGTCCGGCTTCACTGGACAGCGATGGCATGACAAAGGAAATATTATCAAAGCCTACAGTACCGGTCTTGGCCCGCTCGTCCTGCCCTTCCTCCACATTGACTACATACACTCTCTTCAGAGACGCAGGGAATTTGATGCCTGAGCCGCTAAGATCAATATTCAGGCTCTTCCAGCCGTTCCAGTCAATCACCTTAGCCAGATCAATGTATGCTGTTGTTCCCGCATTGTCCACAACCTCAGCCCGCAGCCAGTTAAGGCTCATATCCCCCATAACATCAAGTGACATGGAGGTCGCCGCTGCCGGAATGTTTTTTCCGGTGGTTCCGTTGAACTGCGCGTAGGCGTACAATTTCCCGCTGCCGGCAGACATGTCATAGCTGAGTGACAGCACCTTGGAGCCTGTACGTTCCGCAGAGCCGGCTGCAACCGCCGCACTTCCTTTAACACCCGCTGCATTGGTCGTGAAGGCAATCGGATAGCTCACATTCTCAAAATCCTCCCAGGCTGTAGCAGCTGCCGTAGACAAAACGACTGCTGTGCTGAAGCCGTCATACCGGGCAATTGCATAGCCTGTCGTAACACCTGCATTGACCGAATTAACGGTAAGCTTTCCGTCCTGTACACTGCCGTTAAAGCCGACAAACTCCCATTTCAGCGCCGAAGCCGGCACAGTCAGGGTTGCCCCGCTTTTAGAGACTGCTGTTACTGGAACCGATACCGTAGCACCTGCTGTCAGAGGAGCTGTTGCAGTACTCGCAGACAGACTTGCGAGGTCGTCGCCCCCCAGGACCGTTATCTTTGTCGAGGCACTGGCCGTGCCGCTTGTGGCGGTCAATGTTGCTGTTCCTGGCTTGACTGCCGTGGCTGTACCTGCACTAACTGCCACACTGCCGTTGCTCGAGGTCCAGGCCGGGTTAGCCGAGGCCACGTCTATGGGATTATAATAGGTATCATAGCCTTTGAGAGAATAGTTAGCCTTCTGTCCGATCAGGATCACCGGGCTACCGCTGATCTTGATTCCCTTCACCTCGCCCTGCGGGGCTGATGTATACACGCCGAGACCATTGACAATACTGCGCTGTTCTGTGCCGTACTCTGTGTTAAAGGTCAGCTTCGTCGAGGTTTCGGCCAGCGGGCGGTCTACCATGGTCGTAGAGCCCCCTCCGTCCAGATTAAGCCCTTTCCAGACGCCGATGCCCGTCATAAAGGATTGCAGCTCGGTCAGTGACATGCCTGCACTGTTTGCGTTGTCCTCAACTGCAATCATGTAGATATAACGGCCGTCCTGCGAATACCCTACTGCTGTACGGGCCCGGTACCCGCCGATACTGGAAGTTGAACGCGAGAAGGTTGCTGCCTTTCCGCCATTGACCAGAATGGTATGTCCGCCAATCATCATCTGCAGACTGGCCGGATCAACAGATTGCTGGGTCGTCTTGGATTTCAGGGAGTATACGCTGCTAAACTTTTGGCCTACGGCAAGATGGGCTTTGACGAACTGTGCCGCCAAACCGTGTGTCCGCAAAATATAAGCACCCTCCGGTACAGCCATCGGAAGAGCCGCATCCAGGGAGATCTGTGTAATAGTATCATTCTGCACCAGCACCTCGGTCGGCGTTGTAGAGCTGTTCTTAGGCCGGTCCAGTGCCGTCCATGCATCTGTATAAATGTAGGCAGCGTTGGCATGACTGTAGGTGGAGCTGCCGCCCTCAGGACTGTAAGCCCCTTTATTGATGCCGGAGAGCGGGAATTGGGCACCGTCCTCCGCCGTAACTAAGCCTTCAAATGTATATTCATCAATGACAGGCTTACGGTCCTTAGTCACTGCAAAAGCATACATACCATCCAACTGCGATGGCGTAGATACCACTACCCCGCCCGAAACCTGACCGCCAATCGGAGCACCCTCACCGCCGGTATTAAAGTAATCTCCGTTAATAGCCGCTACTGCCCCGGTCTCAGCAGCCATACCACCGGTGCTCTGCCGGGTAGTCAGATTGCCGCCCTTACCAGTCATTACATCGATGGAAACGTAGGGATTATTCAAATCAACACGGATGACATCTGCCAGTCCGGTGGCACTTTTGCCTGAGCGCAGGGTGGTAAATTTATATTTCATCATCATAGCCCCGGACGTGATTACTTCCTCACTCAGCTTAGTAGCGCTAAAAGAACTGGCTGCTGCTTTAGCAACAGGCACGTTTCCTGTCCCCCATACCTGCAGTCCTTCACTTCCGATTACCGGCATAATCCAGAGCACACCGGCTAATGATGCGGCAACCCAGCGTTTGGTCTGCAGCATACCCGGCTTTTTGTCACTCTTCCCCATGAAATCTTTACTCATTTCAGCGTAACTCTCCCATCTCTTTTTTTATAATTGCACTGTCATATATTCGTTTGTTATGAAATCAAAAAAAGGCTCTGCTTCCCCTTTACTATTAAATAGACTGAAATTATTACGAAAAGTTGCGAATATTGCTAGATTCCTCCCTTTCTGTAACTGTTTAAATAACTTCCTTAATCACAAAAAAGCCCCGCATTTCGCGGGGCTTTCTTTTTTAAAACCAAATCATTCTAAAGGTATCCTGCTATATTCAGCATACGCTGCAGCATAACGGCAGCTTGTGCCCGGGTCGCATTACCCTGCGGCTGGAACTCCGTTGTAGTCATACCCAGAATAATTCCCTCCTGCACCGCTTTGGCAACAAACTCGGCGGCAGCATTCTGGATTTTATTCCGGTCCTTAAATGTACTTAGAGCATTAGCAGCGGTTCCCCTAAGGGTAATCGGATTCTTTGTGTACTCCATTGCACGGATAATCATAATCGCCAGCTGTTCACGGGTAATATTATCGTTAGGCCGGAATGTACCGTCTGTATTCCCGGTAATAATACCTGCCTTGGCTGCAGCACCGATATAATCACCGGTCTGAGTGGAAGCCTGCACATCTCTGAAACGCTGCGCTGTTTCCCGGTCACCCAGCAGTCCAAGCCCTCTGCTAAGCATAACTGCGAACTCAGCCCGTGTAATTTTTTGCTCCGGCTTAAAGGCAGTGCCGTAGCTGCTGTCGATAATATTTTTGGCAGTAAGCAGAGCTACAGTCGTATTCGCCCAATGCCTGCTTATGTCAGTAAAGCTTCGGGTGGACAGGAATGTACCGACAACATGATTGCCTTTTGTGCTTGCCCGGATAACGGTATAGCTTCCGGCTGAACTGATCTTGGTCGGCAGATAGGCAGCATCGTAATAGACAAGATCCAGTCTGGCTGCCGAGGTCTGATCACTGTTCAACGTTGCCGTCGTCCGTACAAAATACTCACCTGGGGCACTAATTACGGTACCGCTTGAGTAATTGCCGCTTACTACTGCACTCATTCGTATATCCATCAGGCTTGTTACCGTCTGAAGCCCCTGCGTTTTAAGCTTCTGCTCAAAAGGTGTATACGTGCCTGAAGGAACCTTTTCCAGACGGATGACAAGTGAGATTGTGCTGCTGTCTGCAATCAGGCTTGCAGCAAGACTGTTCATATTCACATCATCGAGCGCCAGGTTGTAGAGGTTATCCCCGTAGCGGATTCCAAACGCTGATTTGCTGTTGCGGTTAACAGCATCCAGGAGCGGCTTCAGCGGAACGGAGACATATGCAGCCTGCTCTGTCGCAGGCACCTCGAACACGAGGGACGGCGTGCCCAGCTTGTGTAAATATTCATAGCTTGCAGTCAGGCGGTCAGCAGTGAGCATATACCGTTTGGCAGGCTGGTTATAAATGGAGCGGTCATCTGATGCAGTTGCAGAATCCGTTTTGAGCAACGGGTACTCCTTGCCGAATTCACCGGCAGCGAGAATGCCCAGATAGGACGGCCGGCTTGCTGTTGACACAGCCGTTGTTCCCGTCATGTTCTGAACAGCAAGGGCTGTAAAGGACGCCAGTGCAGTTCCGCTAAGATCAAGTATGCTGCCTGCCCCTGTCATATAGGATAAATCAACGGTTTGACCTGCTTTGACAACGGTGGACAAAACCAGCCTGAGCGTTGAGCCTGATATGTTGAAAGTTTGCACGCCCACATTGCTGCCGTCCACCCGGACTGCGAATTGACCAGTATACAATGTTGAGCTGGCTTGCATGCTTTTACTAAATGTGACCGTCAGTTCATCTCCTGTAACCGTTGCGGAACTGATATTCGGTACTGTTGTTGAAGTACTGCTCCCGGAGACAGAAACCGGCTGAAGGTTGATATGAGCCGCCCTGTTCCCGTTCAGGTCTGTAATGCCTGCGGTTCCAGGTACATAAGAGACAGTAGTATAGCTGTTTGCAGATAGTGCATTCTCTACAGTAAGCGTTACTTGAGTTCCGCTGACCGACACATTAGTTACGTAGTTCGGCGTACTGCCTACCAGTACCGAATACTGGCTGACCATCGGCAGATTGCCGGAAGAGAGCCCCTCGTTATAATTAAGAATTATTTGTTTGCCTGATCCCGATGCACTCTGGTAGACAGGAGCTGTGGTATCACTGGTATTACGGATATAAAAATCACTAAAATTGGCTATATTCTGGCCATATGAATCCTGAAGCGGATAAGAGCCGGCAATATAGGTCACACGGACACTCTGCCCGCTGGATGCTACATTGTTTAAGCCCAGGGTAACTGAAGCTCCACTGGAGCTAACAGAGTTAACTCCCAGTGAGACACCGTCTGCATATACATAGAACTGGCTGTATCCAGCAGCAACAGCTGCCCTCAAGGAATCGTTAAAGTTCAATACAACCGTTTTTCCGGAAAGCATTCCATCCTTTGGTACTGGCAGTACAGACTGGACGGTATTCGTTACCAGCCTTGATGAAAACGTACTTGCTATGTTACCGCTTAAATCCTGAATGTTTCTGAACCCCGAGCTGTATGAGATTTTAATAATCTGTCCGACTGCTACTCCAGTACTGAGCGTAACATAGACACTGTCTCCCTGAATGTAGGCACTATCTATGTTACGTTTTTCATCATTGACCGTAACCGAGAAGCTGCTCAGCATCAAAGCCACTCCAGAATTGAGTGCTTCATCATACTTCAGACGGATAGTACGGTTATTTTCAAGTACTGCGGAAGAGAGTAGCGGAGCTGTTTTATCCAGAGCAACTGTTTTGAAACTCCAGGCATTGCGGCCATTAATCCCTTCAAATGGATTGTTATTGAAGTCCACAAATGCTCCTTTGGCGATATCAATGTAATACGTTGTATCGTTATCCAGTGCAGCAGAAGGAACAATAGTGAATTCTTTAGAATCCGTACTTCCGGTCACTGTAACTGCAAGCTTGGTTCCGTTGCTCTTATAGAGGGCTACCCCGCTTGCTGTTTCTAAAGTAGTCGGCTGAGTGAATACAATTTTGAATGGCTGAGTGATTCCTACAACCTCACTGCGGTCAGGAGGGCTAAGTGAGGCTACATCATATCCGGTCAGCGTAGTTGTAGTGAAGGTCCATGAATAAGGTCCGGATGCGGGAAATACGTTGCCGTCCTGATCATAAAAAGCGCCCTTCGGAATGGTAACAGTATACTGGGTATTGTTTAGTAGCGGACTCGCCGCTGAAGCTGCAGCCACATTAATAAACCGGGTTCCCCCGCCCGTAACAGCCCCTGAATTCACATTGAAATATCTGGCATCCGCCGTATTACCCGGAGATACCGTTATAACACCTGTGGCAGGCATCATAGGCTGGTCAAATGTGAGCTGGATGCCTGTCGTTACCGAAACCGCACCTGCCCCGTTTACCGGAGATACGGTTATCCCCGGTACAGCTGCTCCTTTTACTGAAAAGCTCCAGACATTCCCCGTAGAGATTCCGGCAAAGGATTTATTATCATCATCTTTGAGCGCATACGGATCAATCAGCACATAGTAGCTGCTGCCGGCTGTGAGCCTGTTCGATAAAGTCAGCGTTACTGTTGTAGTGGATGTAGAAGCATCATTTAGCAGATAGGCATACGGTTCGCCATCCCTGAGTTTAAACTCCTGCACTACTGAATTATCTGCTGAAGCCATCAGCCTGATCGACCCGCCGCCTTTTTGCAGCTTCTTGTTCAGCTTAATGCTCAGCTGCGAAAGGCTGCTATCAACCCGTGAGTAGTTGGCTGGAGCATAATCAGTTGCGGTAATCGATGTATTAATTGAAGGTGCAGTAGTGAATGTTGACACGGCCGCTTGTGATTCCAGCCCCAGGCTATCCTTGAACATTCCTTTGGGCACATTTACGGTATATGTCTTGTTATATTCAAGATCCTTGCCCAATTTGACCTGATACTCCATTGAACTGCTGATTAGACCTGCACTCCCCACAGGAATGGTAACATACGGCTCGCTCGTACCTTGAGCTGTTACCGTAATATTACCGCTTTGCGGACTTACCAGCCTGTCAAAGCTAAGCTTGATGCTAGAGCTGACATTTACATTCACTTCTCCCTGAGCCGGGGAGATTCCGACGTTAAATTCATTCGCGGCATATGCCGTCTGGCTGCCAATTCCGATGGACGGGTACCCGGTGCCAAGCAGCAGGCTGCCAGTCAGAATAAGTGCCGTCCAGATTGAAATTTTTCTTTTCATGCGGTAAATAACTCCTCTCAAGCCATACTTTCTCGTCTGCATACATATCCTTATATTTCGGCTTATACGCTTCCAAAGTTTAGAAGAGCCACTTTATTCCGGGTTCCGGATATTCACTTTATTTCAAAACAACGCAAAAAAGCCCGCAGACGGTAGCCTTCTACGAATAGAGGCACTGTCTGAGGGCTTGTCTGCTTTGTCAAAAAAGTCTAGATTCCGGCCTCTGCTTTGAGCATATCAGCCTTATCTACACGTTCCCAAGGAAGATCTACATCTGTACGTCCAAAATGTCCGTAAGCTGCAGTCTGTCTATAAATCGGCTTACGCAGATCCAGCATGGAAATAATGCCGGCAGGACGAAGATCGAAGTTGCTGCTGATCAGCTCAGCAAGCTTTTCTTCACTGATTTTACCTGTTCCGTATGTATCCACATTAATCGAGACAGGATTTGCTACGCCAATTGCATATGCTAATTGAATTTCACATTTGTCAGCCAATCCGGCAGCCACCAGGTTCTTGGCTACGTAGCGGGCAGCATAAGCAGCTGAACGGTCAACCTTAGTTGGATCTTTACCGGAGAATGCGCCTCCGCCATGACGGGCATAGCCGCCATATGTATCTACAATAATCTTGCGTCCGGTTAAGCCGGCATCCCCTTGAGGCCCGCCAATAACAAACCGTCCTGTCGGATTAATAAAGTACTTCGTATTCTCATCAAGCAGCTCAGCAGGAACAACCGGAAGAATAACATGCTCTTTAATATCTGCCTGAATCTGCTCAAGTGTAATTTCCTCAGCATGCTGAGTCGACACTACGATGGCATCAACACGGACTGGCTTTCCATCCTGATACTCGATGGTAACCTGAGTTTTGCCGTCCGGACGCAAATATTCCAAAGTGCCGTCTTTACGGACTTCCGATAAGCGGCGGGCAATCCGGTGAGACAAAGCGATCGGCAGCGGCATCAGCTCAGGAGTCTCATTGGTTGCAAAGCCGAACATTAATCCCTGGTCACCGGCGCCGATATTAGCAGTCTCCTCAGCAACCTGCGCAGGATCACGGTTCTCAAGTGCAGCATTAACACCCTGTGCGATATCCGCAGACTGCTCATTAAGCGAGCTCAGAACCGCGCAGGTATTATAGTCAAAGCCAAATTTAGCACGTGTATAACCGATTTCTTTGATAGTATTGCGGACAATAGATGGAATATCAACATATTCCGATTTTGTGCTGATCTCACCAATTACAAGCACAAGACCGGTGGCCACGGCTACTTCACAGGCTACACGGGCATTGGGATCATTGGCCAGGAAAGCATCCAAAACCGCGTCAGATATCTGATCACAGATTTTATCCGGATGTCCTTCCGTTACGGACTCAGAAGTAAACAAATGACGTCCTTTAATAGACATGCACATCAACCTCCCATATGATTAGAGTCTGACACTGTATAAGGGGGCTCCTCAGTAAATAACAGGTCAAATCATTATAAAAAATACATAAATAATAGCTGCCGATTCAAAAAATGAACCTTTTCCGAATGGAAAAGGTTTAGAGCTTTCCTCAAAAGTCATATTATCTTATTTGCCGGATGGTGTCAATTAAAGGCAAAATCCGCTGTAACAAGCAGAAACGGTTGCGCCCTACCGTATAAAATGAAACCAAACTTCTTATCTTTTTAGAAAAGAGACTGCTCAGCCTGCTTCACAAGCCTCTTTGTAATTTCTCCGCCTACAGACCCGTTATCTCTGGAGGTCAGATGACCCAGATACGGGGTCCGTCCAACTCCCCCGGAACCTCCGAGCGAACCTAGCTCAGATGCAAATTCAGTATCTGCCCCGCCCCCGTATGAAGCTCCATACAGCCCGAATTCTGCTGCAATTTCATATTGCATTTGTTTCAGCATTGCCCGGCTTTCAGGTACAACTGTGCGGTTAGTACGTGCCATGATACAGCACCTCCTGGATTTTTTTTGAGATTACAGGAAGTATTGTGCGCCCGTATCATAGCTTTAAGTCTGATCAATGATTGTCAGGTATGGGAAAGAGTTCTTGGAGGTATGAAATCGGTCATACCGGGAATCCTTATTATATATTTAGGTAGAACTTTAATTTGTTATTTCAGGGTATATGCTCCGCGTACCATTACAACCAGCCCCAGGGTTTGGCCCTCTTGAACAGTGATGCCTCGTCCGTCACGGGGGAAGGATAATAAATGATTGGAAGGTGCAGCTGTTCCATTTAGAAGATCAGCACCTGCCGTAAGATCTGCAACACCGTTGCTGTCCTGCGAGTAAATAACAGCTTTACCTGCACGTACAATAAATTCAGCTCCAGCCCCGGCGATTAAAGTCTGGCCCGGTTTGACATCCACGATCTCTACAGACTCTCCGCTCTGAACAGGCGCATTTGTCGCCACCGGTGCAGACGTAGCTGCAGGTGTCGCAGTTGCAACTGGTGCTTGAGTCGCTGCTGTACCACCGCCCTGAAGAGCCTTTTGGATCTGTTGGTCGACATAGCTTTTCGTAACGACCGGATCATCCGCGGTGCCCGGCTGTGACCCTACGCTGGCGCCGTCAGCAGTAACATTCAGTAAAGAACCGGCCCATAAGCTGGCTGCAAATACCCCTGTTGCCAAGGTGATTTTCCATACTGTTTTCATTAGGCGTCCTCCTTTTAGTATATAAAAAAAGAATAGCCTCCGAAGAGGCTATTCTATGCTTCGTTGGGGAAGCAGATTACTTAGCTACAGTTACAGTAACGCTGTTGTCGATAACATTGGAAGATCCGTCAGTGATGCCGGAGTTGTCAGCGATCTTAACAGTGATGTTACCAATGTAAGCTGCGCTCAGATCTACAGCGCCTGCGCTAGCAGATGTGTAAGCAAGGATTTCTCCAGCTTGAACGCCTGCAGTACCGTTAGTTTCGAAGTACAGTACATCAGCACCGTTGTAAGTGCCTTTCAGTGCGGAAATGTTCAGGAAGTATCTGCTTCCGGAACCGGAAGATACAGTTACAGCACCCTTCGCTTCAACACCGTTGATTGTTACTACGAAGTTAGCGCCAACTGGAGTGCTTACGTTCTCGGAGAAGTTAACAATCAGTCTCTTAGAATCGTCAACAGATACAGTAGCGGATGCCAGCTTAGGAGCAACGCCATCCACCAGTGCTACACCTTGAGTAAGCTTAGGTGTGATAGTGTTACCTACGGAGTCCTGAATACCAGTGATCAGGAAGTCATAACCCTTGGAATCAGTAATTCCGCTTGTAGGAACGTAAATCTTAACTACCAGGTTTGCACTAGCTGTGCCGCTGTAGTTAGTAGTTACATAAGAACCAGCTGGAAGAGCTTTTGCATCCAGAGTGTAGTTGTTGATGTTAGTTACTGTGCTAAGGTTCAAACCGTTAGCATCCTGAATTGTGTAAGTGATGATTTGGTCGTTAGGGTTTGTTGCTTCAGCAGCACCACGTGTTGGGTTGCTCACGAATACTGGTTGGCTGGAATCTGTAGAAGTTGTAGCAGTAATTGCTACAGCGTGTACAGAAGTAGCATTACCGTTCTTCTGTGCAGAAAGGTCTTTAACCAGTCCGGATGGCAGACGCAGTGTGTAGTTACCTGCGGCAAAACCAGTAACATTAGTGAATGTTACGGAACCGTCGCTGTTTTTGTAAGTAGCCGTAGATACAGTTACTGGAGTGGATACGCCAGTTGCATCATTGATCAGGGTAAAGCCAGTTCCTGTAACATCAACTTTTTCGGAGAACTTAACAACCAGACCAGTAGATCCATAAGTTACACTTGCTACAGTTGGAGCAATAGTGTCCTTAGTGAAAGTAACGGCTTGAGTTGAAGTTGCAGTTGTTACGTTACCCAGAAGGTCTCTGATACCAGCAGCTACAGTAACAGATCCGTTGAATACGCCGTTAGTCCATACTGGAGTAGTAGCTGTAGTCAAAGTAAATGTTTTGTTGTCACTTCCGGCAGTAGGAAGCAGAGCGCCTTGGTTTACACCACTAGCGTTCAACAGAGTGAATACACCATACAGGGAGTTGATGTCAACAGCTTTGCTGAATACAACGCTGACTGTGTTTTCACCAGAAACAGTGAAGCTGGAGATTGTAGGAAGTTCTACATCAGCTAGAACTGTTACTGTTGTTGCAGTTGGGTTAGGCGTGATGTAGTTACCAGCGAAGTCTCTAACGTTCAGGAAAGATACGTTATAAGTTTTGCCAGTAACCAGAGTTGTAGAAGTAGTCAGGATTACTTCACTCAGGGAAGAACCGGTAGTTGCAGGAGCAGCTACGCCGTCAACATAAGCGATAGTACCAGCTTGAACTGGCTCGCTGAACTTAACAACAACTTTGTTAGTAGTTGCTTTAGCTGTTGAAGTTACAGAAGTAATTGTAGGTGCAACAACATCAGCTACAGTGATCAGCTGGGTGTAAGGAGTCAATTCAGCACCAGTGCTAGTCTTTACAGACTTAGTTACTGTAACTGTATATTGGCCTTTGAAGAATTCGCTGCCTGCTGGAGTCAACGTCAACTCAGTTTTGTCAGAAGACAATACTGCGTTAGCACCGTTGATGTTAACTGTTTCAGCACCAGTCAGTGTTGTAACAGCGATATTGTTATCAACCAGAGTCTTGTCGGATGCGATAACGGTATCAGCATCGATAGCACGGTTGAACTTGATAACCAGCTGTTTAGCGTTAGGTGTAGTAACGGATACAACCTTAGGAGCTGCAAGAGTTACCTTAGCAGTGTAGTTGTGACCATTGTTAGCGAAGGTAATTGGAGTTTCAACACCTTCAACCAGAGCAGTAGTCAGCGTTACAGTTGTAGTTGTTTTGTCAGAGAAAGTCACGAATACGCTAGTTGGGCTCAGCGCTTCAGCGGATACTACAGTTGCAACTGCACTCAGGTTGTCAACTGCATAAGCTGCTTCTACTACCAAAGAGCGAGTAGCGTTAGCTTTGAAGTTGGTGCCTTGAGCAACCAGGCCAGCGTTGATAACTGCTTGAGCATAGCCCTTAGCCCATGCGGATGCGGAGTTATCAGTTGTAGTAGGCTGTTCCAGTTTCAGAGCGCGGAACAATACTGCCGCAACTTCTTCAACTGTTACTTTACCGTTGTAATCGAAGATACCTTTAACAGTATCTTTGCCTTGCATCAGGTTAGCTGCAGTAACAGCTTCGATGTAAGGAACTGCCCAGTTAGTAGCTGTGTAACCTTTGTCATTGTAAGACAGTTTACCAGTTACTTCTGTCAGGCCGAACAGTTTAGTAACGATCTTAGCGAACTCAGCGCGAGTAAGATCTTTTTCAAGGTGAGCTTGACCGTCTGGGTAGCCGTTCAGGATACCTTTAGCTGCCAAAGCGTCGAATTTAGCTTGTGGAGTTGTTGCAGTTTCACCAAATGCTACAGAGGCAAACATCGAGAATGCCATTGCTGTAGATAATGCTACGGATAAAATTTTCTTCATAACCTTTTTTTCTCCTCCTTGGACATTCATGAACTGAGATTTTTCTTTAGTTGGGTAGCTCATGTCACTCATTAGCCGATGCACCCCCTTTCCCGAGTTGAGCATATTAAGTATAAATAATGTCTGTGACGGGTATCACAGAAACTTGTAACCAGTTTTAAGGCAGACTAATACTAGATTCCTAATTCTACCTAAGTATTATACAATGTGCCTCTAGTCACGTAAAGCTAATTTTTCCATCTGGCACTGCCTGAACCTTTCAGCTCTTTACCGCAAATGCCCGGTGTAAGTGACTCTACATCTTAAACGCAGAAGTTTTTAAAAAGTTGCGCTTCGTTCAAAAGTTTTTTCTAAAAAATTATTGCTGTGCTCCCTGGATCAATAAAAGATACATTTGTATCTTCTACTAACTATTGTTAATCATGGGCGGCTACGGGAATTAGTATAGCATAGAGACTTTCGCAGCGTCATTAAGCAATATTTGTTAAGTAAATAAACATATTTCTCCTTTTTCAAACCAGTCTCACAGCTGCTCTGCCTAATAAAAATGCACAAAATGGAGAAGGTCCGCTAAAGCTAAACCAAATACATAAAGGTTGCCTAAATTGATAACAAAAAAAGCGCCGTTTCCGGCGCTTTCCTTCTATAAACATATCCTCTAACGGATTTTCATGGATAACTGGATCAATTCCTGACGTTTCTCAGGGCTGGAATTCACATTCTCGTACATCGCATCGATCGCCGCACGGTTTTCGCGGTAGCTCTTTTCATGCTTAATCGTTGTATGGGACCATTCAATCAAAGCATTCTCCGCAATGACAAGTTCATTGTAAGCATCATGGAATCCGGTTGCCTGCACAAGCTCTTCCATTACTTCCTGTGTAATTTCCTGCAGTGCGCGCTTAGCGGCAATTTCCTTTTCCAAAACTTTTGCTCTATTCTCAAACAAGTTCTTTGCTTTCGTGTAATCCAGCTGCGCTTTTGATAAAATCGGTTTCATCGATGGCTTTCACCTTTCAGAAAAAAATTATTTTCTAAGTTATTGTAACGTAAAACAGTGCAGATTACAAAGTTAATGTCGGTTATATGTAATTTCCTTCAAATAAACAGCCGCATATTCATAATCTAAAGTATATCCTTATCTGCACAAATTAACTCCTTATATTATGCAGAGAATAAAGATTTTTACGAATAAAAGAAGCCGGGCCGCGAACGGTTGTCGCAGCCCGGCGGTTCAAACCCTCTATTAGTTGAATGTTTTAGGGAAAATGCTGGTGCTCTTCTGAAGAAGGGCTACGGCAATCTTACCGGCTTCCGCTCTGGTTAGCTTACCCTTCGGATTGAAGTTGTATACCGGCTTGGACTGGCCCGTAACAGTAACTGCACTGCCTTCCATGATCTTCGCCTTGGACACTGCTTCAATAGCCGGGCGTGAGTAGTAATCCATGCTGCCTGAATCCACAAAGGATTTATTTAGAGTGGCTACCAGCTTGGCATCATTCGCTGACATTTTCAGCTTAAGTGCCCGGGCAATCATAACAGCGGCCTGCTCTCTGGTCAGAGCCTGGTCCGGACCAAAGAATCCGTCACTCAGTCCCGTGACAATCCCCGCTCTCGCAGCTGTCTCAATACTCTTGAAGTTCCAGGTCGTCGATACAGCCTCCGGCACGATATCGAAGAAGGTCTGCTTGTTCGTATCAAAATCCAGCGGAATATTAAGGCCGGTAACCAGCAGGGTTGCAAATTCCCCGCGGGTAGTTGTATCATCGGCGCCGAATGCGTCAGAACGCAGGTTGGTCATAATGCCTTTGGAATACAAGCCGTTTAGGATATTACGCGCCCACGGATGGTTTGTTATATCAGTAAAGCCGCGGCGCAGCTTCATAACCGTATAATAGCCGAATTCATCGAAAGGAACCGTGACGGTATGATTCTTGGTGTCCACTTCACCGCCGATGTTCTCCCACTTTCCTGAATCTGTATAACGGAATACAGTAACGGTCGAACCAACCTCATCCACCACGTTCGGACTGAAGCTGAGCTTCAATTCACCGCGCTGGGACGGAACGATTTTGCGTGTCTGGCTGATCTGTGTAAAATTACCCTCGATAGAGTATGGAGCAACTCCGTTTGTTGCAGGCACATAACTGCTGCTTCCCTTGGTGCCAACCTCTCCAAGACCGCCGCTCAGCCAGTAAATATCCGAGACTCTGGAGAAGTTACTGTTTGTCGCCGAAGAAGTGAACCGGAGCACCAGCTCCTGCAGAATAACGAGCTGCTTTTGAACTCCTACAAATCTTTCGTCGAACGGGCTGACGTTAATGATGTTGCCATAATCATTTTTGCGTTCTACAACCCCGTCAGTAGGATCTGCAATCCCGAACAACAGCTTGGTATCAGGATAATACTTCGCCGCACCGGTACTGGTATACCCCTTCATCAGTGTTCCTTTAGGGAAATTCAGCTCAAGCTGTTTATTAAACACGCTGTATTTGGTCGCAACCTTCTCGGCCATGTACTCCGTATCAATCTGAACTGCACTGGCGTAATATACGGTGACCGTATCGTTTAGGGTCGAATCCTCACGTACAATCTGAATTTTTATTGAGGTAGCTTTATCCGGCTTCAGGCCGACAAAATCGTAGGTGAAGCGGTTCGCCAGGTCCGAACGAGGTACAGCCTCGTACTTGTCGATCATAACCTTAGTTGCGCCTTCAGCTTCAATATCAAAACGTACAAAGTTCTTGTTCACTACAATCTGGTCACCCACTGTGGCTACAGGGGCCAAAATGCGGTAAGGCAATACTTCACGTACAATCTCAATTCTCTGTGTTGTTCTGGCTCCGGTCTTATTGATCAGCTCCAGCGTGTAGACATGACTGCCAGGTGCATCAAATTTCAGATCGCGGATCCGCAGCAGGAAATCTTTAGTGGTACCAACATAATCATAAATCAGTGAACCATAGGTGCCTGGTGAAGTATAGTTGTCTACGTTATTTTCTTTGAGCATATCGGTTATACCAACAGAGCTAAAGACCAGGTCAGAGCCCATATAAAGATTAAGAATCGTTGCTCCTCCGCCTTGCAGCACCAGATCATAGTTATCTCTGGTCGTTACATATTTGCCGTCAGTATAAGTGATCTCCGCCGGCAGGGTCAGAATGGCATTGCGTTTGGCATCATTAGAACGTGAATCCGTCTCAAAGACCGGACGGTTTGCGGTCAGGACCGGATGAAACTGCGACAGATTGGATACATTGGTATCAATGATGTAGATACGCAGCTCTTTGGTAATGACACGCTGGTTACCCGAAGAATCCATGGAAATCCCGGTGAACAGCAGGGTGTTTTCACCATATACCAGCGGTCCTGCCTGATCAATCTTTAAAGTGACCTTGAATTTCGGAGCAGTCATGCTGACATCAAACTGCTTGGGACCAGATGTATCGTACGAAGCGCTGTCTTTCCCGTTAATCTGAAATTGGGCGTTCGAGATATTTTCAAAACCAATATATTCGCCTTCTACCGTAATGCTTGTGGTCGTGTTGGAGTTATATTCGATAGTCTGACCATCCTGCAGGTTGCTGACGTAGATATAGTTCTTGGATACATATGAAATATCTACATTGTAGACTGAATTAGAGCTGCCGTATTTAAACTGTACCTTCTGCTGTCCATTAGAGAAGCCTGTGACTCTATAAACCTGCTCAGTACCGTCACTGGCAAGCCCTGTTGCGTTAACTTTTGTAAGCACCAGCCCCTTAGTGCTCAGAGGCAGATACATCCCCGCCAGATCGCCCCTTGGGATTACATTGGTCTTAAGCATAATGTAGAAATTATCTTTTTCCATCTGCTGTCCGTTCAGCGGAAGCTTGGACACATTTGCAATGCTTTTTCCCGTATCATAATCAGGAAGATAGTAGATATTATTAATTACTGTTTCACCAGGAACATAATAATAAGACTTTACAAGTGAAGCAGTAAAATTGCCGAATCTCACTGTAAGTGTAAAATCATTGCTCCCCGTAGCAATCGGAACATCCTCAGAGGTTGAGAATTTCACCAGCTTATATGCCGGTGTAATACCGTCTGGACCAGGGATTGTCATTTCCTGAGTGGTCGTTATTGTTCTAATCTTAACCTCACTCGTGGTACCGGCATTGATAACAAACTCCCCTGTACCTGTAGCTCCCCCGAAAGAGGAAGCATTGTAAGGAAGCAGAATTTCCCCGGACAAGCCGGCGGTAAATTTGTTTTCTACTGATAGTGTTGGTGTATTATCAATCAGCGAATACGGGCTATTGGCATGCATCAGATTTAATGAAGCATAGGGCTGGTCCGTATCAAAAAAGTACACATTACGGTCTATCGTTATTTTATCAGAGGCATTCTGCACAATAATCTGAAGCGAGCTCAATCCAGGCTTCAATGTTAAGGCCGGTGTGAAAAAGGTGCCATCCTCCAGCAATGAGGTCTGAAGGGCTGTACCGCCGTTAAGCGATACCGTAACTTTAGTAGCATTGGCTACTTTTCCCTGCAGTGTAATGGAGGATACCGGTACGACTACCTGTGTACCTTCATTTAAATTAAGCGCAGCCGGTCCGCCCAATACTTGAAGAGAAGTAATATAGGGCACTCTGTCATACAGGACGTAGAAGGACTCTGAACGGGTCAAATTCCCCTGCAGACCTGAAAACGTAATTTTGTTAAAGCCGGAGTAAAGCGTCACTCCGCTGGTTACAAAGCGGTTGCCGGGGCTGTTAGTGTCCGTTGTTACAGTCCCTGTTGTCACCCGGGTGGAATCTGTCACCCATTTACCTGTGCTGTCCTGCGACAGCTGCTCCACAACAACCTTCATTGTGGTGGATGTTACCTGTGAGTAAACACCGGTTATATTAAGCGTCTGATTACTCGTCAAAAAAACTCTATCACGCGTGATAGCATTAGCTGCGGTTCCAAGAGCACTCGGATCCAGCACTACAGTGGATCGCAATGTCTGATCATCCGGAGTAAAATAAGTTGTGACTGCATCGGCCGCGGCCGCCTGAGGCATATATTTGCCTGGGAACATAGAAACGATCAGAGCCGCAAGCAGCACCCAGACAAATGGTCTCTTAAAGCGTTGCATGTGTGTATCTCTCCTTTAAGTTAAAGTTCTCTTCGTGACCTTCACTTTTTTTTATATCGGTTACTTCCGGCTATCTTGTTAGGGAGAAAAGCAAAAACTCATCCTTAAAAAGGATGAGTTTTGTTAATTTAACATTATAAACCTGTATTATTGCGAAATTCTAAGATTTCGAGCTGCGCTGAGGCGCAAGCTTGAGGCGCATTCTCAAGAATAAGTCGATAAGCGGACGTTTGGTTTTGCTGATGACTCCTGTAATTTCCGCGCCGATCTGTAAGAAGAACAGCATGACGCATATGACTACAAAAGTAACCCAGTTCGCTTCATACAGCGATGCAGAGGTCTGAATGACAGCCAGTACACCAAAGAAAGCGGCGATGCCGTAAATGATCAGCACCGTCTGACGGTGGCTGAATCCAAGCTCACGCAGGCAGTGATGCAGATGCCCCTTGTCAGGTGCAAAAATCGGCTTCTTCTGCAGCTTGCGGCGTACGATTGCAAAAAATGTATCGGATAAGGGAACTCCGATAATCAGAAGCGGTGTGATAAAGGATACGACAGCGATCTGCTTGAATCCGAGCAGTGCCAGCAGTGCCAGACAGAACCCGAGAAACAGAGATCCGGTATCCCCCATAAAAATTTTGGCGGGATGAAAGTTAAAGAACAAAAATCCCAAGATACTGCCAAGCAGAAGCAGGCACAGGAGCGCAACCATTGTATTGCCCATCAGAAAGGCCATAACAGCGATAGTTGCAATTGCTATACCAGACACACCGGCAGCGAGCCCGTCCAGGCCGTCGATCAGGTTAACCGCATTGGTGACGCCGACAATCCAGAAAATCGTCAACGGTACGGCAATCCAGCTCTCCAGTGAGGAATACGTATTATTAAATGGAATATTTACGAAATCAACAGTAATGCCAAAACCGAAAACGACGATGCATGCTGCAGCAATCTGGCCCAGCAGCTTCACTTTGGCAGAAAGCTCGAACCGGTCATCAAGACCGCCGATCAGAACAATCAGTCCGCCGCCGCACAGCAGCGCTTTGATAAAATGCGTCTCCCGTGAAGTGAAATCGTACGGAATAATCGGCAACACGGCAAGCAGGCCTAACACAAACGCCAGGAAGATACCTAATCCGCCGAGGCGGGGCATAATTCTTGTATGCACTTTACGGGCATTAGGCACATCCGTGGCACCGATCTTAATAGCGAATTTCTTCACTAGCGGTGTCAAGAGAAGCGCAATTCCCATGCACACAATAAATCCGGCGATGTATACAATTAACATTTGAAAAGTCGACCCCCATTTCTCTACCGCATTGAATTATACGCTGAAAGAAAAACAAATTCCAATTCCGTTTTTGGGCTGTTGTTCGGATATTCCCGGTATATTTGCTCATTTTTCTAGGCTTTTGTCACTTTATCTTTCTCACGCAGCACTTTTACTGCAAATTTCGGCAGCGCAAGCATTCTTTTATAACGTGTAGGCTCTTTTAAAAGACGGTATAACCATTCTGCCCGCAGTTTCTGGAATGCAATCGGCGCCCTTTTGCTTTTGCCGGAGATTACATCAAAGCTGCCGCCCACTCCCATCATCACAGGAATATTCAGCTCGGATTTGAATTTGGCGATCCATGGCTCCTGGCTGTCTGCACCTCTGGCAACAAACAGCAGGTCCGGCCGGGTCTTCACGATATCGGCGACAACAGCCTCATCCGACTCCGGCCCGAAGAACCCGTCGCGGCAGCCGGCAATAACGATACGCGGATATTGAGATTGTAACCTGGAAACAGTCTCCCGAATCACCTCAGGCGTCGAACCCAGCAGGTAAACCCTCCAGCCATAGCTTTCGCCTTGACGCAGCAATTCATGTAAGAGATCAAAACCGGCTACACGTTCAGCCACAGGCTCCTTGCAATAATCTGCGGCCCACACAACACCTGTTCCGTCTGGAACAACCAGTTCTGCGGATTTCATAATCTCCATATAAGAGGGGTTCTCCAGTGCAGCCATAACCATAATGGGATTGGCAGTAATAACCTGATGCGGCTCCCGGTTACGTACTGCATCGGTCAGGTAGCTGACCGTAGCCTGCATATCGACCTTAGAGACGCGTATGCCAAAAATCGGTACAGTAGGTAAAATACTATCTGCTTTCACTTTTAATCATCCTTTACGGCATAAATATTCTACAATCCGGCGGGCCGGCGCCTCCGCTTCATCGACCAGGGCGGCAATAAGCGGTTCCCTCTCCTGCTTCCAGGCTTCCCCTTGCTCAAGCAGCAGCAGCAGCTCTGCAGCAACTTTGCCGCTATCCAGCGCAGCCGTCGACCCAACCGGCTTGCAGCGTATCCGCTCCAGGAAATGATCAATCTTGGGGTCATAAGAGACTCCCATTAGCGGGACGCGCCTGCCCGCGGCATAAATCAGGCTGTGAAGCCGCATGCCGATCAGGGCATCACACGCCGCAACCTCACGCAGCATGTGCTGCGGATGGAGCGCATCCTCACATAGGCTTACGCTCCCTCCCAGTGCAGCTACTTCCTTCTCCAGCTTCTGCATCATATAGCGTGAAGCCTCATTATCCAAGGGATGATGAAACGGCAGAAAGCTCAGATGGAGCGGTGTCTTGGAGCAGGCCTTCAGCAGACCTTCTGCGATGGCATTCAGCTCCTGCCGTGATTCTTCCCAGAAACGGACGGATATACCGACGGTTTTTAGAGAAGGGGCTGCTTCTGCAGCCGGACCTCCTGCGGCGCCCTTTTGCCCGCCTCCATCCGGAAGCTCCAGGCCCATTACAGGATCGGGAACGATTTGCACGTTTTCGCCCAGCCCCATGCTTTGGAGCAGCTGGCGTGACTGGGCATCACGAACGGATACATAGGCACATTTGCGGAATACCGATTTTATCAGCGGGTGGAACAGCTTCCGGTTAACCGGGCCGATGCCCTGGGCATAAATAAAAGTCGGCTTCCCCATCCATTGGGCCAGCTTTATAATCCCCAGGTAGTAGGGGATCGTCTTTGAACTCGTCACATCCTGCAGCAGGCTTCCGCCTCCGCTGATCAGACCGGCACTCTCCGAAATGGCTTGCCGGACTTCGCCCAGTTTCATCCGGTGGACTGCCTTGACCCCGTAGGCGGCAGTTGTCCATTCCGGATCTATCGATAAAACAACAGGCTCAATGGTTATGCCGGCAGCTTGAGACTGCCTGTGCAATGCATTCAGAATGGACTGCAGAACAGCCTCATCTCCGCTATTGCTGAAGCCGTAATATCCGGAAATTATAATTTTTTGAGCAGTGGTGACCATCGTTTCCAACACCCTTCCGCAATCTGCCAGACTCCTACGGCAATCAGGCCGATAATAAGCCCAAGACCCAGACCAAGAATTCCGCGGATTAATGAAATCAGCACCGGAGAATGGATATGGGCAAAGGTATCAACCATCGACAGCTGGCCGATAACCGCGATAATCATGATAAAGGCGGCATTGCGGTATTTGTAGGCCATAAATGCGCCCAAAATGAACAGTGGATGGGCAAGCAGGAATTCCTTGTTACGCGGCCGGACACCGACTGTATTCTCCAGGAAGGTCCGGAAGGTCATTTCAATTGAGCTGACACTGCCGCTGTTGCCGGTGCGGCTTAAATAATACATACCCAATATACCCAAAACTCCAGCCGCAACCACCATAGCTAATGTAATTGGTGTACGAAGCAGCTTACCGGTCTTATTAAAGGCAAACTCCCCGCGGTATAAAAGCACATAGAGCGCAGTCAGCCCTATCGGAGCCAGGTGCAGCAGGCTGACGCCGCGGAACTGGTCAAGAACGAGACTGTAGGTAATATTATTGAGCAATGCAATAACAAAAGGTACGGCACTAAGTGAGATAAGCGCCGTCTTAATATAGAGCACCAGACTATGCGCCAGCCGGCGTCCCGGGCTCATGACAGCATAAGTCAGTTTGTTGCTCCGCAGCGGCGGGCCCTGTTCATTAATCTTGCGGACCGCCAGCACCATGCCAACTGTCGGTGCACTGATGGCAACAGCAAGCGCCAGCGCCTGTTCAAACAGCTCCGGCTTCAGCAGCATCAGGCCCGCACTTCCGATCAGCCCGATAACCCAGGCTGCCAGAGTAAGCCAAGGAACGAAGTAAGACACCAGCAAAGCTACCATGGATACTGCGCCGATAACGGCCCCGAGCTTAAAGTAACGCTGGAAGGAAGAATCCACTACCTTAAATGCTTCAGCCTGTCCCAATGTAAAACCGTTATCTTCAATCTTCTTAACCGCCCCGTCCGGGCCGCTAAGGCTCGTTACCAGATTGTCCAGCGTATCGGTAATCTGTGCTTTAGTAGTATCCCTTGAAGGAATGGTATTAAGATACAGCATCCGGATGTTCCGGTCTTTTGTCGCCAGAGCGAACCGGTCTGAGATAACCTCCGGCGAAAGTCCTGAGTCGCCTTCACTCAGCGAATACAGGCGCGCAACGTTGTAATCAAGCAGGTAAGCCAGCTTGCTGAAGCCCTTTTGCTGGGCTTTAATATTCTCAATAGCAGCAATACCCATCCCGCGTTCCTTGAGGAGCTCTGCAAAAGCGGTCAGGCTGCCTGTGTCAGCATCATCCGAGAAGCCTTTAACGGACTCTCCTTCAAAGAGGATACGCTTTACGCCAAGCTCCTGGTAACGGTCAAGCAGGCCCGTAACGGCTTCCTGGTTGTACACGAGAGAGTCCAACAGACGGGGCACAATGCTGAAGCCCTTCTCATGCAGCAGCTCCAGATTGAACGGGTCCGGCTGAAGCGGCTTAAGAGTTGCATTTTCCAGCGGAGTCTTAATAATCAGGCCCTGCTGCCCGCGGAAGCTCCAGCTTTCAGTGGCGATATCCAAGGCGTTAAATGCCTCCTGAATCAGCGGCGCGAGCACCGAACTATTCTCCGCGCTCGTAAAGAGGACGTATGTATAGTTCTCATTCTCCGGAATCACCGTATCTGTAAGATTGGCAATATCCGTTGCCCCCCAGATCATCAGGCGGCGGGCTTTGCGGTAGTCCTCCAGATTGCTCTCGTAGATAGCCATGCTCTGTACACCGGCTTCCTTCAGCCGGTCAAGCTGCTCCGAAATATAATCCTTAGGATTAACACGGTAGCTGGCCACCTCAACGAGATCACGGTAATCAAATACAAATTCAACCGTCTTGGATGACTTCTCAGTCTGCAGACGGTCATAGACAACCGGGAGAGCGGACAGTACACCTACCACCACGAGTATCCATAACCATTTGCGCGAAGCTATATTCCAATGTTGCCATTTCTGCTGCACCAAAAGTACCTCCTCTTTCACTTCAAAGCCTTCATACCGCAAAATTGCTTTAACTCAAGCAGAAACGGATGGCTGTCCCGTCAGGAGCAGTATCCGTTTCTGTGAGAAAGCTTGATATCAGGCAAAAATAGTATTACCCGTCGACACGGGCCATAACCTGCTCTGTAAGCGCGGCTACCTTGTCTTTCGCATTCTGCAGCGATTCTCCGCGAACCGCAAAGTATACTTTAATTTTCGGCTCTGTACCGGATGGACGCAGGCAGAACCAGGAACCGTCGGACAGAAGATACTTCAGCACGTTTTCCTTCGGCAGTCCGCTGAGTCCAAGCGAATAATCGAGTACTTCAGTAACTGCTGCACCGGCAATTTCCTGCGGCGGGTTATTACGCCAGTCACTCATGATTCCCTGGATCTGCGCTACACCGTCCTTACCCTTAAGCGTACGTGATTCCAGGCTCTCCAGGAAGTAGCCGAACTGCTCATACAGCTCCTGAAGCACATCATACAGTGTCTTGCCCTGGGCCTTGTAATACGCGCCCGCTTCGGCAATCAGCATGGAGGCGAGCACGGCGTCTTTATCACGGGCATAGTTGCCTGCGAGATATCCGTAGCTTTCCTCGTATCCGAACAGGTAGGTATACTCACCGGACTGCTCGAACTGGGTCATTTTTTCACCGATATATTTAAATCCGGTCAGTGTATTGAACACAGTAGCGCCATAATGCGAGGCCACAGCTGCTCCCATCTCACTGGTAACAATCGTTTTGACAACTGCGCCGTTACTTGGCAGCTTGCCCTGCTCCTGCAGGCGGCTCAGGTAGTAATGAATCATCAGTGCACCTGACTGGTTGCCGGACAGGACAACGAATTTGCCTTCATTATCACGGACAACGGCTCCCATACGGTCTGCATCCGGGTCAGTACCAATCAGCAGGTCGGCACCCAGCTCCTCACCCAGTTTAATTGCCAGCGTGAACGCTTCACGTTCTTCGGGATTCGGGGATTTTACGGTAGAGAACTCGGAATCAGGCTGCTCCTGCTCCGGTACCACATGTACTTCAGTGAAGCCGATCTTGTTCAAGACACTGCGGACCGGCAGATTGCCTGTCCCGTGCAGCGGAGTATAGACAATCCGGAAGTCCTTACCGATCGCAGATGTAATTTCCTCGCGGGCAACGCTGACAGCTGCAACTGTATCCGTAAAGGCCTCATCCTCTTGCTCTCCCAGCCAGTGCAGCAAGCCCTGGCTCTCGGCTTCTTCACGGGAAAGACGTTTGACACCATTGAAGGAATCAACCTCCAATATGTATGAAATCACTTTCTCCGCCTCATCCGGTACAAGCTGTCCGCCTTCGGCATTGTACACCTTGTAGCCGTTATACTCGGGAGGGTTATGGCTTGCCGTAATAACTACGCCTCCTGAAGCTTTCAAATGGCGTACGCTGAAGCTCAGCTGCGGCGTAGAGCGCAGGGAAGAGAATAGATGTGCTTCGATTCCGTTGCCGGCCAGAACAAGCGCTGCTTCCAGCGTGAACTCCGGGGAAAACCGGCGTGAATCATGGGCGATTACAACCGAAGGCCTGCCCTCACCCTTATGCTGCTCAAGAATATAGTTAGCAAAGCCCTGGGTAGCTCTGCCCACAGTGTAACGGTTCATCCGGTTGCTGCCGGCGCCGATTACTCCGCGCAGACCGCCTGTACCGAATTCAAGGTCTCTGTAAAAGCGTTCCTCCAGCTCCTGCGGGTCATCTGCCAAAAGATTCAGCTCTTGCTTGGTGTTCTCATCAACAGAAGGGTCCTGCAGCCAGCGTCGGAGTGTTTCTGCGGCTTTCGGGCTTAATTGAGTCATAATGAATCTCTCCTTCTCCATCTTTAATTTAGGGTAATATAACTGGTGCTAGCTAAGTGCAAACATAATTTCGCCGGAAGCCACAACCTTACCGTCTACCTTAGCGGTAGCCTGGCCTTTTCCGATGCTGCCTTTGAGTCTGGTGATTTCTACCTCAAGGGTAAGCGTATCGCCCGGCACAACCTGACCGCGGAAACGGAAGCCGTCCAGCCCTGCCAGAAAACCGATCTTTCCCCGGTTTGCTTCAACCCCGAGAATGGCTACAGCACCAACCTGGGCCAATGCCTCTGTGATCAGTACACCCGGCATAACCGGAAATCCGGGAAAATGCCCCGCAAAAAACGGCTCATTCACGGTTACATTCTTGATGCCTACAGCCCGTTTGCCCATTTCGATTTCGATAATTTTGTCCACCAGCAGAAATGGGGGCCGGTGGGGTATTATTTCCTGGATTTCATTGATATTCAGCATTTAGGCAATACTCCTTTCGGATTAAACCGCATTGTCCGGCAATCTTCTCAGCAGGCTGCAGCTTTATTCTTTGCTGAAGCCTGCATAAAGTTGGACTGCTCCGGTAAAAACTATAATTATCCTTCACCACCTGCAGCAGTGGAGGTTAAGATAAGGGGCTTTCTCCGCCGCACGCGGCAGCACGGCGGAGAGGGCCCTTTTTGCTCGTGTCCGGAAGCCTTTGTCCGGGAGCTTTGATAAAGTTAAGGCTTAGCCTCTATAACGAGGTTCCGTTTGTCCGGCAATCCCCACTCATTATACATTTTCCAGTATAAAAAAGAAAACTCCCCTGTACAACAAGGGAGTTCCAAAAAACACATATATTAAGGTGCAAAGACGAGGTCATAGACATGCTTCCATGTACTCCACTGGAGCACATCGCTGAATTCCCTTTTGCCGATAACGACATATCCTGCAACTAATCCGCCGGCGAGCGCCGCGATCAGCAGGAGAGGAATCAGAAACCACTGGGTAACCGTCCATTTGGATATGCCCCTCCGTTTGACCGGCTTCTGCTTCTGCTTGTCCTCTTCCGGCTTTGGCTTGTTCTGAGCACTCATTCCTTCACCTACCCGCGCATATTATTGGCCAGCCCAAGCATCTGGTCACTGGAGGAAAGCGCACGGGCAGCCAGCTGGTATGTGCGCTGAAGCTGCATAAGCTCCGTCATTTCCTTGCTTAAATCCACATTGGACTGCTCCAGATATCCGGAACGCACGCCAAAAGCCGTCTCTTCACCAGCCTCACGCTGAACAAAAGCCTGCTCTTCCGTCACGCCCTCAGGCAGCACATAAAAGTTACCGTCTACAGCCTGTAAAGCCGTCTTGCTTAGCGGCTCCACAATCATAATGGTGCCCGCAAGCTGTACGGGTTCATTCTCGCCGGTTTTGGTTAGCACCCGGCCTTTCTCATCAATCGCCGCACTTACGTTTGCCGGCACCCTGAGCGGATTACCTTCTGTGTTCAGCACCGGATTATCCTTATTATCAACCAGTATCATCTGCTGTGCATCAGCCGGATCAGGCATGAAATGGAAATCACCCTGGCGTGTATAGGCAGTACTGCCGTTGACCTGTACCCCGAACAGCCCGTTGCCTTGCAGCGCCAGATCTGTCGGATTCCCGGTTTCCTGAAGCGGTCCCTCTTCCCAGTTGCTGGTTACCGAAGCTACACGGACCCCGAACCCCATGTTGAAGCCGAGCGGCATACTGCGGCCGGGCTGATCATAATCCTTGGACTGCTGCTGGACACGGGTCAGCACATCCTCAAAGGACCCTTCCTTGCTTTTGTAGCCGTTCGTATTCATGTTCGCAATATTATCAGCAATGATATCCAGACGCTGCTGCAGACTGGACATAGAGACGGCAGCACCGATCGTCGAATTGTTCAAAGGTTATTCCCTCCTAAAAAGCTTGTGTGCCTTGTTCCGGCTTAAATCCTGCCTATTTCGTTGACCGCCTTCTGCAGACTGCTGTCATAAAATTGGATAACCTTCTGATTGGCCTCGTAAGCCCGGTAAGCAGCATTCATATCGACTGTCACCTGGGTAGCATCCACATTAGAGCCTTCAATATATCCCTGACGCAGCTGCAGATTGTCGCCCGCATCCGCATAGCGGATCTGCGCTGCATTGGCATCATCTGCGTGAAACACACCGTTACCGTCACGGATGAGCTCCTGCGGTCTGGAAACGATGCTGATGCCCAGCTTCGTTCCGGAAGGGAGCCCTGTAGCCGGGTCCAGCAGGTTGCCCAGCCCGTCCACAGCAAGATCATCTGTCGGTTCTTCCAGCACAAGCGGGTTGCCTGCAGCATCAAGCACTCTAAATCCTCCGGAGCTGAGCACTTCGCCCGTTGCATTTACAGTAAAGCTTCCGTTTCTTGTATATAAATTGTTACCTTCATTATCCTGCACAGTAAAAAAAGCCTGCGGCTGGTAAGTAACCTCGCCGTCTTCACTTACATATTTGCCCGAACCGTCAAACAGGATATTCTCCCCGGTTGCCGGATCTCCAACCTGCAGATCACCTGACAGCGCAAAATCAAAGGTTTTGCCGCTTTCAATCAGATCACCCTGCAAATATTGGGAAACAGCCTGTTCAGCAAAAACCCCCGTATTGAGGCGGCCGACCTGCTTCGTTATGCCGCCGCTCATTGCCGAAATCAACACATCGGGAAAGGCATGGGTCACAGTGTTGACCTGCTTGTACCCCGTAGTATTTAAGTTGGCAATGTTCTGCGTCGCCGTATCATGTCTGCGCTGCTGCGTAACCATGCCGGCAGCGGCCGTATATAATCCTCTAATCATGAGGGCAATTCCCCTTCCTGAATCTGCTGTTATCCCTTATATCGGCATGCTAGAATTTTTTCTTAACGGCTTTGTCCAAATTATCCAGCAGTATTCCGGTTCCCTTAACCACACAGTGCATCGGGTCCTCGGCTACCCACACCGGAACATGCAGCTCTTCGGAGAGCAGCTCGTCCAGCCCGTTAAGGAGTGCACCGCCGCCGGTGAGAACAACGCCACGGTCAATAACATCTGCCGAGAGCTCCGGCGGTGTACGCTCCAGTACAGACTTGGCCGCCGCCACAATCATCGAAACCGGGTCCCACAGCGCTTCCTTTACCTCTCCGGACGAAATGGTTAACGTCTGGGGCAGTCCGCTGACCATATCCCGGCCTCTGATGTCCATCTCGGCTTTCATGCCGCCCGGACGGACCGAACCGATAGTAACCTTAATATCCTCGGCAGTACGCTCACCAATGAGCAGCTTGTACTTCTGTTTGATATATTTTAAAATGGCCTCGTCGAACTTGTCTCCGGCAACTTTAATAGAGGAGGCGGTAACGATGTCGTTCATAGACAGGACTGCTACATCCGTCGTTCCGCCGCCAATGTCGACGACCATATTTCCGCTTGGCTGATAAATATCCATGCCCGCCCCGATCGCTGCGGCTTTGGGCTCTTCCTCCAGATATACATCCTTTGCTCCGCTCCGCTCGGCAGCTTCCCGGATTGACTTCTGTTCAACAGAGGTAATATTAGTGGGGGCACAGATCAATATGCGGGGCTTGGAGTACCAGGTACGCCCGCCCACACGGTCAATGAAATATTTCAGCATCATTTCCGTAATGGCAAAATCGGCAATGACACCGTCTCTGAGCGGCCGGATTGTTGTAATATTGCCGGGAGTACGCCCGACCATCCGGCGTGCCTGCTCGCCTACCGCAAGGACCCGTTTCGTATCACTTTCAAGTGTGACCACGGAGGGTTCATCCAGAACGACTCCCCTCCCTTTTACATGAATGAGCACATTGGCAGTGCCGAGATCGATTCCGATATCCTTGCTAAGCATAATGAAAGAGCCCCCAAAGTGTTATTTTAAATGAGATATGGTCCGTTGTAGAACGTGAACTTAATAATGCAAAAAGTCATCATTATTAAGTTCATCTTGTGTAGTACCAAATTTAAAAATACCATACTTTAGGGGAAGTATACAATGCGGTAAAGCTGAATTATTGCTTAAAACCCTGAAAAGTTTATGGCTTTGAGGCTACGGCAACCTCACGTTTTTTGCCCGTCGTTTTTTTGTACTTGATCTTGGTAGCTTCTCCCCCCCGCAGATGCCGGATCGACTTATGATATTCGAGAATGTGCTTTACCTGATCCGCTAAATCCGGATTGATTTCCGGCAAGCGTTCGGTTAAATCCTTATGCACCGTGCTCTTTGAAACGCCAAATTCCTTGGCTATAGTCCGGACTGTATGCCTAGTTTCCACGATGCAGCGTCCGATTTTGATCGTCCGTTCCTTGATGTAATCGTGCACGCTCCCGCCTCCCAACTGTGGATAGTTTGGTACATTATATGAGGGGCGGGCCTATATATTCGCGCTTTCAGGGCGTGACAAGCCTGTGAGTGCCCATTTTATTTCCGGGACAGGCATTTGGGCTCCAGATTTGTAAAAACAGGACTAAAGTTGCGCTTGTGAAAATAAGCATTAAAAGTTGCAGCTCAGTAAACCTTAGGGAAAATAAATATTTTTCCGTAAAAAGAAGCAGGGAGCGCATGCCCCCTGCTTCTTTTTATATCTTTTAACGCTGGGCCAGCAGATCGGAAGGATTTACAACCTTGCCATCCTCATACACTTCAAAGTGTACATGATTGCCGAGATCCTTCTCGATTTCACTGCGTCCCGCTGTTGCCAGCGTGTCGCCCTGCTTCACTTCATCGCCCTGCTTTACTTTGACCTCGCCAAGGCTCTGGTAGACGGTCTTCAGATTGCCCGGATGGGTAATCTCGACCACTTTGCCAAATACGGCAACCTCTTCGACCCGGGTCACTTCACCGCTGAGTGCAGCCTTGACGTCAAAGGTCTGATTGTCCTCACGGGCAATATCAATACCGATATTCGGCACAAAGGTATCATTGTACTGCACCATGGCGGCCACATGATTCTCTTCGGTACCATTCTCATCATAGAACGGCTTAACAACCTGTACTTCGCTTGGACTGGCTACCGGCCAGGCCAGGCTTTCTGCCGATGCGACAACCTCGAGCGCTTCCGGATCAGCCGGGGTGCCGGTTTCATTGCCGGAACCGCTGACATTCTGGGAAACTACAGCGGCGGTGTCAGGATTCAGCGGCTTCTGGCCGGCATCCTGATAGAACCACACCAAGGTTAGGATAAGAGCCGCTGCCGCCGTGTAGACTGCCGGGAATACCCATCGTCTGGATAAAACTCTGTTCCATGAAGAAGGCTTAGCGCCTGAATCTCCCTGCTTGTTTTTGAGAGATTCATCATGGGTTTGCTTGTTTTTGTCTTGTTCATTCATAGTTTATCACCTCAGTAACCAGTGTTACCGGGCGGTTCGCTTTTATACGTATCTTTCAAGTTATTTTTTCAGAAGAGTTGAGACTTTGCTGAACTGGACTCCGCTGTAGTAGTGTTTGAGAATCCCGGTGGCGGTGCCGCCTTCCTTCGCCATCCCGTTTGCCCCCCACTGGCTCATGCCCACCCCGTGTCCGTTGCCGTAGGTCGTAATCAGCACTTCATCCCCCTGCCGCTTCCAGGTGAACTGGCTGGAGCGCAGCCCCAGCTTCTCGCGCACCTCCCGGCCGGTGAAAACCGTTCCGCCGATTGAGATTTCCTTGACACGGTGGCCGTCAGTCAGTGACAGCACTACCGCCGGCAGGGCTGAGGAAGTCGAAGATACAGGCGTCGCTTTGCCGGAAGCAGCAGGCAAGGCTGCGGAAGCGTGCAGCGCTGTGTTGTCCAGCCCCAGCCTGCTGAGCAGATCCTGGATGCTGAAGCTGACCGTAACTGCGAGATTGGGTGTAATCTCAAGCTCCCACGGGCTTGCGACGCTGCGCAGATAAGGAACGGCTACACTCCAGTAATCCTCCGAATTTTCGGTATAGCCTCCGCTGGAGGCGAAGAAGGACGCCGTAATCGGCTGTCCCTTATAGGTCATGATCACTCCGCGCGTCTCAAGGACCGCGCGGCGCAGCTTGGCCAGCTCGGCGCTCCTGCCGCCGAGCGCCCAGTCCCGTTCCAGCACCGCCTGCGAGACGTAAGCCTGATGGCTTACCGTATCGCTAACATCGGCCTCAGGAACGGGCACCCCGCTGTGGTCGCCGGCCAGCAGACGGCGGACGATAAAGGTCCGGGCGGCCACAGCCTGCGCTTTGAGCGCTTCGAGCTCAAAGTCCGCCGGCATCTCGGCCGCCAGCACGCCGCTGACGTAGTCCTCCAGCGGCAGGGTCTCTATTTGTCCGCTCCGCGACAAATAGACGGTCACTTCCGGCTGCGGCGCCTCCGCAGCAGCCGCTGCCGGCGGCGCCGGCGAGGCCGTGGCCTGCGGCACGGCCTCCTGGGCTGGCTCATGTCCCCCGCGCAGCGGGACAAGAGCCAGCGGCAGCAGCAGCCCCGCGAGCAGCGGGGCTGCCAGCCAGGCGGCGGGGGCGAGCCGCCTGATCCGGGGAGCGCGCGGCTGCGCGGCGCGGCGGAACTTCATTCTGCGTTTCAGGTAGCGGAACTCTCTCATCTCTTCTATGGCTCCTTCCGTAGGCACTGGTGATTCTTATAGATATGAATCTCCGGATGCTGCTAGAACGCTAGAGCTGATAATTCTGAGAGTAAGAGAATCCTAAATACCCCGTATAGCGTTTTTTTGAAATTGAGGCTGAATCAGGTGCTTTGCAGGGACACCGTAATCATACAAATTCGTATTTTATAAAAAAAGAAGACTGCCCGCACAAAGCGGAGCAGTCTTCTTTGATAAATAAACAATAATTAGACCCAGGTCGGCTGAACCTGGAAACGCGGCTTCAGCTCTTCACTTTTTGAAGCTTCCGGCTTTACCGTTTCTTCCTTAGCAGCCGGTGCAGCAGATTCCTGCATGGAGATCCGCCAAATGTCCGCACCGAGTCCTGACAGCTTCTCAGCCAGATTCACATAACCCCGGTCAATGTGATGGGTTCCGCTGACTTCTGTTGTGCCTTCGGCAACAAGACCCGCCAAAATGAGCGCAGCCCCTGCACGCAGGTCCGTCGCACATACCTTGGCGCCCACAAGCTGGGCATTGCCGGTTACGATCGCTGAACGGCCTTCAATCTTAATCTCGGCGTTCATGTTGTGGAATTCGTCCACGTGCATGAACCGGTTCTCAAACACAGTCTCGGTAACGACAGAGGTACCCTCCGAGCGGAGCAGCAGCGCCATCATCTGGGATTGCATATCTGTAGGGAAGCCCGGATACGGCAGTGTCTTCAGGTCAACAGCCTTCAGCGGCTTGTCGCTGATCACGCGGATGCCGTTCTCGTCAGGAAGAATGGTCACACCCATTTCCTCCATCTTAGCAATGACAGGACCAAGGTGATCGGCAATAGCGCCCTCGACATAGACATCGCCGCCGGTAATCGCCGCAGCCGCCATATAGGTGCCTGCTTCAATCCGGTCAGGAATGACATGATGTCTTACGCCATGCAGGCGCTCAACACCTTCAATACGGATAACGCCGGTTCCTGCACCGCGGACAATGCCGCCCATGCCGTTCAGATAATTAGCCAGATCGACAATCTCCGGCTCCTTCGCCGCATTCTCAATTACAGTAACACCTTCCGCAAGTGCTGCAGCCATCATTATATTTTCAGTTGCGCCTACGCTGGCCACATCCAAATAGACCTTGGCTCCGCGCAGACGGCCGTTTGATTTGGCTTCAATGTAGCCCTGACCCAGGCTGATTTCTGCTCCCAGAGCTTCGAAGCCTTTGAGATGCTGGTCTATCGGTCTTGTTCCGATCGCGCAGCCGCCGGGCAGTGAAATCCGGGTATGACCCATACGGGACAGCAGCGGGCCCATGACTAAGAAAGATGCACGCATTTTGCGCACCCATTCATAAGGCGCTTCGCAGGAAGCTATGCTTCTTGCATCCACCTCGATGATATCGTTCTGGTATGTAACACCCGCACCCAGAGATTCCAGCACTTTACTGATTGTCATTACATCGTCAAGCGGAGGAGCGTCGACAATAACGCTGACTCCTTCTTCTGCCAATAGAGAGGCGGCTATGATCGGTAGTACGGAATTTTTTGCGCCGCTAACTTTCACGCTCCCGGTCAATCTGTTGCCACCGCGGACGATAAATTTGCTCATTTCGGTTTCCCTCCGCGTCCATTATTTCTGAAATTAATTTTGAAGGTAAGATGCATCTGTTAAAATATCGGATATTCCGTCATTGCGCCCGATGTGCGGGCACGTTCCTTAAACATCAGTGTTGACATAATAAAACCTTATTATTCGACACCTTTTTTACCGCTTGGGTCTATGACAGATATAACCAAACCTCCTGTCATTAAAACATGTTGCGGATCTGCCCGCTCCAGCCCAGATAATCCAGCAGAAAGCCGGCCACGAAGTGACCAAGGACGATTGCCAGCAGCAAATGCAGCAGTCTGCCCTGCGGGCTCTTGGGATATCTTATGACCAAATCAAGCTTAAGGTTCTGAAGTGCCCACCAAGATAAGACTACACAGAGTAAAGAAACGATCATGGATACCAGACCGCTGGTACCGACCGCACTGGACAAATCTTCAACCAACAATTGTTCCATGGAAACCCTCCGTGTAAGTTACTTGGAAATCGACTCTTATATCATACTTGCGCAGGTCAAAAGAATCCAGTACTTTTACAAAGTTTTAAACATTACATGCCCAGATAGCCTGGATTGTTACGAGAATTTCATAATCAGCAGTAATTCTCAATAAAAAAAGCGGACAAGCCTTAGGCTTGACCGCTGATTCACTACTGTTGTCCTTTTCCGGTAGACACTTTAATCCGCGTAACTGCGCGCTGAAGCGCCAGCTCTGCACGGCGGTGATCAATCTCATCCTGTTTGCTGCGGGACTGAAGGCGGCGCTGGGCGCGTTCTTTGGACGCCTCGGCGCGTTCTACATCAATGTCCTTAGGCAGCTCGGCGCTTTCTGCCAGCACGGTCACTTTGTCTTTGTGCACTTCCACAAATCCGCCGTGAACAGCGATAGTGGTTGTAACGCCGTCCGCTTTGACAGTGAGCGGAGCAACCTGAAGCGGTGTCACCAGCGGAATATGTCCCGGCAAAATGCCCAGCTCCCCGTTGGCTCCGCGTACCGTCAGGCTATTCACCTGCTTGGAGAAAACAAGACGCTCCGGTGTGACAATTTCAAGCAGAAAGGTATTCACTTTCATTCCTCCTAAAAGCTTAACTTCGTTAAGCTCGCATCGAAAGCATAGGCTTAAGCTTTACGAAGTAAAGCCCGCTACCCGAAGCATGCTCTTGCCAGAATTACATGGATTTAGATTTTTCAACCGCTTCTTCAATCGTACCGACAAAGAGGAATGCTGCTTCCGGAAGATCATCATGCTTACCGTCCAGAATTTCTTTGAAGCTGCGTACAGTTTCCTTGATCGGCACGTATTTGCCCTTGAAGCCGGTGAATTGCTCAGCTACGTGGAAAGGCTGGGACAGGAAGCGTTCAACTTTACGGGCACGGGCCACGATAACCTTGTCTTCCTCGCTCAGCTCATCCATACCGAGAATTGCGATGATATCCTGAAGCTCAGTATAGCGCTGCAGCAGCTGCTTAACGCCCTGTGCCACGTTGTAATGCTCTTCGCCGACAATTTCCGGAGCAAGGATACGCGAGCTGGATGCCAGCGGATCTACCGCAGGGAAAATCCCCTTCTCGGAAATTTTACGCTCAAGGTTAGTTGTTGCATCCAAGTGGGCAAACGCAGTAGCCGGAGCCGGGTCAGTATAGTCATCCGCCGGTACATAGATCGCCTGGATCGAAGTAACGGAGCCCTTTTTGGTAGAAGTGATACGCTCCTGCAATTGGCCCATTTCTGTAGCCAGTGTAGGCTGGTAACCTACCGCGGAAGGCATACGGCCGAGCAGGGCGGATACTTCGGAACCCGCCTGGGTAAAGCGGAATATGTTATCGATAAAGAGCAGCGTATCGCGGCCTTCCACATCGCGGAAGTATTCCGCCATAGTCAGACCGGTCAGAGCTACACGAAGACGTGCGCCCGGCGGCTCATTCATTTGTCCGAAGACCATTGCCGTTTTCTTGATAACGCCGGAATCCGTCATTTCATGGTACAGGTCATTACCTTCACGGGTACGTTCACCAACACCTGCGAATACGGAGATACCGCCGTGCTCCTGCGCGATGTTGTTAATCAATTCCTGGATCGTTACGGTTTTACCAACGCCGGCACCGCCGAACAGTCCGATCTTACCGCCTTTGGCGTAAGGGGCCAGCAGGTCGATAACCTTGATGCCTGTTTCCAGAATTTCTGCCTGGGTTGACAATTCATCAAACGTCGGAGCCAGACGG
This sequence comes from Paenibacillus sp. FSL R7-0331, assembly GCF_000758645.1. NCBI lineage: Bacteria > Bacillati > Bacillota > Bacilli > Caryophanales > Paenibacillaceae > Paenibacillus > Paenibacillus sp. FSL R7-0331. The sequence goes on from NZ_CP009284.1 coordinate 6,481,853, forward strand.
TGAATCGGATTGCGCTCTGCAACCACATCAGCACCGTTATCAATAGGATTACCCAGTACGTTAAATACACGGCCAAGCGTGGCCGCGCCGACAGGTACGGAAATCGGTCCGCCGAGGTCAGTAACCTCAAGACCGCGTACCAGGCCGTCTGTGGATGACATAGCAATACAACGTACGAGATTGTCACCCAGGTGATTGGATACCTCTAGGGTCAAATCAATGCTGCGGCCGTTTGCCAAGCTGGTTTCAATCCTGATAGCGTTGAAAATCTCGGGCAGCTGGCCGCGTTCAAATTCAATATCGACAACCGGACCCATAATGCTTACAACGCGTCCTTTGTTCATCTTATTATTTCCCTCCTCGAAAGCTGTTGCATTGAGAAGAAACGGACTGCCTTCACCTGCGGCTTAGGCCCCCGTTTCCTGATCTTTAAGACTGCGCGTTCGCTCCGGCAACAATCTCGGTAATTTCCTGAGTAATTGCTGCCTGACGGGCACGGTTATACGTAAGCCTGAGTTCACCGATCATCTTCGACGCGTTCTTCGTCGCACTGCCCATGGCTGTCATTTTCGCACCCAGCTCACTGGCCTTACCATCCAGAACTGCACTGTAGATCAGTGTTTCTGCATATTTTGGAAGCAATACTTCGAGCACGCCTTCCGGCGAAGGCTCATATTCGTAGTTTGCACTCGGTCCCTGATGTTCCGCGCCGCCTACAGCATCCATAGGAAGCAGACGGTCAACTGTCGGCACCTGGCTGATTGCATTGACGAACTGGTTATAGCAGATGTACAGCTCGTCGTAGACACCTGTTTCAAACTGCTTAACCGCAGAATAGGCAATCGACTTGATGTCAGAGAACTTAGGCGAATCCGACATCTCGGTTACTTCCTCCACAATCGGATATTCACGGCGGCGCAAGAAGTCACGGCCTTTACGGCCAATTACGAACAGGGCGTACTCATCTTTGGATTTATGCTTTTCTGCCAGCAGCATTGTCAGCTTACGCAGAATATTGGCATTGTACCCGCCGGCGAGACCTCTGTCAGAGGTGACAATAAGATACGCTGTCTTTTTCACAGGACGGCTCACCAGCATCGGATGCGTCACATCCTGGGTGCTGGAAGCAATACTCGATACGACCTCTTTCAGCTTCTCCGAGTAAGGACGGGCAGCCTCAGCCTTCTCCTGCGCCTTGCGCAGCTTCGATGCAGCTACCATCTCCATTGCCTTGGTGATCTGTCTGGTGTTTTGAACGCTTTTAATCTGACGTTTAATATCACGCATGCTTCTTGCCATGATTTTCACCACCTTAAAGCTTTGACGAAGTCAAAGCTATCTTCGTAAGCATAAACCAGGCTTTGACGCAGTCAAAGCCATCTTCGTTAGCATAAGCCAAGCTCCGGCGTACACCGGAACCCGGTTCAGACTGTTATTCTATGTGTATTAACGATTAACTGGTCGCAAAGCCTCTTTTGAATTTCTCAATAGCTTCTTTAAGCGCAGCTTCGTTATCAGCAGTTAAATCTTTGGTATCCGTGATCGACTGAACAATCCCAGCCCCATTCGATTCAACGAAAGCCAGGAATTCCTTCTCAAAGCGTCTTACGTCTTTGACCGGAATATCATCGAGATGGCCCTTTACAGCTGTATACAGGCTGATAACCTGATGTTCAACAGACAGCGGCTGGTTAACGCCCTGCTTAAGAATCTCCATCATCCGGGCACCGCGGTTCAGACGGGCCAGCGTGGATTTATCAAGATCGGAGCCGAACTGGGAGAACGCCTGAAGCTCGCGGTATTGGGCAAGATCCAGACGGAGCGAGCCGGCAACCTTCTTCATCGCTTTAATCTGTGCAGATCCGCCTACACGAGATACGGAGATACCTACGTTAATGGCTGGACGCTGACCAGAGTTAAACAGGTCGGATTCAAGGAAGATTTGGCCGTCGGTAATCGAAATTACGTTCGTAGGAATGTAAGCCGATACGTCGGAAGCCTGTGTTTCGATGAATGGCAATGCGGTTAATGAACCGCCACCAAGCTCATCGCTAAGCTTAGCCGCACGTTCAAGCAGACGGGAATGCAGGTAGAATACGTCACCCGGGAAGGCTTCGCGGCCCGGTGGACGGCGGAGCAGCAGGGACAATTCGCGGTAAGCCGAAGCTTGCTTCGAAAGGTCATCATAGATTACGAGAACGTGCTCGCCCTTATACATGAAGTATTCGCCCATTGCACAGCCCGCATATGGAGCGATGTACAGCAGCGGAGACGGCTCGGAAGCAGATGCAGTTACAATGATTGTGTATTCCAGCGCGCCATGACGGCGGAGGGTTTCAACAACCTGTGCTACTGTAGATTGTTTCTGGCCGATGGCAACATAGATACATTTCATACCGTTGCCCTTTTGGTTAATAATTGCATCAATTGCGATCGCAGTTTTACCTGTCTGACGGTCACCGATAATAAGCTCGCGTTGTCCGCGGCCGATCGGCACCATCGCGTCGATGGCTTTAAGACCGGTCTGCATTGGTTCGTGTACCGATTTACGGTCGATAACGCCTGGAGCGTTATTTTCTACAGGACGGAATTCCGTTGTAGCAATCGGCCCCTTGCCGTCCAGCGGCTGGCCCAGTGCATTTACAACGCGGCCCAGCAGAGCTTCGCCTACAGGCACTTGCATAATTTGTCCCGTACGTTTTACTTGGTCGCCTTCACGAATCGCTGTGTACTCACCCAGAATAACAACACCGACGTTGCTTTCTTCCAGATTGAGCGCCATGCCCACTACTCCGTTGGAGAACTCCAGCAGCTCTCCTGCCATAGCGTTTTCCAGACCGTAGACACGGGCGATACCGTCGCCGACTTGAATGACGGTGCCGATTTCGGCCACTTCAATATCGGCTTTATATTGCTCAATTTGACTTTTGATCAAACTGCTGATCTCTTCAGGTCTAATGCTCAATATCCTCACCCCTATCTTCTATGCTTATCATTAAAAGATTTCTCGAGACGTTCAAGCTTGCCGGACAGGCTGCCGTCATACAGCGTATCGCCGATAACAACCTTTAGCCCGCCAAGAAGGCTTGGGTCAACGAGATTCGTAACCCGGATCTTGCGGTTTGTAAGCTCGCTGAACTCCTGCGCCACTTGATTCTGTTCTTCCTGGCTCAGCGCATATGTGGAGTATACCGTTGCATCACCGATCCCCAGAGCTTCACCTTCAATTCTGATGTAGGCTTCAAGCAAGTCGGCAAACATATCGGTTCTGCCCCGCTCCACCAGCAATTCAACTGTGTTGATCACCGTTTCGGAGAGCTTACCCTGAAGTGCGGTGCGCAGCACCTTCAGCTTATCGGACTGTGAAATCCGCGGCGCAAGAATGAACCGTTTGACCTCTTCATCAGAATGAAGCACCGTGACGAGTGTCTTAAGCTGCTCTTCGACTTCAAGCGTATTGCCCTTCTCCACCGCTGCACTGTACAGGGCTTTGGCGTAACGCTTGGCAACTACCGCACTGCCGCTCATGACCGGCCTCCTACCTCTTTGAGGTACTGGTTAACAAGCTGCTCCTGTTCACCGTCAGCCTTAACTTCTTTTTCAAGAAGCTTGGATGCGATGCGGACCGAAGCAGATCCGAGCTCGCTGCGCAGTGCTTCCACTGCCTTGTTCTTTTCGTTAGCAATGTCACGGACAGCCTCGTCTTTCAGACGGGCAGCCTCGCCCTTAGCCTGATCAATCAGCTTGTCAGCCTGGTTAAGGCTGGTAGCCTGCGATTGCTGGATAATCTGCTGAGCCTCTTCGCGCGCTTTTTGCAAAGCCTGCTTCTGCTCTTCTACATAAGCGACCGCCTGCTCCCTGGTCTTAGCTGCTTCATCCATCTGCTGCAGCACAAGCTCACGGCGTTTCTCCATGATTCCGAACAATTTGCTGAAAGCAAATTTGCTGAGCAGGAAATACAGGATTGCAAATGCGACAATTGAAAATACTATGTTGGTCCATACTATAGTCACTGTGGTCACTCCTTTCCGTTACCGCGGTGTGCGGATATATACAAAAGTAAGGCGCGGATGGCACAAGCCCTCCCCGCCAAACCGTAGGAACGGTTTATTATGAAAACATGATCAAGAATGCGATAACCGTTGCCGCCAAAGGAATAACTTCCACGATACCTACACCGATAAACATTGTAGTCTGCAGTGCGTTACGGGCTTCCGGCTGACGGGCGATGGATTCAACCGTTCTGCTGACGATCATACCGTTACCAAGACCTGCGCCGAGTGCGCCCAAACCAACCGCGATTGCTGCTGCCAAAAATTCCATTGAAAATATCCTCCTTTAATTTCGGTTCATTTTTTTGTGTTTTTTAATGATATAAAAATCTCCCGCAGATGCTGTCCGGCATCAGCCGTTCAGCCCGCGTTAGTTCATTAATGCGCTTCTTCTTCGTGAATCGTCATCTGTGCGATGTACACCATCGTCAGAATCGTAAAGATAAAGGCCTGGAGCGCCCCGACGAAAATACTAAAGCCCTGCCAGACTGCCAGGAACGGTATACTCAATATACCCAGCTTGAGAATTACAGTGATCAGAACCTCACCGGCAAAAATGTTTGCGAACAAACGAATCGCCAGAGCGACCGGCTTAGCCAGGTTCTCGATGATGTTCAGCGGCAGGAAAATCGGAAACGGCTCAATGTAGTGCTTGAAATAATGTTTGCCGTTCTGCTTAATGCCCAGATAGTTCATCAGTACGAAAACGATAATCGCGAGTCCGGCCGTAATGTTGATATCTGCTGTCGGTGACTTATACCAGAGCAGCTCAACATGTTCACCGTGCGAGAGATTTTTGGTCGCATCAATAACGTGTCCAAAAATGGTCACCGGCTCATGGGCCTCAGTGATAAAGGAAAAAGGCAGACCCAGGAGATTGGAGACAAAGATAAACAATATCAGCGTCAATCCCAGTGATATGTAAGGCTTGCCCTTCTTCAGGTCCATTGCACTGCTGATAACCCCTTGTACGAACTCGACTACCCACTCCATAAAGTTCTGGAGCCTTGACGGATTATCGACAGACAGGTTGCGGACCGACAGCATCACCAGTACAAAAACGATAACGGAACTGATTAGCAGTGTCAGTACAGCAGATAAATCAATTGGTATGCTGCCAAGATAGATTATTGGCATTTCATGCATGGTATCATCCCCCTTTCCCTTTAATCTTACATCTTGTTCCTTACACTTAAATATATCCCTACCGGAATAGAGAGAAGCTGGGGAATAAAGATTCCAGCAATAGTAGCCTCCAGCGAGAAATGCTCAATCTTGACCGAGAACATAGTAACCAGGATGGCAAAGCTGATCCGTGTGACAAACCCCAGACTGAAAGCCTTCCCCTCATTATTCGCAACCGATTCAGCCACCCGCCGCACCTTTACGGCCAGATAACGGAAATTCACTATACCCGCAACCAAACCGAGTGTCATCCCTAGTGTGACTGCACGGGTTTCATGATGAAGAGCATATCCCATCAGCAATCCTGCCATGAGTACAAATGTGACCCTTGTTACGGCATTGATCATGGGAGTCATATTATCCATTTTGCTCCCCCAGAAATTTTTTGATTAACAGGGCGACGTTGATAATTCCCAGAGCCATACCGGAAATCGCGCCGATCGCAACCCAGAATTCGGGTCCGTCAATCATGCGTTGAAGCCACCTTGCTGCAAATATACCTATAATAATGTAAGCGGCAAGCAAAGTGCCTGCACTTGCAATTACCAGAGCGGTTTTTCCCAGTCCGGCCTCGCGCTTCGGCTCTTTCATAGGCTACAATCCCAACTAATTTTACTGAATATCTCGACTCTTTGTCAATTCACTGAAAATTGCTCAAAATCGCATGAAAACATGAAAATAATCACAGCAAAATTATTCAAAACCATACAAACCGTACAGTTTCACTGTATGCTGAATTTTCATTTTCGTATATTAGTAATTTTAGCCTTTAAGCTCATTTGTGAACATTTTATGAAATTCTTCTGGACGATCGGCATTCACACCGAAATGGTGCTTAATCGCATTGACAATTCTTTCAGAAGCTTTGCCGTCTCCATACGGGTTGGCGGCCCGGCTCATCGACTGGTACAGCGTCTGATCAGTCAGCAGAGCATGTGTCCGTTGATACACCTTCTCCTCGTCCGTCCCCACTAGCTCCAAAGTTCCGGCCTCGATCCCTTCCGGGCGTTCGGTCGTATCACGCAGCACAAGTACAGGAACTCCAAAGGAAGGAGCTTCCTCCTGCAGGCCGCCGGAATCGGTCAAAATAAGGTGGGTATGCGGATAAAAATTATGCAGGTCAACAACATCCAGCGGATCAATCAGCTTGATTCTCGGGTGTCCGCCCAGGATCTCATGTGCCGGCTCCTTAACTGCAGGGCTCGGATGCACAGGATAAACAATGGCCACATCTTCGAACTCATCAGCGATTCTTTTGACTGCACGGAAAATATGACGGTGCGGTTCCCCTTGGGACTCCCTGCGGTGCGCCGTCATCAGAATAAGTCTTTTTCCCGCTGCAAAATCAAGCACAGGATGCCGGTAATCCGGCTGTACGGTATATTGAAACACATCGGTTACGGTGTTGCCTGTGATATAGATACTTGACTCCTTTTTGTTCTCGTGTCTCAAATTTCCTGCTGACCAGTCTGTAGGAGCAAAATGCAAATCAGCCAAAACACCTGTCAGCTGGCGGTTCATTTCCTCCGGATAAGGAGACAGCTTGTTCCATGTCCGAAGTCCCGCCTCCACATGTCCTACCTGTATCTGCTGCAGGAACGAAGCATAGCTGGCCAGGAAGGTCGTCAGTGTATCGCCGTGCACGAGCACCAGATCAGGCTTAGCTTCACGAAGCACCGGCTCAAGACCCTGCAGCACACGGATGGAGATTTCGTTAAGCGTCTGCCGGTCCTTCATAACGTCCAGATCATAATCAGGCACAATCTTGAATACATCCAGCACCTGATCCAACAGCTCACGGTGCTGCGCGGTTACGCAGACCACAGAGTCAATATGCTCAGGATGTTTATTCAGTTCCAGGACAAGCGGTGCCATCTTAATGGCTTCCGGACGTACACCGAAGATCGTCATCACCTTTATCTTTTTAGCCATTTCCCCACCCCTTTCTTCTATATAGATAGCTGTATGCACAGCTATTCCTTAATACTCCGCTGCTTCCTATTTGGTTCCGTATAGACGGTCTCCCGCATCTCCGAGTCCTGGTACAATATACCCGTGATCATTCAGGTGATCATCAAGCGCCGCGACATAGATGTCTACATCAGGATGGGCAGCCTGTACAGCTGCAACACCTTCAGGAGCTGCAATCAGGTTCATCATCTTGATCTGGGTGCAGCCGCGGTTCTTGAGCGAGGTAATCGCCGCAATTGCAGACCCGCCGGTAGCCAGCATCGGATCAATCACGATCAGCTCGCGTTCCTGCACATCTGTAGGCAGCTTAATGTAATATTCAACCGGCTGCAGGGTTTCCGGGTCACGGAACAGGCCTACATGCCCTACCTTTGCAGCAGGCAGCAGCTTGAGGACACCTTCAGTCATACCAAGACCGGCGCGGAGAATAGGGATCAGCCCGAGCATTCTGCCCGAAATGACCTTGCTCTCTGTCTCTGCAACAGGTGTCTGTACAGTGATTGTCTCCAGCGGGATATCCCGCGTAATTTCATAGGCCATAAGCGTAGCCACTTCATCTACATGCTCTCTGAATTCTTTCGTGTTGGTCCGCACATCGCGGATAAATGTCAGTTTGTGCTGAATCAAAGGATGATCGCAAATTACCAATTTTCCCATTTCTGTCCCTCCGGTAAATGTAAGTCTTATAGCCGCAGAAAGCGCTTTTGCCGCTCCGGTGGCTAAATCTTGTCTATTATATCATCACCGGAGGTGTATTTCACCTCCGAAGGGAAAGTAGCTGCGTAAAACTGCAGCACTCCGGTGAAGCACTCCAAGGGCAGCTTTCGTTGTTTCCTGCTCTTTTTTGGATATAAATCGAGCTTTAGTGTTTGCTAATTATCATTTTTAATACCATTCACATTTTTTTCACTGTTTTTATTGAAAATTCCATGAACTTTCATGGATATTTCATGGAATTTATCGACAATTTCTGCGCTATAATTGTGAACATTATGCAACGCCTATCCCCTGATACAGAAAAAGCCTCTGCACAGACCTTCATAAATCAGTCCCTGCAGAGGCTTGGTTCCGCTCCATAGTTATGAAGCAGACTGGATATTAATATTGCAAGTCAGGATAGATCGGGAACTTCTCTGTAAGCTCAGCTACCTCGCGGGCCGCTTCAGTGAGTACCGTTTCGTCCTTCGGATTCTTCAGAACCTTGGCGATAATGCGGCCGATGACGGTCATAGCCTGCTCGTCCATTCCGCGGGAAGTAACCGCAGGAGTACCGATCCGGATACCGCTTGTTACAAACGGGCTGGTCGGGTCAAACGGAATGGCGTTTTTGTTCACGGTAATGCCGATAGAATCAAGCACCTTCTCCGCATCCTTACCGGTAATGTTCAGGTTACGGGTATCGAGCAGCATCAGGTGGTTGTCCGTTCCGCCGGAAACGATGTTAATACCTTCTCCGACCAGTGTTTCTGCCAGCACCTTGGCATTCTTCACCACATTTTGGGCATATGTTTTGAAGGACGGCTGCAGCGCTTCGCCGAAGGATACGGCTTTTGAAGCAATGACATGCATCAGCGGTCCGCCCTGGGAGCCCGGGAATACTGCCTTATCAATTGCAGCAGCCCAAGGCTGTCTGCACAGAATCATCCCTCCGCGCGGTCCGCGAAGTGTTTTGTGGGTTGTAGTTGTAACGAAATGGGCATGCGGTACAGGGCTCGGATGCAGTCCGGCAGCAACCAGACCGGCAATATGAGCCATATCAACCATGAACAGCGCACCGACATCATTCGCAATCGAACCAAGCGCTTCAAAATCAATGGTCCGCGGATAAGCGCTCGCCCCAGCAACGATCAGCTTCGGACGGTGTTTGAATGCGGCTTTGCGCACTTCATCATAATCAATCAGGAATGTATCTTCTTGTACGCCATAGGCTACAAAATTATAGAGCAGGCCGGAGGCATTGACCGGACTTCCGTGCGTCAAATGTCCGCCATGCGCAAGATTCATGCCCAGTACGGTATCACCGGGATTCAGAGCAGCCAGATAAACCGCCATATTCGCTTGGGCACCGGAGTGCGGCTGAACATTGGCATGCTCTGCTCCGAACAGCTGCTTGGCACGGTCACGGGCAAGGTTCTCAACGATGTCAACGTCCTCACAGCCGCCATAGTAGCGCTTGCCCGGATAGCCTTCAGCGTATTTGTTCGTAAGCACAGAACCCATTGCTTCCATAACAGCTTCACTGACGATATTCTCTGAAGCGATAAGCTCAATGTTGGCACGCTGACGGCTCAGCTCCAGCCCCATTGCTTCCAGTACTGCCGGGTCACTCTTGCGCAATTGTTCCATGATTTCTTACTTCCTCCCTAACGCTCATAATTTATTGTGTTAATACAAAACCTCAGACTGACTACTATACGACACTGTAACTTCCATTCCGCCAAGCTCTAATCACACTGCGGCGAACCGCTTGTCTCCGGCGTGCGGTAAACCGCACGCTCTCCGCCGATCAGCGGCGGCCTGGTGAAGGCCGCATTTACTCGGGCTGAGCCGATATAGCGAAGGCTTGGCCGGAAAGGCACCGCCACCCGGCGCAAATGCATGCCGATCAGCGTCTCACCGATATCAATCCCTGCGTGGGCTTCTATCGTTTCCGCAAGCACCGGATCAGTCATCAGGCTGTAGGCTGCAGCGGCCATCGAACCGCCGGCCCCCGGGATTGGCACAGCTGAAACCTCCCTGAGTCCCAGAGCTTCAAGCAGGGACCGTTCCATCACCAGCGCGCGGTTCAAATGCTCACAGCACTGATACACAGCGCTAAAGCCCCGTTCGCCGGCAATCTGGCGTATTCCCTGCAAGAGCTGCTGTGCCACTTCCAGGGCACCGCCGGTACCGATCCGGACGCCTGCAACCTCACTGGTGCTCGCTCCGACTACAAGAATTTTGCCGGGTCCAAGCCTGCCGGCTTCGGCCAGCTCGCCCACTGCAGCAGCAGTTGCCGCCGCCAGGGAAAGCTCCGCACCCGCCGGAGCCTCCAACCGCCCTGATAAAGCACCTGCTGCGCGTTCTTCCGGGGAGCCCTGCTTCATGACCTCATCCATCGCTTACGCCTCCTCAAGCCTCATTCTTGCATTTTAAACAAAAAAGAGCAGTCCGCAGGTGGCTGCGGATGTGCTCTTTTGCCCAGGCGACCGGCCGTTTATTCCAGTGCTCCATCGTGGTTTCATCCACACTTGTCGCCAGTCACACCGGAACCGGGTAATATTTATTACATCTTAAAGGAAAGCGGGTGAAAAATCAACCTTCTTTACAAACGGCGTAAGGACTCCAGTTTGTCCAGCAGATTGTGGAGCGCAGTGCGGATCTCCGCAGCCGCAAGCTCATAATCTTCCCGTGATCCCCCGAACGGATCAGAGATATCAAAGCTCGGAATCCGCTGCCGGATTTCGATAATCCGCTGCAAATCCGCTGATTTCGGCTCACGGCCCAGTGCAATACTGAGCTCCGCCTCCGCATACAGGCTGTCCAGCTCACTGATATCTCCGTTCACGGAGTCTTCGTTATACACATATTCCTTGAGCGTATGTGTTTTGGATACAGCTTCCGGGAAATATTGCAGCAGATGCCGTTTATGGCCGCCGGTCAGCGTAAGCACCAGATCCGCCCAATTCACCGCCTCTGCGTTAAGCTGGGTAGAGCTCATACGGTCATTAATGCCTTCCTCCTGCAGAATCGCCGCGGCGTGTCTGGACACGGAAGTGCCGGAAATGGCTGAAACGCCTGCAGACCGCACTTCCAGCTCGATGCCCCGCTCTTTCGCGAGCTTCCGCAACAGCCCTTCAGCCATAGGACTGCGGCAGGTATTGCCGGTGCAGACGAATAAAATATGCAGCATGCTTTCCACCTCCATGAAGAAATAAAATAAATTTCTGATGCCGTTATTGTATCAAAAGATGAACAGCAAGCCAAACCCCAAAAGAATGGCTCCGCCCAGTGCCTCTCCGTAATCACCAAGCCCCCGGCTGACCCGTCTTCCCAGCAGCAGTCCGGCAATAGCCATGAAGCCTCCGCAGACTCCAAATGCCAATACAGTTAAGACTATGCTATTCACAAACATGCCAAGGGATACACCTACAGAGAAGGAATCAATACTCACGCTGAGCGAAATAAGCAGCATACCCCAGAACGTGCGGTGATCCATCGGCCGGCTGATCTTCTCCTCTGTCCGAAAAGAGTTCCAGACCATGTGCCCGCCCAGTAAAATAAGCAGCCCCCCGGCAGCATAAGTTGTTACTTGTCCCAGTAATTGGCCTACATAGCTGCCGGTGAATAAGCCCAGCAATGGCATCAGTACATGAAAAAAAGCGATCAGCAGGCTGAGCTGCAGCACATGCAGCAGACGGATTCCTTTCATCCCGATCCCTACACCGAGCGAAAAGGCATCCATTCCCAGTGCAATTGCCATAATGGCAACCGTTACAATCTGGCCCCAGCCAGCATAAACCACCGCCATGCCCATACCCCCAAAGTCTGAATGTCTTGTACAACAACAATATGCCGCAAGCAGGACAATCATGACTGGACAGACAGGGGATATGACGGCGGCCAGTCCGCCGGGTATCCTTCAACAGTAAGCCCGCACAAGTAGAAACGGCTATGCCGTCCTTCAGAGAAGGCGGTAACCGTTCCTGCGAGAAATATAAGGATTATTGATAGCGTAAAACATATAAATTCTTATATTTGCACAAAAACGGCCCCGAAAGCCGGAGCCGTATTCCTAAGAATAATTCGTTTAGCGGTTCGTGCAGCCCCGTTGTCCGTTACATGTCCCTTATGCCCACAGCCCGCTGATCCAGTCCCATAAATTCTGCAGCATATCCCAGAGGAAGAACCGTACTTCAGGAGCTTCCCCGTCTGTGCCGGCAGCATTTGTACCTGCTGTGTCTACGGCAGTAGAGACAGTCTGAGCCTTATCCGCTCCACCTGTTTGTACACTGTCCTCTGCTCCTGCCGCTGAAGCAACCGCTGCTCCCTTGGCGGCAGCGTCACCTGTTCCGGCATCAATAAAGCAGAGCGGCGGAAACAGCACACACCACCAGTTCTGTCCTTTACCCGCACCCAGCGTAACCCGCACTGCTTCATATTCCCCGGCCGGATATACTGTTCCCCCATACAGCTTAGTCGGAAACGGCACAACGCCAAGCTCAACCTTATAATCATAACCGATGCCCCGCTTTTCCAGCTCCGAAGCAACCAGCTCATTTAGTTCAGGCAGATGGCTTCTGATCAACGTGCGCGCCTGTTCAAGGCTTTGTGGGTCCTCAAGTCCGGATACCCACTGGTTCATCTGTTCCACAATCGCATCACGGATCTGGCGCTTGACCAGCTGGTCTGCCGTTCCATCAGAGTTAGCCAGTATGCGCAAACGGATCGATTGCTGCGGAATCGCAGATTCCGCCACAGCCGCATCGCTCTTCTGCCCTTCCCAAACCATCATAAGCACCATCAAAAATGAAAATAAAATAGCAGTATGCTTAAAAGTAACCCGCATGGCTTCCTGTCTCTCCGTCGTAAACCATTTCATATCCGGCAGCCCCTCTCCCTAAATCTCTTATACTCCCAGTATGTCCGGAAAAGAGAGGGGGCAAACCTATTAAACTAGTAAAAGTTTATCTTGCAACAGGCGGAGGAAACTAAGAGGCTTATTTTCAAAAATGCAGCGCAGGGACGGGCAGGTCTTCCTCCACATCCTGGCCATACAGATGCACACTCATGGCAATTCCCATACTCGCCATATTAATTAAAATGGAGGTGCCCCCGTAGCTGATGAACGGCAGGGTAATCCCCGTCAGCGGCATTAAGCCGATGTAAGCGCCGATATTCTCGAGAATCTGGTACAAAAGCATCGCTACTATACCAATAATCAGAAAAGGCCCGGCCCGGTCCTTACACTCCAGCGCAAACAGGATCATCCGGTGAATGAGGACAAAAAACAGCAGCAGCAGCACAGCAGCGCCGACAAAACCGAATTCCTCGGCAATTTGTGCAAAAATGGCATCCGAGTACAGCACCGGTATTTTATTCGACTGGACAGAATTGCCCTTCAGATAGCCCTCTCCGAGAAGACCGCCTGAGCCGATAGCGATTCTGGCATTACGCGTCTGGTAGCTGTCATCACTGCTGGCCCGCTCAGGTACCAGCCACGGATCAAAGCGTTTAATAAAATGCTCCCGGCCGACCGTGGCACTCAGAAAATTTGTGGTCTGCTCATGATAGTTAATATAGCTGTATACAAAGCCGCCCAGCAGACCGCCGGCAACCGCCAGCCCAATCAGCGCATGGGAAAGCTTAATCCGCCCAATCCATAACAGGCCGACCAGAATAACCATGAAGCTTAGGGCGTTACCCATATCATTCTGGACAATAACAATGCAAAACGGCAGGAGCGCGACCATACTAAGCGGCACAACCTCTCGCCAGAACCGCAGCTGGCTGCGGTTCAGCCGGACCAGCAGGGCAGCAAGCGCCAGGATCAGGATCAGCTTAAACAGCTCCGCCGGCTGAAAGCTGAAGCCGCCCACCTCCAGCCAGGCTCTGGCGCCATACTTAACGGTGCCGAACAGGCTGACCATTACCAGAACCCCGATTCCTGCAATGTAGATATAGACCGCATACCTGACCAGAAGCCTGTAATCGAATAAGGACAATCCAAAAAATACGATAAAGCCCGCTGCGTAATATTGAATCATCTGCATATGCATTCCCTGCTCTGCACGGCCGTGTGTGACACTGTATATCGCCAGAATGCTGACCGCCATCAGCATGAGCAGTACGATTACTATAACCCCGTCTATTTTTTTGATTCTCTGCAGCATCAGGCAAGCTCCTATCTGACACGGAATGAGCCGCTTCCATATATTCCACAAAAGAATATCTAAAGGAAGAAACTTCTAGTATCCATATTAGATCATGCTGCAGTATAAATTCAAATGTCCACGGATATACGGCAAAAATGAATACTCTCTTATTCATAAAAAAACTGCCGGAAGCCCCATCACATGAGGCCCGGCAGTCTGCTCGCCAGAATCAGTCTTTAGTTATCCCTGCTTCGCTGCAGCGGGATAGGCTGCAGGAGCCGGCAGGTCTTCTTCCACTTCCTGTCCATGCAGGCGGACGCTCATCGCAAGGCCGATGCTTGCCATGTTAATCATAAGCGAGGTACCCCCGAAGCTGATGAACGGCAGGGTGATCCCGGTGAGCGGCATAAGCCCGATGAAGGCTCCGATATTCTCAAAAATCTGGTACAGAATCATCGCCACAATCCCGACAATCAGGAACGGACCGCCGCGGTCCTTAGACTCCAGCGCTATCAGAATCATCCTGTGGATCAGGATGAAATACAGCAGCAGCAGCAGCGCAGAGCCGATAAATCCAAACTCTTCGGCAATCTGCACAAAAATGGAGTCGGAATACGTGTAAGGCACACGGTCGGTCTGCACCGAGCTGCCGTTCATATAGCCCTCCCCGCTCATACCGCCCGAGGCAATCGCCAGCTTGGCATTTTTGGTGTGGTAGCTGGCTTTGGCGGTCGCTTTTTCAGGAACCAGCCAAGGGTCAAACCGCTCTACCCAGTGCGAACGGCCGATATCCGTCATAAACGTCTTCAGCTGATCATGATAGTGGATATAGCTCATAATTCCTGCGACAGCTGCGCCAATTACAATTAGAACCGCTATCAGGGCATGTGAAAATTTGATGTTACCGATCCACAGCAGACCTGCCAGAATCACAATATAGGACAGGGCATTCCCGAGATCGTTCTGGCTGATGACAATGATGAACGGAAGCAGGGTGAGCAGGGTCAGCGGCACAATATCCTTCCAGAACATCAGCTTGTTCTTATTCTTGCGGACCAGCACTGCCGCCAGAAACAGAATCAGAATCAGCTTAAAGAGCTCCGCCGGCTGCAGGCTCAGCCCGCCGATGTTCAGCCAGCCCTGCGCACCGTTCTGCGTTTTGCCGACAAAGCTGACCAGCACCAGAATGCCGATCCCTGTTATATAAATATACAGCGCATATTTGATAATCAGCCGGTAGTCGAGAAAGGTCAGCCCTAAAAAGGCTATAAGGCCCAGCACATAAAACCGGATCATCTTCATATGCATCCCGTCCAGGCCGTCTCTTCCATGGGTCACACTATATATAGAGAAAATACTGATAACCATCAGCATTAATAGAACAACTACGATAACGCCGTCAATCTTCTTGATCTTCTGAAGCATATCCTGTCTCCTTACTCGTCACTTAAGCTTCCGGATTCCTGCTTACACGGCAGTCCGCTGATTATATTGTAAAGGAAGGAGCAGCAAAAATACAATTTCACCGACGGCTGTTCCTCTAACAGCGCGGCGGTGAAATGCATAGGCAGATGAGGGTGAGTCTTGCACGCAGCGGGATGAAGCTTAATGCGCGGTGCCGGGCTCACGTATGGTGACTGCGCTAGCGCGCGATGCCCCGTTTACGGCGGAATGACGCTCAGCTCTCACAGTGACCGGATCGCACACGGGGATGGCGTTAACGCGCGATGCCCAGCACGTGGCGGGGGATACCGGCGAGATCGTCAATAGTGACGATCTCGTTCCAGTGGCCCGCCGCGCGCAGCAGCGCGGCCACTTCGCCGGCCTGTCCCTGGCCGAGCTCAAAGCCGACCAGGCGCGGGGCTGCCGGCAGCAGCGGCAGCAGCTCCATCATGCGGCGGTACGGGTCGAGCCCGTCGCCGCCGCCGTCCAGAGCAGTGCGCGGCTCATGGTCGCGCACCTCGCGCTGCAGCCCGGCGATATCACCGCCGGGGATGTACGGCGGGTTGGAGACGAGGATATCCGTCTCCAGCCCCGCAAACGGCTCGAGCAGATCGCCGAGCCGCAGGTCCACAGCCGCGCCATGCCGCAGGGCATTGCGCGCGGCCACGGCCAGTGCGCCGGGCGAGATATCGCCGGCTGAGACCCGCCACGCCGGCGCTTCGGCCGCCAGCGTGACGGAGATGGCCCCGCTGCCGGCGCCGATGTCGACGGCGGCCAGCGGCCGCGGCTGGTACGCGCCAGCCGCTTCAGCCGACGCAGGTCCGCCCGCAGCGTGCATACCGGTCCGCGCCCCGCCGTCCGGCGCATGCACAAGCCCGTCCGGCCACAGCTCCGCGCCGTACTTTAGAATGGCCTCGACGAGCAGCTCCGTCTCCGGCCGCGGGATCAGCACGTCCGGTGTCACCTCGAACGCCCGGCCGTAAAATTCCTGCTCGCCGGTAATATATTGCACCGGCTCACCGGCCGCCCGCCGGCTGACCGCGGCTTCCCAGGCGTCCTTAAGCGCCGCCGGAAAAGGGTCAGCCAGCGCCATATAATAGGCGGCTCCGCTTGCGCCCAGCACATGCTCCAGCAGCAGCTGGCTGCTGCGCTGCGGCTCGTTGCACCCGCTTTTGTCCAAAAAAGAAGAAGCCTCCGCAAAGGCTTCCCGGATGCTTTGCACATGAGGCATGACATATAAGCCGTGTTTCAAAGCATTATTCTCCTTTTTCCATCAATTCTGCCTGCTCGGCAATCGACAGCGCTGAAATGATGTCTGTAATCTCCCCGTTCATTACCTGCTCCAGACGGTGCAGGGTCAGGCCGATGCGGTGATCCGTTACCCGGCTCTGCGGGAAATTGTAGGTGCGGATCCGCTCACTGCGGTCACCTGTACCCACTTTGCTCTTGCGTTCTCCGGCATACTTCGCTTCCTCTTCCTGACGCTTGAGGTCCGAGATACGCGCACGCAGTACCTGCAGCGCCTTCTCTTTGTTGGAGTTCTGCGATTTGCCGTCCTGACAGGTAGCTACGATACCGGTAGGCACGTGAGTTACGCGAACTGCAGATTTGGTTGTATTAACCGACTGTCCGCCCGCTCCGCTGGAGCAGAATGTATCTACGCGGATGTCTTTATCGTGAATCTCGATTTCGAATTCTTCCGCTTCCGGCATAACCGCTACTGTAGAAGTAGAGGTGTGAATCCGTCCGCCGGATTCGGTGGCCGGAATACGCTGTACGCGGTGTGCGCCGCTCTCGTATTTCATCTTGCTGTACGCACCGCGGCCGTTAATCAGGAAGATAACTTCCTTGAAGCCGCCCAGGTCATTCGTGTTCACATCCATCAGCTCCACACGCCAGCCTTGGGTATCGGCATAACGGGTGTACATCCGGTACAGGTCAGAGGCGAACAAAGCCGCTTCATCTCCGCCGGCTGCGCCGCGGATTTCGACGATTACGTTCTTGTCGTCATTCGGGTCCTTCGGCAGGAGCAGGATACGGATCTTCTCCTCCAGCTCAACCTGGCGCGAGGAAAGGTCATCAATCTCCATCTTGACCATTTCCTTCATTTCATCATCAAGCTTCTCGGCCTGCATCATCTTGGCAGCCTCAAGCTCTTCCATTACATTTTTATATTCAGCATATGCCTCAAAGGCAGGCTGCAGATCAGATTGTTCTTTGGAATAGTCCCTCAGTTTCTTACTGTCGTTTGCAACATCCGGGTCACAAAGCAGTTCACTGAGTTTCTCATAGCGGTCCGCCAATGATTGCAATCGGTCCAACAACAAGGGAATTCACCTCTCCTGGTTCAATATATTCGTCAAAATACTTTAAATTAGTGATTACAACAAGAATAGATATACGACTTTATATTATACCACCGTTTGTGCCAGTTGGCTACAGTTATGCATGCACAGCCAGGGTGCTTTTACAAATAAAATTCCGTCCGGATTCTATAAGTATACAGAATGGGCTGTCATACTATTCCGTCCCTGCTGACAAAAGAAGCCATCCGGCAGCGGATACCCGCCACAGAATGGCCTCTCTATCTCTATAATGTACAGCCGTACTGTTATACGTTGAAACGGAAATGCATAACATCGCCGTCCTGAACCAGATATTCCTTACCTTCCAGGCGGAGCTGTCCGCGTTCCTTGGCACCGTTCATGGAGCCTGCAGCCAGAAGGTCGCTATATGCCACAACCTCGGCACGGATAAAGCCGCGTTCGAAGTCGGTATGGATAACACCGGCAGCGCCAGGTGCCTTGGTGCCCTTACGGATCGTCCAGGCACGGACTTCCTGCACGCCTGCTGTGAAGTAAGTATACAGTCCAAGCAGCTTATAAGCCGCTTTGATCAGGCGGTTCAGACCGGATTCCTGCAGACCCAGCTCTTCGAGGAACATTTCTTTGTCTTCGCCTTCCAGCTCGGCAATTTCAGCCTCAACCTTGGCACTGATCGGCACGACTTCAGCATTCTCAGCAGCTGCAAATTCACGGACCTGCTTAACGTACGGATTCTCCTCAGCCGTTGCCACTTCATCTTCACCCACGTTAGCTGCGTACAGCACCGGCTTCAGGGTCAGCAGGTGCAGATCACGCACGATCAGCCGCTCGTCATCCGACAGCTCCAGGCTGCGCGCTGGTTTGTCTTCGTACAGGGCTTCCTTGACGCGCTCCAGTACTTCAACCTCCTGGGCGTATTTCTTGTCGCCGCCCTTGATGTTTTTGCGGGAACGCTCAATGCGCTTCTCCACGCTCTCAAGGTCAGCCAGAATCAGCTCCAGATTAATGGTCTGGATGTCGCTGATCGGATTAACTTTGCCGTCTACGTGGGTTACATTCTCATCCACAAAGCAGCGTACAACATGCACAATCGCATCCACTTCACGGATATGGGCGAGGAACTTGTTGCCCAGGCCTTCGCCTTTGCTCGCGCCGCGCACGAGTCCGGCAATATCAACGAATTCAAAGGCGGTCGGAACCGTCTTGTTCGGCTGCACCAGCTCAGTCAGCTTGTCGAGACGCTCATCCGGCACTTCCACAACACCAACATTCGGGTCAATGGTGCAAAACGGATAGTTGGCGGATTCCGCACCCGCTTGTGTGATTGCATTAAACAATGTGGATTTACCAACGTTTGGCAGTCCAACGATACCAGCTTTCAAAGCCATTTATATGACAACTCCTATTTTCGGTTGTATTGATCCATCGCATCATTACCGACCTGTGATCTAAACCATTATATATTAGAACAAAACTGCCAGCAACAGCGGATGTCCCGGCGGTGTGTCAGAAAAAAGGCAAGCTGCAGCTATTGAAGAGTACTTAAGAGCGATTCGGTCCGTTAGCACTGCCGGATCTCTGCTTCAGCCCCTGTGCAGCAAAAAAGACCCCGGCGGAGTCTTTCATACTGTTGTGGTATTTAATTTTACTACAGCTTCTTAGACATCGAAATATCGGTAATCCCGTATCCCATTTTTTGATACAGCTTGAGGGCCCGCTCATTATCACCGAACACATGCAGGCCAATCTGCGTGACGCCCATGGAACGTGCCTCGTCATCCAGCAGAGCCAGCGCGCCGCTGCCATACCCGTTGCGCTGATACGGCTCGAAGATGTAGAAATCATAAATAAAGGCTTCCTTACCCTGGCGGCCACGGTTTACATTGAACCAGATATAGCCGGCCTGGGTGCCTGTTTCTTCCTCAACGATGGAATACAGATAAGCCCCTTCCGTATAAAGGCCCTGCGGCAGAAAACGGGTCATTTCCTCCTGCGACAGCTTCATCGCCGTCTCCTGATCCCACGCGCCGATTCTTACTTTATCCTCCGCATAATCGCGGGTTGCCTGCTGCAAAAAAAATTGAAAGGCAGGCTCGTCCATCCGGACCAGCTTAATCATCATTCAGCACTTCCTTTATACTTCTGTTATTGTTGCCGCCGGAGCAGCCGGGAGGTGCCGCGCAGCGCAGACAGATCAGGCGCGCCGATGCCGAACATCGCGATCCGCAGCTCCAGCTCCGCCTGGGCCAGCGCCCGGTCGAGCGCTTCCTCGGATTCCACAGCCGGCCCTAGCAGATTACGGCCGAAGCCGGCGAGGTCGGCACCGAGTGCTATCGCCTTAGCCGCATCGACCCCGTGCCTGAGGCCGCCGCTGCCGATCAGCGCACCATGCGGCGCCGCCGCCCGTACCCCGCGGATGCATTCGGCCGTCGGAATGCCCCAGTCGGCGAAGGCTTCCGCCGCCGCCCGGCGCACCGGATCGGTGCTGCGGAATTTCTCCACCTGGCTCCAGGAGGTGCCGCCGGCACCAGCGACGTCGATAAAGGCAGCGCCGGCATTATACAGCCTGAGCGCCGTCCCCCCGTCAATCCCCCAGCCGACCTCCTTAATGCCCACCGGCACCGGCAGCGCCCGGCAGACCTTCTCGATCGCTGCAAGCAGAGAAGCGAAGCCGGTATTGCCTTCCGGCTGGAAGACCTCCTGCAGCCCGTTCAGATGCAGCACGAGCCAGTCCGCACCTGCGATGTCTACAGCACGCCGGCATTCCTCCACGCCGAAGCCGTAGGACAGCTGGACTGCGCCGATATTGGCGATGACGGGAATTCCCGGAGCCCGCTCCCGCACCCGGAAGGTCTCGGCCAGCTCCGCCCGCTCCACCGCCGCCCGTACCGAGCCGACACCAAGCGCCCAGCCGCGCCGCTCTGCAGCTTCAGCCAGCCGGTCATTAATCGCACCGGTCGCCTTGCTGCCGCCGGTCATCGAGCTGATAAGCAGCGGTGTCCGCAGCTCGCGTCCCAAAAAGGACGTCTGCAGTGAAATATCATCGAAATTCAGCTCAGGCAGCGCATTGTGAAGGAAGCGGTATTCTTCCAGGCCGGTAGTTATGCCGCTGCCTCCCACCGCCTCATTCAGACAGAGCCGCACATGCTCCAGCTTGCGCTCGCCTGTTGTGGAGGAAGGCAGCAGGGACTTCTCCCCTGCGCTGCCCGGCAGAAGCGGGTCCCCGTCCGCTTGAGCCGCTAAGGATGTTGTAGTGTGTATCGGCAATTGCTCCATGCTGTCTCCTCCTCTGCCTTCTCATTTTGTAAATCTGTAACCGCCAAATGCCGGAGCAGCCGGCATCTCTTGCCAAGCACGCTTCATTATAGCACCGCCGCCCCGCAAATAACAGAAAGGCCGGCCTCTCCTAGCTTCCGCCGGCAATATGCTCACCTACAAGCCTCCCCGACAGAGATACGACCGGTGTTCCTCCTCCGGGATGGGTGGTTCCGCCCACATACCATAACCCCTGAATATCCCTGGATCGGTTGGCCGGACGGGAGAAAGTCTGGCGGACGGAATTGGAGGATATACCGTAGATAGCCCCCCGGTGGGCGAGAGTATCATCAGCAAGATTCTGCGGGGTATAGCGCTGAAGCACCTCCGCCCGATCCAGCCCTGCGATTCCGAAGCTCTCCAGCGTGTCCGTCACCCGGCGCCCGTATGCCTCCGCCTCACTGTTCCAGTCGCAGACGCGGTCAAGATAAGGGGCATTGGCCAGAATGAACAGATTGCTGCCGTCCTCAGGAGCCATGCCCGGCTCTGAGCGTCCGGAGTGACAGACATATACTGCCGGATTTTGCGGCGGGCGTCTTTTGGCAAAAATGTCAGTGAACTCAGGCTCATACTGCTCCGGAAAAAACACCGTATGATGCAACAGCTGCTCATATTTCCGCCTCACACCGGCAAGTGTCACCAGACCCGACAATGACGGCTCATAGCGTGCAATTCTGCGGTCGCTCATTGCCCGGCGTGCGGATTCCGGCAGCAGCATGCGGCTGACGCTCAGCACATCTCCGCCGGCGATTACGGTTCTTGCAGGGTAAAAGCCTCGTGAAGTCTCTACTCCTTCCACTTTACCGCGGACAGCAGAGATGCCGGTAACCTCTGTATTGGTAACAATCTCTACGCCGAGCTGCCGGGCCAGCGCCGCCAGCCCTTCTACCAGCTTATATGTACCGCCCTTAACCCCATATACGCCAAGTCTGGCCTCCACATGCCCCAGCATGGCAAATATCGCCGGAGACTGGTAAGGGGACGAGCCGACATAAGTGGCATAACGGCCCAGCATAGCCAGTGTATTAGGATGCCTGAAATAACGCTGAAGCAGCGACTGCAGTGTAAGAAACGGCCTTACCCGCAGCAGATCGCGCACAAGCGGCAAAGACAGCTTATCCTTCCACGAGAGCAGCAGCCGGTTCAGAAACTGCTTTTCGCTTAACCGGTAGAGCAGCTCAGCTTCAGCCATAAATTCCGTATAGCGCCCGGCATCCTGTGACGAATAGGCGGCTATCTGCTCAAGCATAAACGGCGTATCCTTGGACAGATCAACCACATGGCCGTCTGCAAAAACATTCCTTGTCCTCGGCTCCAGCTCATACAGCTCGACATAGTCCTCCATCTCCGCCCCGGCAAGCTCATACAGCGAGCGGAATACATGCGGCATGGTTATCGTACTGGGCCCCCTGTCAAAGGTGTACCCCTGCTCTTTAACCCGCTGCAGCTTGCCGCCGGGCAAAGCCTGCCTTTCCAGTACAGTTATCTTCCAGCCCTTTGCAGCCAGTGTAACTGCACAGGACAGGCTGCCGAAGCCGGCTCCGATTATAACCGCCTGCTTATTCAACGGTAACGCCTCCCTTTCCATACATAACCCTGGCCGGATACACCTCCGCGCCACGAAGCAGCTGCAATAGCAATCAGGCTTACAATTGCCGCCGGCAGCAGCATGCAGTGCCAGAAGGGCTGCCGGCCGGCGGCATCGGCCGTTCTTTTCACAGCGGCTCCGGCCGCGATGGCCGCGGCCGCCCAGAGCAGCGCCGGCGTCAGCCCGGTAACTATAGCCCAAAGCGCAGCAATTACCGGAAAAACGTACAGCAGGCAATAGAACAGCAGGACCCCGAGCAGCAGCAGTGGCTTGCGTCCAAGGCCGGCATATATATTTTTGCGGTAGCCCCTCCAGACCTCTCCGGCATTGTGATACATCCGCATTTCTGTATGTTCTGTAATGTCTGCTAAGGTTACCGGCTCACCGGCAAGCTTGACTGCTCTTGCCAGCGCCATATCATCCACCAGCTGATTGCGGATACCGCTGTGCCCTCCGCAGCGCTGATAGCTGTCCCTGTGAATCAGCATGAATCCGCCGTGGGCGGCCACAAACCGCGGGTCCCTCGAACGGCGGACCAGCGGGACCGGCAGATGGCAGATAATCGTGAACATCATCAGCGGAACAGCGAGGCGCTCCAGCCAGGAGCCGGTCAGCTGCCTGGGAAATCCGGTAATTAGTCCCCTGCCCTGCAGCCCGGCTGCGGCTAATGCCGCGCTTAACGCCTGTGGCTGCAGCCGGATGTCTGCATCCAGGAACAGCAGCCACTCTCCGGCAGCGGCCTCCGCCAGCTGGGCGCAGGCATGGCATTTGCCTGCCCAGCCTTCCGGCAGAACAGCACCTGCAAGCACCTGTGTCCGTGCGCCTCCGGCGGCTGCGGCAAGTGCTGCAGTGCCGTCGGAAGAACGGTCATCCAGCACAATAATCTCGATCGGGCGTCCAGCCGTGCTGCAGGCAAGCACAGAGTTCAGGCAGGCGGTTATATTTGCCGCTTCATCTCGTGCCGGAATCAGTACGGATAAGGCGCGGGCCTGTGGAGCTGCGGACTCTGCGTGCTCCAGCCGGTATTTTGCATCCGCTGCATCTGCCGCTTCCTGCCTTTGCTGTTCACTCTCAGGCCCTGCCGGCTCCTCTCTGTACTGTGCCCCTAGCACCGGAAGCCGTGAAGCATTCCATACGGCAAAAGCCAGCTGCAGCAGGATCACTGCGGTTATGCCTTGCAGAACAGCAATCATCGGCCACCCCTCCGCCAGGCATCATATCTTTCATGAACCGAGCCGCCGGTCTTCATCAGCGGCTCGAAGCCGGCCGGCATATGCCCCTGGTGCTCAAGAATCAGCCGGCGGTGGCCATCCAGCTGCTCCCGCAGGCAGGAGGCCAGCAGCGCCGTAATGCTGTGTCTGTCCATAGCTTTCCATGGATGGATCTGAGGCGGGCCGGCCACAAGCGTCGCCTCCGGCTTGGGATGGAAAAACAGCCCGTGATACAGGGTTACCGGCACAACTGCAGCATCGGGACACAGGCGGAGTACAACGGCTGCCCCTTCCTTGAGCTCCAACGGACGGTGCTCAAGCGGCAGAAGCTCGCCTTCGGGATACATCCACACACTGCCTCCTTCACCCAGGAGCCCTGCGGTATAGCGCAGGGAGGCCCTGACATCGGCAGGCTCGCTGCGGTTGATTGAATAAGCGCCCAAGCGGCGGAAAAACTGAAATTTGCGCAGCTGGGCTTCCTCCATCATGAAATACTGCCGGCGCCGGGTAAGCACTTTCGCCGCATGGTATGCCAGCAATCCGTCCCACCAGGAGCTGTGGTTCATAATGTAGAGTACCGGCCTGTCTCCGGCTGACGCCGGCTGCAGATCACCTGATAATCCGATGGCACGGAAATGCCTGCGCAGCAGATACAAGGAATTGTAACGGTAGAACAGGGCATCAAAGCTTGACGATCTGGCCGCTTCGAGCATAGCGCAGACTCCCTTCCGCGAGTACAGCACCTATACCGGCAATTATTATACAAAGAGGCAATCCCTCACGCAGGCCGACAAGACCGAACATCATTAGAACAGCCTGATAGAGCCGGGTGCCGAGCCGCACAGCCTTAGGTGATAACCGGACTGCAGGCACGAAGAAGGACAGCAGCGAGCCCGCAATCAGCCAGCCGGCAAAATTGCTCCAGGGCACTCCGTAAAAGCCGCCCCCGTCCCCCCAGGTCCAGAACCCCCGTGCATGTGCCACGGGGTCAAGCACCAGATCCAGCAGGACGGTCCAGAAGCCGACCTGTGCCGCCCGCAGCAGCAGAAGCCGCCAGCCTGACTGCCCGAAGTCCCGGCTCAGCAGAACGGCATTGCCGACAACGGCGATCCAGGCAAATCCCAGCGTGACCGGCACACCGTACAGCAGCGGCCCGAGAATATCGGAATAACTGTAGCTGCCGAACAGCTGCCCGGTATGAACGCCGAGCCATTCTACCCCCATTCCGCAGGTCCAGATCAGTGCGGCGGATAGCAGAAGAGGGAGCGGCTTCAGCTGACGCGAAAAAATGACTGACTGGTCGGCCATATAGGTCTGCACCTGTCCCTTGATGATTAGTTCACCAGCATACACTGCATAAAAGACCAGAAATAGACCGTTTGAAAACTGCAGCCCCGGCGGAACACTGAAAAAAATCAGCAGCAGAGCGCCAATACTGTACCAGAGCCAGAATACAGTCCTGATCATCTACAGCACCGCAGCCTTACCGGTTCTGGCACCCAGTCTGGACGCATAACGCGCCGCTGTACGGCCCAGCATCCGCAGCTTGGCTTCATCGCTGACATACGCCCTGTTGCGGAAAACATCGTACCCGGCTTCAGCCACCGATTCAAGAATAGCCGCATAAAATGCTGCCGCCAGTTCAACTGCGAGGCCGCTCTCCGGCGGATAAGTCTCTATATGGGCAAGTCCCTTCTCGAACCAGCCCAGCGCTTCCCGGCGGAGGTCTTCGATGATATTCACGAAACGCTGGTCGACGAGACCCGACTCCAGCTCCTCCTGGCTATAACCGTATTTCTGCATAAGCTCAAGGGGCACATAACGCCTGCCCCGGCGCAGATCCTCTCCGACATCACGGATAATATTGACAATCTGCATACCGATGCCCAGCGCAATGCCGGCCGCCTGTACATCTTCATCTGAATCGTCGCGCAGAACCGGCAGCAGCATCTCACCGACAGTTCCGGCCACAAGGTAACAATAGTCTTCCAGCTCCGCCATCGTCTCATATTGAGTGAACGTCAGATCCCCCAGCTGTCCTTGCATCTGCAGCAGGAACGGTTCCCGCGTAAGGCCCGGGAAGCTGGCGAACAGCCAGCGGAGTGCCGGCCAGATAAAGTGGCCTTCCGCTTCCTCAAGCCGTTTGAAATGCCGGCGCAGCTCATGGATGGTATACGGCGACTTCTCCGGCTCATCCACACTGTCGTCAATAATCCGACAGAAGGCATAAATCACATGTACAGCTTCACGGCGCGGACTCGGCAGTCCGGCAAAAGCCTTATGAAAGGAGGTAGAGCCCTTCTTCATCAATTCCTCACACTCGCGCATAATGCTCTCGTTAATCATCAATTCATCTCCTTCATGAGTTCATGGACAGCCATCCGTGCACCCTGCATAACAATCGGCACACCTCCGCCGGGATGGACAGAGGCGCCTGCGGCATATAGGCCTTTGATCGGATACGGCTTAGGCTGAGGGCGGAAGACACCAAGCTGGCTCAGCACCGGGGCAATACCGAAGCTCCCGCCCCCGTAGAGTCCTTCCTTGTGCGCATCCGCCGGCGTACGGAGCTTTTTCCATACAAGACTGGACTTCAGGCCCGGAAACCCTCTCTGCTCCGCATCCTCCAATACACGTTCGGCCAGAGAACCGGCCAGGGTATCCCAATCCAGCTCCGGATCAGCCGGAACAGGAATCAGGAAGTACAGCACGCTTTCTCCGGGAGGTGCAGCACTGTCATCTACAGCTGCCGGATTAAACACATAATAGGAGGGCAGCTGTGAAATTCTGCCGCGGTCAAACAATTCACGCAGATTATCATTCAGGCTGTCCGGCAGGAAGAACTGATGGGTCTCTGCTTCCGGCCAGCGTCTGTCCGTCCCGGCATAGATCAGCACACAGCCTGAGGAGGGCTGATACCTGCCGCGCTTGAGCGTGCCCTTAACTCCGTTACGCTTCACAGGCGCAGCTCCGGCGAACAGCTCTGCCGGCAGCAGCTGCTCCAGCAGGGGAAATTCGCCATTGTACAGCACGGCATCATACGAATGCCGGACACCACCGGCAATGATACCGGTGCACCGCCCGTCTTCAACATGCAGGCCTTCTACCTCTGTACCGGTATGAATCTCAACTCCGCGGCTGAGCAGCTCACGGGAGAGGATCCGCGGCAGCTGTCCATACCCGCCCTTCAGCATCCAGATGCCGAAGGCGCTCTCCGCATACGGCAGCATCGTGTATATGCCCGGGGTGCGGAACGGGGCGCCGCCGATGTACAGGCTCTGCAGGGAAAAGGCGTCCCGCAGCTCCTCGCTGCGGAAATAGCTGCCGACCGCTGACCGGAGGCTCCGGTAGGCACGCAGGCGGCTCATCAGCCGCAGATTCGCCGGGCTGAAGAATTCACGCCGCCGGTGGAACGGCTGCTCCAGAAAAGAGGCTTTGCCCCGGGGGAACAGTCCGGCCATATCATCCATAAAGCGGCGGAAGCCGCTGCCTTCTCCGGGGAATTCACGTTCAATCTCCGCGGCCTGCTCTTCCAGGCCTGCTACCTTGGTCAGCACACGCCCGCTCCGGAAGTGAATCCGGCAGAGCGGATCGCAGCGCAGCAGCTCAAGGCTGCCGGGCGGGAGCCCGCCTTCCTCGAGAATGCCGTTCAGCATCTCCGGCAGCAGTACAATGGTCGGCCCCTGGTCAATCCGGTACGGCCCCTCCTCTTCAAAAGCGACCCGGCCGCCCACCCGGCCGGCACGCTCATAAATCACGACCTCCTGCCCCTGTCTGCTCAGCAGCAGCGCCGCAGTCAGCCCGCCGATGCCGCCGCCGACAATAGCTACGCGGCTCACAGCGGCACCCCGCTGCCCGCTGCGCCTGCTACGGCAACGGACCGGCTGCGGGCAGCGCGGTCATGCTCCTCAAGCAGGCGCGCACTGATCTTCGCCGACTCAAATATCGTCGGCAGCCCGCTGCCCGGATGCGTACCGCCGCCGACGAGCCAGATGCCGGACACCTCCTGGAACGTATTATGCGGACGGAGGTACATCATCTGGCCGAGATTATGGGCCAGATTAAAGGTCGCACCGTTATATACATCCAGGCTGTCCCGCCAGTCCAGCGGTGAGAAGAACTTACTCTCCTCCACCCGTCCGGACAATCCGGCTAGCTGCGGAATGCGCTCCAGCCGCTCCATCATCTGCTCCCTTACAGCCGGTCCCTCCTGCCGCCAGTCAATACCGGCCTGCAGATTGGGGACAGGCATCAGCACATACAGGGAGGATTTGCCGGCCGGAGCCAGAGTAGAGTCAATAACCGAAGGATTGTGTATATAAATGGACGGGTCAGCCGACAGGACTCCTTGCCGTGTAATTTCGTCTACGTTGCGGCGGTAGTCGCCCGAGAAATGAACGGAATGGTGCCCGAGATCCACTGCACCGTCCACTCCGAGATACAGCATCGCGGTTGAGCAGGAATAGCGCTTGCGGGCCATCTTGACCGGCGTATATTTTTTGAGCAGGCCCGGCTCGAACAGCTGGGTCACTGCCGTCCCGAAATCAGCACCGAGCACAACGTAATCCGCCTGCACCTTTTCCCCGTCCGCCAGCAGCAGACCGGAAGCATGATGGTTATTAACCAATATCCTCTTCACCGCACTTGAAGTATGAATACGGCCGCCGAGCTCACGGATCACATCTGCCATAGCCTGCAGCACCTTATTAATGCCGCCGATAGGATGATACAGGCCATAGCGGTGCTCCAGGTAAGACAGAATCGTAAACGTCCCGGGACATTCCCAGGGCGACATTCCCAGGTATTTGGCCTGAAAGGTAAACGCGTAACGCAGCCGTTCATCGTCAAAATATTTCGACAGCCGGTTATATACCGTATCAGTAGCATGCAGCTTGGGCAGCGCGTGCAGCACATCCCTTTTTAAATAATCTGCAGGTGACTGAAAGGGGCGCTGGAGCAGCGGCATCACTCTGGAGAACTTCTCGTCCTCCTCAGCCATAAACCGGCGGTAGCCGGCACCGTTGCCGGGGAACAGCCGCTCGATCTCCGCCGCCGTCTGCTCCTGATCCGTAGACGGCCGGAACACGGTCTCCCCGAAGTGCAGGGAATACAGCGGGTCCAGCTCCTTCATCGAAACATAACTGTGCAGGGAGCGTCCCGCCATCGTGAACAGCTCCTCCAGCAGATGCGGCATCATCAGAAAAGTAGCCCCGCGGTCAAAACGGTATTCACCCAGCCGCAGCTCTCCAGATCTTCCTCCGACCGTATCCTGCTTTTCATATATCTCAACCTCATAGCCCTTAGCAGCCAGGAGCATAGCAGCAGCAAGCCCTCCCGGACCTGCACCGACCACCGCAACCTTGGCGGCGCTTGTTCCAGCCATCCGTCCCACTCCCTACTCCACATGATTTTCATTTCAGCGCACACAGCATTGCCTGCGCAAACATTATACAAAAACTATACATTGATGATACAAATATCATACATACTTTATTTACCCCTGTAAACAGCTACCCCTAACCCGGTTTACCGGAAAAAACAGGATAAATAAAAATAGCGGTCCTGATTACACCAAAAAACCCTTCCGCTTCACCCGCAGGTGATTGAGAAGGGTTTTTGCAAGCTCTTTTTCAGCGCTGATTGCTTAGTCCGGTAAATGAAAAATCAAACCATTCCTGCCAGCGTCCGGGAGGACCCCATATCACTTCAGCAGCTTCGGGAACAGGCTCCCCCGCCTCTTCATAGGCTTTGCCTCCCAGTATAAACCGCATTTCCGCCCGTACTGCCTTCAAACGTGTAATCAGCTCTTCACAGTAGGGCCGCAGATCCTTATCCGTAACCGACAGGCAGACCGCCCCGATCCGGCTTTGCGTTTCCAGCATGGCTATAATCCCGGCCTCCGGCGTGTTGGCACCCAGATAGACCACCTCAACCCCGTTTTTGCGCAAAAAAAGCGAGAACAGCAGCAGGCCGACCTGATGATGCTCCCCTTCCGGACAAAAGGCCAGCACTTTCGGCAAATGGGCATAAACCGGGAACAGATGAAAGAACTGGTAAAAGCGGTTAGAGACCATATGCGTCATGTAATGCTCCTGCGCCACTGTAGCTGTGCCTTCCTCCCAGGCATCGCCAACCCTGACCAATACCGGTACAAGCACCTGGTGGAACATCGCCTCATACCCGTACATGGAAAAGCCGAAATCAATCAGCGCATTCGCCCGCTCGCCCTGAAATTCGAGCAGCGCTGTATAGATCTGCTGTCTCATCTTCGCAAAGGCTTCCCCGGATGTCCCATCGTTCCCTGCCGGGCCTTCTGCCGCCGGATTCTCCTTACGGGCCTTCAGCAGCCGGACCGCATGTGAAATACTGATCCCCTGCTTCTCTGTCTGCTCCTTCAGCCAGCGCAGGTCTTCAATATTGTCCTGGGTGTACAGCCTGTAGCCAGATTCAGTCCGCTCAGGTGTAACCGCCTGATACCTGTTCTCCCAGGCTCTCAATGTGACAGACGGTATGTCCAGCATTTCGACGACCTGTTTAATTGAGTACACCTTGCACCCCACTCTCTTTCCCATAACCTGGTACATAATATTTAAAAATTCAAACCTTATACAAAACATTTACACTCATTATACAGTCGTACCCGAATTATGTCATCAGATGCGGCTAACAGCCGGAGCTGTGAGCGGGAGCGAATAATCCTGCCATGTTCCGGAAAAAAATATACGTTCAGGCTTTTTGGGTACAGCTGCTTCACTTGTCCTTCCAGGGCGGTAATAGGTAGTTACAATACCCCGAGCAGACTCAGGAGGATCCTTCCATGAATTCAAGCAGACAACCCGGCACACCGGAACGGCTATATCAATTCAGTAATTCCATAAGCGGACCCTCCACTGCCTCCTCCAGGCCCAAATGGACGTTCCGCCGTAAATTATCCGTAGTGATCCTGCTGCTTATTTTATGGCTGGCCGGTATCACGCTCTACCAGACGCAAAAGCCTCTGCCCCCTGGCATTTCCTATGAAAGTCCCGTGTATAAGGTTACTGACGTTCAGTTCTGGCATGATCTTACTTATCAGGACGGCAGCGCAGACGGGGGACGGGAGGAGCAGATTCTGCCGAGAATTCTGCAGATTATCGAGGAATCCAGACAGTTTCTCGTTATTGATCTGTTCCTGTTCAATGATTACACCCACAAAGACCAGCAGTTCCCGGAGGTCAGCCGGGAGCTTACCGATAAGCTCATTGCCCACAAAGCTGCATACCCGGCAATGGACATTGCGTTTATTACCGATGAGGTAAACACCAACTATGGCTCCGCAACGAATCATCTGCTCGAGGAGATGAAAGCCGCCGGCATCCGGGTGGTAGTCACCGATGTGGACAAGCTCCGTGATTCTACTCCTGCCTACTCCGCAGTATGGCGGACCTTCATCCAGTGGTTCGGACAGTCCGGCAACGGCTGGATTCCCAACCTCATGGCCACGGGCGGGCCGGATATTACCGCCCGCTCCTATCTTAAGCTGCTGAATGTCAAAGCCAATCACCGCAAGGTGGTGGTCAGCGAGAACAGTGCGCTCATCTCCTCCGGCAATGTGCATGACCCAAGCGCTTATCACTCCAATATTGCGTTTGAGGTGCATGGTCCGGTTATTGCCGATATTGTGCGCACTGAGCAGGCGGCCGCCGATCTTTCCGGCGCCGGTCCGCTGCTGACACAGGCGCCGGAGCTTACACAGGCTGCAGAAGGTCCGCTGGGCATCCGTTATCTGACTGAAGGTAAAGTCTATAAATACACGCTGGAGGCTATCCGCAGCGCCGGGGCTGGCGATACCCTCTGGCTGGGGATGTTCTATCTGGCCGATGATGCCGTTATCAGCGGGCTGCTTACGGCAGCAGAGCGCGGTGCAGAGGTGCGGCTGCTCCTGGACCCGAATCAGAATGCCTTCGGCCGCGACAAAATCGGTATTCCCAACCGGCCGGTTGCGATGAACCTCAACCAGCGCTCCGGCGGGAAAATTGACATCCGCTGGTATAACACCGGCAAAGAGCAGTATCATTCCAAGCTGCTGTTCATTGCCAAAGCCTCCGGTCCTTCTATCGTGCTGGGCGGCTCAACAAACTTTACAACCCGCAATCTGGATGATTATAATCTGGAAAATAATCTGTGGGTGAGCGTACCTTCGGATCAGCCGCTGTATACGGAGATATCCGGTTACTTCAACCGGCTGTGGAATAACGAGGGGGCTGAGTACAGCCTGCCGCTTGAGGAATATCAGAGCGGGATGACCTGGCTGAAATACATCGTCTACCGGATGCAGACGCGATTGGGGTTTACTACCTTTTAAGCAGGCTCATACAGAGCAAAATAACCGCCGGGAAGCCTGAATCGCTTCTTCCGGCGGTTGCTGTATTTGCTTATTATTCTGGTGCAACAGAAGCCTGCCCGGCACTTAGAGCAGCGGTGACATCAGCCGGGCGGCTGATTCGAGCAGCCGCTCAAGCAGCCGCTTGTTCATGAAGGTCTCATGCACAATCTGGCGCGTTGACAGCAGATCACGCTCAAAATCAGCGACAATACGGGCTACGCTCTCGGTCTGGAGCAGCAGCGCATTGACCTCGAAATTCAGATGGAAGCTGCGCATATCCATATTCGCCGTGCCGATCGTGGCAATCTCCCCGTCGATGATGAGCAGCTTGGAGTGAATGAAGCCCTTTTCATACTCGTAAATCTTCACACCGGACTCCAGCATAGCCGGAAAATAGGAATGTGAGGCCAGAAACGGCAGCCATTTGTCCGGCTTGGCCGGGAACAGGAGGCGGACATCAAGCCCGGACATGGCGGCTACCCGCAGCGCAGTCAGAATATCCTCATCCGGAATAAAGTAGGGACTGGCGATCCACACCGATTTTTCCGCAGAAGTGATCATGGAGAAGAAGATATTCTTCAGTGCACGCCGCTCGTTGTCCGGTCCGCTGGCAATGATCTGCACAGCCCCGTCCCCGTTCGTAAACCGCAGCTGCGGCGAGAGGTAATCCTGCTCCAATATGGATTCCCCGGTTGTATGCATCCAGTCCTGCAGAAAAATGATCTGCATCGTCCGTACCGCCTCGCCCCGCAGCAGCATATGGGTATCGCGCCAGAAGCCGTACGTTTTGCTGCGGCTTAAGTATTCATCCCCGACATTAAGGCCGCCCATAAAGCCTACATCCCCGTCGATAACGACGATTTT
Source organism: Paenibacillus sp. FSL R7-0331 (assembly GCF_000758645.1). Classification (NCBI taxonomy): domain Bacteria; kingdom Bacillati; phylum Bacillota; class Bacilli; order Caryophanales; family Paenibacillaceae; genus Paenibacillus; species Paenibacillus sp. FSL R7-0331. The sequence goes on from NZ_CP009284.1 coordinate 6,515,025, forward strand.
GCGGTGATTGCGGTAGTTGACCCGGCTGGAAAAAAATGAAGTGGAATTACCGTATGCCGCAACCCTTACCCCTGCATCCGTTAACGCCTTCAGAAAAGCCTTGGAGAGCTGCATGCTGCCTACGGCATCGTACATGAATCTGACAGCTACACCCGCACGGGCCTTCTCAATCAGAATCTGCTGAATCCGCGTGCCGATATGATCCGCACGGAAAATATAATACTCCATATGGATATGATGCTGTGCCTGCCGCAGCTCCAGCAGCAGCGTGCCGAACGTTTCTTCCCCGTTGGTCAGAATCCGCGTCTCCGAGCTGAAGGATACCGGCGTCCGGGCCAGCCTCTGTGACAGCCCAAGCAGCTTTTGGCGGGCGGGATCAAAGATAGACCAGTCCTGGTATGTATGCAGGGCATCGTTCTCAATCCGCTCATAGGCCATCAGGTCACGCTGCGCTTTTTTGTCATACTTGCGCCGTTTAAATACGTTCTGGCCGAACAGAAAATAAAAGACCAGCCCGAGCCCGGGAATCAGCGCCAGCAGCAGAATCCAGGCCATCGTTGTTGACGGATTGCGGTTCTCCATAAAGATGCCCAGGCCGATCGAAATCACGGTCAGCGTAGAGAAAATACTGATAATCGTACCGGCGGTACTGCCAAAAATACCAAAGCCGAAATAATAAAATGCCAGCAAGGCAGTGATAATAACCAGTGCCTGCAATCCTCTTCTCATAGGCAGCCTACTCTCTTGTTCAACCTTACGAAGCTTGATTTCCCCATCTATATATTACCTGAATAATTGCGATTTGTAATGGTCCGGAATCTATACTATAATCTTTCTGACCAAAGAGTCAATAATAGAACCAACAAGTCAGAAAGGGGCTCATACTGCTTTTGGCTGATAAAAACACAAACAAACAGGAACTGATTATTAAGACCGCCATGCAGCTGTTCGCGGTAAAAGGCTCTTCCTCCACCTCCATGCAGGAAATTGCTGAGCTGTGCGGGATTTCCAAGGGCAGCCTCTACCTGGTATTTAAGTCTAAAGAGGAGCTGGAACGCAGCATCTATATGTATTGCTTCCGGATGATTCATGATCCGCTGCAGCGGGAAGAGCAGCAGAGCCGCAGCAGCCCGAGGGAAAAGCTGCGCAACCAGGTGGAAATTCTGCTCACTCATGTATACGAGCTGCGCGAGTTTTTGCAGCGGCAATTTCAGGAGGTTGCCGGAAGAAGCGGTGACGAGGTGCCGGAATGGATCCGCAAGGTTAATGCGCCGCTGCTGTTATGGTTCCAGAGCAAGCTGAATACCCTCTACGGTCCGGCAGTCCTGCCTTATACAGGCGATTTATTCCTGTTCGCGGACGGCATGATCCACGCCTATATCCGGCTGATCTTCGGCCAGGAATCGCAGGTAGCGATCTCCCACATGGCTGATCACCTCGTCGATCTGCTCGACATCGTTGCAGCCGGCCTGTCTGGCGGCCGGCTTGAGCCGCTTATTACCGAATCCGTGCTGGAGAGCTGGATGAGCGGCCAGGAGGACAGCCGCCGCCGCAGCCCGCTTCAGCTGATTAAAGAGATGCGGGCCACACTCAGCAGCGCTGCCCCTTCCGGTACCCCTGGAGCAGACGATGGTCTGGAATCACTCGCTATTCTGGAAAGTGAATTTTTGATGCCGGAGCCGCGCAAAGCCATGATCCGGGGGATGATTGCCAATCTGCAGGCTTATCCTGCTGTCCACGGGGAGCTTGAAGCATTGCAAAAGCTAGTTTCGCCTTACATTCCCAATCCATGCGGATTTCTACAAGAGAGAGGAGCAGATACGTAACTTATGAAAAGTCTGATAGAATTTTCACTTAAAAACAAATTTGCGGTTTGGCTCCTGACTATCATCATTGTATTCGCCGGCCTCTACAGCGGCCTGACGATGAAGCAGGAGACGCTGCCTAATATCAGTATCCCTTACCTAAGCGTGACCACCATTTATCCCGGTGCAGCGCCTGAGGGTGTAGTAAATGACGTAAGCAAGCCGCTGGAGCAGAAGCTCCGCAATGTGGACGGCGTCAAGACCATTACGTCCTCGTCGCTTGAGAATGCTTCCAGCATTCAGATTGAGTTCGATTATGGGACGAATCTGGATAACGCCACTGCCGCCGTACGGGAAGCCCTTAATGAAGTAACGTTGCCTGAGAACGCCCGGAAGCCGCAGATTTCCCGCTTCAGCCTGAGCTCGCTGCCGGTCATCTCCCTCAGTCTGGCCGGCAACGACTCAGCCGATCTTGAAGAGCTGACCCGTATTGCCGAGAATGACATCCGGCCGGCACTGGAGGATATCGAGGGTGTCGCCTCCGTGTCGATTGCAGGCCAGTATGTAAAGGAAGTCTCCCTCAAGTTTGACCAGGAGAAGCTGAAGCAATACGGCTTGACCGAAGATACTGTTAAAGGTATTGTCCAGGCCTCATCCCTGCGTGTTCCGCTCGGCCTGTTTGAAATGGAGCAGTCACAAAAAGCGGTTGTCGTAGACGGCAATATCAGCACGGTGGAGGATCTTGAGAATCTTGCGGTACCGCTGGTGCCATCCGCGGCGGCCGCAGGCCCAGCCGGGGCAGGTACTGGTGCTGCCGGTACTGGCTTGGCTGGCGCTGGTGCGACTGGTGCCGGTGCTGCCGCCGGGCTTCCGACAGTGAAGCTCGGAGAGCTTGCTTCGATTGAGGTTACCGGCAAGTCCGAGTCGATCTCCCGCACGAACGGCAAGGAATCCATCGGCATCCAGATTGTGAAGGCCAATGACGCCAATACGGTTGAGGTTGTAAACAGTGTAAAGGATAAGACAGAGGAGCTTAAGCAGCAGTACGGTTCACTCGACCTGACGGTATTGCTCGATCAAGGCAAGCCGATTGAGGATTCTGTGCATACGATGCTGTCCAAGGCTGTGTTCGGTGCCCTTTTCGCAGTCCTTATCATTCTGCTGTTCCTGCGGAATATCCGGTCAACTATTATTTCCATCATCTCAATTCCGCTGTCGCTGCTCATTGCAGTCCTCTGTCTGCGCCAGATGGATATCACGCTTAACATGATGACGCTGGGCGCAATGACCGTCGCAATCGGCCGGGTGGTCGATGACTCCATCGTCGTTATCGAGAACATCTACCGGCGTATGTCGCTGTCCGGGGAGAAGCTGCGCGGCAGGGAGCTGATCAGTGCAGCTACGAGCGAAATGTTCGTGCCGATTATGTCCTCGACAATCGTTACGATCGCAGTGTTCCTGCCGCTTGCTTTTGTCAGCGGGATGGTCGGCGAGCTGTTCCTGCCGTTTGCCCTGACCATGGTCTTCTCATTAATCGCTTCACTGGTTGTAGCAATCACCCTGGTGCCTGCACTGGCGCACTCGTTGTTCCGGGGCGGCCTCAAGAAGGGGAAGAAAGTCCACGAAGAGAAACCGGGCAGAATGGCTGCCGGCTACCAGAGAATTCTGGACTGGTGTCTCTCTCATAAATTGATTACGTTTGGAGCTGCAGTACTGCTGCTTGCAGGCAGTCTGTTCCTGATTAAACCGATTGGCGTCAGCTTCATGCCTTCCCAGGAGGACAAGAGTGTAATCATGACCTTCTCGCCGAAAGCCGGACAGACGGCTGAGGATGTGCAGGAGCAGGGACTGAAGGCCGAGAAATATATTCTCGCCCAGGAGCATGTGACGAACCTGCAATATTCCATCGGGGGCGGCGGTTTTATGGGAATGGGCTCCAACAACTCCGGCCTTTTCTATATCACCTATGACAGCGATACCCCTGAATTTGAGACGGTTAAAGAAGCATTGATTGATAACCTGGCGGTTGAAGTGCCGGATGGCGTGTGGGGCGATATGTCCGGCATGGCCGGCGGCGGGCTCGGCGGCAGCACACTGACCGTCAATATATTCGGCGATACGCTGGAGCAATTGAAGCCGGTCGCCGACGAAATTGCCGGTATCGTAAATGCCGACTCCCAAAACTTCAAAGACGGTGATACCAGCCTTTCTGAATCGTATGAGCAGTACACCATCGTTGCCGATCAGGCTAAGCTCAGCTCGCTGGGGCTGACCGCCGGACAGCTTGCCATGAAGCTTAGTCCGGTCAATACCCGGCCGGTGCTGACTGAGGTGGCTGTGGATGGCAAGAACTACAATGTCTACATTGAAGCTGATACAGTAACATACAGCAGCATACAGGAGATGGAAGACGCCCTGCTCACCTCGCCGCTTGGTTTTACGGTGCCGGTTAGCCAGGTCGCAACCATCGAAAAGGGCACCTCGCCGGACTCTATTACCCGTATCGACGGTAAAATGAGCGTCGAGGTCACCGCTGACATTATCGCCAGCGACGTCAACAGCGCCTCCAACAGCCTGAAGGAAAAAGTCGATGCGCTGGATCTGCCGGATGGAGTCACCGTCTCGTTCGGCGGTGTAACCGAGCAGATCAATGAGACCTTTGGCCAGCTCGGAATCGCCATGGCAGCAGCCGTTGCCATTGTATACTTCGTGCTTGTGGTTACCTTCGGCGGCGGACTGGCACCGTTCGCGATCCTGTTCTCCCTGCCGTTCACCGTTATCGGCGCCCTTGTTGCCCTGCTGCTGGCCGGGGAGACACTGAACGTCTCCGCGCTGATGGGCGCGCTGATGCTGATCGGGATCGTCGTAACCAATGCGATTGTATTGATCGACCGGGTTATTCATAAGGAGAATGAGGGAATGACTACCCGTCAGGCACTGCTTGAGGCCGGCGGCACCCGTCTCCGTCCGATTCTAATGACTGCGCTCGCCACCATCGGTGCCCTGCTTCCGCTGGTCACCGGACTTGAGAACAGCGCCGGTATCATCTCTAAGGGACTAGGTGTGACCGTTATCGGCGGCCTGGTCAGCTCCACCCTGCTGACACTTGTTGTCGTGCCGGTAGTCTATGAATTCCTGATGAAATTCCGTAAGAAGCGGATTGAGGAGTAAGCATTCTGCACAAGGGCGGATAGGCACCACGCCGCTTTGTCAGATGAGCAGTCCTGTTGAACCAGAATGAGAAAACCCCTTCTGCTCTGCGATTCATGCTTACTTTCTATTGAATAGATGTATAATGTGCAGCTAAAAGTCACCGTAATCAGTATTTGCGCCATATAAGTGTATTCTGTGCAGCTATATCTGCCCGAATCAGCCTCCCCCCCCCATTATTGGGCGGTTTAGTTGTACGAACTACACTTATTCAGGTGGTACACTGGAAATTGGGCATGTTTAGTTGTATAAAGTGCAGAAGTTGACTATTTAGTTCAGAAATGAACTCTGCAGGGTTTGTTGAACGGGATTGTTAAAAAAACAAAGCAGACTCTCACTTCAACGTCAGCGTGTTCCCTTCATACAACAAAGCCCAAAAGGCGCCTTTCTTAAACAGAAAGGCGCCTTTTCAGCGTTAAGCATATTCAATTCAATATAGCTTGGATAGCGTTCCTGCCAGCCTAAGCCATCGTCGATGCGCTGCTCTCAAGCGAAGCCTTCCAGGCCCGCAGCATCTGCAGATCCTGCGGCAGGAATTCCTCTAGCATATGACAGAGGCCAAGGTATAACGGGCTGGTGGTTGCTTCCTTCAGCAGGCTGCAGAATTGCGGTATCCACTTCAGCAGATGCTCCTCCAGGAAACGTTCCTGAATATCCAGCAGCTCCATTGCGCTGCGCACAGAGAAGCTGTTGAACAGCATCCGTTCATGCATAACGGCCATGAATTCCAGTTCAATCGAGATATGGTCATCCGCTTCCCCGCTGCACTTCTTAAACACAATACCTGCCGAAGCGTACAGCTCGGAGAGCTCATTGCAGAATTCCTGCTCCCGGCCGAGCTGGATAGCTTCGCGTGCGGCAAACGGACTTACCGTACAGTCGTTCAACAGTCGCATATACTCGGTCTTTTCCTTCTCGCAGATCTCCGGAAGACAAGACGGGTCCTGCCCACAAAGATAGCGCTTCAGCTCCCGTCCGCCCTCCGTCATCTCTGCAGCAATGCTCATCATCTGCCGGTTCGCTCTCCACTGGGCGACAAGCGAGAGGGAAGGCTTTCTGCCGTAAAAATCAACCAAGATCTGATATATTAATCCGCGGCTATCCAGCCAGCGGCTAAACACCTCCGGTACAACAAGCGCTGGAACAGTGGGTATCGTCATTTTGCAAAACCTCCCTATTGGTTTTACCGGATGCATATTCTGAGGCAGCAGGCCAGCTGCTGTGCTTCCGGTATCATAGCTGTGTCTTTCGCAAAAGTTCAAATTTTAAGACTTCTGTTTAGGCACCTTTATTATATCGAACATGTTAAGCGCTTTCGGTGAGCATTCTATGACCATTGGGATAAATTGTCGCACTTCTGTCAAATTTAGGCTGTGCCTTTGTGCTAGGCTCACCTATTATTTAGGTTGTCCGTTTATTGACGGGAACAGCCGCAAACTTTAAAATTTAAATTAAAATGCACATAAAGAAGGGAAGAGCCTATGGAACCGCTGACGGACCCTTTTGGACGATTACATGACTATCTCCGCATTTCGGTTACAGACCGCTGCAACCTGCGCTGCATTTATTGTATGCCGGCGGAAGGAATGCAATTCCAGCCGCAGGACGAGATTATGAGCTATGAAGAAATTTCCGCTGTAGTAAAGGCGCTCGCGCCGCTCGGGCTGCGCAAGGTAAGGCTTACCGGCGGTGAACCGCTGGTCCGCAAGGATCTGGAGCAGCTTGTTGCCATGATCGCCGCCATCCCTGGCATTGATGATATATCGCTCACCACCAACGGCCTGATGCTCCCGGCCAAGGCCAGCCTGCTGAAGCAGGCCGGGCTGTCACGGGTGAACATCAGCCTGGATTCGCTGAAGCAGGACCGCTTCTCCATGATTACGCGCGGCGGCGATGTCGCTAAGGTGCTGAGGGGCATTGAAGCCGCCCATGCGGCCGGCCTCTCTCCGATCAAGCTAAATGTCGTGCTGATGAAGGGGATTAATGATGACGAGATCAAGGATTTCATCTCGCTCACCCTAAACAGTCCGCTTAACGTACGGTTCATTGAATATATGCCGATCGGCAGCGCAAGCGATTCCTGGCGGCAGACCTATCTGCCGCTGGAGACGGTCATTGAAGCCTGCACAGCGGCAGGCTGGACAACCGAGGAAGCTGATCTGCCCTCCGGCAACGGCCCCTCACAGAACCGGCGTGTTACCGGGGCGCAGGGAACCTTCGGGCTGATCCATCCGGTCAGCGAGCGTTTCTGCGACAACTGCAACCGGCTAAGGCTGACGGCTGACGGCCACATTAAAGCCTGCCTGTACTGGGCGGACGAATACAATGTGCGCCCGCTGGTGCAGGACCCGGCAGCCGTGCAGGCTTTATTCCGCCGGGCGCTTGGCAACAAGCCGCACAATCATGAAATGGCGCTGGCGCTGGAGAAAAAAGCACAGAGTCACACGCCGACAGCCCGGCGCATGTCACAGATTGGCGGCTAATCTTAACGGGGGTATTCCATAAGCCTGTAACGGCTAACTGGAATACCCCCGTTATTTTTTGCAAGTCTAAACGCTCCTCCACAGCTGAAGCGCCATATAAACAGCCATAGCCCAGATCAGCAATGCCGATCCCTTGTTCAGCAGCCGCACAGCTCTGCCGGAGGTATCAGCGCGTCCCAGTACTCTTCCGGCTGCTGCCAGACCCAGAAACCACAACCAGGATACGGCAGCCGTTGCAGCGGCAAATCCCCAGCGCTCCAGCCCCTCATAGGCCAGCGAGCCCGTACCAATAACACCGACCGTATCGAGCAGGGCATGCGGATTCAGAAGCGATACCGACAGGGCATAACCGATCTGCCCTCTGGCCGGGAGCTGCCTTGTCTCTGCGGAAGCCGGAGCAGACAGCCAGATCTGACGGCCCATGTAGAGCAGGAACAGTGCGCCTGCCCCGTAGATAACCGGCGTCAGCCAATCCAGTGTAAGCAGCAGCAGCGATACTCCGCCAACCGCAGCTGTGATCAGCAGCGTATCACACACAGCTGCCGTTACGACTACCGGAAGGGTATTGCGGAACCGGGGGTGCAGCGCCCCCTGATTGAATACAAATATATTTTGTACCCCTAACGGTAATATAAGCCCAAAAGCCAGAATAATTCCATGTACAATTGCCTCTGTCATAATAGGATGCCTCCCTGCCGCTCATATGCCTGGAAATAAGCTTATGCGCTCCGGCCTTAAGCTGCCGGCAACAGATCTAATCGTACACGCTTCTGCTCTGCAGGTAACCATCCAATCCAATGTTATCCCCCCGGCCAAATGAAGCAAAGCCGCCGGAACATGGTATACTCCGTATAACCGGGCCTAAACGAATGAACGGAATCCATACCGGACAGTAAAGGAGCCTGCCTCTTGCAACCCAGCCATCCCGCAGACAATCAAGCAGTCAAATCTTCTCCTGAGGCCCTTCAGGAGAAGGAGGACTGGAAGCCCGACCCTAACTCGCCGCTGCCGCTCCACATGCAAATAACATCCTATTTCAGCGCCAGAATCAGCAGCGGAGCCTGGCCTCCCGGCATGAGACTGGCCCCGCAGCGTAAGCTGTGCCGGCAGCTCGGTGTGAACCGCAGCACTTTGGCAGCAGCGCTGGGAACACTTGCCGGGCAGGGCCTGATTGAGGGCAGGCGGGGCGGCGGAACCCGTGTTGCCGCTGCTGACGGCAGCAGCAACGCCAGCTGGAATGATTATCTGGAGGAAGGCACGCACTATCCCAATCTGCCTGCCGTACAAGCTATCAACCGGCTGGAATACGAGCCTGGCCTGATCCGCCTGGGCACCGGTGAACCCGCACCCGAGCTGCTGCCCGGCGCCGCAATGACCCGTGTGCTGGCAGAGCTCGCCGCCCGGGCGCTGCCGCCGCTGTCCTATGAGGAGCCGCTCGGCAATGCTCAGCTCCGCACTGCGGTCAGCCGCCAGCTGCTGAAGTATGGTATTCAGGCAGAGCCAGACTCCATCCTGATTACCTCCGGTGCTCTTCAGGGCCTGCAGCTGATTGCTCTGGGCCTGCTGCCGCGCAGCTCGACTATTCTGCTGGAGAAGCCGTCCTACCTGTACTCCATTCATGCCTTTCAATCTGCAGGAATCAAATTCAGCGGCCTGCCGATGGACCAGGGCGGGATGATGGTCAGCCGGCTGGCAGCAGAGGCGTTGCGGACCAAAGCCGCCATGCTCTACACCATTCCCAGCTTCCACAATCCGACCGGTATTGTCATGAGCGAAGAACGCCGGCACGCGTTGACGGCAGTGTCCGGGGAGCTTGGACTGCCCATACTCGAGGACGGCGCTTATCAGGAGCTGTGGCTCGATACCCCGCCCCCGAAGCCGCTGAAGGCACTGGACCGTGAAGGCAGGGTACTGTATCTGGGCACCCTTTCCAAAGCGGCAGCTCCGGGTCTGCGCCTCGGCTGGATTGTCGGCCCGCAGCCGGTCATCCGCCGGCTTGCAGACATCAAGATGCAGACTGATTACGGTGCAAGCTCCCTGTCCCAGCTTGCCGCCGCCCGCTGGCTGGAGGGCGGCTACCATGAAGAGCATCTTACCCTGCTGCGCGGCAGGCTGCGCGAACGGCGTTCACTGATGCTGCAGCTGCTTGATGCTCACTTCAGCGGGCTCGCCTCCTGGAGCGTTCCGGCCGGCGGCTTCTATATCTGGCTGTCGCTGCACCGCCCGCTGCCGCTGCGCCGTTTATTCGAAGCAGCACAGCAAGCCGGACTGCTGCTGAACACCGGCGATCTGTACGACCGCGGCGACAGCCGGCATCTCCGGCTCTCTTACTCCTTTGCTTCGCCTGAGCAGCTGTACAGCGGACTGCCAGAGCTTGCCGAAATAATAAAACAACTATCAAATGACAAATAATATTATTTGTCATTTGATAGTTGTCGTAGTAAACTGATCTACAGAAAGGAGCTTCACCTGTGAACAAAACCGGATCTTTTTTGAGTAAAGCTGAAATACTGGATGCTGCCGAGCAGACCCTGCGCAGATTCGGTCCGGATAAGACCTCGGTCACCGATGTAGCCAAGCTGCTGGGAGTGAGCCACGGCACCCTATACCGGCATTTTCCGAGCAAGACGGCCTTGCGTGAGGCCGTAACTGAGAGATGGCTGGAGGAGCAGATCATTCTTCCATTGGCTGAAATATCGGAGGCTGAAGCTACGGATTCGCTTGAACAGCTGCGGGAGTATATAACAAGACTCTCTGAGCTTAAAGCGCATCATGCCAAGCAGGACGGGGAGCTGTTTAAAATGTATGCTGCGGTCACCGAAGAAGCTTCTGCTCTAATTGAGGCACATATCACCCGGATTATCAGCCAGCTTAGCATTATTATACGCAGAGGGCAGGAAGCTGATCAGCTGTCACAGGCTGAAAGTGCCCCAACACTTGCCCGGGCGCTGTTTTATGCGACTGCCCGGTATCATCATCCGGCACATGCCTACGAATGGCAGAGCAGCCTGATCGGGCAGGACTTCAAGCAGCTCTGGGAGCTGCTTGCCAGAGGACTAACCACAGCTGCCGGTCCGCATATCTAAGGAGGAATTGATTATGATTCAGGATCTTCAAGGAAAAGTCGCTATTATTACAGGCGCTTCACGGGGCATTGGAAGGAATGTTGCGGAGAGGCTTGCTGCCCAAGGGGCTGCGGTCATTATCAATTATTCCAGCAGCCCTGAGCTGGCCGAAGAGGCTGTTCAGCGCATTCAGCAGCAGGGCGGCCGGGCAGCAGCTGTCCAGGCCGACATCAGCAAGCCTGACCAGATTGCCCGGTTGTACCTGGAAGCCAAGGACATCTTCGGCAAAATAGATATTGTGGTTAACAATGCCGGTATTATGATCAACTCTCTAATCGGGGATGCCACAGAGGCACAATTTGATAAGCAGTTTGCAATCAATGTTAAGGGTACTTATTTCTCCTGCCAGCAGGCTTTCCTTCATCTGGAGCAGGGCGGCCGGATTATTAATTTTTCCACCTCGGTCAATGGCCAGATGTTCCCGGCTTACAGCATCTACGCCGGTACCAAAGGCGCAGTCGAGCAGTTTACCCGCCAGCTAGCCAAGGAGTTCGGCGTAAAGGGGATTACGATCAATGCCGTGGCTCCCGGTCCGGTTGCAACCGAACTATTCCTGGAAGGCAAGTCCGAAGCTCAGCTCGAAGGGCTGAAGAAGGCCAATGCCTTCGGCCGTCTAGGAGAGCCTGAGGATATCGCCGGCGCTGTCAGCTTCTTCGCCGGAGAACAATCCGCCTGGATTACCGGACAAACTCTGCGTGTGAACGGCGGCTTTATCTAGGCCGCTGCGGCAGCCGGACCACAAAAGCCGTTCCCTCACCGGGGCGGCTTGTTACCGTTACACTGCCAGCGTGCAGCTCAACTATTTTTTTCACCAGCGGCAGACCCAGGCCGCTTCCTCCTCCATTGGCGCTGCGTGCTTTATCCACCTTGTAGAAGCGTTCAAAAATCCGCGGAAGCTCCTCCTCCGCAATTCCGATCCCGCTGTCACGCAGCTCCACTTCAATCCCCTGCTCCACCGGCCGCAGCCGGACATAGATCCGGCCGCCCGGCGGAGTAAACTTGATGCTGTTATGCAGCAGATTGGTCCATACCTGGCTCATCAGATCTTGGACAGCAACGACCATGCTCTCTCCAAGGTCTGCCTCCACTTCGATATCCTTCTCCAGCCACTGCGGCTCGGCAACCAGGATCATCTCGCGCAGCTGCCTGTCCAGCCGGTAAGGCTGTGCTTCAAACGGAAAGCTTCCCGCCTCCAGCGCTGATAGCTTCAGCAGATTGTCACTGAGCCCCGACAGCCGGCTGCTCTCCGCCTCGATAATATCCAGATAATGCAGTCTCGACTCTGTGCTTAAGCCTTCGCTGCGCAGGGCGCGGGCAAAGCCGCGGATCGAGGTCAGCGGCGACTGGATCTCATGCGACACATTAGAGATAAAATCCTGGCGCATCGTTTCCATCCGGCTGAGCTCACTGGCCATTTCATTGATCCCCTCTACAATACTGCCGAACTGCCCGTAGCGCCGGCTATTTTCAATCTCCACCTTGAAATTCCCCTGGGCAATTTGCCGCATTGCGCTAATAATCGGAATGTAAAAGGTTCGTTCATCGCCTCTCAGCCGGCCGACCAGCGCTGAGATCCCGGCCAGCAGAAACAGAATGAAGAACTGCAGCACCATCGTCAGCAGCTGGGATGTATATGGCGTAAGGGACCAGCCAAAGCGCTTTTCGAGCAGCTTTAACCCAAAGTACCCGCCATTCCAGGATAGATAGAAGCCTGTAATTACCACAATAATTCCCGCAGCCGCTTTTAAAACGTCGCCGGCTCTGCCCCTGTCCATCTAGTGATCCACCTCCAGGCGGTAACCCAGCCCGCGGATTGTGCGGATGTTGAACGCATACTGTTCCCGGGGAAACCGCTCACGCAGCCGCCCTACGTGCACATCCAGTGTCCGCTCGTTCCCCTCATAGTCGTACCCCCAGATCTCCTCGATCAGCCGGTCACGCGTCAATGTCTGTCCGGGATAGCTCGCCAGCTTGAACAGCAGCTCAAATTCCTTGAGCGGCAGGGTCAGCCCGCCGAACTCCGAGGAGACCTCATATGTTTTGCGGTTCATCCGCAGACGGCCGACCGTGACGCTTTGCGCAGCGGAAATCTGGTAGCGTTTCAGCAGTGCTTTTACCCTGGCAATCAGCACCGGCGGCTCAAACGGCTTCACCAGATAATCATCTGTACCGAGCTCGAATCCTTTAACAATCTGCGCAGTTTCTCCCTTGGCCGTCAGCATCAGAATCGGGATATCGTAGCTCCTGCGCAGCTCGCGGCACAGCTCCCAGCCGTCCATCCGGGGCATCATCACATCAATAATCGCCAGATCCGCACCGTTATCCTCCATCAACCGCAGCGCCTCCACCCCATCTGAAGCACTGTACACCTCATCCAGCCCCTCATCCTTCAAAAAGACCTCCACCAATTCGCGGATGTGCGGATCGTCGTCCGCCACCAGAATTTTGGCCATATTCAAAAGGCACCTCCTCTCCCTCTGCCCGGCCGCTCCCCGGCTCCGGTACATTCATTTGCAGCTGCTGCTCGGCAAACTGCCGGTACAGCTCATGATTCTGCAGCAGCTCTTCATGTGAGCCTTTTCCGGTAACCCGGCCTTTTTCCATAAAAACAATCTGATCCGCGTTCACAACCGTCGCCAGCCGGTGCGCAATAACAATCGTCGTCCGCCCCTTCATCAGGTTAGACAGCGCCTTCTGGACGACTGCTTCCGACTGGCTGTCAAGACTTGCGGTCGCTTCATCCAGCATCAGAATCTGCGGATTACGCAGCAGCGCCCGGGCAATGGCAATGCGCTGGCGCTGTCCGCCGGACAGCTTCACACCGCGTTCACCGACATCGGTCTGATACCCGTCCGGCAGCTCTTGAATGAACTTGTCCGCATAGGCCATCTCCGCCGCACGCCGCATTTCCGCTTCAGTGACCTCCCGGTCCAGCCCGTAGCCGAGATTGTCGGCAATGGTCCCCGCAAGCAGCGGACTCTCCTGTGATACGTAGCCGATCAGCCTCCGCCAGGAGCGCAGTGAGAAGGTGGATACCGGCTTAGCACCCAGCTTAATTTCACCCTCATCAGGCTGATAGAAGCGTTCCAGTAACGAGAAAAGAGTCGTTTTGCCGCCGCCGCTCGGACCGACAATTGCGGTTACCTGGCCCGGCTGCATCGTAAAGCTGACGTTGTTCAGCACCGGCCCGCCTGTGTTATATCCAAAGCTCAGATTTTGGAGTGCAATAGGCGCAGCCACCTGAATGGCTTCTTCCGCCCCTTCATATAGCTCCTCTTCTGCAGCCAGTGTTTCAATGATCCGTTCCGAAGCGCCCTTGGCTTTCTGGATCTGGGTGAAGAATTGCGTAAGCTGGGTCAGCGGCATAACAATCTGAATCAGATAGAGGATAAAAGCGACCAGTTCACCCGCAGTCAACGCGCCCGATGATACCTGCATCCCCCCGTAGCCGATAATCACCACCAGCAGCATCATGAATACGAAGGAGACGAGCGGACTGATCATTGCGCTGATTTTACCTTCACGTATGCCAAAAGAGAGCAGATTCATAATGCCGGTCCGTCCGGCCTTATATTCCTTTTCCTCCGCCCCGGAGGCCTTCACCAGCCTGATTTCAGACAGCACCCCGCTTAGCGTAGCGGTAAAAGAAGCGGTTTCGTCCTGTGTTCCCTTGGATATTTTGTACATCTGCCGGCCCAGCGGTACAAGAATAAGCGCAGACAACGGGAGTACTATGAACAGTACCAGTGTCATTTTCCAGTTCAGATACAATAAAACCGAAATCGAGCCGACAATTGAAATGACGCCGGTGAACAGGCTCGCCAGATGCTCTGATATAAGCGTCTTGAGAATCCCGGTATCATTGGTCATCCGGCTGACGCTTTCGCCGGTGCGGTTATCGTTGAAATAAGACACGGGCAGCACCAGGAATTTACGCCACAGCCGGTCACGCAGCGCCGCTACCGTCTTTTGCCCCACGTAATTCAGCAGGTAAATCGAGATGCCGCCGGCAATCGTCTGGGCGATGAACGCGCCGGCAATCCCGGCAATCTGCAGCCTGCTGATGGAGGCGAGGGAGAAGCCGTCAACCAGATTTTTGGTGAACATGGGAATGACAAGCCCTACCAGGGTGGAAACCATGCTCAGCAGAACGGCAACTGTAAGAAGCCCGTAGGAAGGTTTCGTCTGATGCAGCAGCTTCAGGAACGGCTTCATTGCCGCACCCTGCCGCTCCTTCCGGGACTGTTTATTCTTAGTCATGGGAATACCTCTTTTCTTGGCGGATTAATATTCTGGAGCTTAAACCTGGAGCTTAAGCCTTGTGTTTATGTTCTCCGCCTCAGTTCTTATCATATTGCTGCAATTTAAACTGAAATTAAACGGGGCCCGGGAAAAGCTGTCTACAGTACCATTGCTCTTGCCGCGGCGTAGTCTTCCGGTGTGTTCATGTTGAATACAGGGGATGGCGCAGCGGGTGTAGCCAGTGTAAAGCCAGACTCCGGTATGTACAGCACGTCCAGCTTGTTCAGGCAGTCCATGAACCTATAGTTTCCTTCGTGAAGCGCCGCCTCCAGTACCGGAAGAACACGTCTATGGTACAGTCCAAGCAGCGGCTGTACCCGGCCCCCGCCGGATACCGCTACTGCGGCATCTGCACCGTTGCCTTGCTGAGAGCTGCCCGTACGTGTCTGAGCCTCCGCATGAGTGCTCAGGATATAACGCAAAAACGCTGCCGAGGCAAACGGCAGATCACACGCTGTCACCAGATTCCACTCATGCTGCGTGTGTCTAAGCGCTGCATGAAGTCCGGCCAGCGGCCCGCAGCCCGGGTAGACATCCGTCACCTGCAGCAGCCCGAGGCTGCCGTACTCCCGGCGCTGCCGGGGACCGCAGGCAATGACCGTGCTTTCCGCAAGCTGTGACAGCTCGTCCGCCAGCCGGGTGATTACCGGTCTGCCGCCAAGCTCCAGCAGCGCTTTATCTGTGCCCATCCGGCGCGAAGCTCCGCCGGTGAGTATAATTCCTGTATAATGTGCCATATTATCCTCCTGCTGCAGCTGTGCCCTGCTGTCTCTTGATGTCTGCAGCTATCCAATTTATGATAATCGTATCAGACTTTAGAGCGCGGCAACAGCGGACCGGCAGCTCATAATAATCAGTATGGAAGAAACGGAAGCGCAGAGTGCGGCTTCCCGGCCGGCCGATTGTACTCTTTTTACGCTTATGTTCGATAAAACATCGTTTGTATCCCTTTTCAACTAATGTTACAGTGATATACGGGGCCTCAAACTATAGGGCTTTCATGGAAAGGCATGGCATCTGGCGGGAAAGGAGTGCCCAATGTTGCGGGACAATTACAATAAGCAGCCATCTTTTGCCTCTCTGAAATGGTTTAATTTCTTCGTCTACGGTACGGTTGTTCTGTTCACCAGCTTCTTTCCGCTCTATCTGCAGGATGTCGGCATGAACAAGCTGGAGATTGGAAGCCTGATGTCTGTGGGCGCGCTCGTTTCTATAGTAGCTAATCCGTTCTGGGGCATCTGGACCGATAAGGTTCAGAATATCCGGAGGATTGTTCTCGTTATGCTGACCGGGACACTGGTCCTGTCACAGCTTGTCTTCCAGGCCTATACATATGAATTAATTTATATCTCCATCCTATTTTTCTATTTCTTTCAGGGGCCGCTGTTTGCCCAGAGTAATACAATGATCCTCAGCTATATTGAGGATACCGGCCACCGGTTCAGCTCCTTCCGGATGTGGGGCTCGCTCGGCTGGGCGCTGACGGCCATTCTGGCAGGTCCGGTAATTGAGTGGGCCGGCGTCTCGGTGTTGTCCTATCTGTTCGCTCTCCTGCTCGGTCTGGCGATGCTCACCCTGGTTGCCTTGCCGAGGCTGAGTCATTCTATCGGGATTGCGCCGCTGCCGTTCAAGGGCTTCCGGCAGATTTTTTATAACCCGTTTTTTCTTTGCTTCATCTTCTTCGGCATCCTGGTGTCCATCCCGAATACGATGAACAACACCTTCGTGTCGCTGTATATATCCGAGCTTGGCGGCAGCAAAACAATGATCGGCCTCGCCGTCTTCCTCTCCTCCATTCTGGAGATGGGTGTGCTGGTGCTGTGCGACCGCTTCCTGAAACGCAAAATCTCCGTGCTGCTGGCATTACTGGCTGCCGTAAGCGCGCTTTTCCTCATCCGCTGGGGCCTGATGGCCGAAGCCACTACGCCGGTGCAGGTGGCGCTCATTCAGATCCTGCACTGCATCACGTTCGGCGGCTTTTTCTATGTCGGCACACAGCTGACGATGCTGCTCGTTCCTGCTCCGTTCCGTTCCTCGGGACAAGCGCTGTATACGCTGGCCTGGAGCGGTATCGCCGGCATTCTGGGCGGCGTGCTCGGCGGCTGGCTGTATCAGAATCTGGGCGCACAGAGCATGTACCAATCCGGCGCCTTCCTAGCGTTCATCGGAACCTGCGGCTTCGGACTGATGGCACTGTTCGTCTTCCGCGGCGGCTACCGCCCTAACAGGGAAGAGGAGCTGGAGCATTTTGAGAATTAAAGATGTAAGGGGCATTAGGCGCGAATAGTGAGCAGTCCGGGATACTCCAAGACACTTTAAGATACTTTAAGATACTTTAAGATACTTTAAGACACTTTAAGACACTTTAAGAGCTGTGCGAACTCTTCCCGGACACGGGCTTTGAGACGCCGGGCCTGAATCAGCGTGTGTGCTACGGTGGAGTGTCTGATGCGGACCCGGATAACTTTGGGCGCTGAACAGCAGGACAGGGCTGTTAATCAGTTACATTGAACTCCCGCTGGTCCTGCGTGCCAGCATTGTCATTGACGCCGCTAAGCGGTGGATTTTATAATCAGAATACATCGGACGAAGAACGTCCCGTACTCCAAGCTTATTGGGGTGCGGGACGTTTTTTATATTTTTGTATGCAGGGGGAGATTTATAAATGGGATTTGCTGAAGAGCACGAGAAGTGGTTGAACCGCCATAAGCGGAGGAGAACGGGTGAACGTCTGGATCGTCTGGAGCGGGGGCACCGGCATGGGGAGAAATTATTTGCAGAACGGGTATGGTGGCCGTTATTCGGGGATTTCACACATCTTCATCCAGAGTATGAGGTTTCCGACTGGCGCGGCCGTCCTTACTTTGTTGACTATGTCTGGAAGCCGGGACAGGTCAAGTACGCAATTGAAATCAAGGGCTATGGCCCCCATGTACAGAACACCGACCGGACCAGATACCGCCAGGAGCTGAACAGGGAGACTTACCTCCAGATAGCCGGATACCGGGTAGTTACAGTGCCGTTCGATGATCTGGAGTCTGCGCCGGAGCTGACGATTTCTTTGCTAAAGGCTTTATTGCTTCCAAGTCTGCTGACAAATACAGGTGGCGGGGAGGCTCAGTATACACGGATGGAGCGGGAGATCCTGCAGCTGGCAGCACGTTCGGACGGAGTCATCCGGCCTGTTGATTTGGTAAATGGTCTTACGGCTGATCCAAAAACGATCAAAAGGCATATTACTCAATTGTGCGAAAAAGGCAGGCTGAAGCCCGTCCTGAGCTCAAGTGGCAGCCGAATTCGTAAATATGAGTATATTCATAATATGTTGGACAATGATTTATGGTAGTAGTTAGCGGGTTAGGTTGATGGAGCTCATTAGTGGTAGTTTTCCCTCTATTCCTGCGCACAGCGTGGCAAAGCGAGCTCGTTAGTGGGATTTTTCCCTCTATTCCTGCGCTCAGCAGGGTAGATGGAGCTCGTTAATGGGATTTTTCCCTCTATTCCTGCGCTTAGCAGGGTAGATGGAGCTCGTTAGTGGGAATTTCCCCTCTATTCCTGCGATCAGCAGGGTAGATGGAGCTCGTTAGTGGGAATTTCCCCTCTATTCCTGCGATCAGCAGGGTAGATGGAGCTCGTTAATGGGATTTTTCCCTCTATTTCTGCGCTCAGCAGGGTAGATGGAGCTCGTTAATGGGATTTTTCCCTCTATTCCTGCGCTCAGCAGGGTAGAAGGAGCTCGTTAATGGGATTTTTCCCTCTATTCCTGCGCTCAGCAAGGTAGATGGAGCTCGTTAATGGGATTTTTCCCTTTCATTCGTGCCGGCAGCAAGGCCGCCGGCACGCGAGGCTGCTGTCACCAACCGCCAGCAGGAAACAAACAGACTGCGAAAAGGCTGTCCCCGTCATCACAAGACGACAGGGACAGCCTTTTATTATGCAGCCTTATTTGCCAGGCTGGAATGAGCTTTTCAGCGAAACGACCAGGTTGAACACGAGATGTTCAGGGGTCGAATATTTGCTGTCCACGTTAAAGTAACCGTGGCGGAAGAACTGGAACTTGTCCTGCGGCACGCTGTCCTTCAGGCCCGGCTCCACGAAGCCCTGCAGGATCTGCAGCGAGTTCGGGTTCAGCTGATCCAGGAAGGTTGGCTCCGGCTTGCCAGCAGACACCTCAAGGCCTTCAACCTCAGCCTCGGCATCAACCTCTTCAGCCGAGATCAGCGGCTCATATAGGCGGAACTCCGCCGGAACAGCCTGACCGGCATCGACCCAGTGCAGGGTGCCTTTGACTTTACGGCCGGTAAAGCCGCTGCCGCTTCTTGTCTCCGGATCATAGGTGCAATGCAGCTCCACCACTTCGCCGTTCTCATCCTTAATGAAGTCGTTACATTTGATGAAGTAGGCATTCTTCAGGCGCACCTCATTGCCGGGGAAGAGACGGAAGTATTTGTTCGGCGGTACTTCCATGAAGTCATCGCGCTCAATGTAGATTTCACGGGAGAACGGAATCTGGCGGTTGCCCATTTCCGGATTCTCCACATTGTTCTCAATCTCAAAATACTCCGTCTGACCTTCCGGATAGTTCGTAATAACCACCTTCAGCGGCCGCAGCACTGACATGGTCCGCGGTACGGTCAGCTTCAGGTCCTCACGGATAAAATGCTCCAGCATCTGCAGGTCCACGAGCCCCTGGCTTTTGGAAATACCCGTCTCATGTACAAAATTGCGGATCGCTTCCGGCGTATAGCCGCGGCGGCGCAGTCCGGAGATAGTCGGCATGCGCGGATCATCCCAGCCGTCGACATGGCCTTCATCCACCAGCAGCTTAAGCTTACGCTTACTGGTTACCGTCTGGGCCAGGTTAAGCCGGCCGAATTCATACTGATGCGGCGCAGCCGGCATCTCGCATTCGGCGATAACCCAGTCGTAGAACGGGCGCTGATCCTCGAACTCCAGGGAACAGAGGGAGTGGGTCACGGATTCAATTGCATCCTCCAGCGGATGGGCAAAGGTATACATCGGGTAAATACACCAGGCATCGCCTGTATTATGGTGGTGGGTATGCGAAATCCGGTAGATAACCGGGTCGCGCAGATTAATATTTGGTGAGGACATGTCGATTTTGGCGCGCAGCACCTTTTCGCCGTCCTTGAATTCACCTGCACGCATACGGCGGAACAGGTCGAGACTCTCTTCGCTGCTGCGCTCACGGTACGGGCTGTTCTTGCCGGGCTCTGTCAGCGTGCCGCGCAGCTCGCGGATCTGATCGGCAGACAGGTCGTCCACATAGGCCTTGCCTTTTTGGATCAGCAGCTCTGCCCGCTCGTACATTTGGCCGAAATAGTCGGAAGCAAAACGCAGCTCCTCCCACTCATAACCAAGCCACTTTACATCCTCCTTAATGGAGTTCACATATTCGGTGTCCTCTTTTAGCGGATTGGTGTCGTCAAAGCGCAGGTTCGTTTTGCCGCCGAATTCATCAGCCAGTGTAAAGTTAATCCAGATCGCCTTGGCATGTCCGATATGTAAATAACCGTTCGGCTCCGGCGGAAAGCGGGTGACCACTTCCTGCACTTTACCTGAGCTCAAATCTTCGGTAATAATATTTTTGATGAAATTGGAGGGGGTTCCACGGTTCTCCACAGCTATCAACCTCTCGTTCTGTAATGTTACTGCGTCCTTGTATGAACATGTTTCCTATTAATATACCCGTTAACCGGAGAATGATCAATGAAATGGCTAACGGAGCCAATCCCTGCGGGGTACTTTGACTTCCCTCCGGACGATAGAGTAGCATGGGAAGCATAATGCTTTTATATTTTTCTGCCAAGTTGAAACGGCTACACCGTCCTTAACAGGAGGGTATCTGTTTCTTGGAGGAGGATAAGGATAAAGCATACTATGATATATACTTTCTTATCTTTATGAAAAGGGGGACTTATCTCATGAAGCCAATTAAGCTGCCCAAAGAGCAGCGCGATCTGATCACCGAGAACATCCGCAGCTATTTCGAAGCGGAACGCGGCGAGACGATCGGCCATCTCGCAGCGGACAATCTGCTGGAATTCTTCCTGAAGGAGCTCGGGCCGGCCATCTATAACGGGGCGCTCAGCGACTGCCGGACCCTGGCTGTGCAGCGGATGCAGTCACTGGAAGAGGATATTTACGCCCTCGAATGGAAAAAACGTTAAGCAGCATACCGGCCCTGTGCCGTAAGAGGAGGCACCCGCATGTTTAACTATGTCATTGATGATGAGCTTGTGCTGAAGCTGCTGATGCCTGAGCATGCACGTCCGCTGTTCGCCCTGGTCGAGCGCTCACGGCTGCGGCTTCGTCAGTGGCTGCCCTGGGTGGACGGTGTCAGCGAGGAAGCGCATATCGCCGCCTTCATCAAAAATGCCGCCAAGCAGGGCAGCGACAACGGCGGCTTCACAGCAGGACTGTGGGTCCGGGGAGAGCTGGCCGGCGTCATCGGTTATCACGCGATCGACTGGCCGAGCCGTTCAGCCGGCATCGGCTACTGGCTGGGCGAAGGCTACGAGGGCAACGGCTACATGACCAGCGCCTGCCGGGTGTTTGTCGATTACGCCTTGCTGGAAATGGAGCTCAACCGGATCGAGATCCGCTGTGCAACCGGCAACAAAGCTAGCCGGGCCATTCCGGAACGGCTCGGCTTCGTGTTCGAGGGTGTGCTCCGCCAGTCAGAAAAGCTGCCGCACGGCTATGTGAACCACGCCGTCTACGGCCTGCTGCGCAGTGAGTGGAAGCTGCTGGGCTGAAGCTGACGCGGGAGCGGGCAGCACTAGGCGCTCTCCGCCGCATACACACACAAACAGCCTGGGGGCTTAGCCACCCAGGCTTGTTTGCTGCTGCCGGCAGCAGCTTCTTGCAAGCGCAGTCTCTCCCGCACAGTGACTGTCCCGCATCAGGCTTGTTTTGCGGCAGCTTCGCAGGGCGCTGCCGTTCCGCATTCCTCCTGCGGCAGCTTCAGCCAGACGCGGCCTCTCTGCTCAGCGCCTTGCCTGTATCCCTTCTGCGAAGCTTTGCTGCCCATTCCGGCTATGTAAGGGACCCGGCCAGGCCTACTCCCGCTCCAGCCATTTCCGGAAATCATCGCGGATCTCATCGGTAAGCGCGCTTATCTCAGCCAGCTCCTTGAGATCGGTCTTATCCTTCCGCCCAACCTCCATTGCCTTGAGCACCCGTCTTACTGTGTAGTCACCCTTACCGGACTCGACCTTAACAACAGTATCGCCGGTACCAACCGCGCCTTCACGCAGTACGCGGAAATAAAAGCCGCTGTAGCCTGTGGACAGCACCTTGGCCGGCATGTCATTCGCGCCATGCTTCTGCGAAAGCTTGAAGCACGGGAAGCGGGGCTGGCTGACCTGCAGCAGGGCTGTACCAATCTCGTATACGTCGCCGATGCAGACCTCTGTCTCAAGCAGTCCGCTTACCGTAATATTCTCCCCAAAGGCGGAGTACGCCAGCTGTTTGCCGAGGTGCTCCTCCCAAAAGGTATAATGCTCAATCGGGTAGACACAGACTGCCCTGTTTACTCCCCCGTGATTCACAAGATCCGCCTGCCCATCACCGTCGAAGCCTTCAGCGTGAAGCCGTACCGGCCCTTCCGCGGGCAGCTTGTAAATCCCTGTCTCCAGCGGCTTACCGCGGTAATCTACCGTAACCGGCTTGCCTACATTAAGCGAAATGACTTCCATTCTGATTCCCTCCAGTCAGCATACAGCTCATAAAGACTTCATCAACATAATGCCCGTTCAGGTAAAATTCTTCCTTCAGCCGGCCCTCCTCCTGAAATCCGCATTTGCGGTAAAAGGCGAGCGCCGGCTCATTGCTTGACAGCACGCGCAGCCGCAGCTTGCGGATACCGTTCGCCGCGGCATGCTCCCTGATCGCTCCGATCAGCCGTCTGCCGATTCCTTGGCGCTGAAACTGCGGGTACACGGCGATGTTCACCTCGCATACATGCCGGTTGCTCTCCATGCCGCTCGGGCAGCCAAAGCCTACGTAGCCGCACAGCTCTCCGTTTTGCAGTGCGACAAGCTGTGAGCCCGGCGGCGCATGCAGCAGGTAGTCCTCCCGGGAACGCCACATTAACGGTCCCGGTGTCGTATCTTCCGTCCAGATCATATTATCAAGCAGAATAAGCTCACGGACATCCCTGATTTCCGAGGGCCGGATCGTGAGCGAGCCTTCATTGATTTGTTGCATAGCTCCTCCACCCCTTGCCTTACCTTTTTCTCTACATTTCCCGCTGTGCCGGTTGCCGGCTTCATCCATTATACCGCATTTTGCACCGGATTACGGGCTGAGCGGTTAGCGTAAGCGTGGATAATAAAGAAGCCCACGGCCAGCACCGCCATTGCGCAGGCAAGCCAGCCTGTTGGGGCAAGCCCGCCCCGGTCAAACAGGCCGCCCATCAGGGCTGGGCCGATTACTCTGCCGGCCGCTCCGATTCCCCCGCTGAGTCCCATATAGAACGGGGCGTTACGTCCGGCGGTATCCGCAATAAAGGCCGGAGTTGCCGGTGAGATCAGCATCTCACCCAGCGTAGCCAGCGTCATTGCCAGCACCATACCGGTATAGCTCGGCATCAGCAGGATAACCGCGTAGCCGCTTAAATAGAATACGGCGCTAGCTGTCATCTGTGAGGTGGAGGTGCCGGCAAACCAGCGTTTGATCAGACTGACCAGCGGCTGGGCGGCAAAGATCAGAATACCGTTAAGCGTCCAGAGGAAGCTGTAGAGACTTTTGGACCAGCCTTCCGAAATAATAAACGGGGAAACACCCGTATTCCAGACTGAGTTGCCGATTAGCAGAAACATGGTTCCCAGCGACATGTACAGGTAGAGCCGGGTATTGCCGGCCAGCCGCCAGCCTGACTGTTCCCGGGTCCGTGTTCTGTTCGGCATATGCTCTTGCACCGGCGCACTGGTGATTGTCCGCAGATAAATCAAGAAAAATACAGCAAAAATGGCTGAAGTTAACCCGTTCATTACAAAGCTCAGCATATAGGAGATATCCGCCAAAAATCCGCTGAGTATCGTGCCGAGCGCAACTCCGATATTATTCGCGACATAAATAATGTTGAACAGCTCACCGCGCCGCTCCGAGAACCGGAAGCCGACAAAAGCCTGAATGGCAGGCTGTGCCATCGAATTGAACAAACCGACCAGCCCCATAACGACCATGAACAAATACCAGTTGGAGCTGGATACAGGCAGTGCGAACAAGGCAAGTGCATTCATGGCCAGAGCACCGACAATCAGCCGTTTAACCCCCAGCTTATGATACAGCGAGCCGCCCAGCAGCTGTCCGGCAATTCCTCCGAGCGACTGGATCGCGATAACGATTCCCGCCTCCTGCATGCTGCGTCCAAGCTCCTCGAATACATACATCGTTACCAGCGGCCACATGAGTGCACTGCCGGTCGCATTAACGAGGCTTGCGATCAGAAATACTTTTATTTCTCTAGGATAGTCCTGCAAAAACTTCATGGCTTGTCTTTCATCCCCTGTTACTTATATGTGATCAATTCATCCAGTATCTTACCAAAACAGGGTGATGGGCAAGCTCGTGCATCAACGCTTTATCGCGTCATCCAAACACAGAAATATTCATTCATCAGTAGGGTGTAGAACTAAGGTCTAGACAGAATCCGGTACAGCCAAAGCTCTTCCCCGCTTTTTCACTTCCACCGTAGCCGAGAAAAAGGTTGCCCCGCCGTCCATATCGCTCAGCCGGTCCGGTGTAAGCACATTGACACGCTGCTTCTTTCCCTTGCCGCCCCACCACAGCCCCTGGCTGATTACGGTACCCGGCAGCATTTTATCCGTCACCATAGCCGTAATCTCCACAACACCTCTGCCATTGTACACAGTGATCTCATCACCATCCGCAATTTCACGGGCTGCTGCATCTACAGGATGAATCTGCAGGACAGGCGCTTTCTCCATCTTCTGATGCTTCTCCACATTGCCAAAGGTTGAATTGAGGAAATTATGGTTCGGCGGCGAAATGAACATCAGCGGATAATCGGCCCCCTGCTCCGGACGCCGTACTCCGTCGTAGCCTTCCTTCAGCGGTGTATAGACAGGCAGCGGCGGCAGGCCGGCTTCCTCCATGGCTGCAGAGTAAAGCTCGATCCGGCCGGAAGGGGTCGGCAGCGACTCCAGAAAATGCGCCTTCGGCGACATATCCAGCTTGACGAACCGCTCGGCCTTCAGCCGCTCTGGCGTTACCCCGTTCAAATACGGATTGTCCGGATAATTAAGCGCCTCAGCAATCATCTCCTCCTCAGACTGGCCGAAGATCTCAGATTCAAAGCCCATAGCTTGTCCCAGCAGCGAGAAAAGCTCCACATTGCTCTTGCACTCACCCTGCCGCTCCAGCACCGGCTCCTGCAGCTGTATATAATGATGCCAATACGAGCTGTACAAGTCAGTATTTTCAAAGGTTGAAGTTGCCGGCAGCACAATATCGGCATACATCGCCGTATCGGTCATGAACAGATCATGCACGACCGTGAACAGGTCCTCCCGGGCAAAACCCGCCTTTACCTTGTCGGCATTCGGCGCCACAACCAGCGGATTAGTGCCGTAGACGAACAAGCTCTTAACCGGCTGCTCCTGCTGCGCCAGCACCTCTCCGATCCGGTTCATGTTAATGCTGCGTGCCTGCGGGTTACTCCGCAGCTCCGGCCGGGCCAGAGCCTGCGAATTAACAGAGCTGTAGTCGCCGTTGGACTTAATCGCTCCGCCTCCCGGCTTCAGCCAGGCACCGACCAGCGCCGGCAGGCAGGCAATACTGCGGACATTCATCCCGCCGTTGTCATGATGCTGCAGCCCGTTGCCAATGTGGATATACGGCACTTTAGCTTCACCGTACAGCCTCGCCAGCTGCTCGATGTCCGCTGCAGGCACACCGGTTATCTCTGATACCAGCTCCGGCGGATAGCCCAGTGCCTGCTGGCGCAGCTCCTCATGTCCTACAGTAAACTTTTGCAGAAAAGCTTCATCCGTCAGCCCGTCGCGGAACAGAATGTGCATCAGGCCAAGCGCCAGTGCAGCATCCGTCCCTGGATACAGCGGCAGGAACCAGTCGCCCCACTGGGCGGTCCGGTTGCGGTGCACATCAATGACAACAATCTTCGCGCCGCGTTTGCGCGCCTGCTCCGCAAACACAACCTGATGCATGTTGGTGCTCACAATGTTGCCGCCCCAGACGATAATCAGATCGGCGTTCACCGTATCCTCCGGACTGGCCCCTCCGTCCATACCCATTGTATAGACCCAGCCGGCCGTTCCGGCTGCGCTGCAGATTTTAGCGTTCAGCCGGCTTGCGCCAAGCCGGTTAAAGAACCGGCGGTCCATCCCGCCCACGCTGAGCACACCCATATTCCCATAAAAGTAATACGGCAGGATGCTCTCCGGCCCGTATTCGGCAGACAGCTGCTTATAACGTCCGGCAATCTCAGTGATTGCCTCTTCCCAGCTGATCTGTTCAAAGGCACCGCTGCCCTTGGGGCCTGTGCGGCGCAGCGGGTGCATCAGCCGCTCCGGATGATGCACCCGGCCGGCCATGTTCCGCACCTTGTTGCAGATCGCCCCTTTGGTAACGGGATGTGCAGGGTTACCCTCAACCTTTACGATCCGTCCGTCCTGCTTGTGCAGCAGCAGGCCGCAGGTATCAGGGCAGTCCAGCGGACATACCGCCGGAAATATACCGTCTTTGCTATGCTTCAAGGCTGATGTCCTCCTTTACATTTCAGGTGAATTCACATTCTATTTTGATCAGACTGCTCATCTGTCCATTGTATATTGGCTGCACCCCAGCGTAAAGAAAATCACCCGAACCAGCCTGATTCGATCTTAGTATGTCCGGGTAATAGAGCATATGAAACACTCCCTATTTATTCGCCGTGATATCCGGTTTCGTTCCCCCGAGCCGGATCAGCACGGCGAATTTTGTGTTATCTTCTGCTCCAATTTTAAGGTTCAGATACAAAAAGACACTGCCGGCGGTTCCGCTCTCCTGTCTGCGTACTAAGCAGGAGGTGACGGACACGCTAGCAGTGTCTTTATTATATTCTCTTATCTTAATATTGCGGTCTAGGCATGCTTCTTCACGCTGGAGCTTGATACCCCTTCTACCGGGCTAACTGCCGCTGGCGCTTTGCGCAGGTAAGTCATATAATAAGCCGCTGCTACAAAGACCGCCCCCCCGGTAAGATTACCGAGCCATACCGGAACGAAGTTATTGAAATAATCAAGCCAGGTGAAGTGTCCCTCAAATATAGCAGCAGGGATCAGGAACATGTTGGCTACGACGTGCTGGAAGCCAATGGCTACGAACGCCATAGTCGGGAACCAGATACCGAGGATTTTACCGCTGAAATTATCTGCTCCGTAAGAGAGCCATACCGCAAGGGCTACCAGCCAGTTACAGCCGATCCCGGACACAAAGGCCTGTACGAAAGTTACATCAATCTTATGCTCAGCCATGCTGATTAGCTTCTCCAGGTATACACCTTCAGCCGTCAGACCGACCACATGACCGAAGAAATAAGCAACAAACAGGGCGCCTGCCAGGTTGCTGAGCGTAATCAGCACCAGATTCTTAATGACGTCCCAGAACGAAATCTTCTTCGCTATAAAAGCAAGCGGCACAGCCATCATATTACCGGTCAGCAGCTCCCCGCCGGCCAGCAGCACCATTATCAGTCCGACCGGGAAAA
This sequence comes from Paenibacillus sp. FSL R7-0331, assembly GCF_000758645.1. NCBI lineage: Bacteria > Bacillati > Bacillota > Bacilli > Caryophanales > Paenibacillaceae > Paenibacillus > Paenibacillus sp. FSL R7-0331. Next base: position 6,542,707 of record NZ_CP009284.1, read on the forward strand.
CAGCAGCCCCGATAAAGTTAGCGATGGAGCCCCATTCTGCCGGAGCATTCGCTATAACGCGAATATCAAGTAAAAATCCGAGTGAAATAAATGCCCCTCCCAGAAAACCGAGAATTAGTACGGCTGCAAGCGGGTTATGGGCCTTCTTGATTCCGTTCTCTACCGTTACCTCGGCAATCTGTTGCGGTTTGTTGTATGCCATGATTCCTATCTCCTTTGAAAATTACTTAAAATTTGTTCCTTTATCTCATTGTAACGTGATCCTAATCACATTAACGTGATAAATATCACCACAAGAAACGCTTCGTGAAAGTTTTCACTGACATGTCAAATTTAGCACAAGCACAAATGAGATGAATGTTAAAAAAAACACAGTAACAGTTCATGCGCCGGTATGTATACAGAGTAAAAAAACCGGAGCCTCAGCGGCTCCGGTCCTGATTATATTTATATTTTTTATACGGTCACTGGCTCTTTGCGTTCTACCGTCTTGGGAAGAGCCTGCAGGCCGGCAGTGTTCAGGAAGTTCCACGGCTTGTTGTAGTGCGGCTGGAAGAAGAAGTCGATAAAGGCCAGCTGGTCTACCGTCATCCGGTTCTGGATGCAGACCGACACCGTATTGATCGACTGGGTCAGGTCCATTTTGGACATAATCTGTGCTCCGAGAATCCGGCGTGTGCCGCGGGCATAGACTACCTTCAGCTGAACCTCCTCCACAGTCGGCATAAATTCCGGACGGTAGTTGTCGGTAATCATAACGCTCTCTACCTCCATACCTTCTGCCTTGGCTGCTTCTTCAGTCAGGCCGGTTCCGGCAATATTATCTTCATAAATTTTGATGCCTGACGTTCCCTGTGTGCCCATATATGGGATAGTGTTTGACACCAGATTGCGGGCAACCAGTGTACCCATACGGACCGCATTGGTCGCAAGAGGAATATAAGCATGCTGTCCGGTCGGATTGTAATGGATCGCGCAGCTGTCTCCGGCAGCAAATACATCCGGCAGGCTGGTCTGCATATAATCATTGACCATAATCGCCCCGTTCGGCAGCATATCCACCTGGCCCTTAAGCAGCTCTGTATTCGGGCGGAAGCCGATGCAGAGAATGACCAGATCCGTTTCGTGCTCGCCTTTGCTCGTAATAACCTTGGTTACTTTACCGTTCTCTCCGGCAAAAGAGCTTACTTTTTCACCAAGCGCCAGCTTAATGCCGTGATCCTCAAGCGATTTTTGGATCGGAGCTGTAAATTCCTCATCCAGATACTTACTCAGAATACGCTCCTCGCCGTCAATCAGGGTCACTTGCTTGCCGTTCATCTGGAAGGCTTCAACAAGCTCTACCCCGATATAACCTGCGCCGACAACAGTAATTCTTTTTACCTGCTCAGCCCGCTCAATAATGGTGTTCGAGTGGTTATAGTTTTTGGAGAGCAGGATACCGTCCAGATCCATTCCCTCAAGCTTAGGGATAATCGGCCAGGAGCCGGTAGTCATAATCAGCTTATCATACGTATCATTAAATTCCTCACCGGTTGCCAGGTTGCGGGCACGCAGTGTTTTGGCGGCGGTATCTACCTTAATGACTTCATGGCGCATCTTGGTGGTAACACCGAGTTCAGCCAGCTTTTCCGGTGACGAATAGAACAGGCCTTGCGGGTCCTTAACTACTCCGCCTACATATAGGGCAATGCCGCACGACAGGAATGAGATGTTATCATTGCGCTCGTACACCGTAATCTCGGCGTCCGGGTAAAGCTGTGCGGTATTAACAATTGCGGCGGTTCCGGCATGGGTACATCCAATGACTGCTACTTTCATGATTTCTTCCTCCTCCAAATTGGCAAGCATATTTATTTAATATTTGTTTGCGTATGTGATTAATTTCACTTTATACGTTGATTATATTGTGATTTTTCTCACATTACAAGTATAATTGTGATTTTTCTCACATTGTTCACAATTTGGATTACCTTCTGGTTTGTTACCTGCAGCAGCATGCTGCTCCGGTTATGTTATTTTCCCCAATCAGGCGGAGTTTATGTCTGCTGGCGGCAGGAATCAGCGGTGTAAGGAATCCGGGTATATGCGATAGGCGCCTATTTATTTTTACCCAAAAAAAATCCCTGATACCATAGCGGCAAGCCGCCTGGCTCAGGGAGAGCATTCATTTTTTTTCATTTAGATGAGCCTATACCAGGCCGTGCAGTACGCCGTCCTCATCGACCAGCAGCCCTTCAGCAGCCGGTTTGGCGGGAAGACCCGGCATGGTAACAATGCTGCCGGTAATGACAACAGCAAATCCGGCACCAAGTGACAGGGTGATATCCCGTACCCCCATCGTGAAGCCTTCCGGCGCACCCAGTAGTCTCGGCTGGTCGGAGAAGGAGTACGGTGTTTTGGCCATACATACCTGGAGCTGCTGCAGACCAAGCTTCTCAATAACAGCCAGGCTGCGTTTGGCCGCCGGGGAGTAGGACACTCCGGTACCGCGGTAAATTTCAGTAACGATTGTGTTAATCTTCGACGGAATATCAAGCTGATCCGCATAAAGCGGAGCAAACGTCCCGGAAGGCTCGCGGTCCAGCAGCTTGGTCAGTTCCGCTGCCAGCTCCAGGCCGCCGGCTCCCCCCTCAGCCCATACCTTTGAGATTGCCGCAGGCACACCCAGGCGGCGGCAGGCTTCCAGCACATCATTCACCTCATCAGGCGCATCGCCCTCAAAGTGGTTCAGCGCTACCAGCACAGGGACACCGAATTTACCCAGATTCTCAATATGGCGCTCCATGTTCGCCAGTCCTGACAGCAGGGCGGCACGATTGCCTTCATACAGCTCCTCTTTACGTACACCGCCGTTGTATTTCAGTGATTTAACAGTAACGACAAGCACCGCTGCATCCGGGGTAAGCCCGGCCTGGCGGCACTTAATATCCATGAACTTTTCTGCACCGAGGTCAGCCCCGAAGCCGGCCTCTGTAACCACCACTTCGCCCAGCTTGAGCGCATAGCGGGTTCCGATTACACTGCTGCAGCCATGGGCAATATTAGCAAAAGGCCCCCCGTGAATAATGACCGGTGTTCCCTCCAGCGTCTGTACAAGATTGGGCTTCACCGCTTCTTTAAGCAGCGCAGTCATCGCCTCGACAGCCCCGATATCCTTGGCTGTAACCGGCTGGCCCAGCACATCATAACCGACCAGCATGCGGCTCAGCCGCTTTTTCAGATCGGCAAGATCATCACACAGGCATAGTACGGCCATAATTTCGGACGCTGTCGTAATCTGGAACCCGCTCTCCCGCACGGTCCCGTTGCCGTCACCCAGCCCGGTCACAATGCTCCGCAGGCTCCGGTCATTCATATCCATAACACGCTTCCAGACAATACGCTGCGGATCAAGCCCGAGGGCATTCCCCTGAAAGATATGATTGTCAATCATCGCTGACAACAGGTTATGCGCAGAAGTTACGGCGTGAATGTCGCCTGTAAAATGAAGATTGATCTCATCGGAAGGAACTATCTGCGCTTTGCCGCCGCCTGTTGCTCCGCCCTTCATGCCCAGGCAGGGGCCGAGTGACGGCTCCCGGAGTGCTGCTACCGCCCGGACTCCCGCTGCATTCAGCGCCTGTGACAGCCCGATTGTCGTCAGTGTCTTGCCCTCTCCGGCCGGGGTAGGATTGACTGCGGTAACCAGCACCAGCTTGCCGTCCGGCTTATGCTTTACCTCTTCCCACAGGGAAGGGGCCAGCTTGCTTTTATATTTGCCGTACAATTCCAGATGCTCCCCGTCTATTCCCGCTGCCGCTGCTACCTCTGTAATTAACCTCATAACTGTATAAAACCCTCCTGCCGTATTATCCTGCTCTGCTTGCCGGTGACTCCATCCTGAAAGATGCTCTGTATGTCTGTATGTAATAACGCCACGTTGATGTTTCCTCTTCAAAGAATACATTTTCCGTGAAAAGCGTCAAGGATTATTTTCATAGCATGCCCGCCGGCCTATACGATTAATAATGTAAAAAGCCCTCCGCCGCCGGCTGCGGCCGGTGCGGAAGGGCTGGCTGAACTAACACAATGGATTGCAGCTGCGCTGCCTGATTAGAGCAGGGACTCGATAAGCCCCTTCATCGTCTCCGGTGACTCCTTCGGCTCAACCCGGGCTGTTACATTACCGCTGCGGTCTACCAGGAATTTAGTGAAGTTCCACTGGATGTCACTGCTGTCCCCTGTTCCCGGCTGCCGGTCCTTCAAATATTCGAACAGCGGGCTTGCTTCCGGGCCGTTAACATCGGTTTTGGCGAATACAGGAAACTTCACTCCGTAGTTAATCTGGCAGAACTCCTCAGCCTCTTCACTTGTTCCCGGCTCCTGGCCGGCAAACTGATTGCAAGGAAAACCAAGCACCACCAGCCCTTTATCCCCGTATTGCTCATACAGCTTCTGAAGGTCCCCGTACTGCGGGGTAAGCCCGCACTTACTGGCCGTATTGGCTATCAGCAGCACCTTGCCTTCATAATCCTTAAGCGGCACTTCCTTACCCGAAGGTGTAACTGCGGCAAAACTGTAGATCGACATTGGCTCATCATCCTTTCAGCTGCTATGGGTCAATGTCATCATACCTTATACCGCTGTGCGAACACAAAAACGGAGGATGCGGGAATCAGATAAGCGGAATCAGCGCCGGGCCAGCTTGACAAGCATATAGGCCAGCCGGTGCCGCTCCTACCAAAAAACGGCCCCGATACCGGGACCGCTGCGTGCTAGTTAGACACCGGAACGGCGTCGTAATATTCCTCCAGGGTAATACCTCTTTCAGCAATATCTCCGGCAATCTCCTGCCCCACATAACGCACATGCCATGGCTCGTATTTATAGCCGGTAATCGCCTGCTTGCCTTCAGGGTAGCGGATAATAAAGCCGTATTCTGCGGCATGGGCAGCCAGCCATTCGGCTTCCTTCGTCCCGCCGAAGCAGCTCTCAGCGGCGCACTTGCCGTCACTGCCTGAAATGTCGATCGCCAGGCCTGTCTGATGCTCGCTGTGTCCGGGAACAGCACTGTAGGTACGGGCCTTGTCCTCGCCGTCTCTTTTTACATAGTTGTTAAACAGCGTGGTCTGGGTCTTTTCGGAGCGGTAGGCGGACACGCCGGCAAGATGGATACCGTCACTCTTTGCGCCTGCAAACATCTTCTCAAGCGCGGCAGCGGCCGTCTTGCGCATCATCCGCTTCTCAATCTTCTCAGAGAAAAGAAACGGCACCTCCGGATACACCAGATCCGCCGGCTTGTATCCGTCCGGCAGCTTGTACTGCTTATTGACCATCACCGTTACGCTATCCGGCTCTGCGGCGGTGAGCTCGGCACCTTCTGACCCGCTGCCCCCGGAAGGCTTGGCTGTTGCAGCCGGTCTGGACGTTGCCGCCGGCTTGTCAGTCGGCTCCGGCTTGGCTGTTGGTGCTGCGGACGGCTCGTCCTCTGTACCAGAGTCTGTCTGCTGCGGTGCAGCAGTGGCCTGCGGGGTAGCAACCGGTACAGCTGATGGCTCAGCGGATGCCTCCGGCTCAGCAACCGGTGGAGCCAGGACCCCGTCGCCGGTACCGGCAGATGCCCCTTCTTCCTGCGAAGCCGAGGGTGACGGTGATGTATATTTGCCGATTCCCCAGCCGACGGCGATAACGGCTATAAATAAAATAATAACTTTGGCGGTTCTGGACATATGCTGCTGCTTCCTCTCAAGTTGGTTTATCAATGCTTAACCTGCTGCTCTGCGGTGAAACGTTATTTACAATTTTCATTATAGACAAGCATTACGTCAAAAATGTTTCAAAAAGTTAAATTTAATGTAATGAGTGCCCTCTGGCAGAAGTGCCTTTGATTCGGCGACCGGGCCTGTTAGGCCGGAATCAATGCCAAAAAAAATGTTACCATAGGACGGCCCCGGTTAAGCAGGCCGTCCTATGGTAACAGGATTTATCTGTACATTAAAGCGCCTTTATCTGGATGAGCCGCGTCCGCCGCGTGAGCCGCCGGAACCGCCATTGCGTCCGCCCCGCGAGCCGCCGCCGCTATTCCGTCCGCCAGCGCCGGAGCCGCCTTTACCGCCTTTTGCGCCGCCGGTACCGTAGCTGCCATAGCTGCCTTTGCCGCCCTGGCCGGTACCCTTGGATGCGCCGCCTGCACTTCTTCCGCCGCGGGAGCTGCCGCCCTTAGCCGGCGGAGATGCGCTCCACGCGCCTGCTTCATTGCTGCGCGCCACATTGGCTCTATGTTTCGGGCTGGCTTTAGCCCCGCCCGGGTTATAACCCTCACCGGAGCCGGCGCCCTTGGATGCGCCGTAGCTGAAGCCCCCGGCTTCCGCACCTCTGGATACATTGGTGCTGTAGCCGCTGCTCGGGCCGCCCTTGGAACCGGCGGCCCCTCTGCCGCCGCGCTTGCCGGCGGCGTTCGCTCCGGCTGCAGAATCTGCAGCCGCCGCATTGCTGCGGGCGTCGAAGCTGCCATAGCCGCCGCCCGGTCTTGGCTTCGCCGCGCTGCGGCCGGCGGAGTCCCCGCCTCTACGCGCAGCTGCGTCATAGGCGCTGCGCTTGCCCGCGGACGCTTCGCTGCGTCCGCGGCCCTCTGCAGGCGCGTCCCAGCCGCCTGCCTCTTTACCGCGTGCGCGCCCGCCCTGGCGCGCACCGGCTTCCGCACGCGGCGCTCCGCCGCTGCGTCCCTGGCTGCGCCCGCCGCGCCCGGCACGGGCGGGCTCCGGCGCACTGCGGCGGCCGCCCCGCGGGGAGCCGCCCTGCACAGAGGTGAATTCGCCGACGCCGAATTCATCCTTCTCGTAGCGGCGGCGGTCCAGCCGCTGGGAGGTGCCGTGCTCGATCAGATCGAGCAGGTTGGCTTCACGCGGTGAGGCGAGGGTAATCGCCAGGCCTTTGCCGCCGGCCCGGCCGGTACGGCCGATCCGGTGGATATAGCTGTCCGCATCCAGCGGCAGGTCATAGTTGAAGATATGGGTAACCCCTTCAACGTCAAGACCGCGGGCGGCAACGTCCGTAGCAACCAGCAGCTGCAGCTTCGCATCGCGGAACCGCTTCATGACGGCTTCACGTTTGGCCTGGGACAGATCGCCGTGCAACTCGTCGCAGTCATAGCCTGCAGCCTGCAGCGCTTCATTCAGCTTCGACACCCGGCGCTTGGTCCGGCAGAATATAATCGCCAGATAAGGGCGGTCCCGCTCGATCAGCGCCTGCAGCGCGTCTTCCTTATTACGGTCCGAGACCTCTACAACCTGCTGGCGGATATTCTCCAGCGGAATCGAAGATCCGCTCTTGATAATGATATCCAGCGGCTCTTTCATATAATTCGCAGCCAGGCGCTTGATCGCGTCCGGCATCGTCGCCGAGAACAGCATCGTCTGGCGGCGGTAAGGAACCGCTGTAATAATGGTCTCTACATCCTCCAGGAAGCCCATATGCAGCATCTGGTCCGCTTCATCCAGCACGAGCATTTTCACGCCGCCGAGGTCCAGTGTTTCACGGCGCAGATGGTCAAGCAGCCGTCCCGGAGTCCCGATAATCAGGTGGCGTCCGCCCTCCAGCTTGCGCAGCTGCTTCTCGACATCCTGTCCGCCGTAGACGGCCAGGATCTTCACGCCGGTATGACGCGCCAGCTTGCGCGCCTCTTCAGTGATCTGCAGCGCCAGCTCACGTGTCGGAGCAAGGATCAGCGCCTGCGGATACGGTGCCTCCACGCGGATCTTGTCCATAATCGGCAGCAGAAAAGCCAGCGTCTTCCCTGTCCCGGTCTTTGCTCTGGCAATAACGTCCAGTCCCTGCACCAGCGGCGGAATGGATTCTTCCTGGACCGGCGTCGGCTTGACGATACCTTGTCCCTTTAACAGATCGGTTAATACTTCTGAAACTCCTAAACCCTTGAAACCTGACAATGGCTCCACCTCACTAAATTCTTAAATTTACAAATATACATAACTTATAGGCATCCATTTACGGAGTAATGTACGATTCAATTCCCTCATTAAGGAGGCATACAAAAGCGGAAGAACCCGTCCACCCGGATTCTTCCGTCCCATTTGCCGCCTCTCACCCTGTAAAAGTGCGGTCAAAGTACGGTTTCTAGGGCAGCAGCGATCCACCGGACATTCATGACGGCACTCCTTTTGCGTTCCATTACACTCTATACAATAGTCTGTCCGGTCTCAGCCTCCGGAAACAGTAAGCCAAGAAGAAGCGGCTTTGCCGTCCTGAACAGGACGGTATCCGTTTCTGCGCAAAATATAAGGATGGTCTATAGCGTAGAACATATACATTCTTATATTCTTAGAAAGTTATCCTTCTTATTGTACTTGATCTTGGGGTCTTTGTGTAAATAGCTTGAAAATAATAATGGTACCGGCTAGAACCGCCCCGACTTAAAGATCGACAGCAGCAGCCAGATCACCATCAGCAGCGCAATGACCGAGCCGATTTCAACGGTCGGAAAATCCCACAGCAGCGACGGAGCGCCGCGCAGGGAGGTGCCGATGATCAGGCCGGCCATAATAATGCTGAAGGCCAGCAGCACAATGCTGAACGACAGGCGGTTGCCCACCCGGCTGAACTTGTGCTCCAGGTTCTTCAGCTCCGGCAGGCCGACCTCAACCTTCAGCTTGCCGCTGCTGATCAGCGCCGATAGCTGGCGGGCCTGCGACGGCAGCTCCACCAGGCTTTCGGCCAGGTCGGCTATTCCGCCGAGCAGCTTGCGCTGCACCCGGCTGCCGCTGAACCGCTGCTTGAGCAGCTGCCTGCCGAACGGCTCAGCCATCTGCACAATACTGAACGACGGGTCCAAATTGGCCACTACACCCTCCAGGGTAAGCATTGTCTTGCCGAGCATAGCCAGATCAGGCGGGATGACCAGCCGGTGCTTGCGCGCGATGCCGAACAGATCATTCAGCGCCTTACCGATGCTGACCTGATTGAACGGAATATCGTAATAAGACTCGCGCAGCCGGTCCATATCATCACGCAGGGCGGCACGGTCGGCATCCTCGGGAATAACCCCCAGACGCAGAATAGCACGTACCATCGAATCGGTATTTCTCCGCATCAGCGCGATAATGAGCGCTGACAGGCTATCCTTCATCTCTTCACTGAGCCGTCCGACCATCCCGAAATCAATCAGCGCCAGCTTGCCGTTCTCCAGCAGCATCACGTTGCCGGGATGCGGGTCGGCATGAAAGAAGCCATGTATAAAAATCTGGTCCAGCATCATCTCGACCAGCTGCTGTGCCACGGTCTTAAGCTTCAGCCCGCGCGCAAGCAGCTCCTCCCGGCGGTTCAGCGTAATACCGCTGACGTATTCCATGGTCAGGACCCGGGCCGAGCTGAAGTCCCAGTAAATAGCTGGAATGGCCACCTTGCCTTTGGCCTGATCCGGCTGCTGAGCGGCGATACGCTCGGCGTTTCGGCCCTCCTGGGCATAGTCCAGCTCGGCCAGCAGGGAGCGCGAGAATTCCTCGGTCATCCTTGCCAGCCCGTACTGCTTCGCCCAGTCCAGCTTTTTCTCAGCCAAAATGCTTAAGTCCTGCAGTATCTCAAGATCCCGGTGCATCGTGCGTGTAACACCCGGACGCTGTATCTTAACCGCCACGCTCACTCCGCCGTGCAGCACAGCCCGGTGTACCTGGCCGATCGAAGCGGCGGCGATGGGCGTATTCTCAAAGGATTCAAAAACATCATGCAGCGGCTGGTCCAATTCCTGCTCTACAATGCTGCGTGCAGTCTCCGCCGGGAACGGCGGTACGCTGTCCTGCAGTTTAACCAGCTCGGCGATAATGGACTCGGGCAGCAGGTCTGAGCGGGTGCTGGCAAGCTGTCCCAGCTTTACAAAGGTCGGCCCCAGATCCTCGAGTACCCGCCGGATACGCTCTCCGAGCGTCAGGGCGGCATGCGTCTCATGGGTCATCATCCGGCGCGGCAGGGACAGCAGATGATTGAGGCCCAGCTCCTCCACCATATAACCGAAGCCATGACGCATAAGCGCCATGGCAATGGTCCGGTACCGTCCGGCATGTCTGATTCTTACTGCCATTTAATCCGTACGCGTATCCGTCAGAATGTCTTCCCGGGCGTCACCGGCAGAGACAGCATCTGAGGCAGGAGCATCAGCGGTGCCGCCTTCCAGCTCGGCTACGCGCCGCTCCAGGACAGCAATCCGGGCCTCAAGCTCGGCAATATCACTCTGCACGGGCACTTTCAGTTCCTTTAACACCTTCTGTACCTGCTCCTGCACGGTGGTTTTGAATGCACCGCGCTCTTCTTCTCCGCGCTCCACAAGCCGGTCTACCAGCGCTTTGGATTCCGAGGGAGCCAGCTCCCCCCGTTTGACTAGCTCATCTACTGCCTTTTCGACCTTTTCTTTGCTGACAATGGTGAGGCCTACTCCTAGTGAGATTGCTTTTTTGAACAGATCGCTCATAGCTTTTTCCTCCCAAAGATTCCAGTTATGGATAAAGTATACCCCTTGACGGCCTATTTCACAAAATCCAGGCGGCAAGGGGCAAATGTTAAACCGAGCAATAAGATTATCTTGGAATACGCGCCGCCCATGTAGCCGCCCGCAGGATCAGCTCGCGGATGGCAGGATGGCGGAAAGTCGGCTCATGATGGCCGGGCATCAGGAATACAACACGTCCCTGCCCGTAGCGGTGGCACCAGGCTGCCGGGTAGGTCTCTCCGTCAGCCTCGTATTCCAGCAGCACTGTTTTTTCCGTGAACGGATCGAATTCAAAGCGGTAAGGCTCCTCATCGAGCTGGAAATCTTCAATGCCCTCTGTAATATCATGCTCACGCACTTTGAAGTTAAGCGGAGCATACGGCGGATGGGTCGTAAACCTTGCTCCGATCAGACCGGCCAGCTCGTACCGTTTCGCCAGCGAAATACCGGTATGCAGCACGATCAGACCGCCTCCTCCGCTCACGTAACTGAGCAAACCCGCAGTCTGCTGGGGGGAGACCGTCTCGTTCCACAGCTCGTTATAAGCTATGCATAAATCGTATCCCGCCAGATGCTCGCCGAGCAGCAGCTTTTTATTCTCTGAACACTGAACGGTCAGCAGATCGTTCAGAATTTCGCCAATTTGTTGGTCCACACCCTGAAGAGGGTGAAAACGGGGATGAGTGTAGTCGCCCAGGAGCAGGCATTTTCTCTTGTCCATAGGATCCTCCTTCATGATTCTTGCAGCAGATTTTGTCATATACGTTGCTATTATTTTAAGGAAAACTGCCTTGGATGTCCATGATCATGGAACGTAAATCTCATATTAAACCGCAGATTAAACGGCCAAGTAGAAACGGCTATGCCGTCCTTCAGAGAAGGCGGTAACCGTTTCTGCGAGAAATATAAGGATTATTGATAGCGTAAAACATATAAATTCTTATATTTCAAAAAACAATTCCCGCTCACAGGGAGCGGGAAAAGGCAGCCGCATCTTGCCCTAGCGGCGGGCAGCCGCATAACGCCCCAGCTCAACGAACATACTGCCCATCCGCTCATGCTCAGGCATTACAATCCGCCCCACGCCTTCCTCCTTCAGCGCCTGGGAGGTAATCTTGCCTACAGAAACGGCCAGCACCTCCTGCTCAAACGCATGCAGCAGCTGCTCAAGCTTCCCGTTCTCCCGTGCATATTCCGACAAGAAGCGGAACTGCGGTGCACTGGTGAAGGCTACAGCATCCACCTTTGCCTCAAGGATCTCACCAAGCAGCAGCGCAAGTGCGCCCGGCTCAGGGGGAGTGTGACGGTAGGGCTGCACTTCCCGGACCGTCGCGCCCGCACCTTCCAGCCAGGCGGTTAGACGGGGCGCAGATTCACCGTGCAGCTGCAGTACGACTTCCTTTCCCTGCAGATTGTGGTCCTGCAGCCCGCGGATCAGACCGCTGGTGCTTCCGTCATCATCACGCACGGCCGGAACCAGCCCGCGCTTCTTAAGGGCATTGACCGTCTTATAGCCCCGTGCCGCAATAGGCGCTGCGCCCAGAATTTCCAGAAAGCGTCCGGCGTTCCCCATGGTCTCCGCCATATTAAACAGCGCATCCAGCCCCATACCGGTAGTAAGAACCGACCAGCCGGGCGGCTGCTTGATCCATGTGTCCAGACCCTGGCGGAGTGCCTCATCATCCAGAAACACCGTCCCCTGGGCAGGCCGGAGCAGCGGGATACCGCCCATATTCGCAACCAGCTTGGCCATTTCTTCCGATTTGCGCGGCCCTGCAAGGGCAACGGTCATTCCTTTTAACTGCTCTGCCATAAACTTCGCTCCCCCTCGTTAACCCTGCATTATTGTCTACCAGTATACTTGCAAAGGGTCTAAAAAGAAAAGCACGAAGCAGCCTCCTGTCCTATCACTGCCTGTTCTCCGCATGCAGCTTGAAGCGGCTGACCAGCTTCTGCAGCTCTTCGGCCAGATGGCTTAAGTTAGCCGTTGAGGATGAAATCTCTTCCACCGCTGCAAGCTGCTCCTGGGCGGCGGCAGAGATCGTCTCTGTATTGGCCGCCGCCTCCCTGGAGATGCCTCCGATTTCGCCGATCGCCCGCTCCATGCTGGCCGCTTCGGCTGATAGGGTGTGCACCGCACCGTTCATCGCTTCAATTTTCTCCGCCGCACCCTTTACAGCCCTGCGGATCCGCGAGAAGGAGCGGCCGGTGGTATCGACTGCCATAATGCCGTCCGACACCCGGCTTCTGGCATCCTCCATGGTTGCTGTAGCCTGCTTCATCTCACCGTTAATCGAAGAGATCTGCTCCGAAATCATCCGCGCTGATTTCTCAGACTCTTCAGCAAGCTTGCGCACCTCTGAGGCAACCACTGCAAAGCCGCGTCCCTGTTCGCCCGCGCGCGCGGCCTCAATGGAGGCGTTCAGCGCCAGCAGATTGGTCTGGCGGGATATGCCGGTAATGACGCCGGCAATTCCCTGAATCTGCTCCATACGCACATTCAGCGAATCAATGACACCGCTCAGCTCCTCTACCGTTTCATGAATGCCGTTGATTTTGTCGACCACGCTGATGACCGATTCATTACCTTCCGCTGCAGACAGCGACGTCTTGTCCATCATCGCCGATACCTGCTCCATGAAGCCGGAAATATGCTGGACCTCATGCGCAGTTGCCGCGGTGCTCTCTGTGCCTTTTTCGATGCTGTCCACCTGGCGCTCGGTCCCTGCGGCAACCTCCTGGATGGCTACAGTCACATGCTCAATCGCCTTAGTCGTCTGATCCGCCCCGGCAGCCAGCTCTTCGGCAGAGGAGGATACATCGTCCGTCATCTCCTGCACACTGATAATCATCCCGCGCAGACTGGCAACCATTACCCCGAAATTATCGGCAAGCATGCCGATCTCATCCCGGCGGAACGCTCCGATATCCTGGGATAAATCACCCTGCGCAATGACTGCCGTAGCCTTACGGAGTCTGCCGAGCGGCCGCAGAATGGATTGTACGTTGAAGTAGATCAGAATAAGGGCCAGTACAACCGAAACTCCGATGACTATAAGGGCTGTCCGGCGGATATCGGCAGTTGCAGCCGATACCTCATTCTTATCAATTGTTCCGCCGATTCTCCAGCCGGTCAGTTCATTTTGCATAAAGGTCATTTTCTTGTCCGAATCCTTATAGGTATAGTCAAAGGAGCCGGACCCTGCCTCAAACATCCTCTTCACAAACGGCTCGGAGGATTCCTGGCCGATTGTCTCTACCGGGTGGACCAGAAATTTTTTGCTGCTGTCCAGAATGAAAATGTAGCCCTGCTTGCCGACTTTAATACCAGTAAGCTCAGCCAGAGCCGACAGATCCAAATCCAGGGCCACCACCCCGTTACCGCTCCCCAGCACAGCCGAAATGGCAATCGCCGTCTCATTATTAACAGTCTGAAATGCAGGGGAAAGCACCGTTCCGCCGCCATTCTTCAGTGCATTTACATAGGAATTCTCTTTGCGGGGATCATAGCCCTCGGGCCGTTCAGCTTCTGAGGCATGCAGTACCGCTGCCCGGCTGGTTCCCACATAAATATCCAGGACATCCGGATGCAGTGCCGCATACTCCCTAAGCCGGGCTGTAATAGACGCCGCAGTCCCGGCAGCCTCCGCATTGACTGCATCTGCGGTCAGCTGAGCCGCGAAATATTCAATATCGTGTATTCTGGACTCTATGTTGGCATTGATAATCGCGTTGGCCGCATCTACACTTTCAGCAGCGCTGGTCACCAGCTGCTCTTCCACTTTGCCGCTGGCTGATTCGTAGGTCTGCCAGCCGATAATCAGGCTTGGTGCCAGAAGGACGAGCAGGTATGTAAGGGTAAGCTTCATACGGATGTTAACGCGGAATTTTTTGCCCAAAGGGGTTCACGCTCTCTTTCGTTTAGGTCTTAAGTATGAGTGACTTGTCCATGTTATATAATTATATACCGCTGCTTAAAACCCTTTTTCCCAGCTTTAATTATTGTTATTGTACTAGAATATCTGATAATTTTTATATAAACGCAGCAAAAAAGACCGCTTTAATGAAAGCGGTCTTTTATTATATTCCTATTAGTCCGTCCTGCTTCTATCCGCCGTAATATACGTGTCCCCGGTCCTAATTCAGCCTTTTATTGCTGCATGCCGGGCACACGCCGCCAAAGACAACATGGGCATGAGAGATCTTATATCCGGTCTCAGCGGCAACGCTGCTCATCCACTCCTGCGGCACATGGGTCATCACTTCGTCCACCGCACCGCAGACCTCGCATAGGATATGCTGGTGATCATCCATCTTGGCATCATATCTGCTGGCAGTCTCCCCCAGCTTCAGCTCACGGATCATCTGTTTATCAGCAAGATAGCGCAGCGAATTGTAGACCGTACCGTAGGCCAGGTTATGCCCCTGTTCTACCAGCCGGTTCATCACTTCTGCAGCAGTCGGATGGTCATGCGAATTACGGACGATATCATAAACGGCTTGCCGCTGTGAGGTTAAATTCAGGTTTCTCATCGTTATCATCCTTTAACTTATTTTTAGATCAAGTATAAATCCTGCTGCCTTCAGCGTCAATCAGTCCGCCCGTCCATTTTACTTGATCAGCCCTGAGTACTTGATCCTGACATTAGCAGCAACTTCTAATTTCAGGTCAGGAAACAGCGCCGCCCAGTCCTCTGCTTCCGTTTCGTTGTTCCAGTGTCTGGTCCCGTAACGCAGCCCCCACCCGAAGGGATCAAGCCGCTTCTCCTTTATTTTTTCAAGCAGCGCTTCTACCGACTGTTCCAGCGCCTCCTCGCCGGCATCCGATATTTTCTCCAGCAGATTATGGGTAATCAGCTCCTGGGTACTGTTCTCCTCCACAATACCGTTAATCTTGATCTTGTAGCGGACAACAGGCGCCCCCGGTTCGGAAGATATAATTTTGTATGCGGACTTGCTGCTTTCTGTATAGTACTGGAACTCACTCTCATCCACCCTTGCCGGAAAATTGGTCCGCAGATCAGGCCGGGTCAGCAGATTAAACAGCCGTGACTCCTCCGGATTCAGAACCAGCTGCACCTTTTGTTTGTCTAAGAGAGCTATTTTGTCTATCCTGAACTGGGTCTCACCTTCAGCTTCAATGACCGGCAATATCGGATCCTTGCCCTGCTCGTAAACATCCCTCATCAGCTGGTAGGAATAGACGCTTGCGATAAAAGGCGACTCCGTTCCCTGTCCGCTCATTGCCATAATCAGCGAGTTGGAGGGAATCCGCTCCGACGGGGGCTTGACCTTAAGCACATCCAGCGCTGCCGGACGCCCGACGGCAAAGTTAAGAATCAGCTGAATATCCCTGCGCCGGACCGCCCAGTCCAGCACATGCCTGATATCGCGGCCGGCCAGCCCCTCACCTATGATGAGCGATTTACAGTGCACATAGTCCAGCTCCTTCTCAACCCTTGATTTCATCAGGCGCAGCGCTTCAGAAATGCTGTGGGATTCTTCCGTAATAATCTGCATCTTCTCATCAATCTTCGTTACTTCCCCCTGTGGGATCGCCAGCTTCAGGCTAACCCTGAAATCCTCCTCTTCCCCGGAGTCAATACCGATAGCAACCACAAAGATCCGCCGGTCTATATCCTTGTATTCGCAGCCTGTTGTAAGGCATAACAGCATAATTCCAACGTACAGCAGCAGCTTCTTCACGAGTTCCGCCTCCTGTAAGCAACAGCATAGCAATAAAACAGCAGCATAATCATAAACAGCTCCCCGCACCAGCGGGTATACAGAAACACAACGCCGAACTCATTGAGCTGGTATTGGTCAAGCCGCATTAAGATCAGGGTTATTCCGCTGAAGATGCCGAGAATAGCCAGCTCCTTCCAGCCCTTACTCCGGTTCTTCGCCTGTTTGCGCGGGAAGAGACCGGTAAGCAGCTCCTTGCCGACATGCCAGTGAATCGTTACGCTGACCAGGGAAAGCGTGAGATAGGCAAAATAAAAAATAAACAGCATCCGTTCTATTAAAAAGGTATCAATCCGGATACTGTCTGCTGTTGAAAACCAGGTATAGACATGCTTCTCCACACCGATCGTCCCAAAATAGCCTATAGGCACATAGAAGGTCAGCAGCAGTACAGCCAGTCCGTTAACGGCGTAGACCCAGCTATGCTTCATTTTCATCTCGGGCAGCACCCGGTTAAAGATAGCCAGATTGAAATAGCCGCTGAATGAGAAGGTTGCGGCAGCAATGCTTTTCAGATCGGGTGCATGAGCAGAATAAGTCATGATCTGCAGCACGGAATCCCAGCTGAAATCCGGATTAACCAGCGCTTTGATAATCGCGTACACAATCAGCGGCAGAATGATTGCCAGCAGCATCTCCATTCCGTACAGCACGGACAGGGAATCCATGCGCGCACAGAAGCATACAAGGATAAGAAAGCTGAGAATCACAAGCCCCGGGCCGGTATCCGGACTGACAAAACGCATTGTTATATCCACAAATGACAGGACCGTGATCAGCCCGGCAACACACCAGAGGGAGGCAAACATAATGATAAGCGGAATAATCAGCCCTTTCGGCAGAGCGGTTTCGAGAATATCCTGAATACTTTTGCCGGGAAACTTTGCAATCAGGATAGTGAAGACGGACAGAAAGGCGGTTCCGAGAACAGCAGCAACCAGGATCGATGTCTGCGCCCCCTTGAAACGGGCATCCAGCAGCTCCCGCGGGACAAAATTCAATATATTCAGCAGGCTGTTCATCAAAAACAGCCAATACACGTAACGGCTCTGATTCATCAGCTTCCGCCGCCCTTCTGCCTGCCGGATGATCCCAGTCTGTCCAAAGCGAACATTTTGAAATATGGCTGGCCGAAGCTGCGCTGGCTGCATAAATACATAGTGAACCCCACCAGGCAGACCACGACACCAACCAGCCCTACTCCTGCGGCGACTATCACAAACAGATATTTAAGAACACGGATCGAAAAACTCATCATATTAAGCGGAATCATAAAATTAGAGATGGCCACAACGGATACGAGAATGATCATAATATTACCGACCAGTCCGGCCGCTGTTGCCGCCTGGCCCAGAATCAGGCCGCCGACTGTCGTTGCCGTCGGCCCGATAGCCCGCGGCAGCCGCAGGCTCGCCTCCGTCAGAAATTCCATCATGACCAGCATGATCAGCACCTCTACAAAGGAGGGATAGGGTACGGTAGCCCGGCTGCCGGCAATCAGCAGCGCAATTTGAACACGCACAATCTCCGGATTGTAAGAGGTGAAGGCCACATACAGCGCCGGCAGCCACAGCGTCATGGCTACGCCCAGAATACGCAGCAGCTTCAAAAACCGGCCGACGAAGGGCAGTTGAATTTTATCGTCCATCGCCACAAAGAAATCATTAAAGATTACCGGCAGAATAATCGCGAAGCCCGTTGTATCCAGCATGACGGCAATTTTACCCTCTGCCAGATTAAAGACCACACGGTCAGGCCGCTCCGTTACAATCGTTTTTGGAAAAATACGCACCTTGTCGCTGTTGATGTATTTTTCCAGCTCCCCAGCAGCCTGCAATATATCTACCCGGAGTGTACTCAGCCTCTCCCGCAGCTCATCAAGCACCTGATGATTCACCCGGCTGTCATCGTACAGAATCGCTGCCTTGGTTCTGGAAATGTTGCCGATCAGCATCGACTCCATCTTCAGCTCTGGCGACTGGTAGCGCCTGCGGATCAGGTTAAGATTCACTGCCAGATTTTCTGTCAGTGCATCTGATGGCCCCTGTGTTACACTTTCCGTCATCGTCTGGCTGACACTGCTGGTCTCCGCCTTCAGAGCATCAAAGAATATAAGCCGCTGCTCCACCTCCACGCAGGCATAGCCGCCGAGCATCAGGTCCAGCACCTGCTTGCTGTCCTTTACTGCCTCGCTGCCCGGGTAATGCGCCAGATATTCCGCATAGGCTGCCGGATCATTCATCTCGTAAAAGGGTGCGATAATGCTGCGGTTCATGATCTGCGGATCAGTGATGCTTTTGACATACAGCAGCTTTCCCGTTCCCGCCGGCGCCGTCAGCTGCCTGTCCTCCAGGTCGGCGAAGTTATCCAACTGTCCCTTGATCCATTGCAGGGATATCTCCTCCGCATTCTGCTGTTCCGCCATCATTCATCCCCCCCAAGCCGGGTTTCTCCGGTAGTAGTACCTTATTTTGACACATGCTGCCTGCTTTCATGCACATGTACCTGCTCAGGTTTCTTTTGGCGGGAGTGTGCTGTGAATGCGAGTGGAACAACGCCGAACGCTCCTGGGACTGTCCTTGTCACGGCTCCCGTTTCTCCTATGAAGGTGATGTGCTGGAGGGGCCGGCTACCGTGCCTCTGGCCAAGCTTGAAGCGGATGCCTGAATAAGGCCGCCTATACAAAGACAGGGATGCCCGCAGGCCGCTATGGCCCGGGCATCCCTGTCTTTAGTTTGGCAGGCAGTCTGCCTGGTTAGGCATCCGCCGGATTATTGTGCGCTGTTTTCGGGCCGCGGCTCTTCATGCTTGCCGGGCCAGAACGCCCAGCGGCCGCAGAGCATCGTGATCGCCGGCACCAGAAACGGCCGGACGATGAAGGTATCGAGCAGCACCCCGATGGCGGTAATGATGCCGAACTGCACCAGCACCTGAATCGGCAGGCTGGCCAGTACGGCGAACGTACCGGCCAGGATCAGGCCGGCGGAGGTAATAACCGCTCCGGTCTCATTGACCCCCTCGGCAATTGCCTGCTTCAGCGGCATCCGTTTACGCTTTTTCCAGATGCTTGAGATCATAAAGATATTATAGTCTTCTCCAAGCGCTACCAGGAATACGAAGGAATACAGCGGAATCGCCCCCTGGATCGCATCTGCACCCAGCACATAATGAATAATAATCCAGCCGAGGCCAAGCGCAGAGAAAAAGGAGAGAATAACGGTTCCCACCAGATAGACGGTTGCCGTCACAGACCGCAGGTAGACCAGCAGGAGTATCGTAATCATGCCGATAACAACCGGAATAATCAGATCTGTATCACGCTCACCCAGCACTTTTGTATCGTATTGGGTAGCAGTCTGCCCGCTGACCCATACGCTGTCCTGTGCCTGAGCCTCTTCAAAGCCCGACTCCACCAAAGCCTGCTCTGCTGTATTCAGCAGTGCCGGAATATGGCTCATCGCCTCCAGGGAATACGGATTGTCCTTGAACTCCAGGTCAAAGCCGATAATCTGCGGATTCACCGCCCCCTGCTGCGCATCTGATACGGTATCCACGTAGGAAAGTCCTCCAAGAATCGTCTTGAAATCCTCTCCGCTGACCTCTCCCTTTGTATCAATGATCAGCTTGGCCGGAGCCAGCTCGCCCGGGGAGAACTGCGTGCCGATCAGATCAAAGCCTTGCCGGGATTCCATGTCCTCAGGGAATGAGGAAAGAATATCATAAGTAAACTTAATGCCGGTGGAGAAGGAGGCCAATACTCCCAGGCCGATAATCGTTACGGCTACTATCGTCCAAGGACGGGAAACCACCAGGCCGCCAATGCCTTTTGAACCGGACTTCTTCGGCTTCGGAGCCGGCTTGCCCTTGGCTCTGGCACGTTCCTCCTCCATTTGCGGCGTACGCGGCACGAACGGAAAGAATGACATCCGCCCGAAGATAGCCAGCAGCGCCGGCACCAGCGTCAGGCTGGCAATGCCCATAATCAGAATGGACACGCTGAACGGAACGGCGAAGCGGTGGTAGGCCCCGTATTTGGCCAGCAGCAGAGCGAACAGCGCCAGCACAACGGTGAAGCCGCTCATGGCAATAGCCCCGGAGGAATGGCTGATTGAGCTCAGCAGAGCCCGCCCTTTATTCTCCTCTACCTTGAGCATCTGGCGGAACCTCGAGATCAGGAACAGGCAGTAATCTGTTCCTGCGCCGAACAGCAGAACGGTCATAATAGAGATCGCCTGTGAATCTACAGTAATCCAGCCCTCTCTGGCCATGAGGCCGAGCAGCGGGCTTGTGACCCCGTAAGCAAAGCCCACGGCCACCAGAGGAATCAGCGCCAGAATCGGTGAGCGGTAGATCAGCAGCAGGAATACAAGCACTAGTACTACTGTTGCAATCAGCAGAGAGACATCGGCATCCTCAAACAAGCCTGTAGCATCAATCGAAATGCCGACTGGCCCGGATACACGCAGACTCAGTTCATTGCTGTCTACGCCTGCCGCAGCCGGATCACTGCCTGTTTCTTCACGGACCAGTGCCTTCAGCTCCGTTATACCCTCCCCCAGCTTATCACTGTCCGCCGACTTGTCGAACAGCACTGGTGTAACCAGTGTGCTGCGGTCCTCAGAAAGAGAAGCCTGCAGCGCCTGCGGCGGCAGCTGGCCCAGCGGAGGAACAAAATTCTGGGAGGGCAGCGGCTGCTGCTCCAGCTTACCGTATACCGCAATAATATGTAATAAGTCCTGCTCTGATAATCCTCCTTCCCTGTGCCATACTAACAAGGCAGGGACGCCGCTGCCGCCAGGAAACTCCTGTTCAGCAACAACCGCCGCACGGACCGACTGTGAGTCATCCGGAAGGTTCTGTGCATTGTTGACTACCTGTGAATTTACGGAAGGCCATAACAGCGTAAGCACTCCCACCAGCACGATCCAGATCAGCAATGTGATCCATTTTGTAATACGGCCAGCCACCCATTTCCCGTAGCCCGACATCCTATTCATCCTCTCTTTGCCCCGGCTCTTCTTAAAAATGAGCCGCGGGTCATTTTCTCTCCATATCATATATACCCTGAAAATTTTAAGCAAATCTTTTTTTTGAAAATGGCGCTTCAAAGCTTAGCTTTGCCACTCTCCGCCAAATAAAAACACCGCCCCTGTAAATACAGGAGCGGTGCCGGTAAAGAGTGATATAAGGCGTAATTTAGCCGGCGTCAGGCAGATCATCGCCGGAGAACTGGCTGTTATAGAGATCGGCATAGAAGCCGTCCTGCTCCAGCAGCTCGACATGGGTACCCTTTTCAATTACACTGCCCTGGTTCATGACCAGAATGAGATCGGCATCGCGGATCGTCGACAGCCGGTGGGCAATCACGAAGCTCGTTCTGCCGGTCATTAGCGTCTTCATCGCCTTCTGGATCTGCACTTCAGTCCGTGTATCGACGCTGCTGGTCGCTTCATCCAGAATCAGGATTGACGGATCGGCCAGAATGGCCCGGGCAATCGTCAGCAGCTGCTTCTGGCCCTGGGAGATATTCGACGCCTCCTCATTCAGGATCGTATCATAGCCGAGCGGCAGCGTACGGATGAAGTGGTCGGCATGAGCAGCCTTAGCTGCGCGTACGACATCGGCTTCCGTAGCACCTTCGCGGCCGTACGCGATATTATCGCGGATCGTGCCGTTGAACAGCCAGGTATCCTGCAGCACCATCCCGAATTTGCTGCGCAGCTCGCTGCGCTTCATCTGGGTGATGTTCACACCGTCAATAACGATCTCGCCGCCGCTGATTTCATAGAAGCGCATCAGCAGGTTAATCAGCGTCGTTTTGCCGGCACCGGTCGGTCCGACAATTGCAATCGTCTGTCCCGGCTTAACATCGATGTTCATGTCTTCAATCAGAATCGCATCCGGCTTGTAGCCGAACTTCACATGACGGAATTCAACAGCACCCTCTTCAGCACCGGCGGCAGGCTTAGACCGGGATACTGAGGTTTCCGGAACTTCCTCCTCTTCGTCGAGCAGTTCAAAAACACGCTCGGCTGAAGCAATCGTCGACTGAATGATGTTGGCGATATTCGCGGTCTGGGTAATCGGCATTGTGAACTGGCGCGAATACTGGATAAAGGCCTGGATATCACCGACTTCGATTACCTTACGGGTTACAAAAATCCCGCCGACTACACAGACAAGCACGTAGCCAAGGTTACCGATGAACATCATCAGCGGCATGATCATCCCGGACATGAACTGCGAACGCCAGCCGGAGTTGTAAAGATCATCGTTGATTTTGTTGAATTCGCTGAGCGACTGCTGCTCACGGCCGAAGGCCTTGACGATCCGGTGTCCGGTATACATCTCCTCAACATGGCCGTTCAGCTGGCCGAGTGATTTCTGCTGGCCGATGAATTGTCCCTGGGAACGCTTCGTAATCGCTATAATAACCACAAAGCTCAGCGGCAGAGTAATGATTGTAATCAGGGTCAGCCACGGGCTGATTGTCAGCATCATGATGATAACCCCGATAATCGTCACGATGGACGTGATCAGCTGCGTCAGGCTCTGCTGCAGCGTTGTGCTGATATTATCCACATCATTGGTTGCACGGCTGAGGATTTCCCCGTGGGTACGCGAATCAAAATATTTCAGCGGCAGGCGCTCAAGCTTGCTGTTAACCTGCTCCCGCATATCAAAGACAACCTTCTGCGCCACTCCGGCCATTACATACTGCTGTACGTAGCTGAATAAAGAGCTGAACAGATACAATCCGCCGAGGATAAGCAGAATATTATTCACATAACCAAAATCAATGGCCGCTCCCTCCACACCCGTCAGCATTCCGTAGGCGCCTTCGAACAGCTTGGTTGTAGCCTTCCCCATTACCTTCGGACTAAAAATGCTGAATACGGTACTGGCTATAGCCGTGATTAAGACGACAAGCAGCTGCACCTGGCGCGGACGCAGGTACGTGATTAGCCGGCGGAGCGTGCCCTTGAAATCCTTGGCCTTCTCCGGAGGCATTCCCATGCCGGGACCGCCGGGTCCAGGGCCGAAGCCGCCGCGCCGTGCCGGAGGCTTCACTTGCTGATTTCTTTCACTCATGCTATTTCCTCCTCTGACAACTGCGAGGATACAATCTCGCGGTACACTTCGCTATTCTCCATCAGCTCGCGGTGATTACCGATGCCTGCTACCCGGCCTTCATCCAGCACAATAATCCGGTCAGCGTCCATAACCGTGCTGACCCGCTGTGCAACGATCAGCACGGTCGATTCCGTGGTCTCCTCCTTCAGGGCAGCGCGCAGCTTGGCATCTGTCTTGAAGTCAAGTGCGGAGAAGCTGTCATCGAACAGGTATACTTCCGGCTTGCGGACCAGAGCCCGGGCAATCGACAATCGCTGCTTCTGGCCGCCGGAGACATTGCTGCCGCCCTGGGCAATCTGCGAACCGAAGCCTTCCTTCATCGCCGATACGAAATCATAAGCCTGGGCCACCTTGGCTGCATGCAGGATCTCCTCATCGGTTGCATCGTCTTTTCCGTAACGGATATTTTCATTAATTGTACCGGTAAACAGTACAGCCTTTTGCGGAATGTAGCCGATCTTGCTGCGCAGATCCTCCTGCGTCATCTCGCGGACATCCACGCCGTCTACACGTACAGCACCTTCTATAACATCATAGAACCGCGGGATCATGCTGAGCAGCGTGGATTTACCTGAGCCGGTACCGCCGATAATCGCGGTAATCTCACCCGGCCGGGCGCTGAAGCTGATGCCGGACAGCGCCGGCTGCTCCGCTCCCGGATAAGAGAAGGAGACGTTGTCGAACTCTACGTAGCCGCGCAGGCCGTCGCGTCCATCCAGCTTGGTGGCATCTGACGTAGCCAGAAGGTCTCCTGCTGTCGGATCAATAATCTCCGGCTTCATATCAAGCACCTCATTGATCCGCAGCGCCGAAGCGGAGGCCCGGGGAATCAATACGAACATCATGGAAACCATAATCAGAGAGAACATAATCTGCATGGCATATTGGATAAAGGCCATCAGTGAGCCGACCTGCAGGTCGCCGTCACCGATCCGGATACCGCCGTAATACAGAATGCCGATCATCGAGAAGTTCATGACCAGCATCATAATCGGCATCAGGCCGGCCATGATTTTATTAACCTTAATCGCTGTATCCGTGAGATCCCTGTTGGCTGCAGTAAAGCGTCTGTTCTCATGCTCAATCCGGTTAAAGGAACGGATAACCCGGATACCGGTCAGATGCTCACGCAGCACCCGGTTCAGGTTGTCCAGCTTCACCTGGATCGCTTTGAACAGCGGCAGGCCCTTCATTCCGATCAGGAAAATCGCTCCAACCAGCACCGGAATGACAACAACAAAGATCAGGGACAGCTTGGCATCCTCAGATACCGCCATAATAATCCCCCCGATCATCATCATCGGAGCGCCGACCATCATACGCAGCATCATAGTCAATACAGTCTGAACCTGTGTAATATCGTTAGTAGTGCGGGTAATCAGCGAGGCAGTGCCCAGCTTATCAAATTCATGCAGTGTGAAATTCTCTACATGCTCAAACATCCGTGAACGGGTATTTCTGCCGAAGCCGGCAGCCACCTTGGCTGAAAGATAACTGGCAATTACCGAACACAGCGCACCGCCGCCGGCCACCAGCAGCATGTAACCGCCAATTCTCCAGATGTAGGAACGGTCTCCCTCAACAATCCCTTTATCCACAATGTCAGACATCAGGGTTGGGAGGTACAGATCTCCCATGGATTGCAAAAAGACCAGAATCAGTACCGCTGCTACGCCCAACCGAAAGGGTCTCAGCCCTTTTAACAATTTAATCATTCTTCTCATCTCCGTTCCTTTGTAACAGGTCTAAATCCGGCCGCGGATTCTCTTCGATGAATGTCTGCACCTTCATCAGCAGGTCTGCTAGAAGGTTGCTCTCTTCTTCACCCAAATATTCCACCAGCTTACCCAGTGAAGCATCCATATGATTCCGCGCTTTTCTGGTCACAATCCTGCCCTGCTCCGTCAGCCGGATCCGCACCACTCTGCGGTCAGAAGGATCCGGCTGGCGCTCTACCATGTCTTTGGCCTCAAGACTGTTAATCAGCTGGGTAACTGTAGGAGGTGTGATTTCCAGCAGCCGGCTGATTTCGGAAACCTTGAGCCCCTCCTCAGGTGAGCGTGATTTCCTGGCGAGGCATATCAATAAAGTCAGTTCACTCGGCTTATGGCCGTCTACCGTCTGATGCACATGTGCTTTGCGCAGCTGGCGCAGGGCCATAAACAGCCGTTGTGCGACTGGATTTTCGCTCTCTATCCCAATGAATCCCGCCTCCTCACTTTTAGTTAGGTCTACTAATAATTAAATACAATATTAATTAGGCTACCTAATTATATTTTCAGGCCATTCCTTTGTCAATTCTTAAAACCGCTTACAAGTTTTACAGAACGGAGAACAGCTTTTTGCCGCCGTCCGCACGCAAAAACTCCTCCGCCCTGAAGGCGGAGGAGTCTGTATAATCGAGCTATACTGTTCAGAAGGACCGCACGGCAATGCCGGAGAGCGGGCGCTCCTCCTCAGCCGGGCCCTGCTTTTTTGCCAGACCTGTAATAAGCTCACTGTACTTGATCAGCTGCTGTCCGGATGCTTCCCCGCGGTTTGCCTCAAACAAGGCTACACAATCAATCATATCCCTGGCGCTGTTCAGCTGAACGGCTGTCTTGAGGCATTGCAGAATGTACGTTACACCCAGCCGGATCTGCCCGCGTTCTAAATAATAGGCAGCCAGCTGATAGCCGAGCCGGTAAATGCGGTCAATATTAATATAATCCTTGAATTGGTCGAAGCCGGCCATCTCCCTGGAAAACCGCTCCAGCACATGATCGGCAGAGAAGCCAAAGCGGTTGGCAGCCTCCAGAATGCTGACCAGACCGGCCAGCACCTCAGAGGGATGCTCAGCCAGATAAGCAGTATACTCCGGCAAGACATCAATATTCCCCTTGAGAAGCTCCAGTGTATACCGGTTGCCGGTTGCAAATGATTTGAAGGCATCCACCAGGCGCAGCCCCTCATCATCGAGCATTTCAAACCAGCTGAGGTCGGCATACAGATCCGTGAAAGCTAAAGCTTCCTCGTACTTTCCCTGTTTGGTGAGCGCGGTAGCCTTCAGAAGATGCCCCTGGGCATAATACAGCACCAGCGGCCGCAGCAGCTGAAGCTCTTCAGCGCGCCTGCCGGTCTTTTTCCATAGCTGCTCCCGGTAGATTCCGGTTGCCAGGCTTCTGAGTTCATCGCTGTACTTCCCCATATCACTCCATCTGTGCAGGGAAAAGCAGACATTGGATAGCTTCAGCAGCCCTTCAAGCTGCAGATGCTCCGGCAGACGCCCGCGGAACGGCTCAAAGGCGATGACCGCCCGCAGCATTTCTTCCATATCCGCAATCACGCCAAGCGCCTTAAAGATCCGGTATTGGCTGACAGCCAGTCTTTCAGAGTAGCTGTCCGGTTCTTGCTCCACAATGATTTTATAAAGAGCCCTGGATTCCTGAATCAGCCCGGAGGTGAACAATTTCTCTGCTACCGAGTAGATGACATCCAGCGGCTTCGGATATTCCATGATCCGGTTTATAACTTCGTCTACACACTGCTGGCGGCCGGCGGCAGCACAGCGTATCAGAAAGGGTTCTACCCTGCGACGTGAGACTCTCTCTTCGTTGAAGCATTCATCTATATACAGCGGATAGAACCAGCCTTCCGGATAGCCAAAGGCCTCTGTTAACGCATCCAGCTGCCCCAGAGACACCGGCTTAGGGGGATTACCGTGGAGAATAGCGCTTAGACTGCCGCGGTTGAGGCCGGAAACTTTAGCAAACGAAGCGAGGCTGTGCCCGGAGCGGGACAGATTCCCCTCAATTTCAGAACGTAATGTTGTCAGTTTGTTCTCCATGCGGCATCCTCCTCCGCAAACCAATATTTAGACTTCTTATTAATTCCATTATAGGTAATGGCTATTGAAAGCACAACAAAAGGGCCCCGCTATATGCGGGACCTCAGGAGATAAGCCAGGTTAAAGGAACGCCGGATGGGCCTTATTATTGCTGCAGTGCTGACTTGCGTCTTACCCGTTTGCTTTTGGTCAGGGTTCCGTAGGGGGCCGGCTCATTCTGGCGGCTCCTCAGGCTCTCCATCATTTTGTTCTGGGCCAGAACAATATATCCGTCCAGACGCTGACTCAGCTCTACCACCATATGATCGCTAAGGCTGCGTTCCTGTGCGACCTCCAGCAGCTCACTTCTAAGGCTCTCTATAGTTAAAAACAACTCATCTTCTCGGTAATCGTTTCGATCTTCATGGGAACTGTGGTAATACTTCATCATTCAGTCACCTGCCCTCTATCAACTTCTTTCCTATCATAAGGCATGATGCCAAAAAACATATTTTGAAAAAAAAGAAAAAAATGTCGGATATATCATAGAAAGTTTTACATTTATTTCATTTTATCACTTTTTTGCGGCGGAAGATAGAGCTCCCCGAGAACCTTCATGGCAAAAGCGATCCATTCCCGCGCAGCAAACGACAAATAACGGTCTCTGCGCCAAATCATGCCCAGCTGCCAGGGAATCACCGGGTCTGACAGAGGGATAACCGCTATCCGTGTACGGTCGATATCACGGCAGATGGTCTCCGGCAGCAGTGCGATGCCCATCCCGGCCTCGACCATCCTGCTGATCAGGTCCCACTGAGAGCTCTCATAAACAACATTTGGCTGAAACCCGGCTTTTACACATTCGGTAATAATCCGGTCATGCAGGGCAAAATCCTCACGGAACAGCACGAACTCCTCTGCTTCCAGATCCCTGAGCGCAACACTTTCTTCAGCCGCCAGACGGTGGCCTGCCGGTACGAGCAGCTCCAGCTTCTCTTCAACAAAGGTAAAGCAGTGAAATTTCGCCGTATCCGCCGGAAGCACAACCGCTCCGATGTCCAGCAGTCCCGTCTCCACATCATCAGCTACCTTCTTGGCTCCGTCTTCATGCAGCCGGATGGTCACATCAGGATACCGCCGGTGGAACTCCCCGATCACTGCCGGGAAAAAGCTCGCCCCCACCATCGGCGGCAGGCCGATCCGGATATGTCCGCGCTGCAGCTTGCGCAGCCCGTCCAGCTCGCTGGACAGATTAGCGAAGGACTCAACGATGTTCTGCGCCTTGGCCAGCAGGATCTCGCCCGCATCGGTCAGCCTGATGCTTTTGCCTTCGCGGTAAAACAGTTCGGCACCCAGCTCCTCTTCAAGATTACGGATCATCTTGCTGATCGTGGGCTGGGTAATGAACAGCGATTCCGCCGCTCTGGTAAAGCTGTTCAGCCTTGCTGCCTGCACAAAATATTGCAATTGTCTGATATCCAAACGCTCCACCTCATCTATAGACAAAAGGAATGTCACTTATTCAATCTATTCATTTTACCTATGAAAATAATTGTTGTAAACTTTCAGTATATTGAAAGGGGCGAAGCCTTATGAAAAAACTGACTACAGGCTTGCTGCAGGTTGCCGGACTTACGATCTTCTCCATGCTGATTAATACACTGACTCCGCTGCTGCATCTGCCCATCCCGGGAAGCATCATCGGCATGCTTATATTATTTCTGCTACTAGAGGCCGGAGCGGTCCGCCTGAGCTGGGTGGAGGTCGGTGCCTCGTGGCTGCTGGCTGAGCTGCTGCTGTTCTTTATTCCCTCCGCTGTCGGAGTGATGAAATATACCAGTCTGCTTGAGGTGAACGGCCTGCAGGTGCTGGCTGTTGTACTGGTCGGCACCTTTGCCGTCATGGCCGGTTCTGGCCTGCTGACAGGCGCTATCTATAAAGTAAAGGAGCGTAGAGGCTCATGATTACCGGAATGGTTCTGCTTGGACTCACGCTTCTAATCTACCTGCTGGCCAAACGGGTATACGCCTCCAGCGGCAAAATGTATTTTTCACCGCTCATTCTTACTCCGCTGATTATTATCGGCGTACTGCTGGTGACAGGTATTCCATATGAATCCTACAATGCGGGAGGCAAATGGCTGACAGATCTGCTGCAGCCGGCAACCATCGCCTTTGCAATCCCACTCCATAAGAACTTCAAGGTGCTCAAAAAGCACGCCGCCGAAATTGCGGCAGGCGTGCTGTCAGGAACGGTTATTGCGGTGCTCTCCTCGATGCTGCTGGCTAAATGGCTGCATTTAAGCGGCGAACTGGCTACCAGTCTCGTGCCCCGCTCAGTAACTACCCCGATTGCCATGAGCATCTCCCAAAGCATTGGGGGCGTTCCCAGCATCACGGCCGTTTTTGTAATCTTGACCGGTGTGCTGGGAACAATGATGGGACCTTCTGTCCTGCGCCTCTTCCGCATTGACAACGAAATTGCGCGCGGTGTATCGCTGGGAACCGCGGCGCACGGTACCGGCACCTCCAAGGCTTTTGAGCTTAGCTCGCTGACCGGCACCATCTCAAGTATTTCTATGATACTGGCTGCGCTGTTCTCCATCGGCCTCGCGCCCGCGCTGCTCACTGTTTTCCTCCACTAGGCCGACCCTGCTTGGGCCAAAGGCCGTCAGCTCCTTACTCAGGAGCTGACGGCCTTTTTCTTGTCTGCTTACAGCTTGACCGGCAAGCCGCTCTGCGCCGATTCAAAGGCTGCACAGGTTACCTTAAGCGTCTTGTAGCCATCCTCGTAGTCACTGAGAATCCGCGAGCGGTCCCCTGTACGCACGGCATGCAGGAATGCTTCACTCTCTCTGAGATAAGGATTGCCTGTATTGACATATTCCTCGCTGCTTCCTCCCCGTGATTCCAGGAGACGCTCCGGATTCCAGTCCAGCAGCCCGTTGTCATTATAGAAGCTGATCCCGCTGCGGCCTACGCCATCCGGCAGCACGCAGGTGTTCGATATATTAGCAATAACGCCGCTGGCAAGCTTCAGTGAGACGGTTCCCACGTCAGCCACGGTTACCCCGTCATGCTTCTCATGCATAATCCGGTTGCCGAACAGCCCGTACACCTCGGTCACTTCCCCTGAGAGATAACGCAGCAGGTCAACAATATGGGTGGTCTGCTCGGTGAACTGTCCGCCGGACTGCTCCTGATTGCGCCACCAGGCCACGCCCGGCATGCCGCCCATCCACTGGCCGACAATCATCCCTACCTTATCACCCGCAAGTGCCGCCTTCAGCCGCTGAATATTCTCCTGATACCGGAAATGGTAGCCGACCGAGGTCAGCAGGTTCTTTTCTTTAATCTCCTGCAGCAGGCTCGCCGGGATTTCCGTGCTTGATCCGAGCGGCTTCTCGATGAAGAACGGAATCTCCCGCTTGATCAGCGCCCGTTCAATCGCCCCGTGCGATTGCGGCGGCACACAGATATAGACCGCATCAAGCTTATGGGCATCCAGCATGTCCGTTATTTCGCCATAGCCCTCAGCGCCATACGGCCGGGCCATCTCTTCCCCTTTGGCTTTACTGCTGCCGCAGACGGCTGCCAGGTTCACATCCTCCATCCCCGCCAGCAAATCCGCATGAACCTTGGAGAACCAGCCGGTGCCTACAATCCCTATGTTTAGTGTCATCTTTTTCCTCCCGTGGGTGCTATATAAAATGAGTTCAAGCATTCCAATCTGGCGCAGGGCGACTACAGGGAATGTTTGGACTTCCGGCCGCTGTTGTCTGCAGATTTCTTTAATTTAAACCGCTGCTCGCGGTGGAAATCCGCAGACAGCATATGCTTCCGTAGCTAGCTTTTCTTCGAAAAGCTTTCAGGCGGACGCTGACGCTCCTACAGTTCCAAACTTCCCCTCCGCCGCTTCCCGCCTTATTGTAGTCTTAAAAATCATTTCAGATAGCTGATTTTTATTCCGCCTAAAAGGAACAGCCTATTATAGGTGTGTTTCTATAATTATTAGTTATTATAAGCGCTTACGTGATGAGAAGGTAGTCCTGCCATTCATCCGGGAGCAGCTGGCGGTAAGGATACTGGAGAAAACGGTCGTCGGCAAGGATAATAACTCCGTTGTCGCTCTCGCTTCGGATCAGCCGGCCTCCCGCCTGCAGCACCTTGCACATACCCGGATAGACATAGGCGTAGTCGAAGCCATTCTTGCCGGCGGACTGGAAATAGCTGCGCAGCAAATTACGCTCAAGCCCCACCTGCGGCAGGCCGACGCCTACCACCATTACGCCGTTCAGCCGGTCGCCCGGAAGATCCACTCCCTCCGAGAATATCCCGCCCAGCACGGCAAAGCCGAGCAGTGTCTGCGGATTATCCGGACGGAACGAGGCGAGGAAGCCCTCCCGCTCCGGCTCGCTCATTCCGGTGCTCTGCACCAAAGTAGGCACCTCAGGATACTTTTCGGCGAACAGCTCATAGACACTCTGCAAATACGCATACGAAGGGAAGAAGACCAGATAGTTGCCCTTACGGGCTGTCATTCCCTTCAGAGCATCACAAAGCGGGCCCAGCGAGGCTTCCCGTTCCCGGTATCTGGTGGAAACCGGAAGCACTGATACCTCCCACTGCTCTTTATGGAACGGCGAAGGCACAGTAAGGCTGTAGTCCTCCTCTTTGGCTCCGGTCATATCCCGGTAATAAGAGAGCGGCGTGAGGGTTGCCGAGAAAAGAATCTGGCTGCGGAAGCTCTTAGCCATCTGCTGCAGCAGATGGGAAGGGTCCAGATTGAACAGCTTCAGGCAGACATCGCCGCGCCGCACCTCCGCGTAGGTAATATAGCGTTCATCATAGGTTTTGAACGTACGCAGCATATTCTGCACGGCAAAGAAGACATCCAGGAGCCCCTCCCCCTCTTCCTCCGCATCTCCGGATGCAGGAAGCAGGGCAGAAGGCGACAGCAGCTCGGCCTCTGCCTCCAGAGAAAAGGCTTCAAGCAGTTCCGGCAGCTCCTCGGGATAGGCGCTCCATTGTCCCTCTCCGTCTTCACTGCAGGTTTTGCGCAGAGCTATGAAAAAGGCATTGACTGCCTTAGCCGCAGCACTGAGCGCCTTGTTTACACCCTTATACTGACGCTGTAGGGCAAGAAAAGGAGCTTTTGTCAGCTCAGCCGAATACATGGACCTCCCGCGGTCAACCAGATTATGCGCCTCATCAACCAGCAGCACCGTCCGCCGCTTCCGCTCCTCGGGCAGGCGTTTGAGGCTGATCCGCGGGTCATATATATAGTTATAGTCGCAGATCACTGCATCGCAGGCATACGCTGTATCCAGCGAAAATTCGAACGGACAGACCTCATGCCTCCTCGCATAGCGGGAGATAACCTCCTGTGTCATCAGCTTCTCATGCTCAAGCATGTCCAGGACTGCCCCGTTGATCCGGTCATAATAGCCCTCTCTGTAGGGGCAGCTCTCTTTGCTGCATACCCCCTCCTCCTTAAAGCAGGCCTTGTCTTTGGCGGTAATCGTAATGACATGCAGCTGAAGCCCCTGGTCAAGCAGCATCCCGATGGCATCCTGGGCTGCCAGCCGGTTGACGGTCTTGGCCGTCAGATAGAACAGCCCCGCCGCCCTGCCTTCCCCCATTGCCTTGAGTGCCGGAAAGAGGGTAGACATCGTTTTTCCAATTCCCGTCGGCGCCTGTGCGAACAGATTAACACCTTCTATAACCGACTTATAAACCGCCGCCGCAAAATGCCGCTGTCCGCTCCGGTAAGCCGGAAAAGGAAACCCCAGCGCCCGGATACTGCTGTCCCGCTCCTCTGCGTGACGGACCTGCAGCTGTGCATAAGGAGCGTACCCGGCAACTGTCTCAGCGGCAAACACCTGCAGCTCGGCAAGTGTTACGTTCCTGTACAGGCTCTGCTGCGTTTCGCCGCCGCGCCTGACATAGGTCAGCTTTACTCTGATATCCGTAAGCTCATGGTCCAGACAGATGATATAGGCATACATGAGCGCCTGTGCCCAGTGCACCTCCTTACCTGCAAAATCCGGCTCCGGCAGCTCACCCGTAGATTTGATCTCCTCTACGGTTACAGCTCCATCTTCCCCGGTCAGCAGGCCGTCACAGCGCCCGTCAACAATAAACAGCAGCCCCTCATGCGGGATCTCTGTCTTCAAATAGACCTCTTTGCGGTCACCTTCCTTATATTGCTTCTGTATATGCTGATGAATACGTGTCCCCTCGGCCATCGCCGCACTGCTGTGAAAGCCCGGCATAAGGCTGCCGCTGCTGAATACATATTCCACCAATGACCTTACTGATATGGAAATTTCCGCAAAATGCATTTGTAGAGCCCGCCTCCATCCATTCCCTCGCCTTTTTTTGGCGCGAACCGCTGTTTTCATGCTTTTCAGCCCGTATATGCGCATCTGAGTACGATAATATCCGGTTCACGGCAACCCATCATTTATTACGCAGTCCACATCGGTTATACGGCATTTCTGTTTTTTGACATTCACCATCCAGCGCGGCATAATAAGGTCTATTAATATAGGAATTCTCTTGCCCAAGCGCTGCATCCTTCCAGCCGGGAAGCGGCGGCTTATCACTTAGAAAGAAGGCGAAGCTGTGTCATCCCTTACTATTAAACGGTGGTTAGTCAAACCATTCGTGTTTTTTACGCTGATTTTCATACTCAAAAGCTTCCTGGCCTGGGGCGTTATCTTCGGGGATCTGCTGTCCTGGAAATCGCTGATTACCGAAATCCCCTTTATCTGGGCGTTGTTTTGCCTGATTGAGGCCTTTGCCTCAAAACGGAAGCTCGGACTGTATATGCTGGTCAATCTCCTTGTGACGGCCATCTTTTTTGCAGCCATTATGTACTTTAAATATTACGGGGTTATTGTCACCTACCAGGCGGCAGAGCAGGTTAACCAGGTTACCGCAGTACGCAACAGCGTCTTTTCACTGATGGACCCTTATTATCTGCTGATCTTTTCCGATATTATCATCTTTGGCATTTATTTCTTCTTCAACAAGAAGGGCCGCAGCTACAAAAAAGAAAACATCAACCGCCGCAGCGGCAATTCCAGATTCTCCTACAGCCTGCTGTTCGCGGTATCGCTTGGTCTCTGCCTGTTCAATGTCCTGCCTAATAAGGCCAGCATGAACGAAATCAAGAAAGCCCAGGAGATGGGACTCCTTAATTATGAGGTCTATGCGATTTTTGCTCAAGACAAACCGGAGCTCGTTCAGGCCAGCGAAATTACGCAGGATGTCATCAATGAGGTAAAAGGCATTGATCCTGCGGCAGTCTCTCCGTTCGAGGGAGCAGCCAAGGGCAAAAACCTGATTATCATCCAGCTTGAATCATTCCAGAACTTTCTGCTGGGGCTTACCCTCGACGGCAAGGAAATTACGCCTAACCTGAACAGTCTGATGAAAGACAGCCTGTATTTCCCCAACTTCTACCAGATGGTCGGCCAGGGAAATACCTCAGATGCGGAATTCGTAGTCAACTCCTCCTTCTACATTCCGCCGAAGGGTGCGGCAACGATGTCTTATGTTGATAAGAAGCTTCCGAGTCTTCCGCGCCTCCTGCAGGACAGCGGCTACCAGACGGCGACCTTCCACACCAATGACGTGGAGTTCTGGAACCGCGGAGAGCTGTACAAGGCGCTCGGCTTCGAGAACTATTATGACCATAAGTTTTTCGGGGATGAGGATACCTTCTTCTTCGGCCCGTCCGATGAAGTGCTCTACCGTAAAACCGCTGATAAGCTGAAGGAAATGGATGCTGACGGCAAACCGTTCTACGCTCAGGTCATTTCGATGTCTGCCCATCACCCGTTCACGATTCCGGAAGAGAAATACCAGATGAAGCTGCCGGAGCGTTATGAGGGCACCTTTGTCGGCGACTATGTCCGTTCCCAGAACTACGCAGACTATGCCTTTGGACAGTTTGTTAATGAGCTCAAAGCCAGCGGCGTCTGGGATGACAGCCTGATTATGGTATACGGAGACCACATGGGCCTGCCGATCTATTCCCTTGATCATGACGACAAGCAGCTGATGGAAGAAATCTACGGGCACGAGTACGAGTATGCGAATATGCTGAACATTCCGCTTATTATTCACGAGGAAGGCAGCCTTGAGCCGCAGACGCTGGAGCAGGTTGGCGGAGAAGTGGATATTATGCCTACTGCAGCAAGCCTGTTGGGGGTATCAATGGACGGCAACATTCACTTCGGCCAGGATCTGACCGCACAGACCTACAATCTGCTGCCTCAGCGTTACTATCTGCCGACCGGCTCATTCATTTCCAGCTCCGCGCTGCTTATTCCCGGCAACAGCTTCGAGGATAACACGCAGTACCGGCTGGCCGCCGGCGGACAGAATCCTGCCGGAACGGAAGACGAATATAACCGTGCGCTCCGGTTACGCCAGCTGTCAGACAGCTATGTGACCCAGCTGCCGGATAAAGCACCTGCAGCGGAATAGTTCGCCAGGAATAACAACAAACAGCCAGACTCCGTTACCGGGGCCTGGCTGTTTTGTATTTCAATAACAAGCCCGCAGAATATCAATACTTAACGCTCCTGCTTCTCCAGCAGCGCATAGTATTCAGCGAACTTCTCCAGTTCCTCCGGCTTCAGAATTGCCAAATGCTCGGTCAGCAGAACCAGCGAACGGTTTTGCGCTTCCTTGAGCAGCTCTTCACCTTTTTCGGTAAGTGTTACGGTTACGGCTCTGCGGTCATTCTCATCAGGCACGCGGGTCGTAAGGTCCAGCAGCTCCAGACGGTCCAGCATAACGGTTACAGCACTCGACTTCACATCGAGCTGGTCTGCCAGCTGAATGACCCGCGCCTTTTGTTCACGGGCAATGATATGCAGCAGGTGAAATTGCGGCACGGTAAGGCCAATTTCTTTATGCAGAGACATCTGCGACGTTATTTTACGCTGTACTCTCCACATGGATAATCCGAGGGCTTCTATCAACGGATCGATTTTCTGTGCCATCTCTTCACTCCACTCCGTTTGTCCTGCTTCAAGACTACCATTTTCAGCAGCAATGATTCAATGTTTTTGTCGTTTGGACATGATTATAGTCATTGCATTATCAGATTTAAATCCTCTATTTCGAAATTCCTGCCTGTGGAATCCTCAATGTCTGTTATTTCACCAAACAACGAAAAAAACCGCGATTATCCGACACAAAAATACTATATTCTTACTAATGCTCCTTGAACATTGATGCGCTATAATCGTAGCAGTGATAGCAAATATCACTTAACTTTATAGAGTCAGGGCTGGTGGTGCAAACAATGAAATTGGCAACAAAATTAACTTGGATGATGCTCATCGTATTACTTCTCGTCGGATCATCCATCGGGTTCTTCGGATACCGCGCCGCGTACAAGCAATTGGATGAAGCAGCGGGTATCGAACTGGTAGGCTGCGCCAATATAACAACCGGACTCGTCGATCCGGCCGATATCTCGGCTCTGGCTGCAGGAGATACCAGCAAACTGGCCGCTATCGAGGACCGCATCGGCTGGATCAATGACCATAAACCGATTTTTAAAGAATCATTTATTCTCTCCCTGGACGGCACCATTCTTGCGGCTGATGCCAATCTCAAAGAAAGAGGATATAAGGCCGGGGACCCGTTCTATTTTGCAGAGGAAGACAAGGATATGATCAATACCATGAAGCATTCCGCATACTCCAAGGTTTATACCTATCAAGGCACCTCGCTCAAGACAGGCTACGGCCCCATTTATCAGGATCACGATCCCACTAAACCTATTATTGCCCTTATGGCTATCAATTTTGACGGTACCCTCGTTCAGGAACGGACACAGGATATTATCCTCCAGCCCTTCATTATCGGGGCATCTATTCTGGTAATCGCTATTCTGGCCGCATACCTATTCATCCGCCGCACAACAAGACCGCTGACCAGGCTCTCCAGCTCAGTTAACACGGTTGCCAAGGGTGATCTTACCCAGGAGACGATCCTGATTAAAAGCAAGGATGAGATCGGTACGCTGGCCCGGGATTTCAATGAAATGACAACCAGCCTGCGCAATCTCATTACCCAGGTCAATGATACCTCGATGCTGGTCGCCTCTTCTTCACAGGAGCTGTCCGCCAGTGCGCAGGAGACGAACCGTGCGGGAGAACACAGCGTCAATGTAACCATCGATCTTGCTGACGGGGCTAATACCCAGCTGCGCAATCTCGAAGGCAGCTACCGGTCTGTGCAGGAAATGTCTCGATTTATCACCGAGATCGCCGGCAATGCCGACAGTGCCATGAACACAGCCTCCAGCAATGCCCTCAAGGCACGCAGCGGACGTGAATCAATGGACTCCACTACCTCTCAGATGCAGATTGTCAGCGACAGCATCAGCGATTTATCAGGAATTATCGAGACGCTGGGCAGCCATTCCAAGGAAATTGAAAATATCGTCGGCACCATTGCCAGCATTGCTGAAGAGACCAACCTCCTGTCCCTTAATGCCGCAATTGAAGCAGCCCGTGCAGGAGAAGAAGGACGGGGCTTTGCCGTGGTAGCCGGCTCCGTACGCAAGCTGGCCGAGCGTTCGGCCAAATCAGCCGCCCAGATTGGCGGGCTGGTCAGCCTTATTGTTAATCAGATGGACAAGGCCGGAGAGACGATGCAGCGCTCCACTGATGAAATGGTCGAGGGCAAAGCCATGATTATGTCTGCCGGCAAATCATTCTCCGAGATCGAAACCTCTGTATCGGATATGTCCTCCCAGAGCCAGCAGATCTCCGAGACCGTCCGTGATCTGGCCCTGATCTCTGAGGATCTTGTAGCCGCCATCCAGAGCATTGTTGCCGTCTCCAACCAGACCGCGGAAGGCGCAGAGATGCTCTCCGCCTCCTCCGAGGAGCAGCTGGCTGCCATGCAGGAAGTTGAAGCTTCCGCTGCTTTCCTGTCTTCACTTGCGGAGAAGCTGCAGGTACTTGTTGAGAACTTTAAAATATAGGATTTGATAAAGGGAATTTCAGTGCCGGCGGGAGGGGAGTTGAGGTAAGGCCGCGGCTGCGGGGAATGTTTGGACTTCC
Source organism: Paenibacillus sp. FSL R7-0331 (assembly GCF_000758645.1). NCBI lineage: Bacteria > Bacillati > Bacillota > Bacilli > Caryophanales > Paenibacillaceae > Paenibacillus > Paenibacillus sp. FSL R7-0331. The sequence continues at coordinate 6,580,966 of NZ_CP009284.1, forward strand.
GGACGCTGTTGTCTGCAGATTTCTTGATTTAACTGCTGATCGCAGTGGAAATCCGCAGACAGCCTATGCTACCGATGCTAGCTTTTCTGCGAAAAGCTTTCAGGCGGACGCTACGCTCCTACAGTTCCAAACTTCCCCTCCGCCGCTTCCGCCTCAACGTTCATCTCAATACCCTTTAAAGAATCGCCCTTAAAGAGGGGGATAGAAAAAAAAGCAGCAAGTCCTGATAACGGACTTGCTGCTTTTTTGGGGTTACTTACAGATGATGCGAGAGGAGGTCCGGCAGATGTCGACGCGCTTTGATACGCAGCACTCTCGCCTTCCATCACTCTTCCATTTTGCAAACTTGAGGCTTTAATTCATTTAGTTGGATTTTTGTTACTTAAATCCGGTCATTTTTCGCTTTTACAGCGATTAGGTGGAAAAAGGGCATCTATTCGGGTCATTTCCCGCTCCAGAGGCAATATCGGGCAGATTAAGTGGCGTTTTTCCAGCTAGTTCACCAGCAGCAGGAATAACAGGAGAATTAACTGACGAAAATCCAACTAAATTTGGATGGGTCGCAGTACCGGCGATATCATCAGCACGCTTTCCGCTAACGCTGGAATAAAAGCAGACTATGTATCTAGCAAGCGGGGTGTGTACTTAAACATACTCTTCAGCTAATAAAAAATCACTTGGCAACCTGCTCTTCAAGCAGATCGCCACGTAGCTACAAACGGTCTAAGCCGTAGCCGTATTCTCGATAAACCACTGGCCAAGCTCATTTACCGGCATCGGACGGCCGTAGTAGAAGCCCTGCATTACCCGGCAGCCTAATGACTGCAGCAGCTCAATCTGCTCCGGGGTTTCGACGCCCTCGGCGACTACCTCCATGTTAAGGTTGCTGGCGATAGCGATGATATTGCTGATAATGGCCTTTTTAGAATGCATTTTGCTCTTGCGGATAAATACCTGGTCGATCTTCAGCGTATTTACCGGGATTTCATCCAGGTTACCCAGTGAGGAGAAACCGGTTCCGAAGTCATCCAGCGATACGCGCACTCCGATATCACGGAGCTTGGAGAGCTGGGCTACCGTCTCCTCCATATTGTTCATTGCAATCGATTCGGTAATTTCCAGCTCCAGAAAATGCGGCTCCAGCCCTGAGCTTGTAAGCGCCTCTTCCACTACCTCATACAGACTGCCGTTCTCAAACATCCGGGCCGACATGTTAATGGATACAGGTACATTTGCCACCTGGTCCTTATGCCAGCTCATATTCTGGGCGCAGACATCATGCAGCATCCAGTAGGTGATCGGCACAATCAGTCCGGTCTCCTCGGCAATCGGGATGAACTCCGCCGGAGAGATAACTCCGTGCTCAGGATGCTTCCAGCGCAGCAGTGCCTCAAGGCCAACCGTGACATTCATCAGCGAATCCCACTTCGGCTGATAGACAACCATGAATTCAGACTGGGCCAGCGCTTTGCGCAGATCCTTCTCCAGCGACATCCGCCGCAGCTGATACCGGTTCATCTCCTGGTCAAACACACTGAATTTGTTCTTGCCGGAGTCTTTTGAGGTATACAGCGCCGTATCCGCCGCCTTCATCAGTGCAGACCGGTCCGTGCCGTGTGCCGGGCTCATACTAATGCCTACACTGGCAGTCACATACAGCTCATTGCCTTCAATGCTGTATGATTTCTTAAGCTCCTGAAGAATGTGCTGAGCCTGTGTCTGGGCATTCTCTATACTGGAATCCGGCAGGGCAATCAGGAATTCATCGCCGCCCAGCCGGAACACTCTGCCTTGGGAGCCTACGCATGTTCTCAGCCGGTCTGCAACCTCCTGCAGCAGCAGATCACCGATATCATGTCCGAGTGTATCATTGATTGATTTGAAACGGTCCAGATCGACGAAGAAAACAGCACCGGAATTCACCCCGAAGAACTCTTCCTTGAAATAACGCTCCAGGCCATGGCGGTTTGGCAGCTCTGTCAACGGATCATGATAAGCCATACGTTCCAGCACATGCCGGTCCAGGAGCACTGCCCCGCCGGAAATCACCAGCATGAATAGTGTTACAAGCGATACTCCGGTAAGCAGAATGACATCCGTCTCCATTACGACAGGCTTAGTGCCGAGCCAGCTGTCATATTGAATGTGGCTTGTTCTGAGACTTACATAATGCATACCCGTAACTGCAAAGCCGATGAACACCGCCGAACCAAGCTTCCAGCGCTTATCTAAGTACTCCTGCTCCCGGAATCTATGGAACAGGAAGATGCCGATATATGAGGATAGCAGGGCAATCAGAATGGAGATGCCCTGGGCAAAGGGTTCAAACTGAATTGTTCCTTCCATTTCCATAGAGGAGATGCCGATATAGTGCATGACAGATATTCCTGTACCGAGTACCCCCCCGCTCAGAATCAGCCGCCGCATCCGTTGGCGCGGGACAGTAGCTATCCACAGGGCTGCGAGACTGGACAGCATAATGATCAAAAGGGACAACACCGCTCTGCCCGGCCGGTAGCTGACTTCAAAGGGAAAATGGCTGGCCATCATGCCGACGAAGTGCATGGCCCACATTCCGCTGCCGAGGACACAGGCAGCGGACATAAGCCAGAGCCGGCGGATTCTTCCAGTGGACTGGGTAACCTGTGAGATCAGATTTAGCGCCGAGTAAGCTGCTGTTACAGCAAGTGCAAAAGATAGTAAAACAATCCAAGTATTATAGTGGGTTCCCATTTGATCCATAGTTGACCTCTTCACCGGTTAAATTATCATTATCGCTGCAGCTCATTCTCTAGTACAAAAAATCTATTTACGAATATCAGATAAATGGAAGAGTGTATAAAGATTATAGAATGCTATGAGAAGTAACTTTAGCTGTATTCTACCTTGTATTTGCTGTACTGTCTAAGTAAATACTGGAACTTGAACCCTTTTTTCAGCACCGGCAAAAAATGTCCATATTTGTCCGCCGGCACCCGTGCAGACAGCTGGTATTTACATGTTCTACAGCTCCGTCCGGGGAAACGATATCCGCCAAACCCACCAGTTGACCGTTACCAGAACTGGAGCATAGATGTAAATTCCATAAGGGATAAGACTGATTACATAATGAAGCCCGCCCAGTCCCATCAGGATGAACATCTGAACGAAGGCGGTTCCCGTGAATTCCTTCTGCCTGGCAGCACTGTATTGCTCCGAGAAGGGCAGTGATTTGGGTAAAAGACGGAAGCATATTACCGAATACAGCAGCAGAGCCGGCAGTACGGCAAGCAAATGCGGGAAAAGCCGCGAACCAAACAGCCACAGGAAAATCACACTTTCTATTATAAAAAGCGGCAGCAGCAGACGGAGTATCACTGCCTTAAGCATTCCGCTATAGACCGGAGACATTCCCGGCAGGGGAATCGCCTTATAGATCCAGGCGGCCTTATAGCTAGTGGAATAGCGCAGCATCTGCACGGCCGTCATCATGAGCAGCCCGCAGAAATAGATGAACAAAAAACCGCTGGAGCTGCGGAAGCTCTCCAGGCCGCCGCCGCTCCACAGGATGTTAAAGATGAAGATGAACGGCAGCACCATTGAGAGTCCAAAGGTTGGATAGACCTTCAGCTTGAAATCCCGTTCATTGCGCATCATTGACCACGTAAACCGGAAGAACAGCTTCTCCTCCCGGCTTCCGCAGACAAGCTCCGACAGCCTGCGGGCCAGCCGCCCGCTGTCTCTTCCGCCGGCATTCTCCTCCGACAGCTTCTGCAGGCTCCGCTCAAACAGCGGCATCAGCCTGATATACACTGCAAGCAGCAGCAGCGGAATGATCAGAACCATCACGGACATGACAACCAGACCGGCAGACCGGTTCCCGCCCAGCAGCAGCTCAAACGGTGAGGCGAACCAGACCGGCGCAATCAGATACTGCCACCAGGCAGGCTCATAGGAAAGCGTAAGATCCGCCACATTAAAGAGGCGGGCAATCAGCTGATAACCGACCGCAATACCGATGGACAGAATGATCTGTACATAATTAATTAGGTCCTTCAGCTTTTCCCCGTCAAAAATCCGCAAAATCAGCAAATAGACCAGCGCTGTAAACACAAGAATCAGACAATCCATGAGGATAACAGCTGCTGCATAGATAAAAAAGAACGTAGGCCCCTGTTTGAATAAGGAGACGATCAGCGATGGTCCTGTCACGGTCAACGTTAAAGTAAGCAGATAGATGAATATATGAAGACTTTTAGCCATATTCAGCGTCCTGCGGTCTACCGGTTTGGAGAAGAGAATATTTTTATCCCTCAAATCCAGCATGACCGAGGAAAAATCAGAGATTAGCGTCGTGCTGATCATAAACATCAGGATTCCGAAGGTGATGCTCATTGAATACATATAGTTGCCGTCCTGCACCACAAAAAGTATCAGCATCAGGCCAAGCAGCAGGTAAATCCACTGTATCCGCAAAGGTGACCCCTCAGCAGTCTCCTTGGCATCCTTTTGTCCTGCAAGCACCGTCGGTGTCCGCCTGCTGTCCATGGTCAGCTTGACCTGTAGAATACTCCGCAGCACCGGATAATTAACCCCGGCTCTCCGGAAAATACCCTGCAGCCTGTCCAGCAGCTTCAGCACATAGAACTCAGTCACCGGAATCACCTTCTCCGATAACCTCAACGAATTCTCCGGCAATGTCACGGTAACGGTCAAAGCCGGTCAGCTCATTAAAGATCGCCTCAAGCGAGCCTTCCCGGCTTCGCTCCCTGAGCTCGGCAAAGCTTCCGTCCGCCACAATATCTCCGCCGTTAATCAGAATGATCCGGCTGCTGATCTTCTCAACCACATCCATAATATGCGAGGAATAGAAAATCGTCTTGCCGCGTGCTGCCAGCGAGGCAAAAATCTCCTTAACCACCATCACACTGTTGGCATCCAGCCCGCTCAGCGGCTCATCAAGAAACAGGATATCCGGATTGTGCAGCATACTGGAGATTAGCAGCACCTTCTGCTTCATCCCCTTGGAGTACGAGGAGATCCGCATGTCGTAAGCCTGCTCCAGATTAAGCAGCCCCATCAGCCGCTTCGCCTTGGCCTCCGCCTCTGTATGCTTCATGCCGTAGAGTTCACCGATGAAGCCGAGGTATTCTCTGGCCGTCAGGCTGTCGTACAGCTCAGCAACCTCCGGGACATAACCGATTCTTTTTTTATAGTCAGTATTGCCGTCCGAAATATCCCGTCCAAAAATCTGTACCGTGCCTGTATAGCCTTCCACCAGCCCTAGCATAATCTTGACCGTGGTACTCTTGCCCGCCCCGTTCGGGCCGATGTAGCCGATAATCTGACCGGGATAAACCTCCAGGTCGATGCCTCTCAGAACCATTTTGTCGCTATACTTCATCCATAACCCGGAAATTGAGATAACCGGCTCTTTCACCAGACTCATAAGTATAGAAGCTCCTTTCAGTAGCTGTAATAGGATAAACAATCAGCAGCCTTCCAGCATTGTCCCTATTCTACCAAAATTGGGCATATCGAATCTATTATAAATATCTGCATTAAAAAAGACGGCCCCGAAGGCCGCCTTACTCCTATATCATTGTCTTACAGCTTATTGCGCCAGCAGATTATAGATAACCTGAGCCGCCTGGGCTCTTGTCGATAATCCCTGCGGATCAAGCTTACCGCCGTTCCCTGACACAATTCCGCTTGCAGTAAGAGCCTGCAAAGCCTCCTGGGCATAGCCTGCAACCAGCGAAGCATCGCTGTAACCGGACAAACCGGCAGCCGCAGCACCTTCAGGCAGCTCATTCAGGATCTTCAGCGAGCGGTACAGCAGGGTGAACAGCTCCTGACGCGTGATCTGATCATCCGGTTTAAACTGGTTATCCCCGGAGCCTGTTGCTACACCCAGCTCTTTGGCCGCAGACAGATAACCGGTGTAGTAGGTATTGCCGGCATCCGTAAAGTTAGCCGCGCCTGCAGCCTGCGGTGCAATTCCGTAAGCTTTTAGCAGCAGGACCACGAACTGGCCCCTTGTAAGTGCAGCATTCGGGCTGTAATTATTGGCGTCGGTACCGGAAGTAATGCTCCGGGCTGCCAGATAACCAATGGCCTCGCTGTACCAGGAGGATGCTGCTACATCGGTGAAGCTGACCTGATTATAGCCGATAATATACTGGGAGAAGTGGGTTGTTACAAATTCCACACTGCCTGAAGCTGCCTGATAATTCCCGCGTACGGTCTCCAGGCTTCCGGCAGGAGTAATGTAGTAGACAACAACAGCATGGGGTTCTTCACCTGTCTGCAGGGCGTAGGACACGTTAACCGTTACCTTGCCTCCGCCGAATTCGGCTACGCTGCTGTCTCCGGCCTTTACTTCCAGATCATACACCGGTCTGTCTCCAAGCACCGCCTTGCCTTCTTCATTCAGGGACACCTTGCCGATCGTAATCGTGATATCGCCTGTCTCCGCCGCTCCGCTGATAGCCTGTGCAGACCGTGCATCAAAGGTAATGATGCCCACATTGGCATAATTAATTTTAATTACTGCATTAGTGCCTGAGGCAATCGCATTAAAGGCATCTCTCGGCAAAGTGAGCTCTGCCGTCTGGGTCTGGGCCGGCGATGCCACTTCAATTTCGACAACCGCCTGCTTGCCCTCAGCTTCTGCCTGCTTGGCACTGTCAGCCAGCTGCTGAACCTCAGCCGCCGTTAACGTTGCCGTAGTAACGCCCGTGGACTCATCCGTGGACACTGCAGCCTTAGCTGCTGCTGTTACCGTATTGCCGGCAGTGGTCGTAGTCGGAGCCGGAGCCGGGGTTGCCGCTGGTGTCACCGTTCCTCCCCCGGGATTGCTGTTCCCGCTGGAAGGAGCCGTATATACCGGAACAACAACATCGGTAATCCTGCCCGCCTTGTATCCCTCTTTGGCTGCATATCTTACATTATATGTGCCCGGAGCCAGGCCGGTAATTTCCTGGCCGGCAGCATAGACATAGCTTGTAGCGGTAGCCGGCTTGTATTCCTGGGCTGTGGTCGTTCCGGTAATCCGGCCGTCCTTGTTCTCTGCGGTCGTCGGGGCAATACCGGTCAGGCCCGCAGGCGCTTCCTGGTCTGCAGCATAGGCCGGTACAACTACCTCTGTAATCCGGCTGGCGCTATAGCCCTCTTTGGCAGCATATCTTACTTCATAGGTTCCCGGAACGAGACCCGTAATTTCTGCATCTGTTGCATATACATATTCAGTTACCGTAGACAGCTTATATTCCTGGGCTGCTGTCGTCCCTGTAATACGTCCGTCCTTGTTCTCCTGCGTAGTAGGAGCAATGCCGGCAAGACCGGCCGGTGCAGCCTGCTCTCCATAGCCCGGCACCTCAACACTGACGGATTGGCCTGCGTTATAGGCAATCGCCGTTGCGCCGTCTACAGTAGTAGGACCCTGATACCCGGCTGCCGCTGCATATCTCACCAGATAGGTTCCCGGCGCAAGACCGGTGACCGCTTCACCCGTCACAGCCGTATACACCGCATCGGTTACACTTCTGTACTCCAGCGATTTGTTCAGAGTACCGGTAATCCGGCCGTCCACAGCTGCAGCTGAGCTAGGTGCTGCTCCGCTCAGACCGGACGGTACTGCTTCAAGTCTGGAGAAAATGCTGTTCAGTGCTTTAACCGTATTATTGTATCTGTGCCCCACCGGGTAGGTAATGTTTCTGGTATCGGTAAAGGCAGGCTGGATGTTCTCCCAGCTGTACATCAGCTCCACATGTCCGAGGATTGGGGCGCTGTTGCCGTCTGTATCCTTATTATCCTTGTTATACGTGAACAGATACGGGACCTGCAGCCTGTCACCGGTAACGGTATTACCGTTCCCATCGACATAGCTGATAACCGAAGGCTTTGCAGCCGTATTGTTTTCTGTCTTGATGTTAGTCAGATACGTTTTTACCAGATCCACATACAGCTTGGCATAGGCATGATTCGTGGCGCGGATCTGCAGCTCATTGTTATTGTGCGGATTGGCACTGCCTTTTGTACCGCTGTTATTGCCGGTTTCGGCAACCGTCACACCGGCGTCCAGCTTCGTATCGAAGAAATAGATTGTATCGATATTGTGCTGTTTGGCATATTCATTGATGTATTTAATAATTGCCTGCGTGTTCGGGCACCAGGAGCCGCCCAGCAGAATCGCATAATTGCCTTCACTCGCCAGAATCTGCTTCAGCTGGTGATAGGTCACATGCTCAAACACAAGCTCACCGTCAGCATCATTAAAAATAGTCGGCTTGCCTTCGTTCTCTCCCTCATAGTTCAAATTGAAGGCTGCCTTAATATAGGCGGATTCATTAATCACACTGTAAGTCGCGGCAGCACTGAAGACTTTACCCGCCTGCGCTTTATACGCAGCGGCCTTGGCCTGATCCAGCGAACCGCCGGTCTGGAAATCAGACCACGACTTGCTTTCATTCAGATAGGCCACAATCGGCGCTTTATTACCGTTTGCATCCACATTATTTTTGTTGTAGATGAACAGGAAAGGTGATTCGATCTTGTTCACGGTAACCGTCTCGCCCGCCTTATTAACGTAGCTCACATTGTGCTCCGGGTCCTTTTTATCATAAAGATTCAGGTTCTTCAGATACTTATTGACCAGATCCACATATTTGTAGGCGAACTTATTCGAGCTGTCTGCGATATTAAGGCTGTCACCGTCCAGCCGGGTATCAAAATTATAGACAGTGGATACGCCGTACTCCTTGGCCGCCTCATTGATGAGCCCGATTTGAGCCTGAGTCTGCTCGCTCCATGCTCCGCCTACCAGCACAGCATAGTTACCCTCACTTTCAAACAGATGGACGATATCCTCGTAGGTTGCTGTTTTAAAAACATGATTAGCATCATTCAGGTGCTCATACACGTTATCAAAATAGTTATAATGGCTGACTTGCCCTGCAGCTCCGCTATTCAGCAGCGCTTCCGCCTGGGCAGCAGGCTCTGCCTTGACGGCCTGTAACGGCAGAACAAACAGGGCGGCTGCCAGAAGCAGCGACAGTATTTTCTTGGATTTCACTGGTTGTATCATGTATGCACCTCATCATTTGGGATTGGATTGCGGCGGCTAATCTGCAGCCGGAGTTAAGATTCAGGACGTAAGCAGCAAGGTCTGCTTACGGGCAAATCTCTTCCTCTACTGCAGGAGCCGGCGCCGGTTCAGCGGCAGGCGCACTCACCGGTGCGGCCGGTGCATTCACCGTGCTGGACTGTACCGGAGCGGCTGCAGGCGCAGCTGTTGCCTTCGCCTTCACGACTTCCGTGGCGGAGAATGTAACAACCTTTGCCGGAGCGACTGTTGCTGCAGGTGCTGCAGGCGCAGCCGTCGCCACCGGTGCAGCTGTTGCTGCAGGCTGGGCAGCTTGCGCCGTTACCTGCTTGGCAGGCGCTGCGGTTGCCTCCGGCGCCTTAGCTGTTTGCGGCTTCGCGGCTTCGGCAGCAGCCGCTGCCGGAGCCGGCGTTGCAGCTGCCAGAGCGGTCTGCGGCGCTGTAGTTGCCGCAGCCTGCTTCACTGAAGCGGCTGCCGGAGCTGGCGTAGCGGACACCGCTGCCGGAGCGGCTGCAACTGCTTCGGCTGCTGCCGGGGCTGCCGTTGCTTCCGGCGCAGCAGCGGAAGCGGCTGCTGTTACCGGCTGCGCGCTCTCTGCCGGAGCCGCTTCGGCAGCAGCCAGCGGCTCAGCAGCCGGGGCTGCCGCCGCTTCAGGTTCGCTTGCTGCAGGAGCAGCAGCAACAGGGGCAGCCGTTCCGGCAGTAGCGGCGGAGGTCTCGTCTTTAGCCGAAACCGCTACAAAGGTAAGTGCCGAGAACACTACGGCTCCCGCAACAATAGCAATCGTAAGTTTTTTCATAAGTTAACCTTCCTTTTCTCCTCGCCCGGGCTTTCAGCGGCAATGCGCATCTGCTCAGGCTGTTTTTGTTGGATTAGATCATGCTGAATACAAAATAAGATCCGGAAGAATAGACGCTTGCGTCTTACTTCCGAATCTCCGGCGGTCCAGTCGATTCGTTCTCTATAAATGATTCAATTTGTCCTTACTGCAGCCTCCCCCCTTACTCCGCAATAAAAAAAGATCCAACATTACAGACGCATAGCTGCGTCTCATGCTGAATCTCCGGCGGTCCAGTCGATTCCTATTCACTTGCAATTAAGTTCCATAATATTCATGCTATCATCTCTTGTCAATTAAAACTTTATTTTTCACACTGGTATTATCGGAATTAAAATATTTTTACATATTATTACATTGACATTCATAAAATTCCTATATACATTTAATCACATCAAAAAAGTCGGTTTAGGAGGTCTTTGTTTACAATGAAAGATATTGACAACAATCTGCTGTCTGCACTTGAGACGAACTGGTACGGTCTGGTCGTCTCCCTTGCCGTGTTCGCAGTGCTTTTCCTTTTGGCACGCAAACGCGTCGGCTTCGGTACCCGGGTCATCATTGGCCTGGTTATCGGCCTGGTTACCGGTATTTTCTTTCAATACCTGGAATTCGAAACAAATGCAATCACAACATTCGGCAGTATTTACGTCAGCCTCATCCGCATGCTCGTTGTCCCTTTGGTCTTTGTCCTTGTACTCAACAGCATTGCTTCCTTAACAAACCTGGAGGCTCTGCGCAAAATCGGGATCAAAACCTTTGCCTGGTTCCTCGGCACAACCGGCATCGCCTCTATCATCGGGCTGCTTATCGCTCTGCTCTTCAATCCCGGAAAAGGCATCCAGCAGGCTGTGCCTGAAGGCTTCACAGCCCGGGAAATCCCGACCTTCTCCCAGGTTATTCTGGATCTTGTGCCGTCGAACCCGGTCAATGAAGCTGCCACTGGCAAGGTTGTGCCCTTGCTGATCTTTGCGATTTTTGTAGCGGTTGCCATCATTAAGGTAGGCTCGAAGAAGCCGGAAGCCGTCAAGCCGGTGCGTGATCTGATTGAATCACTAACCGCAGTGCTGCATCAGGTTGTTAAATTCGTAATCCGGCTGACCCCTTACGGCGTGTTCGCCCTGATTGCCGGAATTACAGCCCGCTACGGCTGGGAGACGCTGCAGGAGCTCGGAAGTGTCATTGTCGCTTCCTATGTGGCGCTAATTCTGCACTTTGTGCTCGTATTCGGCGGTCTGGTGCTGCTGGTCGTTAAGGTCAACCCGCTGCGCTTCTTCCGCAAGGTGTACCCGACCATTACCGTCGCCTTCACAACCCGGAGCAGCTACGCTACGCTTCCGGTTAATCTAGAGGTCATCACCAAGCGCCTGCACGTTTCGCCGCGGATTGCCAGCTTTGTGGCCCCGCTCGGCGCATCTGTCAATTTTAACGGCTGTGGCGGCGTATGGCCTGCGATTGTAACCGTGTTTACCGCTCAAGTGTACGGCATTCATCTCTCTCTAACGGATTACATAACCTTGGTATTGGTCAGCATAATCTCCTCCATCGGTGTAGCAGGTGTTCCCGGTCCGGCCGTTATCTCCACCACCGTCGTGCTGACTGCACTCGGTCTTCCGCTGGAAGGCCTGGCTATCGTTGCCGGTGTAGAAGCGCTCATTGATATGGGCCGCACTGCAGTTAACGCTACAGGAACCTCCGTTACCGCGCTGCTGGTGGCGAATTCGGAAGGCGAATTCGACCGCGAGGCGTTTGGCCGCGATGACGACGGGGATGACGTTCTGCTTAGTCCCGTGTAAACGAACGCTTTCCCTGTTTAACCCGCAGCAGTAAAAAGCCAAAAAACCTCCGTATCCGCTGTTACAGCAGAGATACGGAGGTTTTTCAACGTACAATTAAGACTACAGCAGGCTGACCCGCTCGCGCCGCCGGGCGGAGTCAAGACAGGCTTCAATCAGCCTCATGCTGAGCACCGGATCATTCCCGGCAGCAAGCGGCTTGCCTCCACGGACTGCGTCAGCGAAATGATCCGCCTGCGCCACATACGGGTTAGCTCCGGTTGCCGCAAACCTGCTGACTTCGGCGCCTTTATAGACCAGAAAATCAGCATCCTCAAATCTGGCATTGAACGGTATCGGCACCTCAATCATCCCCTCGGTACCGAGCACCTCCAGCAGCTGGCGGTTGTAGGCCCACATGCCGCAGTCGAAGGTCAGGCTTACGCCGCCGGGAAACTCCACCAGTCCGGAAGCCATCATGTCCACATTGTCATGCTCCGGCGAGAATATCGCCTGAACCGTCACAGCTTCAGGCTCGGCGTCAAACAGCAGCCGCGCCGCACTGAGCGGGTAGCAGCCGACGTCATACAGCGAGCCGCCGCCCCAGGCAGATTTGAAGCGGATATTCGTGGTATCCCCGGCATCATTATAGGTAAAGGCACCGCGAATTGCGCGCAGCTCACCGATATCTCCCCGGGCGATAATCTCCCGCAGCTGCGCAATCCGCGGATGATGGCGGTACATGTAGGCCTCGGCCAGATGCACCCCTGCCTTGCGGCAGGCTGCTACCATCTCCTCCGCCTCGGCGCTGCTGAGTGCAATCGGCTTCTCGCACAGCACATGCTTGCCTGCTTCCGCTGCACGGATAACCCATTCACGGTGCAGGTGATTGGGCAGCGGAATGTATACAGCATCAATCCCCGGATCAGCCAGCAGCTTCTCGTAGCTGCCATAGGCTTTACTGATGCCGAACTCTGCTGCCACCCTGCTGCTTTTTTCCAGACCCCGGCTCGCCACAGCCTCAATCACACCTGACTGTGATTCCTGAATAGCCGGCATAACAGAGCCTGTAGCTATCTGGGCGCAGCCGAGTATCCCCCATCTGAGCTTCTGCGTCATAGATGTACACCCTCCTTATAAATGAATAAGAATGTAAATATATCTACTGACACTCTATCACAGAATAGGAGGCATAACTAATTACGCAGCCGTCAGATATTCAGCATGCCCAGCAATACTGCAGCAGCCAGTACAAAGATCCGTGCCGTACTCATCAGCACAAAATTTTTGACCGAAAGAATAAACGTTGATGCCTTCTCCTGCTTCTCATGGAACACAGCCATGTTGCGGCGCAGAGGAATCAGCGTTATCAGCAGCAGCGCCACCAATACCGGATGGACACCGAGAATCAGCAGAACCGCCATATCCAAGTAAGAAACATAATAGAGCAGCTTGAACAGCAGCAGCGCATTGGAACGTCCGATATAGACCGGCAGGGTATACCGGCGGTTCTCCAGATCATCCTCGATATCGCAGATGTTATTAGCGAGCATAATCCCGGCAATCCCGAGAATCGCCGGCACCGAGAACCAGAAAATATACAGTACCTCAAGGAGGTTAACGTGCAGGTCAACCCAGCCGCCTTGCAGCAGCAATGTAACTACACTCTGTTCTGAGTGAATGTAAGCCGAGATAAAGATAATGACAAAGCCCATAAACAGCCCGGAAAACAGCTCACCCAGCGGCATCCGCGAGATCGGAATCGGCCCGAATGAATACAGAATGCCGATCAGGAAGGACAGCCCGCCCAGCAGAAAAATCAGCAGCCCCGTCTGGAAGACGAGAGCAATCCCGCCGCCCACGGCCAACAGGAGCAGTACCGCGATGGTAGTGACTACCGTGCTTTCTTTTAGCTTATAGTGAACGATGGCATTATGGGTCTCATAGCCGTAGCCGTGCGTCTTGGCCGCTTTTTTGAAATCATAATAGTTGTTGATGGCCGTTGTCGCCATATCAAAGCTCAGCAGGGACACCAGCATCAGGAGAAAGCGCAGAACAGAGAAATCCTCAAACCGGTACAGCGCATACAGCGTTCCCATCAGGAACGGAAGCATACTGGCCACCTTCGTCGGCAGCTCGACAAACCGCAAAAAGCTCCTTACATTCACTGCAAACCACCCTTATTCTTCAAAAATACGCCTAGCGCGCAATTGTAGTAACAGTCACCGGGGACCCTTCGGCGATAACGGCATTTTCTTTATTTTCGTCCATAACGAATCCCACTTTTTGTATTTAAATAGGGTAATTGATTATATAAAGCCCTGAAACAGCAGCGCCAGCGCCATAATTAACCCGCAACGTACGGAAGCCTGCTGCGATGCACCCATAAGGGGCAGGTAGGCCAGAGAGGCATTTTGCGGCTCCAGACCCCGGTACACCCGCAGAGGTGCAAACACAGTCAGCAGCGCCAGCAGCGCATAAACCGGCAGGACGCCGGCCAGTACGCAGACGATCAGCGAACCATAGGACAGAAAGAGCAGAATACGGGAGAATACAAGCGCTTTGCGCTCTCCCCAGACCACAACCAGCGAACGTTTGCCAGCCTGCTCGTCCGCTCTCCAGTGCAGGAAATGATGGTTGAACAAGAGCAGGGTTGTCAGCAGCCCCACCGGAACGGACAGCAGCACCGGCTTCAGGCTGAACTCACCTGTCTGTACGAAATAGGAGCCCAGTACGGGCATTACCCCAAAGGCGATGAATATCGCAAACTCACTATAGCCCTTACCCCGGTACCCGAAGCGCAGCGGCGGCGCCACATAGAAATAGGCAATCAGCGCCCCGGCGGCTACGAACCACAGGGTCTCCCAGCCGCTGGAAATACTGAGAATCAGACCGCAGGCTACTGCCAGCGCCAGAAGACCCCAGGTCATCAGGGCAAACCGCGATTCCTTCATCAGTCCGCCTGACAAAAAACCGGAGTTCGTCGAGACCATTCCCGGTGTATTCTTTGCTTCTGTATCCGCTCCATTGCGAAAGTCCCACAAATCATTCACCATGTTGGAGAACAAGTGGGCAGCAACAGCACCGATAAGCGTTATAACAAATAAAAACGGATGGAAGCTTCCATCCCATACGTATGCTCCTGCCGTTCCGAGAACAACGGGAATAAGCATCACGGGAATCGTTCCAAACCGTGTGATCTTCTTAAATAATATCCATTTATCCATGCCCAAAGCGATCTCCCTCTATTAATTTATGTGATTATTATTATTGCAAGATTATTATACATCAAATTTCGACACTTGGGCTATAAATACGCTGCAAAATATTCCCTATTCATGGTACACTGGGTAAGGTGGTACTTATTTCCTATAAAAGTCTATACTAATAAAGGGGAGCAACATGAAGCTGAGCAGAAAAATAATAATCTTCATCGTTGCTGTGGCCTTGTTCGGACTAGGTGTTACTTATCTGCTCCTGCACTTTATTCTGCTGAACCGCTTCGAGGAGCTGGATGAAGCAGCTCTGCGGAGCAAGCTGGATAACGTGGTTTCATCCTATCAGAGCGAGCTGCAGACGTTGAAGACAGGACTGTTGAAATATTCAACCCGGGACGATACCTACCGGTTTATGCAGGAAGCATCGCCGGCAGAAGGGCCTGAGGCAGACAAGCAAGCCTATCTGGACAGCAATTTCAGCCCGGCAGCCTATGCGGTTAATCAATTTGATATGATGGCACTGCTCGACATTACCGGTCAGCCCCGGTATGGGGGTATCTATGATCCGGGTACCGGCGCAGTCGCCGGTCTGACCCCGGAATATCTTACGTTATTTGAACTTATACACAGCCGGCTTGCCGGACTTTTGGAGGGCAGCGACAGCCGCTCCGGTATTGTGCTGCTTAAGAGCGGCCCGATGCTGATCACGCTGTCCCCGATCATCAATAACAGCGGGGACAGACCTGTAATCGGCACAGCCGTAGCCGGAAGAATGCTGCAGCAGGAAGAGATCACCCGGATCTGGGACGAAACAAGATCCTCCCTCCGGATGACGGTTGTTCATTCTGCCTCGCTGGCAGAAAGCCAAGGTGAACCGGTATGGATCAGCTCGGATTCAGACAAAACGATATCCATCCACTCCGTAGTCAGCGATCTCTTCGGCAATCCGGCACTGGAGATCACGCTGCAGCAGCCGCGTGAGATTTATGAGAACGGCCTTCAATCTGTGATCAGCTTCCGGAAATTTTTCCTGATCTGGACCCTGCTGATGTGCATCGCCAGTCTGCTTTTCGTCAGACATTTTATTCTTCGCAGAATGTCTATACTCGTTAGAAACATCCGGGCCATCGGCAGCAGCAAGGATCTCAGCATCCGGGTGAAGAGCTCGGGAGACGATGAATTCAGCGAGGTCGAGCATGAATTTAACCGGATGATTGACTCCCTGCAGCAGGCGCAGGAGGAGCTGCAGCTGCAGTCCATGCTTGATCCGCTGACGCAGCTCCCTAACCGTTCGCTGTTTTTTTCCCGGCTCAATGAAGCCATTGCCTCAGCCAGGGACACCGGCAGACAGATCGGACTTGTCTTCATTGATCTGGATCATTTCAAGACGGTTAATGATACGCTGGGCCATGATTTCGGTGATGCAATGCTAAAAGAGATTGCCTTCCGGATTTCCAGGGTCATCGGCAAGCATGATGTTGTGTCCCGGCTCGGCGGGGATGAGTTCACCATACTGCTTGCCGACGCTCCTGACTCAGACAGTCTGAAAGCCCAGCTGTCCCGCATACAGGAGGCACTCTCTATCCCGCACCGCATACAAGGGCACCTGCTCTATAACACGGCCAGCATCGGGGTCAGTATTTATCCTCAGAATGGTGAAGATGCTGATTATCTGGTCAAACAGGCTGACCTGGCGATGTTTCATGTCAAGGAATCCGGGCGTAATAACATCCTTCAATACTCCGAGGAGCTGGAGGAAAGCATCCGCCGCCGTAAGGTACTCTCCCAGCTGCTGCTGTCCGCAGCAGTAAATGATGAATTTGAAGTGCATTACCAGCCGATTCTGGGTGCAGACAGCCTGAAGGTCGCCAAGCTGGAAGCCCTGCTGCGCTGGACAAACCCCACCTATGGGCCGGTGTCTCCCGCCGAGTTCATTCCGCTCGCCGAAACGAGCGGCTCAATCATCAGCATCGGCAGCTGGGTGCTGCGCCAGGTCTGCTCGGACCTGCGCCGCTTCCGCCAGGACGGGCTTGAGCTGACGGCAGCCGTCAACATTTCTGCGGTACAGCTGATACAGCCCGGCTTGTCCGAACTGCTGCTTGCACTGCTTGAAGAGTTTGAACTGCCCAGCTCCAGCCTGGAGCTGGAGATTACAGAGAGCGTGCTCGTATCAGGGGATCATATCCTCTCCTCGCTCCAGGAGCTCAGAAGCTACGGCTTCCGCATCTCGCTGGACGATTTCGGCACCGGCTTCTCCTCGCTGAGCTATCTGCGGCGCTTCCCGGTGGATATCATCAAGATTGACCGTTCCTTTGTATCCGAGATGACACTTGAGCCTCAAGGAGATGTACTCGTCAAGACTATTATTGAGCTAAGCCACAATCTGGGGCTGAAGGTAGTTGCTGAGGGGATAGAGCTTAAAGAGCAGTTCGATCTGCTGCGCCGGCTCGGCAGCGACGAGCTTCAAGGCTACTATATCAGCAAGCCGCTGCAAGCTGTGAATATTTATGCATTTTTATCCTGATTATTGAAATTACCGCCAAAAAATGAACACTTCTTTTATAGGCAAGTTCATGGCGATATGATATGATAGGCAAGCTGATAACAGCACCCGATACGGGTGCTGTTATACTATGCGAACACTTTTGAAAATTGGAGGCTTTAATTGCTATGTCAGCGCAATCCCAATCCACGCAATCCGTCAAAATTGTCACCGCCGATCCCAGCGCCATCGGCTTGTTCGGACTTGCTATCGTCACCCTGGTCGCTTCTTCACAAAAGCTCGAAATTACAACAGGACTCAGCTACGCTATTCCGTGGGCAATCTTCCTCGGAGCCTTCGCCCAGCTGTTCGCCTCCATTCAGGATGCCAAGCACAACAACACCTTCGGCATGACTGCATTCGGCGCATATGCCTTCTTCTGGTTCGGCATGGGCGCAAGCTGGCTGATCAAGCTCGGCGTATTCGGCGCTACACTCGCTGAAGGCGTAGACCCGAAGCAGCTCGGTTTCGTATTCCTTGGATATCTGATCTTCACCCTGTTCATGACCATCGGCGCAGTTGAAGCCAACCGTGTCCTGCTGATCATCTTTATCCTGATTGACTTCCTGTTCCTTGGACTTTCCATGGATGCTTTCGGCGTAGCTGCGGAATTCTTTCACAAGCTGGCTGCAGTATCGGAAATGGCGATTGCTGCGGTATCCCTTTACGGCTGCGGAGCTTCTGTGCTCAACGCCCATTTCGGACGCACCTTCCTGCCGGTCGGCGCACCTCTGCGTATCTTCAAGAAATAAGCTGACGCTGCCTTTACTGAAATTCATATAGCAATACCTGCAAGAGCAACGGATAAAGACAGCTGCCCTTAGGCGAACTGTATTTATCCGTTTTTGTTATTTTACCGCCAGGCTATAAGGTTTTTCCTTGCACAAAAACACAAAAAATGACATGCTATAGAGACACCTACGACATATCTCGACATTTGACGATGGTGCAGGAACCATTTTCGCCCAAATTGCTATAGAATGTTGAATTTTCTTATATCGGAGGCACTCCATGGCTTTCATTAATAAAAAGCCTTTAACGATCATTCTCGGCTTCCTAGCCGTGCTGCAGCTTTCTCTCTTCTATTACTATTCCATATCGGTAGAACGGGAATACCGGGCTGAAAAAGCCGATCTATCCTCACAAGCCGTCACCCTAACCTCAAATCTCGAAGAGAAAGTATCGGTTGTCAAAGGAATAAGCTCCTTCATCCAAACGGTAGGCTTTGATGCAGAGCCCGCTCTGATCAATCAATACCTGTATACCGCCTATAACAACTCAAACACGAACGTTATGAATATTGTGATTGCCCCGTACGGGGTTATCCGCTATCTCTATCCGCTTTCCGGCAACACCTCCATCCTGAATAAAGACCTCCTGCTCGATCCAGTCCTTTCATCATCAGGCATGGTACAGGAGACCATCCGCTCACGCGGTATCACCATTGACGGGCCCCGCATGCTTGCCCAAGGCCAGTATGGAATGGTAATCAGACAGGCTATTTACAGCGGCAACACCTTTACCGGCATCGTTTCTGCTACCGTAACGGTAGAGGACATAGCCGATCATCTCCAGTCGCTGGATTCCTCTATTTATGTTACGAGCACGGATTATACTCTGCTGTTCGGCCGGCAGGATGGAGCTGCCGGGGAAGCAGTAACCACTCCTATTGATATCTATAACCAGCACTGGCTGATGGGCACTCTTTTTTCGGCACAGAAAAAATGGGCAGTATTCCGCAGCGTCCTCTGGATTGATGTCGTCTGCCTGCTCATCGTCGCCTTTATCCTGTATTTCTACTGGCATCAGAACCGGTTTAATCATGAGCTTGAGCGGGTAGTTAAGCTCCGTACCCGTGACCTCAGCGTTTCCCAGAAGCTGTACGAAAAGCTCGCCCATTATGATAGCCTGACCGATATTCCAAACCGGCGTTATTTTATGGATGAGTTCGAACGTCTGCTGCAATGCTCGGAGCCGACACAGACCTACACCCTATTCTTTTTTGACTTGAACCGCTTCAAGGAAATCAATGATACATTAGGCCATTCTATCGGCGACCAGGTAATCAAGACGCTGGCCGGCCGGCTGAAAGGCGCCGGTCTGCCCTTTCAACTGTTTGCACGAACCGGGGGCGACGAATTCGTCATGATCTTCTCCGATCTTCCGCAGGAGCGGATTCCGGAAATTTCCGGCCAGATCAGCACACTGATCTCACAGACCCTGCTGATTGCCGGTGCCCACCTGAGCCTGTCTACAAGCATCGGGATTTCCCTTTATCCGGAGCATTCCAGCCATACAGACGATTTGCTGAAATTTGCAGATATGTCGATGTATCAGGCCAAGTCGCTGGAGGACCGCAATTACTTTATCTTCGACTGGGAGCTGCGGGAGAAGCTGGAGCAGCGGACCATGATTGCCAAATACCTGCACTCTGCGCTGGAGCGCGAGGAATTCGTGCTGTATTACCAGCCGCAGATCAACGCTGTTACCGGCAAGACAATCGGCCTTGAGGCACTGATCCGCTGGAATCATCCTGAGAAGGGGCTGATCGGGCCGGGCACGTTCATCTCCGCGGTCGAGGAGGCCGGCCTGATGATTCAGCTGACAGACTGGGTAATCCGTGAGGTATGCCGTCAGCTCTGCGAATGGCGTAAGCTGGGTATGCCGCTGCTGCGCACTTCCATTAATATTTCGAACAGCTGGTTCTATAACCGCAACCTGATTGAGAATCTGCTGTCTGTGCTGGATTATTACGGCCTGGATACAGAAGTGCTGGAATTTGAAATTACAGAGAGCACCGCTCTCCTCGAGGAGCATTATCCGCTGCTACAGCAGATGCGTGACCATGGCATTATCGTCTCTATTGATGACTTCGGCACCAAGTACTCCTCACTGAATTATTTGAAGCATTTTCCGGTTAACAAAATCAAAATCGACCGCACCTTCATCACCGGAATCGGCATCAGCTCGATTGACGAGACCATCATCAAATCTATTGTCTATGTCGCTTCACAGCTGGGCTATGACCTGATTGCTGAAGGTGTGGAAACGGTAGAACAGCTGGAATTTCTGATCAGCCATAACTGCCCGCATATTCAGGGCTTCTATTTCTCTCCTCCGCTGCCGGCGGAGGAAATCATCAGCAGGCTGGCTTCATAGCCGGCCTGCCTTTTTATATTCAACCCATCTAAGCTTCCCTGCCCTCTTGGTAAAATAACCGCTTGCCGCTATAATAAGCTTGTGCTGCGCGACGCAGCAGGAAGTTAACCCGAAAGGATTTCGAGAAAATGAATGCGTTTACTAACTCAGAGCTGATTGGCACAATCATCTTTGCGCTAATTCTGGCGATACTCGCCTACCGGATTATCCGCGGCATGCCTGCCATGGAAGGAAATATAACTGCTTTCCGCAAAAGAACACTGGTCTGGACACAGGTTGCTCTGGTCTTGACCGTCCTGCAGCTGAATTTCAAGGCCGGCGACTGGCGGTTCGCAATTATCCTCGGACTGATTGTACTGTTTACCGGCAGCATCTGGTGGGCTGCCCGCCACTACGATATGCGCCGTCCGGCTGAACGCGAACCGTCTGATCAGGACAGCCCGCAAGATTAATAACTGAACGTAGAGATCCAGCTCCCCTCCGGGAGCTTTTTTTGTTGTTCCCGGAGGGGAGCCTGTCCGCAGGTACATCTTTGTGACGGCGGGCATATGCCGCGGCCGCTGCAAGCATACTAGTATCATTCTAAGAATTGCGGAGGTACACAAAGATGACCAAAAAATTAAATCTGCTGATGTTCAGCGGCGAATATGACAAGGCGATGGCCGGGCTGATTCTGGCCAATGCAGCAAGGGATATTGAAGTTGAAGTAACGATGTTCTTTGCATTCTGGGGGTTATTTCTCGTCAGGGACCCGGAAAAAATGACACTGGAGGATAAGAGCCTGTACGAGAAGCTAATGGACGTGATGACACCGAAGGGACCGCAGCAGCTCCCGCTCTCGCACATGAATTTCAGCGGTCTGGGCCGTGTAATGCTGGAGGAGATGATGGAGGACAATGGAGCACCTAAGCTGATCCACTTCCTGAAGGGTGCCCGCAAAAAGAAGATCAAATTCTACGCCTGCAAGCTTTCGTTGGATATTATGGGGTTTAAGCCGGAGGAGCTGCTTCCGGAGGTTGAAGTGATGGATGCTTCTGCTTATTTGAAGGATGCGCTGGAAAGTGACATGCAGCTGTTTATCTAGCTTGACGCATGGGCTTTAACCCATCTGCTCTGCCGGGCATATACTGAGCCGTGATGACACAGCCGGAAGCCTGTCAAGGTCACCGGCGCCGGTGTCAGGGAACTAACCGGCTTTAGATGGAGGGATTGTCCATGCCAAGCATCAACCATGCCTTCCCCGAGGAGGCATCGGCTTACCCTGCGGCGCATTTCGCCGCATTCCGTGAGCATACCATCGGCATTTGCCATCAGATTACGACCCCTTTTGGACGGAAGCCGCTGCTATACGCAGACTGGACCGCCAGCGGGCGTCTATACGAACCGATCGAGCGCCGGATTCAGGAGGCTTTCGGACCTTATGTCAGCAATCCGCATACCGATTCCAACACCACCGGCCTGACAATGACGCTGGCCTATAATGAAGCACGGCGGATCATCAGGCAGCATGTCCACGCAGGGCCGGATGACTGCCTGATCTTCTGCGGCAACGGAACTACCGGTGCAGTTAACAAGCTGCAGCGGCTGATGGGCCTGAAGCTGCCTGAATGGCAGCGCCCGGGCTTCCGTTGCCCGCCGGAGGAGCGCCCGGTTATCTTCGTCAGCCACATGGAGCATCACTCCAATCTCCTGCCCTGGCAGGAAGGCATCGGCGATGTCGTTACTGTGCCTGCCGGGGTAGACGGCAATATCAGCCCGGAGGCCCTTGAAGTGCTGCTCAGCCGCTACCGGGGCCGCCGGCTCAAGATAGGCTCTTTCACCGCTTGTTCAAATGTCACAGGTATTGAGACGCCTTACCCCAAGCTCGCTGCCGTAATGCACCGCCACGGAGGGGTATGCTTTGTTGATTTTGCCGCCAGTGCACCGTATGCAGTGATTGATATGCATCCCGCTTCACCGCTGGAGAAGCTTGATGCCGTCTTCTTCTCTCCGCACAAATTTCTTGGCGGCCCTGGAACAGGCGGAGTGCTGCTGTTAGACGCCGGTCTCTGCAGCGGCAGGCTCCCGGATGAGCCCGGCGGCGGCACCGTTGTCTGGGTTAATCCCTGGGGCGGACGCCGCTACATAAACGACGTAGAGGTCCGCGAGGACGGCGGAACACCCGGCTTCATGCAGGCCATCCGCACAGCGCTCTGCATACAGCTGAAGGAGCGGATGAACGGCAGCGGAGAATGGATGAGGCTCCGCGAGCAGGAGCTGTGCCGGCGGCTGTTAGCCGGACTCACCCGCATACCCGGCTGCTCCATTCTGGCCGGCGGACAGACAGAGCGTCATGGCATCGTGTCGTTCACCCTGCAGAATCTCCATTACAATCTTGCCGTCAGGCTGCTGAATGACCGCTACGGCATTCAGGCCCGCGGCGGCTGCTCCTGTGCCGGTCCTTATGGACATTATCTGCTGGGGCTTGACCGCAAGCAGTCGGAGCAGATCGTTCAGGATCTGCATGCCGGGGACCAGTCCTCCAAGCCCGGCTGGGTCCGCCTCTCCCTCCACCCCATAATGACAGATGCCGAAATTGACAGAATGGTAGCAGCAGTGCAGAGCCTGACTGAATCCGGAATGGAATGGAGCAGCGATTACAGCTATACCGCCGCAACGAACAGCTGGGTCCATCGTTCAGGCCAGACAGAGACAGAGGCTGCGGTCCGGAGCCTATTCTCGGTGTAACCGGTCTGCCGCGGCCCGGGCAAACCGGGCTTCGATAGCCTTTACACACCAGAGGGAGCCCGCAATAAACAGCACCACATAGATGATCTCCCACGGGTTACGGATAAACCGCTGCACATCATTGCCGATATAAGAAACAGCGAACACCATAATCGCCTTCCCCGCACATATCGCCAGCAGATAGGAGCGCAGGCGCATCCCGGCAAGCCCGGCGGCCATATTAATCACCACGAACGGGCCGACCGGGAACAGGCTGAGCAGAAAAACATAACTGAAGCCGCTCTGGCGCACCCAGGTCATGCTTTTGGCTACCTTTGGCCTGCGCGACCATTTCTGCAGGTAGGGATGAGAGGCGATCTTGCGGATAATGAGAAAGGTTACCGTACAGCCTGCCACCAGCCCCAGCCACGAATATAAAAAACCGAGCCATAAACCGTATACTGCACCGTTCAGGCCAACGATTGCGATTGTCGGAAGCGGCGGAACGAAGGATTTCATAAACGTCAGCCCGATTCCGGGCAGCGGCCCAAGTGTCCGGTACTGCTCGAGCAGAATCCGCAGCCTCTCCTCCGTCAGCCATGACGATATATCCAGTAAATACATCAATTGCCCTCTCCTCATCAAACACTGAATTTCTCAAGTCGTGAGCCTCAATTATACAACACTTTTCTGGGTACTAGTGACTGGACAAGCAGAAGCCGGCAAGGCTATGATGAAATTATTGACGAATGATGCGGAAGTTTGACAGAAGTTATATTCCAAAGTGAGGTTCCTTATGAAACTGCTTGATTACAGACTGCTGGCTACAAGAGCTCTGGGTCTGCTATGCATCTGCCTGCTTGCAGCCTCAGCAGTATATCCCCTGCTGAATAGAAGCAGCGGTGCATGTGTTCAGCCGCAACCCGGTGTTATCGATTTATCCGGCTGCACCTTCGATAATGATACAACCTATAAACTGGACGGCAAGTGGGAGTTCTACTGGAATCAGCTGCTCGAGCCCGCGAACACCATACAAGCGGATGATGTCAGCTATCTTTCTGTTCCCGGAAGCTGGAGAACATGGAATCAGAAGGAGTACAACCGATATGGATTTGCAACCTACCGTCTGCAGCTGCTGCTGCCCGAGAACAGCACGTCCTTTGCCTTAAAGGTGAATAACATCCGTACTTCCAGCCAGCTATTCATAGACGGAGAGCCGCTTGGAGGCAGCGGGCTTACAGGGCAATCACTCCAGGAAACAGTGCCCCGCAACCAGCCTTACACCGCTACATTTAACAGTGATACCGGCCAGGTGGACATTATCATTCATGCTTCCAACTTCATGTACAACAGCGGCGCAATCGCAGAGTCCATCCGTATCGGAACTCCTGAAGCCATAGAAGCCCTTGATAAGCGGAATAACGTGTATGACATCGTGCTGATAGCAGGCTTCGCTTTTATCGGAGTCTATTTCATGGGTCAGGGCCTGCAGCGCAAAGAAGATTATCCCTCACTGCAGCTGGGGATGTATTGCTTAACCATTACCTTCTATTTGCTTACTCACAGTGAAAAGCTGCTATTCGATCTCTCCCCCTCAATCCCCTATGAGTGGTTTAGCAAAATACAGCTGATAACTGGTGTGATCGGCTTTTCATTTGTAGCCAGCTATACCTATTCTTTGTTTCCGGCACTCTATTCCCGGCTGTTCCGCAGAATCACCTTCACCTATTCCATCGGCTTCTGCCTTCTGACTCTGGTGAGCTCTGAGCGGATCTACTCCAGGGCCTCCGATATATTAACTATCTTTAGTATAATCTCTATTATCTACACCTTTTATGTCATGGCTAAAGCGGCAATGCTACGGGAGACCGGCTCCTTTTATCTGCTGATCGGCGTTGTTGCCGCCATTATGTTCGTACTCACCGTATCCAAGAACCTTATGATGGGTACCGAATTTTACTCCATACCGCCAGTATCGGGGCCCATATTTGTCCTCGCCGAAGGCCTCTTCCTGTCTGCACGGCAGGCTCATGCCTATGAGACTATTAAGCAGCTGTCGCATCAGCTTGAGCGCAAGGACAGAGACAAGGATGAATTCCTGCTGAAAACCTCGAACGAGCTGCGGACACCACTGAATGCCATTATTAACATCTCATTGTCGCTCTATGAGGGCAGCGGCGGCCCGCTCAGCTCCTCACAGCGTGAGGATATGCGTCTGATACTGGGAACGGGAAGACGCCTGGCATTCATGGTCAGGGATATCCTTGATTATGAGCAGATCAAGCAGCAGCGGATTACCCTTCACTGGAAGCAGGTAGATATACAGGGAGTCGCAAACATCGTCATTGAGGTCTTCCAGTTCCTGAATATAAAAACGAATATCCACATCAAAAATCACATTCCGCCCGGGGCCTATCTCATTGAAGCCGATGAGCACAGGCTGATGCAGATTCTGTACAACCTGCTGGATAATGCCCTCAAATTCACTGACCGCGGCAGCGTAGTATTTGAGGCAGAGCGGAGCGGGGATGTCATCTCCATCACTGTTACCGATACAGGCAAAGGAATTCCTCCTGAGCGTCTGGAAAGCATATTCCGTGATTATGAACAGGTCAATGAAGCGGATTCAATGGAGAGCGGCGGGCTCGGGCTCGGGCTGGCAATTACCCGCAAGCTCGTCGAGCTGCACGGAGGCAGCATCAGGGTACAGTCGGTATCCGGCAGGGGGAGCAGCTTCACCTTCTCTATCCCGGTCAGTCAGCCCGCATCTGCATCCGCAGCCGCAGAGCCCGAAAACCGGGAGCTGCTGCTTACACCGGTCAAGCCTTCTCCGGAAGCCCTTGACGACGACTGGAAATATCCGCTCATCCCGGTAACCCAGCCCGGCCGGAGCGCAGACGCAGGACCGGACACTCCGCGCATACTGGTTGTTGACGATGATTACGCAAATCTCAAGGCGCTGACCAACCTGCTGGCACTGGAGAATTATATGATTACAAGTATCCGCAGCGGCAAAGAAGCCTTGGCGCTCCTTGCCGGGGACCGTAATTTCGACCTTTGTATCATCGATGTGATGATGCCTGAGATGTCGGGACTTGAGCTGTGCAGAATTATCCGCCAGACCTTCAGCCCGCTGGATCTGCCTGTGCTAATGGCCACGGCCGGGCAGCAGCTCCATTTCAATGAATCGGCCTTCCGGGCCGGAGCAAATGACTTTATCCATAAGCCCTATGCCTGGAGCGATTTGAAGGGCCGTGTTAAAACGCTCGTTGAACTCAAAAGGTCAGTGGCGGAGCGGCTCAGCTCGGAAATTGCTATGCTTCGTGCGCAAATCAAGCCCCATTTCCTTTACAACTCTATCAACACAATCATCTGGATGAGCACACGGGATAACGAGAAGACCAGGCATCTGCTCTACGATCTCAGTCATTTTCTGCGGGGAAGCTTTGATTTCAGCAACCAGGAAACAGCCATTCCCTTCGAGAAGGAGCTGGAGCTGACTGAAGCTTATCTGTCGCTGGAGCAGGCCCGGTTCGGCAAACGCCTGAGTGTTCAGTACAATATTGAGGTCTCCGAATTCACACTGCCGCCGCTGATTGTACAGCCGATTGTCGAGAATGCCGTCCGGCACGGCCTGATGGAAAAGATCGGCGGAGGCACCCTTGTCCTCAGCACCAGCCTGCAGGACGGATATATAGTCATTACCGTCTCCGACAACGGCAAGGGGATGAGCGATGAGCAGCTGGCCTCCTGGATGCTGGACGATTACCGCTCCTCCTCTCGTCAAGGTACAGGGATCGGCCTGAAAAATATTAACCGCCGCCTGCTGAAGCAATTCGGCCATCCGCTACTGCTTACCCGCGGCGAAGACAGCGGAATTGAAGTACGAATAAGAATACCATGGAAGGGTGAGGTCTCCTGAATTATTCTGTAATGGTTGTAGATGATGAATGGCCGGCGCTGGAACAGATGCGCGAGCTGCTGCAGCAATGTGAGAACATTGCGTCAATCCATGTCTTTGATAACCCCCGGGAGGCCCTCACGGCCGCCGCCGAGCTGAAGCCTGATCTGATCTTTCTTGATATTCAAATGCCGGAGCTGTCCGGGCTTGCCTTTGCCGAGAACCTGCAGCCGTTCTCGCCGGATACGGAGGTCGTGTTCGTAAGCGCCTACCGCAGCTATGCTGTCGAGGCCTTCGACCTCTCAGCGGCAGATTATCTGCTGAAGCCGGTAGACCCGCCCCGGCTGCTTAAAACCTGGTCCAAATTCCTGTCCAAGCGAATGCAGTCCGGACAGTCCGGGCAATCCAGCCCAATTGCACGTTTCCAGTCCCTTGGCGGCCACATCCTGACCGGGCCCCTCGGCAGCGTTAAGTGGAGCACGCATAAGGCAGAGGAGCTGTTTGCTTATTTATGGATACACCGGCAAGGCAGTGTCAGCGTTATTCTGAACGATGTCTTTCCGCAATGGAACTACGAGAAGGGGAAGCAGTATCTGCATACCACCGTCTATCAGATCCGTAAAACCTTAAAGAATGCCGCCCTCGGCGACAATATCGAGCTGACCTCTGACCGGGAAAATTACCGTCTGGAAGCCAAGGACATCGAGGGGGATGCGGAACAGTTTCAGGAAGCCGCACTTGCAGCGCTGCAGAGCAACAATCTGGATAGCCTGCGTGATGCTTCCTCCTTGTACACAGGGGAGCTGCTGCAGTCTCTGGACAGCCTCTGGATCTATTCGGTCCGCGATAAATACCGCCAGCTCTACCTGAAGCTGCTGGAGCAGCTTACACTGGGGCTGATTCAGTCAGGCCGCCAGTATGAAGCCGAGGAATATGCCCTCCGGCTGGCCGAGCTCGAACCGCTTGAGGAGAGCTATGCTTTGCAGATCATCGCGCTTTATTATGAGACTGGTAAGCCCCTGCGCGCCCAGCGGCGCTTCACCCAGTTCTGTGAATCCTACAGGAATGAGATGGACGGGGAGCTTCCGGAGTGGTTCCTCGATGCTTACAAACGCCTTGGTACATAGACTTTACGCAGTCAGCCAGCTTATCCGCAGTTAGGCCTCATATTTTTTTGCAAAACAGCCCGGCAGACGTCTGCCGGGCTGTTTTTTCGCTATTTTTTCGTATAAAGCGGTATCATTTCGATTATTTCTGCCAAGCTTCGACTTTTTATCAGTGTTTTATCAGTGACAAATAGTACCATTGATTTACACAGCAATGTCTACACATCGGATAGTACTACACGAGTATATGGAGGTTGTTACATTGAACAGATGGCAGGGCTTCAAAAAAGCTTTTAAAGGCTCGAATTTTCTTACTCTTATGTTCTCCATGGTGCGTGAGGTTACCATAGACAATACGCCGCCCGCTATGTCTGTTGAGGTCACAACCGACCAGACTGCCTATGCGCCGGGAGACGAAGTGACTGTGCTAGTGAACCTGCGCAATTTCGCCCCGAATGACCGCGGCTACAGCTATATGAATTTTATAGTGCAGTATGACAGTGAGGTTTTTGATAATGCCGAGTATCTTGTACAGTCAGCTTACAGCGATTCTGCCTTTACACCCGGTAACGAGGTCGGAAACATTTTTCAGTACAATTTTATGAATCCGGTCGACGGCGGCATTTACTTCGGAATGAACACCACCATGCGCGGAATTGATATCCAGGTGGAAACCCACTCGAAGCAGGCCCACATCCCGGCTGTTGATCAGACTCTGGTTGCCTTTAAACTCCGTGTAAAAGAGCATACACTTGCCGGATCTTCAACAATCAGCTTAGCCAACGAGTTCACCCGGATCAGAACGTCTGAAGCCAGCAACGGCTTTTATCTCTATTCTCCAGACATTACCGTACTCGCTTCAGAGCCCGTAGCTATCGTCCCCACCCCACAAGTCTCCGTGTACTCAAAGGGTTCCAGCGTGAAGACTAACCTCTTGGCCTAATACAGCAAATGAATTTATGTATCATTATCCGATATCATATTTATTATATATAACCAGATCGTTTCATGGTTAATCAGGCTTTTCTCCGTTCTGTATACCGGGATGCGGAAAAAGCCTTTTTTTGTTGGCATCTCCCTCAAACTCAGGTACTGTATTCTTATATTCCGGGTTCAGATAAAAAAGGGGGGTAAAAGAATACTTATCACTTCACAACATGTTGATCTCCGGCCGGCTGCCCGGCAGGATCTTGATTTCGTACTGGCTGCTGAACAGAATGAGCTTAACTGCCGCTATATCGGACAATGGAGCAGGGAAAAGCATACTGCAGCCATAACCGATGAAGATATGTTACATCTGATTGTTCAGGATAAAACCGGGCAGCCGGCCGGCTACATCATTATCACCGGACTCAAGGACCCTAATCAGTCTGTAAACCTCCTGCGGATCGTCATTAACATGAAAGGACTCGGCTATGGCACTGCTGCGCTCTCTCTGCTCAAGGATTGGATCTTCACTAACACGGGGACGCACCGTTTATGGCTGGATGTTAAAGAATTCAATTCCACAGCGCGGCATGTGTATGAGGCTGCAGGCTTTACAACAGAGGGTATCCTGCGCGAAGCAGTCAAACACGGGGATTCCTTCGATTCCATGGTAATTATGTCTATCCTGCGGCAAGAGTATAAGGAGCATGCACACGAGCCCACACAGCATCTTAATACATAATTGCATACCAAAACTGCCGGTTCCATCCGTACCAGGTTACGGATGGAACCGGCAGTCTGCCAGCTTCCTAATTCTTCGTTTCAAATAGGAGCTTCCACCGGAGCTCCCGGCTTTTGCCCGGCAAAAACGGCTGTAGCCACATGCTTGCGCGCATCTGCAGTCAGCAGCAGCAGCTTCACCGGATCATCATCCGAACCGCTGCGGATAAACGTTACCTCGGCACCGTCCAGATCTTCTGTAATATTTACAATTCCATAACCCTGCTGCAGCAGCGCATCAACGGCCTGCCGTTCCTTGTCGAATTCCGCAAAAGCTGACATATCAGACCACTCCTCCGCTGATTTCCGCTTTGGCCGGAAATGCCGCTTCCGCCTCAAACCGTTTACGGTGCAGGTATTTGCCCGCCCCTGCCTCCCCGACGAACTGCTTGTCACGGATGACAAATTCTCCGCGGCTCAGGACAGAAACCGGCTCGCCCTTGACCTCAAAGCCTTCAAACGCATTGTAATCAACCTTCATGTGGTGGGTTGCAGCTGAGAGGGTTCTCTCCACCGACGGATCAAAAATGACAATGTCAGCATCACTGCCGATCGCAATCGTCCCCTTCTGCGGGAACAAGCCAAACAGCTTGGCGCTGGAGGTAGAGATGATATCGACGAACTTGTTCAGTGAGATACGGCCTTTCTGCACCCCCTCGGAGTACAGCAGACTGAAGCGGTCTTCAATGGTAGGTCCGCCGTTTGGAATTTTGGAGAAGTCACCGCGTCCAAGCTCCTTCTGCCCTTTAAAATCAAACGAGCACTGGTCTGAGCCGATCGTCTGCAGCGAGCCGTTCCACAGCGCATCCCACAGCACATCCTGATTCCACTGCTCACGCAGCGGCGGAGACCAGACGTATTTGGCACCCTCAAAGTCCGGCTTCTCAAGCGCCGTCTGATCCAACACCAGATACTGCGGGCAGGTCTCGCCGTACACCCGCAGCCCCTTCTTCCGGGCCTCGGCAATCTTCCACGCCGCTTCGGCGCAGGTCACATGCACAACGTACAGCTGTGAATCCGTCAGCTCTGTTAAATAAGCAGCACGCCCGGTTGCTTCACCTTCCAGCTCAGGCGGCCGGGTCAGTGCATGATAGATCGGGTCCGTATTTCCTGCGGCCAGCGCCTGCTCTACCAGATATTCAATGACATCGCCGTTCTCGGCATGAACCATTACAAGCGCACCTTCACGCTTGGCAGCCTGCAGTGTCTTATACAACACGCCGTCATCAGCCTGAAAGGTATTCTTATAGGCCATAAACACCTTCAGCGAGGTAATGCCCTCCTGTTCGATAATCTGCGGCAGCTCGTCAAGCACCCGGTCATTCAGCTCCGACACCATGAGATGGAAGCTGTAATCAATCACCGCTTTGTCCTGAGATTTGTTATGCCACGTATCTACGGCCCTCTGCAGCGGCTGGCCTTTGGTGGTCAGGCAGAAATCAATGACCGTTGTCGTACCGCCGTATGCAGCGGCAACCGTTCCGCTCTCGAAGTCATCAGCGGTGACGGTTCCGCCAAAAGGCATATCCAGATGGGTATGCGGATCAATCCCTCCCGGGAACACAAAGCAGCCGGAGGCATCCACTATTTCAGCGCCCGGCAACTCCAGATTCAGGCCGATCCCGGTTACTATCCCATTCTCAATCAGGACGTCCGCAGTATACGTGTCTGCAGCCGTGACGATCGTGCCATTCTTGATTATTTTGGCCATCTAGACCACCTCCGCTTCTGAATGTGAGCCGTTCAGGGTGCTGATTACCTGCTGCCGCTGGTTCCAGGTCATCGGCGCCGCGCCGCTGTCCAGCGCTATCATATCTATCGCACCGTCAGCCGGACAGACAATGGAGCACAGGTTACAGCCCACACAATCCTCCTCACGCACCTGAAGAACCGCTTTTCCGTCAGCATTGGTCAGCATATCAATACACTGGTGCGAAGCGTCCTCGCAGGCAATATGGCATTTATTGCAGTTAATGCAGTTGTCTTCATTGATCCGCGCAACGACTTTGTAATTAAGATCCAAGTCACCCCAGTTGGAGTATTTCGGCACAGATTTACCGATCAGCTCCGTTACGGAAGCAAGCCCCTTGTCATCCAGATAGTTATTTAAGCCGTCAATCATCTCTTCAACAATCCGGAAGCCGTGATGCATCACCGCCGTGCAGACCTGGATGCCGGTTGCCCCCATGAGCATGAACTCAACTACATCCTGCCAGGTAGAAATGCCGCCGATTCCTGAGATCGGTATACCGACACCGCGGTCACGGGCACATTCAGCTACCATACTCAGGGCAATCGGCTTGACTGCCGGACCGCAATAACCGCCGTGCGCACCCTGCCCGCCGACATGCGGAATGGTATTCCAGCTGTGAATATCCACTCCGGCCAGGCTGTTGATTGTATTAATCATGCTGACCGCATCTGCGCCGCCTTTGACTGCATGACGGGCAACGACAGTAATGTCGGTAATGTTGGGCGTTAGCTTCACAATTACCGGCGTAGTCGCTACCTCCTTCACCCAGGTTGTCTGTGCCTGCACCAGATCAGGCTGCTGCCCGGAGGCAGCACCCATACCGCGCTCGGCCATGCCGTGCGGACAGCCGAAGTTAAGCTCCAGCCCGTCAACCCCCACATCCTCCACCCTTTTGACAATCTCATGCCACTTCTCCCGTTTCGGCTCCACCATCAGGGAGGCAATCACCGCATGATCAGGGAATCTTTTTTTCGTTTCGTATATTTCCTTGAGGTTCACTTCCAGCGGACGGTCCGTAATCAGCTCAATATTATTGAAGCCTGCTACGCGCTGTCCGTTGAAGTGCACCGCCGCAAACCGCGAAGAGGTGTTGATAATCGGATCGCCCAGCGTTTTCCACACCGCACCTCCCCAACCGGCCTCGAAAGCCCGCTGGACCTGATATCCCGTATTGGTAGGCGGCGCAGAGGCCAGCCAGAACGGATTGGGTGATTTAATTCCTGCTAGATCAATTCGCAGATCTGCCATAGTTGTTCCCTCCCTGTCATATGTAGTCCGGGGATAGCCGCCGGGCCTGCTACTCATGTTCCTTGAGATAACGGTTATACCGCAGAACCGATCACACTGTCCTGCAGACCTGATAATTGCTTCACTATCGCATAGGCCGCATCCTTACCCTGCTGGGCTGCCGACACAACCATCGCCTCACCGTTGCCTGAGCCGAAGACAATATCACCGGCAGCATAGATCATCGGATCTGAGGTCCGGCCCGTCTTCGGATCAATTCTGACGACGCCAGAGTCATGTTCCAGCCCCAGGGACTCAATCAGCCCAGTCCGGCGCTTTTGCCCGATAGCGATAACTACCGCATCAACAGGCATTACGAATTCTGAACCTTCAACCGGCATCGGCTTCAGGCGTCCGTCCTTGCCTGTCTCCCCGGTCAGCTTCATCTGCACGCATTCAAGCCCTGTCACATTGCCCAGCTCATCGCCGACAATCCGCTTAGGCAGTGTCAGCCAGTTAAATTCCACGCCTTCCTGCTTGGCGAATTCATATTCAAAGTCGTACGCAGTCATCTCGCTGCGGGTACGGCGGTAGATCATTTTGACATTAGCCGCACCAAGCCGTACCGAGCAGGTGGCTGCATCAATAGCGGTATTGCCTGCACCAATGACCGCAACGCGCTGGCCCATCAGCTCCAGCGTAGGGATACCTGTCTTGGTCGTCTCCACCAGCTCGATGGCATCATAGACGCCGGACAGCTTCTCGCCCTCAATTCCGAGCGGCGGCACATAACCCATCCCGGCAGCAAGCACAATCGCGTCATATTCTCCTCTGAGCTCCTCCACCGTAACGTCAACACCGATTTTAATCCCGGTACGGATCTCCACACCCAGCTTCTCCACCTGCTCTACCTCCCACAGCGAAATGGACTGCGGAAGCCGGAAGGAGACGATGCCGTGTGTGTTCAGCCCGCCGGCAAGCTGCTTGGCCTCATACACCACTACGGCAAAGCCTTCCCGCGCCAGCTCTCTGGCAGCAGATAAGCCGGCCGGTCCGCCGCCGATAACAGCAACCTTTTTGCCGTTCGGGATACCGGCTTTGAACAGCTGGACTCCGCTATTAACAGCCCAGTCCGTGGCATAACGCTGCAGCAGCCCGATCTGAATCGGCGCAGAAGCATCGTTCAGCACACAAGCCCCCTCACAAAGCTCTTCAGTCGGGCAGACCCTTGCGCAGCTGGCTCCGACCGGGTTGGACTCCATGATCGTCATGGCCGAGCCCTTCAGATTGTCAGTAGCAATCCGCTTAATAAAGGAAGGAATATTAATGCCGGTAGGGCAGGCTTTAATGCAAGGCGCATCATAACAATAGAGACAGCGGTTGGATTCCTCAACCGCACCCTTGCGGCTGAGGCCGGGCTCCGCCTCGGCAAAATTGCGCATGAACATATCAGGTGTAAATGCAGTTAACGGAGAAGTGTGCTCCATCAGTTATCCCTCCCTTTAAATAATGGATTAATAAGTATTAATGTTATATATGCTCACATTATTACGATAATCTCCTTAATAATTTGCTTACACCCCGGCCTTAATGTAGTAAAATATACTTTAAACCTGATAAAACCGTTTATAACTCTTTTATTGAGTCACATTTCCTAACATATTATATTCACACTATATCCATTTCGTTTTTTTGTTACATTAGACACATTGTCTAATTTCAAAAGTGTATTTTTTACGCCGGAGTCAATAGCAGGAATATAAGCGAGGGGGAGAGCCTATGGATTGGGAACTTGTTTTTACTGTCCGTGATGCGCTGAGAAGACCGCTGTTCGCAGAAGCCGAGGTTATCGGCGGAAGAAACGGGCTGAACCGGGCGGTACGCTGGGTTCATGTGCTGGAGAGCGCCAGCTTCGAGAGTCTGATCCATGGCGAGGAGATGATTCTGACCACAGGGATGGGAGCCAGCGCGGATATCGGCGCCTCCTTGGCCTTCATGCAGAATCTGATTCACAAAAACGCAGCCTGCCTGTGTATCGAGCTGGGCGTTTACTTCAGCACCATTCCGCAGGAGATGATCGACCTTGCAGCCCGGCATGATTTTCCGCTGATTGTATTCACCCGTACTGTACGCTTCGTAGACATCACACTTGATCTGCATTCCCTCATCATTAACCGTCACCACAGGATGCTTCAGGAGCTCGAAAGCATCTCCCGTGAATTCCACCGGCTTACCCTGACCTCCCAAGGCACCCTGAAGGTGCTGCAGCTGTTATGTAAAAGCACCCGCACCCAGATCGTCTATATGCAGCTGCAGGGCAAACCGCTGTTCTTCCCCGCACTTCCGCCGGATGAGCAGCTCCCGCTGCTAGGGTTCTTTGAATCCCTGGGAGATGAGCTTGAGGGCGTACAGCCCGACGCTGCACCGTATACCCGTGAGTTCGGAAACCGGATAATTGCCTTGAAGCCCGTAGGCGCGCTTGATCAGACCTGGGCATATATCATGATGGTGTGCAATCACAAGCCCCAGGAATTCGACTGCCTTCTGCTTGATTCCGCCTCCCTCTCGATCGCCCAGGAGCTACTGCGCACCCGTTATATGGAGGAGCGCAAGCTATTCTCCGAGAACCTCTGGGTCGATGAGCTGATCAGCGGACGCATAGAAGATGACAACCGGCTCAAAAGCCTGGTCGGTCCCGACTTCAATACCGTGAACGAGCTGAGCTACCGGGTCTGTCTGATTGAAATCGAGAATCCGCGCGACGTGAAATGGAACAGCTCGGAGAATGAATGGGAATCCATCACCTTCCACCTTTCGCTTATCATCAGATCCCTTTTCGAGAAATACTCTCTGCGGCCGCTAATCACGCTCAAGAACAACCGTCTTACTGTAATAGCGCTCGACATCCAGTCCAAGCTCCCCGGCAAGCTGCGGCTGCAGCAGGCACTGGATGCACTGCAGCATATCCGGGCCGATGAGAAGCTGAAGGACCTGCAGCTCGTCACCGGAGTCAGCAAGTCCCACAAAGGCCTGAAGCAGGCATACGCCGGTTATCAGGAGGCTGTACAATCCCTGTCTCTTTATTCTTGTTATCAGAAGCCGGTGCTGTTCTATGAAGAATTAGGCGTATTCCAGCTGCTGCTTAACCTGAATGACGGCAAGACACTGGAGAACTTCATCCGCAGCTATCTCGGGCCGCTAATCGACCATGACCAGACCAAGGGCAGCGAGCTTCTGCTGACACTGCGTGTATTCCTCGACCACGACGGGTCCAAGCAGATTGCCGCCCGTAATCTGTTCATTGTCAGACAATCGTTATACTACCGGCTGGACAAAATCACCGAGCTGCTGGGCGAGGACTTTATGCTCCCCGAGAACCGCATCTCCATACAGGTTGCCCTGCGCGCCTACCAGCTGCTGTATCCGGAGAAGCTTACGCTCCCCAGCCCCCGTTCAGCACAGCTGTGACTGTATCAATAATGAATTGTATATCCTCATCCGTGGAGGAGAGCGGGGGCGCAAGGGTAAGCACATTGTTGAAGCCGGCTACGGTATCCCCGTTTTTACCTATAATAAGGCCCTTGGCTTTGCATTCGGCAATAATACCTTTGACAATATCCAGATCGGCAGGCTGTTTGCTTACCTTGTCAGCCACCAGCTCAATGCCGGCAATCAGCCCGAAGCTGCGGATATCACCGACCAGCTTGTGCCCGAGCAGCCCCGACAATCCGCTGTGCAGCCTCTGTCCCAGAACAGCAGCCCGCTCCACCAGCTGCTCCTGCTCCAGAACCTCCAGATTACGGAGGGCCAGCGCACAGGCTGCCGGATTGCCGCCAAAAGTATTCACATGGCGGAAATGGCCGTAGCCGTCACTATTATCCTTAAAGGCCTCATAGATATCCTTACGCACTGCGGTTGCCGACAATGGCAGGTAGGCGCTGGTCAGCCCTTTGGCCATAGTGACGATATCCGGCTTAATTCCGAAATTCTGATGGCCGAATTTACGCCCGGAACGCCCGAAGCCGCAGATGACCTCATCCATAATCAGCAGCACGCCGTGCTTCCGGCAGATTTCCTGCACCCGGTCCAGATAAACCTGCTCAGGCACAATAACACCGCCGCCGGTAATGACCGGCTCCATAATAACAGCCGCAACCGTCTCTGCCCCTTCCCAGATAATCGTGTCCTCAACCGCTTGTGCACACTGCAGATTGAACGCCTCCACAGTCATGCCTTCCGGGCGGCGGTAGCTGTCCGGCGGAGCTACATGCAGGAAGCCGGCGGCGAGCGGCTCATATTTGTATTTGCGCTGCGCCTGCCCTGTCGCTGACAATGCACCGAGCGAGCTGCCGTGATAGCCCCGGTAACGGGCAATGAATTTGCTCCGGTAATGCTGTCCGGTCTGCTGATGGTATTGGCGGACGATTTTGAAAGCTGCTTCATTCGCCTCCGATCCGCTGTTGGAGAAGAAGATCACATACTCGCCTTCCAGCCATTCATTCAGCTTCTCGGCAAGCGCTATAGCCGGCATATGGCTCTGGGTAAGCGGAAAGTACGGCAGGCTAAGCAGCTGATTGTAGGCAGCCTCAGCCAATTCCTTCCTGCCATAACCAACATTTACACACCATAGCCCGGACATGCCGTCCAGATATTTATTCCCGTCTATATCGGTAACCCACGAACCGCTGGCCGAAGCCGCAATCATCGGGGGACTCTGTTCACTGTAAGGTGTAATGTTATGCCATAAATAACGCTGATCCTTCTTGATGATTGCTTCACTCTCTTTACCCAGGCTCTGCATGACAGGCACTCCTCTCCAAATCCCTTTTTTATTGAAAGCTAATAACGGGCAGTAATCATTTTTTTGCGGGTATAGAACTCCACGCCGTCACGGCCGTTGGCATGCAGGTCGCCGTAGAAAGACTTCTTATAGCCGGAAAAAGGGAAAAAGGCCATCGGTGCCGGCACTCCGAGGTTCACACCCAGCATCCCCGCATCAATCTCTTCCCGGAACTCACGGACCGCCCTGGCGCTGTCCGTATAGAGACAGGCACCGTTGGCGAATGGCGAGCGGTTCGTAATCTCTATCGCTTCCGCGAGATCCTTAACGCGCACAATAGACAGCAGCGGAGCAAAAATCTCCTCCCTCCAGATCGTCATCCCCGGCTGTACACGGTCAAAGATAGTCGGACCCAGGAAATAGCCTGCACCTGCTGCCGCGCTATCCTTCCTCCCGTCGCGCACCAGCTCAGCCTGCTCGCTGATTCCGGTTTCGATATAGCGGATCGTCCGCTCCTTATTCGCCTCCCGGATGACTGGACCAAGGAACACGCCTTCTTCCCTGCCGTCCCCGATTTTCAGGCTGTCAGCAGCCTGAAGCAGGCGGCTGACCAGTTCATCTGCGACAGCTTCATGCACAACTACAACAGAGCAAGCCATACAGCGTTCACCCGCCGAGCCAAAAGCAGCCGCGGTAATATTCTTTACGGCATTGTCCAGGTCAGCATCCGGAAGCACAATGGAATGATTCTTGGCACCGGCAAGCGCCTGCACACGTTTACCGTGAGCCGTTCCCTGCTTATACACATATTCCGCCACCGGCTGTGAGCCGACAAAGGAAACTGCCTTTACGTCCTCATGCGCAAGCAGGCCGTTCACCACCTCATGCGCCCCGTGAACCACATTTAGCACCCCCGGCGGAAACCCTGCTTCAGCGAACAGCTCCGCCAGCCGGTTGACCAGCAGCGGCGTCCGTTCCGACGGCTTCAGAACAAAGCTGTTGCCGCAGGCAATTGCCAGCGGGAACATCCAGCAGGGCACCATCATCGGGAAGTTGAACGGGGCAATACCGCCAACTACCCCTAAGGGATAGCGGTACATACCGGATTCGATTCCGGCTGCGATATCCGGCAGCTGGCTGCCCATCATAAGCGTAGGAATACCTGAAGCAAATTCCACGCATTCAATACCGCGCTGCACCTCACCAAGCGCCTCATCCCTGCTTTTCCCGTTCTCCAGCGTGATCAGGTCCGCCAGCTCATCCCGGTGCTGCACCAGCAGCTGCTGATACTGGAAGAAATAGCGGGCCCGCCGGGGAACGGCTATCCTCTTCCATGCTTTATAGGCCTCTGCTGCCGCCTGCACTGCAGCATCTACCTCTTCCTTACTTGAAATCGGAACATACGCGATGATCTCACCGGTAGCAGGATTAAATACCTCCTCCTCCTTGCCGGAGGCTGATTCCACCCATACCCCGTTCACATAATTCCTGACCTTTTCCGCCTGCCCTACTTCCAGAGACATCGCTGCTCACCTCTCTTTTGATTTAAGCGCTGATGATAGCAGATGACCGCCGTACCGGCGGTCATCTATTAGCTGTATATGATTGGAAGCCTTACTGCGCTGCCATTTCAACAATTTCATTCGTGAAGGCTGTATTTACATCGGCAGCCTCTTTGATCACTCCGAACTTGAGGGCAATATCCGCCGTCTGCTGGAAAGCTGCAGCATCGGTGTAGCCCAGCTTGGCAATATCAAAGCCTTCGGGCTGAATCAGCTTGGCGACCTCCGTCATCATCGTCAGCTGATGCTCACGGGTTGTACTGCCTTCCTCAGCCAGCTTCATAACACTGTCCACAGCTGCCTCCGGATCAGCAATTGCATCCTTCCAGCCCTTGAGGGAAGCACGGACGAACTTGGCTGCCGTCTCCTTGTTATCCTCCAGCCATTCCTTATTGGCAAAGAGGTTGTCTTCAAGCATAGCCACCCCCTCATCGTTCATGTCGATGACATTCAGCTCCTCAGCCTTAATTCCCGATTCCAGCACTACCTGGTATTCGTTATAGGTCATGGCCGAAGCCGCATCAATCTCACCGCCGAGGAACTGGTCCATCGTGAAGCCCTGCTTCGTGAAGTTCAGATCCTTGTTGGAATCCAGCTGATATTTATCGAACAGCGCCAGCAGCTCAAACTCATTTCCGCCCATCCAGTTTCCGACCTTTTTACCCTTCAGGTCTGCCGGACTGTTAATCCCCGCATCCTTCTTGGACACCAGCACAAGGCCGCTCTTCTGGAAGATCTGTGCGATCTGCACCAGCGGCATTTCCTGCTCCTGGCTGGTCAGCAGACTCGCAACCCAGTCCACCCCGATGTCCGCCGATCCTCCGGCCACCTGCTGCTCAGGCACAATGTCCGGTCCGCCCGGCAGAATCTCAACCTTCAGCCCCTCCTCGGCATAATACCCCTTATCCTGGGCCAGAAAATACCCGGCAAACTGAGCCTGCGGCACCCATTTCAGCTGAAGCTTGACCGTTACCGGCTCAGCTGCCGGCTCGGCTGTCGCCGCTGCTTCCGGTGATGCAGAGGCCTCTGCCCCCGCTGCAGGCGTATTCGCATTGTTGTTGCCTCCGCAGCCCGCCAGCAGAGAGAGGATCATAATCATTGCCGCCGGCAGCAGCCCGGCGCGAAACTTACCCTTTTTCCCGTTCTT
Source organism: Paenibacillus sp. FSL R7-0331 (assembly GCF_000758645.1). Taxonomy (NCBI): domain Bacteria; kingdom Bacillati; phylum Bacillota; class Bacilli; order Caryophanales; family Paenibacillaceae; genus Paenibacillus; species Paenibacillus sp. FSL R7-0331. The sequence continues at coordinate 6,621,472 of NZ_CP009284.1, forward strand.
CACACGCAACTCCCCCTACCCATTTGAGTTTGTAGTACCGCACAGCACAGCACAGCATGGTTACCCTCTTGGTGCTTATATGCATACGGTCCGCGGGCGGATTCTCTGTCTCCCTCACGCGGATTCCGGATGTAACGGATTGAAGGAAGCTACGAACGCTGGGAGGAATGCCATTTGATAAACACCTTTTCCAGCCGTTCCACAACCAGATAGAAGATAACACCGGCAACTGCCGCCAGTACAATACAGGACCAACCTAGCGGCATCTTGGCCACCTTGATGGAATTGGAGAGCAGATAACCCAGCCCCCGCGAGGAAAAGAAAAACTCTCCGACAATAGCGCCGATCATACTGGCTGTAGCATTGATCTTGAGTGCCGTGAATACATAAGGGAGACTGTTCTGAATCCGCAGATACCGGAATACTGCCGGCTTGCCGGCCGCATAGGAATGCATCAGATCCAGCGCCAGCGGGTCTACCGCTGACATCCCCTTATAGGCATTAATCGCCATCGCCGCCATTGTGGTTGCGGTAACGATAGCCGCCCGCGAACCGATGCCGTCACCGAACCACAGGTTCATGATCGGCGCCAGCGCCACTATCGGCACTGCATTAAGCGCCGCCACCAGGGTCAGGCTGCCTCCGCCCCAGCGCGGCCAGGCAGTTGCCGCAAGGGCAATCAGAAAGCCGCAGGCCGAGCCGATCAGCATTCCCAGCACAGCTTCGCTCAGGGTATAGCCGGTATAGGATAACAGGAGACTGTAATTCTCACGCATCGCCTCCCAGATCGCTGAAGGAAGCGGGAGCTGGTATTTCTTCAGATCAAACAGCTTGTGAAACATCTCTAGCTCCCAGAGGAGCAGGAAGATCACACCTGCTGCCAGCGGCAAAAGCACACCCGGATTAAGCCACTTGGTCAACCGCCGCCTTCCTTTTCGCTTCTTGGGATCTGAATATATATTTTCTTTCGTTGTTATAAGAGATGATGATGTGCCTTCCCCTCCTGCAGCAGCCATATACGAGGGCTCCTGCACTGAACTGCTGCTCATCAGCGGTCTCCTCCCTTCGGCCGGAATTCAGGCTGCCACGGCGCTGCCAGACGTTCGGCAAGCGTCATGATCCAGTAGCTGGCAATACCAAGCAATGCCCCGACCAGCACGGTTGACCAGAACATATAGGTGTGGGATGGCCCGTAATACAGATTGCGCAGCATAATGACGCCGATCCCGTGCTGCGCGCCCATCAGCTCAACCAGAATCGCTCCGGTCACCGCAAGCGGGGCAGCGATTTTGAGTCCGCTGAACAGTCCGGGCAGAGCAGCCGGAAGCTTCAGCTTCCAGTACACAGCCCATGGCCGGGCAGCGTAGGAATGCATCAGCTCCACCGCCGACAGATCGACACTGCGCAGCCCGCGCAGCATATTTAACGCAACCGGAAAGAAGGTAATATACCCGGAGATAATAACCCGCGACACCTGCTCATCCCGGACAATCCCGTAGATAATCGGGGCCAGGCCCAGGATCGGGATCATCTGGGAAGCAACAGCATACGGAAAGGCCAGCCGTTCAATCATTCTGGACATACTCATCAGCACAGCGAGCAGCACGCCGGCAGCAGCACCGATCAGGAAGCCGATGCCGGCATTTCCGAAGGTTGCTCCACCCTCCTTCAGCAGGGTACCGCTGTATTTCCATAAAGTCGCAGCCACTTCATGCACATAAGGAAGCTTCGACTGGGCCAGCGGCGTCTGCACCACATGAAGCAGCATCCATGAGACTCCCTCCCAGACTGCCAGCAAGCCGCAGATCCATACCAGCAGCGGCAGGTAGCGGCTGCGCAACAAGCTGTTCCCTTTCATGTCTACACCCCTTCAAAGCTGTCGCGGATACGGGCGATTAGCTCAAAAAACTGCGGGCTGTTTCTCATCTCTGCCGTTCGGGGGCGCGGCAGCGGGATATCAACGACAGCGGACAGCCGGCCCGGATGCGGTGAAAGCACGAATACTCTATCTGATAAAAAAATAGATTCCGGAATACTGTGGGTTACAAAGACGATGGTGCTCTGCACTTTGCTCCAGACAGAGAGCAGCTCCTCATTCAGGCGCTCGCGTGTAAATTCATCCAGTGCAGAGAACGGTTCATCCATCAGCAGAATCTCCGGCTCCATAGAGAGGGCACGGGCAATCGCCACACGCTGCTGCATGCCTCCGCTCAGCTGCCACGGATATTTGTCAGCGAAGCCCTGCAGGCCGACAAGTTCAAGCAGCTCATGCGCTTTGTCCTCACGGACCGTTTTTTTGACTCCCATCAGTTCAAGCGGCAGAGTGATATTGTGCTTCACCTTACGCCAGTCATAGAGCACCGGGCTCTGAAACACAATTCCGTATTTCTGCGCCAGCCTGGCTTCCTTTGCGCTTTTTCCCGCTACTATAACATTCCCGGCCGTCGGCGTCAGCAGATCTGCCATCAGCCTGAGCAGTGTTGTTTTTCCGCAGCCCGAAGGACCAAGCAAAGAAACAAATTCACCCTTGGCAATATCAAGGCTTACCTGGTGCAGTGCCAGCACATCTGCCGTCTCTGTCTGATAACGCATTTCAACGTCTTCCAGCTGTATTTCAGGAATCTTCGCCGCTACAAGTGACATTTCCAGCTCCCCCTTCATTCCTGAATCGAATTAGTGATGTTAATTAACATAACATATTTTTGGTGTTTGCGAAGTTATTTTTACTTTCATGTTCGATTAACTAACATCTTACACTCTGCTCTGCGGACACTCACTAGACAGAAAGTAAAATAGCACCTGCAAAATTCCGTCACTTTGTCTAGGCACCAAGCCAGTATTATCAAAGACTATGGTTGGTGCCGATATATATAGGAAGGTTTTTGTCACCGGAGTGCCGAATGTTATCCGGCAAAAACTGTGATACTATTTATTTATATCCTTTCAAAACAGGAGATTATATGCCGATGCTCAATGCTTATTTAAACGGCCCGCGGCTTGCCTTGGCAGATCAGGCAGTTGACAACTGCTCTGTGTGGAGGCGTAACGCATGGGGACTTTAATTTCAAGTTATATTGTTGTTGTATCTATTTCAGGGGTGCTGAATGCGCTCCTTGCGCTATTTGCTTACTATAAGAAGACGGATTTTGCCGGAATCAGGGCTTTTATCTGCAGCTCGTTTTTTTCGGCGGTGTACACGTTCGGCTTCGCACTGGAGCTATCGGGAAACACCATGCAGGAGATCGGCTTCTGGATCAAGGTGGAGTATCTGGGGATGCCCTTTATTGCCCCCTGCAGCCTGATCATGATTATGCATTTTGTCGGACTGGAGCGTCTGGTTAAAAAACCGCTGCTGGCCCTGCTCTATTCCGTCCCCGCTATTTCCGCGCTGCTGGTGTGGACCAATGAGTATCATCATTTGTTCTACAAATCAATGGTATTCCGCGAAAATGCACCCACGCCGCTGATTGACATTGTAATGGGCCCCTGGTATATCGTTCAGGGCAGTATGACCTTCGGCTGTATGCTTGCCGGAATGCTGCTGATCCTCTGGCAATGGAACCGGATGAAGCGGGTCTACAGGCGGCAGATGATCACCATCTTTATCGGGCAGTTTCTTCCTGCCCTGGGGGCCTTCCTCTATCTGATAGACAGAACCCCTTACGGCATGGACCCTGTACCCGTTATTATGAGCGTGACCTCAACCCTGTACTTCTGGGCTATCCTGTCCAGAGGTATGCTGACTGCGGCTCCCATTGCCCGTGAGAATCTGTTTGAGAGCATGCGCGACGGGGTGCTGGTCACTGACCGCTCCGATATGCTGGTTGACTATAACCGTGCTGCCGCCGGGATGCTGGAGGGCCTTGATTCCTCCGCCATCGGGCGTCCATTAGCCCAGCTCTTTCTGCCGGCAGGCAAAGAGGCAGTCGATTACGTCATGAATGCCGATCCGCTCTTGAGCGGAGAACGGGAGCTGGCCTGGAACATAAGCGGAAGCACCTGGTATTATCAGGTCCGCTCTTCTCCGGTACTCAAAAAAGACGGCAGTGTGGCCGGGCGGATGATTATGCTGATTGACGTGACCGAAAGGACCCTGCTTCAGGAAAAGCTGCAGCAGCTCGCCACAGTCGACAGCCTGACCGGAATCTACAACCGAACTCACTTTATGGAACTGAGCCGGGAGCTGCTGGATGAGGCACTGAACAGCCTGACTCCGCTCTCCATCATTTTGCTTGATATCGACTTCTTCAAAAGCATCAATGACCGTTACGGCCACCAGTACGGGGATATGGCGCTCCAGCATGTTGTCGGCGTATGCGCAAAGCATGTCCGCGAGGGGGATGTATTCGGGCGTTACGGGGGCGAAGAATTCGTAATGTGCCTGCCCCATACTCCGCTGGAGCAGGCTGCAGCGATGTCCGAGCAGATCCGCAGCGATGTGGAACGCAGCCCGATGTATACCGTATCCGGGCCGGTTAACGTAACAGCCAGCTTCGGTGTAGTAGAAGCCTTCCGGCTGAATGTATCCCTGGAGGAGCTGCTCTCCGAGGCCGATCATGCCCTGTATACCTCCAAGCGCAACGGGCGCAACGCTGTTCACATGTCCAGCGGGACTGCCATTACCCACTTTACCCCTTAACCATATCGTCCTGCTTCATGACGCGAAGAGCCCCGTTCCAGCTGGAACGGGGCTCTTCGCGTCATCTATACCGCACCTGCAGGCTGAACAATGATCCGGCGGCAAAGTATATCCCTGCATACTTTTGGCGATAACAGCTCCCATAGCGATATACCGGGCGCCGGCAGGCTGCAACCGCTTTATGCTTGCATGCTGTCTTCATTACAGCCGTTAATTAACTCTGCTTGTTTGCAGCGGGAGGGTTTACGTTTAATAAGAAATAGTTAATTCCCTTAACCCTCTCTATATAACCGCCACAAGGAGGTAATGCGATGATTAAGATCGGGCTAACCGGCTTCGGTGACCATGATGAGCTGTACGGCAAAATCAAACCGGCCGAACGGCTGCCGGCCTATTGCGCCCATTTTCCCATCGTGGAAATTGACAGCTCCTTTTACGCGGTACAGCCGGTCCGGAATTATGTGAAATGGGCCTCACAGACTCCTGATAACTTTCAATTTATCGTTAAGGCTTACCAGGGAATGACCAGACATCTGCGCGGCAAAAAAAATTATTATGATACCACCGGTGAAATGTATGACGCGTTCCATCATTCTATCGCACCTGTGCGGGAGGCTGGCAAGCTGGCTATGGCACTGTTCCAGTTCCCGCCCTGGTTTGACTGCACCAAGGCAAATGTGGATTTTTTGCGCGAGGCCAAAGAACGGATGCTGGATGTTCCGTCAGCGGTTGAGTTCCGTAATGAATCCTGGTACAGCCCGGTAATGCGCGATAGAACGCTTAGCTTTCTGGAGCGTGAAGGCTGGATTCATACTGTAGCCGACGAGCCTCAGGCAGGCTCAGGCTCTATCCCGGTCGTACCTGTGGCTACAAGTCCGGATATCACGTATGTCCGGCTGCACGGCCGTAACGTACAGGGCTGGAACCAGAGCAGCCATCCCGATTGGCGCAAGCTGCGTTATCTGTACCGCTACAGCACAGAGGAGCTGCAGGAATGGCGCGAACGCCTGCTGGAGCTCGAAAAAAGCTGCCGTGAGCTGTATGTGGTCTTCAACAACAATTCCGCCGGTGACGCTACCCCGAACGCCAAAGAGCTGCAGGCCATGCTGGGCATTGAAGGCGGTCACGCCCCGCTTCAGCTGGACCTGTTTAACTGAATACCCGGTCCTACATATATAGGAGGTTATTAGAGATGAAAAGAAACCATACGATGATGCAGTTTTTTGAATGGCATGTTGAAGCAGACGGACAGCACTGGAAGCGGCTTGCTGAAATGGCGCCTGAGATCAAGTCGGCCTATATTGACTCCGTCTGGGTACCGCCTGTAACCAAGGCCGTCTCCGGCGAGGATACCGGATATGGGGTATACGATCTCTATGATCTGGGCGAATTTGACCAGAAGGGGACCGTACGCACCAAATACGGCACGAAGCAGGAGCTGGTGGAGGCCATTGCGGAGTGCCTTAAGAACGGTATCGCGGTCTACGTCGATCTTGTTATGAACCACAAGGCCGGTGCAGATGAAACGGAAGTATTTGAGGTCATTGAGGTAGATCCGAATGACCGCAACAAGGATATCTCCGAGCCTTTTGAAATCGAAGGCTGGACAAAATTCACTTTTCCGGGACGCGGTGAGAAATATTCAGCCTTCAAATGGGATCATACCCATTTCAACGGCACAGACTTTGATGCCAGGGAAGGCCGGACCGGCGTATTCCGGATCAACGGGGACAATAAAGCCTGGAATCAGAATGTTGATGATGAATTCGGTAACTATGATTATCTGATGTTCGCAAACATTGACTATAGCCATGAGGATGTAAAACAGGAGATGCTGGACTGGGGTAAATGGCTGGTCGATACCCTGCAATGCAGCGGCTACCGGCTGGATGCCATCAAGCATATCAATCATGAATTTATTAAGGAATTCGCCCAGGAAATGACCAAAAAGCGCGGCGAAGACTTTTATATTGTCGGCGAGTTCTGGAATTCGAATCTCGATGCCTGCCGCGAGTTCCTCAATACAGTTGACTATCAGATCGACCTGTTTGATGTGTCCCTGCATTATAAGCTGTATTCCGCCGCGCTTGCGGGTCGTGACTTTGATCTGACGAAGATTTTTGAGGATACGCTGGTGCAGACTCATCCGGCCAATGCCGTAACATTCGTAGATAATCATGATTCACAGCCCCACGAGGCGCTGGAATCCTGGGTCGGCGACTGGTTCAAGCAAAGCGCGTATGCTCTCATCCTGCTCCGCCGTGACGGTTATCCGGCCGTATTCTACGGGGATTATTACGGAATAGGAGGCCCTGTTCCTGTTGAAGGAAAGAAGGAGGCTATCGATCCCCTTTTGTATACCCGTTACCATAAGGCTTACGGGGATCAGGATGATTATTTCGATCATCCCAACACGATCGGCTGGGTACGCAGGGGCGTTGAGGAGCTGCCGGGATCAGGATGTGCAGTAGTGATCTCTAACGGCGATAACGGGGAAAAGCGGATGTTTCTCGGCGAAGAACGGGCCGGAGAGGTGTGGGAGGATTTCACCCGCAACCGCGAGGAGACTGTAACAATTGGTGAAGACGGCTGGGCTGTATTTCCGGTAAACGGCGGCAGCGTATCTGTCTGGGCGCTGCCGGATCAGGAGGATACGGGACAGGAAGACGGGGACGCACAGAACAGCCATTGAAAGAATGTATACTGAAAAGGCAGCCGTCCGGGGGACGGCTGCCTTATTTTTTTGCAGGAAAGAACAAAGCGCTCTGTTGCTGGCCGGCTCAGCGGCTGACCGGCGGATGATCGCTTTCAGCCCAGGCGCCGCTATCACTGTTCAGAATACGTTCAACGGGGTAAACCTGCCGTACGGCAGTCACAACACCCGCGCAGAGAACTGCTTTGACGAGATCGCCGGGAATAAACGGCCACATGCCTGCGGTCAATGCTTTGGACAGGGAATCCATTCCCGTGGAATGGGCCAGCCACCAGACACCTCCGGGATAGACCAGCAGTGCGCCGAACAGGGTATTAGCGATTAGCAGCTTAGGAAACGTATATTTATTCTGCTGCATGCGCTGGGAGCATAGACCAATAAGAAAGGCTGCAACCGGCCAGGAGAAAATATAGCCTGCCGTCGGTCCCACCAGCACTGCTATGCCGCCGCTGCCGCCCATGACGGGGAACCCGGCAGCAGCCAGGCCGATTACGATAAGTACAGCCAGTGTCCCGTAGCGCGCTCCGAGCACTGCTCCGGCCAGCATTACCGCGAGTGTCTGCAGGGTAATCGGCACGGCCGAGAAAGGCAGATAGATCTTGATGAAGCTGAGCGCAATCATGACTCCGGCGAATAACGCGCTGAAGATCAGACCGCGGGTCGTCCATTTATTCACTTGTAACAGCACCCCCATTTTTTAAGAAAAACTATAACATTCGGGTCCTAATACATCAATCTTTATATTTTTGTTATAATCAAGAGCAATTACGGGCTAATGGTTGCCCGGGAAGCAGGTTGAACGATGATTAAAGCGCATAATATCACCTTTTCATACCGGGACGGCCTGCGCAGGCTGCCGGTATTACAGGGTATTTCCATACATATCAGGCGCGGCGAATGGGTTGCCCTCACCGGGGCGAACGGCTGCGGCAAATCCTCGCTTGTGCGGCTGCTGAACGGCCTGAACCGCCCGTCGGCAGGCAGCCTGCATGTGGCCGGACTCGATCTCCGTTCTCAGGAGAACCGCACCGCAGTCAAGCAGCATGTTCAGCTGGTATTCCAGAATCCCGAAGCTCAAACGATCGGCTCCACACCTTACGAGGATGTCGCCTTCGGCTTGGAAAACCGGGGGCTGTGCAGGGATGAGATGGATGTACAGATCCGCCGGGTACTGCAGCAGACAGGGCTGGCCCATAAGGCAGACGAAGATACCGCTACACTCTCAGGCGGAGAACGGCAGCGGCTTGCCGTCGCCTGCTGCCTTGCCCTGCAGGCGGAGATGATTATCTTTGATGAAGCGACGTCGATGCTGGACCCTGCCGGCCGAAGCCATATTTTGGCGCTGGCCCGGGAGCTGTGGCAGCAGGGAACAACGATTCTGTGGGTTACCCAGCGGCCGGAGGAGCTTGCAGAAAGCCCGAGGGTTGCCGTAATGGAGCAGGGCTCCGTTCGTTTTGACGGGGACCCCCGTACCCTGTTCTACAGCTCAGGGCTTCCGGAGCAGCTGGGCTGGGAGCCTCCGCCGGTGATCCGGATCGGACAGCTGCTGCTGTCACGGGGCTGGCCCCTCAGCGGGCTTCCGCTGTCCGAGCAGGACCTGGAGGCAGTGCTATGAGCGTGAGGGCAGAAAATGTATCGTTCCTGTACGATGCTGCATCAGCTCTTCAGAATGTTGACCTGGAGATTCCCGGCGGCACGCTGACCGTCCTGTGCGGTGTTACCGGCAGCGGCAAGTCGACGCTGCTGCGGCTGCTGGCCGGACTGGCCGAGCCTGCTGCGGGCAGGATTATTTATGCCGGAGATTCAGGCTCAGCCGCCAGAGCCGCTATAGTATTCCAGCAGCCGGAAACCCAGCTGTTCGCCGGCAGCGTGTATAAAGAAATAGAATACGGCCTGGAGCAGCATGGCGTGCCGAAGGCACAGCAGGCCGAACGGGTCCGCAGCGCCTTATCTACAGTCGGCCTGCCCTACGAGACTTTCGCCGGGCGGTCACCCTTTCTGCTCAGCGGCGGGGAGAAACGGCGCCTCTGCATCGCTGCCGCCCTGGCTGTCCGGCCGCAGCTGCTGATTCTCGACGAGCCGACAGCCGGACTTGATCCGCAGGCAGCGCAGTCGCTGCTGCAGCTGGTACAGCAATTGAGGGCCGAAGGCATCACCCTGATTATCGGCACCCATGATCTGGACAGCCTGCTGCCGCTGGCCGATAAAGCCGTCGTGATGCGCAGCGGGTCCGTCTATTATGACGGACCGCCGGCTCCGCTTGCAGCAGATCACATGCTGCTCCGCTCTGCCGGGCTGGAACCCCCCGCCTATTCGCGAATCGGTAACAGGCTTCGCCTGCAGGGGCTGCTGTCCGGGCAGCCGGACAGCCTTGATGCGCTGCTGGCAGAGCTGGCGCTGCTGCCTTTGGCCGCTCCTTCGGGAGACGGCCTTCCCCGGGCTCCGCGCAAGGCTTCTTGCAGCGCTTCCCAAGCGGAGTCTGGCCAATTGCAGATGCTTCCGGATACAGCCCATGAGGGGACTCCTACTTCTAACCCGGCCATACCCCGCCGGGGAGTGTACTGGAAGAAGCTGGACCCCCGTGTTAAATGGCTAGGAATGCTGCTCGGTTCCCTCGTTGTCCTGGGCATGAGCAGCCCGCTGCCGCTGCTTCTGGCATCCGCCCTGACTGCTGTACTGGCCGGTTCGGCGGCGGTTCCCTGGAGCCGGACCGTACGGTTCTTCCGTCCTTTTCTGCTGATGTTCCTCTTCCTATGGCTGCTGTCCGCCTTGGACTGGAGCTCACCGGACCTCACACTTGGACCGTTCGGCTTCAGCTCAGAGGGAATAGTCCGCGGCGGGCTGAACGTGCTGCGCTTTCTGCTGCTGATCGCCCTCGGCTTTCTGTTCACGGAGACAACCACCGGCGCGCCGCTGCGTGAGGCGCTGGAGTGGTCGCTTGCTCCGCTGAAGCGGCTGGGCATCCGCACCCGCGGCTGGTCCCTTGCCGTATCAGTCACACTGCAGTTCGTGCCGTGGATTCTCGGCAAGCTCAGCCAGCTGCAGCTGGCGCTGAAATCACGCGGAAAGCCGCAGCGCGGTCTTACACGCTGGACTCCGCGCCAGATCAGCATGCTGGTTGTACCGCTCTTGATCCTGGTCATCGGTATGGGGGATGAGCTGGCTACCGCTGTTGATTCCCGGGGCTACGACCCGAAAAAAGCCAGAACACCTTCCTATCCGCTGAACTGGCGTTCCGCAGATACTCTGGCGCTGGCTTGTGTTGTTCTTACAGCAGCTGTGCTGTGGTGGATCTCCCAGATCAGCTGAGCTTGTAGCTTAGCATATATTCAGTATGCTGGTCGATGGCACCCAGCTGCGGATCATACACCGTCCATGTTCCCGGAATGCCCAGCTCCCGGCAGGCCAGCTCGAAATTGCAGGCGGCAATGCCCATATCGATCCGCTGCATTTCAAATCCCAGCTTGTTTCCGCTGTAATTGGGCGTATGCTGCAGGTAGAAATGTACCTGCAGCCGGTTCTCAGACAGCACAATCCGCCACGGCTGCTTATTGGAGGCCGAAGGGCCCAGCCGGACCATCTCCAGCGCAGCAGCCAGCCTGCCGGCGGCTTCCGGCACCAGCTGGTTGCCGAAGCCGGAATCGTAGAATAAATCCCGCCACGGCTTTTTCTGGTCGGCTTTGACCACATAACGCATAGTCGCATCCAGCAGCCGCTGCTTCTCGCGCGGGTAGCCGAGCGGCGTAATGCAGGGAATAATCTCCCCCGGACGGGGTGACAGCTCGCGTGCGAACGACTTACGGTTGAACGTCCCGCCGATCCAGCACGTCCCTAGACCAAGCCCGGTAGCATACAGGATCAGCTTATGAAAAATATAACCGAACTCCAGCAGCGCCTTCTGATCATTCCTTACTACTCCTGCCAGATAGGCCTGCGGATTCTGGATGACGCCATAGGCACCCAGCTTGACAGCCTTCCCGTCTTCGCCTCCCCCCTTGGCCCAAATCCATTCAATGCCGGCTGTCCCGCCAAAGGGACCGCGTATATTTTCTTCCTGCCGCAGATATTCCATAATGGATGCATGTACGTCTTCCCCGATTGGAGTTGTCTCATAGGTACGTACCGACTTGCGTTTCTCGATAATATCCATAACTGCCATATCCATAGATTCAGCCCCTCTTCCCTATATCATTCCGATGCGAAAAATGCATTGAAGTTAGATGTGACACCGGGCCCCGCGGCATACCCGGCTAGGCGCTAAGGTTCCTTGTGTAATGCGCACAAATATAATAGATATATTGATTTCTAAATCCTTATATCGTAACTTTTTTCACATCCTAATTTTAACATTTATATAGGGTGATGCATAGCTGAGGACAAAATTGTATTTTACTGTTAGACAAAAAAGGCAAAGCCCGGATATACTCCCCGTAACTTCGCCTTTTTTCCTTATTTCCTTTGGAGTTCCTCATCAATCTGCTCCGGTTCCTGCGGATGCCGGGAGACCAGTCTGACCAGATCCAGCGTCAACACCGGCAGGATTAGGGGCGCCGGATAGGCCAGATACCTCGGCTCCCACTGCGGGCCGAACTTCTCCTTATACCTGCGCAGTCCCGCGAAGCCGTACCAGTGTCCGCCCCGTATAAAAACAAGCCGGGCAAGCTTCTCCTCCCGCAGCGCCCCGGGATTCGTGCCGACGCTGGACAGCGGGGCATTGCCGAGGTTGAACCGGGCATAGCCCTGTGCCTTAGCCCATTCCAGCAGCTGGACGAATAAATAGTCCATCGTACCGTTCGGAGTCTCCTTGCGGTGGCGCATCAGATCGATGGAGATGGTGCGGCCCCCGTCATACCCCGGGGCAACACTGGCAAAGGCGGCAATCCTGCCCTCTGCCGTGCGCAGCACAGCCACCGGAGCAAGCTGCAGATAGGAACGCTTGAACCAGCCGAGCGAGAACCCCTTCTCGTTCCGCCCGTCCAGCCACTCCTGTGATACAGAGCGGAGCTCACGCAGCAGTTCCCCGCTGAGCGGCGCTTCAATAACAGCGAAGCTGTAGCCCTCGCGTCCGAAACGGTTGCAGACACTGCGCAGGCCGGTGTTTTTGGACCCGCTTAGTGTAAAATCCGCCAGCTGAACCGTCGCCTCTTCACCCAGCTTGAAAAAACGGTATCCCTGCTCATGATAGACCGGCAGAAACTCAGGTGTCGCCTGGTAGAATACAACAGATAACCCGTAGAGGTCCGCCTCCCTCCGGAATTCGCTGATTGCCCCGTTCAGCAGCTTCCTTGGACCAAGCGGATCACCAAGCACCACAAGCTTATCCCTTGAACGGGCAAAGGGAAGCAGGACTTTGCCGTCAGCAGCCCAGTAAAAGCGCTTGTCACCCAGAAACAGCATATGGGTCAAAGCATTGCCTTTAGTGCCTGCCAGGAATTGCGTAAGACGTTCCATGTCCCCGTCACCCAGTATCTCCTCCGCTCTCCGCTGCGGCCGCAGCAAGAACAGCATGGTTACCGCCAGCCAGGATAGAACAAGGCCTCCGGCAGCCGCAATGGCCGCGTTGCCATGCTGCTGCAGCCATTCGGGCTGCATACCGGCCGGCAGAACCTTCATGAACCCGCGGTGGACATAGCTCCCCAGCAAGGAATAGCCGAGCGCAATCAGGGAAGTCATTAACAGCCACAGCAGCGTGCTCTGATTGTTGACCGGTACGCCGATTCTGTAGAATCTTGATCTGGAGATCCACAGGATCAAGGCCACCAGCAGCAGAAATACAGCCTCCTCATAATCGAGACCCTTGGTAAATGCGAACACAGCCCCGCCGCACAGCAGTACGCTTGTCCAGATATAAGCTCTTCTGACCCGCAGAGAGATACCTCTCGACAGCAGAATCAGCATAAAGCCAATCACCACGGACAAATGATGGGAGATACGCATAACGGGCAGCGACAGCAGCTCTTCCGTCACCTTCAGCCGGTACAGCAGCTCGGGAGTCGCCGCAGACAGCAGCAGCAGAAGCCCGCTGGCCAGCACCAGCTTGCCGAGCGCCCAGACGCCAAGATCACTCAGAAATGTGTATTGACCGGGCCAGCCCCAGATTTTTTGCCAAATATTAAGGACCGGTTCAACAAACTCCCCTTCCCGTCCGGCACTCCGCCTACCCTGCAGCCCGAGCTCGAGTGCAGCCAGCACAAGGCCGATCAGCCAGGGCACGATGTAATACAACAGCCTGTAGATCACCAGCACCGCCATCGCCTGGTCACTGCTGTGCCCGAGCTGGGTAAGTCCAAGCAGCGCAATCAGATCGAACGCCCCGATGCCGCCCGGAGCCATGCTTAGAATCCCCGCTACCGCAGCAACTACATAAATACTGAACAGCACGCTGAACGCTGCACCGCCAAGCATCTGGCTGCCGATTACCCAGAAGGTGATGCCGGCTGTCAGCCATTCAAGCAGCGATGCCCCCACCGAGAATGATACCGTCACCCACGGGGTTCTGCCCCCTCCCCGGTTAATCCACTTCGCAAACAGCGAGGAACGCTGAACCATCACAAAAAAAGGCAGGTAAAGCGCCATCCCCCATACCGCAAAAACCAGCCACTCATGCTCGCGGAGCAGCCCTCCGGCAGGCAGCAGACCGGTAAGAGTTCCCCAGGACAGCAGGGACAGGCCGGTTATCATCAGCGGAGAGAGAAAGACAAGCGCCGGGGTAAGGGAGGCAGCCGGTACTCCGCTTTTTTTATAGAGCAGTGTGCGCAGCCCGATGCCGGCGATGCCGGCGAAGCCAATCAGATTATTAAAGGTATTGGCAATCCACGCATAGCGGAAGGTGCTCCACGCCCCCACCTGAAAGCGGAAATGACGGCGGATCAAGTAATCGTAAGCGCTCATGACAGCCACCGACAGCAGCGCGGCAGCAATCATTGCTGCAACTGCGCCTGCCGACATATGCCGGAGCTCGCGGATTGTAAGTCCAAGATGCACCTGCTTCAGCTCATGCTGTCCCTCCCAATAGACCAGCCCGATGATCGCCAGCGGAAAAAGCGCCCTTACCGCTCTGATGCGGTAAATATATAGAAGCAGCCGTACAATACGGAAACGTTCCAGTGTCTGTTTTATTGAATGCATGAGTTCCTCCTGCCTTACTAAGGGCGCATGTGTCCGGATTCAGGCCCTCTTCGGCCTATTCTTGCCTCCATTATACCAATTACAGGAACGTTAGGCTCGTGTACGGCCGCACAAAAAAGAGGACTTCCCTCACGGCAAAGGATGTCCTCTTTCTGGAATAGCTATTGTGGTGCAGATGCAGGATCAGACCCGGATATCGAATCTGCCTTCGCTGTCGGTTGTCGCAGTTGCAATCTGTGCTGCGCTGGCAGCCTTCAACAGATTGGTATCTGCAGGTTTGTCAGACTGTGTGCTTTGAGCCGCCGAAGAAGAACCGCTGCTATTGGACTTTTGGGCGATCTGCGTTTCAATCTGCTTAATCTGCTGCTCGAGCTGCTTTGTTTTGGTTTCCTTGGTCTTCTCATCGTCCTTGCTGGCTTCGACCTTTTCAAGTTCGGCCTCCAGCTTCGCTTTTTGCTTCTCAAGTGCGCTGGTATCAGTAGCGCTGGATGAGGTGTAGGAAGTTGAAGCTGTGGATGTTGCGGATGAAATATTCAATCCTGTTCCCCCTTTCACTTTTCAATATATACCCATTAGCAAAATGTAACGTTAAAATGGGCTGAAAGTTTGCTGAAAGTAAGGGATGACAGAGCAGCCTGCTACACCTGTTTTTCTACACCCGGAGCTGCCGCCGGCCGGGGTCTACGGTTAATCAGTAACACACCCAGCAGAATAATCACAAGTCCTGCCAGTGTATTCACATAGATAGGCTCATTCAGAAAAAGCGCGCCCCACATCAGCCCGAATACCGGCACCAGAAAAGTGACGCTGACGGTCTTTACCGCACCTACACTCTGGATCAGGTAAAAATACAGGAGATAGGCTACAGCTGTGCAGATTAGGGAAAGCCCGAGGACAGAGTATACGGCTGCGGCAGAAGGCAGCTGCTTCGGAGCAAAAATGACTGCCAGCGGAAGCAGTACAATAGCGGCTCCAAGCTGCTGGCCGGCTGCCAGCGTCAGCGGTGCCAGCCCGCGGCCCGCGCGCGCGGCGTACAAGCCGCCGAAGCCGTAAGCCAGCGCAGCGCCGAGTGAATAGAGAACGGACAGCAGCGTTGTTCCGGTAAGCGGAACAGGACTCCAGCCGACCAGAACCGCTACGCCGGCCAGGCCTATAATCAGCCCGATGGTTTTGGACAGTCCGGGTCTCTCATTCTTGATGCCCCAGGCGGCAAGCGCCGCAAACATGGGGGTAGTGGCATTAAGAATGGCTGCCAGCGAAGCATTCAGCTCCAGCTCGGCCATACAGATCAGCGTGAACGGCAATGCGGCATTCAAGGCGCCGAGCAGCAGGAACGGCTTCCAGTGCCGGAGCAGCGCCAGCTGCTTGCGGGTTATCTTGGCATACAGCAGCAGCGCCGCAGCTGCCAGCGCTACACGGAGCTCGGTTGTAAACACCGGTCCCAGCTCAGGCGAGGCAATCCGCATAAACAGGAACGATGCGCCCCAGGCAAAGGCCAGCAGCAGCAGTACGGTAAAATCCTTACGGCTCATCTGCGTCCCCCTTCCCTGCCTCTGCAGAGCAGCAGGTAGGACAAAACAGACAGAAGACCGGCTGCCGAAATCACAACAGCCATCGGAACCGCCGTTCCCTCGCCGCCAAGTCCGACCAGCGGTGCGACACAGCCGCCCAGCAGCAGCGGCAGCAGTCCAAGCAGGGCTGATGCACTGCCAGCCGTCTCCGCCTGATCCTGCATAGCCAGCGAGAAGGTTGTCGTACTGATCATCCCGACGCTTGCGACAACGGCCAGCAGACAAAACAGAATCGGCCACAGGCCGGAGCCGGCGAGAACAGCGGCCAGCAGCAGCACTCCGCCCAGCGCACAGAGCAGCAGTCCGACGGCAAGCAGCCTACGCTCACCGTATCTTCCGGATAATCTGCCGGCAATCTGGCCGGTAACAATAATGCCGAGACCGTTCACGGCAAAAATCAGGCTGTACAGCTGCGGAGAAACCCCGAACATATTTTGCAGCACAAAGGAGGAGCCGGAAATATAGGCAAACATCGCCGCCATTACAAAGCTCTGTGACAGCGCATAGCCCATAAACCGCTTGTTGCGGAGCAAGCTGCGGAAGGTCAGGAGCGTGCCCTTCAGGCCGCTTTTTACGCGCCGTTCCTTAGGCAGCGTCTCCGGCAGGCGCAGTACAATCATTGCGCAAAAAAGCAGGCCCGCTACAAACAGCACAATAAACACGCCCTGCCAGTTCGTTACTCTCAGCAGCTGTCCGCCGATAATCGGGGCGAGAATCGGCCCCAGCCCGTTTACAATCATCAGGAGCGAGAAAAACTTGGTTAATTCTGAGCCGCTATACAGATCGCGGACCGCAGCGCGGGAGATAACCACGCCCACAGAGCCCGCCAGCCCCTGGACAAAGCGAAGCACAATCAGCACCCCGATGGACGGGCTGAAGGCACATAGCAGGGAGGCTATCGTATAAATCAGCATCCCGATCAGCAGCGGACCCCGGCGTCCGTGCATATCGCTAAGCGGTCCGGCTGCCAGCTGGCCGGAGGCCAGTCCCAGCAGAAAGAAGGTCAGACTAAGCTGCACCAGTGCAGCGCTGGTGCCAAAATGCCGGGCAAGCTCCGGCAGCGCCGGCAGGTACATATCGATCGACAACGGGCCGATTGTAGCAATTGCACCCAGAATAACAGCCAGCTGCAGCCGCTGGCTGCGGGAGGGGCCTTCTGCCGCAAGTATGCGGCTATCCATTTTTTCTCTAATCATGTTACTGTGACGCCAACCTTTCTGCAGCAGGCCTTTACGGCCTGTTTTTAGTAATCTTCATACTAACTGATGAGGGCCGGAGTATTCAATGCTATTTTCCCGGAACTGCACCAGCCCCGCCCTGCTTCCGCATCAATATCAAGCAGAAACATAAGGATTATTGATTGATACCGTAGAGCTTATACATTCATATATTCAGAAGAAAAGACCCCGAGGGGGCCTTTGCCTGCACCCTGACGGAGTCTCCTCTACATTCACTTCATTCTGACCAGATTGTATTCACCGAATGCTTCACGAATCAGACCGGAATCCAGCACAGTATCCGCTATAATGGCCTTACGTCTGGCCTTCAGCACAATCTGCTCGATATCGGCAAAGCTGCAGCCGGCCATTAGGTCCGCTGTCTCCTCAACCAGGCCGGCTGATTCACCGTCACCGCCGACCAGTAGTCCGGTATATTCCAGCCTGCCCGCCTCATCCGGCGGCGAATACGTCATTCTGGTGTCAAAACGCCGCCAGACCGCCGGGTCCAGCTCCTCCTCCAGATTGGTTGCGGCAATAAATACACTCTCACCTGCGAACTCGTCAAGGCATTGCAGCAGGGTATTGACGACACGCGCCATCTCCTTCACCTCATCTCCGGAGTCACGCATCCGTCCCAGCACATCGAATTCATCGAGAAACAGCACACACGGCACCCCGGCAGCATAGTCAAAAACCTTCCGTACATTGCTGGCCGTCTCCCCCAAATGGCTGTGAATCACCGTATCCAGACGAACCAGGACAAGCGGCAGGTCCAGCTGGCGGGCCAGATGGAAAGCAGTCAGCGTCTTGCCCGTGCCGGGCGGGCCGAACATCACCAGCTTATTGGGCAGAGGCACATCTGCCGCTGCGAACCGCTCCCTCATGCCGAGGATCGTAATGAATTCATCCACAATCGTACGGTTCTGCCTGCTCAGCACAATGTGCTTTGCCTTACGCGCGCATTCCTTTGGCGTATATACACTCGCCATATCAAGCCCCTTAGCCCGGGGCAGCCGGGCTTGGCTGTTGTTTTTTTTGCTGCTGTTCACGTTAGGCCGTGCTCCTTATGCTTATAGTCGGGTATGATTACACCTAAATAGTAATCTTTACGATTAAAATCATAGCAGAGTCTTTGGCAAAATGCTACCCGGGGATTGCGCCACAGCAGCTGAGTAAAGCCGGGTACGGTTAAGCAGAGGGACTTCGTGGATGGGCTGAGGTTTGGCTGGTGTGCCCGGTTAGTGGGATAAATCCCCTTATTGGAAGCGGCCGTGGGCTATATGTGCTCTGTTAGTGGGATAAATCCCTTTATTGGCAGCGGCCGTGGGCTATATGTGCTCCGTTAGTGGGATAAATCCCTTTATTGGCAGCGGCCGTGGGCTAATTGTGCTCCGTTAGTGGGATAAATCCCCTTATGGGCAGCGGCCGTGGGCTATATGTGCTCTGTTAGTGGGATAAATCCCCTTATGGGCAGCGGCCGTGGACTATATGTGCTCCGTTAGTGGGATAAATCCCCTTATGGGCAGCGGCCGTGGACTATATGTGCTCCGTTAGTGGGATAAATCCCCTTATGGGTAGCGGCCGTGGACTATATGTGCTCCGTTAGTGGGATAAATCCCCTTATTGGCAGCGGCCGTGGGCTGAATGTGCTACGTTAGGGGAAAAATCCCCTTATGGGCAGCGGCCGTGGGCTATATGTGCTCTGTTAGTGGGATAAATCCCCTTATGGGCAGCGGCCGTGGACTATATGTGCTCCGTTAGTGGGATAAATCCCCTTATGGGCAGCGGCCGTGGGCTAATTGTGCTCCGTTAGTGGGATAAATCCTCTTATGGGCAGCGGCCGTGGGCTGAATGTGCTACGTTAGGGGAAAAATCCCCTTATTGGCAGCGACCGTGGGCTATATGTGCTCTGTTAGTGGGATAAATCCCTTTGGTGGCTTCGATAGCGGGGTTACTCAGGCTTTCATTTAAAGATACGATATGCAAAAACCGCCCGCAGGAGCTCCCATGAGTTTCAAACCCCTCATGTCGGCGGCCCCGCAGACAGTTGTGTCATAAGCAATATGTTACTGGTGTTACTGGTGTTACTGGTGTTACTGGTGTTACTGGTGTTACTGGTGTTACTGGTGTTACTGGAACTACTGGTGCTGCACCGTCGCATTCTACGCAAGCCCACTTCGCACCCAAGCTTACTTGCCCTGCTGCCCAAGCCAGCTTCTGGCTGCTTCGACCTCTGATGTGCTCAGGCGGTGTCCCTGATTGCCCCAATGGGTAACAACCTCAGCTCCGGCGGTCTGCAGCAGCTGCTCCAGCTCCTGTGTCTCCTCAGCCCGGATCAGCGGGTCATTCGTGCCGGCACCGATGAAGACCGCAGTGTCTGCAAGAGAAGGCAGGTCAAGCCCACGCAGCGGAACCATCGGATGCAGCAGCACCGCAGAGCGGAAAACCGGCCCGTAGTGGAACAGCAGGCTGCCTGCGATATTGGCTCCGTTGGAGTAGCCGACGGCAACAAGATTGCTGCTGTCGAAGCCGTACTGCTCCGCTGCACTGTCCAGGAACTGCTTCACCTCATGAGTGCGGAAGATGAGGTCCTCCTCATCGAACAGGCCTTCGGCGAGCCGGCGGAAGTAACGCGGCATGCCATTCTCCAGTACATTTCCCCGGATTCCCAGGACGGAAGAACCGGGAGACAGCATCTCCGCCAGCGGAAGCAGATCGTGCTCATTGCCTCCCGTACCATGGAATAATATTAGAGTTGGCTGGCTGGCATCTGTACCCTTTTTAAAAATATGAATCATACCCGGTTCACCTCCACTTCACGAATCTCGAATGGACTCAGCTTCGCTTCAATTACCGCACGGTTTGGTTCAAACCACGCCGGCAGCATCAGCTTCTCACCCAGCTTATCAGCTTCCTCGTCCCGGGCAAAGCCCGGAGGATCGGTAGCAATCTCGAACAGAATGCCGCCCTCCTCACGGAAGTAAATCGCGTTAAAATACTGGCGGTCCTGCACCGGAGTCGGCTGATAGCCGTGGCGCTGCACGACATTTCCCCACTGAAGCTGCTCGGCATCATCCTTGGCACGCCAGGCGATATGATGCACGGTGCCTGTACCGCCGCCGCCTTGCGGCACCGGGGTACTTTTCAGGTCAATAATGTTGCCGATGTCTGCGGAGGAACGGTAACGGATATAACCATCGCCCTCGGCAATCTGCTCAAGGCCAAGCGTGCGGGTCAGCGTATCTGCTGTCCGGCCAGGATCTGTGCTGTAGAGAACAGCTCCGCCAAAGCCCTTAATCGCATGCTCGGCAGGAACTCCACCGAATGACCAGGTGCTGAGCGCACCAGCCTCCCGTTCCACCAGCTCGATCCGCAGGCCGTCATAATCCGCGAACGACAGGTACGATTCCGCAATCCGCGTTACTTTGGTTACTGGAATCCGGTAGTCAGCCAGCCGCTGCTCCCAGAAGCCCAGTGAGCCTGCCGGCACAGCATAGGTAGTTACTCCAACCTGGCCGCCGCCGATTCTGCCTTTGCGTCCGGTTGCCCAAGGAAAGAAGGTGATGATGGTACCCGGAGAGCCCTGCTCATCCCCGAAATAGAGATGGTAGACCTCCGGGACATCAAAGTTAATCGTCTTTTTTACAAGTCTGAGCCCAAGAATGCCGGCATAGAAATCAGCATTTTGCTGCGCATCTCTGACAAAAGCGGTAATATGGTGAATCCCTGCAGTTTGAAGTGTCATTATATCCATCTCCTTATAGATTAGTTGAAAAAGAGGGCATCCAGCGAAATCGACCCTGGTCCGGTCAAGGCAACAGCTACTGCGACAACCAGAACAGTCAGCGGAAACTCAATTCCGTTAGCAGTTGACCAGAATCCGTTCGGAGCATGAACCTTGATAATTGCCCCGAGCATTGTAGCAGCAATCAGTACCGCCGCCACCGGTGTCAGCAGTCCTGCTGCGAATAGCACCCCGCCAGCCAGCTCCATGATTCCAGCCGTGACTGCCATCGCAACCCCCGGTTTAATACCGATAGATTCCATCCAGCCTCCCGTACCTTTAGGTCCGTAACCGCCAAACCAGCCGAACAGCTTTTGCGCGCCATGTCCGATAAAAGCAACCCCAATTACCAATCTAAGTAACAATAATCCTACACTAACCATATTAAACACTCTCCATTCTCTTCTTTTTAATTATCTTAATATTAAGACATAGCTCAAAATTTTTTGGCCTTCTTAGACTATGTTTATCTCTATCTTATAACTAAATGCCCGGTGGATCAGGCAAAGCCCAGCAAGCTCCAAGTCCGGATTGTCCTGCCAGGGATAAGGCGGCAGCCGGCGCGTTGCACCGTATACTTTGTTAAAAGATGCTACACGCCCTTACCCAGCTTCTTAAGCAAATCGATCGTCTGCCCCTTCTCATCCTCATTAAGCCCGCCCATCAGCCCGTGGATCGAAGCAACATGCTTAGGAAAAATGTTGTCGAACAGCTCGCGGCCCGCCTCCGTAATCTCAGCGTAGGTCACACGGCGGTCTTCATCACAAGGCACACGCTTCAGCAGTCCCCGCTTTTCCAGCTTGTCGATATTATAGGTAATGCTGCCGCTGGTTACGAGGATCTTCTCGCCGATCTGCTGCAGCGGAATCCGCGTCCGGTGGTACAGTACCTCCAGCACCATGAATTCAGCCGAGGCCAGGCCGTGACTCTTCATATCCTTAACTGCATGATCCATCAGGCTCTTATATGCTTTGGACAACACAACGAACAGCTTCAATGATGCCGCCTGATCCAGATCCGGACTGCCGGTTGTTCGGCTTATAAGTTCATTATAGTCACTCATCTTACACACCTCCGCTCTCTGTACTGTCCGGTCACTCCGGTGAATGAACCGTCCCTCTGATATGTCTTTAAGTTAATTATCTTTAAGTTGAGATAAATATACTCTTTATATTCTATATTGTCAACAGCCTGCGGCAAAATAAAACCTGCCGGTTTGACCTCCCTTTCAAAACGGCGTATCCTTTGGGTTACGGTACGGGGAAACCCGCCCTTACTGTGTCTGATTCATCCGGATTATTACACACTACATATAGAAAGCAAATATATCCTATTCTCTTCTATGGAAGGAGACCTCTCTTGTGGAAAATAATACGCAACCCCAGTCCCTAACTGCCGCAGGCCGGGCAGCGGCGGGACAAGCCCCGGCTCCGCGCGTGCTGATCGTAACGGCAGTCGAGGCTGAGCGCGAAGCGGTCCTGCGCGGCCTGGGTGGCAGCGCCAGGTTCGAGGTGATTGCGGCGGGCGCCGGTACCGCCGCGGCGGCGGCCGGAACGGCCGCTGCCCTGGCAGCCGGGGTCTACGGCTGCGTCCTCAGCGCCGGGATCGGCGGCGGGTTTCCGGGGCTGGCACCCGTAGGCTCGCTGGCCGTCGCCAGCGAGATGATTGCCGCCGACCTCGGGGCCGAGACGCCGGAGGGCTTCCGCAGCGCTGCCGAGCTCGGCTTCGGCAGCAACACCGTGCCGGCGGCGCACGGCACGGCCTTGGCTCTTGCGGCCGCGCTTGCAGCGGCCGGCCTTCCGGTCAGCACAGGTCCTGTGCTGACCGTATCGACGGCGACCGGCACCGCCGGGACGGCCGCCGCTCTCGCCGCGCGGCATCCCGGTGCCGTCGCGGAAGCGATGGAAGGCCACGGGGTCGCCGTGGCCGCCCAGCGGTTCGGGATCGCAGCGCTTGAGCTGCGTGCGATCTCGAACCCGGTCGGCCCGCGTGACCGGGCCGCGTGGCAAATCCCTGCAGCGCTGGACGCGCTAGCGGCAGCCGCCGCTATACTATTGGAGGTGCTGTAATGCCAGCAACAACAGATCAGTTGAACATTGCTTTTTCCCCATGCCCGAACGACACCTTTGTTTTCTACGCTCTGGCACACGGGCTGGTGCCGGGTGCACCCAAGCTCAACGTGACCTTTGCGGATATCGATATTACCAACGGGCTGGCTGCTGACGGCGCCGGACCCGAAGTGCTCAAAATCTCCTACGCCGCCCTCCCCTGGGTGCTCGACCGCTACAAGCTGCTGCCTTGCGGCGGCGCGCTTGGCCGCGGCTGCGGCCCGCTTGTGCTGACCGCCGGCGGCCAGGGTAAGATCCGCCGTCCGGCGGATCTGTCCGGCCGCCGCATAGCCGTACCGAGCGAACGCTCCACGGCTTATCTCCTGTTCCGTCTGTGGGCCGCACAGCAGGTGCCGGGCGGTCCCGGCGAGATTGTCGTCATGCCGTTCGATGAGATCATGCCGGCAGTCCGGGACGGGCGGATTGATGCCGGACTGGTCATTCATGAAGCGCGCTTCACCTACAGCTCCTACGGCCTGAACATGCTGACTGATCTCGGCAGCTGGTGGGAGGGGGATACCGGCCTGCCGATCCCGCTGGGAGCAATCATTGCCCGCCGTGATCTTGATGATGAGGCCATTACCGGCTGGATCAGAAGCTCGCTTCAGTTCGCCTGGGACCACCCTGCTGACAGCGGCTGCCGCGACTTTGTACTCAGCCATGCCCAGGAGCTGTCCCCTGAGGTAGCCAAGTCACATATTGACCTGTATGTGAACGGGTTCTCCATGGATCTAGGCGAGGAGGGTTACGCCGCGATCTCGGCGCTCCTAAACCGCGCAGCTGCTGAAGGGCTTGTACCGGCGGTTGATCCGGAGCTGCTGCGCTGACCTGTATCTACATTAACGGTCAGTCCCACAGTCAGTCCGGGGTTTTATCCTGCCTGAACCGCCTTTATCCAAACGTTTCCGGGACCCTTTTGCTTAACCAGCTCATGTGCACTGCCTGATACTATAGTCTGCAATCAATCTAGCATTACAGATGGGAGAGGATTTGATGATTCCTGCCGGCAACAGCAAGCAGAATATTGACCGCTTCTCAGGCTTTCAAAATGAATATGACCGTTTCCGCCCGGAGGCTCCGCCGATCATAGTAAGCTTATTGAGCAATTATCTGGGCGGAAAGCCTTCAACCGTCGCTGACATCGGCTGCGGAACCGGATTATCCACATTCCTCTGGAAGGATGCCGCAGATTCTGTAGTCGGAATTGAGCCCAATCCCGATATGCTCAGTAAAGCAACAGAGAAGCTGGGGCAAGACAGCAGCATCCAGTCTGTGTCTTTTCAGCAAGGCTACTCCACTCAGCTGCCGTTCGATTCCGGCAGTGTCGACATTATTACCTGCTCCCAGTCCTTTCACTGGATGGAGCCGGCCGGCACTCTGCAGGAGATTGCCCGCTGTCTGCGCCCCGGCGGCGTTTTTGCCGCTTACGACTGTGACTGGCCGCTGGTGCTGCAGGCGGATATTGAGAACAGATACAACCGGCTCATCACCTCTGCCGACAGCTTGCTGGCTGAGCTTCAGCCTGAGGGCGAACGTGCTCATAAATGGGATAAGGAAGGGCATCTGGCACGGATTCAGGGCAGCGGCCACTTTACTTTCGCCCGGGAGATTGTATTCCATAATACCGAGACCTGCGACGCTGCGCGCTACGTTGGTCTGATGCTGAGCCAGGGCGGGCTGCAGAGTGTGCTTAAGCTGGGGTCCACCCTGCTCAACGAAGGTATCGCCGAATTCACCGCTGCGGTGGAAGATTATTTCGAAGGCCGCACTCTGCCGGTCATGATCAGCTACCGGATGAGGCTTGGCATCAAATAATACCTGCTTTTATCAGCTTATCCTTTCCAAAAGCTGCAAATTAGCTTATACTGACTGCAACGAGACGAAGAACGTCCCGGCTTAACCTCTTAGGGGAAGCCGGGACGTTTTCTATTTTTACGGGGAGAGTGAGCTTATTGCTATTTGAAGACGCACACCGGCAATTTATCGGGGACCATCTGGTCAAAAGGACTTCCGGAGAACGGCGGGGACGGCTGGAACGGGGACATCAGCATGCGGAAATATTATTTCTGCGCAAGGTGTGGTGGCCGCTGAGGGGGGATTTCTCCAAGCTGCATCCTGAATATGAGGTTACGGACTGGCGCGGCAGATCTTATTTTGCCGACTTCGCCTGGCTTCCCGGCTACATCAGGCTGCTCATCGAGATCAAGGGCTATAGTTCGCATGTGCGTGACATGGACCGCAATAAATACTGTAATGAGCTCAACCGTGAAACCTTTTTGCAGGCGATGGGGTACCGCATCATCTCCTTTGCCTATGATGATGTCGAACAACGTCCCGAGTTATGTATGACTTTGCTCCAGATGATCCTGGGCAGATACCAGGCCGCCGATGCTCCCGCCTCACGTCTGCAGCTTATGGAGCAGGAGACCATCCGCCTGGCTATCTGCTTGACCGGAAGTGTCCGCCCCCGGGACGTTGAGCAGCATTTCGATGTTGATTACAAAACCGCAGTCCGGACGCTGCGCAGTCTTTGCAGTAAAGGCTGGCTGCTCCCCTCCAGCAGGGACAATCAGGAAAGAGTAGTCCGTTATGAGCTGGCACACGGTGTTCTGGATTACTTTAACTAGCCGATGGTTAACTGGTTTATGATCGTTGATCAGCTAGCTGGTCGTTGTGTGGATGGCCATCGGTGAATAGTCGATTGTGGATTGTTTGGTGATTGGCTGGCCGGTTGGTTGGTGGATTATAGTTAGTCGTTGGTCGTTGTGGATGTTTGGCGGATGATGGTTTGGTAGTTAGTGTCTTGGCAGTGATTGACTGGTTGGTTGATCATTGGCGGATGATGGTTAGTCGTTGATTGATGGTTGACTGAGGGGCGGCGGCTGGCGCGCGTAATTCTAACTTTGAGGTATTGCATTACACTGGCGCTATGCAGCAAAAATAATAACTACCCGGCTCACGTAAGGCATCCGCCTCTAAAACACACTATCTCTTGCACCGGTTACCTTCACGAGGAAACATTAAGTGGAAAAAGGCAACCTATTCATCGCGATGTAACGATTCTCGGGCATTTAGTTCGATAAAAGCAGCCTATTTGGGCTATTACTTCTCTTTTTCCCTATATATGGACGGATTAGGTGGACTTTTTCCAACTATTCCCTTTACTAAGCTGATTGCTAGCAATTTAGATGGTGTTTTTCCACCTAAAAAGCAAGACCGCGGGGGGAAAGGGTTACGGGTTACGGGTTACGGGTTACGGGTTACGGGTTACGGGTTACGGGTTACGGGTTACGGGTTACGGGTTACGGGTTACGGGTTACGGGTTACACTCTTTATCTTCCGCCCTTCACCGCCCACCCTTCGCCCTTCCCCCTTCGCCCTTCTACCCTTCGCCCTTCTACCCTTCACCCCTCTACCCTTCACTCCTCTACCCTTCACCCCTCTACCCTTCACCCCTCACCCTTCCCCCTACCCTCCACCCCTCGCCCAGCCCGCAACACCCACAGCCTACAAACCAAAACAGGCGCCTGGCTGCGGTTATACCGCAGCCAGGCGCCTGTTAATCCAGCTATACTATACATTCCTTATTTCTTGTTCATCTTAAACTTCAGGAACAGCTCGTTGTAATGGGCGAGCATCCGCTTGCCGAGGTTGTCGTAGACCTCCAGGCGGTCGGTGATTTCGGCGGGCGGGTAGAAGCGTTCGTCGCCGGAGATATCCTCCGGCAGCAGCGCCAGTCCGGGAACGTTCGGAGTGGAGTATCCCACGTATTCGGCGTTCTGGGCTGCGACTTCAGGGCGGAGCATGAAGTCGATGAACTGGTGCGCCCCCTCTACATTGGCAGCTGTCTTCGGAATGACCATGTTGTCGAACCATTTGTTCGACCCTTCCTCAGGTACTACATAGTCAAGCTTGTCGTTCTCGTCCATAATCTCGGATGCATCACCGGACCAGACGATCCCGACCGCCGCCTCTTCATTAGCCAGCAGCATCTTGATCTCGTCACCGACGATAGCCTTGACGTTAGGTGAGAGCTTGTTCAGCTTGGACAACGCCTCCTGCAGATGATCTTCATTCGTGTCGTTGACCGAATAATGCAGGCTGTTCAGCGCCATGCCCATTACCTCGCGGGCCCCGTCCACCAGGAAGATGTCATTGTTCAGCCTGCTGTCCCACAGGGAGTTCCAGCTGCTGAAATCAATATCTCCTGTCATCTCCGGGTTATAAATAATGCCCACTGTTCCCCAGAAATAAGGCACTGAGTACATATTGCCCGGATCGAAGGACAGATCCATGAATCTGGAATCCACATTTGCCAGGTTCGGAATCTTGCTGTGATCCAGCGGCAGCAGCAGGTTCTCCTCACGCATCTTGGCGATGGCATAGTCGGATGGAACAACAACGTCAAAGACTGTTCCGCCCTGCTCTACCTTGGTCAGCATCGCTTCATTGGAATCAAAGGTCTGGTAGATGACCGTGATTCCGGTCTCCTCCTGGAACTGCTCCAGCAGATCAGGATCGACATAATCGCCCCAGTTGTAGATCGTCAGCGTATTGCCGCCGGTATATCCTTCGGCCGAGTTCAGGCGCATTGCAAGGAACATCAGACCGAAGGCAACCAGCAGAATGGCCAGAAAAGCATTTGCCAGCTGTTTCATCTCGGCACCCCCGCTTCCGCTACAGGCTCCGCTACAGCAGCGGACGGCTTGCTCTTGCGCTGATTCAGGAAGTAGTAGCCGACGACCAGCAGAATGGTAAAGAGGAAGATCAGGGTAGACAGCGCATTGATCGACAGCGATACCCCTTGCCGGGCCCGTGAATAGATTTCGACGGGGAGTGTGGCGTAGCCATTGCCCGTTACGAAGAACGTTACTGCAAAATCATCCAGGGAATAAGTCAGCGCCATAAAGAATCCGCTAAAGATCCCCGGCTTGATGATCGGCAGAATAACCTTGGTCAGTACACTCATCCGGCTTGCCCCGAGGTCGCGGGCGGCATCAGTCAGTGTCGGGCTCATCTCCTGCAGATGCGGCAAAATCATCAGCACGGCAATCGGAATGCTGAACGCCACATGGGAGAGCAGTACTGAGGTGAAGCCGAGCTGGATACCGGCAATCGTGAACAGGATCAGGAACGATGCACCGATGATGACGTCCGGGCTTACGATCAGGACGTTATTCAGCGACAGCAAGGCGTTCTTTGAACGCCGTCTGCGGCTGCGGTGAATCGCCAGTGCCCCTATAACGGCAATCAAGGTGGCAATCGACGAAGAGAGCAGCGCAATAACGAGCGTGTTGATCACGATAATAATCAGACGTGTATCCTGCAGCACCTCACGGTAATAATCGAGCGTGAAGCCCTCGAACTTATGCATCGTGCCGCCGCTGTTGAATGAATAGTACATCAGATAGAAAATGGGTGCATACAGGACAACAAAAACCAGCACCAGGTACATATTAGCGATTCCGTTTTTATTTTTCATGCCGCACCCCTTTCCGTGAGCTTCCGGTCAGAAGCATGAACAGCACCATAATCACGATCAGGAACACGGCAACCGTCGAGCCCATGCCCCAGTCCTGTGTAACGAGAAAGTGCTGTTCTATGGCGGTGCCCAGCGTAATGACCCGGTTGCCGGCAATCAGGCGTGTAATCATAAACAGCGACAGCGCCGGAATAAATACCGCCATACAGCCGGAGCGTACCCCGGAGATCGTCAGCGGAAAAATAACCCGGCGGAACGTCGTCCACCCGGAAGCGCCGAGATCACGGGCAGCGTCTACAAGGGACAGGTTCAGCTCCTCGAGGGCACTGTAGATCGGCAAAATCATAAACGGAATGAAGATATACACCGATACAAACACAAAGCTGAACCCGGTGAACAAAATCTGCTGCTCCCCGATCCCCAGGACATCAAACAGGCTGTTAACCGGTCCGAAGGTGCCAAAAATCCCGATGAACGCATACGTCTTCAGCAGCAGGTTGATCCAGGTTGGCAGGATGATCAGCAGCAGCCACAGCTGTTTGTGCTTCGTGCGGGTCAGCAGATAGGCTGCTGGATACGCAACAAGCAGCGAAAATGCTGTAATCAGGAACGCATACCAGAAGGAGTTCAGCATCATTTTCATATATACCGGTGTAAAGAAGTTCACGTAGTTATCCAGTGTAAGCTTCCCGTCCAGATCAAACAGCGAATAGTAAATAATCAGCAGCACCGGCGCGATGACGAACAAGGCAATCCACAGGTAATAAGGGATGAGATAATACGACCGGCCCTTATTGGTCATGGCTCTCTACCTCGCCGTAAGCTTCCAGACGTCTGTCGAATTCTTCCTCCGTTTCGCCGAAGCGCATAACATGAATCGCTTCCGGGTCAAAATAAAGCCCGATCTCGCTGCCTACCTCCGCCTTACGAGTAGAGTGAACCAGCCATTCATGGCCGGATTCATCGTAGCAGCTGATTTCATAGTGCACCCCGCGGAACAGCTGGGAATCTACGCGCACCTTCAGCTTGCCCTGCTCAAGCGGGGAGATTTCCAGATCCTCCGGACGGATAACAATCTCCACTGCTTCATTCGGACGCAGACCGGCATCCAGACATTCAAACCGGTGGCCGCCCCATTCCACTAGATTATCCTCGATCATCACACCCGGTACAATATTCGACTCCCCGATGAAGTCGGCAACGAAGCGGTTAATCGGCTCATCGTATATATCATTTGGCGTACCGCTCTGCTCGATCTTCCCTTTGTTCATGACAAAGATCCAGTCCGACATCGCCAGCGCTTCCTCCTGGTCATGCGTGACGAAGATAAAGGTAATTCCCAGCCGCTGCTGCATTTCCCGCAAAATATACTGCATCTCGGTGCGCAGCTTCAGATCAAGCGCAGACAGCGGCTCGTCCAGCAGCAGTACCTGCGGCTCATTAACGATCGCCCGCGCAATCGCCACACGCTGTCTCTGGCCGCCGGACATTTCATTAATTGCACGCTGATCATAGCCTACAAGGTTGACGAAACGCAGCGCTTCCTGCACCTTTTGTGTGATGACATCCTTTTTAAGCTTCTTGATGCGCAGTCCGAAGGCCACATTCTCGAACACGTCCAGATGCGGAAACAGGGCATAATCCTGAAATACCGTATTGACCTGCCGCTCGTTGGCGGGAATGTGGTTGATCATTTTTCCGTTCAGATAAATAGAACCTTCCGTCGGCTCTGCAAAGCCGGCAATCAGACGCAGAATGGTCGTCTTGCCGCAGCCGGAGGGGCCAAGCAGTGTATAGAACTTGCCGCGTTCAATTTCAAAGCTGACGCCTTTTAACACGGCCTCCTCATCATCATACTGCTTAGTAACCTGGTCAAAAGAAATAATAGTGCCTTCCGGGGTAGCTATAGCTAACAACCTCCCTTACCTTATGTAATACAACCTATTTTACCCTCATCTCGCAGAGCGCAATCGGCGCCTTCCGGCGAAGAAACGCCGCACCGACAATTCCGCCCCTGCTTCGACAACATTTCATATTATATAGCATATCGGATCAATCCCCTATATGCGATAACGTACAATGTAAAAACTCCGGCGGATTCTTAACAAGTTCGTAAAATATGGCCCCTGCACGCCCGTTTTGAAGTGCTATAATGAAAACGGCTGAAAACAGCCTGTAAATTCCTCCTTTTACGAAAGAAGATGACAAACATGAACGAGGGGTTACAAGACCGCCTTGAGAAATTTGGATTATCCCTTTATATGATACGGATTACGCTGGCCGCTTCACTGTCCTGGCTGGCTGTACACGGCCTTTACGGCGACCAGTATTTATACTTTGCACCGCTTGCGGCCATTCTCATTACACAGGGCACCGTTAAAGCCTCACTTGAAAAGGGCTGCTACCGGCTGCTCGGCATTGTGCTTGGCGGAGCGGTCAGCCTGATCGTAGGCCGCTTCCTGGACATAGGCATCGTCTCGCTTCTGCTGATCCTGCTGATCGGCATCGGAGTTGCCACCGCCTGCCGGATTAATGTTCAGGCCGTTTCCCAGGTCGGGGTAACGTCGGTGCTCGCGCTTACCTTTTACCATGATCATTATGTTGTATGGAGACTCGCAGAGACGCTGATCGGCGTACTGATTGCCCTCTTGATTAATATGATTATTGTTCCGCCGAAGGGCTTCGATAAGGTGAAGGGTCTGGCTCTTGAAGGGAGCCTGCTGCTGGCTGATTCCCTAAGCGGACTTGCCGCAGGCGGCAAAGCCGGGGAACCGGCCCGCAGCACCCTGAAGCGCTCCTCCGCTCTGCTGGCGAAGAGCAGCAGCCTGCAGAAGGAGCTGCTGTACACGCTGTCACATTATCCTTGCCGTAAAGAAATGCACGGACTGGCTCAGGCTACGGCGCATCTGCAGAAGGTTCACTTCTATGTCCAGGAGATCGCGGAGGAGCTATCCCTGCTGCCTGCGCACTATGCCGCCTCTGACCGGATGAATGAGGTCATGGCAGCAACCGCTGACTGTATTGCCCTTTACGGTGCCAGGACGCTGTCGAAAGCAGAAGCCGGACGTCCGCTTACGGAGTCTGCGCGTCACGCCCGCGAGCTGCAGCTCTCCTGGTTCGCTGAGCTGCAGGGGCACTGTCCGCTCACAGCCATCCGCGATCTCGGCGCCGTGTTCTCCCATCTGAACCGTGTGCTTGATGTTATCGAGCAAGCCGGTTACGCAGCAGTTTCTGCTGCAGCCCTGCCGGCAAGAAGCGAAGCTGCCCGCAGTATCCCTCTTGTTAACAAAGGACTCTCCCACAAGCTGTAAGCTTGGGAGAGTCTTTTTTTGTAGTCCCGGTGTGCGAGTTGGAGATTAAGCCCCACTGCCGGCTATCGCACCCTACTACGGCTGCGATTTTTTAGATAAAATCACAGTTGAAAACTTGCTGCACAAGTATTAAAATAAGGATTATTTGCAGCAACCACTAAAATCCAGTACTATAGTACCAGTTAAGAATTCTTTATTGTCGATCACGGTCGAATAAATGACCTCATGCTGAATGTTTATCTTCGTCTCATGTATAAAGGCAAACTGTCCGAAAGGGCAGGACGCAAAGCAATGGGCCTAATCATGCGCATTCGGCATTTATGGCTGCCAGGCTGCCGGTTTCTGATAATCGAAAAAAGCGAGGTTATAAACAATGCCGCATCACACTCTTGATCAGCCACGGCATGCGTTCAGCGCCATGCCTGTCTTCAGTGCCGTTCATTCTCTTTCTTCTACTCTCCCCTTCATACCGCCAATCGGATCTGCCGGGCATGAGGAGAAGAATGGAATGATTATCGTGCAGAATGACCAGATCTTTATTACTCCCCCTTTACCCGGCGGCAAAGCTGCCGTCATCTCTGCCATTCACCCCGTCGTCCTCAGAATTAACCGGACCAGAGCAACAGAGCCCGCCGCCATTACTTCATCTGACCAGCTGAGCTGGGAAATCAGCGAGAAGCCGCAGTACCAGATTACCGTTTCCGAAGACGGGCTCAGCGCCTATTTTACGCTCTACCGTGTAGAGAAGTATGCCTGGAAGCTGGTCAATTGTCCCGCTTCGGCCAAGGTATGTGTCCGGGCAGAGCCGAACTATGATCTGCTGCTCTCGAAGCTGACTGTGAACCAGATTGTAGCCGACCTGTCTAAGAGCTCCTTCATCCCGAATCTAAACATTCCGGCCCTGTACGCAGAGCTGAATAATCCGACCTATCAGCCGGTCTGTATTGCTGTAGGCAAGGCTCCGCTCCCGGGCAAAAAAGGGCGGCTTGAGCCGGAGGCAAGGCTGTCTTTAACAGAAGCGTTCAGCACAAGCGGAGCATCCGGTCCACAGTCTGCAGCGGACTCTTCCGGAATGAGACCTTTCCGGGTCCGGACAGGGGAGATATTGGCCCGCAAGCTGCCCCCGGAAGAGGGATTGCCCGGGTACGATGTGTTCGGCGGCATTTTGCCGGCTCCGCGGCCGGAGGATATATCTCTTACATACTCCGGCTGCTGCCGGCTGCTGCCGAACGGGGAGATTGTCGCACAGCGTGAAGGCCGGCCGCGGTTTACGGGCTGGGATACCCCGGCTATGCGTATTGATTTTCCGGAAGCCTGCGTCTTGCCGGATCATATGGCTGCTGCCGAAGGTACTCTTATTTTCGCAGGGGATATCATAGCACCTCAGGGAATCGGGGAGTATTACACTATAGAAGCAATAGGGAACGTATACATCTCCGGTGACGTCCGCCATGCTGTGATTGCAGCCACCGGCAGTGTAGTCATCCGCGGCAGGGCTACAGACAGCCACATTTACAGCGGTGAATGCGGGGCAAGACAGCACCGGCTGTATAAGTGCCCCGGACAGCTGATAGAGGAACTGAGCCTGCTACGGAATGCCGCCCGGCTGCTGGAGAGCAATCTTCGCTCCCGCCAACAGCCGGTGAAATACGGGCTGGTCGTGCTGCACCTGCTCGAAGGTAAATTCATCCACATCCCCGGCATGCTGCGCGGACTGCAGGAGCTACTTGCCGGAGACGATCCGGCTGCACCTATGGATACAAGGCAGCTGAAGCATATGCTGGAGATTTTTCTGCACCCCGGACAGTTCACGGAATTCATTAACGATGATGTAGTCGGCACATTCCTGGATCTGCTGGAGGAGCTCAGGGACGGAGTATTTCATATGCACGAGGGAAATGTGCGGATTGATATTGCCGGGGCAGAGGACAGCCTGCTCCAGTCGGGAGGCGACCTGCATATTCACGGGGAAGGCACTGTTAACACCACCCTGCGGGCAGCGGGTAATATCCGCTTTATTCCTGCAGATTCGGTATGCAGCGGCTCCACGGCCGAGGCGGGGCAATCCATTGTATTACAGCAGGCCGGACCGGCAACAGGACAAAGAACGCTGCTGACAGCAGGGCATAAAATCTCCGTCCGGCAAATCTCAGGCACCAGCATCCATATCGGCGGCTACAGCGCTGAGATTGATACTCCGGCGGGGGAGACCGTATTTACCGCCCAGAGCCTGCGGTTAAGAAATCAGGCTTAATGAACAGACAAGAGCCTGCAGACTGCTCCGGGAGCAGACTGCAGGCTCTTGTCTATCAGGTCATCCCGCGCTCCGGCGCAGCTTTCCTCCGCCGCCCGGATGCTCCCTCCTGCTTCGCCCCAGCTTCACATTCACCAGGATAATGCTGCTGACGATAAGCAGCAGACCCGCAATCAGGTTGAGCGTAACATGCTCATGCAGGATCAGCACGCTTGAGCCGATTGATATCAGCGGAATCAGAAAAGTATACGAGCCTACCTTTCCCGCCTCTCCTTCATTAATGAGTTTAAAGTACACCATCCAGCCGAGTGCGATAACGAATACAGCGATAAACAGTGTATTCACAATAAAGGCTCTGCTCCAGGTAATTGCCGCCCAGCTCTCTGTAACCGATCCGGCAGCCAGCAGGATCAGGCCCCCGATCATAATCTGCATGGCAGTCAGCCACAGCATATCCACCCGCGCCGCATTCCGCTTCATATACACGGTGCCGAGGGCCCAGCACAGTGCGCTGGCCAGTGCCAGCAGTACTCCGGCTGCCGAGATGCTGCCGGTAAATCCGCCGATGCTAAGCGCTGCTACCCCGGAGAAGCCAAGCAGCAGGCCGAATATTTTCAGCCCGTACATGCTCTCACCCAGCCAGATCCAGGCGAAGATGCCCAGCAGCACAGGCTGCAGAAAGACTATGGCCGAGAACAGGCCGGAGGGAACATATTGCAGGCCAATGGTCTGGAATCCGTAATAAAAGACAATGCTGAGCACAGCTGAAGCCAGATAGACGGGCCACAGCCGCCGGAAATCAAGCTGCCTCCATCTTGGCAGTGCGGCTATAATCAGGATGATCCCGGCAATTACGGTACGGATACCGGCGAACAGCAGCGGGGGCGCGTAGGTTAAGGCGATTTTGGACAGCGGCCAGTTGATGCCCCAGACGATCACCAGGAAAGTAAGCAGTATGACCGTTTTATTGCGTTGCGACATTGTGTTCACCTCTTGTTTCTTATTCAATCCAAATGATACAATATCCGTATTCATAATTGAAATGCATTATAATCATGAGGGGCATACCATATTTGTTATGAACAATAATCAGATTCTTTTATTTGTCAAAATTGCTGAGACTGGCAGCTTCACCAAAGCCGGACTGGAGCTGAACATGACCCAGCCGGCGGTCAGCCGGGCCATTTCCGCCCTGGAGGCCGAGCTTGACGTCAAGCTGCTGCTGCGTGACCGCCGCAGCGGGCTAATGCTTACCGAGGTGGGCAAGCGTGTACTGATTATTTTCCGGGAAATTCTTGGCGGGTTCAACAAAGTAGAGCAGGAGGTCTCAGCAGAAAAGGGGCTGGAGAAGGGCCTTATCAGGATCGGCGCCTTTCCGGTTGCTGCTGCTTACTTTGTACCAAAGATCATCCGTTCCATTACGGACAGGTATCCCGGTATAGACATTTCTGTCCATGAAGGCTCGGTAGCCGAGGTGAAGGAGTGGCTGGAGACCCGCCAGATTGATGCCGGACTGATTATTCCGCCACTGGAGGAGCTTGAGACGATTCCGCTGTTCCGGGAGAAGCTCTATGCCGTGCTGCCTGAAGGCCATCCCCTGGGTCACAGCAGCATTGTCCATGTAAAGGATCTGGAGCAGGAGCCGATGATGATCTGCCGGGCCGGCTATGAGCCCCCGGTGATTGATTTGTTCAGGCGTGCCGACAGCGAGCTCAACGTAAAGTACGTGGTGAACAGCTACAGTACGGCGCTGAACATGATCAAGGAGGGGCTGGCTGTCGGTGTGCTCTCGGAGCTGTCACTGCTTGCACCACCCGGAAATGTGATCATCCGTGAGCTCTCTCCGGATGCCCACCGCGATGTGCACATTGCCGTCCATTCACTGGAGGAGGCTTCGATTGCCGTCAGGCTGCTGATTGATACTGCCTTGAAGCTGTTTGCGGAAGACGGCGGGCTGAATCCGTTAATAAACCATTCAGAGGAGTGACTGTCATGAAATTCAACCGTTTGGGCGACAGCGGGCTGCAGGTATCCGCCCTCGGCCTTGGAACCAATGCATTCGGCAAGCGGGCCGATGAAAAAACTTCAATCGGGATTATCCATACTGCCCTGGATCAGGGCATCAGCTTCATAGACACTGCCAATATTTATGCCGGGACCGAGTCAGAGCGGATTATCGGACTGGCCCTGGAAGGCAGACGGCAGGATGCGGTGCTGGCCACCAAGGCAGGATTGCCGCGGGCTGACGGAAGCCGCGGCTCCTCGCGCCGGCATCTGATGACGGAGCTGGAAGGCAGCCTTCGCCGCTTGAAGACGGATCATGTGGATCTGTACCAGATTCACACCTTCGATCCTTATACTCCGCTTGATGAGACACTGCGCACGCTTGATGATATGGTCTCCTCAGGTAAGGTCCGCTATATCGGCGCTTCCAACTATGCTGCCTGGGAGCTGATGAAGGCGCTCGGAATCAGCGAGGCGCGGGGCTATATGAAGTACACCTCGATCCAGTGCAGCTATTCGCTGGCTGACCGCACACCGGAGAACGAGCTGCTGCCGCTCTGTCTGGACCAGGGACTGGGCATCATCCCGTATTTCCCGCTTGCCGGCGGAATTCTGACCGGTAAATACAGCGGCGGGGCTCCGGCCGGTTCGCGCGCAGAGACCGATCCGAACTTCAGCCGTTTCCTCACTCCCGAGCGGATCGGGCTGGGCAATGAGATTAGCCGGATAGCTGACGAGCTCGGCACCTCCCCTACTGCCCTGTCCCTAGCCTGGATGATGCACCAGCCGGCTGTATCCACAGTCATTGTAGGCGCCACGCGGCCGGAGCAGGTTGAGCAGAATTTGCACAGCGCCGCTTTGGGGCTGGACAAGCAGATACTGGAGCGTCTGGACGAAGCCAGCCGTCCGTTCCGCAGCGGCGAGCCATTTGCATTCTACCGTCTGCCGTAAGAGCAGACACCAAAAAAGCCTATAGCTCCGCTCCGCCGGATTCCGGCCGGGGCTGCTATAGGCTTTTATATATAATTACACTATGAATTATACAACGGCCATGAACCGCTCCATATCCTCCTGAACCGTTGTAATACCGCCGATACCGAAGTTGTCGACCAGCACCTTAGCCACGTTAGGCGACAGGAAGGCCGGCAGTGTAGGTCCGAGATGGATGTTCTTCACACCCAGATGCAGCAGGGCCAGCAGCACGATTACCGCCTTTTGCTCATACCAGGCAATGTTGTAGGCAATCGGCAGGTCGTTGATATCATCCAGGCCGAATACTTCCTTCAGCTTGAGGGCGATAACCACAAGGGAATAGGAGTCATTGCACTGGCCGGCGTCGAGCACACGCGGAATTCCGCCGATCGCGCCGAGATCAAGCTTGTTATATTTATACTTCGCACAGCCTGCAGTAAGAATAACGGTATCTCGCGGCAGCTCGGAAGCAAAGTCTGTGTAGTAATTACGGCTCTTCATCCGCCCGTCACAGCCTGCCATGACGAAGAACTGCTTGATCGCCCCGGTCTGCACCGCTTCAACCACCTGATCCGCCACATTCATCACCGCAGCATGAGCAAAGCCGCCGACAATCTCGCCGGTTTCAATCTCTGTCGGAGCAGTACAGCCCTTGGCCTGGGCGATAATCGCCGAGAAGTCCTTCTTGCCGTCTTCACCGGAAGGTACATGCTGTACACCCGGGAAGCCGGTATTGCCTGTCGTATACAGACGGTCTTTATAGCTGTCCTTAGGCGGTACGATGCAGTTCGTAGTCATCAGAATCGGACCATTGAAGCTGGCGAATTCCTCGTTCTGCTTCCACCAGGCGTTGCCGTAGTTGCCGACAAAATGGCTGTACTTCTTGAAAGCCGGATAATAGTGGGCCGGCAGCATTTCGCTGTGTGTATACACGTCCACCCCGGTGCCTTCTGTCTGCTTCAGCAGCTCCTCCATATCCTTCAGGTCATGCCCGCTGATCAGGATTCCCGGATTACGGCCTACGCCAATGTTAACCTTGGTAATTTCAGGATTGCCGTATGTGGTTGTATTGGCCTGATCAAGCAGAGCCATGACATCCACACCGAATTTGCCGCATTCCAGAACCAGGGCTGTAAGCTCACCTGCACTCAGACTGTCATCCAGTGTCGCGGCCAGGCCTTTTTCCATAAAAGCATGCGAGCCGGCATCACCGAAGCCCAGCACTGCTGCATGCTCCATATAAGCCGCCATCCCCTTCAGCCCGTAAGTCAGCAGCTCCCGCAGGGATCGTACATCTTCATTTTCCGTTGCCAAAACACCTACCGTCTCCGACTTGGCAATCAGCTCTTCATCGGTTTCAGCGTTCCATACTGCCGCATCATGATCAGCAAACTCCGCTGCCGCCCCGGCCTGCTTCAGCCGGCTGCTCCACTGGTCACGCAATTGAAGCCCCGTCCGTACTCTGGATGTAAAGGCTTCGGGTACAAAATTCGCATTCGTTATTGTTGCAAACAGGCTCTCTATAATGAATTTATCGGTAACGGAGTCGGTCATGCCAAGCTCCCGGCCTTTGCGTGCGAAGATGGAGATTCCTTTAAGCGTATAAATCAGCAGGTCCTGAAGATTGGCTACCTCACTGGTCTTGCCGCACACCCCCTGAATGGTACAACCTGTTCCTTTCGCCGCTTCCTGACATTGAAAACAAAACATGCTG
This sequence comes from Paenibacillus sp. FSL R7-0331, assembly GCF_000758645.1. NCBI lineage: Bacteria > Bacillati > Bacillota > Bacilli > Caryophanales > Paenibacillaceae > Paenibacillus > Paenibacillus sp. FSL R7-0331. The sequence continues at coordinate 6,660,372 of NZ_CP009284.1, forward strand.
CTCACTTGGCGTTCACTCCTCAATATTAGTATTGTCTCGCTGGCAGGGCACCGTTCGTCCCGCCTTTACAGTTACTGAATATTGTAGTAGACTTTCGCCATACAATCGGTAACGGATGTTACCGATTAAATTTAAATGTGGAGGAAGCCAATGACACCTGATACTGCCGTCCTGCAGTCCTGTCTGCTGTTCCGGGGCAAGTCCGCGGAAGAATTGGAGCTCCTCCTGCACAAAATGATCTATACGGTAGCTTCCTACCAGAAAAATATGCTGATCTTCTCTGAAGGGGATACTGCAGACCGGATCGGCATTATCCTCTCGGGGAGGGTGGAGGTACAGAAAACCCATCCAACCGGCAGCGGTGTGACCATTGCACATCTGAGTGCGGGACAGACCATTGGTGAAGCCGTGCTGTTCCGCAAGGAGAATCTCGTTCCGGCCACCGTCACGGCTACCGGCCCCTGCCTGGTCATGTTTATCAGCAAGCAGGAGCTGCTGAGGCTCTTCTCTGCCGATACGGACATCCTAACCCGTTTTATTGAAAATCTGTCCGAACGGCTGGTGCTCGTTAACCGCAAAATCGAAATGCTGTCCGCAGGTCCCTTGCGGCGGCGGATGATTCATTTTCTGCTGGAGCAGGCGGTGCAGCAGGGCTCGGACCTGATCCGCCTGCCGTTCAGCCGCAAGGAGTGGGCCGAGCATCTGAACACAGCCCGGCCGTCGCTCTCCCGCGAAATGGGGTATCTGCGCGATACAGGCTGGATACAGTTCAAAGGCAGCCGCATTACACTGCTGGACCGCAAGGCGATGCATGACTATATCCGTACTGACAGCCAGGCTGCCGGCCAGGATAAATAACCGTTTGATATGCGTATAGAGGGATACACCATGCCTGAAGGACGCTATCCGCAGGCATGAGCCGCGAATGATTGAAGCGCTGCGCAAGGATCTCCACAAGAGCGAATGTGAACAAGAAAGCGGGGGAAGTAGAGGAATGGAACGCAAGCAGGTATTTACAGGCTCACCCTGGGAATCATCCGTCGGCTACTGCCGGGCGCTAAGAATCGGGGACCGGATTGAGGTAGCCGGCACAACCGCTATGCAGAACGGGGAGGTTGTCTTTGCAGGCAATCCGTATGAACAGGCCAAATTCATTCTGCAGACGATTGAACAGGCGCTGAAAGATCTTGGCTCCGGCATGAATCACGTAGTCCGGACAAGAATGTATGTTACAGACATCTCACAATGGGAGGAATACGGCAGGGCACACGGCGAATTTTTCCGTGATATTCAGCCGGTTGCCACCATGGTTGAGGTTAAGGCGCTGATTGATCCGCAGCTGCTGATCGAGATTGAAGCAGAGGCGGTTATCCCGCAATCCCTGTAGAGCCGTCTCCTTAAGCAGCGCTCTGAACTATATGTAAGCACACAAGGCTGCCGTCTCTGTACAAGAGCCGGCAGCCTTGCTGTCTAATCTAATGAAGTTAGCCCGCCCGTCTCTCCTTCACCCATTCTGCCACATCCTGCTGCGGGATCGGCTTGCTGATGAAGTAGCCCTGGATCTTGTCACAGCGGGTCCGCTCCAGAAAAGCGAGCTGTTCCGGCGTCTCCACCCCTTCAGCGGTGACGCCCAGCCCCATATCGTGCCCGATAGTGACAATCGAACGGGCCAGCGACATGTTGTTAGGGGTATCAATGCTGTCGATGAACGATTTGTCGATTTTGAGTGTTGTAATCGGCAGCTGCTTCAGATAGCTGAGGGAGGAATAGCCTGTCCCGAAATCATCCAAGGCGATGCCGATTCCCTTTGCCTTCAATGCCTCCAGCTTCGAGCTGATCTTCTCGAAAGACTCCATGAAAATCGACTCCGTAATCTCCAGCTCCAGGTATTCCGGCGGCAGTCCGGTCTCCTGCAGAATATCCAGCACCATATCCGTGAAATCCTCCAGCATCAGCTGAATTACAGAAATATTTACGGAGATATGATAGCTTCCGCGACTCTTTGCATTCAAGTCTTTAATGAACCGGCAGGCCGTCCGGAGCACCCATTCACCGATCGGGACAATCAGCCGGCAGTCCTCGGCAATTTTGATGAATGACAGCGGTGATACAAAGCCAAGCACCGGACTGTTCCAGCGGATCAGCGCCTCAAAACCCCAGATCTCGCCGGAAGCCGTGTCTACCAGCGGCTGATAATGCAGCGACAGCTCCTGATTGGAGATCGCGCTGCGCAGATGTGTTTCGATGACCATCCGCTCGTCGAAATGCTGCTGCATATCCCGCCCGTAGACGACATAGGTTCCTTTTCCCGCTTCCTTTGCCTTATACATCGCTATATCGGCGTTCTTCAGCAGCTCTTCCGCATTCCCCCCGTTCTCGGGATATTGGGCGATCCCGATACTGGTAGAGATATGGACGATGCTGGCCTGCAGCTCGAACGGTTCCTTGAAGCCCTGTACCAGGGATTCAGCATAGGCAATAACTTCACTGAAGCCTCTGTTATCCCGGAACAGGATAACGAATTCATCTCCGCCGAACCGGAAATGCCTGCTGCGGCCATCCCCCAGCTTCAGCAGCCGTTCGCCTACTTTTACAAGCAGCTCGTCGCCAAAGGTATGCCCCAGTGTATCATTAATGTATTTAAAATTATCTATATCGAGAAAAAACAGGGCCGCGTGCCCGCCCGCATGCTCTTTAATGAACTGCTCCAGTGCTTCTGCCAGCGACAGGCGGTTCGGGAGACCGCTAAGCACATCATTATAGGCCAGCAGCCGGTACTTCTCCTCACTGTTCTGCAGCAGCGACTGGTTCTCCACCACCTTGTTATACTGCTCCAGCAGCTCATCCTGCAGCGCAGTAAGCTCCTCATAGGTGGATTCCAGCTCCTGATAACTCATCTGCAGCTTGCTCTCATAGCCCTTGCGGTCCGTCACATCAACCATGGAGCCGGCAAACCGGACAAAGCCGCCGCCGGAACTCCGCAGAACCTTGCCCCGGGCCTGGAACCATTTGTACTCCCCTGATTTGCTCCGAATCCTGAATTCACTATAGTAATAGGAGGTGCGGCCTTCCAGATGATTAGCGCGCTGGCGGCTCTCCTCACCGGCATCCTCAGGGTGGATCAGCTCCATCCATCCGCCTTGGGCCTCGTTCACTTCATCCCGTTCGTATCCAAGCAGCTCATACCAGCTGTCCGAGAAGTAATAGGTCATACTCGACATATCGACATCCCAGATTACCGCATCTGAGCCGTAGGTCGCCACCGCGAAGCGCTCATTGCTTTTCTCCAGATTGCTGCGGATCTTCTTCACAAGCTGTACATAGAACAGCAGGATCAGAATAAAGGACACCAGCACAGCAAATGCCGAAATAATACTCAGCACAAGCACCTTATACGTTTCGTAAAAAGAAAACGGCGTATTAATAACCTCGCTGCCCTCCGGCAGTTTTTTGACAGAGACTCCGAATCTTTGCAGTTCATTGTAATCAAAAACATCGCGGACACTGCTGTTATCAACAACCGGAATATCATCCGCCTTTTCACCTTCCAGAATTCTTACAGCCAGTCCGGCTGCTGTCTGCCCCTGGATCATGCCGCTGATCAGGCTTCCGCCGAAGGCGCCGTGATTCAGGCCGAAATCATAGATATGGTATACCGGGACACTGCTGCTCTCACCCAGCTCGCCGGAAAAACGGTCAAACTCAACTGTACGCCCTGTCGAATCGCTGTAGTATGTAGTCATAAGCACAATACTGTCAGATGAAAGATCCGACACCTGATCGAGAATTTCCTGTTTGGAGAGGCGGTTCATAGGATGCAGCTGCAGCGCGGGGTTCAGTGCCGAAAGCTGATCCTTGACCATTGTTCCGGTGGACAGGCCGCTTTCCGTATTATCATATAAGATGTAGACATTTTTAATAAAAGGATTAATCTCCTGCGCCATCTGGATCGTTTTGAGGGGATTGATTTTTTCAATGACACCGGTAATATTGCCGGGATCGCCCAGACTCTCCACCCCCAGCTCATTAATGCCGCTGAAGATGATCGGCGCATTGTCCAGAATCTCCCCGCGGTACTTCAGCGCGAAGCTCAGCGCAGCATCATCCGTAGTCATAACCGCATCAATATGAACGGACTGATACTTCAGCTTGATGGTCTGATAGAAGTGCTTGAGATTGTCTTCGCCGGGGTAACGCTTCCAGTCCATATACTCACTGTAGATCAGCGGTTGTCCGGGTGCACTCTTAAGCGTCTGCTCAATCCCGGCTCCCTGCTCGTCCGTCCAGGCGAACCCTTTGTGATAGGAATGCAGCACCAGCACATTGGGCGGCGGCAGCTCTTCTGCACTTGCCGGTGCAGGCTGGCTGAACACTCCGCAGAGCAAAAACAGCAGCACGAGCCATTTAAATACCTTGAGATTGATATGTCTTACGTCCATGTTTACACTCCCATTCATCCATCTCAAAGTTAAAAAACGGAAGGCTTCGACAATAACTCATTCGGGTAAACCCCTTCCCCCATCCTCTTTCATTCGGGAAAATGTTAAATGCCGCTCAGTTCGGGACATGCTGCTTATGTATAGGCTTATGGGAGTGAATCAATTGTGCGGTAACGGTGAGTTTCTTGTATTTAATTATAGGGTGAAACACTAATTTTTGAAATAAAGAATAGCGTAAATAGCCAGATATATATAACCAGAATACATCCAATAAACGGGATGATCGGCAGACTGCCAATAATAGGAATAAACAGTGCAGTAAAGCGCCCCGTAAATAGACACCAGCCCCGGCAGCACGATAAAATGAAGCTGCTAAGAACCGCTCAGACAGGAGGCTTACCATGCCGACAATTAAAGACGTTGCACTAAAAGCAGGCGTCTCGGTCACCACCGTCTCCCGGGTGCTGAACAACAGGGGATATTTAAGCGAGGAACTGAAGAAAAAGGTACTTCAGGCCATGGACGAGCTGAATTACCGCCCCAATGAGCTGGCCCGCTCACTCAGCCGTTCCAGGTCCAATATTATCGGACTGATTATCCCCAGCGTGGCACACCCTTTTTTCGGGGAGCTTACCGGCTATATTGAGGAGCATGCCTATCATAGCGGCTGCAAGCTGCTGCTATGCAACTCACAGCAGGATAAGCAGAAGGAGCTGGAGTATATCGATATGCTGCGCGCCAGCCGGGTGGACGGGATCATTATGGGCAGCCACACGCTGGAGGTAGAGGCCTATCAGCAGATGAATCTGCCTCTGGTCAGCTTTGACCGGCAGATTTCGCCCGCTATCCCTTACGTCTGCTCCGATAACTATCAGGGCGGCGTGCTGGCAACCCGGCTCTTGATTGAAAAGGGCTGCCGGCAGCTGGCCCATATCGGCGGACATCCCGGACTGAACATTTTGTCCGGTCTCCGCTTTGAGGCGTTTGCCGCTACGGCGCAGGCGCAGCATATCCCGTATGCCCTGCTGCATACGGATGACAACAGCTTCGATGTCGAGGCCTACGAGCGGCTGCTCGCGCAGCTGTTCCGCGAGCAGCCCGGCACGGACGGCATCTTTGCCGGCAGCGATATCATCGCCGCCTATGCGCTCAAGGCCTGCCGGGAGCATGGCCGGCGGGTGCCGGAGGATGTGCGGATAGTCGGCTATGACGGCATCGCCCTGCGCAGCATGCTCGGGCCTGCGCTCAGCACCATCCGCCAGCCGATCGAAGCTATGGGCAAGCTGGCCGTCGATCTGATCCTCCGCCAGGTGCACGGCGCTCCGGTCTCGGCACAATACGTGCTTCCGGTCGAGCTGGAGACAGGAGAGACGACCTGAGGGACAAGTGGAGCCCGGGTTAGGTGTTGTTGGCGGCGGGGCGGTGGCGACGGGCTTGATGGCCGCGGGACGTGATGGCGGCGGGCGTGATGGACGCTGGACGTGTTGGCAGCGGACGTGTTGGCGGCGGGCGTGTTGGCGGCGGACGTGTTGGCGGCGGGCGTGTTGGACGCGGGACGTGATGGATGCGGGCGTGATGGCGGCGGGCGTGATGGACGCGGGACGTGATGGCGGCGGACGTGTTGGCGGCGGGCGTGTTGGACGCGGGACGTGATGGATGCGGGCGTGATGGCGGCGGGCGTGTTGGACGCGGGACGTGTTGGCGGCGGACGTGTTGGCGGCGGGCGTGTTGGCGGCGGGCGTGATGGCGGCGGACGTGTTGGCGGCGGACGTGTTGGCGGCGGGCGTGTTGGCGGCGGGCGTGTTGGCCGCGGGACGTTGGTAACTGAGGGGTGTTGGTGGTGGCGGGGCTTCGATGATGGCAGGGCAGATATGTTGCTGATAATGCCCGTTATCGATCAAATGCTATGCTTGAATGGGCCGCGTATCCGTTCCAGCAGCTCACGGGAACGGCACTTTAGAGCAGAAGTAACCGAGTATTAGACACGTTGCTATTTATTTCGACAGCATACGATCTTTAGTCGTACACCAGGCAACCACTCCTAATAATTAGGAGTGGTTGCCTTAATAGCTGTGCTTTTAAATTTCTCCGCGATATGTCCACCGACGCCTACACTTTAGTTAAAATGATAATCTCGCCGGGCAATTAAGTGGATTTTCGCAACCTAATTGTCCAGACTTCCCCAAGATTTAACGATTAAATGGAAAATGTCCAACTAATACCTAACATCCCCTTATCAAAAGGGAATTGGCGTCAAAATAAATGGCGAAAATCCAACTAAACCTGATATACGCCCGGAAATGCCGGTTTTAGGTGGCGAATTTCCATCTAAATTCCGGACGGGCGGGGCGTTGGCGGTGCTTCCGCAGTATTACAGAAGAATAGAGCCAGCCGTTCCCATTATAAATCCCTACCAATCAGACTCCGGCACTGGCAGCTATTTCAAGGTCCAACACTCGTATAATTAATCCGGCAGAAAACAAGAAATCCCTCTGCACCCACTCTAGCAGGTAAAAAGGGATTCTTAGCTATACACTATATAAGCTGGACTTTATAGATATGGGATTGCCCGCGACACCAGCGCAGACCGGGGCTTTCGGTACCACTTTCTGCAGATTTCCCTGCTTGCGACTACAGTTAGCAGTTAAAATCTGCGGACAGCCCATGCTTCCGCAGCGAGGTTGTCGGCAAAAAGCTTGCAGGCGGATGCTACTGTTCCCGGAGTCCCCATAAAGCTACACCTCGCTTCTCTTGCTCTCTTGCTCTTGCTCTCTTACCTTCTTACTCTCTTGCTATCCTGCTCCCTTACTCTATTACTCCTTTAATCATCCCTTACTTCCTTACTTCCTTACTTCCTTGCTTTCTTACTCTTACTCTTGCTCTCTTACTCTCTTACTCTCTTACTCTCTTACTCTCTTACTCTCTTACTCTCTTACTCTCTTACTCTCTTACTCTCTTACTCTCTTACTCTCTTACTCTCTTACTCTCTTGCTCTCTTACCTTCTTACCTTCTTACCTTCTTACCTTCTTACCTTCTTACCTTCTTACCTTCTTACCTTCTTACCTTCTCAATCCCTTACGCACTCACTCACTCACTCACTCACTCTCTTTTCCTCCACTCTCCCTCTAAGCTTTACCCGTTCAACTTAAACAGGGTGTACTATTACTATTACTATTACTATTACTATTACTGTCACTGTTACTGTTACTGTTACTGTTACTGTTACTGTTACTGTTACTGTTACTGTTACTGCTGCTGCTGCACTCTTTCTCTTTCTCTTTCTCTTTCTCTTTCTCTTTCTCTTTCTCTTTCTCTTTCTCTTTCTATCACTGTCACTGTTTCTGTTACCGCTACTCAATACCGTACTGCAATGAGTTCCACCTGCTATTTCCTCCTGGCCTTCCCTCCGAACAGCTCCAGCAGCTTCTCTGCTGTCAGCTCTGCGGTGGAAGGCAGCAGCAGATCAGCTGCGGCAAGCTGCTCCCGGCAGCCGATGCCGACGGCCAGCATGCCGGCGGATTTGATGGAGGCGATGCCTGCCGCCGCAGCCTCTATGCCGATGCAGCCCTGCGGCGGGACTCCAAGCAGCTCTGCTGCGGTGAGGAAAATCTCCGCATCGGGCTTGCCCTTCTGCAGCGCCGCCGGATCGGCGATGGCCTGGAACCGCCGGCCGATACCAAGCCGCTGCAGCAGCAGCGGCGCATTCAGGCTGGCCGAAGCCAGCCCGCAGGCGATGCCCTGCTGCGCAAGGGAATCCAGCAGCTCCGGGATTCCCGGCAGAAGCTCTGCCGGTGTCAGCTGCTCAAGCAATTGCCTGTAGCCGGCATCTTTTTTCTCCGCCAGCGCCAGCCGCTCAGTATGAGTCAGCCTGAGCGGGCTGTCCTCCAGTATAATATCCAGCGCATCCATATGGCTGAGGTCCTTCAGCCGTTCGTTCACCGCCCGGCTGAACGGGATGCCCAGCTCACCGGCCAGCGCCTGCCAGGCCTGATAATGAAGCCCGGCGGTATCTGTGATAACGCCGTCCAGATCGAAGATCACAGCCTCCAGCTGCCGGGCCAGCGCCAGGCTTACCGGCTGCTGCGGATGCAGCAGCACAGGCTGGCCGCGGTGCCTGATCTGCAGTCCGGTTCCTTCCAGCAGCGTATAAACCGCCGCTTCGCTGCTGATGCAGACGTCGAGCAGTTGGCCGCGGGCGGTAACCTTGAAGCGAAAGCTCTGCCACTGCTCCGGCAGTGCCGGATCAAAGCACAGCATACCGTGAGCCTGACGCAAGCCGCCGAACCCGTTCACAATCGACATCCAGGACCCGGCCATTGCAGCCATATGCAGCCCGTCCTTGGCGTTGCGGTTAATATCATCCAGATCCATCCGCACCGTACGGTCGAAGTAGCCGTAAGCCCCAGCCAGGTCGCCGATCTCAGCCGAAATTATACTGTGTATGCAGGGCGATAAGGAAGAATCGTGAGTTGTGAGCGGCTCATAGTACTGATAGTTGCGGATTTTATCGACCTGACGGAACTTGTCTCCAAGCAGGAACATGGCCATGACGAGATCCGCCTGCTTCAGTACCTGATGGCGGTAGATCACCAGCGGATGAAAATGCAGCAGCAGCGGGTATTTATCTGCTGGTGTATGCTCAAAATCCCATTTCCGCTTACTCAGGAAGGTATCATCCTGAGCATAGATGCCCAGCTCCTCATCAAACGGGATGAACATCCGGTCGGCGGCTTTCTTCCACAATTCCGCCTCTCCGTCAGTCAGACCGATAGCCAGGCGGAGCCGCTCGTAATCCGCCGGATACTCCTGCTGGAGCAGAAGGACTGTCTCATAAGCATAACTGAGCTGATCCTGGACCAGCAGATTTGTATAGGTATTATTGTTAACAATCGCCGTATACTCATCCGGTCCCGTGATTCCGTTAATACAAAAGGCTCCGCCGCGTGCCGGATTAAAGTACCCCAGGTCTGCCCAGAAGCGCGAGGTTTCGAACAGGATTTCTGCCCCCTGGCTGACCAGGAACTCCAGATCCCCTGTTGCCTGTACATACTGCTTAATTCCGTAGGCAATATCGGCATTTATATGCGCCTGGGCCGTACCCGCCGGGAAATAAGCCGAGTTCTCGCTTCCGTCAATGGTGCGCCATGGATACAGCGCTCCTTTCTGAGACAGCAGCCCGGCCTGCTCCCGGGCCTTATCCAGCGTGGCATAGCGGAATTCCAGCAGCTTCCGGGCAATCTCCGGCTGGGTGTAGGTGAAGAACGGCAGCATGTACATTTCCGTATCCCAGAAATAATGCCCCTCGTACCCCTCGCCGGTTAGCCCTTTGGCAGCAATGTTGGTAACCCCGTCCCGGCCGGTGGACTGCAGCAGCTGAAACAGATTGAAGCGGATACCCTGCTGGAGTGCCGGATCATCCTTGATCTCTACATCGGTATGTGCCCAGAACCGGTCAAGATACGCGCGCTGCTCATCCGCAAGTCCGTTGAATCCGCAGCCTTCTGCCATCTTCAGCACATCGGCACTCCGGTCCCGCAGCTCCGCTTCATCATAATCCTTCGAGGTGTGATACGTTATATATTTGGTCAATATAACGGTTTCCCTGCACTGCACCTCGGCCGCATAGCCGGCCGAGATGCGCTGGCCGCCCAGCTGCAGCTGCAGCCCGCGGCCAGACGCCGCCTGCAGCCTGTGGCTTGCAGCCGTCATCAGCGCAAACCGCGTGTGCCGCGTCCGTTGCCGCAGCCACAACATCCCAGCGGCCTCATCATAGCCGCTGTCCTCCAGCAGCAGGCTCGGCTCGGCGCCGCCGGAGCCGAGCCGAGGATCAGCGCTGGCCAGAGGCCGGCGGATCTCCCCGTCCAGCGCCGAGACAAACTGCAGCGTGCCGGCGAAGTTCAGCGCCGTCACGGCGTAATCAACCGCGGCCAGATGCTTGTGCCGCAGCGAGACCATCCGCCGGATCGCGAGCTTCACCCGCTGCCCGGCGGGCGACTCCCATTCCACCTCGCGGTACAGCAGGCCGGTCTGCATATCCAGCCACCGCCGGAAGCGGTGCACCCTCCCGCTGTCCAGCCGGAAGGCATGCCCTTCAATCTCCAGACCTATAATCCGTGCGTCGGTCACATTCAGCATCGACTGGTTCACTTCAGGCAGCCCGTAGGCGCCCTCCGGATATACAATCGGCTCCGAGTCGTAGAATCCGTTCAGATAATTGCCGGCCACTGTGGTGCCGGCCGTTCCGTGATAGCCCTCCTCGAAGTTGCCGCGCATCCCGATATAGCCGTTGCCGAGCGCGAACACGCTCTCGCTGCGCTGATTAAACTCCTCCTCATAAGAATCCTCGCCCAGGCTCCATTCCCGGTACGGGTACAGTGCAGGCGGATGCTCATACGGCTTCATCTTCATGACAGTCCTTCTCCTCCATTCGCTGTTAGCCTTTCACGGAGCCGCCCATCAGCCCTCTGACAAAATACTTCTGCAGCAGGAAGAAAATCGCCAGCGGCATCAGCATTGAGATAAAGGCGGCCGAAGTCAGCAGATGCCAGTCGTTGCCGCGCGAGCCGACCAGATCGGCGATTTTCATCGACATGACCTGCACCGACGGCTGGTTGCCGATAAAGATCAGCGACACCAGATAATCGTTCCACACCCAGAGGAACTGGAAAATACCGATAGAAGCCAGTGCCGGCACGGACAGCGGCAGAATCAGCCTGCTGAAGATGGTAAAATGGCTGGCACCGTCAATAAACGCCGACTCGAACAGATCCTTGGGCAGCTGGCTGATAAAGTTGTACATGAAATACGTAACCAGCGGCAGGCCGAAGGCGGTATGCGCCAGCCAGATTCCGAGATAGCTGCCGTTCAGCCCCAGCGCCGTGTAATCCTTCAGTACGGGAATCAGGGCGACCTGGATCGGAATGACCAGCATCGCAATAATGATGACGAACAGCGTTTTGCGGCCCGGAAACCGCAGCCAGGCGAATGCATATGCGGCAAAAGAGGCAATCAGCACCGGAATAACGGTAGCCGGCACAGCAATCGTCAGCGTATTCCAGAAAGCCTGGGATAAGCCTGTACCCTTTTGCGTTGTCTCACTGCCGTCGGCTTCCTTGAGCTTATACTCCTTGCCGGACAGGACATTATTGTAATTATCAAGGGTCAGCTCAGGGGTCGTCTTCCAGCCCTGCTCCTGCACGTTCACCGTGCGTGCTCTGCGGTTCTCCCAGATCAGGCGGCTGTCATCTGCCTTCACGCCCGCTTTTAGCTCATCATCGCTGTAGGTCTTGCCGTTTACCTCAATGGGAGCGCGCAGGTCTACATCCTTGGACAGCTGCAGCGTCTCGCCGGCAGTCCATTCCTGATGGGGAAATACCTTCCACCAGCCGGTCTGCAGAATATCCGCCGCCGGGCGGAAGGAAGAGATAAACAGCCCCAGTGTCGGAAGCAGCCAGAGGAAGCAGATCACGCCAAGGACGATATTAACGAGCGTTTTACCGCCTTTTCTTTTCTTTTTGCCGACCATTTAGAATCCCCCCTGCTTTCGGAACTGGCGTAAATTAATCAGAATAACAGGCAGTACTGCGATCAGGAGCACAATGGCCAGCGTCGAGCCGTACCCGAAATTCCGGTACATAAAGAACTGCCGGTAGAACTGTGTCGCAACAACCTCTGTATCGTATTGACCTCCCGTCATCACCATGACGACGTCAAATATTTTCAAGGTAAAGACAATAATGGTAGTGGTAACTGTAAGAATCGTTGCAGATATGAACGGTATCATAATGCCGAAGAAAATCTTGATCTCACCGGCACCGTCAACGCGTGCGGCCTCCAGAATATCATCGGGAACCCCCTTGATCGCCGCCGAGAAAATAACCATCGCAAACCCCGTCTGCATCCAGATCAGGATGAGAATGAGGAAAAAGTTGTTCCAGGGCTGCAGCATACTCGTCCACGCCTGCGGTTCGCCGCCAAAAAAGGTGACCATCGCATTCAGCAGTCCAATCTGCTCATCGCCCGGCTGATAATAATAGACAAACTTCCAGATAACGCCTGCGGCCACGAAGGAAATAGCCATAGGCATAAAAATGATGGATTTGGCGATTTTTTCGTAGCTGCTGCGGTCGGCCAGAATGGCAATAAGCAGCCCCAGGCACACACAGGCCAGCGTTCCGACGAATACCCACAGCAGGTTATTGCGCAGCGCGGTAGCCATCAGCCGGTCACTGAAGATGGCAGCGTAATTGCCAAAGCCGACAAACTTTTCCGAGGAGGCATTAAAAAAGCTCAGGTACAGCGTCCGCAGCGCAGGCAGAATCAGCAGCCAGCCAAGAATCAGCACCGCCGGTCCGACGAAAATAAACGGCAGCACCCTCCTGCGGATGTGATCCGGATATTGCTCAGCCGCCCAGGTCAGGGTGTAATAGATCAGATAAACGCCAAGCACGCCCCACAGCACAGCCAGCACAGCAGTAAACAGCGGGTTAAGCGTGGAATCCCGGAAAAAGAGGAAGATCAGCCCGTTCACCACAATGTTAGCCAGCAGCACACCCAGTGATAACAACACTGCCCTGACACTGATTTTTTGCTTGGCCTGCGTACTTGTAACGCCTGGCTTTGCTTTTAATTGTGCATCCATATTAGCTCCTCCTAATAAGAAGAAAAAGAGGCAGGCTGCAATGCGCTGCTGTCTGCCTCTTCATCGTTCATAACATTTCTGCTGTACCTGCCCTAGTTATTCCAGCCCGACTGAATCTGCTCCAGTGCCTGATCCAGTGTAGCTGTGCCGCTCACATAATCCGTCATGCCTTTCCAGAACGTACCTGCACCGACCTTGCCCGGCATGAGGTCGGAGCCGTCAAACCGCAGGGTTGAGGCTTCCTGCACCAGCTGCGCCATCCGGCGGTCAGATTCTGATTGATACCAGTCAAGCGATGCATCATTCATAGGAGCAACCACCCCGCCTGACTGCACCCAGGACTTAATGGATTCACCGGTAGTGAAGAATTCCATAACAGCGCGCACTTCCGGACGGTCGTTGAACATGGCATAGATATCACCTGCTACAAGTACAGGCTTGCCGTACTGCTCATCAATCGGCGGCAGGTAGAACCAGTCATAATCCTCATCCACCTTGGCCGTTTCCGGGAAGAAGCTGGTGATAAAGTTGCCGATCAGGTTGAACCAGGCTTTTGGCGGGTTATCGAACATCGGCTTCGGCGCATCACCAAATGCGGTTGTTACAATGGATTTAGTCCCGCCGTAGACATAGTCCTCGTTAAGCCAAATCTTGGACATGACCTCAATAGCATTTTTTACTTCAGGAGAGGTAAAAGGCAGCTCACCGCTGACCCATTTGTCATAGTTCTCAGGCGATGTTGTACGCAGCATAATATTTTCTACCCAGTCCGTTGCCGGCCAGCCTGTTGCTGCACCACTCTCAATCCCGATAGCCCAGGCGGGATCTCCGTCCTTGGCAATCTGCTCAGTGAGGGCCATCAGCTCATCCCATGTCTGCGGAATTATATAGCCTGCATCGTCAAACTGCTTTTTCGGATACCAGACGAGACTCTTCACATTACTCCGGTTCCAGATACCAGCCATAATTTTGCCGTCTTTGCCATCCATTGTGGACATATCCAGCCAGCTCTGATTGTAATTGCCCTTGAGCTTCTCCTGATCCAGTACACCAGTCAGGTCAACGACCTTACCGGTCTTGGCAATAGAAGCAAGCAGGCCCGGCTGCGGGAAGTCCGCAATATCCGGCGCATTGCCGCCGTCAACACGGATATTTATGGTCGCTTCGAATTCCTTAGAGCCCTCATACTGGATATCAATTCCGGTTTTCTCTTCAAACTCTTTGATGCTGCTCTCAAATTTCACCTGGTCGGCATCCACGAACGGTCCAAACATGGTGACCTTGGTTCCTTTGTATTCGCCCTTCATCGCTAGCTCAAGCGGAGATCCGGGTGCTGCAGAATCTGTATTATTTGTCGTATCTTTGTTGTTATCAGCAGCCGGCGCTTCCGTTGCAGCGGGACTTTTAGTCGGCGCCGCATTATTGCTGTTATTTCCGCCGCAGCCGCTCAGCATCATCGTGAACGATAAACACAGCACCATCGCAAGCGACAGCTTACGTCCTGGAGTTTTCTTCATTTGTACATACATCCCCTTATAATCATATTTAGAGATTGCATTATGCTCCAACTTCCCCGGAATCTTCGTCGTCCGGCTGCTGATCCACCTCCTTGCAAAGGTTTTCAGAACTGTTTGAACTGGTTTAAGGCTTTCTTAAATGAAGTCCGTGCCGGCTGTTCTATTCGCTGCTCTTTGCCCTTTGCAGGGCACCGTATATTCCAGCCATCCAATTGTAACGCTTACATTTCTAGATTAACACAAAATGTATGCGTTTCCAATTATATTCTTTTAGTTCTCGTGTCCTTTTTTTTGTTTTGAAGCAAAAGTATACGCGGTTTGGAGGAAATAAGGAGAAGCTCTCCTTGTGTAACAAGCTCAGAGTCAGGCCAAAGTTTGGGATAAGTTAGGTGAAACCGGGGATCAGCTTTCTTTTAACAGCTATAACGGTAATAACAGGCCAGGCTTTTGAAAAGCTTTTCATACTATTGTGGAGATAGGCAGGTCAACGTGTACATATTAATTGCAGCGCTGTTACTTTAACCTGTGCAGGCTAAGCTTACCTTTCCCTGGAGGATTCTCTCACAATCAGCTTATGCTCCATTTTCTCTTTCATTACAGCAACATTGCCCGTAGTCAGCAGTTCATGCAGCTTCTCGGCAGCCCGGTAGCCCAGCTGGTAGATCGGCTGTGCAATTGTCGTCAGCTTCGGAATGAACATCCCGGACATCCGCAGGTTGTCAAACCCGACAACGGATACCTGCCCCGGTACAAGAATATTGCGGTCTTTCAGGTACGAGATTGTACCCATCGCAAATTCATCTGCTACACAGAATACGGCGCTAAGCTCAGGATAATCGCTGAACAGCTCATGTGCCGCCTGATATGCCTGCTCAAAACGGTGATTGGCATACTTAATCTTTCCGGCATTCCGCTCCAGCCCGAATTCTGTCAGCGCTCTGACGAACCCGGCGGCACGCGGCGGCCCTGACACCGAATTATCATGATTGAAACCAATCATGCCGATCTCTTTGTGACCCAGTTCAATCAGGAACTTTACTGCATCATAGGCAGCCAGCTCATCATCCACCTCAAGGGAAGGCACTTCGAACTCATCGGAGTGGGAGGATACCAGGACAAACGGAATGCGGCAATCCGTAAGCTTCTCATAATACTCCGGATACAGCATATCACTTGCGAACACAATTCCGTCCACCTGCTTCTCATGAAACGTATCCATGTAGGACAGGGTACGCTCCAGCTCACGGTCTGTATTGCAGATCATCAGACTGTACCCGAGCTTAATACAGGCGTCCTGCATTCCGCGGATCATCCCGGCGAAATACAGATTCTCAATATCCGGTATCAGCAGCCCCAGTGTAAAAGACTTTTTGTAAATCAACCCGCGTGCGAACGCATTGGGCTGATACTTCAGCTCCTTGATAGCTTCAATAACCCTGCTGCGTTTACCCGGCACGACGGTCTCCGGCGCATTCATGACCCGGGATACGGTACTGATCGACACCTCTGCCATTCTGGCGACATCTCTTATCGTTGGCTTCATAGACTAACTTCCTTTTTTTAGAAAAGCTTTTCAAGGCGATTATAGCAGGGCTTCCGGAAATTGACAAGAGAATAAATTAAGCGTTTACATTTAAATTATGATCATGATGTTGGCTGCACTGAATTATGGCGGCTGGACCATGCTGCGGCTTTGAAAAGCTTCCCAAAATCATCTCCGCCCTACGGGATGCCTGCGATTCACTCCCGCCGCCCTCCCTGGTCTAAACTGCTGCCTGAATGGCAGATCTCCTGCTCTGACGTCACTGATTCCCTGTTCACCCACTTCCCTGGCGCCACAAACTTACTTAAAGTGTGTAAATAATATTATTTCATGTTATACTTTTCGGGTAGATTTATTTACAGCTGCAAATACTGCTGAAAGCTTATAAATCGTTTAATTCTCATACCTGGAGGGATTATTGTGAAGCAACTGCGGGATATTCCGATTTCTGTGCTGGACCTTGCTCCGATTGTAGAGGGCGGAACAGCAGCGGATTCACTGCACAATACACTGGATTTGGCACGCCATGCTGAAGAGTGGGGTTATCACCGCTACTGGCTGGCGGAGCATCATAATATGACCGGCATTGCGAGCTCAGCAACCTCTGTTGTTATCGGGCATGTAGCTGCCGGAACCAAGAGCATCCGCGTCGGCTCAGGCGGAATCATGCTCAGCAACCACGCTCCGCTGATGATTGCAGAGCAGTTCGGAACCCTGGAATCGCTGTTTCCCGGACGTATCGACCTCGGCCTCGGCAGAGCGCCAGGCTCCGATCAGGCAGCAGCAAGAGCGCTGCGGCGCGGCCTCGGCAGCGACGGCAGTGAATTCCCTGAGCAGCTTAGTGAGCTCAGAGCCTACTTCGATCCGGACGGTGCCGGATCACGCCCGCTCGGGGTACGTGCTACACCGGGCGAAGGCCTGAATGTGCCGATCTGGCTGCTTGGCTCCAGCGGTTTCAGCGCCCAGTTAGCCGGACAGTTGGGATTGCCGTTCGCTTTTGCCAGCCACTTCGCCCCTGATTATCTGCTGCCTGCGTTACATCTGTACCGCACCAGCTTCAAACCGTCGGCTGCACTCGACAAGCCGCATGTGATGGTCGGACTCGGGATCACCGCTGCCGATACTGCTCCGGCTGCACGCTGGCTGGCTACTTCGCAGCAGCAGCAATTCCTGAATATTATCCGAGGCCGCACAGGCAAGCTTCAGCCTCCGGTGGACGATATGGAGCAGCTGTGGTCGCCGCAGGAAAGAGCCCTTCTTCTGGACAAGCAGAAATACTCCATTGCCGGGGATAGAGCCTCTATCAAGGAACGGCTTCTGCAAATACTCGAAGAAACGGATGCTGATGAATTCATCATTGCTTCCCAGATTTTCGATCATACCGCACGCCTGCGTTCCTATGAGCTGGTATCGGAGCTTTTTAAAGAAAATTAACCAAATCAGCAGATTTTTTGATCATTCAGCAAGACAGTCACACGGAGACCGGCAATTATGCCGCTCCCGGACAGGCTGTCTTGTTTTTTTTATATTCACCAGACCTGAACGTTCTCAATAAAATACATCCATAAACATGATATCTAAAGAAATAATGAACATTTCGAAGTTATCCGGCGTAAATAATGCCTAATATGCATTTTTTTCGCTATTTTAAAGAAATATTCATAATTTAAGTGTTTTTATTTGTTAACTTTATTGATTATACTGTAGTTATTCGTTATAACGAACATACATAAAAATGATATAAGCCACCAAGTAGCCTCTTATTAAATTCGCATTCAGATCATCAATAAAAATAGTAGTTCTCAAAAATACTACTTCTTTCGACAACGTAGTGGAGAAATTACGGGGTATCAGCGTTATTGTGTCGAGCTATGGAATACGGCAGGGTGTTCGAGAAGAAAGGGGCGGCGGCGGATGAAGAAAATAGGGCAGATCGCCCTGATTGGCACGTATATGATGTTGCTCATAACTGGTGTAGTCTGGCATGCCGGAGGAGTAAGTGCAGAGGATACCATCAAGCTCACTGTTCATTCGAATTCAAAGAGTACAGCGGTGATGAACAATATGCAGCCCGGAGACGAAAGCTTGTCAGAGTACACGATGATTAATGAAGGATCACAGGCACTTGATTATTTTGTAGACTTCAAATTCCTTTCAGGAGATGCAGAGCTATACAAAATTCTGGAGATGACGCTGCAAAAAGAGGGAGTAACGCTCTATTCAGGAGTAATGAGCCAGGCTGAAGGCAGGGTTGCCGTCGGCTCATTGGCTGGAGGATCAGAGGAAGCCATTCAAATGGATGTCACTTTTCCTCTGGAGGCAGGCAATGAGTTTCAGGGGAAGACGGTCAGTGTTACTTTTAACTTTACTGCTTCTGCCGTCCCGCAGCCGACAACGGAGCCCAGCCCTCAACCTTCAGCAACACCTGCGCCTTCCGCTGAAGCCACTCCGACACCAGCTGCCTCCGCTTCTCCAGAGCCGACCGGAGGTCCGGGCACTACACCTGAAGCTTCAGCTACACCAGCTCCAACACCTGAAGTAACACCAACGCCTGCAGCCACAGCGTATCCTGGCGGCACTAACACGCAGGCGCCTTCGGCAACACCATCCGCCGCTGCCACGGCGGTGCCTGACAATGGTGAGGTGACTGTAACGGATCCTCCAGTTCCGCTGGGCGGAGATGAAGGGGATAACAGCGAGGCAGGACCAACTCCGGATGCAGGCAGCGTAGATAACGGCAGCACTGCTGCCCCGTCACCTGACCAGGAGCTTGCAATCGATGATGAAGAGCTTCCGCTCTCCGGGCCGGACGCCGGCAACGAACTGCCGGATACAGCTGAGCCTTGGTATAACCTGATCCTGATCAGCACGGCAGCAGCCATCTTTAGCATCATCCTGCTGCGCAGACTGAAGTCTAAGAAGTAAATGAGGGGGAAGAGAGTATGAGGAAGCCGCGTCCGGGGATACTTATCGCCGCCGTCCGCCTAATCCTCATACTCTCTTTGTCTGTTTTGCTCTACTCAGCCTTTCAGATCTTCAAAGCTCCTGCAGAGGCACGCCAGGCACTGCAAGACTGGGACAAAAAGAGGGAGGAAGCCCAAGTTCCCTCTGTTCAAGTCGAGAAAGAGATACCCTTGCCTCCGGGGATGGTAACACTGCCTGTGCAAACAAAGAATGCACAGGCGGTATATGCGGATGGCGAGATTATCGGTGAGATTTATTTTCCCGCACTGGACCGCAGGGTTGCTATTCTCGAAGGGACGCAGCGCGCACAGCTGAAGAAAGGCGCCGGACATTATTCGGGGAGCGCAGCGATCGGCACGGACGGCAACAGTGTGCTGGCCGGACACCGGGATACAGTGTTCCGCGGACTCGGCACACTTGCGGAGCATGATCTGATCGAGGTAGAAACGCTCGATGGAACATTCATTTACGAGGTGACCGGCAGCACCATTGTAGACGGAGAGGAGCGGGGAGCTATTCAGCCGAGCAGCACCCCTGTGCTTACACTGATTACCTGCTATCCTTTTAGCTATGCAGGAACGGCGCCGGAACGGTATCTGCTGTCTGCCGTGCTGATCAAGAGCGAGCCGCAGCCGCAGAAGCAAGAGTAAGTAAGCCGGCAGACGTCCAATCCGCCGAAATATCCAGCCAAAAGATGAGTCCGCGCACGGAACATGATAATATAGTACTGCGAGTAATGTGGCAGGCAACACCGGCTGTACCGGCATACCCGGGCAGCCTGTTTTTGCGGCAGTTATCAGACTTATGTATAGGGCATCCTGTAATTAAACATATTTTAGATGAAGAGGAGCTGACTTACCTGTGAAAGATGAACTGATTAAACGGTTTGTATCCTATGCACAGATGGATACCCAGTCCAATGAAGAAAGTGATACCTGTCCTTCTACCCCGGGGCAAATGGAGCTGGCCCGCAAGCTGGCGGACGAGCTGCAGGAGCTGGGACTAACGGAAGTTACCGTGGACGAGCATGCCTATGTGATGGCTACTCTGGCTGCGAACACCGATAAGGAAGTGCCGGCGATCGGATTCCTGGCCCATCTGGATACGGCTACGGATTTTACTGGTGCCAACGTGAAGCCACAGATCATCGAAAATTATGATGGCGGCGATATCGTGCTGAACCGGGAGCAGAATATTATCCTGTCCACGGCCAGCTTCCCGGAGCTGCCTGAATACAAAGGGCATACCCTGATTACAACAGACGGCACCACCCTGCTGGGTGCAGATAACAAGGCCGGAATTGCCGAGATCATGACTGCTATGGCTTATCTGATCACCCATCCCGAAATCAAACACGGCAAAATCCGTGTAGCCTTCACTCCCGATGAGGAGATTGGACGCGGACCGCACAAGTTCGATGTCGCCGCCTTCGGCGCCTCCTATGCATATACGGTTGACGGGGGGCCGCTCGGCGAGCTGGAGTACGAGAGTTTCAATGCCGCTTCCGCCAAAATCACCTTTAAAGGCGTCAACGTCCATCCCGGAACCGCCAAGGGTAAAATGGTCCACTCCTCCAAAATCGCAATGGCCTTCCATCTCAGACTGCCTGCCGGCGAATCGCCTGAATTTACAGACGGTTATGAGGGCTTCTATCACCTGATCTCCATGCAGGGAACGGCGGAGCACAGCAAGCTGGCCTATATTATCCGCGACTTTGACCGTGCGAGCTTCGAGAACCGCAAAGCGAACATCTCCGCTATCGTGGACGAGTTCAAATCCACCTATGGGGATGAGAATGTACTGCTGGAGATGAACGACCAGTACTACAATATGCGCGAAAAAATCGAGCCGGTCCGCCACATCGTCGATATCGCCCACGAAGCAATGGAGAATCTCGGCATTGCACCGGTAATCCGCCCTATCCGCGGCGGCACCGACGGCTCGCAGCTGTCGTATATGGGACTGCCTACGCCGAATATTTTCACGGGCGGGGAGAACTTCCACGGCAAATTTGAGTATGCTTCAGTCGATGTTATGCTCAAGGCCGTGAATGTAATCGTAGAAATCTCCAGGCTGTTTGAGGAAAAAGCTTAACCTCCGCTTGGGATCGGCAGATGGCAGTGGCGGTTACACGTTACGTTAGCCTCTATTGCAGTTTCAGCATTTTCCATTGAACAATAGATACAAAACAGCCCCCGGCAAAGCGGATGCTTTTAGCCGGGGGCTGTTTGTATCTATTTATGCTTCCCTTGAGGGGTTCCATCACTTACGCCAGTTGCGTAGCTGGCACCAAGTCTCCGGCAACCCTGAACCAGGAGACTGGCTGGTTGAGCGGCGCGGCCGTGTCAGACCCTGAGCAGCGGCTCCGGCGGGCTAATGGGCTGCTGCTGTGCCATTAAAGGGATTTCTCCCTTTAATCAGTCACTTTCAGGCCGCCAACAGCCCATTAATGGGATTTTTCCCTTTAATCAGTCGCTTTCAGGCCGTCAACAGCCCATTAAAGGGATTTTTCCCTTTAATCAGTCACTTTCAGGCCGTCACCAGCACCATTAATGGGATTTTTCCCTTTAATCAGTCACTTTCAGGCCGCCAACAGCCCATTAATGGGATTTCTCCCTTTAATCAGTCACTTTCAGGCCGCCAACAGCCCATTAATGGGATTTTCCCCTTTAATCAGTCGCTTTCAGGCCGTCACCAGCCCATTAAAGGGATTTTTCCCTTTAATCAGTCACTTTCAGGCCGCCAACAGCCCATTAATGGGATTTTTCCCTTTAATCTCACACTTTCGGGCCGTCAACAGCCCATTAAAGGAATTTTTCCCTTTAATCAGTCGCTTTCAGGCCGTCAACAGCCCATTAATGGGATTTTTCCCTTTAATCAGTCACTTTCAGGCCGCCAACAGCCCATTAATGGGATTTTTCCCTTTAATCAGTCGCTTTCAGGCCGTCAACAGCCCATTAAAGGGATTTTTCCCTTTAATCTCACACTTTCAGGCCATCACCAGTGCCATTAAAGGGATTTTCCCCTTTAATGGTGCACTCCCAGGCCGCCATCGGACCGTCCCAGGCCCAGCCGGCCCGCCAACGTTGCCATAACACCAAAGGCAGCGGCGCACGGAACGCCTCCAGAGCACTCTATCCCTTAAGCGGCAGCCAGCCCGTCGGGCGGGAGATTGCGCCCCACAACGGGTCAGGTATGACCAGCTCGGCCTGGGCTGAGGTGTCCAGCTCTGTCATGATGTCGCCGGCGCGGCCTTCCGCAAGCTTCTGCACATAGTCCGGATCAATCAGCAGCGGACGGCCGAGCGCCACCAGTTCAATGCCGGTGTGTAGGCTCTTCAGCGCATCCTCCGGCTTGTACAGCGAGCCGACACCGATGACCGGCACGGCACCGCCCACGCGGTCGACGATCTGCTCGATTCTCGGCCGCCCGTCTTCCGTGCCGCGGCGCGGCAGCGACCACAGCTCCATCAGCGAGGCATGCAGGTAGTCGAGTCCTTCTTCCTTAAGCGCATCAATCAGCGCGAACGTCTCAGCCATTGTAATTCCCGGTGTTTCCGGCTCTTCCGGAGAGAAACGGTAGCCGACAATGAACGGAGTGGATGCATATTCGCCCGCCACGCGCTTCACCTCACGCAGAACAGCGAGCGGGAAGCTCAGGCGCTTCTCCAGGCTTCCGCCCCAGCGGTCCTCGCGGCGGTTGGAATGCGGCGAGAAGAACTGCTGTAGCAGATAGCCGTTAGCACCATGGATTTCAACGCCGTCGAAGCCGGCCTCAATGGCCCGGCGGGTCGCTGCACCGAAATCAGCGATAATCACTTGAATCTCCTCATCAGTCAGCGTGCGCGGTGCAGGCCCGTGCCCGCCGCCCGGCAGCTCGGACGGAACATCGCTGGCGCTGACGGTCTGGCCGTCAGGCAGCAGCTCCGGCGGACACTGGCGTCCCCCGTGAAAAATCTGCAGCACGGCCTTGGCACCCTCACCCTTAATCGCTGCAGCCAGCTGGCGCAGGCTCGGAATCAGCTCATCGCGGTCAGCGCCGAACTCCCCGGGGAAGCCCTTGCCGCCCCGGCTTACATAGACACATGCTGTAACAACCATACCGGCGCCTTTGGAGCGGCGGATATAATATTCAAGCTCAGGTCCGGAGACCGTACCATCCTCATTGGAAGAGAAATTCGTCATAGGTGCCATAACCACGCGGTTACGCAGGGTAATTCCATTACTAAATGCATACGAGTCCAATAGCGGACGATAATCAGTGTGCGGCATCTCGAACAATCCCTCCATTATTGTATCTGTATCCTTTATACTACACCCGCATCTTGCACGCGTCACCGGATAACAGTGCTATTCTCCAGTCTGGCTGTTGTTTTTCCAGACTACATTATTCCCGTAATCCTTACCCCAGTCATACATCATCCGAAGCACCGGCAGCAGGCTTTGCCCGTAATCCGTCAAAGAGTATTCTACTCTCGGCGGGACCTCGGCATACACTTTTCTTAATACAAGCCGATCCTCCTCCAGCTCACGGAGCTGGTTGGTCAGCATTTTTTGCGTAATATGGGGAATGAGCTTCTTCAGCTCGCTGAAGCGCTTGGTGCCTTCAAGGCCCAGATGCCACAGGATGATCAGCTTCCATTTGCCGCCGATAACAGCAAGCGTAAGCTCCTTCTCGCAGTTAATTTCCTGCAGATTGATACGGTCTTTAATTTCCGTTGCCAAGATATGCGCCCCCCTTTCATTCTTACCTATCATACTACAAAACACCCGGCTCCCGCACATCACCGCCATCCATACGGACATCCGCACAGACATCCGGCCCGCCGCTGCCAAACACACTCATGAAACAACAAAGACCGCAGGCTCAAGGCCCGCGGTCTAATTAACTGAATTTACTCGATAACCAGGCTTCCCTGCAGATCAGCTGCACTGAAGTCCGGCTGTGCTTCAACTGTAGTATCTCCTGCAGCGACTGCTTTTTCCAGTGCCGCATTATAACGGGTGTTCAGATCCTGAATTTCTTTATCAAGGTCTCCGCCGGTAAAGATGTATCTGTTGAACACGTCCATCTTCTTGGTTCCTTCCAGACGTCCTTCAGTTGCACCGAATGGAGTAGCCGGATAGATTCCGTCGAACTTGGTTGGCAGGAAGTACTCGATGCCCGGGATATCCGGAGCTTTGGCAGCAGCAGCTACAGAAGGGATAACGGACACGCCGTATCCGCCTTCCTGGTAAGCAGTCTGCACATCATCACTGTACATCCATTCGATGAACTTCCAGGCTGCTTCCTTGTTGGCCGAATCCTTGCTCATTGCCAGATAGCTGCCGGAGATAACCTGGCTTGCACCGTTCTGCTGGCCGTCAATGGTCGGCGGCAGTGCTGCAGCCCAGCGGATTTCAGTCGGGAACTGGGTTTTGTATACACTTGGCTCTACAGAGTGGTTAAAGTACATTCCGATTTTGCCCTGGGCGAATTGTGCACGCAGCGGGTCAATATCAAGTGATTCCGAGCCCGGCATCATGCTGCCGTCCTCAACGATCTGCCGCAGCGCCTCAAGTGTCTCTTTGTACATGCCAAAATCAAATTGTCCGGTCTGGAAGTTGAAGCCTTCCTGTCCTTCGGTCTTGCTCAGCGTTGTAATCGGATGGGCGATACGCTCAAAGCCGCTGCCGCTCTTGAAGTTGCCGGCAAGTCCGTATGCGCCGCTGGCTTTGCCAACCTCGGTAATCTTCTTGGCATCCTCGACCATCTCAGCCAGTGTAGTCGGCGGCTCGGTAATGCCGGCCTGCTCGAACAGATCAACGTTGTAGATCAGGCGCCAGAACTGGCCGATATTCGGCAGGGTGTAGATTTTACCGTCAACGGTATTCTTTTCATTAATCAGAATGCTCTCGAACCGGCTCTTCATCTCCGGCGTAATGTATTCGTCAAAGGATTCCAGATAGCCCTTCTTCACCCAAGTCGGCACGTTGCCGGTATCCACACGCAGAATGTCCGGCGCCTGTTTACTGGAGAAGGCAATATCCACGGACTGTGCATAGTTATCAGCCATCACCTTGAATTCGATATCCACATCAGGGTTAAGCCCCTCGTATTCACTGATCTTCTGTTCAATAAAATCGGAATCATGACGGTCTATCGACCAGTAGACCAGCTTGGTTTGTCCGGCAGCGGCACTACCCTCTTCCGCCTCGGCATTTGTATTATTGGAAGATGCACAACCGGCCAGCGAACCCGCCAGCAGCAGCGAAGCCCCCGCCAGCATCCATTGATTTCTTTTCATCTAATAAAACCTCCCTTTATGTTTGTAATCGCATTCATTTCATATAAAAAGTATAGAATGACTGCCCTGTTGTGAGTGAAGGGGAAAACAACTATTCAGGGGAGACGAAATCACTGTTTCCTCGCTGTACGGCGGAACTGTACTTCGAACGGAAGTCGGTGGGGGTCATCCCGGTGTATTTTTTGAATAACTCTGTAAAATAAGGCCGGTCCTCATAACCGAGCGAGACAGCGATATCCTGCACCTGCATGCCCTCAAGCACCAGCTCCTTAGCCTTCTCCATTCTGCGGCTGATAATATACTGGGCCAGCGTCATGCCCATCTCCTTCTTGAACAGGTTGGAAAAATAGCTCGGGCTGAGATGCACCTCACGAGCACAATCAGCAACGGACAGGTTGCGGTGCAGATTGCCGTTGATGTGGGCGATCGCCCGCTCCACCAGCACACGGGCATCGCTGGTCTGGCGGATTTGCACATAGGCACAGCCCTGGCTGCAAAAATCGCGGATCTGCCTGCGCAGCTCCTCAAAGGAAGCGGCTCCATTCATCTCGGCCAGCTTCTTCTCCAGCGTCTTGACCTCAGCGTCCGAGGCCTTGTCGGAGAAGACCCGGTGAATGGAATGGGCCAGCTCCAGGCACATGGTCTTGACGATGGCCGGATCGGGCAGAACAGGAGAGCTTACCCATTCGCTCCAAATCCCGTCCAGCTGCTCCTCCGCCTTGGCCAGATTAGCCGAGCGCAGACAATAGAGCAGCTCCTTCTCTTTATCATAAGAGTATCTGGGCAGGGCGGCATCCGCCTCCGGCGATTCCACATAGCGGTAGACACTGTTGCCTCCGGTCAAAAAAGTGTTCGTCAGCGCGGACATAGCCTGGGCATAGGATACCGACAGCTGCCCGGCCTCCTCAACGCCGCTGCCAAGGCCAATCGACACCGTCTGGTAGGTATGCCTGCAGACATTCTCACGGCATTTCTCAGCCAGCTGCTCGGCATCAAGCGCAGACGGCGGATTCATGACAATTACGAACTGATTGACATGCTCGCGGAACACAATCCCGTCGGTGTAGGCGGCAATTGTCTCCTGCAGAATGTTCTGCACCGCAAAGCGGATCAGCTCTACCTCAGATACAGCCATCGATGCCGTCCGGTCAGCAAAAAAGTCAATCTCCGCCACCATCACGAAAAAGCCGCTGCGCTTCATCTGAATCGCATAGAAATCCCACTGCTGGCTCAGATGCTGCTGCCGGCTGCCATAACGGATCAGGAGCCGCATATATTCCTGGCGCAGATAAGGCATGCTCTCGCGCAGCTTCTGCTCCATTCCCCGCATCTGCTCGGCCTGCGAGCGTTCGCGTTCCAGCACCTCTTTGGCCTTCAGGACCGATTCCAGCACCTGCGGCCGGGTAAACGGCTTGACGATCAGGTCGAATGCACCGAGCTTTACCGCCTCCTGGGCGTAAGAGAAATCAGAATACCCGGTCAGAAAAATCAGCTTGATCTCCGGCTGCTCAGCCAGAATCGTCCGCATCATCGTCAGCCCGTCGGTGAAGGGCATACGGATATCAGTCAGGACAATATCCGGGCGGTGCTTACGGATCTGCACCAGGCCCTCCTCTCCGTTGGCTGCTGTGGCGGCTACTATAATACCGTGCTCCTCCCAGGGAATCCGCTGCGACAGACCCCGGACAACGGCCGGAATATCATCAACTATGCATAATTTAATGGGTTCAGCGTGCTTCAGGATAAACTCCACCTTCCAATGGGAATGAGAGAACCGCTTCGGTCTCGGTATTCGGGCTGCTGCGGAACAAGAGTCCGCCCTCCCTGCCGTAATAGATCTGCAGACGGCTGCAGATATTGGTCAGGGCATAACCACCGCTGCTGACAGGCTCCTTCAGCCGGGCGTTCAGCTTGTCCGCGTCCATGCCCGTCCCGTTGTCGGTGACCCGGATTACAAGCTGCCCGTCCTCTTTGGTCACGGCAACTGTTATCAGCCCTCCGCCCCTCAGCTCCTTCAGCCCGTGCAGAATGGAATTCTCCACCAGCGGCTGGATAATGATCTTCAGTACAGGCAGGTCGAGCAGCTCCGGAGCGGCGGTTATTGTGTAATCGAACAGCCCTTCATAGCATTGCTGCTGGAGATTCAGATACTGGCGGACATGCTCCAGCTCCCGGCCCAGCGTGGTTAGCTCCTGCCCGTTGTTAAGGCCTAGCCGGAAGAGGGCAGACAGCGAGATCACCATCTGCTTCACGTCCTCATATTCATCCATTTCACATTTCCAGAAAATTGTATTAAGCGTGTTATATAAAAAGTGCGGCTCAATCTGCGCCTGCAGCGTCTTGATCTCCGCCTTGCGCTTTTCCTTCTCCGTATCCTTTACCTCGGTGATCAGCTCGCCGATCCGGTCCAGCATCTGGTTGAATTTGCGGCCGGCATCGCCGATCTCATCCTGGAACGGACTTTCGAAGCGGGCGCCTAAGTCCTCCTGCTCCACCCGGGACATCGTCTTTTGCAGCTTCAGCAGCGGCCCGAGCAAGAGGGCCGACAGGTACCGGGACAACAGCAGGGCAATTACCACACAGGCAGCCATGACCATCAGCACCAGCCACTGGATGCTGCGCACAGGCTGCAGCAGCTCCTTTTTGGACAGGTAGCTGACCAGCAGCCAGTCATCGGCATAGCCCGACTCGGCATAGCTGACCAGCATGGTGCCGCCTGCCGCCGGATACTCGAAGTTGCCGCTGTCCGCTTCCAGCATGCGGTCCATAAAGTCTGCCGAACGCGACCAGTCCGGCCGCTCCTTGTCTCCAAAGACACTGTCTCCCGCCCTGTTCACCAGCATGAACTTGGCACTGCCGAGGCTGGCGCCTCCGCTGACCGTATCCTCGAGAATATCCTCCTTCACATTGACCGCGAGGAATACATCGGGTACATAATTCTCCGTCAGCGGCTGCAGCAGCAGAGAGATAACCTGATGCTTGCCGGCAAACAGCTCGTCGGGATGGCTCTCCACCCAGTTCGATTCCGGATTCTCCCTT
Source organism: Paenibacillus sp. FSL R7-0331 (assembly GCF_000758645.1). Classification (NCBI taxonomy): domain Bacteria; kingdom Bacillati; phylum Bacillota; class Bacilli; order Caryophanales; family Paenibacillaceae; genus Paenibacillus; species Paenibacillus sp. FSL R7-0331. Next base: position 6,688,802 of record NZ_CP009284.1, read on the forward strand.
ATCCGCTGATACAGCAAAGACTCCATAAATGGAGTCGCTGTTCTACGCAGATTACCGGCGGAATAGAAATCTCCGCCGGGCGTACTGATCAGGATCGATTCAATGGAATTCTCCGTCAGCTCCGCCTGGGTAAAGGGGTTCTGCAGCACGGAGAAATTCGCAAAGTACCGATCCGTATTATTCGCTTGTATATCTCTTATGGTCTGCTTATAGGCATCACTCAGCATAATAGTCGAGGAGGCCACAATAATCTGCTTCAGCTTCTGGTCCAGCACATTGACCGACTGGTTGAGCACATTGCGGTTCAGGTCGGTGGAGTTGCGCTCCATCGCCCGCGAAGCAATCGAGTAGGCCCCCAGCCCGGTTATTGAGATGCAAAAGACGGTCAGCAGGGTGAATGACAGCCATATTCTTTTTTTGAGTGAGGTCCGGTACAGCCAGGCCTTCAGCATAATTCCACATCCTTCACCGGCTGGCTGCCCGGACAATCGCCGTGTCAGCCTTAGCCCTTAACAGAGCCAGCCGTCATCTGCATAAATGATTTGTTGGCAAAAATATAAACGATAATCATCGGCAGCATGGACAAGCATGCACCGGCAAGCATTAACTGCGGCTGGGCCGCATCCCCGACGCCGTATTTCAGTCCGGCCAGACCTACAGTCAGTGTCTGAAGCGCCGGCTGGGTCATCGTGAAGACCAGCGGCAGGATGTATTCGTTCCATGCGCCGCGGAAGGTCCAGAGTGCGGTTACACCCAGGGCCGGCGTCAGGAGCGGCAGGATAACCCGAAAGTATACGCTATAGAAGTTACAGCCGTCAATAAACGCTGCTTCGTCGAGTTCCTTCGGAATAGCCCGTACAAAGCCGATCAGCATGAAGAAGGCCGTCGCATGGGCGCTGATCAGGATGATGATGACGCCCCAGAGCGATTTTTGCAGATTAAGCGCAACCATGAGATCGAACTGCGGGCGGAGCACAACAGCACCGATCGAAATGAACAGGGTGCAGGACTGAATAACCACATACACCCGTTTTCCGTAAAAATCCACTCTCGCTACCGCATAGGCCGCCATTGTTCCGATCAGCAAAGTGCCTATTGTAGTAAAGGTACTGATGAACATACTGTTCCAGGTGAACCTTGCAAAATTAGCCGAGGTCCAGGCCTGGGTGAAGTTTTCAAATTTCCAGTCTTTCGGCAGCAGTGTCGTGCCCGTGGTCAGCTCCAGATTGGATTTCAGCGACCCGAAGAAGGCGAGGATGATCGGAAAGAGGGCGAAGCCCGCAACCAGCAGCAGGAAAATCCACAGCAGTACCCGCGACAACAGCGCTTTAGACTTGATTGTACTGGCAGGAGATGAAGTTATTTTTGTATCCGCTTGTAATGTGCTCACTGTTCATTCTCCTCTCTTTTAATAGATATCATTCAGTTTCTTGGAAACGTAGAAGTAGATCAGGGTAATCAGCCCGACGATAACCGCAGTTGTGAAGCCGACCGCACTACCGTAGCCGAACTGCTGGATGCTTGAGCCTCCGCTCGATACCGGGAAGAACAGCTTATACAGATAGAGGTACATGACTTCCGTTTTGCCGTAAGGTCCGCCCTCGGTCAGCACCATAATGCTCTCGTAGCCCTTCAGCGATACGGTGATCGCCAGCATGATAATCATCTGCAGCACGGGTCCCAGCATAGGTACGGTGATGCTCCACATTTTGCGCAGCGGGCCCGCCCCGTCGATGGAAGCCGCTTCATACAGATCCTCAGGAATATTCTGCAGGCCTGCGATAAAGAGCAGCATATAGTTCCCGATCGCTCCCCAGATGGCAATGATGATTGCAGTCAGCAAAGCATATTTGGCACCCAGCCAGTCAATTGGAGAGGATATAATGCCTGCCCCCAGCAGCAGCTGGTTCACCATACCGTTGTACGAGTTGAAAATAACATAGAAGACAATCGCCATTACCGAAGCACTGATTACGGTAGGCATGAAATAAATCGCCCGCAGCAGCTGCCGGCCCTTGAGTGCCCGGTTAAGAACCACTGCCAGTATGAACGACAGCGGGATCGTAATGATCAGCTTGCCGCCTGCGTAGATAAAGGTGTTGACTACCGAATGCCAGAAATCTTTATCGCGGAACAGACGTTCAAAATTGTCCAGACCGATGAAGAGCGGCGTGCCGAAGCCCTGATAATCATAGAACATGTACTTTAAAGCCCAGAAAACGGGATATACCCCAAATATCAGTGTCAGTATCAGGCTGGGCGCAACAAAGGTCCAGGCGTTTATTTGACGTTTCGTTCCATTCATTGATTGTTCCTCCTGTCTATTCGGCTTGCGCTTATATCCTAATGATACGTCCCTGTGCAGAGAGACCGTTAGGGAGAAAGCAACTGCGCCAAGGGGGAGAAATTCACTTTTCTTTATCTTGTAAAATAAGTCGGATTGTCCCCTCCCCTGTGCCTGTTTATCCATCCCTGATGAACCCGCAGTACAGCTATACTTATGGAAGAAAGCAGATTGGGAATACAATCGGATGAACAAGGGAGGCTTACATTTAACGATGAGCTCAGCATATAAAAGCACTACTGAAGCGCGCCCCTTCGGCTGCTATAATCACGGACAGCTGGACGGGATCCGCAGCAGAATAGACCAGCTGCCGGCAGCGGCGCAGGAATACGCCAGACAGCGGGAGCTGTCGGGACAGTTTGCCGCGCGCGAGGCTGCGGCCCCGCTTTACCGGCTCGGCGTGTTCCGGGTCGAGCCGTTCGTCTTCAAGGCCCCGGCAGGGGCAGCCATGCTGAAGCTGTCCGTGCATATCCGGGGCCGGGGCGTTGCCCGGATCGGCGGCGTACGGCTGACGCATTCCCAGCTCGGCCTGCCGGTCACGCTTCAGAACGGCAGCCTCCGGCAGGGGCTTGACGGCTGGACGCAGGAGCCGGGAATCGGCAGCAATATCCGGCTGGAGCAGCTGCCCGGCGGCGGGAGCGGCCTGCAGCCCTCCGGCGTAACGCCGGCGGACGGCGCAGCGGAGGAAGAGGTCCGGTGCGTACGCATCCGGAACGAAGCGGAGGACAGCCTGGCGGTGCTGCGTTATGAGGAGCTGCTGCCGGTATCAGCCGGCGGGCATTACGGCATCCAGACCGAGCTGAGTCTGGAATCGCCGCTGGTTAACGGCGGGATTGCTGCCGGCGTTATGTTTATAGATGCTGCGGGGCAGCCGCTGGGCGCAGAGCTTCTCTCGCCGCTCTTTAACCGGCACACGCTGACCAACTGGGCCTATCTGCTTGAGGCGGCCGGTGCAGATGCCAACCTCTATATGGCAACAGGCGAAGACCAGTATGCGGGGCTTGCCAAGCGCAAGCTGCAGTATATGCTGGCTGATATGCGGCAGGGTATGGATATTTTCCGCCGGGACGGCTGGCATGACGATGACACCTACGGTGCGGTTCATATCGGCCGGGGATTAGCTGCCGTCTCGGTTATCTATGACCAGATTGCCGCAAGTGAGGCGGTCTCGGCGGAGGAGTCAGAATCACTGCTGGCCAATCTCCGCTACATCGCAGCGATGATGATGGATACGGCCTACTACCGGTTCGATCTCCCTACCTTCCCGGATGAGAAGGGCGGCATGCGCAGCAACTGGAATGCCGACCGGGCAACAGGGCTAGGCATCTATGCCCTGCTCTTCCCGCAGGAGCCGGAGAGTGCCGCTTATCTGGAGCATGCCTGCTCCGTAGTGGACTGGCAGCTGGCGGAGGTGGTTGACGGGGACGGGGCATGGCCGGAGAATGTCCGGTACCACGGCGCGGTGCTGCACCGTTATTTCCTGTTCTTCGTGCTGCTGAAGCGTCTGAAGGGCACCGATTATTTCCGCCGCGGCAAGGTCAAGGCGATGTACCGCTTCCTGCTCGGCATCGTGACGGCAGAGGACGTGATCCAGGGCGGTGCGGACGGTGCACCCGTTCTGCTGACCCCGGCCGTCGGTGATGCCAACGTGCAGGAGAAATGGTTCCGCCTGCTCGGCTACGCCGCCCCGTTCTACACGGAGGAGGACCCGCAGCTGGCGGCGGAGATGGTCTGGACCTGGAAGCGCGGAGGCGCACCGGTCCAGGATACCGGCGCGTTCCCGCTGCCGCTGGTCGCGCTGCTCTATCCGCAGCCGGAGCTGCCGGAGCAGATGCCGGAGCTCGGCTCCGTGCATTATCCCGGCATCGGCTATGTCATCTTCCGCAGCGGGGAGCAGAACCTGCAGCATTATGCCATCTACGAGGCATCCCCGCTGACCTATCACGCCCATCATGATGAGGGCCACTTCTCCATCTGGGCGAATGGGGTGCCGCTGACCCTCGATGCCGGGACCGGCGGCTATTACAACGGGGACCGGCACTGGTATGTATCCGGTGCTGCGCACAACATCGTCCAGTTCGCTGACGGCTCCGGCGGCTACGCGGACGGCCCGCTGAAAAGCGTCTGCCGGGAGGTCAGCTTCACGGAGGAGCTGGATTACGCAAGAAGCCTCATCCCCGATGTGCATGCCGATGAGTATGAGCGGCATTTCCTGTACATCAAGGCAGGCTTCGATGCTTACCTGGTCTGGGACCGGATTGAAGCCACGGCGGAGAGCGTCTGGAATCTGCATACGCTGAGCAGCAGTGCAGAGATTACGGAGCAGGCCATTGACGCCGCCGGCCTCGGCGGCATGCGGCTCCATGCGCAGATCGCCGAGCCGCTGCGCCCGGCCGTCACTGCCGGTGAGGGCGCTGTCGGCGGAGCTTACCCGCTGGCTGCGCAGCAGCACTTCCGCGTGCACGGCCGCGCCGGCGAGGACTTCGTCGTGCTGCTGCATCCGCACGCCGAAGGGACGCCAGCGCTCCGGCTGGAGCCGCTGGCGCTGGAGCCCGCGGACGCCGCTGACGGCGTGCGGCTGTATAAGCTCAGCCGCGCGGACGGCGGCTGGTGCGTCGCCGCCATTAACGGCTCCGGCGTGACCCGACGGGTCAGTGTTCCCGGCGGCGCAGCGCTTCGCGTGCTTGGCGCCGAGCAGGCCGCCGAAGGCACGGCTGCTGAAGCGTTAGAGCATGCAAAAGAGGCTGCTGCTGCCGGAACCTTGATTCTTGAACCGGGGGCAATCCGGATCGCTATTCCGCAATCAAGCTGACCAGGGCAAAGCTCTATTGCAGTTCGTGCAATAGAGCCGGCTCAAACTGGCCTCAATAACGGAACTGCTGCACTACGTACAATTGATCTGGCTGACAAGCGCTCATACGAGCACTATTCCTCAATTCAGCTGTACAAATTACAATAGAATCAAACCTTAAAGGAGGCAATTTATTATGAGTAACCTTGGAGTATGGGAACCGGCGGAGCCGGGAGTTAAGCGCTGTATTCTGAACGCGGCGGCAAGCCTGATGATGATGGAGGTTCATTTCGAGAAAGGTGCCGAGGGCTATGAGCACAGCCACCCGCATGAGCAGATGAGCTACTGCCTGCGCGGAAGCTTCATCTTCCGCATCGACGGCACAGAGCATACCGTATCGGCCGGCCAGAGTATCGCCATCCCGTCAGGCGCCAAGCACGGCGTTACTGCGCTTGAAGCTGACTCAGCGCTGCTGGATGCATTCACACCGATCCGCGAGGATCTGCTGAAGCGTTAAGCTGAGGCAAAGGTAGAAGTAAGGTTAGCAATGGGGGCGGAACGAGCGGATTTTAGGCGCTGTTCCGCACAGAATCCGGGGAGCGAATATATAGTTGGATTATCGTTCACCAACATTGGCGAACCTCCACTCAGGTTGCTCAGCAAGCTCCCGTAGAGCGATACGGTAACGCGGCTGTCAGCATGTCTGCTCTTAACTGCTCTTAGCTACACTTAGCTGCTCTTAACTGCTCTTAACTGCTCTTAACTGCTCTTAGCTGCACTTAGCTGCTCTTAACTGCTCTTAACTGCTCTTAACTGCTCTTAACTGCTCTTAACTGCTCTTAACTGCTCTTAACTGCTCTTAACTGCTCTTAACTGCTCTTAACTGCTCTTAGCTATACTTAGCTGCTCTTAGCTACACTTAGCTGCTCTTAGCTGCACTTTGTACAACTATTCTTAGCTTATTTACCCGCACCAGCCGCATAACTGCATTCCGTACAACTAAATCTGCCTAAAATGCTTTAAAATCAGCCTGCCACGCCATTTTAGCTGCACAAAGTGCAGCTAAAATGGCAAAGAGCCAAATAACAGGCGTTTTAATTGTACAAAGTGCAATTAAGTTGAAAAGTGCGGCATCCGCCCTGAACACCCGGCGCCTGCCAAACAAAGCAAATAACGCCTGTCCGGATATACCGGACAGGCGTTATTTCTATTCCAGGTTCGCATGCTTACCGAACATCTGGGTGGTTGTCTGGCCGGTCCATTCCATCAGGCGCAGAATGACGGCATCGTAGAACACCAGCAGCGTCTGCTCAAAGAGCGAAGCCATCGGCTGGATGGTGGCCCGCTCACCGCTGGCCTCCTTTGTTGCACCGGGCAGCTGCACGGTGTAATCGGCCAGCCTGCCAAGCGTGGATTCCGGCGCGATTGTGACCAGCGCGACTGCCGCGCCGATGGCCTTGGCCTTCTCAGCCATGGCCACCAGGCCCTTCGTCTCGCCGGAGCCGGAGCCGAGCACCAGCACATCGCCGGCTTCGATTCCGGGAGTCACGGTCTCGCCGACGACATAGGCTGCCCGGCCGGCGTGCATCAGCCGCATGGCGAACGCCCGGCCCATCAGGCCGGAGCGGCCGGCGCCGGCCACAAAAATCTTGCCCGAACGCTGCAGCAGCTCAGCGAACGGCTCCGCTCCGCCGCCATCCAGCTCCGCCGCCGAACGCTGCAGCTCTCCTACAATCTCCTGTGCGTAGCCCGCAGTATCCATAGAGGATTAGGCCTGGCTAACGAGGCGCTTCATTTCAGCAGCTGCTGCTTTCTGATCGCTCTCCCCGGTGATTCCCCCGCCTACAATGACAAGATCAGGTCCGGCTGCGATGACTTCCGGCAGAGTGCTCAGCTTGATGCCGCCGGCAATCGCTGTTTTAGCCTGCTTAACCACACCTTTGATCGCCTGCAGGTCGGCAAAGGAGTTCTTACCTTCAGCCTGATGGTCATAACCGGAGTGAACACAGACATAGTCAACGCCAAGCGCATCTACTTCGGCAGCACGGCCGGCAATATCCTTAACGTTGATCAGGTCAACCAGGATCTCGCGTCCGGTTTTTTTAGCTTCCTCTACAGCGCCTTTAATGGTGGAATCGTCAGATACGCCAAGCACCGTTACGATATCAGCACCTGCTTCTGCCGCCTTCATTACCTCATAGCCGCCAGCGTCCATAATTTTCAGGTCAGCAAGCACAGTCAGCGCCGGAAAAGCTTCCTTGATCGCTTTTACCGCATGCAGCCCTTCGTTAATGACGATTGGAGTACCGATTTCAACCACATCAATAAATTCAGCAACCTCCGAGACGATTTCCTTGGCTCCGGCGATATCAACAAGATCAAGCGCTAATTGCAATTTCATATATAGTAGCTCCTTTTTCGGTATAGTTTTGTAAGTTCTGGACTTAGTGTAAGTTCATACAGTCGAAAAAGGAAGTAGGCACTTTCCCGTGATGTAGTTACCCGGAGGATACTATTGGACCGGATACGGCTTCATTCAACGGTAATGTTGAAAGAAACCCCGCCATCCTTTTCATTATTTTCGTGAAAAATACTGCAATTTCATAAAAGCTGTGCTAACATACATTAGGTTTGGAAATAAACTTGTGTGACAGTAATGATCCGAAGAGGTGTACCGATGAAAACGAAAGATTCACAGTTCAATCTTGTTAAGCTAACCTGGCCGATTTTCCTGGAATTATTCCTGTTCATGCTTATGGGCAGTGTAGATACCTTTATGATCAGCTCTGTGTCGGATGATGCGGTATCAGGCGTCGGAGCGGCGAATCAGATTATTACCATGGCCATTTTGATCCTCAGTGTTATCGGCAATGGTGCGGCTATTGTCGTCTCGCAGTATCTAGGCTCCCGTAAGCCGCTGGAAGCAGCCAACGTAACCGGCAATGCCATAACGCTGAACCTGCTCGTAGGTATTGTTCTCAGTGCAGTGCTGCTTTTATTCGGCGGCCATCTGCTGACTGCCCTGAACGTGCAGGGGGATATTCTTGTCCATGCCAAGGTGTACATAAATATTGTCGGCGGCGGGATTTTTCTGCAGGCACTGCTAAATGCGCTGGCTACCACCATCCGTACCTACGGCTTCACCAAGCAGACCATGATGGTTTCGCTGCTGATGAATGTGATTCACGTAATAGGCAACTATATTCTCATTTACGGACATTTTGGACTCCCGGCACTAGGCGTGCAGGGCGCTGCCATCTCTACGGTAGCCAGCCGGCTGATTTGTCTTGTCCTGTTCTTCCTGCTGCTCTATCAGATCATGGAAGTAAAGGTCAAGTGGAGCTACTATATCTCCCTGTCCAAAAAATACGTGATGCAAATTCTTAAAATCGGCATCCCGGCCGCTTTTGAATCGATTACTTACCAGTCCTGCCAGCTTGTGTTCACCTTGTACATCACTTACCTCGGCGCTGAAGCCATGGCTACCCGCCAGTACGCACTGAATATATCCAATTACATCTACCTGTTCAGTGTAGCTGTATCGATGGGAACCTCCATTATCGTCGGCCACCTGGTAGGGGCCAGGCAGACGAAGGCAGCCTACAGCCGGGTATTTGCCAGTGTAAAATGGGCCCTGCTCGTCACTGTCGTAATCGATGTGATTGTCATCGCGTTCCGCGTTCCGCTGTTCGGGCTGTTTACCGATAATGAGACTATTATTATGATGGGTGCGCAGGTCATTCTGCTCAGCTTCTTCCTGGAGACAGGCCGCACCTGCAATCTGGTTATCATCAACTCCCTGCGCGCCTCCGGCGACGCCAAGTTCCCGGTATACATGGGCCTGATCTCCATGGTCTGCATGAGCCTGCCGCTCGGCTACGTGCTCGTGTTCCAGATGAACATGGGACTGGCCGGAGTCTGGATTGCCACTGCTTTTGACGAATGGGTCAGAGCCGTCATTATGTACTTCCGCTGGAAGAGCAGAGCCTGGGAGAAGCACGGCCTGATCCAGCATGATACTGATGTGCAGCCTGCGGCCCCTTCCCCTGCCCCGGCTCACTGATCTATACACAAAAGGCGGCCCGCCAAGGTATATGTACCTGACGGGCCGCCTTTTTGCGTATATAATAAATCCCATATTTCCACATAAAACGGTTCCCTTCCCGATTCGATGTAAAAGAGTGCGCGTACGCAGGTACGGCATTTTTCCAATCACAAAAAGCCTGCTCCTCTGAAGGAACAGGCCCGTCCGTCTGCAGCTTATCTGATTGAGATGCCCTTTTTGATTGCTTTCATCTCGTGATTTGTGTTCACAAGCATAGGCAAAATTTTCATACTGCGGGTCATCGGGGAATTACACTGCCAGCAGGTCGGGACATATTGAAACGCAAAATTGTCACGCATCCAGCCGGTGCAGCCCTCTTTTGTACATGACCAGATCGCTGTAGACTCCTGCGGCAAATCTTCCTGAGCTTTTTTGCGAAAATACATAAATAAACCCTCCCCAAGTATAATCTCATCTTTCGTGTAATCTACACAGAAACCTAAGGCAAGGGCTCATAATAAAATACCCCCGCAAAGTGCAGCCTTCTCATGAAGCTGACTCAGGTACTTTGCAGGGACCCCAAAACAAATATGTTCTATTCTTCAAAAAAAAGCTGCCCTCAACAGATGTTAAGGACAGCTTCTTCGCTTGTTAGCGTATTACAGTTTTACAACGTTTTCTGCTTGTGGTCCACGAGCGCCCTGAGTTACGTTGAACTCAACGCGTTGGCCTTCGTCCAAAGACTTGAAGCCTTCACCAGTGATTGCGGAGAAGTGAACGAATACGTCGCTTCCACCTTCAACCTCGATAAAACCGAAACCTTTGTCTGCGTTGAACCATTTAACTGTACCTGTTTGCATTTGTATTACCTCCAATAGTTTATTTAACACATGTCCTTTTATTCTTACGTAGTGTACGAACAAATAAAAATTCACACATTGGAAAAGGATCATACGCACAAATGATAACCTTTTACAATATGTGAATTAAGGGTTAAATTTATGATTAACAACATCATATCACGTAACGTTACCAAAAGCAAATTAAACTTTATAATTAATTCCAAAGAGCTAAATATGCCGTACAAAACGGCCCAGGAAAGCTGCTGTGACTCAGGAATTCACGGCCCTGCAGCAGCCCTCCGGCCCGGTAGTGCCTTCTAATCAATATAGCCGGCAAGGCCCTTATCCATCAGATAATCCATTTCGGCATCAAGGATGGTTTCAACGGTCAGCTCGTCCAGCTTTACATCGCGCTGGCCCGTTACATAATCGACCAGATCATCATTATCAATATCAATCTCGCCCTTGCTGTCGGCTTTGGCATTATTGATAAAGGTCTGCTCATGCTTCAGAACCAGCTTGATCAGCTTAGGGTCCACCTTCGTCTTGGCGGCCAGCACCTCCAGCAGCTCTTGTTCATTTACTTTATCGCTCATTATATTCAGTCACTCCTTAGTATTACATCATCTGCAATGGCGCGGGAATGCGCCATGAATATCTATTGTAGCATACCGCTGTACCCGGTGCTCCTGCCTCATCTCCACCAGCGGATGGAAGGGTAGAGGTCAGCTCCTACTTGCACCGGCTCACCAATTCTCGGCGTGGCCAGCCGCAGCCCCTGCTGCTGCGCCGCACGCAGCACCCGCTCTACAGGATCGGTCCAGTCGTGCATGGCGAGGGTGAAGGCTCCCCAGTGAATCGGGATCATCAGCCTGCCCCGCAGATCAAGCTGCGCCTGGACGGTCTGCTCCGGCATCATGTGAATATCTGCCCACCGCCGGTCATATTGCCCGCATTCCATCAGCGTCAGGTCGAACGGGCCGTACCGCTGCCCGATTTCGGCGAAATGCGGGCCATAGCCGCTGTCTCCGCTGAAGAAGACCTTTTCCTGCCCGCCCTGAATAATCCAGGAGCACCACAGAGTAGTATTGCGGTCCAGCAGACTCCGCCCGGAGAAATGCCTTGCAGGTGCACTGGTGAGCGTCAGACCCGCAAAAGATATGTCCTCCCACCAGTCCAGCTCGCGGATACGTTCTGCGCTTATCCCCCACCTTCTCAGATGTGCGCCTACGCCAAGCGGGACGATGAACAGGGAGGCTTTCTGCTTCAGCTGCCGGATTGTCCCGTAATCCAGATGGTCATAATGATCATGGGATAATACAACCGCGTCAAGCTGCGGCAAATCCGCCAGTTCAATGGGCAGCTGCCTGCTGTAGCGCTTACCGCCGATGAAGGGAAACGGGGATGGTGCACGGCCCAGCATCGGGTCAAGGAAAACGGCAGCTCCTGCGATCTCCAGCAGAACCGCTGAATGCCCGAACCAGGTAGCTCTGGTGTCCTTGTCCTGCCGGATGGAGCCGGTCAGCAGCGGCTGGGGCTGAAGCGGCTGCTTCGGCCTGGAATTGGGATTGCCTTTGATGAAGTCCCTGAGGATCGACAAGCCTCCCTCCGGGGCAGCTTCAGGTGCAGGCGTCTCAAAGGGATAGATGAACTTGCCCTGGCGGTATTGCAGCGAACGGCTCCTTAGTTCACGCTCGGCCCTCGAGCCCCGGCCGCCAAAGGCCGGATACAGGCTCATGACGATATAAGCAGCGGCAACCAGCGCCAGGATGGACGCTGCAATAATGATGATAACGGTCATTCGGTTGTCCTTCTCTCTTACTGAATTAAGATTATGGACATATTATACGGCGCTGTACCCGCCCGGGCAAATGTAGCACTTAGCAGGTCTTATCCGTTCCAGCCGGGGATTTGCCGCAAGTCACCGCTCAGGATCTCCACTGTGCTGTTAGCCGGAATACCGCGCGGAGAAGAGGCTGTCTCTATATAACAGGAATCAATGCCTACAGCATTAGCTCCGGCAATGTCGGTCCGCGGATCATTTCCGATCATGACTGCCGAGCTCAGATCAGCGACGTAATTCTCCGCCAGATAACGGTAAAATAAAGGATCAGGCTTGCTCACACCTGCTTCCGAGGAAATGGCGATTCCGTCGAACAGGTGCAGGATGCCCAGCATCGTCAGCTCCGCTTCAATAAAGGTTTTCTGGCCGTTAGAGAGCAGGAAGACCTTTTTGCCCCGGCTTCTCAGCCGCCCGAGAATCTCCGCCACTCCGTCATACAGAGAGATATGAATCATGGATAAGGTCCGCATCCAGCGCACGGTTTCATGGAGCCATGCCTGCCCGGGCTCCCCGCCCAGATCACGGGCTACAGTCCGGAACACCTCTTCCATTACGAAATCCGGATATTCACAGCGCTCTGCTGCTGCAGCAAGCTGCCGGTCCCGCTCTGCCACATACTTCTCCTTCAGCTCTGCACCGGTAATATTCATACCTTGATAGCTGAAATGCAGGGACAGCCGTTCCCACACCTCCGGGTGCTCTTCATCCGTCTCAATATCAATCAGGGTGCCATACAAATCGAAAATATACGTATCGTACATATCTGCTTTCCCCTTTCTGTATCCCTTTTTCTCACACCAAGTGTACTACAAATGAACAGTCAAACTGAATAACGATGCAACAAAAGCGGCTCCGCTGCCGTTTAGTACATGACAAACAACTGACAAACTCAACCAAAGGAGCTTACAACTATGAGTACATCCCTAAAAACAAGTGCAGTCCTGCTAACCCTATCCCTGGCCCTGTCTACCGGAGCTGTTTCTGCCGCTCCTGTTATTACTTCCCTCAGCACAGGCACAACGCCGCAGGCGGCCGGCACTGCTGCCGTTAAGACATTCGCAATCGAACTGAACGGTTCCGCCATCGCAGAGCAGGCCTTCCAGCCGTCCGGCGCTGTTGAGCCGCTTGTCCCCCTGCGCGCAGTTGCGGAAGCCCTGGGCTTCACCCTTACCTGGAACCAGGCCGGTAAAACAGCAGAGCTGAACAAAGGCAATATTGTCACCACTGTTAAGAGCGGCGAAGACCGTTATACCGTTAATAAAATGAACACTACACTCGGAACAGCACCGCTGACGAAGGAGAACAAGCTGTATGTTCCCGCCTCCTTTGTGAGCAGTGTACTGCAGCAGACCCTTTCCGTGGAGGGACAAACGATCGTGATCGCCTCAGCAGCAGAGCATATGACGGGGACTGGCGTTATTACAGCCATCAATGCAGACGCAAAGTATCCGTCCGTTCAGATTAGAGGCACCGGAACATCAGGCCTCGTGCTTAATGTAAGCAAGGATACCGCCTTTCAGAAGGCTGACGGCACCAAGCTGACCTTTGATGAATTGCAAATCGGCATGACCATTGAAGCGGAGCATGCCTTATTCTCCACAAGAAGCCTGCCGCCGCAGAGCCCGGTTTATCAGATTACTGTGCTTGATTCTGCGCAGCCGGCAGATTTGCTGGGAACAGAAGGTACTGTAGAGGAAATAAAGACCTCGCAAGACGGGACCTCCATGATCCGCATTAACGGGTCCGGCCTGACTGAAACGTCCCAGAGTGAAATTATACTCAACCTGTCCAAAGATACTGTTATTGTCAATGAAAGCGGCGAGCCTGTAGAGGCCGGAGCAGTTGTACAGGGCACACAGGTCATCGGCTTCTATGGCCCGATGCTGACCAGAAGCCTGCCGGCTATCGGGACAGCCTGGAAGATTGTTGTAATAACCGCAGCGCAGGAATAATACGCACACAAAAAGAACCGCCGGTCCCGTCAGAATGACGGTCCGGCGGTTCTTTTGTTCGCTTCCGGCGTATGCCGGAGGCATTCATAAGGCTACAGCTTGCGGGCCTCCAGCAGGGCAGGCTGCCGCCCGAGTGTAACCCTGTTTTTGCCTCCGGTCTTGGATATGTACAATGCCTCGTCCGCCTCACGGTACAATGCCTCAAAAGTCGCACCGCTCTCCTCTGTAAAGGCAATGCCGACACTGACAGTCAGCCTGATCCGGTGCCCGCCGTCCAGCCTCACAGTGTGCCGGGACATTTCACTGCGGAACTTCTCCGCCTCCTTCAGTGCGGCTCCCTCACTGTCTGCAAAGAAGCAGACTGCAAATTCTTCGCCTCCGACGCGCCCGGCAATTCCCCTGTTCTCGTACAGCCGGAGTATTTTATGCGAGAAATCAACCAGCGCCTGATCCCCGGCCACATGCCCGTATGTATCATTAATCAGCTTGAAATCATCGATATCGAACAGCAGCAGGGCAATTCCCGCCTCATCCTGCAAGGCATAGTTCTCAATCAGTCGCATGAAGTGCCTGCGGTTATAGAGGCCGGTCAGATCATCCACTGTGGCCTGGTAGAGCAGCTCACGCTCATACCGTTTCTTCTCGCTGAGGTCACTGAACACGATCAGCATGCCTGCAGCCGCCCCGTGCCCGGATTCCGTCTCAATCAGGGAAAGCCCGTAGCAGGCCCCGTCTGTACCGGGAACATCCATTTCGAACTTATGCTCCATGCGCCGGTAATAATACACCGCCACTTCACCGTACCGTTCCAGCAGCAGGAATATATTTTTGCCCAGCCAGGATTTCTCCGTCCGTTCTGCCAGTGCCGACAGCATGCGTTCCCCGGCTTCATTGATATCGATTATAATGTTGTGGCCGTCGGTCAGCACAATGCCGTCCTTCATATTCTCAATGATCTGCTTCTTCGCCCGGGGATACAGGGATAGCTCCGAATTACGGAAGATAGAAAAGTAACCGACGATTACAGGAGGAAGATAGGTAAAGGCGATAAAGCCGGGAAGCGTAATTTTGAGCAGCGGGAGCAGGAAAATAGATCCGATGGGAACCAGCAGACTGAGCAGCATCAGCACATTCCACTTAAAATAATGTTTGGACGCGTTCAGCAGGGAAACCGTAAGCAAAAAAACAGCGTATACGCCAAACAGCTGGTCATACGCAATAAGCGTCATATTCAGCACGGTCGGATGCACCTCAATCCCGCTCACGCCCGCTACTGTATTCATGCCCACTCCGGTACGCATAAGATGATGCCAGGAGTCTGTAAAGATCAGCAGCACATACACAGCTACCGGAATGCAAAAAAAAGCCAGCCGTCTGTTCAGCCCGTCCGATGATCGTGTTATGTATTCTTTAACAAAAGCATAGATAAAAATGGTGCTCAAAAAGAGCGGAGCCTGCTGGAGGTTTCTCCACCACAGCTTAGCCTGAAAGGACTGGGAGAGAATTTCTCCGGCCGTAGCCGCAAAAATCACGCTGACCAGCAGCATTAAGATCCATAAGTAGCGCCTTCCTGGTGTGTTGCGGTGCCGGTAAGAGTTGACGCCCATGTAGAGACTTAGAACACTGCCCATAATTAAATAATAGGGATAACCCTGCATCCATGGCATGTCATATTTCTCCTATTTTTATGATAGCTTTGCCTTATTATATCCTACTCCTCTACACAATTGAACCTTCTTCCCAAAATACGCAAAGACCCCGCGGGCAGCCCGCAGGGTCATATTAAAGGTGAGAAG
This sequence comes from Paenibacillus sp. FSL R7-0331, assembly GCF_000758645.1. NCBI lineage: Bacteria > Bacillati > Bacillota > Bacilli > Caryophanales > Paenibacillaceae > Paenibacillus > Paenibacillus sp. FSL R7-0331. The sequence continues at coordinate 6,704,415 of NZ_CP009284.1, forward strand.
CGAATATTCAGTTATGCCAGTTTCTCTTTCAGATAGTACATGGGTAATCAATTACCTTTCGGAAATACACATCACATGCCGTTCCATCCGTTAATTGATGCCTTCCACTTCCCACCTGCTTATTATTACCCGCATAGGGCGCCGGTCAAACAGCGGCCGTTCAGAGCGATTTCATTGCGCCGCCGTCAATCAGCAGCGCCTGTCCGGTAATATAGGTATTGGCAAAAGAGCCGAGAAAGACCGCCGCCTTCCCGAATTCCTCCGGCGTCCCAGCCCGGCCAAGCGGAATATTCTTCACCGAAGCCTGCTGAACCTCTTCAAGCACCAGCCCCTGCGCTTCTGCCCGCCGGCTGTCCAGTTCGGTCAAGCGGTCTGTGCCGATGCGCCCCGGTGCAAGCGTATTAATCAGAATACCGTCAGGCGCAAGCTCCGCGGCCAGGCTTTTGTTCAGCGCCTGGACTCCGGCCCGGAACACACTGGAAAGAATCAGCCCGTCAATCGGCTGCTTAATGGATGAGGAGCTGATCGTGACAATCCGTCCGCCGCCGGCTGCACGCAGGAAGGGCAGCGCCTCCCGGATCAGCCGAACGCTGCTCATCAGCGTGAGCTCGAAGCCGCCGGCCCAGTCGCTGTCTGCCATATCGGCGAAGCCGCCGCCCGGGGGACCCCCGGCATTGGTGACCAGCACATCAATGCCTCCCGCCCAGCCGGCTGCTGCAGCAACGGCCTCGCGGACTGCTTCCGGGCTCATTACATCCATCTCCACCAGCGCAACCTCCGCGCCGGTCTCCGCTTCAATCTTCTTCGCAGCTGCTTCCAGCTGCGCCTGGCTGCGGCTGGCAATCGTCACCCTCGCGCCTTCCCGCGCGAATTCAAGCGCAGTCGCCAGTCCCAGCCCCTTGCTTGCAGCTGCCACAAATACCGATTTATCCTTAAGACCCAGATCCATTCTCCTTCTGCCTCCTTGTTCAAGGTAGCCCCTGCCGCCGCCGGCGGGATAGATCAATTGTAAAACGGGGCTTCAAGGATATCCAGTCAGGCTTTGCTTTACACATCATACTCCAGCTGCTTCTTCGCCTGCACGATGAAGTCCAGCGGGTTCTCAATTGTGGCTGCCTCGTACTGCACAGCCCCGATTTTGAGTCCCAGATTTACTTTGTATTTGCCGGAGAATTCATTTTCATTCAGCTGCTGGAGCTTGAGCTTGATCCGCTCGATGACAATTTTAGCCCCTTCATGATCCGTGAAGAGCAGCAGCCCCCAGGTTGCATCGTCCTTGTCCAGCAGATACAGTGCATCATTGGTACGGATGCTGGACTGGCTGAGCTGGGAGACATCATAGATTGCCTCGGACAGCTGCTCCTCCGGGATTAGCCGGCGGATTTCGCTCCAGTATTTGACCTTAACGACAAGCAGGGTCAGGGGAATGCTGTAGCGGGTGGAGATACCCGTAAACAGGCTGGCATCCTTCTGAAAAGCGACGCTGTTGCGCAGATCGGTATTCTCATCGACCGTAGCGAGATTGGCGGTCGCCTTCTTCAGCCGTTCATTCTCCGCCTGCAGCTCCCGTGAGCTTGAGGTGAAAATCCACATCATGACCGTGATCAGCGGCACCATAATCAGCCAGAAGTAGGTGCTGACCCCGATCGTCTCTCCCCGGGATACCGTCTGGTATACCACAAAAAGCCCGTAGATAAAGATGAACGCAAGGTTCAGGGTCAGTCCCGCTGTTACCGTAGTGAAATACGTGACCAGAGCAAGCAGAAAAGCAATATTCAGAATAATGATATTCTGCACATACCCGCTGCCTGAACCGGCGATAAACACAACACAGATGAACATCAGCACCAGAAATCCAATAAAGCCAAGGTCTGAAGCCAGGCTGCTGCGGTTACGTCTCACGTCTATCACCACGTTTCTTCATATGTTTGCGGACCAGCAGAAGAAGCGCTACGAGCACCATGGCTATGGTAAGGACTACCGCAGCAACGAAGCCGAGCACATCACTGCGCTCTACAATCTGCTCCAGCGCCGAATCCTGCTGTGCCCCGGTGTCCGTTTTGAACCGGTATGCACTAACATTTCCGTCCTTGTCGGTTACGACGCCGTCACCGTATACCTTCCACTTGTCCTTTTCGCTGGCAATCAGCCGGGAAGCGAGATAATAATTCTCCGCATTCACCGCTGTAACCGCCATAAAGCCGCGTCCGCTTCCATATGGCGATTCCACCAGCTGCAGCGTTCCCATCTCTGTTCCATACTGCTCTTCAATGCTCATCTTTTCATTGGATACGAGGGTTGTACCGTCCTTGCTGTACTGGAAGTACAGCTTGTCGTTATTATCCCGGATGATCTTGTTGTTCTTGTAGGAGCCGACAGCCAGAATATTGTTGTTCTTCAGGTTATCCGCACTTACATCATCAGTGTAAAAGTGAATATCGCCGGTATTGCCGTCCGTATACTGTCCCAGCAGATTGAACACATTTGCAAGGCTCATGTAGGCATAGTCATCCATCTCCTGAGGCAGCACAACAGCTACATGATTGTAGATTCCGTCCCGCAGGAACGGATACGGATAGTTGTTGAACAACAGGTCTGTCCGGTCCTTCGTATTGAGCTGCAGCAGCGATTCCTTGCCGATATACGCCCAGGGCATCTGATCTGTATTCGGCGTGCAGACTGCGCTTTCCATCTCCAGATCAAAGGCTACGGTTACCGAGAAGTTTCCCGAGATATTAAGGTTCTTGGGCACTGTCAGGGTAAGCGTATCCCCGTTAGCCAGCTCCCTGGTCAGCTTCTTGCTGCCGATTGGCGTGCCGTTGATGCTGACCGTTAACAGAGAGCGCGTGAAATCCAGATTTCCGGCATACCGGAAATCAAGACTGATTTTGCCGGAATCAGCGATGGAGCGGTTCGACGGCAGGGCGATGAAATAGGATTGCTCCCGGTGATTCGGACCGGTTAATTTATCGCCGGCTTCAGTCAGCCTTACATCCGAGCTGATGCTGCCGGCCGGCTCATCCGCCTGTGTAGAGCCGTCGACCACCTTCAGATCACTTGAAATCTGGCTCATCAGCTCCGTGCTCGCCGCCAGCCTGCCCGCCTTGATCAGCAGGCTCTCATCCTTCGAGGTAATGACGAGCGTCGGCCGGGTATCCTTGTTCAGCAGCTGGATCAGCGCATGTGTGCCGAGATCCTCTTCCGTGCTGAGCTGCTGCTTCAGTTCCGCCGGAACACGGTCATACAGCGCTACCAGCACTACCGCGTTTCTGTCCTTCACACTATCCTCCCGGTAAGGGAGCATAGCTATTGTTTTGTCCGTCAGTGCATTCTCTTTGGCAAAGCCCGACAAGGCATAAGTGGCCGACTCCAGCTCAGCTCCGGTAGCCTGCTCCGGTACTGTAATCAGGCTTTTGCCGCTCTTCACGGTATCCATACCGGAGAACCGCCCGCTGAAATCGCTGATCCCGCCGGTGAGCGCCTTGGTGCTGTAAGTAACAGCTATACTGGAGGTATTGAAGAAATGCAGCCAGTTGTCAGGCGAATTGTCCACATAGCAGACCTGATTATTGTTAACAGCCGTCTTCAGATCCCCCTGCAGGGTCAGCGTATTGCTGTCCTTCTTCAGAAAGCCCTTCGGCGCATTAATGCTGATGATCTGTTCCCCGTTGTTCTCAAGTGACGGCCGGAACGAGTGGAACGGAATACCGTTCAGCGAGAGCGTAATGCTTGACTCCTGATCCTTCGTAATCTGTGAAATCTGGAAATGCAGATTAATCTTCACACTGTCCACATTCCAATAGTCCATTATTGTAAAAAGCTGCTGTGACGATGCACCGCCGGACAGTGCAGTATCACTGCCGGTAAAGGAGGTCTCATACGTCAGCCTGCCGGCTCCCGGAAGCACTGCGGCGGCAGAGGCTGCCGGAAGCAGAGACAGGAAAAGGGAGAGGCAGAGCGCCCACAACAACATCTGTTTTTTTATCATCTTCTGTATCTCCTGTTCACCTTATTTCTCTTCCTCCGGCGCCTAATAACGCTCGGTCTTGTACCATTTGGCTTCCCGTTTGAAAATAACATCCTTGAGGTAGTTATACATGCCGTATGCGGCGACAGCCATCCAGAGCTGGCAGTACGAGACATACATCAGCAGAATAATGCCCAGATTCGACAGGCTCATCTCGCCCTTCTCCGTGGTCAGCGTGACAAAGATGCCTACTACGAACAGCACAATGGCCAGTATCCACAGAAAGCTGCTGAGGCCGGCAATGGTGGTGTGCACATAGCCCATTGCGTGCAGCACCAGCAAAATGTCCGAGGTAATCAATGAGATCAGCAGCAGGAAATAGATCGAGACATAGTACAGGATATCGAAACGGATTTTGGCCGCGGAGCGGTCGAACAGCAGCGGCAGATTTTTGACAATGACATAGACATTCCCTTTAGCCCAGCGCGTACGCTGCTTGAACCACACCTTTACCGTCTGCGGCTCCTGCTCCCAGGTGACCGATTTGGGCTGGAATTTGATCCGGTAGCCCATCATGTAGATGCGGAAGCTGATCTCGGTATCTTCGGCAATTGCCTTGACGTCCCAGCCGCCGATCGCTTCGACAATGGACCTGCGCATAATAAAGTTAGTGCCGGGAATCGTGCACAGCTTGAACAGCTTCCACCGCCCGGCCTGGGCCATCCATTGAAACGAAAGCGTCTCTATATTAATAAACCTTGTGAGCAGACTGGCATCACGGTTACGGGTTCTGAACTTGCCGATAACAGCGCCGAGACGCGGATCAGCAGCAATTTCGGCTACCAGATACCGCAGCGCCGTACGCTCCGGTGTGTTGTCAGCGTCATAAATGGCGATTAGCTCGCCCTTGCTGCGGGTAAAGCCGATGTTCAGCGCATTGGACTTTCCTTTGCCTCCGGTAACCGAATCCGTATTAATAATCAGCAGATTGCGCTCCGGGTACCTGTCCTGTATATTTCCCAGCAGCACAGCACTGTTATCCGAGGAGTTGTCGTTAATGACAATGATCTCATAGCGGTCATGCGGATAATCCAGCGCCAGCAGCGATTCCACGGTTTTGCTGATGACTACCCCCTCATTATGTGCAGGAACCATAATCGTTACAAAGGGATATTCACCCTTGATCTCAGGAATCTCTTCCCGCTCCGTTTGAATGTAATATAGATATCCGGCAATAATCAGGGCAACATTGACCAGCAGCAGCGACCAGATACAGATCACCGCAATTACCATCAGTACGTCCGAGACCGTCATGTTATCCTCCTTACCCGCGGGCTTTCTTTCTAATATTTCTTCCGGTACAGCCTGTAGCCGACCGTTAGCAGTACCCCGAACAAGAGCAGCGCTATGGCAATGACAGCAATGAAGAATTTATTCTGCACGCTGAACAGCGCCTTGAAGCTCTGATACTGCTCTTCCTGGTATTCAAAATCGCTGCTCACCGCCTCCGGCATATAGTCGACATTTATCGAACTGCCGTTTACTCTGACTACACCGCCTGCGGAGTCCACAGTGTAGTTGTCGGTAACCACTTTATGCCCCGTCTGTTTATAGTCGGCAAAAGTGATCCAGTAGCCGTTAACCGTCTGCAGCAGCGCCTCCAGCCCAGCTTTATCCTCCGGCAGATTCACCGTCACAGCCGTATCTGCCGGCAGCTGCGGCACAGCTTTGCCTTCATGCTTAAGCCCGCTCAGAAATTCCGGCGTTACACTGTAAAGCGAGGAGGCAAACGCTGTGGAAACATTGGTCTCCTCCCGGTGGATCACATCCTCATCCTGAAACAGCACCACTGAGTCAAAAAAGCTCATGCCTGCCGCCGCATACTCCTTATCATAGGTCCAGCTGATATCTGCACCCATGCCCAGCGGGGCAATGCCGTTCTCCGCCAGCAGATTGATGAAGCTGTTCATCTTCACATTTAATGTAAGGTCGCTGCTGTTGATGGAGGGCATCACCACAGGCGCATTGACCAGAATACTGCCGTTCTTCGACTGTACCGCCTTAAGGGCTTCCAGATACCGCTGCATGGCCGGAAAGTCTGTATTGCTGAATACTGGGCGCACGCTGGCGATAAACGGCACACCGGCTTCATACAGCCGGCCGGCCAGCTCCTCCAGCAGTGCCAGATCAGAGAACGGGTAGATCTCTTTAATTACCAGATACGTCTGTGCAGGAGCACCGGCTCCGAGCCAATCCTTCAGCACCTCTAACATCGCCAGCTTTCCGGCATTACCTGCTTCCAGATAGGGGACGTAGGTGAACCTGCCGGAGCTTACCGCGTAGGGCACTTCCGTTCCGCTGCCTGTTAGCGACAGGCTCCCGTATGCCCGCTCCGCGCTGCTTGCCGCAATATAAGGAACCTGGCGCAGCATGAGGCTCTCCTCCCGGAACAATCCAAAAGTCAGCTTAGCGCTCTCCTCTGCGATCATGCCGGTATTCAGCTTCAATGCCTGCTTCATTACGTCCGGCGGATTATAGCCGACATGCAGATACTGCCCCTTATAGCCGGCAATATCCTCTTCAGCTGCTTTACTGACAGGCAGCTCCCGGTCGTTAATGACAGTAATGACGTTAGAGAATCCCTTCATCGTACCCTGCTCATAATGATTAAGGGATATCAGGGTAACCTGCATATGGTACGCAGCAAGCTGACGCTGCAGTTCGAGGATATTTCCCCCGCGCGGCGTGCCTGAAGCCAGGCTGTCATAGAGCAGCAATACCTTCGGCTGCTCCGCAGATGTCTGCCCTGTGGCTCCTGCAGGTGCCGCAGGCAGCAGCAGGAGCGCCATCAGCAGCAGTTGCAGCAGTAAGTTCCACCTGCGGCTGCTCATACGCTGACACCCTTCTGCACCTTCTGCATACGCGGCGCCATCCCGGCTGCCGGCTCACGGCTGCCGGAAACTCTGCGCCCGATCACACCGGTTACCGCCAGAACGGAGACAAGATCAAAGACCAGGGTGAACAGAAATTCATGCTTGGAGATATCCGCATCACCCGCACCGATAATGGAGACCATAATACCCGACAAGCCTACCGCCATACTCGCAACTATCAGCGCCATCCGCTGCATCCCCCGGGGATCGCGTGCCTTGAGCGCCTGGATGAAGGAGGGCATGTACAGCCCGATTACCAGCGCCATCCAGAGCAGGATAAACCCGAAGGTTTTGGGGGCCAGAATACCCTTAAGCAGGCTGTAAAGTGCAAAAAAGTGACTCTGCGCCCGGAAATCCTTGCCCGCCGACTGCTCATAATTCCCCATTGCCGCAGGCTTGATCGTAAAAGCGCTTTGTGCAGCCACATCAAGGATAGAGCTGAACTGGTCAGGATTTGTAAGATAATATTTCAGAATCGAGACAAAGCCGTATTTGCTGTAGAACTCCTTTTCCAGAACCGGAGAGTTCACATCAACAGTCCCGTACTGCTCATAGTAGATATTATTTTTGAGAATAGCGTACTGCTCATCAATCCCGAACGATTTCAGCGACGTTTCCGGATTGGCCGAATCCTTCAGCACCCCGCGGGTCATCGCATGATATTGGTTGATATTTACGAATTCTTTTGAAATATTGAGATAGGTAAGCACTCCCGAGGTCATTAGAAGGATCAGCGAGATCACCGTCAGTCCGCGGAATATACGGTCCCTTCTTACCCAGAACAGCATGATGCCGAGCACCGCCAGAATAATGCCTACAGGGGCGTTCTGCTGTTTGGAGGTGGTCAGGAGAAGCCCGCTGATGAGAAACAGGGCCAGCAATAAATAATCATTGTACCGTTTGCGGTACAGCAGCAGCCACGCCGCAAAAACGTACAGCATCATAATCAGCACAATGCTCTCACTGTAGAAGGAATTGAAATAAGCCGTATATCCGGTATCGCCAAATACAAAAACGGCAACAAGCGCGCACAGCATCCCCTGCTTCCGCGTCATACGGCACGTAATAGCTTCTACCAGCAGATAAACGGCAAGCACATAGAGCAGAGTGTAAATGGCTGCCTGAAAACGGATGTCGAACACGGTGCTGCTGAACAGCAGCTTATTTAGGCCGATAGCCAGCTTAATGAATATGGACTGGGACGAGTCGAGCGTCGCCCCGTTCTCATTAAAGTATTGATAGATTCCAAAATGCTTCACAAAATAACCAAAGTACTGGCTGTCATAATCCGGCTGGCTGAAGTAAAGCCCGTTGCTGTAGATATTGCGGAAATAATCGCCGTTATCCGCCATCCCGATATAAGGAGCCGTAAACAGCGCAATTACCGTAATAAGCAATACCCCGAAGGCCGCAAGAAAGGCCGGGGACGTCCGGAGGCCGGCAAGCCTAATGCTCTGCCGCAGGGTTGTTTTCACAGTGTTGTAGATCATGCGGATTCACCTTCGTTATTGTTCGTTATTGTTCGTTACCTGAGGGAATAGGAATAAGCAAGTAAAGCCATCAGATTGTCGAAGGAATACGCCTGACCGGTACCCGTGTCCCCAAACCCGCCGTACAGCGGGCTGGCCGGATCAGTAATCCTGAACTCATTCATCCGTTCTATGCCTGCGGCATAGAGCGGCGCATCTCCCGCTGCTGCCCCGATCATCGCAGTCAGCGCATAAATAGCCGTAGAGCGTATATCATTTGCCGGCTGCCCTTCGCGCGTATATTGCCCGTAGAGCGTACCTGCCTCAACCTGCTCCCTGATATAGCGGAGACTCTCCGGGTTCTGCCGGCCAGTCTCAGTCAGATTCAGAATGCTCAGCAGCGCTTCTACTGTATTGATATTCTCCGAGCTGTACGTCCCCGTTGTATAATTAAATCTCGTCTCATAGAAGGGAAAATCATCTGACAAATAACCGCCCTCCAGAATTTCACTCATATTATGCATCAAAATACCCTTAGATTCGCTATCAATCGACAAATTTCGCAAAACACTCAGCTTAATATAACATAAAGTTATAAACTCGTTGTTGTTTTGGTAATAATTGTCGTATATGTCAAACATATAATTATCTTTAACGTTATTATTGTAAAACTGCCTGGAATAATAGGCTTCCTCATCCTTGTACTTAGACTCCGCAAACCGTTCTCCCGCCTCATATAAGGCTTCGATCATCCGCAGATCATCCACGGCGGCATTAACTGTATACCGTTTATCCAGCTTGGGGCTATACCGGTAGCTGAAGCCGCCCTCCATGCCGAATACCTGCTTGCCCAGCTCCCATTGTCTGGAGAATTGCTCTGCCTCGCCATTGCGTACTGCGCTCAGCATCATCAGTGAGGCCGATTCACTCAGGACTTCATGGCCGGTGGAGACCTCTGCCGTCTGGTCCGTATCAATCAAATTCGTATAAACCCCGTAAGGGCCTGTAAGCTTATCCGTTATAAACGTATTCAGCTGCCGCTCTTCCTCGGCAACCCCCTTCGCCGGCTGGGCCGGAGCCGGTGACGGCGGGGATGTGACTGCTGCAGTTGCCGGAGGCGCAGGCTCTGCCTTATTGCTGCAGCCGGCCAGAAGGGCCAGAACCGTCAGGCAGGCAACTAATATGCTGCGTCCTTTATCCAAATCACCACTCCTCTACAAAAGGGATTTTTTGCCGATAATTATATTACGGTAAAATAAGTCACAAAGTTGAATCTATTTCACATCATTTTGTGCCAAAATGATAAAATGATTCCTTTTTCCTAGTTACACTCCGATTTTTTTTATTTTCACCATATAAAAAAAGGGCTGCCCGGGGTTTGTAACCCGGGCAGCCCTGCTGACAGCAGCCTATTTCCCTGTAATTCTGCGGTAAGTTTCTTCATCAGACACAATATATAATCTGGCATCCGCCGGAACCGGCAGGTCAAGCTTGCGGTTGATACCGAGATCTCCGCGGTCGGACAGCAGGGTGGCACCCTGCAGCAGCAGCGCCTGAAAGGCATCACCGTAAGTCTTCCAGCTTGTATTCAGCGGCACCTCATAGATGTCATCCCCATGCTGGCGGCTGAGCAGCTGGCTGATGACCTCGGAATTGCCTTCCTGCAGCGCCGATCTTACGGCCAGCCTGGAGACTGCATCATGTGACACCACGAACTCATTCACCTGGACATGCCGGAAATTCTGGATATTCTTTTCCTGCATTATCTCTACTGTTGTATGTACCTGCGGAGCGATCCGCTCTATGCTGGAGACAATCAACAGCGATTTGCCGTCAATCAGGGAAGACTCATCAATGCGGATATCACCGAATACAATGGCTGCCCTGGCACTTCCAATTGAAGCCTTCAGCAGAATCTCATCACTTGAGGCATCACCGCTGATAAAGTGCACCTGCTCCATCTGCTCCAGCGGATGCCGGCCGGTCTCGTCAATGATGACAATCCGGCATTTCGGCGCGTAGCACAGGATCTCATCCACAGCGGCCTGTGTTTTCCGGCTCCAGTTGATCAGCACCACATGGTCCGATCCATGAAAGCTCAAGGTCCCAGCTCCTCTCCTTCTCTGCATCTCCCCAAAAGCCTCAACAACCTTGCCGATAACAAGGCTTAAGAGGCCGATACCAAAAATGTATAAGAAAATCGTAAATACCTTTCCCGGAAGCGAAGCCGCGTAAAAATCACCGTAGCCGACGGTAGACATCGTTGTCATAACCCAATAGAAGGCATTAAACCAGCTGCTGAAGGTACCCGGTTCAAGCATATAGGCAAGGGTCGCACTCAGCACAACGAAACAAAGGATCATGATGGCAATGGTTCTTCTTTTCAGTGCAATCAGCTTGCCGGATATTTTGAGGAGAAAATGCACCTGCCTCCCCCTCTTCCTTAAGGTAGTAGGCTGCCGTCCCGCTTCCGGCGGGCAGACAGCCGCAGACACGCACAACTGTTAAATAATCAGGCTGCTTACCGCAAACGAGGTTCCGATGAACACCAGACAGAGCATAGTGCCCACAGCTGTATTGCCTTTTTCCAGCTCCTTGGAGATTCTGAACCCCGGAGTAAACAGCTCAAATATCCAGTAGGCAGCAATCAGACATACATATCCAACCGCAAACCACAGCATCATGTGCCAGATCGACGTGTTTGTATATGCCGCTACACCCAGGACAATCGCCGTAGCCAGGAACTTGCCGCCCAGCGCAAGCGCCACAGCGACGTTCCCTTTTTTGATTTCATCCATGTCCTTAAACGGAGTCATCAGGGCAAAGACAACCATGCCCAGCACCTGCAGCAGAATAATGGTCAAGACACTGACTGCCAAATTAATAACTATCGTCAATTCGCCCACCCCCGAAATTTCGCATAAGCCGAATCATAATCGGCAAAATCATGCACTTCCTCCAGCACTACTGAGGCTGTTTTTGCTTTTTCCAGTGCCGTGTAGCGCGCATCGTCTATCGGCTGCTTGATCCGGTTGCCCGAGGGCAGCTCAAGCACAGCGAAATTCCTTGTCTTATCCTGATATTTGGTCTTGTAGACCCCTACAAGATCAACATCAGTTGTGATTGACACCTTCAGGTTCTTCAGATCCTCCGCAGCAGTGTTCTGGTCCGGATAGGATTTAAGCGTTGTCCATTCGGACAGCCGTACCTCATTCTTCTGATCCGCAGAGGTAATCATCTCGGCATCCATATACTGCAGCGTCCAGATTGTGTCGCCCGTAGCGTAGTTACCGTCATTAGGGAGCAGCTCGTTATCCGGCAGCACCGTCATATCGCTGCCGATCAGATCACCCACTGTGCTCTCTACCACCCGGTAATCCCAGGGCACGCGCGACACACTGTCAGTGGTCTCCGCAGTCCCGGTGTGAAATACGCTTCCCTCATTGCTGGAGCAGGCGCCAAGCAGCAGCACCGCAAACAGCAGCATACCAAGCATTGCCGCCAGCCGGACCCTTGCTGCAGCCGCCAGCCGCTTTGAATTCCTTTTATTCCTGTCCAAGCTCCCTCACTCCTAACGCAATAAAATGACTCGCATTGCCTGTAATCGGTCCGCCTGCCCGCCCGAGCAGCCCGCAGGGCTGTCCGTTAATCATGAACATGCCGGTAAGCAGGTGAAGCTCTCCCTCTGCAGACTGAATACGGGCCAGCTCAGCCCGCTTCTGGTATACAGTCGGGAACAGTGTACTGCTGTCGAAGCCCTCTTCGTCTTCCAGCTCCAGCTCGCCGCTGTCGTCGAACAGCCGGACAGAGCCGCCTTCGCGGCCGAACACGGATTTGGATACAAAGCTTCCGGAGAATACCGGCTTATTATAGGTAGGCAGAATATAACGGGATATCGCCTCACGTTCCTCCTCATTGTATAGCAGCCCCAGTTCATACATACCCCATACGGCGGCAACCAGGCCCTTGGACTGCAGTAAAATGCTATGAGGCCCGTTGAACAGCCGGAGGCTCCCCGTCTCAATAGCATAGGCCAGCGCATCTCCAGCTTCATCTACTGCCATCCATTCCTTCGGATACAAGGCGAACATCCGCTCAATTCTGCGGTTCTGCCCGTCGTACACGCGTCCCTGATCTAGCCATAGATCCAGGCAGTCTATACATGTAACATCCAGGCCGCTGTGCCGCACCAGTGCCTCAATCGTTCCTGAATCCTCCTGGTGGGAGCCGTAGGCAACGCAGGCAGCGGTGTCAGGACGCTCAGTTCCCCATGCTGCAGCCAGCAGCTCCTTCATCGCCCCGTTCGGGCTGCCGATTCCGGCCTGCTCACAGATCCACGGTGTAGCAATAGAAGCTTCCACATAGCCCGTGGGCGTATCCGCATTCAGCTCCAGAAGCTTAATGGCCCCCTCATCTGACACGGCAAAATCAAATCGGGCGTAACGGCTGATCAGCCCCGGCTCAGGCAGCGGCGTATCATCCAGCATCTGCCACAGAACAGGCGGAATACCCAGCAGCTCATACAGATCCTGCCGGCGGTGGACATAACGCACCGCTTTGTCAAGAATACTCCACAGCTTCTCCGAGGCGGCAGCCAATTCCCTGTATGTCCCGGCTGACATTACCGCAATCGCGTCCAGCCAGTATTCCTCCTCCTCCAGATCAGCCCAGGTAAAGCCAAGCTCCCGAAGCTGCTCTACGCGGGGCGCACGTTCCAGCCCCGACTGGTCAAGCAGCTCAAAAACGCTCTTCTGCGGGCTCATCCGCCGAAACCGCTGCTTCTGCCTGAGCTCTTGGAGGATGAACTCTTGGAGCTTCCTGATTTAACAGAGGAGCTTGACTTGCTGCCCGAGCTTGATGAGCCTAGTCCGCTTGAGGTTCCGCCGACGCCGCCGGCCGAGGACGAGCCTCTGCGGGTAATCGAGCCGGTCGATGAGGTTGAAGTTTTAGGCTTCACTACAGATCCGGCAACCTGCTTGTTCTGAAAGCTTCCGCTGTTGTACGCCGGCGGCTTATAGGAGGTCCGTGTCCCTCCGTAATAGGTTGGCCGGTCATTATACCAGCCCCTGGAGGAATAGTTAGACCCGCTGTTGAACAGCATGTGATAGAGCAGCACATCATCCCAGCCGAAGCCGTTGCTGTAGCCGCCGTAATTATTGATTACCGTTGTATCGCCGGAAGTGACGACTCCGCCTCCTTCCTGTACAGTCTCCTCCGTATTTTCCTCCGGATAAGGAATGTTCCAGTCTACATTCGCATCGAAATAGGCTTTGACCTCTTCGGATGACCAGGATACCAGCTGCGGCTCCCCGCCTGAGCTGTTTGCCGCATGGACGCCTCCCGGAATGAACATGGCATTCGCCAGCAGGGCAATGCCAAGTGACGTTGACAGCACACGCAGCGGCTTTCCTTCCGCGCTCAGCAATCTGGGCCCGCTGCTGTCTCTGGCGGGTTCCTTGGCTTGTTTCTCTTCCTTCTCCACAATCGTTACCTCCTTTCCCTGCAGTTGCTTTACTCCGCGGTGCGCATCGGGACCAGCAGGAGCTCAAGCTTACCCTGATCCACATTCAGCCTGCCCTCAACCGTCTCATATTCCCGGCTGCCGACCACAATGTAATTGACATGCTCCAGGGCCGTGATCATATTCATGCTCCACATCCGCTCCTCAATCACCCGCAGGTCACCTTCTGGCAGCTTTTCAAACAGAACGACACTAAGTCCATTGTCCACTAAAATTACACTTCCTTCCTGTTAACTATTACGCTTTTGATACGCAACTTTCCTCTTTTCGTTTCATCCTCCGGAGATCTGCAATCCCAGCCCTCCCGGTATGAAAAAAATAGCCGGACAGCAGCGCATATGACTATGCGGGCAACTCAGCTATGTAAAGCTCAGACCATGAAATTGTGCTAAAAAGCGTTCTGTACCCAGCTGTCCATTATACTGCCCGGACCGATGCCCAAATCATTCTGTAAAAGGGCTTTATAGTTCTCATAGTGTTTCCGGAAGCCCGGGAAATCACTCAGAGCCGCGTAGCTTCGCAGAACCAGCCGGCAGATATCCTCCGAGTAGGGGTCTATCTCCTGCAATGCGGCCAGACGGACAAATGCCTGCCGCGGCCGCTCGGTATCCAGCTCATACTCAGCGGACCGCAGGGACATCTGAATATAATGAACCTGCAGCTCCTTGCGCTTCGTCTCTGCCCAGTCATAATGATGCTCACCCAGATAGTCGCCCCGGTACAATGACAGAACCGCCTCCCGGCGCTGCCAGTCCGGTTCGTCCGCTACGGCGCCGCCCTGCCAGCCCTGGATGAACCGCTCGGCATCGAGTGCAACATTCCCGGTGACCAGGCGGTAACGCTCCTGTGAAAATTCTACGGTTACCTCCATCCCCCAGGCCTTGAGCAGCTTGCGGATGTGGTACACGGTCGTATGCAGATTGGTTACCGCCTTTTCCGGCTTAAAATCCGGCCAGACGAGGTCTACAATCATATCCTTCAGCACCCACTGCCCGCGGTGGTGCAGCATCAGCGCGAACACCTCCTGCGCCTTGCTTGTTCTCCACTGCGTTTTTCTGCCGGCATCACTGCGGTCCTGAAATTCCAGCCGCTTAAAGCAGAGTATCCACGGATTATCCTGCGCTGCCCCGTCAGCTGGCTGCTCTTTAGGCCCGGCTGCCGGCTCTTCACGTGCCACCAGCCGTTCCAGTGTCTTGTTCAGCCGCTGCGCGGTAACCGGCTTCAGCAGGTAATCGGCTGCATTCAGCTCAAAGGCATCAATGGCATAATCACTGTATGCCGTAATATAGACTATGCGGATGCTGCGGTCTGCCTGCATAATATGCTCGGCTGCCTCCAGACCGTTCATTTCCGGCATTCCGATATCCAGGAAAACGATATCGGCCCGTTCCTGCTGCAGATGCTGCAGCCCCAGTCTGGCTGAGGTATATTTACCGGTAATCTGCAGCCTGCCGTCCTTCAGGAGCAATCGTTCAAGATGCTGCAGTGCCGGTTTTTCGTCATCTATTAATATAGCCTTCATAAGCCGGGTTCACCTCTTGTCAGGTCATTCTAGTACCGGGTCTGTCCGCGGTATCGCATAGGAAATCCGGGTTCCGGATCCTGGAACGCTTTCGATGATCAGGCCCGTTCCGTAAATTTTAAGCAGCCTCCGCTGAATATTTCTCAGTCCAATGCCGCCCTCGGTCCGTTCTTCGGACAGAACCTCGGCGATCCGCTCCTGCGACATGCCGATTCCGTCGTCAGTTACGGCAACGACCAGCTGTCTCGCCAGCAGGCGGATGGACAGCGTAACGGTTCCGCCGGCTTCCTTCTGCATCAGCCCGTGATTCACTGCGTTCTCCACAATCGGCTGAATGCTGAGCGGTGGAATCAGCTCCCTGATCCGCTCCGGCAGGTCAAATTCAATATTCAGCCGGTCATCAAACCGGGCCTTCTCCAGAGCCAGATAAGACCGGACCAGCTCCAGCTCCTTCTCAACCGGCACGGTCTGTCCGCGGTTCTGAAAGTCAAAGCTGCTGCGCAGATACATGCTGAGATCCAGCAGCAGGTCTGTCGCCTTATCCGGATCATCCGGACATACTGAAATGATGGCATTAAGCGCGTTATACAAAAAATGAGGCTTGATCTGGGCCTGCAGGAAGGCGATTTCCGTCTCTACAGACTTACGGATCAGCTTGCGCATATCGAGCAGCGTCTGCACACGGGCCCTGAATTCGCGCAGCTCCACCGGCTGGATCAAATAATCGTTAGCCCCGGCCTCAAAGATGGCCTGTATATTCTCCGGCCGGTTTCCGGAAGTCAGCACAAGGAGCGGCAGCTCGGATAAGATGAACCGTTCACGGATAGCCTGGCACAGCACCAGCCCGGGCATCCCGGGCATTGCCCAGTCCATAATCACGAGATCGATATCCGGCTGCTCCTGCATCATCATAAGCGCTTCCGGACCGCTGGCGGCCGTCACCACCAGGTGACGCTCCAGCCGCAGAGCGTTAGAGAGGACCAGCAGGGAAACCGGGTCATTATCAACAACCAGGATTGTACAGCAATCCTCGCTGAGCTGCAGCTCCAGTTCGCCAGATACCGGCTCAGCGGAAGCAGCAGTTTCCCAGCCTGTAATCTCCAGATAATCCTGACCCAGGAAAGCTGTCTGCTCATTCAGCACCGGGAGCGTAAAGCGAAATACGGTTCCCCGCCCCGGTGTTGACTCCCCTTCTATCCTTCCGCCGTTCAGCTCCACGAGCTTCTGGGTAATGCTCAGGCCAAGCCCGTTCTCACGGTACAGCTTCTGTGCAGAAGCCCCCTGCGGATCGTAGGCATCGAATATCGTCCGCAGCCGCTCCGGCGGCAATCCTGATCCGGTATCAGCGACCTGGATAACCACATAATCTTCTTTAACCTCAGCCGATACGGTTATCACACCCTGCTGGGTATAATTAACTGCATTTGCCAGCAAATTGAACAAAATCTGCTCCAGCCGCTGCTCATCCGTTTCAAGGGGCGGCAGGAAATCCGGCAGCTCTAGCCTGAAGCTCAGCTTCGGATTCCCTGTAACATGGCGGGTAACCTCAATGACAGAGGAAGCGACACTGCGCAGATCAACAGCCTGTCTCTGCAGGAACAGATCCCCGTGATTCAGCTTGGCAAAATCAGCCATATCATTAATTAGAGCAGACAGCCTCTTTCCGGTGGACATAACCATGGACAGCTGTCCCCTCTGCTGGGCGTTCAATGTCCCCGCTGCCCCTTCTGACAGGGTCTGGGCAATATTGACGATCCCCTGCAGCGGACTGCGCAGCTCACGGGAGGTGGCGGCCATGAAGTCATCCTTCAGTCCGTCCAGCGTCAGCAGCCGGCGTGACAGCTGCTCTACTTCAAGAAAAGATGCCGCATATTGGCGGGTCATGAGAATAGCCTGAAAGAATCCGAACAGAATAATTTCATAGGACAGAACATAATAATGCAACGGCATATCGCTGAAGCTGACCAGGTAAAAGAGGATAACTACGCTCAGGCTCTCTATACTGACCATCATTAAAAACATATTTTTGCGGTTCTGCAGTGTGCCCGCAATCATGGAGTAGAGTACAAAGCTAATGGCGACAACGCCCCACGTTAACAGCAGTCCTTCCAGATAGCTGAAATACTGCGCCGGAATAAACACCGCAGTCAGCAGCAGCACTGCCGTAATGGCTCTGGAGGCGCTCATCACTGCCTGCGGTACCGGATAGTTAACCGAATTCGCCACATATCGGAGCAGATAATAATAGACCAGTGTTGAAGAGGCGAGCTGAAGCTTAAGCACGATCTCGTAAGGCAGACCAGGCAATACGGCAGCAATCAGCTTTTCACCGTGTGTCAGGATATATATAAGAGCCGCGATACTGAACAATCCCAGATAAAGAGTGATTCCCCGGCTTGCCTTAACCTTGGAGAACATAAGCAGAAATAACGCCAGTGCAAAAAATCCGAAGATGGTTGCCCCGTCTACAAATAAGGCGAACTCCCGGTGCTCCATTATGGATTTCTGATCCCCGATAATAATCGGCTGGACGATACCGCCGGAAGAATAATTGTAATTAGCCACCTGCACGATAATCTCAAGCCTGCCGCCGTCAACAGCGGCGAAACCCATGTAAGGAATATTGTTGGCTGTACTCTCAGAGGGCTCGGATGCGGGAAGGCCGCTATGTCCAATCTCCTGGCCGTTCAGATAGATCTTGCTTGCCATGCGTATGTTAAGTGCCCGCAGGCCGTATACGACTGCATCCCCTTCAGGAATAACAGCCTGAAGACGGTAAGTCGCATAGCCCTTGGCTTGGCTTGTACCATTATCCGACAGGTATGTATTCCATTTCTCCGGCACCTGGATCATTGCAGACACTGCCGGAGCAGCCCCGCCGTTAAGAGTTGAAAGGAAGTCATCCGGTTCCAGCAGCCTGTCACGGTAAAACTCCCATTCCCCGTCCAGCGCAAGCTCACCGTCCCGCTGAAAATCCCATTGCCGCAGATCAATTATGCCTTGCCTGGAGACCGGCTTATCCTGTGTGACCATCACATTCTGAAGGATGGAGAACAGCGGCACACTGCAGACCAGCAGCAGGCTGGCCAGCACGCTAAGCCAATATTTCCTCATATCCCAGGCTCCCTTCTGGCTCGGTATCGTTCCTATTATAAAATTATACCTTGAAATTCTTTCCGTGATAAAGAAAAAAACCGATTCCTATATTTCGGAATCGGCGGCCTTACTTGTTATACCTTTGAACTGGTAAGTTTTATTTCATTTCCGGCGCCGGCGCTGCAGCAGCACCATCCTGTGATTTGGAGAGGAGGATGTTCAGGACAATTGCCGTCAGGGAACCGGAGACAATACCGTTCTGCAGCAGCATTCTGGCGAATTCCGGCAGCTGGTCGAACATGGAAGGCAGAACGGCCGAGCCGAGGCCCACGGCAATACTGCAGGCCGCAATCAGCAGATTGCCGTCCTTGCGCAGATCAACCTCGGACAGAATAGACATTCCGGATGCCGCTACAGAACCAAACATAACAATCATCGCACCGCCCAGTACCGCATTAGGTACAACAGTAGTCAGGGAAGCAAGCTTGGGCAGAAGTCCCAGCACCACCATGATCCCTCCTGCTGCAAAGATGACATTGCGCGTCTTCACGCGGGTCAGTGAGAGCAGCCCCACGTTCTGGGAGAACGCCGTATAAGGAAAGGCATTAAACAGGCCGCCCAGCATAATCGCGAGCCCTTCAGAGCGCAGCCCGTTCACAACCTGCCGGTTTTCTACTTTCTGGTCGGTGGCCTTGCCGACCGCAAAATATACACCGGTCGATTCGACCATGGATACGATATTGACAATGATCATCGTGAAGATTGCCGTTACACTGAACTGCGGCCAGCCGAAGTAGAATGGCTGGGCGATGCTTACGTAAGATGCGGTACCGACAGCAGAGAAATCAACAATTCCCATAAAGTAGCCGATTGCGGTTCCGGCCACAAGACCGACCAGAACAGAAACGGAGCGCAGGAAGCCGGTCGCAAGCCGGTTCACTGCAAGGATAACCAGAAGTGTAATCAGGGCCAGCAGCAGATTGCGCGGCTGTCCGAAATCCGCGCTGCCCTGCCCGCCGGCCACATTGTTCATGGCTACAGGAATAAGCGACAGGCCGATTATCGTTACTACCGAACCGGTAACCACCGTGGGGAAGAACTTCAGAAGCCTGCCGTATACAGGTGCTGCCAGCACCACGAACAAGCCGGCAATAATGATCGCCCCATATGCGGTTGCGAGGTTCGAGCCTGAAGCGATGGCGATAATCGGGCTGACAGCAGTGAACGTACAGCCTAGTACTACCGGCAGGCCGCTGCCGAAATATTTGCTGCCCATAACCTGAAGCAGCGTTGCCAGTCCGCAGGTGAACAGATCTGCCGCAATGAGATAGGCCATCTGCTCTGCGCTTAAATTCAACGCGCCTCCGACAACCAGCGGTACAATAACTGCTCCGGCATACATGGCCAGCACATGCTGCAGCCCCAGAGCGAATATTTTCTGCTTGCTTAACATCCCGCACTCTCCTTAATCAGCTCTTCATTTGCAATAAAGTGAACTTCTCCGGGGGCCATGGATGAGATTCTTGCCAGCGCATGCACGGCAATGCCTCTCTTCTCCAGCAGGCTCCGGCCTTCCTGAAAGCTCTTCTCGATTACGCAGCCTACGCCAAGCAGCTGCGCGCCGGACTGCTCCACAATATCCGCCAGCCCGACCAGCGCGGCACCGGTGGCCAGAAAATCATCAACGATCAGCACCTTGTCCTCAGGCCCTAAATATTTTTGCGAAATACTGATTTGGTAGTCCTCCCCGCGGGTAAAGGAATGCACAGGGGCCGAATAGACATCTTCGGATAAGGTTACGGCCTTCTTTTTCTTTGCGTAAATAAAAGGAACCGAGAACGCAATTCCCGCTGCCATAGCGAATTGGATTCCGCTCGCCTCAACCGTGAGGATTTTGGTAACCGGCAAATGGCCGAATACTTCCTTGAACTCCCGTCCGGTCTGCAGGGCAAGCCCGGTATCAACCTGATGATTCAGGAAGGAATCCACCTTTAACACGGTATCTGACAGAATCAGGCCTTCTTTTCTAATACGTTCTTCTAATACTTTCATAACAGCAGCCTCTCTCCTTCAATGGTTGTTGCAGCTGGGTGAACGGCTGAAACAAAAAAAAAGGACAGCTTCACTTGAACGTTTCTCTCAAGTGAAGCTGTCCTTCTGGGTTTTTGTCCCTAAGCGGTGTAACACATCAGCAGTGTCCGCATCGCTTGGACCAGCCTTCAGACAGCCATGCAGCTGATGAAGCGGAACCCTAGATGCGCTATTTCACTCATAGTCGGATATTTGCAGTGGTTATCCGGTAGAAACTTATGGGCCATATTCCCAAGATTATATGAGTTGTTATATGAATATCCGTATTTAAACCTTTGTATATCTTACACGCTCTGTACGATCCTTACAAGTCCCCTTTACAGAAAAAAACCGATGAATTTTGACAACTTTTCATGTAATTCATCCACTTTCATCCAGCAGTAAAGCATCGGTGCCGGAGGGGACGCCAGAAACAAGGATATCAGAGGTGCGAAAGGAAGCAGGCCCCGCAGCCGTTCACTTCCGCTGTATAGCAAAGGCAGGGAAATCATCATTGTAGTTAACAGCCTGGCAGACAAGAAGCTGTCATAATCAAACCAGATAATTAGGCTAATTTATGGTTAAACTGGTGTTTTGCCTGTGTTTCCTCTATCATCGCCCCTCTATTAAAAGTATAATTATTAAAACTAGCTAGATAAAGGCGGGCGAGCATGAAAATAAAGCAACAGATTGGGTTGGCAACTATAACTTCTATACTGCTGCTCAGCAGTATGATCACTATAGCAATAGTCTCTCTTGAAGGATTACCTTTATATCTGTCCCTTGGCGCAGGTGCAGCAGGCATTCTGCTCTGCTTCTGCATGATGACACTGATACACCGCAATGTTACGCGGGGTATTGAACAGATCCGGTCTATATCACAAAATATTGCCGGAGACACGCTGGATGCCTCAGGAATAACTACGGGCAGGGATGAATTCGGGCAGCTGGCCCAGTCCTTTTACCGTCTGGGTGTTGATCTGCATCATAAGACCGCCGAAGAGCGTATTCTGCGCCTGAAGGCAGAGGAGCAGGCCTGGATTAATACAGAGGTTTCAGAGATGGCGCTGCGCCTGCAGGGCTCTGTGCATCTGCAGACTGCTGCTCGAATCTTCATCTCGCGGCTGTCAACTGCTGTCGGCGGAAGCTATGGCGCCATATACATGCTGCAGCATAACCGGCTGCAGTTCACAGCGGGCTATGCTTTTGACGAAGCCGCCGTAAGCCGCGAACCGTTTGCGCTCGGCAGCGGGCTGGTTGGCCAATGTGCAGTTGACAAGCAGATGCTTATCCTGAACGATTTGCCTGATAATTATATAAGAGTTCATTCCGGGCTGGGGGAGACACTCCCCTCTACACTGATTGTGTTTCCGCTTGTGTATGAGGCCGAGGTTGTCGCTGTAATTGAGCTGGCCACCCTGAAGGCGCTTGGCGACAAAGAGCGGCAATTAATCGAACGGACCAGCCAGAACATGGGCGTGCTGATCAACACTCTGGCCGATGTCGCCCGGATTGAGGAGCTGCTTAATCATACACAGCTGCAGAAGGAAGAGCTTGAAGCGCAGACAGAAGAGCTGCAGGCACAGACCCAGGAGCTGGAGGCGCAGACGGAGGAGCTTCGGGCGCAGACAGATGAACTGGCTACGTTCAATAGCAGTCTGCAGCACCAGATGGAGCTGACAGCACAGCAGAAGCTGGAGATTGAGGCTCAGGCTGATGAACTGTTGGCACAAACGGAGGAGCTTTCGGCTTCCAACCAGGATCTGCTGGTACAGATGAAGCTTACTGCACAGCAGAAAGAGGAAATCCAGGAGCAGGCGGACGAGCTGCTCGCACAAACCGAAGAGCTGCAGGACCAGAAGGAACAGCTTCAGGCTCAGGCCCAGGAGCTGCTTGCACAGACCGAGGAGCTCTCGGTCTCTAATGAGAATTTGCAGCTCCAGATGGAGCTGACTTCACGGCAAAAGTCGGAGATCGAGGCTCAGGCCGATGAACTGCTGGCACAGACGGAGGAGCTGGCAGCCTCCAACCAGGATCTGCTGGTACAGATGAAGCTTACTGCACAGCAGAAAGAGGAAATCCAGGAGCAGGCAGACGAGCTGCTCGCACAGACGGAAGAGCTGCTGAACCAGAAAGAACAGCTCCAGGCACAGGCTCAGGAGCTGGAAGAGCAGACGGAAGAACTGCTCACGCAAACGGAGGAGCTTGCTACCTCCAACAGCAATCTGCAGGATCAGATGAAGCTCACCTACCTGCAAAAAGAAGAGATCCAGAACCAGGCCGACGAGCTGCTTGCGCAGACAAGCGAGCTGCAGGACCAGAAGGAGCAGCTGGAGGCCCAGGCCCAGGAGCTGTTGGCCCAGACCGAGGAGCTGGCTGTGTCCAACAAGAGCCTGCTCACCCAAATGGAGCTGACAGAGCAGCAGAAGGAAGAGATCAGGGTTCAGGCGGAAGAGATCTTTATGGCTGCCCAGTACAAATCAGAATTCCTGGCCAATGTATCCCACGAGCTGCGGACACCGCTGAACAGCCTGCTGATCCTGTCACAGATTCTGGCTGAGAACAAAGAAGGTAATCTTGGGGCCAAGCAGTTGGAATATGTGCATACTATATTCTCAGCAGGCAAAGACCTGCTTCAGCTGATTGATGAAATTCTTGACCTGGCCAAGCTGGAGGTCGGTAAAATGACGGCTGTTATGGAGCCGGTGCCGGTTCATGATATCAGCAGCCATATCTACCGCCGGTTTGAGCAGCAGGCGAAAGCCAAGAATCTGCGCTTTGACGTACATTGTGACAGCCGGCTTCCTGAGCATCTGCTGACTGACGGGCACAGGCTTCAGCAGATTCTGAACAATCTGCTCTCCAACGCCCTGAAATTTACGCCTGAGCAGGGCTCCATCTCCCTGTCGATCCGGACAAGCGGCAATGAGATCATCTTCGCTGTCAGCGATACCGGGATTGGGATCGCCGCCTCCAAACTGGAGAGCATCTTCGAGGCGTTCCAGCAGGCTGACGGCACAACCAGCCGCAAATACGGGGGTACAGGCCTCGGCCTGACTATCTGCCGTGAGCTGGCCGGCATGCTGGGCGGAAGAATCGAGGTGGATTCAGTTGAAGGCAAGGGAAGCACCTTCTCCCTGATCCTGCCTGCTGAGCTCCCGGATGAGCTTGCCTTATCTCAGGCTGCTTCCGTCTTTGCTGCAGCCGCGAACCAGGACTATGCACCTGTTACGAATACTGAAGTTAAAGAGCATCCTTCATTCCGCGAATCCTTCGTTCCCGATATTTCGATTTCCAATCCGAAGCTGCTGCAGTTTGCAGAGATGGATGATGACCGGAATAACCTCGGGAACGGGGATACGCTGCTTCTGATCATTGAGGAGGATGCCGAGTTTGCGGCAATCCTGCTTAATCTTGCCCGCAGCAGAGGCTTCAAGGCCATCGTGGCCTTCCAGGGAGATCAGGGCCTTGCCCTCGCCCATGCCTACAAGCCGGATGCCATCCTGCTCGACCTGCATCTCCCGGTGCTTGACGGCTGGGCGATCATCAGCCGGCTGAAGAGCCGGCCGGAGCTGCGCCACATTCCGGTCCATGTTATATCTACTGCCGAAGAGAACCAGCAGAGTCTGGCGATGGGCGCCCTCTCCTTCTGGAAGAAGCCGAGCGACGAATCGGAGCTGGAAACAGCCTTCCTGCAGATCGAGACCTACATCCGCCGTCCGGTGAAGAGCCTGCTGATCGTGGAAGACAATCAGCTGCTGCGCAGCAGTCTGGTCGAATTCATTGCCCATCCGGATGTACGCGTCGTTGCCGTCGGCACAGGGCGTGAAGCCCTCGAGCAGCTAAGCAGCCATCACTTTGATTGCATGGTGCTTGACCTCGGGTTGTCGGATATCAGCGGCTTCGACCTAATGGAGCAGATCAAGACCAACCGCAAGCTGCAGACACTGCCGGTTATCATCTATACTGGCAAGGACCTCAGCAAAACTGACGAGCAGCGCCTGAAGCATTATGCCGAGAGCATCGTAATCAAGAATGTTCGCTCCATGGAACGGCTCTATGATGAAACTGCACTGTACCTGCACCGCAAGCATGCCGATCTGCCTCCGGACAAGCAGCAGCTGATAGAGAAGCTGCATAACCCGGAAGCTGCCTTTGCCGGTAAGCAGATTCTGCTGGTCGATGATGATATGCGTAATATTTTTGCTTTATCGAGTGTACTTGAGGGTTATAATATGGATATCAGCTTTGCCCAGAACGGGCTGGAAGCACTGGCGCATCTGGAGAAGCATCCGGAGACACAGCTTGTATTCATGGACATCATGATGCCGGAAATGGACGGATATGAGACAATGAAGCGGATACGGCAGAATCCGGAATATGATCATATCGTCATCATCGCCCTGACCGCCCGTGCACTGGAAGAGGACCGTACCAAATGCCTTCAGGCAGGGGCATCCGATTATATCTCGAAGCCGATTAATACAACGCAGCTTGTCACCGTTTTGAAGGTATGGTTAATCCAATAGCTTTTCATTATCACCATTTGTCACTTTCTATTTTATTGTGCCCCGGGAGGAACTATGGATTATCCTGTTAATATTTTGGTTGTAGATGATCGTCCCGATGAATTCCTCTCTGTTCAAGCCCTGCTTACGGATAAACCATACCGGCTGGTTCATGCCATGTCAGGAATGGATGCCTTAAAGTATCTGCTGGAGCAAGAGTTTGCCCTGATTATTATGGATGTCCTGATGCCGGATATGAACGGCTTTGAAACAGCCAAACGGATCAAGATGCGCAAAAAATCCAAGGATATTCCGATTATCTTTCTGACCTCGCTCACATCGGAGCTGGAGAATTATATGATGGCCTATACAGCCGGAGCGATTGATTTCCTGACCAAGCCGTTTCATCCCTTAGTGCTAAAGAGCAAAATTGACGGATTTGTCCGCATGTTTCAGAACCGCAAGGAGCTGCAGCTTAAGACGCAGGAGCTGGAGTCAGCCAATGCGGTGCTTACCGAGCTGAAGGAAACCGCCGAGGTCGCACTCCGGATCAAAAGCGGCTTTCTCGCCATGATGAGCCACGAAATCCGGACGCCGCTGAACGGGATTATCGCGATGTCTGATGTACTGCGAACCTCGGACCTGTCCTCCGGCGATCTGGAAATGGCCGATATCATCCATACCAGCGGCCACGCGCTGCTGTCGGTGATCAATCATATTCTGGACTTCACCAAAATTGAATCCGGCAAAATGGAGCTTGACTACGAGCTGTTTAATCTGCAATCCTGCCTCAAAGAAACGCTCGACCTGTTCAGAGCACTAGCCATGGAGCGCAGACTGGAGCTGGAAATGGTCATCGACCCCAATATTCCTGCCTTGCTGGTCGGAGATTCGAACCGCCTAAGACAGGTGCTTAACAACCTGATCGGCAATGCGGTCAAATTCACAGCCAGCGGCAGCATTAAAGTGACCGTCCGGCTCAGACAAGCGATGGACGGCGTGCTGCAGCTGGAGTTCCTAGTCGAAGATACCGGCATAGGCATTCCAGACGATAAAATGAAGTATTTATTCCAGCCCTTTACCCAGATCGATGCAACCATTACCCGGAACTTCGGCGGGACCGGGCTCGGCCTGTCCATCTGCAAAATGCTTGTTGAGCTGATGGGCGGCACCATCTATGCCAGAACAGGCATGGAGCAGGGGGCAGCTTTTGTGTTTACCATCCAGGTCACGGAGGGCACACCGGACTAGGATTGTTTAACTCCTCCCCAAATAAAACCGCAAGTTCTCCATGAAGGGGAGCTTGCGGTTTTATTTGGATCCGGGCTGCCCGGATTCTAGATGGGTCAGCTGCCCACCGCCGTAATCAGCACCGGCAGTACCAGGAAGGAAGCCAGCGTGGTCCAGACAATACAGCGCGATACCAGCGAAGGCGAGCTGCCGAACCGTTCGGCCAGTACAACCGAGTTAACGGCAACCGGCATGGAGGCCAGGACGAGCAGCACCGAGAACAAGGTGCCGGAGATATTAAGCAGTAGCAGAACCAGCAGGGCAATCAGCGGTGACAGCAGCATACGGACCGACAGGCCTGTCCAGAAGGCCAGCTGCACATTGCGCTCGGTATGTCCGGACCTCACCCTGACCATCTGGGCACCGAGAATCGCCAGCACCACCGGTGAATACGCTCCTGCTACCATAGATACCCCTGCGGCCAGCTCCTGCGGCAGCTGCAGACCCAGCCCCCGTAGCAGCAGAGCTAGCAGCGCCGCATAGACAGCCGGCAGGGCGAAGACCGACTTCACTGCACTTTTCACATTGAACTGTGACCGGGCTGCGAAATAGACGCCGATTGTATTCACAATAACCATCTGGACGATAACATAGACCGAAGCCTTATCAAGCCCCAGCTGGCCGAAGGCCAGCAGGACAAGCGGCAGCCCGTAGTTGACGCTATTCGTGAAGGTGGAGATCAGGGTCAGCCCGGCTGCCTCCGGCGGAGCCAGCTTCAGCAGCTTGCCGAGCACAACCGATACAAGCCACAGGAGCAGCAGATTTAGCAGCGCGAAGGCAATTGTCTGATATACATCGCCAAAGGAAATCTCGGCATTAGCGAGCGTATCAAGTATGATCGCCGGGGTCAGAAAGTACAGATAAAGCGTCAGCAAAGGCTTTGTATCCAGATTTTTATAGCGGGCCAGAAGCGCCCCTGCGGTAACGGGGATGGCCAGCGGCACAATAACCTCCAGTAAAGTCGATAATACCTGCTGTATCAAGGGACAGGACTCCTCTATTCAATAGTTAATCCCTACTATACCCCCGGATGCAGGCAGCGTCTAAGATTTGGAAGCAATATGCTTAATAGACACTGCCTATGGAGAGACTTCATATTATAGGCGGGCGGACCAGAAAAAATCCCTGTCCCCGGAAACCGGGAAACAGGGATTTCTAGTCATTAGTCTGCTTTGATCTCCAGGAGCTCATATTTGATGACGCCCATTGGAGCATTAACACTGATAATGTCGCCTACCTTTTTGCCGAGCAGCTCTTTGCCCAGGGGGCTTTCATACGAAATCTTGTTTTCCAGCACATCAGCCTCGGCTGGACCAACTACTCTGTATTCAATCTTTTCGGCGAATTCCATATCATTAAGAATAACAATAGTGCCCACGCTCACTGTGCTGAGATCCATGCTGCTGGCATCGACAACCTGTGCCTTTATCAGCATTTTCTCCAGGATCATAATGCGGGTTTCCATGAAGGACTGGTCTTCCTTGGCCGAGTGATACTCACTGTTCTCCTTAAGGTCACCATAGCTGATTGCCAGCTTAAGGCGGGCTGCAAGCTCTTTACGTCCTGGTCCCTTGAGCTCTCTGAGCTCTTCTTCAAGCTTGGCCAAACCTTCCTTGGTCAAGAATACTTCTTCATTAGACATGATCACAACTCCTATTTTTGCCTGCTTTATTGTATTCTACCCTATATTTCAGTTCTGTAAAAGGATTGACGAAAAGCGGCGCAGCTGGTAGATTAGATTAAATTAATCACACGAATTGACTCGGAATTACATTTTAGCCAAAGGGGCTGGTCACCATTAACTTTATTTTCTTTTCCCCGCATTTCCCTAAGAACAGTGCTGATTTCTGTATTCAGCTGCAGCGCCGGGGGGTATTCGTGCTCGGAATCGGCGATGCCGAATATGACCATTTGGAGGACAGGCTGCAGCTCGCGCTAACGGAATACTATAAGGTATCGGACCTCGAGGATTACGAAGAAATTCTGCGGGCCGTCGGCTATTTCACCCACAAATACGGCAAGATCGACCGGTTTGAGTCGCTGAATGAATACTGGCTGGAGCAGGATGCCGCGATCCGGACTGATTTTAACATCTACGGCACCAAAAATGATTTCGTCCAGAACCTGAAGCAGAAGTCCAGAATGAAGGAATTTTTCCGCAAAAGCGGGGTAAGCACCGTCCAGTTCTCGACCGGAACCACCCGGGAAAGCGTGGATGCTTTCATCCGAAGCGCCGGATTCCCGCTGGTGGTCAAGCCCGACCTCGGCTCCGGGGCCAGCAATACCTACAAGATTAATAATGAAGCTGAGCTGCAGCACTTTTTTGATAACAAGCCGGCGGATGTCCCGTTCATTATTGAAGAATTTATCGACGGGGTGATTCTCACCTATGACGGTCTGGTTGACAGTAACGGAGAAGTCCGGTTTGCCGTCAGCCATCTGTTCGAGAACAGTGTTATGGAGGTCGTCAACACAGACAACCACCTGTATTATTTCTGCCTGAAGGATATCAGTCCTGAGGTTGAAGAGGCCGGGCGGAGCATTCTGCATGCTTTTGATATTAGGGAGCGGTTCTTCCATATCGAGCTGTTCAAATCGAACAAGGATGGCCGGATCATTGCGCTCGAAGTCAATATGCGGCCGCCCGGTGCCTGGATGACGGATGCCATTAACTACTCCTATGATGTTGACGTGTACAAAGAATGGGCCGGAATGGTAGCTAGTAATGAGGTCGGCGGCCCGTATGAAGGCAAGTATTACACCGGCTATGCCAGCCGCAAGCACCACAAGCATTACACCCATAGCCATGAAGACATTTACCGTACTTACGGGGACAACATTGTCAATTACGCCGAGATTGAGGAAGTGTTCAGCAGAGCGATGGGCAACAGCGCTTATCAGTTCCGCTCCCCGGACCTTGAGACCGTCAGAGAAATCGTGAAATATATACAACAAGAAGAAGGATAGGATGTGTAACGGATGAGGACAAGCTACCGCAAGGAATACAGCCGTCACCTGAACAGGGACATGGAGTATAAAGTATACGGCCACGCCGGCAAACCGATGCTTGTCTTCCCCACCTCGCTCGGCCGGTTCTACCAGTATGAGGACTCCGGGATGATCGCGACACTCTCCGGGTTCATTGAAGCCGGCAAGCTGCAGATCTGGGCCTGCGACAGTATCGATGAGGAGACGTTTTTCTCCTCCCACTGGAATCATGAAGATAAGGCAATCCGGCATGAGCAGTATGACAAATACATCACGCAGGAGCTCATACCAAGCATTCTTCAGGAGAGCAAATGGAATAACGGCGGCGATGACCAGAAAATCCTGATTTCAGGCTGCTCGATGGGCGCCTATTACAGCGGCAGCTTCTTTTTCCGATATCCGCACTACTTCGATACCCTGATTGCCCTGAGCGGCGTCTATTCCACTTATTATTTCTTCGGCGATTATATGAGCGAGAACGTCTATCTCAATTCTCCGCTCCACTATCTGCCGAATCTGGCGGATGAGCACTACCTGAATGAGTACCGCAGCAGCAGGATCATCCTCTGTGTCGGCCAGGGTGCTTATGAAGATGAGATGCTGCATGAAACCCGGCTGATTCAGGAGCTTCTTCAGAATAAAGGCATTCCGGCGCAGGTCGATTACTGGGGGCATGATGTGAATCATGACTGGGACTGGTGGAATAAGCAGATTCATTATTATATGAGCGGTGTTTTGTAAAAAAGAACGACGAAAAGCCCCGGGGCACTTAGCTCCGGGGCTTTAAGACTTAATACGGTATGCCGTTACTCCGGCAGATGCTCTTTGCAGAACTGTGTCAGCTCGGCTTCCTCTTCATCCTCCAGGTCGAACTCCAGCAGCCTGCCGGTTGTTGTCTCCAGCAGATCGTAAGTGACCAGCACCGCTTCACCCGCTTCTGCTTTGACTACTGCCCGTACCGATACTCCGTTCTCTTCGTACAGTTCATCCTCTTCCGGAATATCCAGATTAATGACGAACTCATACCGCATCCCGCTCAGAATACCGAATGGATCTTTGATATTCTCGACTGTGTAGCTTGTAAATGTCAGCACAAACGAACCTTCTTTCTTTAGATAGCTTCTTGGGTTTTCTTGATCTGCTTGCTGCGCAGCTGCCCGCAGGCGGCGTCGATATCCACTCCATGCTCCAGCCGGGTGCTGACGCTGACTCCCTGCTTCTTGAGGGTGTCAAAGAAGGCGCGCACCACTTCCCGGTCAGTCCGCTGGTACTGGCTATGCTCATCGACCGGATTATACGGGATCAGATTGACATTGACCAGCTGACGGCGGTGTTCGCCGATCAGCTCAGCCAGCTCCAGCGCATGCTCATGCTGGTCGTTGATATCCTTCAGCAGAATATATTCCAGCGTAATCCGCCGGTTCGTCTTCTCCAGATAATAATCAATAGCAGGCATCAGCTTCTCAAGCGGAATGGCGCGGTTGATCTTCATAATCGAGGTCCGCAGCTCGTTATTCGGCGCATGGAGCGAAATCGCCAGATTCACCTGGGTATTCGCATCAGCAAATTCTCTAATTTTGCCGGCGAGGCCGCTTGTCGATACCGTGATGCCCTTCCCGGCGATTGCCAGCCCCTTATGATCCTTAACTGTAGTCAGGAAGTTCAGAAGGTGCGTAAAGTTATCAAACGGCTCGCCGATTCCCATCACCACCACATGGCTGACCCGCTGGCCCAGGCCGGCCTGATCCAGGTGCAGCTGAACCTTCATAATCTGCTCAACAATCTCACCGCTCGACAGGTCACGGCTCTTCGCCAGCAGCCCGCTCGCACAGAAGCTGCAGCCGATGTTGCAGCCGACCTGAGTGGTCACGCATACAGACAGTCCGTATTTCTGGCGCATCAGTACAGTTTCAATCAGGTTGCCGTCATTCAGGCGGAACAGGAACTTAATCGTTCCGTCAGCTGACTCCTGCTTCACATGCTCTTCCATGGTCTGAAACACAAAGTGCTCGGACAGCAGCTTGACACACTCCTTGTTCGCCTCAGTCATATCAGCAAAATCCGTAACCCGCTTGCGGTATACATATTCCCAAACCTTGGCTGCGCGGGATTTCTTGTGCCCGTGCTCCAGCAGCCAGGAAGACAACGCTTCTAAAGTTAATCCATAAATGGATTGTTTGTTCATGGTTTACCTCTTTTCAAAGCATTAAAGTGCAATCTGTTCTAACTTTCAATTCTAACTTTCACAGCCCATTATGCCAACAACAAATATCTTCTCATTCTCTCAAATTTTACGTATTAAAACAAGAGGAATCCGCAGTTCAGCAGCTTCAGTTGCAATATTACACAAAGCTTTCACAACCAGGACTGTAGAGCCCGGCCTCCGCTGTCATGCAGCTATATGACAAACCAAACAGCGCCCCCTTCCGGTACTGCGGGGACGCTGTTAAGGCAGATTATTCAGTTGTGAATCCGCTGCTATTTAAAGACGGCAAATTTCAGTCCCCGTCCCTTCAGAAAGTCAATAATTTCTGGAAGCGCCTGAACGGTAATCTGCTTCTCATGCAGCAGATAGATACCTCCCGAAGGATCAGTCCTGTAAAAATAATCAAGAATGGCTTCCTTGCTCCCGGCCTTCCAGTCCTCCGGGTCACGGTTCCAGAGCAGCACCTTGAGCTGCTGCCTGCCAGCCTCCTCGGCCAGCGCCCGGTTCACCGCTCCATAAGGCGGCCGGAAAATGGTGACTGGCGCAGTGACAAGCTGCTCCAGTGACCGGTTCGCCTGCTCCAGATTACTCCGGTTCTCCTCCGGCGAATTAGCCGTCATATCACTGTGATCCCAGGAATGGTTCCCCACCGGCATTCCATGCTCCCCGGCATAGCGGACCGCACCGGGATAACGGCTGACATTCCGGCCGATGAACAGAAAATTCGCCGCGACTCCTTCCTTCGCCAGGATATCTACCAGCTGTTCGGTATATGGGGAAGGGCCGTCATCAAAGGAGAGGGCAACATAGCCCTCCGGCAGGCTGTATTCGTAGCTGTCCCCGGACAGCTCGACCGTCTCATACAGCGGCTGCGGCTGAGCGGCCAGCTCCACTGGTGCCGGAGCAGGCCGGGCCGGCTGGCTCTGATTCGCGGGCAGCTGTAATCCGGCTGAGTCCGTTGGATTAGGTATTCCTGCTAGCCTGTGCATGGAATCTGAATCTGTATTTAGAGCCGCAGCAGCGCTGCCAGTACCCGCCGCCCTCCTTGTGTCCCCCGCAGGTACACTGGCTGAAGCCCTGTCTGTCTTCGCGCTATCCTCTTTGGCTTCAGCACTGTTTGCAAACAGCCACGTCTCCCCTCCGTCCATACGCAGCAGGAGCAGAGCCAGCACAAAGCCGAACAGCAGGCCGCGCAGCAGCACAGTCTGTTTATATTTAAGTCCCGATAATGCTGCCCGCTTATGTACTGAGGGTACAGAGATGTTGCGGACATTCTCCCCGGCCTCCTGCCGTGCTGCCTGCCGGGAGGGGGAATCTTCTTGTTCCATCAGCGCACGCAGCTGCTCCCCGTAGCTCTCTGAGCAGTTAAAGTACAGGGTTTCGCTGAAGGTGTCCCGCATCCGGACCAGACTGCTGAAGTATGTATGGCGGAAAGGGTCCCATTTCATATATAAGGACAGGCGCACCTTATGCCCGCTTAGGGGGACGAGCGCAGCGATTTGCAGATATGTATGTTCATCAATGCTGAGTATATGTCTTGTGCAGCCGTCCCGGCGGGTTATTCCCACCTCCAATTGACAGTCTCCGTCCCGGCTGCCGAGCGCCAGCAGTTCGACCAGCAGACCAGAATGATTATTATGTACAGCCATACCGTCTATGTATCCCCGTATTCTTCATTACGTTCTGCGTCGGGGCTGCCGCTGCTGAAGGGAGCGGTCATCCGGCTCGTAAAATCGCTGATCATTCCGGAGAGATACGCCTTCTCCTGCCGTGCTGTTTCGTATTTCTGCTGCAGATGCCCGTTCTCCGTCTCCAGCCGGCTGATCTTCTCCTCCAGCTCAATAATCCGCTTGTGCTTATCCACATGGGCTTCATGATGCTTCTGCATCAGCTTCGCGTACTTTTGCTGCTCCAGATCGAGCGTGCTTTTGAGCTCATCCACCTTCGCTGACATTGTATCCTGGAGCTCACGGTGATCCTCTAATACCTGATCGATCTTCAGATTCTTCTCGGACATCCGCTGCTCCAGCTCCAGAATATCCTTCTCCCGGTCTTCAATGACCTTGTTCAGATTCCGCAGCTCCTTGCCAAGCCGCTCAATATGGCTGCCCGAGTGATTCAGGCGGTCCAAGAGCTCATCATTGCTTGCTTCGGCGTGTGCTCTGGCCTGAATCATCTGCTCTACCGCAAAAATCAGATCCAGCGCCTTCTTATCCGGCTGTGTCTTGCCAGCAGCGATCAGGCCGGACTGTCTGTCACTCCGGCCGCTGCTGCCCGGCTCAGCGGCAGATGCTTCCTCCTGCGGCGCCGGCGCTATCCCGGGATTCGGTACCCGTTCTGCCGCCTCTTTTTTCCTGAAAAAAGGACCTGCCATCTATCCATCACCTCGAGATAAAATGTCAAAAAATGTCGAGCATTCACGAGATTATTATAGATGATTTATCCGGTCCGGAAGTGAGTCGAATTGTCTAACTTTCCGTTATATATCCAAAGGACTATTTTAACTGGCAAGGGATAATTATCCAAGCCTTTAGTCTGATCTCCCTTTAACGGAAAAGCAAAAAACGCAGCCCGAAAGGACTACGCTGTCTGCAACTGAGCGGTTTATTTGTAGAGTACCTTCTCCACATTGTATTTAGCTCTGAGCTTATTCACAATGTACGTTTCGTAAATCTCCCGGTCCACCGGATCTTCAACGATGCAGACTTCAATCTTCGTCACTTCGTCGCGGTGCGGCTTCATTACGGAGACACTATCCTCGAAATGCTTCTTGATTCGCGGTCTAAGCTTTCTGGCCTTGCCCACGAACAGCAGTTCATCCTTATCGTTGTAGAACATAAAGATGCCGCCCGCTTCCCGCGTAATCAGGTGAAAGTCGGTGAAGCCGTAAATATGGCTCAGCACCGGGTTCTCTTGCTTGAATATCGTGACTTCCGGTGCAGGAATGGTAATACTGATCATTTGAGCTCACTTCCCTCTTACATAGGCTAAGATTAAATAGTATCACAGATCAAACAGCCTGACTATTGATGAAAAGGACATTTCATGGAGGGTTCATCATCGGCAGGGTTCCTGTCCAGTCCCGCATAAGCCGGCTTCTGATAAATCAGGCGCGGGCTGAGGTTAAGCTCCTTAAGCTTGTTATCCTCCCAGATTGGTGTCGAGGAGGGTGACATCGGCGGGATCAGCCAATGCCATTTGCCGGACACCTCCCGGCCCCTCTGCTTCTCCTGCTCCTGAAACCGGACAAACTGGTCAGCGGCTGTATGATGATCCACAATGCTGACCCCCGCCTGCTTAAATGAATGCAGTACAGCTCGGTTCAGCTCCAGCAGTGCCCGGTCCTTCCAGAGCGAGGTATTGGTTGAACGGTCCAGCCCCAGCAGCTCAGCCACCGCCGGAAGGCGGTTATACCGTCCGGTATCCCCCAGATTGCGGGAGCCGATCTCCGTCTCCATATACCAGCCGTTAAACGGCGCAGCCGGGTAAAAGACCCCGCCGATCTCCAGCAGCATGTCGGACACGACCGGAACAGCATACCAGCGCAGGCCCAGCTCGCTGAACCGCCCAATCTCCGGATGGCTGAGCGGCACCTCCTGGACCAGCGCCTCAGGGATTGTGAACCAGCGCGGCGGCTCCTCCCCGATGCTGATAACCAGCGGCAGCACGTCAAAATCGCCCCCGCTGCCCTGCCAGCCGAG
Source organism: Paenibacillus sp. FSL R7-0331 (assembly GCF_000758645.1). Lineage (NCBI taxonomy): Bacteria > Bacillati > Bacillota > Bacilli > Caryophanales > Paenibacillaceae > Paenibacillus > Paenibacillus sp. FSL R7-0331. The sequence continues at coordinate 6,739,686 of NZ_CP009284.1, forward strand.
CTTGCGGCAGACTGCCGTAAAGGCATCCGAGGCCGGATCGCCGCGGCGGGGCTGTCCGTCTTCCTCCGGGTATCCGGCATACCGGATCAGCTGATGGTTCCAGATCCGGATGTCTGTCTCCGGTTCCCGGCCGCTGCGGAGCACGGTCATTACCGGACGGATACGGCCGCCGTTGCCGGCCCGCTCCAGATGCCGGAACAGAGCTTCAGCCACCTGAAGGGCCGTCTCAGCCTGGCGGGCATCTATGACCTCCAGGGTATGCCAGAACAGCCGGCCGATACAGCGGCTGTTATTCCGCCAGGCCATTTTGGCACCGTGCGCGAGCTCTTCCGCTGTATGATGATAGGTTCCCGTCTGTCTGATTTCATTATGTACTGCTTCTATGCGCTGCTTCAGCTCAGCAGGTGACTTCTCTAATTCACTGTAGCACTGCCGGAGGAAGGATTCAGCCTGTTCCAACTGTGCTTGCATGCTTAATTCGCTGCAGGTCTGTATTTCCATAGAGTCCTCTTTCTATAAATAGTGTAAATTATTCCTGCAATCTTATATGATTATTTACAGGTACTAATTGAATAAAAAGACTGGAGGAGCTAAGATATGCTCGGAATCAAATTGAACCGTGAGGGTGAAAACCTCATCATCCGCTGGCAGCTGACTAAGATCGAAATACCCGTTACCGAAATAACAGAGATCACGCTGGATAACACCTATGGAGGCTCTGACAAGGATGCCATTCGTATAGGAACACCCTATGGGACCACCGGCAGAGTTCTTATCCGGACAAAGCAGCGCGCTTATCTATTATTTACCTCAGACGCTGAGGTTATCAAGGGCAAAACAGAGCGGCTGTTAAATACGGGCAGCTGACAGTGAATAAAACGCAAATGATTGGAGGCTAACTCATGAGCAAATACGGCATGTATGCCAAATTTACCGCGAAGCCAGGCGACCGCGATGCGCTCGCAGCCATACTGCTGGAAAGTGCCGCTGCGGCTGAATCGGCAGCAGATTGTGAGCTGTATATCATCAATCATTCTGAGACAGAGCCTGATGTCCTTTGGGTAACAGAGGTATGGTCCAGCCAGGAGGCTCATGCAGCCTCGCTTACTCTTGAAGCTACAAGAGCAGCGATCCAGCGGGCGATGCCGCTGATTGCAGCTGTGGAGTCAACCAGGCTCCGGCCGGTAGGCGGGAAAGGCCTGAGCTTTAGCAATGGCGGGTAGAGCAGTATTCCTTGGCGGAGCCTGATCATTCCTGCGTCAAGCTGACTGCTGCGCCGGCTGCCCCCTGCACCAAAAGGCAGAGGGCAGCACTCCCTTAATCGTTATCCAGCTCCGCCAGCCTCGCTATAATTCTCCGTTTGCGGTAGAGCATCTGCGCCGCCTCCGCAACATCCTCAAGTGCCTTGCGGTTGGTAAACGCGCCGAAGAACATTCCGGCAACCGGAACCGTCTGCAGCAGCTTCTTCCAGCCCCAGTTATCCCGGTATACCGTGATAACTTCCTTCCAGCCCTGAATTTTGGAGACCGCCGCATTGGTCCCTGCTGTAATATCCCCGTTACCTCCGGCCTGCAGGTTCAGCTCCTGAAGAATGGTCCGCTTGCCGACAATATCGGAAGAGGCGAATTGCATTACTTTTACGGTAAATATCCGTTCTGCCTTATCGGTAGGATCATAGCCGTAGCATAGACCGATCTCCTGAATGACCTTCAGTGACAGCCCCATTATCGCCGGGATATCTGCCGCCAGCGTGAACACACCGCCGAAGCCCGTTGTCGCCCCCTGCACTGTAGCGACATTCCGGCTGCTCCCGCTAAGCTTCTCTGCGGCTGCATCCATAACGGCCAGCGGATAAGGACCCTGCTCCGGGGCGCCTGCTGACCGGCTGGCAGCCTCCATCAGCTGGCCCACCTTACGCCCGGCTACAAGGTAATTTCCCCCGTTCTGAATATAGCTGCCCAGCTCGTCCAGCAGCTTGCCTATCTTTTCATGGATAACCTTCGGAGTAACCTTGTCGAGCAGCTTGAACGGCAGGCGGGTGATCCGGTCCCAGATCATCAGCTTATTCTGCTCCTTCTCCCATGCAGTGATTCCGGCAAGGGCAGCCAGTAATTCTTCCCGTGTCTCCAGTATTGCCGTAAGCTCCACATTATCCGGCATACAATCCCCTCCTTATTGTTAACCTTTTGCCCGCTGCGGCAGGCTGCGCTGCTTTTGAGGTTCTACGCATGGCCTGTACCGGCGGTTTCGCATCTCTTAGATGATTAACCGGAATAAGCAGGCTTGAATGCCGGACTGCAGAAACCATCCGGGCTTTCAGAGCCGTTCACAGACAAAAAAGACATTCCCGGACAATGCCGGGAATGCCGGAACCCTGCTGCGGATGCAGCCTCAATCCTCAAACTGTCCAAGCTGCTTCAGTCCGGCCAGCCGTTCCTTCTCATCAGCCAGCCTTTCTTCACTCAGCTCCACACCATGTCCGTCAACCGAACCTTCCGGTGCATGGCGGACGGCTTCCTCGGCGTGCTCCAGACTGTTCTCCGCCTGTGCCAGCGTCTGCTCATTCGGGTGGCTCAGCGCCTGGGACACTGCATTATGCAGCTTGGTTACCGAATCCTGCGCCTGATCAACCGTGCTGTTACTCCGCAGGCTGGACTCATAATGTTTCATTCTTGATATTCCCCCTTCTCTCACGCTGTCGTTCCTCTTTAGGATGGATAGGGGGAGGCGTTCTTATGCACCGGGCAAGGCCGTGCAGCTTAGATTAGAAAGATGGCGGTGACCGTCATCGCCGCCAGACCCAGCAGGACCGGCTTCAGATTGCGCCGGGCCAGCTCGAACGGGCTGACGCCGCAGATGGCGGCAGCGGGAATGAGCGCCCACGGGATCAGGGTGCCGCCGCCGACCCAGATGGCGGCTACCTGCCCAAGGGCGGTCAGTGTGGCGGCGCCGGAATGGATCGCCGCCGCGAACATCTGGGCAATCGAGCCGGCCAGCGAGATGCCGGAGAAGCCGGAGCCGTCGAGACCGGTGATCGCGCCGATCACCGTCAGCGTTACGGCTCCCACTGCGCCGTTAAGCGGCACATGCTCCGCCAGGGCGACGCCGAGGTCGTTGACGATGCCGTGCGAGCCGTCCGGCAGCACGTTGCCGTACAGCGCGGTGAATGCGGAGTCACCAAGATAGAAGAACGCGGCGATCGGGATAACCGGGCCAAATACCTTAAAGCCGAAGACGAAGCCTTCAATAAGGTAGGAGGTCGTCTTCTCCAGACCCTGATTATGGTGTGCCAGCAGCGTGGTCACAATCAGAATGAGTACAGCCGTGCCGCCGACAAGCGCTGTCGCATCGCCTCCCTGCAGGTTCAGGACGAACATGCAGATGACATCGAGCAGGAACAGCAGCGGGATGGCGACAGCCAGCCCTTTGCGCAGCCCTGCACTCATATAGACCGGAGCCGACTCATCCGGTCCGGATGCCGCGAGGTCTGAGGACCCTTTTCCCGTAACAAGTCCGTCTCTCCAGATTCCGTTCTTCTGGTCCCTGCGCATCATCCAGAAGGCGGTAACCGTAGTTACCAGCCCCATGACAATGACCAGCGGTACACTCGCCTGCATCACACTGGATACCGGAAGGCCGGCCGCATCAGCAGTGAGCTTCGGAGCGCCCTGAATAATGTAATCGCCTGATAAAGCGATGCCGTGCCCGAACAGGTTCATCGCCATCGCCGCCCCGAGTGCCGGCAGACCGACCCGGACCGCCACCGGGAGCAGCACAGCACCGACCAGCGCAACAGCGGGTGAAGGCCAGAAGAAAAAAGAGGTTACCATCATAATCAGCCCGATGCCCCAGTAAGCCATCGCCGGCGTCCGCAGGAAGCGGGTGAGCGGAGCGACCATCGTTTCGTTGATGCCCGTAATGATCAGAATCCGGCTCATCGCCACAATAATGGAGATAATCATAATGGTGCCCATCAGTTCCTTGGTCGCGTAAATGAACGAATTGAATATTCCCGATACGGAGCCGGTTACGGTCGATGTAGCCAGCAGCCCCAAGGCGAAAATCCCGGCCACACAGATCATTGTCGTATCACGGCGCCGGATCAGCAGCGCCAGAATGAATACGATAAAAACCAGATATACATAGTGGATTGCACTTAAATGGATGCCCATTGTGAAGCGCGCCCCCTTTCTTCTATAGCAGAATGGTGCTATATGCTATGCAGAAGGATGGGCTTATGTTCGCAGGCTCCGTGCCGGTACGACAAATTTCGAGGGAGTGTGTTTTCTGGTCCGGCGTAAATACGGCAGGCCAGGGCGGTACAGAACAAGGCCGCCCTGGAGCCGGGCGGCCTGAAATGCTCTATCTTTTTACGGCAGTAATCATAAAGCGGTGTTCCATGCTTTCGACATAGCCGTTCCGCTCAAGCTGCTGCTGCAGCAGAACAAGACGGTCATAGCACCTCTCTACCGAGAAGCCGGGGAATTCCCACTCAATAATCTTCGCAAAATACACCAGCGCCCCCACATCCCTGAACCGCAGCAGCGGGAAATTCTCGGAGGCCTCTATGACCGTGAACCCGCAGCTCCGCAGCTCACTGCAGACCGGCTCCAGGCAAAAAGCATCGTCCTCAGGCGCTGCACCGTCACCCAGCAGGAACGCTGACAACCCGCGGTTATTCTTTCCTCCGACCTGCTGGGTTATGAACACTCCGCCCGGCTTCAGAATCCGTTGCACCTCACAGGCCGAAAAGGCTTCATGCCGGTTCATAACCAGCTCAAACGAATCGTCTGCAAACGGCAGCTCCTCATCCGAAAACACCTGTCTAAGCTCAATCCCGTGCTTCGGAAGAAGCTTCCTGCACAGCTCCACATTAGGCGGGTAGGCCTCGGTAGCATAAGTACGCCCCTTGGGAGGGGACAGAGAGAGCAGGAATTCTCCGCCGCCTGTGCCCATGTCCAGCAGGTTGCCTGTTGTGCCTCTTATATATGCTCTGACTGCTGCTTCATAATTCCAGGGCAATTGCTCCTCTTCCATCCGTCCGGACAGTGCGGAGAAATCCCATCCCCGGAAGGAGCTCTGCTCCTCCTGCAGCCAGCTTTGCTTCCACTTATTCATGTCCATTTTGTCAGTTCCCATCGATAATGCCCCTCTCGCATGTGTATGTTGTACGTTCTGCGGATGAGGTGCAGCCGGGGACCGGCCCTGATAACATTTCTGATTCTTCAAAAGCCCGGCGCGATCCTGTTATCAGATCAGTACGGCTGCACCGGGCAGTTACCTCGTTTAATCACCATCATGACGGCCTCACTTTCGCTAGGTAAGCTGATGCTGCATCTTCATAGTAGCATGGAGGCGCAGCAAGGGGGAAGCCTGACGGCTCCCCCCGGATGTTATAAGCTATTATTGCCCCAGCGCAGCCGCAGCGGCATCCTCACCGCCGAGACGTCCGGAGGTGAACGAGTAGCCGAGTCCGACACCATTGCCGACGTAGGTATCATTGTACATTACGCCTTCGGACTCAAGGCCCACTGCATACAGCCCCTTGACCGGCACCCGCTTGTCATTCAGTACCTGGAACTTCGTGTTGACGATTAAGCCGCCTACAGATCCAAGGTTGTTGATCTCCGCAATTACTGCATAGTAAGGCCCGCTTTCGCCCATCGGCAGCAGATATTCCTTGGCTTTGCCAAATTCACTGTCCACACCGCTTTTCGCTGCCGCTTCATATTTCGTAAAAGCATCCTTGAACACAGCCGCATCCATACCGGCGTTAGCAGCCAGCTCTTCAATGGTGCTGCCTTTATATCCGTCCCCGTTTGCAGCCATGGAATCAAATACCTTCTCCGCATTCTGCCACGGATTCTCCAGGGTGAACTTGTCCGCGAAGGCAGCATAGAACTCCGGCGGCATTCCCGGCAGACCCGGTGCTTTTACCCCGTTCATCCCCTTGGCCGCAAGTGCATCCAGCTGTGATTTGGAGACGATAACCAGATGATAGGCCCCGTTAAAAGCACTCGTATTCGCCGCAGCTACAGCCGTAAGCGTCGCCGCTTCATCCCTGAATCTGGCTCCCGACGGGCCGACATTCATAAAGGTAGGCAGATAGGTCGTCATCAGCGGATAGCTGGCCTGGAACGGCTCATATTCCGCCTTCAGCTTCTCTGTTGCTCTGGCCAAGGTCTGGTGCAGCATTTGTCCGCCGAAATTATCCGGCACCTTGGCTCCGGCTTCCCAGGCCATTTTCAGGCCTTCCCCGATATTCTGGCCGAGTCCGCCGTTAACACCTTCAAATCCAAAGGCTTCCTTTACCATTTCCGCGTTGGCGGCGTAACCGCCGGTTGCCATAACAATGCTTTTACCCGTAATTTCCAGGGTCGTGCCGTCAGCCTTCTCAGCTATTACTCCGGTTACTTCACCGCCTGCACCTGTAATCAGCTTCTTGGCTGTGGTCTCCGTAAGGATCTGGCCGCCGCCCTTTTCTACTGATTCAGCCAGCATAGCCCGCAGCAGCTCCTGGCGTGTCTCATAAGCCGGAAGCATATGCAGCTGTTCACCGCCGAAGTTGATAAAGGTTGTAGAATAGCCTTTTCCGGTCAGCCAGTCGTAGGTTTCCCCTGACTTGGTTACATATTGGCGGATCGCCGCCGCATCCACCCGCCAGTGATTGTTGACAATCCAGTCGGAGATCTCCTTCTCCACGTTCACCTTAAGCCCGCTGCTGACTGCGGCTGAGGAATTGTAGAATTTCCCCGCCCACGACAGGTTACTCGCTCCGCCGATGGTCGCTGTTTTCTCGATAAGAATGACTTTGGCGCCTGTATCCGCCGCTGATACCGCCGCTGATACACCAGATGCCCCTGCACCTACCACTACTACATCTGCCGACAGCTGCTCTGTTTTGCCTGCGCCTGCCTTGGCTACTTCTCTGGATTTGAAGGCTGCAACGTCGCCGCCGGCCTGGTTAAGAGCATTCTCTACAGCTGCCAGAATGGCATTGCTGGACTCGGAAGCACCGCTGACCGCATCTACCTTCAGCGTCTGGCCCGTGATGATCTGCTCCCTGATCTTGTCGATGGCCTCTACGCCGATTCCGGCGGTTTCGGTCTGGCTGAGAACCTTAATGTCCGTAATAGTCTGTTTGTCGTCCAGTGTGACTTCGACCTGGATTGTGCCGTCTTTGCCGTCTGCCTCCGCTTTGTAGGTTCCCGCTTTAAAGGAAGCCGGGACCCCGCTGTCGTCTGCCGCCTGCTGCGTAGCCTCGGGTGAGGCCGCCGGCTGCTCTGTTGCCTCCGGGTCCGCGGAGTTACTGCTGCACCCGCCAATGACGGCAAGGAGCATAATCAGACTAATGGATACCCTAAACATTCTGGTTAAGCCTCTCTTACGCACTTTCTTGTTCCCCCTGTCGGTTAATGGCAGTCCGTCTCCTCTCTGCTGAGCTGCGGCTGCCTGATATTGATGCCCTGAGTCTAAACCTTGGTGCAGCACCAAGGTCAATGAATTCGTTGTGAATTTTTTCTCAAACTATAGGGATATTGATTTCCAGATACGTCCTGTTCTCATCCCGCAGCCGCTCTGTGAATAATATCTTGCCGAATATATCGCCGCTCACGGTGTAGCCCTGCTCATCTGCATAGTCCAGCATGAACTGGAACGTTTTATGTTCAAGGTAATCTTCATATGAGGTTAGGATTACAGACGAGATGCAGGTATACGGCGGAATGTACTGCATGCTGCCGTTGATGCTTACACCGAGCTTTTGCTGATCCTCTTCAAGCAGTGCCAGCCCCCAGCTGTAATCAAGCTCCCCGCTCCAGCTGATGCTCTGTGCGTCTCCTGTGCGGAAGGAGTAGAAGGTGAACGGCAGCAGGTCCATCCAGGCCTGGACCGTCTGTTTCAGATCTTCCTTTTGCAGCAGCTGGTTCTTGTCCGTCTGCTCTATCCGGTACATGCCCGGCATCTGCCGGATCCGGCAGGTGTAGAGTGCAGCCTCCAGCCCTGTGAGCCCGTTATGGATGGCATTGATCTTGTCCAGCAGCATCGTGCTCCGCCGGATCTCTTCCTCCAGCTGCAGCTGCGCGGCGTAGATGGAATCCACCACCCGCTCCGCCGGCGCCCCGTTAATCAGCTCAGCCACATTGTGCAGCGGAATCTGCATGCTCCGGTACCAGCGGCTCGACAGCAGATTCCGGGCATCCAGATCATTGAAATAACGGTAATTGTTACGGCAGTCCTTCTCCGGCCTGACAATATCATGCTTCTCATATAAACGCAGCGTATCCGCCGTTATGCCCAGTATGGATGCGAACTCTCCGATCGAATATTTCATAAAAAGCCCCCCAGCTTTGCCGAAATTCTTTTATATTCATATCATTAATGATAATTGGTTAGACTGGGAGGTTTTGTGGTATTTGTCACAATGCTGAAGCACAGCCGGCTGAACGCAAAGAAGCAGCCCTGCCCGGGCCGCTTCTTATCAATGATTTATTGTTATGGCGATTCCTTTACTGGGTACGTCCCTCACTTAGCGTCTGAACAGCCTTCGTGATGCGCCGCTGCCGGGTTTCCGCAGTCTTGGCATCCTCAATGGACAGTACAAACCGCCGCTTGCCGCTGTAAGATAACCCGTCAAAAAACCTCCGGGCCGCAGGCTCAAGGTCAAGCGCTTCAGCAAAATCTTGTGGTACACTCACCTCTCTCGGCTCGTTGTCGTGCACAAGCTCAACCTCAATTTCATCACCGGCGCTGACACCAGCCCCCTTCCGGTTCTCTGCACTGAGCGGGAGCATAAACTGTCCGCCCATTACTGCTACCGTACTGGCATACGTGTAACCGTTAACCGTTACTTTGACTGCCGGCTTCTTGCCTTGCCCCAAGCTCTCAATGACTTCATCCGGCACGGGAATTCCCGTAGCCGTCTTGCCTCCCAGTATCACAGTTGTCCGGAACTTCATCTGAATCCCCCAGTCCGATTGTAATTATGAAGATTACTCCCATTGTAGAGCTGCGGCATGTACTTTTCCAGTCGCCCGTTACTACAAATCTCGTATATACTTAAAGCTACCAATCCATGCTATAAGCAGAGGTGACTCCTCTATGAATCTCACTGAAAAAGTACACAGCCTCCCCTTATCGCCCGGCGTCTACCTGATGAAGGACAGCCTCGGCCACATTATCTATGTCGGTAAGGCCAAACGGCTGCGCAAACGGGTGCAGTCCTATTTTTACAATAATAAAGGCCACTCCCCCAAGGTCGTTCAGCTCGTCCGCCAAATCAGGGATCTGGAGTACCGGCTGACTGATACAGAATTTGAGGCCTTTATGCTGGAATGCCAGCTCATCAAAGAAATCAAGCCGATGTATAACCGCAAAATGAAAAATCCGCTCGCTTACAGCTATATTTCTGTCCGTGAAGATAAGGGACGCCGTCAGTTTGAAGTCAGCTACGATCCCGGTCCGCCCGGCAGCAAGCTGTTTTTTGGCCCTTACACGAGCAGAAGCACAGTAGAGCGTGCCCTGCAGGGCATTAAGGAGAGCCAGCGGATTCTTTGCAGCAGCCCGAATGCCCGGGGCTCCCTCTGCCTCAACCATTCTCTAGGGCTCTGTATCGGCATGTGCGGCGGCGGTGCTGCGCTTGAAGACTATAATGTTATTATGGACCGGATTATCGCCCTTTTAGACGGCAGCGACACCGGTATTCTCAGTGATCTGGAGCAGCGCATGGCGGAGGCGGCAGAACGGTTTGACTTTGAAGCAGCAGCCAAATACCGCGATTATGCCGGAGCCGTCCAGGCGCTGCTGCAAAAGGAGAAGGTCTCGCGGTTCACCGGCGAGAACAACAATATCGCTGTGCTGGAGCCGATGGACGGGGACAGCATTAAGCTAATTCTGATCAAGGGCGCACAGATTATATACCGTGATACGCTACATTCACAGCAACTGGACCGAACGCAGCTGCAGGCTGCGGTATATGGGGCGATTCTGGAACAGTTCGCTGCTGCGGGTTCGGGTGTGGGTGCAGGTGCAGCAAGTGCAGGTGCAGCAAGTGCAGGTGCGGGTGCGGCAAGTGCAGGTGCAAGTGCGATCAACCGCCACACGATTGATGAGGCGCAAATTATCTACAGCTACCTCAAAAGCAGCTCCGGCAGCTACCTGATTATCCCGCCGGAATGGCTGGGATCTCCGCCGGCTCCCCTGCTGGAAAACGCAGTGGACAAGCTGCTGGCCGGCTGTCTTGAGCTGCAGGAGGACGCGGAACTGCGGGAGGACGCGGAGCTGCAGGAGGATGCTGAGACGCAGGAGGACGTAGAGACGCAGGAGGACGTAGAGACTCAGGAGGACGTAGAGACTCAGGAGGATGCAGAGACGCAGGAGGACGTAGAGCTGCAAGAGGATGCAGAGCTGCAGGAGGATGTGGAGTAACCAGCTAGTTTCTTCATGCTGCTATGCACTGGGAGCTGGCGCAGGCACATAATAGCTGGCTATTAGGTGGATTTTCGCCACTTAAATCCTTGCAAAGTTCTGCAACTGGGCGATTAGATGGAAAATCACCACCTAAATATCCCCTTTTTCCCGCACATGTAGGATATCGGCTGAAATAGGTGGCGAAAATCCACTTAATGCTTATAAAACCGGAAAAATGAACAAATTAGGTGGCGTTTATCCCACTAATCGTGCTAACCAAGCCTTTGCCCTGGGGGCACAGGCTTTTTCCTATACACCTGCGGCCATAATGGCTGATTCAGCCGCTTAGTGGGATTTCTCCCCTTACTTCCGCGTCCAACATGGCTGATTCAACTGCTTAATGGGATTTCTCCCCTTACTCCTGCGTCCAACGTGGCTGATTCAGCTGCTTAGTGGGATTTCTCCCCTTACTTCCGCGTCCAACGTGGCTGATTCAACTGCTTAATGGGATTTCTCCCCTTACTTCCGCGTCCAACGTGGCTGATTCAACTGCTTAATGGGATTTCTCCCCTTACTTCCGCGTCCAACGTGGCTGATTCAACTGCTTAGTGGGATTTCTGCCCTTACTTCCGCGTCCAACGTGGCTGATTCAACTGCTTAATGGGATTTCTCCCCTTACTTCCGCGTCCAACGTGGCTGATTCAACTGCGCAGCTGGATTTATCGCCTTATCCTCTGCGGTCATAGTAACTGGTTATGCTACATGGCTCAAATCCCCCACTACCTGTCTGCAGTCAGAGTGCCCGGTTTACACCCGCTTAATAGGATTTCTCCCTCTCCCCTGCGGCTCCATCTCCTCCCAACTAATACACAACAAAAAAAGGCTGCCCCGGTTCATTAACCGGAGGGCAGCCTTTTGGCTATATGGCTTTATATTCATGCTTCAATTCTCAGCATCTTGGCTATGCTGAGCCGGCGCAGGCTGCCTCGGGCAGCTTCCGCCCCTTTATGCCTGTGCGCCGCTTAGCAGCGCGCTAACACCCTCGCTGAGCGGAGTCTGCGGACGCTGCAGCAGCTTCTCCAGGTCGCCGCTCTCAATATCAAGCGCGCCTTCACGGATCGCCGCCTGGATGGCCACTACAATCGGCAGTGCTGCTTCCGGAACGCCTGCGCCGGCCATAACGCTTGAGTAAGTGGCATCATCCACCTGCTGCACCGGCACTTCCTTGCCAAGTGCGCCGCTGACAACTGCGGCCAGCTCCGATTGGGTAAGCGGCTTGCCGGATAGTTCATAGACCGCATTCTCATGGCCTTCACCGGTCAGGACAGCAGCAGCAGCCTCGGCATAATCGCGGCGGGTTGCCCAGCCCACTTTGCCTTCGCCGGCAGAAGTCAGCCAAGGCGCACCGGCCACTGCAGCCTGAATGGAGCCTGCTTCGTTCTCAAGATACCAGTTGTTGCGCAGGAAGGCATACGGAATACCGGATTCACGGATGAACTCCTCAGTTGCCCGGTGCACCGGTGCGAGGAAGAGGGAGCTTGCGTCTGCATGTCCCACGCTGGTGTAAGCAATGAAGCCCACTCCTGCACGCACTGCCGCATCTACCGCCGCCTTATGCTGGCGGATACGTGTATCATTGTCACCGTCTGCCGAGACAATCAGCAGCCGGTCCACACCGGCAAATGCCGCGTCGAGTGTCTCCGGCTGATCGAAATCACCATGGCGGACGTCAACGCCTAGCCCCCGCAGACTCTCTGCCTTCTCCGGATTTCTTACGCTGGCCACCAGGCTGTCTGCCGGTACCTTCTTCAGCAATGCCTCTGCTACAATAGATCCAAATTGTCCGGTTGCTCCTGTGAATCCGATCTTCATTTTACATTCCTCCGCAATCAAAATTTTATTAGAAATACCGTGTATATAGCTTTACTAACTGTTAAATTTTCCGTTCTTGTAACTATTGTAGTTACATGTCGGCCAATTGTCAAACGTTTAGTTTTCCTCCAACCCAAAAAACGGACTGCCCGCAGTCCGGAGACGCGCCGCAGCCCGAATGTTTGTTAGCCTTCCCGCAGGGTGCTATTCTTACAACATGTACTTATACCGAACAAGAAAGGTTCTGCCCTCATGTCTAAACCTGAAGCATCCATCTATACACGTTACCTTCCGTCTGTTACGCCTGATCCGCAATACACCGGCTCTGCGTACTGGCTGATTACGCATTCCGGTAAGCTGCTAGTAACAGAATCGTCTGAACAGACAGCCCTTCCGCTGCTGCCTTCTCTTGACGCGCTTGATGCTGTGCCTGCCCGGACCCTTTATCTCGGCTCCTTTGCCGGCATGCCCTGCTTCGCAGCCGAAGTACCGGCTGATACGCCTGAGCCTGCCGGCATGGCCTTCCGCCCTCTGCGCACCTTGTACGATGTGCTCGACGAGGATACATTCCACCTTGCCGGAAGAGCGCTGCAGCTGCTGGCCTGGGATGAGACGCATCAGTTCTGCGGCAAATGCGGGACCGCGACTGTTCTGTCAGGAACAGAGCATGCGCGCAGCTGCCCTGCGTGCGGTCAGCTCTTTTATCCGCGGCTGGCTCCGGCAGTTATAACGGCCATCCTGAAGGACGGCCGGATTCTGCTCGCCCACGCGCCCCATTTCCCGAATAATATGTATGGCCTGATTGCCGGCTTCGTTGAGCCGGGTGAGACGCTGGAGGACTGTGTGGCGCGCGAGATCAGGGAAGAGGTCGGCATTACGGTCAAGAACATTACTTATTTCGGCAGCCAGCAATGGCCCTTCCCGAATTCGCTGATGATGGGCTTCCTCGCTGAATACGAGAGCGGAGAAATCCGCGTAGACGGGATCGAGCTTGATCATGCCGCCTGGTTCTCCCCGGACAGCCTGCCGAACATCCCGCCGCGGGTCAGCATCGCACGTAAAATCATCGATTGGTATGTGCAGCAGCACAGCTAAGCCCTCTACAGCCTTTATGGCCGGACAAGCCGCCCAGGGGGATAGTGCTCCCGCCCGCAGCGCCGCGTCTTCAGCCTGTTCCTACCGGACTGCCGTTTTGAAGTAGCGGTACACTCTATCGAGCTTGCCAGCATGCCTGCCGCGCGGACTCTCCATGCCGCCGAACTCAAAAAACTTCACCTTACGGATGCCGACATAGCTGAACAACGCCCGCTTCATCAGGATCTTGTGCGCATTGCCCAGCCACAGCAGCGGGTAATGCGCCGGTCCTTTCATCACCGAAATGCAGACAACCGATTTCCCCTTCAGGAGCCCTTCCGGCAGCATACCGCCCTTATCCTTATAAGCGAAGCCCGAAGCAAACATCTGGTCAATATAACCCATAAGCATCGCCGGAGGCCGCCCCCACCAGATCGGATAGACCAGCACAATCCGGTCAGCCCACAGCAGCTGCTCACGGTATACCGCCAGCTTCGGATCGGTATGCATATCACGCCGGCGTTTATGCTCATTAAAAACCAGCACCGGATCAAAGCCCTCCGCATATAAATCGAGCACTTTTATTTCCTTCACTGCTGCATTATCCCGGCTTCCCCGCAGTACCTCCTGCAAAAAAGCATAGCTCAGACTCTGATGATTCGGATGTGTGTAGATAACCAGTGTGTTCATTACAGCACCTCTTTACTTATCATTTGATAACAAAATCCTAGCACAGTCGCAAAATAGTTGTCAAATGATAATTGTTTTGTGATAATCTTTTTGCTATGGTCAATTAGAGGTGATCTCATGAAAATGGACAACAACAGCGACAGCCCCCTGTTCGGGCAAATCGTAGCTTTTACAGCAGCTGTGCATCAAGTGGCGAGTGACATAACCAAAGACGTGAAATCCGGCACGCTTACCCCGGTTCAATATAAAATCCTTGAATATATAGCGGTCAGCCAGCCAGTCACACTCAGCGAGATCAGCGAGTGTATGCATATGTCCATGCCCAATACGAGCCGTGAGCTAAAAAAGCTGACCGAAAAGCAGCTCTGCGCCAAAGTTACCGATCCCGCCGACCGCCGCAAACAGGGCATTACCCTCTCCCCCGCCGGTGAACAGATGATGGGCGAGGCTTTCCTGACCATCGGCCGGCGTTTTGAAGAGCGCATTGTGCATCTTTCAGATGAAGAACGCAGGGAGATCGGGCTTGCGCTGGAGCTTCTGCAGCGGAAGGTTTTTTACTGATTCATCTCTTGCAGAGCAGCAGGAGCGGCCCACTATTTACCACAAAACCATTCTCTTCCTCCAGCGTCCAACTATAGACCATAAATCTATAGGCAAGGTGATACACACATGATCAAACGCAATACTGCGCTCCTCTCCCTGTTGATCCTATCCCTATGCAGCGGAGGTGCCGCCCATGCAGCCGCCCCGCCGCTGAAGCAGCCGGTCTCCCAGACCAAGCCTGCCGCCCAGCCCGTTCTCATCTATGAAACGGCGGTCCTTCAGGAGGTTACACTGCGCAGCCAGCCCGATGCCGCAAGTGACCCGGTTAAAGAGAAGATGCTCCCTGCCGGGACCAAAGTGCATGTAATCAGCGTAACGGATGCACTCTGGCTGAAGGTACAGACCGAGGATAATCTGACCGGCTACCTCTCAGCCAAGCCGAAATTCACGGACTATACCAGTGCCTCCCTTGTCCAAAAGCAGGCTGATGCGCTGCTCGCCTACGGCAGGACTTTTAACGGTACTCCCTATGAATTCGGTGCCTCTCCTGGACAGACCGGCACATTTGACTGCTCATCCTTCGTGAAACGCCTGTTTGCGGATATTCTATCCATTGAGCTGCCGCGCGTATCGTATGTTCAGGCTATGCAGGGCACCGAGGTCGGGCTGGATGAGCTGCGTCCGGGCGATCTGCTGTTCTTTACGTCGCGCGGCCTTCCTATCGGGCATGTCGCTATTTATGCTGGAAATAACAAGATGCTGCACACGTACTCCCCCAAGGAGGGCGTTCATACAGAAGCTTTTGACGGCCAGTGGAAAACACGTTTTGTGACCGCACGCAGATTGTTCTAGACGCACCCCGGCAGCATAAAAAGCCCTCAGCAGAGTCAGACCGGAGACGGCTGCTCTGTTGCGGGCTTTTTGGCTACTCGCAGTGACGCTATATTGTATGATTAGAGCTTCGGGACAAATCAAGGCTGTGCATTACCCGGTTTCTTCCGCCTTCTTTTGAAGCATAAAGCGCCTTGTCGGCCCTGTGAAGCAGGGTTTCCCCCGTATCTCCGTCTGCACAGGTCGCAATCCCGGCGCTGACCGTAAGACTTCCGGTATCCCAGACGGCAAGCTGAGTCTCCAGCCGCAGGTTCTCCGCCACCAGCCTGGCTTCATCAGCAGCCATATCAGGCAGGATCAGCACGAACTCCTCACCGCCGTATCTGGCAGCCGTATCCTTTTCACGGGAATGAAATCTCAGCAGGCTCCCCAGCTTCTCCAGTACATGATCACCGGTCTGATGCCCGAAGGTATCGTTAATGCGCTTGAAATGGTCTATATCAATAATCAGCAGCGAAAACGGCTCCCCGGTCTCCCGGAACAGCTTCAGCTGCTCACTCAGCATTTCTTCAAAATACCGCCTGTTCTTAAGTCCTGTAAGCTTGTCTGTCGTAGACAGCTCTACCAGGACAGCATTCAGCTCCATCAGCTCCTGCTGCTTCTGCTGAATTTCGGCATGAATCTGGTTCAGCCCGGCCAGCGCCTGATCTTTAGCCCAGTAAGCCTCTTCAATCTGCTTCTTAGCCGAACGCAGCTCCTGCTCGTAATCAATGCGCTTGCTCATCTGCACCAGTATACAGTCAATGACAGCTACCCCGTCCACTATAAGGCTCCGGCCGTTCATGATGTAGGGAACCGACCCGCCGCTCCCGTCCTTCAGGCTGATAAACAGCTCCTCCACATGGCCGTGCAGATTGATATTTGGGTAAAAATAGGAATGGAAAATCAGCTGGTTAGCCTTAGACATAATAGATTCGATATGCTTGTGCAGCAGCGCCTCCCGTGTGTATCCCATCAGATACAGGAAAGTGTGGTTCATATCCGTAATGATTCCCTGATGTGTTATTGACAGATAGCCGCACGGGGCGAACTCCAGCCGTTCATCCATTTTCTCTATAACCTCACAATACTGCAAAATATTCTTGGTCTGCTTACAGGAAGCCGCGGATCAGCGATATTGTCTCCTCCGGGTGGCTGATATGCGGATAATGCCCCTTGGCCTGCATCAGCCGAAGCTCGCTGTTCTTCAAATGCTTGTGCAGATATTCACCTACCTCAATAGGCACAATACTGTCATCCGAGCATTGCAGTATCAGCGTGGGTACTGCCGCATCAGCCAGCGACTTGCGGTGATCCGACAGGAAGGTAACCTCGGCGAACTCCCGGGTAATGACCGGGTCAGCAGAAATAAAGCTGCGCTCCAGATCCTGTGTAAGCTCAGGCAGATGCGGATTGTTCATGGCAAGCGGCGCCATAAAGCTGGCCCAGCCGCTGAAATTCATCTCCATCATATCCAGGAGCTCGGTAATATCGCTTTTCTCGAATCCGCCGAAATAGCCGTCAGCATCATTGAGATACCGCGGGGAGGGCCCGATCATGACCATTTTGGCGAACAGCTCCGGCCGTTCAATAGAAGCCAGCATACCTATCATGGAGCTGACAGAATGTCCTATAAAAATAATATCGGTCAGCTGCAGCAGTTCGATAACATCCAGCAAGTCCTGTACATACCCGCGGAAGTTACCGTAACGCTCCGTGCTGTACGCGCTTAAGTCGGAGTTCCCCGAGCCTACATAATCAAACAGCACCAGCCGGTACTCCCGCTCAAAGGCCGGTGTAATAAACTGCCACATGCTCTGATCGCAGCCGAAGCCGTGGGCCAGCACAAGGGTCTGCGCGCCCTCCCCGATTACTTTAACTTTATTCCGAACCCAAACCTCTTTCATTTACCATTGCTCCTCATCCTGATTCTATCCACTAATTGTGGAGGCGGGCGCCTTAAATGACAAGGAAATCGTTATGCCAATCCCCCTGATCATTCCAGCTAAAATGTGGCATTCAGGCAAATATTTGTTTCGCTCAGCCTATCCGGGGCGGCAGTGTCCGCTCAAAGGTCACCGGGCCGCTGCTTACAGCTTCCGGGCAAATTCATTCAGCTTCTCGGACATCTGCTGAATCTCTTCGATGAAGGCCGCAATCTGCTCCGAGGTTGCGGCCTGCTCCTGTACAATTAAAGCGATCTGCTGAATGGAGACACCCATCTGTGAAGTTGCTGTCTTGAAGGCCCCGAGTGTATCCTGAATGGTCCTGGTCGAGCTGACAGTCTCATTGGACAGCTTGCGGATCTCCTGGGCCACCACTCCGAAGCCTCTGCCCTTATCTCCGGCATGGGCCGCCTCAATTGCCGCATTAATGCCCAGCAGATGAGTCTGGCTGGCAACATTGTTTATAAGCGCCACTACCTTATCCGTCTCATTCACCTGCTCGCCGCTTCTCTGTGCAAGCGCAAGCAGCTGCTGGGTGAAGGCTGCCAGCTCACTTGCGCCGTCAGCTACCTGCAGCAGCCGGCTGCTTGCCTGCGAGAGAGAGCCGGCCAGCTGATCTGATATCGTCCGCAGCTCACGCTGGCGGCGCAGCTGCACTGCAATTCCGCCGATGACCCGGCCTTCCCGGTCATGGACAGGCGTAGCCGTTCCGGTGAATTCGAACCCGTAGAATTCGGCCGGCACCTCTGCTCTAAGCGGCGTATTGCTGCGGATTGCGGCCGTCAGCGGCTCCTCGGCATGCAGGAGCTGCCCCTCCCGGATATGCAGATCTATATTTTCTCCCGGCCAGTAGGCGAGGAACTTCTCCAGATCACAGACTGCGATTGATAAATCGGCGGGAACCGCCGCCTTGATTACAGGGATTGCTGCCATAAGCTGCTCAAGCGAATCAACGTTATACATTGTGTAGCCACCTTTTCCGGTAAATCTGAAGCAATACCTCAAATAACGAATGTCTAAATTTTATATAACCAATCTTGATTTATATCGGCTCGCGCCGGATTATATTCAAGCGTTGCGCAGTGTTTTTTGCTGCAGGCTGCGGAGCAGCTTCCGGCTGGTTTTGCGGGTTTGTTTTGATCTCGCCAGTCCGGCCGTAGGGACGGCAGCAGCCTAACGGCAAGCCGCCGGGCATACAAAAAGCGCCCCATAAAGGGCGCCGGGATAAGGACGAGTGTATTTGTTCTTCATTTGTTCTTCATTTGTTCTTCATTTGTTCCACTAATATCCTTCGCCAACTAAAAGGAATACCCCGCGTACTTCTCCGCATTGCTGATACTGGTCCAGATATCCGGGCTCTCCCCGCCGATATGCCAGTAGGCGATGCCGGCAAGCTTTTGCTCTGCAGCCAGATTAAACTTGGCGGTCAGCGAACGGCCATCCTCGATCCAAATCGTATGCTTCAGTGACTGCCGGGTATAGCTGGCTACATACTGTCCGAGCGTGCTGTTCCAGACCGGACGCAGGCCATAGCTGCTGATGAGCTGATTCTGCCCGGTAAGGGAGAGCTCGACCGAAGAGGGCTTCACGGAGCCCTGCTTAAGCGTCCAGTCCCGGGTATAGAGCGGCATGGCCAAAATGGCTTTTGAAGCCGGCACAGCCTGCAGCAGCCTGGTCACCGCCTGGCGGACATAGGGCAGCGATGCATTTGAGCCGGGGCTCATGCTCCCGCTGTAGTGCTCATCATAGCCCATCATCACCATGTAATCGGCCTGCTTGCCAAGCGCCGCATAGTCAAAGGCCTCTGTCCAGTCAGTCCCGAGATCCGGCGACACATCCACCGACAGTACAGCACCCAGCGTATGCAGCTTACCGGCCAGCTGTGTGACGAAGGTGGTCAACCCCGCCTTGTCAGCTGCGGCCACATTCTCGAAATCCAGATTCAGCCCGTCAAGGCCATGCTTGCTGACAAGCGCTCCCAGCTGATTAACAGCTGCCGTTCTCGCTGCCGGGCTGGACAGCAGCTGATGCGTCGCAGCCTGATCAAAGCGGTTACCGACCAGCGGCCATATGCGCTTGCCGTTGTTCTTGGCCCAGGTAACCATTGAGGCAACTGTCGAGTCCGAGACGGTTCCGGTGCCCCCTACAAAGTACCAGCGGGGAGATAAGACATTCACATTGGACTGCAAAACGCTTGCCTGATACTCCGCCACTGTCTGGCCATACTGCCAGCCTATAACAATCCGCTCGTCCTTGTCCCCCTCCAGCTCTGCTGCCCACTTCTGCTGCTGGAGCACCCGGTAGATCAGCACTGCCGTCTCCTGCCTTGTGATAGGAGACAAAGGCCGGAACGCTCCCGCGTCATCTCCCTTCATTAAGCCCAGGCGGTTAACAGCGGCTACAGCACTGCCGGCCCAGGCAGCAATACTGCCGCTATCCCTGAAAGCAGCCTGCAGTCCGGCGGTATTCCCCGTCTGCTTAAACGCCCTGGCCAGCCAGACGGCAGCCTCCTGCCGGGTCACCGGCTGTGCCGGGGCGAAGGCCGCAGCCGAGGTGCCGCCCGCCAGCTCCAGCTGAACTGCCGCCTGAACCCAGCCGTAGTACCAGGCGTTCCGTGCCACATCCTTAAAGGGTGAGACGGGACTCCCTACCGGCTCAAGCCTCAGCAGGCGGCCCAGCATCGTAATGAGCTCCGCCCGGGTCACTGTCCCCTGCGGGGAGAAGCTGTTCTCCGAAGTACCGGTTACTATTTGCCGGTTATATAAGTCTATGATTTCTTCTCTCGCATAGCTGGCTCCTATATCATCAAAAGGCTGCTTAGCTCCGGCAGATACAGCTGCCGCCGACGAGTAAGGTATGTACATAACAGCCGCGCACAAGACGGCTGCTGCTCCGGCCGCTACTCTTCCCCATATTCTGTTCACGTGTTAAAAGACGCTCCCTCCAGTATCATTTTGCCGAAGTATACCAGAGACAGAGTCTATTAGCACCGCTAAAATAATGGTAGAACACAAAAATGTAACAGTTTTCCAAGTCTTAAAACCCGGCAGGAGTTTAATTAGAAACGTGCGTGGTTATGAATGGAATATAGCATCTAAAGACCGTAATGATCACCCTTAGGAGGGACACGTACATGAAAGAGTCTGATTCACCCGCCCGCATAGCCGCAGCAGGCGATTCCGATCTGGCCGCAGAGGCGGTTGATGCCATTGAAGGCTTGTCCGGCGTTCATCCCGGCTACCGCCGCGCCCACGCCAGGGGCATCTGCTGCCGGGCGGTCTTCCGGCCCAACGGACTGGCTGCTGCCTTTACCTCCGCACCGCATCTGCAGCAGCAGGAGACAGCGGCGGTTGTCCGCTTCTCCGGCAGCTCCACCGACCCGGTGCTGGCCGATCTTTTATCTCCGGCTAAAGGCATGGCCGTACAGTTTTGTCTTCCCGGCGGCGGCACTGCAAGTCTGGTAGGGGCAACACTGCCGGTCTTTTTCGCCCGTACTCCCGAGTCATTCATCGATATCATCCGCACCGCACATAAGGCGCGTGAAGGAAATCTTGGCCCTCTTGAGCTCATCAAAGAGATCACAACGCACTTCAGCGAGAGTAGGGAGAGCTTTCTCAGCCTTAACAGGCTGAAGCCGCCCGCCAGCTATGCCGAGACCCGTTACTACTGCATTCACGCCTATTATTTTATTGATCCCGAAGGGATCAAGCGGCCGGTGAAATTTGAATGGACCCCTGACGCAGGTGTCCGTACTCTTTCTCTCACAGAGGCCAGACAGCAGCCGGACCGCTATCTGGAGGATGAGCTGGAGCTGCGGCTGAAGGCGGAGCCGGCGGTCTTCCAGCTCCATGTTATTTTTGGTGAAAAGGATGATCCCACCGATGACCCGACCCAAGCGTGGCCGGAGGACCGGCGGCGGATCGAGATCGGACGCTTGTATCTGACAGAAACTATATCAGAACCGGCTGGTCTGCTCATGGACCCGGCTGCCGTTACAGAGGGCATTGCCCTGTCGGATGATCCTATTCTTCAATTTCGCCATACGGCCTATAGAGAGTCTTTTTACAGGCGCAGTGCAGAACTATAACCCACGCAAGGAAGGACGAGGTTACTGATGGAGCAGGCTATGATTATTGTAAATCCCACCTCAGGTAAGGAAGAGGGTACGGGCTATGTTCGGATGGCGCAGGAGATACTGGAGGGTCAGGGATATGTAATTACGGTAAAGGAGACACAGCAGGAAGGCGATGCTGCCCGCTTCAGCACTGCGGCATGCGAGGAAGGCTACGGAATGGTTGTATCTATCGGCGGCGACGGCACACTGCACGAGGTAATTAACGGGCTGACCGGGCGGCAGCAATGCCCGAAGCTGGGTATTATTCCGCTTGGAACGGTGAATGACTTTGCCCGGGCCATCGGGCTTTCACTGATTCCCGAGGAAGCCATCCGTACACTGGCCTCCCCGGCCACCCGTTCAGTCGATGTTGGCCAGATGAATGAACGGCTGTTCATTAATGTCGTAGCGGCCGGTGCCCTTGCTGAATCGGTCTCCTCGGTAACCTCAGAGGACAAATCAAAATTCGGCTCGCTGGCTTATTTCAAAGAGGGGCTGAAGGAGCTTACAGGCAATACACCCAATCACCTGCTGATCAACCATGATGGTGAGGTATGGGAGGGGGATTCGCCGCTGTTTATTGCCGCCCTGACGAATTCAGTCGGCGGCTTTGAGCGGCTGGCTCCGGGAGCAGCAGTAGATGACGGCCTGATCCATTGCTTTATTATTAAGGATCTTACGATTCTAAGCACACTGACCGCCAGCATCTCCCTGCTGCTCGGCAACTTGAAGGACCATAAGGGAGTCGAGTACTTTGCCGCCCGCAGCGTAACGGTACAGTCTGCGGCCCCAATGCGGATCAATGTGGACGGCGAGGAAGGACCCGCTCTGCCGGTACGGCTCAGCGTGCTGCCCCGCCATGTCCGGGTCGTCGTACCGGAGGGGGAAAGCCGCTAGACAGCAGGTGTTTCATTACTGCCGCAAGCGACTCGGCACCTGCCGGCCTCTTAGCCGGCAAACTGGCTCTATGCCTGCTGCTGCAGCCTGCGGGCGTAGACGATCTGGCCGATGTGATAGGCATTATGCGTGGCGGCATTACTGATAATCTCCCACCACAGCGCAGGTTCCGGGAATCCGGCGACCTGCGCTTCCAGTCTGTCCCCGGTAAGCAGCGTCTGCCAGCGCAGCAGGACATCAAGCAGCTCGCTCTTCAGCTCACCGAACGGCACATTCTCCGGCAGGATGAAGCTGTTGTTGTTATCGCCTATAGGCGGCACGGCATTCATACGTCCCGCCTCATAGCGGCTCTGCCAGGTCCTGTTCCAGTAGAGCAGATGCTGGGTCAGTTCGGCAATACTGTGCATGCCTTCGCCCGGCTTCCAGAACGCCTCTTCCTCTGTCATTCCTTCCACTGCATGCATGAACGGCAGATACCAGCTTGGATCATTGGCACCGGCCAGCAATTGATTGACTAATACTTCTCTTGCATGAACCATTCTATTCACTCCCCGGCTTATATTGGTTTAATTTACCTTGATAGATCAACCCCAGCCGCTCACTCTGCCGGAAATCATCCGGCGTCACGAGCGCCGGTAGCTTGTTCCACAGCTTGATGCCGGAACGGTCCAGAATCTCGGCAACGAACTGGGAGCAGAAATAAGAGTTGCTAAATTCCACAGGCTCCTTCAATGCAATACCGATGACGCCCAGAATGTTATACAGGTATTTCTGACGGCTGCGGATAAAAATATGCAGCACCCGCTGCATTTTCTCCGCCTCCCGGACTGTAACCTTAAGTTCATAGATAACACAGGTCGTATTCGGATATTTACTGAACGTCCCCGTGTGCAGATCCTCCTTCACGAACCCCCCGTTCAGAGGATTGCTGGGATGCTTCCTGCCGAAGCTGTACATCTCCGACAGGTCACGGGTAAAAGAGATGGATGCATGGTTATACGGGGCCTTAGTATAACCTTGAATAAGCCTGGTGAACAGCGTTCCGGTATTCGTAAGCAATATAAAGACCGATTGGTTACCTTCCATTTACAAATTTTCCCCTTATCAATTTCGGACGTTTCCTTCATAATAACATATGATTCCTTTAATGGAATCTATCCCGGGACAGGCTGGTGATCGGCTTTTGAACAGCTCTTTATTCACGCTACTCCTTATTACAGGCGGCCTTTCCGCCATTCACGTGATCTACCTTGCCGTCAGCAGGCTTCAAAAGGACAAGGATTATACCGGTATCGGCTTCCGCATCAAAACCTGGTGGGGCATGCTGTTTATATTTTGCCTGGCAACCCTGTTTAATGCAGTGGTATCGCTGTTGTCGCTGATGGTGCTGTGCTTCTTCTCGCTCAAAGAATACTTCTCCATGATCCGCACGCGCAAGGCGGACCGCAGGCTGTTCCTGTGGGCCTACCTGGCGATTCCGCTGCAGTTCTACTGGATCTATATTGAGTGGTACGGGATGTTCATCGTCTTTATTCCGGTCTATGTCTTCCTGCTGCTGCCGCTCCCCCGGCTGCTGAACAAGGGCACACTCGGCTTTCTGCGCAGTGTAAGCTCTACCCAGTGGGGCATGATGCTGATGGTATTCGGGCTTAGCCATCTGGCTTACTTCCAGTTTGCCACCCCGGAATACGGCGCTGGGCTGGTGCTTTTTCTCGTGGTGCTTACTCAGCTTAATGATGTAGTGCACTATGTGGCCTCACTCTATTTCGGCAAGCATAAGGTGGTTCCGACTGCCAACCCGCATCTGACCTGGGAGGGCTTTGTCTGCGGTTTTGTGGTGACAACTGCCGTGTCTACTCTTATTTATTCCTATCTGACACCACTCACCCCGCTGTTTGGATTGCTGTCAGGGGTACTGATTAGCTTAAGCGGATATTTCGGCAGCCTGACTGTCTCTGTACTGAAGCGCGACCTGCTGATCGGGGACGATGACAAGTTCGCCGCCCTGCAAAAAAGCTATCTGAGCCGGGTCGACAGCCTGGCGTATACCTCGCCGATCTTTTTCCATGTGATCCGTTATTTCTTTGATTTTATGTGAAACCGGCAGGTCAGGCATCCCTTACTCCAGGGGGTGTCTATTTTTTTATTTCTTGCAGCCGAAAAACACGCAGGGTTTCATAAAAGGCCTTCGTCTATTACACGGGAAGGAGGAGAGCGTTATTGATGAGGAAATCTTGATCAGGCAAATATTGCAGGGCGACCATGCTAAATTCCGCAGCATTATCGACAGCTATGGAAGGCATATCTATCAGGTCACCTATTCCGTGCTGCAGCAGTCCCAGGATGCGGAGGATGCTGCACAGGAGGCTTTTATCCAAATTTATAAATCTCTCCCCCTGTACCGTTCAGAAGGCTTCAAGACCTGGATTACCCGGATCGCCCTGCACAAAGCCATCGATATTAAGCGGAAGCTGAACCGCCGGAAGGCAGAAGTAAGCGTCCCTGAGGATGGAGCCGTTCAGCTTGCCGACCACCGCTCAGACGTCGTCCGCCAGCTGCTGAAGAAGGAGCAGAAGGAGCTTCTGCGGCACAAGATTTCGTCACTCCCCGACCAGCACCGCGGAATTATTGTTGATTTCTATCTCAACGAAGAGAATTATGAGCAGATTGCCCTCAAATCACAAATTTCGGTAAGGACCGTGGAGTCCAGGCTGTATAGAGCGCGGCAATGGATCAGAACCCACTGGAAGGAGACCTCATGGGATGAATAGAGACAATATACAGCACGAATGGAAGCGGTACGTACAGGGAGAGCTGACAGCGCCGGAGCGGGAACAGATGGATAGAATGCTGCTGGAGGATCCTGAAGCGCTTGGCAGCTACCTGCTGGCTCTGGAGAATTTACCGGTACCGCTGCTGTCTGGTGGGGACGCCTTTGCTGATCAGATCATGGTCCGGATTGCTCCTCTTTCAGCTTCAGCAGTACCGGAGACCGGCACCGGGCGTTCCCGGCTTGGGCGGCTGCTGGGTAATCAGTGGCTGCATTATATTGCAGCGGCCTGCATCACGATGCTGTTCATCTCCGCGGGCATATTCGACAAGCTGGCTCCCGGAAATATCGGTGTCACTGCCCAGACCAAGCAGCCTTACAGCGAGATTATGGTAAAAAAAGCAACCGGCTGGCTTGCAGAAATGAAGCCGGCTCCCTATAAACAATAACAAGTGAAAGGACTGAACAACAATGCAGCAGCACCGCAGCAAGATGCTGGCATTCCTGCTTAATATGATTCCTGGCCTGGGGCACTATTATTACGGCAGCCGGCTGAAGGGTTTTATTTACGGCTTTATCTTTTTTGGCAGCCTGGGCGTTGCCTTTCTTGCACTCGTCGCAGGGAATAATGAGGGCTTCGCCGCCCTGTGTCTTTTAGCGGCAGCCGTTATCTGGTTCATCAGCATGTTCGGTATGGTAATCAGGCTGATCCGGGAACCGGATTATCCGCCATACTATCCTTCCTATCCCCAGCAGCATGCCCACATGCCGGGTGGTCCGGAGGGGCCGTTTGAGCAGCAGCCGTACGGATTCCAGCCTCCTGAGGGTTATACCCATCCGGATCAGGGCAGGGAGCCGCGGCGGGAGAGTGAGCGCTTCTACACGATTCTCCTCTCCTTTGTCCCCGGCCTCGGCCATCTGCATCTAGGCCTGCTGCAGCGCGGGCTGTCGTTCCTGATCGGGTTCTTCGGGCTTGGCATCATGCTGGTGTTTGTGGCTGGCATAACCGGACAGGAGACCGTCCTGGTCTTCCTGCTCCTGCTGCCGGTGCTGTGGCTGTACTGCATGTTCGATGCAGCCCAGCATGTGAACCGCAAGCAGGCCGGAGAGCTGCTTGAAGACAAGACGATCTTCGAGCAGCTTGAGCATGGCAGAGGCACAGGCAAAAAAAGCAAGGTTCTCGCAACCCTGCTGGCAGCCTTCCCCGGAGCCGGACATATGTACCTTGGACTGCAAAAAAGAGGGCTCCAGCTGATGCTCATCTTCCTCGGAAGCATCTATATTCTGGATCTGCTTAATCTTTCGCTGTTCCTGTTCTTTATCCCGATTGCCTGGTTTTACAGCTTTTTTGACGGAATGCAGCAGGCCGCTAAATACGGCAGGGAGCCTCTCTATGACAAACCGGTCATTGAAGGCTGGACCCGGTATCAGGGCTGGATCGGCGGCGCACTTCTGTTCCTTGGTGTCTATTATCTGTTCATCCGGATTGTTGTACCGGAGCTCAACTTGAATTACGGCTTTTACATTGCCCGGATTCAGTCGTATATGAACACCGTCGTTGTTGCTCTGCTGATGATCGGCGGAGGCATCCGGCTGCTGTCCAGCTCACGGAAAAAGAACACCGAAGCGGAGCGGTTCCTCAGGGCACTGGAGCGCGAAAACAAGTAGAAACAGCAAAACAGCACGTTCCCCCGGTAAAGGGGACCGTGCTGTTTGCTGTTCAGTGAACGATTGTCCGGCATTCATTCCTGCTCTTACATCTGAGTCTCGCCGTCCGTTCCGGCTGGTGCGGTAGTGCCAGCGTCCGCTGGTGCAGTAGTGCCGGCATCAGCAGGAGCAGTGCTGCCTGCGGTTCCGCGATCAGGTCTTGTACCACCGCCCATGCCGCCTTGGCCGCGTCCGCCGCCCATGCCGCCCATACCCTGGGTTGCTTCGGTGACACCCGATTCATTCAGCCAGGTTACGCTGCTGGAGAGGTCAAAGCTTACAACTTCTGTGCCGCCGCTGTAAGTGCCGTCAGTGTATACGCCGTCCACTGCGGTGCCTGTAGAGCTTCCGCCGGTAGAGAGCGTGTAGGAGCCGCCTTCTTTCAGGTCAGGTGAGCTGATTACAACCGAACGGTAGCTCTTCGCTGGAGCGAAGGTAGCAACGGTGTTGCCGTCACTGTCTTTCAGATTCACCAGCTGCCCGGCTTCCTGCGAATCTGTGAATGTCATGGCAATGGAGTATTGGCTGGAAGAATCGCCAGGTGCCTGAAGCATACCTGCGCTTCCTGCTACGATCAGATATCCGCCGGTGACTTCAAAGGTTCCGTCAAAGTCCAGCCCGCCGTTGCCGTCATTGGTCGGTCCGTAGACGGTAACGGTGCCGCCGCTCATTGTGATCGAGCCGTTGGAGTCCAGACCGTCGCCTGAAGCATCTACAGTCAGCGTTCCGCCGGTAATCGTGAGCATATTGCTTCCGGAGCTTGCAAATTGATCTTGTCCGCCTGCAGCCTGACCGCTGTTAGTATCGTTGCCGCCGGCTACATTAACGCCGTCATCGGAGGCTACCACATCGATGTCACCGCCGGAGATGGTGATATTGGCACCTTCAATTCCTTCATAGCTCTTGATGATATTCACGGTGCCGCCGGAGATGGCTGTCAGACTGTCAGCGTGAATACCGTCATCGCCTGTCTCAATCTGGAACTCCCCGTCTGTAATCGAGACGCTGCTGTTGCTGTGCACCGCATCATCCGCGGAGTCGATCTTGAAGCTGCCGCCGTTAACGGTAAGATCGCCGCCGGCCTTCAAGCCTTTCATACTGGCTGACTCTGTTGCGGCTGCGGCTGTTGTATCCGTGGACGCTGCTGCATTGGTATCTGCCGGCGCAGTAGTCCCGCCTGCCGTCCCGGCTGCCGCATCACCTGCCGGCATTTCCGGCGGTGTCCCCTGACCGGCTGCATCTCCCGCCGGCATCTCAGGCGGTGCCGCCTGGCCGGTTGTGCCGTCCGCTGAAGGAGCCTGGCCGCGCATTCCGCCGCCCATACCGCCTCCGCCAAAGCCTCCGCCACCGAAGCCGCCTTGATCACCTGTCTTCACTTCAGCGTTGGCACTGCCGCCGCCGGTCACCAGATCGAATGTGCCGCCGTCGATGACAAGGGAGGTTTCACCCTGAATACCATCATTGGCTGCTGTAATGTCAAAGCTTCCTCCGAAGATCGCAATGAAGCCCTTCTCTGTATCCTCGTCATTGGTCGACTTGATGCCGTCGCCTTCTGCTGTAATGGTAATGCTGCCTTCCTGCACAGCTACCAGGTCTTTACCGACCAGACCATCATCCGCTGCTGTTACCTCGATAATACCGGAGACAATTTTCAGATCATCTTTGCTCGTAATGCCGTCGTTGTAGTTGCCGTTAACCTTCAGCGTACCGGTTCCGTTAATGGTCAGATCGGCCTTGCTAAAAATCGCTGCACTAGGCTCATCTGTAGCTGCATCCGGGTATACATATTCTGCCGCGTCGGTTACCGTGTTCACCGTGCCGTCTTCCAGCGTCATGATGACCTTGCCCGCTTCCTTGATGTAGACCGGTGCGCTGCTGCTGTTCGCAAGCGTAACCCCGTTCAGCACCAGATGCACGCTGCTCTTATCCTGTACATCGATAATAATCTGGCCGTCACTCAGGGTGCCGCTCAGCACATAGGTTCCGCCGGCTGAGATTGTGACTGTGCTGCCGGAAGCGGTTGCTCCCGAGCCGGTTACAGTACTACTTGTTCCACTTAGCACAATCGCGGTGGCGCTGTCAGCGCTCCAGGCTGTAGCCACATCTTCTTCATCAAAGCTGACGAGATCCGCCGCCTTCACACTTGCCAATTGTACATTTGCTGTTGTTGCGCCAGTTGCAGCTGCTGTAGTCACTGCAGCCGTAGTTGCCGAAGAGGAGGAGGTGGAGGCATTGCCGGTTGTGCCGCAGGCTGACATGACAGCTGCGAGCAGCAGGATCAGCCCCGCTTTACTTGCCATTATAAATTTACTCATATCTGATCAATCCTTTCAGTCTGTGTTAGTATTCCGTAGTTGTAGGGCACATTGTCAGTGACAGATCCAGGTTACCGTTTCGGGTACGGATAGCATCAAGGAACTCCTTCTGGCTGGTCTGCTCATCAAGGGTAACGTTATACACCAGCTCATACAGGCTGCCGAGCTCGGTGGTTCTGATCTTTTTCAGCTCATAAGCAACATTAAATTTGTTGAATACTTCAGCAAAGGCTTCTTCATAGCCCAGATTCTCAGGAATCGTAACCTTCAGCGTTTTTTGCACGGACTTTCTTACACCAAAGCCGGTGCGGTTCAGGATAACCATGATGATGCAGAGAATAACGGTGAACAGGACCGCATAACCGTAAGCGCCGACGCCGCAGGCGAGGCCTGAGGCCATCGTGAACAGGACAAAGGTGATGTCTTTAGGATCGCCGGGCGCGCTGCGGAAGCGGATGATGGAGAACGCTCCGGCGAGGCTGAACGCTCTGGCTACGTTGCTGCCGATTAAGAGAATGATGATGGCTACAATGACCGGCAGCAGCACCATAGTGAGCGTGAAGCTTTGCGAATAGCCGGCAGGGCTTGTTCTCATATAAGTGAAGCTGATTAGCGCACCCAGCGCCAGGGAGATCAGGATCGTAAGTACCGCGTTACCAAAAGTTAATGCCGTACTGTCAGACACGGCGGTAAAAATGGAATCAAGCATACAATACACTCTCGCTTTCTACTTTGCTGTTTCTCAGCATTTTTTTATATTCGTTGCCGTATTTGGAGAAGCTGGTGCGGTACATCTGGTGCTCGGAGAGCATTTTGGACAGCCAGACCGGAATCGTCTTCTCTGCTTTGACTTCCATCAGCCACTGCCCCGGTTCCATCAGCTGCTCGCCGTGTGTGCCGTGCTCCATCTTCAGGTCATACCGCCGGCTTCTGATATTCGTATCAAAGGTAATGCGCAGATCCCGGTTATTTTTGCAGAACAGCGCTTTGCGGTCATACGACAGATACACCATCGGCTTCAGATCATAGCAGCTCAGGAAGTATTTGATTTCCTCAACCACCTGCTTGTTCATGTAATCCTTGTACTCTGGCGCAATGCCTGTGCGGACAAATTCGTAAGCTTCGTCCAGCTTGAGCGAGGTTCTTCTTTTATTGACGAGGCCGAAGACCTTCTTCTTAATCTCCAGGTACACCCTGGAATCGCCATTCGGGACACCGTACGCCCGGAGGCGCAGCTTCTCTTTGTATTTCGGCTTGGACAGGCTGTTGCGGATCAGCGTATTGCTCGGTGTGTCGTAGTACAGATTAGTAATGGAATAAAACTCATGCTGTTTGTTGTAATCATCCGGTTCCATATATTCGAGCAGTTCGTTATAGAGCTTCAGGTAGGCTGCATGATCGAACAGGTATTTGTTTTCGTAGCGGTTAAAAACCTCGATAGCCATCTGGGATCAAATCCTTTCTCAAGTTAGAGTGTTTCGTGTGTCTCGCTTGCCTATGAATGTATCTTAGCTGGCAAACCTTTAATGAATCTTAAATGGATTTTACATTGCGTTAATTTTTTCACACCGGCTTTACAAAGGGCTTCTGCGGCACAAGATCAACCCCGCTATATAGTAGAAGCTAGGAATTCTGTCTCCGCAGTTAAGGTTGATTAAAGGTAATCTTGCTATAATGACGTAAGTTACAAGACAGACATTAAGCTAAACTGGGGATGATGACTGGGTGAGAATTTTAATAGTGGAGGATGAGGTGCATCTGGCCGAGGCCGTGACCCAAATTCTGAAAAAGCATAACTATTCAGCGGACGCCGTACATGACGGCAGAACGGGGCTAGATTACGCGCTCAGCGGGATTTATGATCTGCTGCTGCTCGACATCATGATGCCGGAGATGGATGGAATCAGCCTGCTGCGGGCCCTGCGTAAAAAGAGTATCCCGACCCCCGTCATTTTCCTTACGGCCAAAGGGGACACCACCGATATGGTAACGGGGCTCGATTACGGTGCAGATGACTATATTGCCAAGCCTTTCTCCTCGGAGGAGCTGCTGGCCAGAATCCGGGCGGTGCTGCGCCGCAAGGGCGAGGTGCTGCCGGATGATGCGCTGAAATTCGGGGATCTGGAGCTGAATACGGCTAACCTGAAGCTCACTGTGGGCGGCAAGGAAATGAAGCTGAACCTGAAGGAAAGCGAGCTGCTGGAGCTGCTGATGGTGCGCAAGCAATCGGTGACTTCCAAGGAGCAGATTATTGAGAAGCTGTGGGGCTTTGATTCGGAGGCCGAGCATAACAATGTGGAGGTCTATATTTCTTTTCTCCGCAAAAAGCTTACGTTTCTCGGCGCTTCTGCGCGGATCAGTACGCTTCGGGGTGTAGGTTATGTACTAGAGGTGGATGCCTGATGTTCAAAAAGCTCAGAAACCGCTTCCTGATCGTCAATCTGGTGACCATCTCCGTGATGATGCTGGTCGCCTTCGCTACCATCTATACAATCAACTATTTGAATGTGCAAAATGACATCAGCTTTGATCTTCAGCGGATTACAGAGGCTTTCCAGAAGCCGGGCAGCGGGGAGCACCGCGGCGGGGGAATGAACGGCGGAGCTGCCGGAGGGATCGAGGGTGCGCCGGCCGGCACTATAGACAGCGGAACACAGCGCCCGGAGGGCGGCGGCAGCTTCGGAAGGATGGGCGACAGTCCGCCGCCGGAGCGTTCGATCTCCTTTATGATTGAGACCGATAACGATTGGAAGCAGACAGGTACGCCAACCTCACAGCTCAGCATGGATGATGAATTCTATGCCCAGGCGCTGCAGACCGCTGTTGATATGAATAAAACAACCGGAAGATTTGAGCTGGACGGGAGTCTCTGGGCTTTTGAAACCAAGCCGACCGCCGACGGGCATATGCTTGTTTTCCTGGACATCACCTCCCAGCAGAAGATTCTCACGAACATGGTCTATATCTTCTCGGTTGTCGGTATCGCGATGCTGATCATTCTCTATTTCACCAGCCGCTACTTTGCGAACCGCTCCATCAAGCCGGTGCAGGAAGCCTTTGATAAGCAGAAGCAGTTCATTGCAGATGCTTCGCATGAGCTGAAGACGCCGCTGGCCATTATTAATACGAATACCGATGTGCTGCTGTCAAATCCCGAGGATACGATTCTGGAGCAGTCCAAATGGCTGCATTATATTAAATCCGAGACCGAGCGGATGGCTAAGCTGACGAGTGACCTGCTCTATCTGACCGAAATGGATGATTCCCGCACCGGGATGGTTCATGCCCCCTTCAACATCAGCGAAGCGGTCGAAAATATTATCCTGACGATGGAGGCCGTCATCTTTGAGAAGAATGTCGCGCTTGAATATGACATCGAGCCTAATCTAACCGTGCACGGCAACAGCGAGCAGATCAAGCAGGTTGTCATGATCCTGCTGGACAATGCCGTCAAGTACACCGGGCCGAAGGGTGAAGTCACCCTGTCTCTGCACAAGCAGCATAACGACGTGCTGCTGTCCGTCACCAATACCGGCGAAGGGATTGCCGCGGAGCATCTGACCCGGATCTTTGACCGGTTCTACCGCACTGATACCTCCCGGGCCCGCAAGCAGGGCGGCTACGGCCTTGGCCTCGCCATCGCCAAGTCCATTGTTGAGCAGCAGCATAAGGGCAAGCTGTATGCGAAAAGTACGGTCGGGGAATCGGCTACGTTTTATGTGCAGCTGTCTTAATAGGCCTACAGCAAAGAGGCTGGTCACGGGACCAGCCTCTTTGTCTATGATATGGCCCCGAATCTCAGCGCACAGATAGTCCCCATCCGGAAACAGCGTGCTGCCGGTAGTAAAGACCCTCCCTACAGCATCACCCTGTGCTCCATTATATTTTTCATGCTGATATGGGATTTGGACGGCCCGAGCCTGACCAGCGAGTCCTGAAATTCAGCCAGCTCGGCAATGGATGCTGTGCGCACCTGGAGCAGATAATTATATTCTCCGCTGATACGGTATAGATCAGTTACCTCCTTCGCTCCTCTGCAGAACTCAACAAGCTCCTGGCAAAATTCCGTTTTCAGCAAAATAAAAGTGGTTGTCCCCCGGTCCATCGCCTGCAGGTTAAATACAGCTGTATACCCTGAAATAATGTTCCGTTCCTCCAGCTTCAGCATCCGTTCTTTAACGGACGGCTGTGACATTGATACTTCTCTGCTGATCTGCGATATCGGCATCCGGGAATTTTGCTGCAGCAGCCGCATAATTTTGAGATCAATCTCATCGAATAATAGCTCCATAGAAACCTCCGTTAAGCAAAATATAAATAGTAAGGCAAACCGGCTTAATACCCTTATTTTATATTAGCACAACACGTTAAAATCCTCGTTTTCCTCATATAACTCTCTATTGATGATCTCTATAATAAAGGCAATTAAGAAAGGAGATGTTCCCTATGGGCGTAAAAGGACTGTCCCATGTAGCTATCCAGGCCAACAATTATCAGGCAACGATTGCCTTCTACACCGAAGTGCTCGGCTTTAAGGTCGGACATCACTGGAGTCTGCCGGCCTTTATGATTGAAGATGCTTCCATGCTGGTATCCCCCGACCGGAGAACCTGTATTGAGGTCTTTGATAATAATGCCGCAATCCCCGCCCAAGGCAAAAAAGCAGCCTCTGATGAGGAGGTCGCACACGGAGCTATCCTCCACCTCGCCTTTTACGTGGATGATGTCGAAGAAATCTACCAAAAAGCCCTTGCTCATGGAGCAAAGACCTTTGTCGAACCCGGCACGTTAGCACTCGGAGAACCGCCGCTGACCGTAAAAAACGCAGTCATTCACAGCCCCAACGGCGAGGTGATCGAGTTTATAGAGGAAGTGGATTTTGATGTGTCTGCAGAGCACTTATAATTTTTGGAGCTGCACCTGAAACCAGGCAGAGGATCCCTCCGTATCAGAGTTATTACCGATAAGGAGGAGATTCACAGCATGTCCATGTTCAAAAGAATGCTCGCAAGCGCCGGAATCGGCGCCGCTGAAGTAAATCTCATGCTTCATCAGGATGTAGTAAAAGCCGGGGATACACTCAGCGGTATTGTCCGCATCCAGGGCGGACGTGTGGATCAGAAGGTGGATGATGTGTATGCCTTCGTCAAGACCCGTTACGTGAAGGAGCATAACGATTCCAAGAGCCATGTAGAGGCTACCATTGCCAAGTTCCTGCTGGCCTCCGGCTTCACCGTGGAAGCGGAGCAGGTCTATGAGTTCCCGGTATCCTTCCAGCTTCCGCCCGTAACACCTGTGACCATGGGCAAAACTCCGGTATGGATTCATACCGGACTTGATATCAAAGAAGCTGTCGACCCGAAGGACGAGGATTATCTCCAGGTGCTGCCTCATCCGCATTCGGCACTTGTCCTGGATGCTGCAGCCCAGCTCGGCTTCCGGCTCCGCGAGGTCAGCTGTGAACACGCTCCTTATTACGGCAAAAGAAACGGACTCCCCTTCGTCCAGGAATTTGAATTCCAGCCTTCCAGCCAGTTCCGCGGCCGGCTGGATGAGCTGGAAATCATGTTCTATCCGGATGAGCAGGGCGTTGAGCTGCTCCTGCAGATCGACCGCAAGGCGCGCGGCTTATCCGGGCTGTTGGCTGAAGCGCTTGATGCCGATGAGAAATTCGTGCGGCTGCGCCTGGACCGTGCTCACCTGGCAGCAGGCACCGGCCATGTTGCCGATCAGCTGCTCGCGACGATCAACAAATACGCATAACGGCATTAGTACAGAAAAGCGGCTGGACGGATCATTAATCCGCCCAGCCGCTTTTCTATGCACGCACCCTCAATATCCAGGGCGCAGAATATTTTGCAGATAACCGCTTAACGCCTGAGCCGCGTGCTCGTGGGCTAATCTCCCCGGATGGCTTCGTGCGCCGGCGCTTTCCGGGGTCATATCAGGCAGTTGAAAGACAGACGCTCTCTTGTCTCCTGATCTGCTTACATAGCTGTCCACTGCACGGCAGATTGCCGGCATCATCGGAGTCCCTAGCATGCCGTACGCCCAAACCAGCTGAGCCTGCGGATTGTAGTATCTGAGCTTCACAAGAAAGGCTTCTGCCGCCCTCTCGAAAGCCTCCAGATCATGCTCATTAAAGGAGCCATCTTCGTTAAGCCGCTGCTTATAGGCCTTGCCGCTGAGCGGATCATTCCATTCCGGTGAATAGAAGGCGCCCCCGTCATTGGTGCCCAGATTGATGACCACTGCATCCGGCTGCCAGGCCTCAAAATCATTGATCTGCAGCGCGCCAAGCGCCTCATTGCGCTCTCCGCCCAGCAGACCGCATACCTGGCTGTAATACTGGGGAATATTACGGCTTGGATTGTTATCCCAGCTGGTCAGCACACCCCAGCCGCTCTGTGAAATAACGCGATAGTCTGCATCCAGCGCCTCAGCTGTCATTGCTGTATAGTTGACAGTTGCGCTGAACCACACCGGAATCCAGTCCTCCTCCGGCTTGGCGCCGACAACCCCTTCACCTGAGGTAATGCTGTCCCCGATGAATTCAAGCTTCAGCGCTTTATCCGCGACCGGCAGAAATTCCCCGCCGGACTTAACAGCATGTATCTGCAGCAGACATCCCGGATCATCGCTCATGGCCTGCAGCTCCCTGACGATCCGGACATTTTTCACAGCATTCCCGTTCATTCCCCGGAATACACAGATCCAGCGTCTGCCTGCAGTAATCATCTGTCTGCTGACAGGAACGTTGTTGATCAGCATGCTGATCCAAGGCTCGTGCTGATTATAATCAGCCTCGACCTCAATCCACAGCTCTGATCCCCTGATGTTAAATTCAACTGCGCTGCCAGTCCAGAACAGCGTCAGGGGGGACAGGCTCCCTGTTGTTCTGCCGTGAACCTTGAGATGTGCAACCTCAGACAAGGCTGCGGCTTGCAGCTTTCCGTTCTCTTCCATTCTTACGTTCCTCCCGGCTTTCTCCCAAGCTTAACTAGCCTTGCTTGATTGGTGCCGCCAGTACAATCTGTCCTCTTGGTGTTTCTCCGCCTGCATCCGGCTCCAGTGTGATGGCAACCGTATCGTATTGCTGCGGCTCAAAGGTATAGTACAGTGCGCCGTTGCCTCCCTGGGCTACGAAGGTGCCCGCGTTCTGTGGAACATCCCCTTTAATCAGCCATACCTGGTAGACTTCGGTTCCTGTAAGCTCCGGCAGACCCTCCGCTTGTACGACAAGATGCGTACCGCCGGTGTCAGCAATAATGGTTGCCAGTCCTTTGGAAGCAGCTTCCACTGCCGACGGACTGAGCACAACCGCTTCATTCACCTTGGTTTCCTGAAGCGGCCCAGCGCTGACATCTGCCTGGCGCTGCAGCTGACCGATATCCTGGCGCAGCTGGCCTGTATAGATGAGCAGTCCGACAACCGCTGCTGCAAGCCCTGCGCTCAGATAACGCTGGAGCGGCTTCTTGCGGGGTACAGGTACAGTCTTCACTGTAGTTTCCCGCTCTGTCCGGACAGGTTCCGGCATCACGCTTACAGGATTCGGAGCCTTCTGCACCGTAGCCTCCGCTTCGGTTACCCGGGACAAAATACGTTTCTTCATGCCTGAAGGCGGTAGAGCAGGCTCAGAAGCAAGAGGAAGCAGCTCAATTACCTGGCGGTATTCTTTTACCAGTTTCTCACATTCAGGGCATTCCTGTAAATGAACCTCGAACCGCTCCATTTCATCATCCTGAAGTGCGCCCAGCGCATACAATTCAGCCCATTCACACAAATCTGTATTCTCCTCAGTCATGAGCCTGATCCCTCCTTCCCCAATGGATTAACCGCTTCTGCAGCTGCCTCATAGCCAGCCTTACCCTGCTCTTAACTGTACCCAGCGGAACAGCCACATGATAAGCTGCCTCTTGCTGCGTAAGGCCCTGATAATAAATAAGATCCACCACCTGCTGCTGATCCCTGCTCAGCTCCAGCAAGGCTTCTCTTACCTGTTCCCCCGCCAGCAGCATTTCCACCATATCCTCAGTCATTGCCCCGGTGTCACGGAGCTGCTGTACTTCCTCCGAATCTGCGGACTGCTGCGCAGGCCGTGTATTTGTCTTGCGCAGCAGGTCAATCGCAATATTGCGTGTAACCGTAAACATCCAGGTCGGCAGCTTGCCCTTAGTAGAGTCATACTGCTCCGCATTTTTCCAGATTCGCATAAATAATTCCTGCATGACTTCCTCGGCGGCCATTGAGTCCTTCACAATCCGGTAGGCAAAGCTGTAAATCATCTGCTCGTACCGGTCATAGAGCTTTTCGAGGGCATCCGGGTCCTTTTGCCTGATCAGCTGCATTAATTGTACGTCGTCAGCGACTTCGTTCAATTGTTCCCCCCCATTTCCCCAGCGTAGTTGGATATATAGTATTTTAAAATTTATATTCTAAAAAGTGATCCAACTTCAGATTACTTACGTTCCACTGAGTATAACCGCTTTTGATTAGCGGCTCAACTTTGAATGAAGGAGTGAACACAAATGAAAAAGCTGCACAGTAAGCTGGCCATCTTAATGCTTTGCCTGAGTTTATTTATACCCGCACTTGCAAATGCCCACGAGGTGGATACGAATGGTGCTGCACCGGAATTGCAGACGGCTCTTGGTGAGCTGCTGGGTGAGCATGCCCTGCTGGCCGTAATTGCGATGCAAAAGGGCTACGACGGTGCTGCAGATTTCAATGATGCCGCAGCCGCACTCGGCAAGAACACAGATGACCTGTCCGCCGCGATTGCTTCGGTATACGGCAGTGCCGCCGGCGAGGCATTTAAGCCAATCTGGTCCTCCCATATCGGATATTTTGTAGACTATGTGAAAGCGACCGCTGCCAGAGATGAGACCGGACGGCAGAAGGCGGTTGCCGAACTAGAGGGCTACCGGATGAAGCAGGCGGAATTCTTCCACAATGCCAACCCGGGCTATTTTGAAACGGCTGCCCTTGCAGACGGGCTGAAAATGCATATCACCCATCTGCTGGACGCCTTCAACAGCTATGTTAATAAAGATTATACGGCTGCCTACGAGGATACACGGACTGCCTATGCACATATGTTCATGACAGCCAAATCACTGGCTGCCGGCATTCAGGCCCAGTTCCCTGCCAAGTTCCCTGCAGGCACCACAACATCACCGGGTATTGACCTGCGCGCAGGACTGGGACAATTGCTGGGTGAGCATGCCACACTGGCTGCACTCGCCATGCAAAAAGGAATCGACGGTGCTCCGGACTTTACCGCAGCAGCGGCTGCCCTGAACAGCAATACGAATGACCTGTCTGCAGCGATTGCCTCCGTATACGGCACAGCAGCCGGTGACGCCTTCAAGCCGATCTGGTCTTCCCATATCGGATATTTTGTAGACTATGTAAAAGCTACAGCCGCTAAAGACGAAGCCGGACGCGGACAGGCTGTTGCCGCACTGGAGGATTACCGGATGAAGCAGGCCGTATTTTTCAATACAGCAAATCCGGCCTATTTCGAAACAGCAGCCATTGCTGAAGGCCTGAAAATGCATATCGGCCACCTGCTTGATACCTTTAATAGCTATGTAAATAAAGATTATGCCAATGCTTACAGCCTTGAGCGTACTGCCTATTCCCATATGTTCATGACCGCAAGCGAGCTGACTGGCGGCATTGTTGCCCAATTCCCGGACAAGTTCCACGGAGTGACTTCAGCTGCCGCCGGAGAAATGACAACTATTTCAATGAAAAAAGGCAGCAAAGCCGTAACGGTTAACGGTACGACCAGCCAGATGGATGTTACTCCGGTTATGAAAAACGGCAGTCTCTTCATTCCGCTGCGTTACCTTGGTGAAGCCATCGGCGTCAAGGTTACCTGGGATAATGCCAAGAAAACACTCTGGATCATGGACGGTGACAATACCGCGGTGTTCTGGGCCGGACAGTCCTACATGGAGCTGAACGGAGAGCGTAAGAACATCGGAGCCCCGGTCTTCCTGGACAGCGGCCGCGTGCAGGTTCCGGTCCGGTTCATCGCCGAGCTGCTCGGCTGGAAGGTGAATTATACTCCGGCTGATGGAACGGTTACGCTGACAAAAGCAATGGCCGCAACAACAGCGGCGACGGAGCACAGCCATTAATGAATTAGATTTAGCTAAAAGAAGGGCCATCCCGTGTCGGGATG
The DNA here is from genome assembly GCF_000758645.1 of Paenibacillus sp. FSL R7-0331. Taxonomy (NCBI): domain Bacteria; kingdom Bacillati; phylum Bacillota; class Bacilli; order Caryophanales; family Paenibacillaceae; genus Paenibacillus; species Paenibacillus sp. FSL R7-0331. The sequence goes on from NZ_CP009284.1 coordinate 6,779,083, forward strand.
GCCTTTTACTGCTTATAAGCTTCCTTATTCCACCGAGTATTCAATCAGATTGCCCGACACACCCAGCATTTTCTCACTGGACAGATGCAGACGCTCAATCACCTGGGTAAAAGCTTCAACCAGGGAAGCCTGTTCTGCCGCCGATGCGGATATCTGGCTGATTTCGTACTCCATTTTGCCGATAGACTCCTGGACTTCCTTCAGAGCCGCCTCGATGCCTGATGTCGCCTCTCTGGAATGAACAGAAAGCTTACGCACCTCAGTTGCTACTACTCCGAAGCCGGCTCCCGCCTCACCTACACGCGCCGCTTCAATTGCGGCATTCAGACCCAGCAGGTTGGTCTGTTCGGAGATTTCGCGGATCAGGCCGGATACCTTGGTAACCTTACCCGCATTTTCAACCGCCAGCCTGCTGTTCTGCAGAATCTGCTCGCTGGTCGCCTGAAGCTCCTCGGCATGTGCAGCTACGTGCTGTACCATATCGGTAAGCTCGTTCGAGATATGCTGATTATCGTCTACAACAGCGTTAAGCTGGTGCTGGTTACTCTGGTCATAGGTAGCACAGAGCACCGCCACCACTTCGTTGCTGTCATCGACAATCGGAATGTTGATGACATCTATAGGAAAGCCGTATAATTCAGCGCTAATATGTACGAGGCTCGGCTCTCGCCCGTTCGTCAAGGCTCCAAAATTCTGGAACTGCGGAATCAGCGGATCACCGACCTTTTGCTCCAGCTCAAAGCCCCGGGTCTGTACAAAATAAAGAACCTTGGTCCGGTCATACACGACAAGGTTCACTTTTTCACGTAAGGTCTGGGTAAAAAACGGCAATGCCTTCAATACGCTTTCTAAGATATTCATGATGCTTGCAGCTCCCTATCCATTTGAGGTCTGTATTTGATGTAAGGATAGTTATATCGGCAAAAGAATAGTCATTGATTATATATTTTAAATATTAATATTATAATTTAAAGAAAGTGTATAAAAGTAAGTACTTCAACTTGATTTACTAGGAAATTAAGGATTTTTAATAGTTCTCTCCGCGGTAATAACGCTCCAGCTTATGCTCCAGATGAACGAGCTGCTCCTTCTTTTTCTCGATATCATCCAGCAGCACCTGCTTCTGCTCCTCAATCATCCGGGTCCTCTCCGGCAGGGTTGATGTTCCGGTCTTAACCATATCGTAGTACCGCTTAATCTCCTCCACACTCATCCCCGTTTCCCGCAGACATTTCAGGAACTCCAGCCAGCCGATATCCTCTTCACTATACAGCCGGTTATTCTGTTCATTGCGTACCGCCGGCTCCAATAGCCCCTTACGTTCATAAAAGCGGATCGCCCCGATGTTCAGCCCTACCCTTTTAGCAATCTGTCCTATTGTAAACATGCTGCCTGCCTCCCGAAAATTCATTGTTGACCTACACTTAGTGTAGCATATTAAGCTTCAAATTATAGATAGATACCCCTTAACAGAAAGAAGGATAATAATGACGAAAACAGCTTTGGTAACAGGTGCGAACAAAGGAATCGGATTCGAAACCGCCAGACAGCTTGGCGCAACGGGATGGAAGGTAGTGCTCGGATCACGCAGTACGGAACGGGGAGAGGCGGCAGTTGCCGAATTAACCGGCCAGGGGCTGGATGTGGAGCTGTTGCAGCTGGATATGACGAATCCAGACAGTATCGCACAGGCTGCCGCTACGATTCAATCGGCTTACGCTGATCTGACGCTCCTGATTAACAATGCCGGTATGCCGGGGGCCTTCTCCAGCTCCTTTAGCACTACCCGTGAGGAGGATCTGCGGCAGGCCTTTGAGGTGAACTTCTTCGGTACCTTCCGCTTAAACCTGCTGCTGCTGCCGCTAATTAAACAGAATGAAGGAACGATCATTAACGTATCGACCGACATGGCTTCCCTGCAGTTCATGCAGCATACGGAATATCCGCTGAACTGCTTCGACTATAATGCCTCCAAAACAGCCAGCAACGCAATGACCACCGCCATGGCTATAGAGCTAAGAGACACCAGCGCTCAGGTATTCGCCGTCACCCCCGGATTTACGAAGACCGACCTGAATCACAACGCCGAGGGCGGCAAGTCCAAGGAAGCAGGGGCAGCCATTATTGCCGGCTACGCCACCGACGGCAAGCGGCATAACGGGGAGTTTCTGGATGTGAACGGAATTTACGCCTGGTAAAATCATATAAATGGCTGAAAGACCGGGGAAGCTTTTGCTTTTCCGGTCTTTGTACTGCCGTTTTCAGCAGTGTGGCTGAATTGGTGGAGCTGCTGGAGCGGATCGCCTGTAATGCTGCTCTGGTGAAGATCGAGGACTGATTATATTAAGAAAAAAGCAAAATCCGGCCGCTTTATGTAGAATCATAAGGCGCCGCTAATCTCGGCTTTGCTCGCAATACCACTTTGTTTAGCGAACCGGCACCACCTTTGTCACCCGTGCAGGGAGTCGCTTATGGGGAGCGAATAGGTATATCACCAAATACCGAAGCGGAGGAATGGAAAATGGAAATGTTTAAAACAAAGGAAGCTGCAGAGCAATTGTCCGTCAGCCAGACCACGATCAAACGCTGGGCCGCGATGTTCCCTGCCAGCTTTCCCAAGGACCGGTTCGGTCATTATATATTCACCACGCAGGAAGTCAGCCTGCTTAGATCCATTAAAGAACGGCTTGAGCAGGGGGAATCGCTGGATAGCATTACGCTGGCCGAGAATCAACTGCAGGCGGAAAGCCAGTCACAGGCAGAGCCGGGGCCTATTATCCGGCCATTACCCGTAACGGAGCCCCCTATGCAGGAGGTCTGGTCCAGGCTCGTCCGTATTGAGCGCTCGCTAGACCAGAAGGCCGACGAGGTCGTCTCCGTGCAGCTGCTTCAGCAGCGCCAGGAGCTTGAGGAGCTGCGCCGGCTGATTCAGCAGCTCGCTGTATCGATTGAAAGCATGCAGCAGCCGCGGCTTCAGGCAGCCGCGGCCTATGAGGAGCTGCATCCCCTTGCCGCCATGAAGCTCAAAACCCCGCCCAAGAAGCGCGGGCTGCTGCGCACTTTTTTCTCGCTGTAGGCGTACGGGTCTGGGTCCGACGGCATTGCCGGGCTCAGGCTTTTATTTTACTCCAGTAGTACGTTTCCCTAACTGTGGCTGATCTGCCACCTATCAGAGCCCGCGACGCAGACGTTCCTGCCAATCCAGCCAACGGCGTTCTTCCCAGCCCGGCCAGATCTTTTTTATCCCGTCTAACAGCCACTCACCCGCTATCGTGATCGAATTTTCATGCGAAGCGTAGATGACCCAGTCCATGTCAGCAGAAAACCAGTAGCCCTCGCCGTTGATTGTGTAGGCCGGGTTAAATCCTTCTATACCAAGCTGATACTCCGGTGAATGATCGAACTCTCGCAGCTCGAAAATCCGCCTTATCCCTTGGGCACTTAATATTGCCTTTAGTGCCTCAATCCCCACCTCTGCCGCAAAATAGTCTTCCATAAAAGCTTCTATGTCCGCCGTCTTGGCATCAGAGAGCGGGTACCACAAATCACTGATACCCCACTTTTCCCTCAGGTCCTCCCACAGTAAGGTCCGCTCTACCTCTGACAAGGTGCGCCGGTAAGGCAGCCTAGATACGTGGACTATCCCCGCTGCAGCTTTTTTATCCAAATAATCCGCTAATGCTTGCCGCTCAGCCGCCGCAGTCTGCTGAAATATCCCCTCTTTATTCTCGGTAAACAAGCTCTGGGCGTTCCAGACAGCCGATAGGATGTTCTTATGCGCTTCTTCCTCAGCGGCAAATTCTGTTCCGTCAGACTCTTCAAGCTCAGCAAGGATTGCATCCAGCACTAAATAACGGGGGAACAGCGTTTCCGCCTCTAACGTGTAGCCCCCTTCTTCTGTCCTGTCCTTGCCGGCATTCATCAGCCGTGAATAGGTTCTCCCCCAATACCGGGACATAATCATGCAGTAACGCCTTGCAAGGGTATGAAGCTGCTCTGCCTGATTCATAATGCACATCCTTTTTATATGAATTTGGTTGTATTAAATTAAAAAAAGAGCCTGAACCCCATCATTGGGGTCCAAGCTTTCATTATATTACTTCTGCACTAAACTCTCAGCTGCCTCAATCAGCTGCTCTTTCGTCACCGCTGCAGAATCAGTCTGTACATGATAGGCAATCCCCTGATCCCCGGCTTCGCTAATCCAGGTCACATCCTGGTGGATACTGCTCTGCCCGAACAGCGACTGGTCATTCTTGAGATAATGTGCAGTCAGTCCGCCGATCGCGGCATCTTCAGCGGTTATCCCGGGCGGGCTTAGCTGGAGGATAGCAGGACTCACATCTTCCCCGGCGATTTGCCAGGTAACGTAGATCGTATCATGGGATGCATTCCGGTAGACTGAAGTGTAGGTATCCATAAAATCATTGGCTGTGTCAGTGAGGCGCCACAGCATCTCACTTCCTGAAGCTGTACCTTCAGTCTTCAGCTCATCGAAAATGGAGCTGGCGCCAATCCCTAAAGCGACTTGAAAAGGGGATGCCTCCATGCCTTCTTCCAGGCTGTAGGCTCCAAGCAGGGTATCAGGCAGCTTTTCCTGTACTCCCTGCTGCTGAAGCAGCGTTCTCCATTCCTCTACCGGTACCTTCACCGGGTTATTGATACCATAAATAATCGATGTCTCGCCAATAGTAAGATCAAAATCACGAAGATATACGACCGCCGATTCCCCGGGTACTAGCTGTGCTTTTACCTTTTCCAGCTCACCGCGGATTTTCACCACATCCTCCTGCTTGAACTGCAGCTGCTGCTCCGTCCGGTTACTGACGGACAGCTTGCCTTCATAGGAATACAGCAGTCTGCTGCCGGCATAACCAAAGCCGCACAGCATTACTACAATAAGAGCAGTTAAGAGGTATACAGACTTTTTTCTTTTCCTGGACATAAATGAGACTCCCCTTTGCTGCATCACCTGCTGCCTGTATTCCGCCGTGATCCGGTTATCCAGGCCGGAAGGACTTCTCCGGGAATCGTGCTTGAATTCCTCTGTCAGCTGCTGCTCAATAGACAAAGCCATCACCCTCCTTTTCCATACCCTGCTCAGCGAACCGGCGGCGTAACTGCTTAAGCGCATGATGATGCCTCGATTTTACGGTGCCTAACGGAACCTCCAGCAGCACGGCAATTTCCGTCAGCGGACAATCCTGATAATAGCGGAGCACGATAACCTCCCTGAGCTTAAGCGGCAGCGTCTGGAGCAGCGGAAGCAGTTCCAGCTGGTCGTCCAAAGCAGTGAACTGGCGTTCAGCCGCCGGGTCTGCAGACCTGCCGGTGCTGAGCTTCAGCTTTTCCGTGATCCGGAACAGACGCCACTCCCTCCGCTTCCAGTTCCGCACCTGCCTGATCATCAGGCCGCTGAACCATGCGCCAAAGTTCTGCTGCGGATCATACGTATGCACGCTTCTGTACAGCTCAAGATATACCTCGCTCATAATATCTCCCGCATCCTGCTGGCGGGGCGCAAGGTAGCTGATGAAGCGGTACGCATGATCCCTTGTAGCTTCATACACAACCTGAAACGCTTCTTCCTCGCCCTGGCTCATCCGGATAAGCCATGGGTGTAAATCTAAATCCTTCATAGGACCGGCCTCCATTCAGGCGTTACAACGGATATTGGCCCGCTGGGGTTAAAAAGGTTCAAAGGGGGAGGATATTTATTGCTGCTCATGCGGACTCAGCGAACTGGACGTCGGGTATTCAACTCCGCATATGTTATCTTATAATGGAGTAAGTTCTAAACGGCTGGACGTCCATAGCCATTATCATAAGTCTGCTTGCTGCAATCAAGCCCGAAGGGAGCCCCTATGCCTGTTATCGAAATCATTCCCTGGATAATCACATTTGTCCTCCTGCTATCCGTACTTTGGATTGTACTCATAAGCTGGAAGAACGGGATCTCGCCGATGCCCGCCTCAGGGCTTGTCCGGCTGGCGGTGATTGCAGAGGTGCAGCGGATTCGGGGCTACAGCAATATTGTTGAAGCCGGTTCCGGCTGGGGAACGCTGGGGCTGGAGGTTATCCGCCATTGTCCCGGGAAGCGGCTGACCGGAATTGAAAATTCCGGGATTCCCCTAGGGTTCTCCAGGCTGTTCACCTTACTCTATGCCCGCTTGCTGCCGGAAAAGGGTGCCGGGGAGGGGCTTCGCAAACGGGTTATTTTTAAGCGAGGGGATATTTATAACTACTCTTACAGGAATGCCGACATCGTGCTCTGTTACCTGTTTCCGGGAGCAATGGTGCGTCTGGCAGAGAAGTTCAGGCAGCAGCTGCCGCAAGGCGCGACGGTGATTAGCGTCTGTTTTGCCTTGCCGGACAGGCAGCCTGTGCGTGTTATTACCTGTAAGGACCGCCTGCGGACTAAGGTGTATGTGTACCGGTATTAGGGAAGGGTTACAAATCGAATGACATCTGCCGCAAACCGGTCAGGCGCTTCAAAATGCGGCAGATGTCCACATTCCTCATATATTTTCAAAGTTCCATTCCGTGTATATTCAACAAAAGTCCGGGTCTGTTCTTCACAGGTAATCGGATCATGCCTGCCTTTGATCAGAAGAACGGCAACCGTGAGCTCTTTAAGCATGGGAAGCACCGGATCGAACATCCGGCCCTCTTCCATTAGCTTGGACAAATGTATATAACTGCGCCTTCCAAACTCCTCTGTCTCACTGTCTGAATACTGCATCTCTGTATAATTGTTGCCGTCATTCGGCGTGTATACCTTCATTCTCAGTTCACCCAAACCTTGGCCTAACTCGAAAAAAGAGTGTAACAGCTCAAGCGGCGGCCGATTATCTCCTGCTGCTGCGAGACAGGCTTGTGCCTGCTCTGATTTACCGAGTGACTCGTACAAGCCTGCTGCCTTGCGCAGCCAGCTCTGAAGTGATTTTGGCAAATCTAAAGAAGGACCCTCCAGAATCAGGCTCTCTACCGAGTCTGGATACTTGCCGGCATACCGGACCCCCAATAATCCGCCAAAAGAATGGCCCAGAACAGACCATTTTGCAATCCCCAGCTCTTTACGCAGCTGCTCACAGTCCTCTACCAAATCCTCCAGCGCTAACGGCTCACTCTCTCCGATCTCCTCAGAACGCCATACTCCCCGCTGGTCAATGCCAATTAGGCGGAGTTGGCCTGATAGGCGCTGAGACTGATGCAGCATGAATTCATAACATCCTTCTCCCGGTCCCCCATGCAGATACAACAATGGCGGAGCCGCTGCGTCACCGTGAATCTCTACATACAGGCGTTTACCGCGGATTTTGAATGTAGTTTCCATAACAAACCTCCCTTCCAATGCCTTTATCAAATAAAGTTCATATCCCTGCTTAACCTTCCCACAGAGATTATCCGCTTAAAATTCTCAACCAAATCCATATTGTACTCCTTGTCAAACATGAACCTGCCGGACAGGGTTATGTCAGGCAAGCCTAAGCTATATTGGTACTTGGTAAGTGAATGCAGGATCGCAACGTCACCCTTTTTATTCGTACGCTTAACCGAGATCTTCAACTCCTCCGGCGACATTGCATTTAGGTCTGCTTGCTCTAACGTATCCAAGTGTTCCAGCTCATGAACAAAACGCTGAAGCTGCTCCAGCTCGAACCAGACATTAAGACTACAACCAGTAAACTTGTTATTTACAACCTCAATACTACAAGCCAAACTGGGTAACCGTTCATGCATGTACTGTTTAAGATAAAAGGTGATGTATGATGCTCTATCGGATGAATATATTCTAAAATCATAATCGGTCTGTCGGTTAAACATGGCTTTCCCCCCAGCGAACAAAATAAATTGAACTCCTAAAATATTACAAACTTTCTGGATTCATTGTAATCGCAATCTACCTCCCCGCCAAGACATCCTAACGGACTCAGCAGACCTTATTCTTGCCATTTCAGTCCACCGGCGGGTTTAACGGACTCCAGCGGCGTTATTAGCTCCGAACTCATCCGCACCAGCGCATTTTCGACTAAATAGCGTCATCTGAGTCCGTTAGAATCTCCAAACGCCGGAAAATCGGCAAATAACGCCTCCTGGGTCCGTTAGAGCGTCCAGTGTGCTGCAGCTGCTATAAATGCTCCGTTTACGGTGAGCGGGACGTTTGCTACGTTTGCTACACCTGCTCCATCCTCCCTCCGCACAAAAAAGAAGAGCAGCGTCCCCCAATAAAGGGAGAACGCTGCCCTGCTCTTTTACAAACACTCTATTACTTGTTCGCCAGGAATGCATCAATCTGTGCCTGCAGCTCGGTCTGGATCTTCTCAAGACCCGCGGATTGCAGCTGCTTGTTCAGTTCAGCCAGACCTTTGTCGATGTCTTCGATTACGCCGTATTCCAGCGGAATGGCGTAGCGCAGCATCACGTTGCCGACGTTGGCGATTTCTGTCTTCACTTTGCTGTTGTCAAACACGAAGGTTTCCAGATCATAGTGGTACACACTGGATTCCCAGCTGTTAACCAGATCGGAAGCTTCCTGCGGGAATGCTTCATTGTCGCGGTTCAGCGGCGAGTTGAAGTTCCAGTTGGAGAAGCCGGTATAGTTCGGGTTCTTCTCAAGTGCTTTGTATTTGTTGTCGCCTACCGGCTCGTAGTGCACGCCGTTGATTCCGTACATGATCAGGTCGTGAAGCTGTTTATCATTTTGCATCAGGTCGATCATCATCAAGGAGCGCTCCACATTTTTGGAGGTCGCATGGATGGATGTACCGTTCTGTGTCGAGATAGCGATCGATTTTTTCTTGCCTTGGTTGATGTCGGCCAGTGCTACTTCGTAAGGTGAATTTTCCTGGCGCATCAGGGCCATCAGGGCACCCAGCGTACCGTTGTTGTGCGTAATCGAAGCCGTTTTTCCTGCTTTGAAGTCAGCCTGATGATCGTTTTTGCTGTTCAGCACGTTCTTGGACCAGGCGTTATTGTCGGCGAGATCCTTGTAGTACACCAGCAGATCCTTGAATTCAGGTGTTTCATAGACGTTAAATACTTTACCTGTCGGATCATCCAGCTTGAAGGCGAAAGGCAGGTCGAGATCGAACATGTTCCATTCATTCTGCTGCTTCAGCAGAACGCGGTCCAGGTTATGATATTTCCAGTCTCCGGTTTCCGGAGTGAACGGGGCAACGCCCTTTTCGTTCTGGGCAATAGTTTTCAGGTAAGTCGCATAGGCCTCAGGGCTGTTGATCTCAGGCAGATTGTACTTTTTGCGCAGATCTTCGCGGTAAAGAATCAGCTTTTCAACAGACTCTCCTCTGTTCTGCGGAACCATGTACAGCTTGCCGTTCACCTTGGCCTGATCCCAGCTTACCTGCGGCATAACCTTCATTGTCTCCGGCATGTACTTGTTCAGCAGCTCGTCGGTCAGCTCCAGGAAGCCGCCCTTCAGAGACTGGTCATTGTAGCCGGCCCAGTTCGCCGAATAGATCAGGTCGAAATCCTCGTTCGCCGCCAGCTTCAGCGGATATTTCTGTGCCCAGTCAGACCAGTCCAGGAACTCGCCATCGATTGTGGCATTAATTTTTTCCTTCAGCACTTTATTGATTTCTGCGAACACGCTGTCATAATCGACCGGCTTAGGGCCGACAAAAATCATTTTCAGCTTCACTTCTTTAGAAGTGTCGATAGTACCCGAAGCTGCAGGATCTGTTGCAGTCCCTGTATCCGTGCTGCCGCCTGCCTCTGATGCATTATTAGTAGGCTCAGCCGGTGCATTGGCATTGTTATTGCCTCCGCCGCACGCACTTAGAATTGTAACGAAGGTTAAAACGAGCGCCAGCAGCATCATTCTATTTCTTTTCAGCATCTCAAGCCTTCCCCCTTGTAATTAAGTATACAATCTATTGATAAACCGGAGCATTCCGGGTTCATCCTTTGACAGCACCAATCGTTAGACCTTGAACGAAATACCGCTGCACGAACGGATAAGCCAGCAAAATCGGGCCTGTAGCCACAACCGTCATCGCCATTTTGAGACTTTCGGTCGGAATGGACGTGGTCACAACAGCACCCGCACCCATCATTGCCTTGCGCATACCGTCCATGTTGCCCAGCATTTTGTATAAATAGTACTGGAGCGGCATCAGATTCTCATTGGAGATGAACAGCAGCGCATTGTACCAGTCATTCCAGTAAGCCAGGGCGAGAAACAAACCAATCGTAGCAAGTGCAGGCTTAGACAGCGGCAGAATCAGGCGGACATAAATCTTGAAGTCGCCGGCGCCGTCAATTTTGGCCGATTCCACAATGGCTTCCGGGATACTGCTCATAAAAGACTTCATGACGATAATATAGAACACATTCAGCATCATCGGCACAATCAGGGCCATCGGTGTATCCTTCATATCGAGATAGTTAACGATCAGCAGGTACCAAGGAACGAGTCCGCCGCTGAACAGGGTAGTGAAGAAGAAGAAGAACGAAAACTTATTGCGCCATTTGAAATCCCTGCGGGACAGCGCGTAAGCGGTCATCGAGGTCAGGAACAGCCCCAGCAGAGTGCCGGTCACCGTAACCCCGATAGTCACCAGATAAGCATTAATCATTTCCTGCGGGTATTTGAAAAGAATGCTGTAAGCCTCAGTGGAGAAGGCCGTCGGTATAAACTGATAGCCGTCCGTTACGATTTTGGTCTCTTCGGTCAGGGATGAGGAGACGACCAGAATGAACGGGAAGATACATAGCACGGCGAGAAGGATTAGTGAAACATAACCTATGGCTGAGAAAATTTTACGGTCAAGCTGTTTCATATCGTTACCTCCATTTCCTGTTTGTCCCTAGAACAGGGCACGGTCTTTGTCGTATTTGCGGACAGCGTAGTTCACCGTCATGATGGTTGCGAATCCAAGCACCGACTGGAACACGCCTGCTGCAGCCGACATTCCGATGTCATTGGAAGTAATCAGTGACCGGAAGACAAAGGTATCGATAACATCCGTTGCGGAGAACAGCAGCCCGTTATTACCGACCATATTGTAGAACATCCCGAAATCACCGCGGAATATGTTCCCGACCGCCAGCAGCACCAGAATAATGACCGTAGGATACAGGTTAGGCAGGGTTACTTTCATAATCCGCTGGAAAATATTAGCGCCGTCAATTTCGGCCGCTTCGTACATTTCTGTATCGATACCCGAAATCGCCGCCAGATACATTACCGTTCCGTACCCGAGACTCTTCCAGGCTGCTACAATAACCAGGATGTAAGGCCAGTAGGCCGGCGTATTATAAATATCTACAGGCTCAAGGCCAAGTCCTCTAAGCAGCGCATTCACTGTACCGATATCATAATTGAGCAGGTTATAGGCAATCGCACCAACTACGACCCAGGAGATAAAGTAAGGCAGGAACAGCGCCGATTGTGTAATTTTGCGGAACCATTTGCCTCCGACCTCAAACAGCATAATGGCAGCGAAGATCTGCAGGGCATTGTTTACCGTAATAAAAGCGATGTTATAAAGCGCTGTATTCCGCGTAACCCGCCAGGCGTCGCCTGATTCGAAGAAAAAGCGGAAGTTGTCCAGCCCGTTCCACGCACTGCCGAAGATGCCGCCGGCGTAATCGTATTTTTTAAAAGCAATGATGATACCCGCCATCGGGATGTACGCGAACAGGAGGAAGAAGGCAACCGCCGGTAACAGCATCAGCAGGATAACCTTATAGTTTTTCAAATCACTCCAGAATGTATGCCCTTTCATTTCTGCACCCCTCTCTCTTCTATATCTCACATTATAAGCAGGACGGGCCTTTGGCATAATTCAGCGAAACAACTAAACTTAATACTAATTCAACGATTTAGTATTAATTGAACTTTTGTTTTATTAAGGTTGGCTGCGGCTCCAGAGAATGTTTGGACCTCCGGCCGCTGTTGTCTGCAGATTTCTTGATTTATACCGCTGTTCGCGGTGGAAATCCGCAGACAAAGGCGGACACTCCCGCTCCTCCAGTTCCAAAATTCCCCTCCGCCACTTCTCTCTTAATGTTTATTTAAGTTTAATTAATACGATCAAAAAAAAGCCCCCGTCCTGTTAGGATAGAGGCTGCAACATTATATTTTATTCTGCTTCCGGTATTCGCCCGGGGACATGCCCATATACTGCTTAAATTGCCGGTTGAAATAGATGATATTTTTGTAGCCGGCCTGCTCGGCAATTTCATAGACCTTTTTGGTCGGGTCCTCCAGCAGCTCACAGACCCGCTTCATCCGCAGCTCGCCGACATAGTCGCTGAACAGGCTATTCGTCTCCACCTTGAACAGGTGGCCCAGGTAGTTAGGCGAGAAATCGAAGTGGGCCGCTACCTCGTTCAGTGTAATCTTCTGGTCCAGCCTTGCCTTCACATAGTCTGTAATTTCATCAATCAGCTTGCGCTTCTGCCGCTGGCGCTTCAGATACAGCCGCTCCGAGAGCTCGAAGAACCGCCGCCGCAGCCAGGAGAGGATATCATGCACCGTCTCGAACTGGAACAGCACGAACGGCTGATGGGCATCCCAGTTCAGAATCTCGTACAGATGCTCATTCATCTGCCGCAGGTCGGCATGCAGCTTGGAGGTGATCCGGATGATGATATCGTAGATATCATTTTTCTGCGAAATCGGGCTGTCTCCCGCAAACAGCTGCAGCAGGCAGTCATCGACGGTCGTAAGATCATATTCAAGCATCGCCTTCAGCATCCGGTCCACAATCTCCTCCAGATCAGAGGCGATTTTCTCCTTCGGATGCCACTCCGAGGCGTCTTGAATAAGCCTGTTTTTGCCGACAATCCATTTAATGCTCAGTGCAGCCTGGGCCTGCCGGTAGGAGTCATGCAGCTTATCCGGCTCAGCCGCGTGCATCCCTTTGCCTATGGTAACAGAGCTGGAGAATTTCTGATAAAAGGACCGGATCAGCTCCTCCAGCAGGGCAGTGAAATGCTGCTCCTGAACCGCAGCCAGAATAATAAAGTGATAGTCATAGCCGGTAATGACCATACCCAGATTATGCTCCCGGGCAAACCCGCGGATAAAGTCTCCGGCGCTGGCACTCCAGGCATACCGCTCTTCCTCGCTCCAGCCGCGTATCTTCCAGGCGATATCATCCAGCTCAACAATAGCAACAGCCGACATTACCTGCAGGTACGGTGTAAGCACACCGAGAATATGGGCCTGCGCCGGACCCGGGGCAGCTTCACTGAACCAGCGCAGCAGCAGCTCCTGATTAACCAGTGACAGCGTCTCCGTCAGGGAGGTATGCTGCCTGCGCTCCTGCTCAATCTTGGCGCAGAGCCGGACCAGCATACCGTCCAGCTCCTCGTCATCCACAGGCTTCAGCAGATAGTCGGAGGCATTTAGCTGAATGGCCTCCTTGGCATAGTTGAAGTCCTGATGGCCGCTGATGAACACAATCTCAACCTCCGGGTTCATTTGCTTAGCCTTACGGGCGAACTCCACCCCTGTCATAATCGGCATCCGGATGTCAGAGAGAATAATATCTATAGGGTGCTGCTCCATTACTTTAAGGGCGGCAAAGCCGCTGGCAGCCGTTCTGACGCTATGCAGCGGCAGATGGCTGCTTCCGGCCACGCGCCGTCTCAGCCACTCCAGATCAACCGCCTCATCATCCACCAATAGTACATTTATCTCCACTGCCATATTCCTCTACTCCCTCACTTCACGGATTTCCGCATTTTCTACAGGCAGAACAATCTGCACCGCCGTTCCGGCGCCGTAATGGCTGCCGATCTGAATTCCGTAATCATTGCCGTATCTCAGCTTGATCCGTTCCTCTACATTCCTCAGGCCGTAGCTGCCCGGCTGGAAGGAGCCTGAACGCATATTCCGCAGCGTATCCGGCCGCATGCCAATTCCGTTATCAATAACCTTCAGCTCAATACGGTCGCCCAGCTTCCTGCCCGTAATCCGGATGGCAATGCTCTCGCCGAACCAGGCATGCTTGAAGATATTTTCCACGAACGGCTGCAGGATCAGCTTAATGACCGGAACCTGCAGAATCTCAGGATCAATATCATAATAGACCTCAAAAGCATCGGCATACTTAACCCGCTGGATTTCCAGATACATCCGTACCTGCTCCAGCTCATTTTCAATGGAGATATAGACCTTTCCTTCGTTCAGGGTAAGCCGGTAAAATTTAGACAGTCCCCGCACCATCTTGGTAACCTTCTCAACCTCCCCGAGATTAGCCAGGCTCACGATTGCCGACAGGGTATTATACAGGAAGTGCGGGCTGATCTGGGCCTGCAGCACATCGAGCTCGGCCTGTTTTTTCTGGAGACCCTGGACATAGACATTACGGATCAGCTCCTGGATGCTGGCCGCCATCTGATTGAAGCTGTTGGCAATATACACAAATTCATCGTTCCCGGGAAACCCGATCCGTTTATAGAAGTTGCCCTCCTGAAAAGAGCGGGCCAGGTAGACGATGCGCTTGATCTTCTTGCCGGATATACGGGCCACCAGGAAACCAATCGCCGCCATGACCACGAAGCTGATTGTGCAGACTGCACCGATTGCCCTTTGCATTCGGCTTGCATCCTTGTTGAGATAGCTGTGGGGCACGCGCGCTTCGATCACATAACCCGGTATCGGAATATCCTCGCTGATAATCAGATATTCGTCCGGCTTAGCCGGCTTGTCCGGGGTGCCCTGCTCATAAATGGTAATGCCCTGAACCCTGTCCACCAGCCGCAGCTCCAGTCCCTGGTCCACAGGAAAGGTGTCGAAGTTGCCGAACAACTCGTCTATTCTGGCCGTAACCCGGATATAGCCGATCACCGACGGGGCAGCGTTGGAAGCAACGAGCTTGCGGAAGTACGAAATGTTGCCCAGCCTGCTGTCACTGTCCGCCTGCATCCACAGGCTGTCCTGGTTATTCATAAGGATGGACCGGAACCATTCCTTGTTCTCAATGACCCGCTCAGACATCACATAATAATCGCTTCTGCCGATCGGCTCAGACATATCATCTCCGGTAATCTCCAGCATAGCCTCATTAGCGGTATACAGCACAAGCCGCAGCTTGTTCCCGTACAGTTGCAGAGGCGCTTTCATATATGGCACGATGTCATCGCGCATCTTAAGCATATTCTCCAGCGTATTGCCCCTGAACTGCAGCGCATTCTGAAAGTTAGTATTAAGAAACAGCGAATTGCTCATCCGTTTGATCTCATCGGTCTGGTATTCAATATTGCTCCTTGTCTGCTTCAAGGCTGTCCGTACATTCGTCTCCGCCATCTCGGTCCTTGACTCAACAAGCATTGTATAGGCTATATAGCCGACCAGAAGATCGGTCAGGAGAACCAGGATCAGATAGGGGATCATCATTTTGTAGGTGAACGGAATGTACTTTTTATCCGGCGAGAATTTCTCCATACCTGGTGCTCCCTTGCAAAGGTGTAACAGCAGCTGGCCGCTGTTTGCATCCATTCTACAACGAAGTGAAAACGGTTACTACTGTTTATGTGCAAAAAAAGAGGCAGGAAGCTGCCTCTCGCCGGTATCACCTTAGAAGAATGTTGTATATATCCTTTTGTGGAGTGCCGCTTTGCCTCGTGATCTGATAGAATTATTATTGATGGCCTGTTGTATCCAGTCTTCCGGTTGATAACGCTTCAGCGCTTACGGCTGCATCCCGTCCTCAATCCGTTTCATAAATTCTTCAACAGCGCTGTAGCCGAGCTGCTTCAGATACCAGTTGTTGGCGGCAGCCTCGATTAAGCCGGCCACATCGCGTCCCGGCTGAAGCTGAACCTCAATATGCGGGATCTTCACGCCGAGATATTCGGTGAACTGGGGCACCAGCTCCAGCTCATTGTTAAGTGCGTTCTCACGCCAAGGGCACAGCTCAATATCAAGCACAATGCGGGTCTCATCCTGGAAGGCCTTGCGCCCGTACTGGCGGACCACATTAATCAGGCCGATGCTGCGCAGCGCCAGGAACTCGCGTGTGGTCTCGTTGTGGGTGCCAAGCAGTGTAGCCGGACCCAGCTTTTTGAGCACGACAATGTCGTCGGCTACGAAGCGGTGGCCTCTGCGGATCAGGGTGTGTGCCGTTTCGCTTTTGCCGATGCCCGATTTGCCCCGCAGCAGAATGCCGATACCGGACACGTTCACACAGACACCGTGTATGGACAGCTCGGGCGCCAGCGCCTTAACCAGATAGCTGTCCAGCTTGGCGATGAACTCGTTGGTCGTTTCTGCTGTCCGCAGCAGGGGAATCCCCTCCTGGTTACAGAAATGCGTAAGATAAGGAATTTCCTGCTGTCCTGTCGTGACAATAAAGCACGGGGGATGATATTTGACGATATTGCCGATATGATGCACGCGGTCCTCTACACTCAGCGTAAGGAGATAATTAATCTCCTTGCGGCCGAGCACCTGCACCCGCTCCATCGGAAAGAAATCAAAATAACCGACAAATTCCAGACCGGGCCGGTGTGTCCGCGGCCGCGTAACCTGGCGGTCCATCCTGCTCGCTCCCGCAAGCACCTCCAGGTGGAATTTATCAGTTAGGCTCTGAACGGTGATTGACTTCATAGGGCTCTCCTCCTGCAGCTAGGGCGTATCCCGGATACGCCTGACATTTATTAGATTAGTTGTCGGTAATATTCAACGGCCGGGGCAGCTCTACCTTCTCTTTGTTATAGATTCCTCTAAAAATCTTGTAATCTTCATAACCTGATTATATATTAAAAATATTACCTAAGTCTTAAGACCCACAGAAATTCATAATATACCAATAAATGCAAGAGGGTGCGGCGTATTGGATTTGGGATCGTGGATTGATCTGATCATGTGCTTTATTCTGTTCCTGCTGTTCATATACATTTTTGTCTCTGTCACTATAACCAGACTGCACAAGGTATACCTGGGCTTTCATTTCTCGATGATGCTGTGGCCGTACTGCCAGTTCGCGATCAAAACGGTCGATGATCCGGTATATCAGCTGTTCTATGTGAAGCTAGCCTTTGTCGATGCGTCCATGCTGGTTGCCGGCTGGATCTTTTTCACCATCCTGATCTCCGGTCAGACACAGTTCCTTAAGCGCAAAATATTAATCCTGCTGTTCCTGCCTGCGGTCTTCTCCTCGCTCGGAGTAATACTAAATCCGTACGGCTGGTTCGTTACTCCGGTTAACGGAGGGTACGTCGAGCGGATTTACGGGCCTATTTTCTGGATTAATATCATTATTCTAATTATTCACGCTCTCGTTTCCCTGTACATTATTTATGTTGCGCTTGTCTCTGACCAGGCATCCCGGATTAAAAACCAGATTATGTATATGCTCAGAGGCATAATCGCAGTAACGGTGTTTCTGCTGCTGGATATCCTGCTGAATGTTGTGCTCGACGACTATCTGCCGGTCATACCGGGATTTACTTCGCTCGGTATTGTTATCTCTGCCGTTTTCTTTGTCATTACCATTCATCAGGACAAGGTATTCGATATTGTGACCATTGCCCACCAGGATATTATTGATACGATGGAGTACGGTATTCTCGTGCTGGATGATCAGGAGCGGGTGATGGAGATGAATCAGGCTCTGCACCCTTACTCCCGGCTCAAGGCCGGTGAACGCTTTAACATGGAGGCTTTTCTGCCGGACAAGACAGATGCCATTGCACAATTTCTGAGACAATACCGGGAACGGCCGGATGAGATTGCCGAAATTGAATGCCTGCATCCGGACGGCCAGCTCTATATTAACATTCATGCTGCGCCGATCCTGGTAAGCTCAATCCGGGTAGGGCGGACTATCACCTTCCAGGATATCACCGAGCTCCGCCGGCTTATTGATGAAACGAATCATCAGAATGCCATTTTGCAGGAAAAAAACGAATCCCTGATCAAGGTTCAGGAGGAGCTGTCCCGGACGAACCGCAAGCTGACAAAGATGGCCATTACCGACAGCCTCACTGCCTGCTATAACCGGCACTATCTGACACAGCAGCTGGAGCGTGAAGTGACCGAGAAGCGCGGACTGCATGCTCAGGCAGCCGTGATCCTCATCGATATCGATTTCTTCAAAGCGGTGAACGACCGTTACGGCCATCTGGCCGGTGACCTGGTCATCTGCAGTACTGTAGAGGTGCTGCAGCGCGCACTGCGTGAGCATGATATTCTGGCCCGCTATGGCGGCGAGGAATTCATTATTTATTTGCCTGATACCGGAGAAGCAGAAGCGCTTGCCATTGCCAAGCAGCTGAAGGCCGCCGTCGCCTCCAATAAAGTAAGCATCGATAATGTCGCCCATCCGGTATGGGTGACCATCAGCATGGGAGTGCTCAGCATCAATGAGTTCAGCCCCAGACAGACGGGGGATGCTTCAGCTTACCTGAATGACCTGCTCAAAACCGTAGACAAGGCACTCTATGCCGCCAAGCACCAGGGCCGCAACCGGATCGTCTCGGTACGGCGCTAAGCCGGGCGCACAACAAAAGACCGTTACCGGACAAGCATTCCCGGTAACGGTCTTTTGTATTGCATTCCTCAGCTGCTTCTTCTTATTGCATGGCTTCCGACAGCCCGGTAAAAATAACCCCCAGCGCATAAGCACCTGCATCGGGATAACCGAGACTCCGCTCGCCGACGGTGCCGGCCCGGCCCATACGGGCTACGATATCGCCGGTCTGCCGTGCTCCCTCAACTGCAGCCGCTGCCGCCTTCGCCGAGGCGGTGCTGAAGTCGTCGCCCTGTGCGGCGCTGTCCTTCCATGACTGCGCGTATGGAACCAGCGCGTCGATCAGCGTTTTGTCGCCGACAACCGCACCTCTTCCGAAGGCCCGCTCACCTGTATCCTGGATACCCTTAACCACAGCCTCCAGCATTTCAGCCAGCTCTGCCATGCTCAGGCCGCTCCGGTCACCGGCATATTTGCCGGCCGCCCGGAAGGCAGAGCCCCAGATCGGGCCGGATGCCCCGCCGCAGTGCTCCATAATAATCAGGGAGCAGGCATCCAGGAAGCTGCCAGTGTCAGCTGCATGATTCTGCGTAATATCCTTCCATTCGGTTTTGAGCTGCTTGAATCCCTTGGCCACGCTCATACCGAAGTCACCGTCCCCCGCATGGGCATCCAGCTCACAGAACGGAACCTCATTCTCGATGATGATTTCGCTCATTTTATCAATGGCATAGATGAGATTATTCAGAGTAAAGGCATCTCCTGTAACCTTGGCATACGCTGCATCTGTATCACACTTAAACGAAACCTCCTGCTCCGCCTCAGGCTGGTGGATAACCTCGGTGTACTGCACCGGCTCGAACGGACCTTGAAGAACTAGGGCAGGGGTATGGCACTCGTCGGCAAGCAGCGACTTCAGCTCATCATCCAGCTTCATCAGCGACAGGGAGGCTCCGGCCATATCAATGCTCGTCATGAAATTTCCGACCAGTACGTTATGCACGGTAACCTGTTTCGCATCCAGCTCACGGATAACCGAGTTGCCTAGCAGATACAGCTCCTGAAGCGGGGTTGCCCCGAAGCCGTTGACCAGCACCGTTACCTCGCGTGCAGCAGTACCGTCTGCGCCCAGGCTTTCCAGCAGGGCGGCTACCATTCTCGCTGCCAGCTCATCCGCGGTTACAACCGGCTCCCTGCGGATACCGGGCTCACCGTGAATGCCTACCCCGTACTCCATTTCGTTATCCTCAAGCTGGAAGGTTGGTGTTCCCTTTGCAGGTACTGTACAGGAAGTGAAGGCGAACCCGATGCTGCGGATATTGGCAATGGCCTTTTCCGCTGCTTTCTTCACCTCTGCCAGAGGCAGACCGCGCTCGGCCGCCGCGCCGGCAATCTTATGCACCAGCACTGTTCCGGCCACCCCTCTTTTCCCTACGGTATAGAGGCTGTCTTCAACGGCAATGTCATCGTCCACCTTGACATAATCGACCTCAATACCGTCTTCTCCGGCGAGGAACGCGGCATTCTTGAAGTTCATCATATCGCCGCTGTAATTCTTGATAACCAGCAGCGTTCCCTTTTGGCCCGCAGTTGAGCGGATTGCCTGGTAGATTTGAATCTGCGAAGGCGAAGCAAAAATATCCCCGCAGACCGCCGCATCCAGCATCCCTTTGCCGACAAAGCCGGCATGGGCAGGCTCATGCCCGCTGCCGCCGCCGCTGATCAAAGTCACCTTATCGGGGTTCAGCTGCTTTTTCTGGATCACCTTATGCTTGCTGTTGAACTCCAGGGACGGATGGGCCAGCACCAGCCCGCTGCACATTTCCCTTACCAGCGTCTCCGGTGCATTAATAATCTTCTTCATCTTATGCCCCCTTGCTCTGCTTGAAGTTGCGTCCGAGCTGATCCGCTACCCGGATTGCCGCTGCTACAGCTTCCGGCGATACAGGGAATGGCATCGAATGAATCGATTCCTCCGGAATGCAGGCCTTGACTGCCACTTCCAGCAGCTCTTCCTGTGAGATACTGTCGACGCCGATGTCCTCCAGACAGATCGGCAGACCGATGGACAGGCAGAAGCCGAACACCTCGTTCAGCTCGCTGGACGGGGCATTTTCAAGCACCAGCTGGGCAATCGTGCTGAAGGCCACCTTTTCCCCGTGATAGTAGTGATGCGTGCCCTCAAGCGAGGTTAGGCCGTTATGAATCGCATGGGCCGCAGCCAGACCGCCGCTCTCAAAGCCGAGTCCGGACAGCAGAATGTTGGCCTCGATGATATTTTCCAGCGCAGGCGTTACCTGGTTACAATCGCTGGCTACCTTCGCATGCAATCCGTCCTTAAGCAGTGTCTCATAGCAGAACTTAGCCATCATCAGTGCCGTATTCGTTCCCCTGGCAGGTCCGCATACGCCTTCACGTACACCGCTCGGCAGGCCGGCGTTGACATTGGAGTAGGAGCTTGAGGTCGCTCTCGCTTCAAAATAAGTCGAAAGCGCATCCCCCATCCCGGACACCAGAAACCGGGTGGGCGCATTGGCAATTACTGTTGTATCGATCATAACCACACTAGGACTTTGTTTAAAATAAGCATAATCATCAAACTGACCGTCCGGAGTATAGAGAACCGCCGAGTGGCTTGTCGGTGCGTCAGTCGCTGCAATTGTCGGCACAATAATCAGGGCTTCGCCTTCAGCCACACACTTGGCTGTATCAATCGCTTTACCTCCGCCGAGTCCGATGGTACAGGAGCAGGAATGCTCACGGGCCAGCTCCTTCAGGCGGGCAACCTCTTCACGCGAGCATTCGCCGCGGAAATTGCTTTCGACGAGAGTGATTTTAAACTTTTCAATGGTGGAATCCAGCTTAGCCTGCACACGCTTCACATCATCCGGGTGGGCGATAAGCAGCGCAGACTGGCCGAAGGTCTGTACAAAGTAACCCAGATTGAGCAGTTCGTCCTCACCCTGCACATATTTGGTCGGGCTGATAAAGGCTTTTCTCATCTTAATTCCTCCTAAAAATGTCGTGAGCTTCTTACGTCAAGTATAGTCTGCCCATTCTTTTTAAGCATTGTACTCTGCCTGCTACATTAAGCGTTTTCAGATTGTGTTTTCTTGTTGTATACTTATTGAATAGTATTATCTTGCACTTTATTGCCCGGATAGGAGGATCTTACACCCATGAGTAATCCGCTGTTTAAGCTGGAGAACATTATAGACCTCGAGAAGTGGGATAAGCTCCAGGACTCTCTCGCACTGGTCACCAAGATGGCGATTATCACCGTCAACTACAAAGGGGTCCCCGTCAGCAAACACAGCTACTGCCAGCCTTTCTGCCAGGGCGTGAGGAAGGACGACATGCTGTCCCCGTTCTGCCAGAAATGTGATGCCCGGGGCGGTCTTGAGGCCGTCCGTCTGAATACGCCCTACATCTACAAATGCCACTTCAATATTATTGATATTGCGGTTCCGATCATTATAGACAATCAATACATAGGCGCGGTCATGGCTGGACAGATCCGGCTCCGCGACTCCGACCAGCAGCAGCTGGAGCAGCTCGTCTCCCGGCCGCCCAATGCCGATACCGAGCTTAAATTCCAGGCCCTTGAAGCTGAATATGCCTCGCTGCCGACGCTGTCCTATGACGAGGTTTCAACCATTGCCGACATGCTGTATCATCTCTGCAACTATATAGTGGAAGAAGCAATCACCAAGAATGCCACCATCCAGCTGTACAAAAAAACACTGCTCCCCGAAACGCCGCAAGGCCCGGCTGATGATTATGCCGCCTCTCCCGTGCCGGCTGTCGGCAGCCTCCAGGCCATTCAGAACGAGCTTTCTAGCGCGCTGGTCGAGCATTCCATCAAAGAGCTGAGCTCCATGCAGTACCGCGCCGCTAATCCGCTGCTGCAGCCTGCCTTTGATTATCTCTACCGGCATAAGAACAAAAATTTCACCCTGGCTGACCTGGCCAGACAATGTCACATCAGCCCCAGCTATTTCAGCCGGATCTTCACCAGGGAGACCGGGGAGAACTTCTCCACCTTCGCTCCGCGCCTGAAGATTGAATGGGCCAAGCAGCTCCTTGAGGCCACGGACCAGCCTGTCAACCTGATCAGCGATGTGCTGGGCTTCTGCGATGCCGGCTACTTCATCAAGACCTTTAAGAAGTTTGAGCATCTTACCCCCGCCGTATACAGAAGCAGGCTGCGGGAGGCGCATTAGTGCGCTTCTTGCAGATGGCTGGGGTGTCTGGATGAACCGCACATTGTAAATTTAACTGCAGGTACTGGTAGTCAGCTATAGGTACTCGCAGTCACTCGCAGTCACTCGCAGTCACTCACGCCCATCAGATTAAGTGGAAATCCGCCACCTAATTCCCACCAGAACCGCGAACTGAAGACATTAGTGGGAAAACGTCCATCTAATTCCCTGATTCCACCTCCAAAGAGGAAAAACACCCGGATTAAGTGACGTTTTTCCAACTAAATCTCATAAATGCCTGATTAGCTGAGAATTAAGTGATCAAAATCAAACTAATTTCCAAATCTCCCTTTCCGCGCCATATCCGGCTGAGTTAGGACTCTGACGTTGCCCGCTTCTGCCGAAATCAAAGATATTTATTCCTTCAATCTACCCATTCTTCCGCTTCCACCCCGATCAAAGGCATTTTTACCCTTCATCCCGCTCGTCCGCCCGCTTCCGCTCGAACCAAAGGCACTTTTGCCCTTCATTCCGCTTATTCGCCCACTTTCGCCGAAATCAAAGGCACTTTTGCCCTTCATTCCGCTCATTCGCCCACTTTCGCCGAAATCAAAGGTACTTTTGCCCTTCATTCCGTGTTCGCCTGTTTCCCCCTGTTCGCCGGGAAGCCATTGCAAAGGGGATTCCTGACCTTCCCTGACCTTCACCAACTCCCAGAACTCCCGAAACTCCAGAACACCCCCTACTTACTCGAACATTCCTCAACTTACCTCAACCTTCCCGAACATCCCCAGACTTTCCCTGTCTTTTCCTGCATCCCCTATCATGCAACAAAGGCAGGCCCCCGCCGGACGGGGACCTGCCTTCTGATGTATTAACGGATGTTAGCCTGCTTCTGCGGCTTTTCTTCACTAAGTCCCAGCGTCTTGGTGTCCGACGCCAGAACCTCCTTCAGCAGCTCCGGCCGGGAAGCCAGCGGCGCGCCGTAGGAAGGGATCATCTCCTTAATCTTCGGCTCCCAGGCCTTGAAGTGCTGCGGGAAGCACTTTTCCAGCACCTCCAGCATGACATGCACGGCCGTAGATGCACCTGGAGACGCACCAAGCAGGGCGGCTACCGAACCGTCAGAGGCGCTGACCACCTCGGTCCCGAACTGGAGCGTGCCTCTGCCATCCGGCGTATCCTTAATGACCTGAACACGCTGGCCGGCTACGACGATCTTCCAGTCAGCGGTTTTGGCGTTCGGAATGAACTCACGCAGCTCATTCATCCGCTGCTCGTTCGAGAGCATCAGCTGCTGGATCAGATATTTGGTCAGGGCCATTTCCTTCGCACCCGCGGCCAGCATCGTGAACAGATTGTTCGGCTTCACCGAACCGATCAGGTCAAGGTTTGAGCCGGTTTTGAGAAACTTCGGCGAGAAGCCGGCAAACGGCCCGAACAGCAGCGCCTTTTTGTTGTTGATATAACGGGTATCCAGATGCGGAACCGACATCGGCGGGGCACCAAGCTTAGCTTTGCCGTATACCTTGGCATGGTGCCGCTCCACAATCTCGGGGTTATCGCAGACCATGAACAGCCCGCTTACCGGGAAGCCGCCGATATGCCTTGACTCGGGAATCCCTGTCTTCTGCAGCAGCGCCAGACTGCCGCCGCCCGCCCCGATAAACACGAACTTGGCAGCGTGTGATTCCATCTGTCCGCTGCTCAGATTATGCACCCGAACTCGCCACTCACCGTCTGCCGCGCGACGGATATCTTTTATCGCATGCCTGTAATGGACCTCGACCTTGCGGCTCTGCAGATGGTCGAACAGCAGCCGGGTCAGCGAGCCGAAGTTAACATCCGTACCTGAAGTAATCCGGGTTGCGGCAACCGGCTCACTGGAGCTGCGGCCCTCCATCATCAGCGGAAGCCATTCCTTCAGCTTCTTGGGATCATCCGAGAACTCCATGCCCTGGAACAGCGGATTCTGTGAGAGCGCTTTAAATCGCTTATTCAGAAAAGCGACATTCTTCTCTCCCTCAACCCAGCTCATATGGGGAATCGGCATAATGAAATCCTGCGGGCGGCGGATCAGCTGATGCCTGACAAGATAGGACCAGAACTGCCGGGACAGCTGAAACTGCTCATTAATTTTGACTGCCTTGCTGATATCGACTGACCCGTCCGGCTTCTCCGACGTATAATTCAGCTCACACAGCGCCGCATGTCCGGTTCCGGCGTTATTCCACTCGTTGGAGCTCTCTTCTCCCGCGCCTGCAAGCTTCTCAAACACTTTAATGTTCCAGTCCGGCGCCAGCTCTTTCAGCAGGGCTCCCAAAGTCGCACTCATGACTCCTGCACCAATCAAGATAACGTCTGTTTTTTTGTGTACGCTGCTCATAAAAAACCTTCCTTATCTTTTTGAATTTGCCAAAAGAGCCGGGCCGCTGTACAAGCTGCTCGAAGCCAGGCTCTCCTAAGGAATACTATTAAAATGTTAATTAGCTGTTATCAGATAATTATATACAATTTGAAGGAAATAAAAAATCAAAAGTTCACGTGAAA
Source organism: Paenibacillus sp. FSL R7-0331 (assembly GCF_000758645.1). Taxonomy (NCBI): domain Bacteria; kingdom Bacillati; phylum Bacillota; class Bacilli; order Caryophanales; family Paenibacillaceae; genus Paenibacillus; species Paenibacillus sp. FSL R7-0331. The sequence goes on from NZ_CP009284.1 coordinate 6,804,284, forward strand.
TGAAGGGAATTTGGACCTCCTTTAATCCAGCTCCGCCCGTGAGAACAGATCATGGATCAGCTGCTCATCCTCACAGGCCTGCTTGAAGCCAAGAATGAAGGCCTGCAGCGCCGCCCGGTCAGAGGAATAGGCACAGAACATATCGGCTTCCGGGTCAAAATGCACAAGCTCCAGCAGCTGCGGCATCCGCTCTTCAAGAAATACTGACGCAAGCGAAGCCCAATCGTACCCGTTACCCTCAAAGCCCTCATCTGCCCGTGCAGCAAACAGCTCATGCTTGTAGCTCCCGACAACCAGAATGACGGACATTCCGCCGTTAGCCTGCTCAACCAGCTTGAATGGCGCTACATCTGCTTCTGTTATTGCAGGCTTTTCAGTCCCTGTCCCTGTCTCTGCTATCCCTGCCCCTGCCCCTGTCCCTGCCCCAGCTTCTGCTGCCTCCGCTGCAGTTTCTGCTTCCGCCAACTCCACAGTCTCTTCCGGCTCATCCGCCACGAGAGAAGCAGCCTCCAGCTGCTGCAGTACACGGCTAGACGCCTCGGCTGTAAAAGCCAGCTTCCCGTGGGACTTCACAATCTGCCCCTCCCTGATCCGCCGGTCCAGCCAGTCGGTGATGAAGCCGGGAGCATAGCCGCCCTGTCCAAACGCTCCGCCGAAAGCGATCATCTTGGGATACGCTTCAAGATAATCCTCCCGGCTTGGCTGCGGATAAGCACTCGTATACAGCGCGAACTGTACATCGTACATCAGCAGAGACAGCTCGTCGGCATGGAACGAGAAATAGCCTTTCTCGCGGACAACACGGCGGCATACAGCCCTGATCTGATCCTCCAGCTGCTCTGCTTCAGGCATCCGGCTGCACAGCTCAGCGAGCAGAGGCGAGAATTCGCCCTCCTGCACCTTGCGCAAATCCTCCTCCCTGTCCTCTGCAGAGGTATCATATAACTCCTCATGCACAAGGCCGCGGATAAAGGTCTCAAAATCCGGTGCCAGGTACGTAATTTCATAATCTGCCTCCTGATCCACATGGATTACCTCAGGCTCTCCATCCTTGCCGCAGTGCCGGTAATCCAGCATGATCACATCATGACCGGCTGACGGACAGTCGCAGATGACCACTCCGATATCCGGGTAACCCCATTCCTCAATCATGAACGGGCTGCCAAGGTCGCCGCATAGCGAATAGGATTTATCCCTTCCAATCCCCAGAATTCCCGTTATTGCGGCATGGTCATCCGCCCAGGAGGTCGGCACATTTGTAGGGAAGCAGGTGTTGTGCGGGACACCGCCGTTATGCTGCTTCATCAGCATAATATAAGAAGCGGGCAGCTTGTAGCCAAGCTCCTGCTCAACAGATGCGATCAATTCATCATCCGGCGGATCGCTGACATAGGACTCCAAGGCATAATCGCTGTCATCCCAAAAGGCCTCAAGGTCCATTCCTTCAAAAGGAATCCCTGTACGCACCTGTGTCCTGCTGCGTTCGCGGTTAGCCGCGATTACCCGCTCCTGCTCCAGCTTCCTCCGGCTCCAGTCCAGCAGCATCGCCGATTGCTCGTCGCCCGGATCAAGGGCAAGCGCAGCACTGAAGGCCTGCACAGCCTCCTCGTGCCGGTCCAGATAATAATAGGAGTACCCGGTACGGAAATGCCACAGCGGATCCTTCTCTCCTTCTTCCGCTATCAAATGAAACTGCTCCAGACCTTCCTCATACAGGTCCAGGTTGTTGTATGCTCTGCCCAGGCTGCTAATCATCCCGTAATCACGTTCGGACGCAGGAACTTCCAGTATCACATCCACAATCCTCTGATGCTCGTCATTCTCATGCCACTGTGCCAATTGTGAGGTTAGATTCATATTCATAGTCTGCGGACTTCCTCTCTGTAAATATAGGATTCTCTTATTTTACCAGAGAGGGGGCAGTGAATGAAAACGGGAGGCCGCTCCGCCTAGAGGATATTGGGCTTTTTTGTCGAATAGATAGGCCTTGAACGGAGAATTGGCAATACGCACTACCTACACTGTTAACATGACGGGAGGAAGGACTCACTATGGCTTTTACCATTAATAATCTCAAAGATAACAGCAACGTTATTATCAAGGAACAGCTTGGCGGATTCACGGTAATTGAATATAAAGAGGATCTGAGCAGCACCACCATGATGGAGGCGCAATTAAACTACTTCATGAGCAGAAGCAATATGCGCAACAAGCAGCTGATGATTGAGCTGAATAACAGCGAGGTTGTGCTTAGCGCAGGCGCTATGCAGTATATGGTCGGGAATATTGAAATGACCTCAGGTGTTAAGGGTGTCGGCGGGCTGATGCGTAATATTATGTCCAGTGCGGTAACCGGAACTACAGCCATCAGGCCGCAGTACAAAGGAACCGGAACGATTCTGCTGGAGACCACTTACAAATATCTATGGCTGATTGATGTCGACAACGATCATATTGTTATTGATGACGGCATGTTCCTGGCCTGTGAGAGCTCACTGGAGCTGTCTGTTTCTGCCCGCAAAAACCTGTCTTCTGCCGCACTCGGCGGAGAAGGCCTGTTTAACTTAAGTGCCCGCGGCAAAGGAGTTCTCGCGCTCGAAGCACCGATTCCTTCCGAAGAAGCAGTTGTGGTCGAGCTTAACAATGATGTACTGAAGGTGGACGGCAATTTCGCGCTGATGTGGTCGAGTACCTTGGACTTCACGGTCGAGAAATCCGGCAAAACCAAGCTTGGCTCCGCCGTCTCCGGCGAAGGCCTGGTCAACGTCTACCGCGGAACCGGGATGGTCTGGCTGGCGCCGCTGATGCAATACAAGAACAGCATATTCACACCTAACGCCTAAAGTACGCAGCCCCCTGCTTAGTCTGATAAGTATTTTATATAGGAGGGAGGTTCCCTGAATGCCGCGGACCTATGAAGAGCTTGCGCAATATTTTGCTGCTACGCCCGTCCGGATGTTCGGTGTGTACCAGACCTGGCTGGAGGGCAGCCGGATTTATGGCGGGCATGTCCACAAGCCGACTACAAAATGTGCGGTGATCATTGCGCTTAAGGGAGAAGCCCTGTTTGCCTTCGATGGCGGGGAGCATTACCAGCTGAAGCCCGGCCATATTCTGATCGGAGGTGCTCACAGGCATCTCGAAATCACTACGGGTACAGATGGCTTTCAGTATTTCCTGGCCCATTTCCTGCCTGATGAACCGGCTGATGCAGAGGGACAACGCCGCAGGGAGGATATCTCCTGTCTGGAGACGGCACTGAACCCGGAGCTGCTGCCTCTGATGGAGCAGCTGCTGGATTCAGCCTCTGCCCCGGATACGCTCGGCCGGCTGAATCAGCGTTCACTGTTCTACCAGCTGATTACGCGGGCATTGCAAGCCGAGCGCCATCACCAGAATAAGGACAGCTATCTCATCATTGAGGATGCAATGAAATATATTCAGGCCCATTACACGGAGCCGCTGACGCTGTCCAAGCTTGCCGGGCTGTATCAGCTGAAGCCCAAATACTTCTCCTATTTATTCACCAAATATACAGGCACCGGGCCGATTGACTATCTGATTCATTACCGGATGAACAAAGCTCATGAATGGCTGCTAACCAAGCAGTTCTCCGTAGCTGCGGTCGCCAAAAGCATCGGATACTCCGACCCGTATTATTTCAGCCGGCTGTTCAAAAAATATAAAGGGATTGCGCCCAGCCAGGTCGACTTGGACAGCAAGGAAGGCTGAGGCGAAATTGTCCATCATTCTATCAGGAATCTCTTCATTCTCATTTACGCAGGATGGTGGTACTATTGGAAATGCAATTGATAATCATTTTCAATAGAGGAGCCATCTAACCTATGAAAGCACAACGAGCCACATCGTGGTCTGCCCTTCTTGCAGGACTGTTCAGCCTGCTTCTGCTGCTGAGCGCCTGCTCAAGCAATGCCGATTCCGGTAATAACGGGGCGGCGGCCAGCCCGTCACCGGCTGCGCCCCAGCAGGAAGCTGCTGCTACTGAAGCACCTGCCTTCCCGCGGACAATCGAAGCGGCTAACGGAAGCATTACTATTGACGCGAAGCCGGAACGGGTTGCTGTAGTCCACTGGGGTTACGTCGATTCCCTCCTGCTGTTCGATCTGCCGTCTGCCGGCCTCGCGCTGCCGTTCACGGAAGACACCTCGTCGCTGGGAACGGATACGTACAAGCCCTATGTAGACCGGATCGGCGAGCTGGTGATTGTCGGCGAGAATACCACCGTTAATCTGGAGGCGCTGCTGGCTTACGGGCCGGATCTGATCATCGCAGGCAGCACCGTGAACGCAGAGGTAACGGAACAGCTGGAGAAGATTGCAGCCACCGTTGTGATCGATGAAGCAACAACCGATGTATGGAGTAACTGGCCGGCCCTGGTTACAGCGTTCGGCCAAATCCTGGGCCAGGAAGAGACTGCGGAGCAGTTCATCAGCGGCTATCAGGCTAAGGTGGCGGAGGCCAAAGAGAAGCTGGCAGACGTGGAAGGCAATGTAGCCTTCCTGCAGGTGCGCAACAACGTTGCCTATCTGGGCGGCACCAAGTATCTGACTCCTTACTATGATCAGGGAATCGGCCTGACTCCGCCGGATGATCCTGCCATGGCGGACGGTGCCGAGATGTCGCTGGAGACGCTGGCTGCACTCGATCCCGATCATCTGATTCTCGGCTACTTCAACTACGACAGCCCGGAAACAGCTTCCATTACTGATGAATGGGAGCAGACGGAGGTCTGGAAGAAGCTGAAAGCCGTAGAGAGCGGACAGACTTACGCGGTTAACGGTGCGCTCGCCATGGGTTACGGCCCGCTGGCCAACACTTACGGTGTTGAAGCGTTACTTGAAGCTTTGGATAAATAAGCGCTTCAAGTGTTTATACAAAGGGCAGCCCCGCAGGCCGGAAACGGCTTGACGGGGCTGCCCTCTTTTTAGATAAAACCTGCTTCAAATATACTTGTCCTTCAGCTGATCGCTCCCGACTCCGCCGCCTACCATCAGAACCAGCGGCAAAAAGTTGGTAACTGCCTTCGGCAGGCCCCCCGAGAATCTGAATGTCAGCATTTGTGAAATGGTTCAGCCCGATAATCACGATTTTGACAACCAGCAGAAGTACCCCCAGCAAAAACACACTGTCAAACAGCGCCTTCCACTTCGGGTACGCCAGCTGCCTGCTGTCCTGGATAACCTTCTCCTTCAACCCGTCATCTCCCCTCAATAGCTCATCTATCGTAATACCGAACAGATCGCTCAGATCTATAATGACCTCGATACTCGGATAGTTTTTGCCTGTCTCCCACTTGGATACGGACTGGCGGCTAACATGCAGCTTTTCAGCAAGCTCTGCCTGGGACCAGCCCAGCTTTTCCCGTTCGCGTTTTAATTGTTCACTGAAAATCACCGGTTGCACGCCCTCTCCTGACAGTTAGATTATTGGGGGTTCTTCAGATTAAAGTAAAGCTAGTTGTAGGCGCATCAAGGGGCAACCTTAGGTTGCAGCCTCATTTCAGGCCTTACCCTGGCGGCTATCCAGTACGTGTTCAGAAAAGCTGTCCTGAATCCGGCCCGCTCCATATTGGCATGGCTGGCTGAGCCGAATTCCACATCGGTATACACTCTCTTAATGCCAAGTCCGGCGGCCTCAGCCAGCCGCTTGTTAATCAGTGAGGTCTGGCAGCCCCTGCCCCGGTACTCCGGAAAAGTATAGTCATTGGCCAGATAGCCCTCTTCCCCGCTCAGGAACATCGAACCCATCGAGGCAGGCTTTCCGTCGATACTTAACATATAATTCAGGAAATCTTCCCTGTAAAAATACTCCCTGGACCGCGCAATCATCTCCCCGGTGACCCTAAGCCCGCCCGCTGATTTCCTGATCCACTCGATGAACGTTTCAGCCGTCTGCTCCGTTACCCGCTCAATCTGAAACTCCGCAGGCGTTACCGCAGAACGCTCATCCAAGTGCACATACAGAAAAGCGAGCTGTTCAGCAGGCAGGTAGCCTTTGCCGCTTAACGCCCGGGCTACCTCTTCTGTCATATGATCCGGGGACAGATCGAAGCACGGGGCAGCATCCGGATAATGGCTCAGCAAGGTATCAAGCTGGTTCAGATCATCCGGGCCAAAGCCTTTGATGCGGTTATAGTAAGCCGATGCCGAATCCGTGTGGTCACGCAGCAGGGTAGTCCGGCCTGAAGACGTAATCTCCAGCCGCCGCGGTACATTAACCAGAGAACGTGCGGCATTCAGCCGGGTAAGCTCAATTTCAATTTTTTCGATATGGTTCACATAATCCATCGGTTTCACAGGTTCAGCATCCCCTCTCTGCTACATTATATAGCCCATACTTGCAGATTTACATACAAGAAAGCAGCACCGCCCCTGTAAAAAGAGGAAGTGCTGCTCTCTGCCGCGCGCGTTATTATCCGGTACTATACCTGTTACAAATTCGCAATCAGCGCCTTGATCGAGCTGTCAGTCTCCAGCGCACGGATAATGAGCGTTACCGCTTCGGCACGTGTGGCATTGTTGGCCGGTGCGAAGGATGAAGCTGATACGCCTTGAACCAGCTTGGCTGAGGCTGCCTGCTTAATTGCCGCTGCTGCCCAATAATTACTGCTTACGTCTGTAAAATCAGCTGAGCCGCCGCTTTCCAGCACGCCGAAATTCAGCACACGGGAGAGAATGGTCACCATCTCGGCGCGGGTGATGGTAGCTCCAGGCTTAAAGCTGCCGTCCGCATAGCCGGTTACAATCCCCTTATCCGCCAGGGCGCCGATGTAGCCAGCCGCCCAGCTTGAGCCCGTATCCGTGAAATCAGCTGCTGCCGGACTTGCAGCCAATCCGAAGGCGCGGGCAATCATAGCTGAGAACTCGGCTCTGGTAACCTGGGCATTCGGACGGAAGGAGCCGTTCTCATATCCGCTGATAACCTGCAGCTTCACTGCAGCCGTAATGGCGCTGCTGCCCCAATGCCCGGAAGTATCACTAAATGCTGTATTCACATTCTTCGAAGCAGCGATGGCATCGTTCACCGTCTTCAGAACAGCCTCCTGGGTGATTACAGACGACTGGAACGGATTCACGGCTGCTACCGGATTGGCAGTGCCCGGCTGTTCAACTGGAGTTACAGGATTAGTTACTCCTGCATTCCCTCCTGTAGTACCGCCTGTGTTATTGTTCGTGCCGCCGGGAGCAGTGCCTCCGTTACCCGGATTGCTGGCTGTTGTGTCGGTAACAATCAGGGCGATGCTGTTGTTCTGGTATATAAGCTGTGCGCTGCGTGTGCTTGGCAGCCCGTTAATCTCAACCGAGGCGAACTGGCCGGTCCGCTGGCTGTCTGCATAGGTGATCAGCGGAAGTACACCGCCGGCAGGCACATAGCTGTTCTCAAAATCCACCTGCAGCTTTCCGTCTGCTGCTACTTTTCCCTTAACCTCAAGAACATCGCCGGAGCCCGTAACATTCAGTTCCAGTGTACCGCCGGCAGCCTGCGTGAAATCTCCGCCGATGGTCAGTTTACCGTATACGTTCTCCACTACGGTACCGTGGGTATTCACGACATCGCCGCTGCCGAAGGCTGTAGCTGAATCCCCTTCCAGCGTACCGCCGTTAACCTCAGTACCGCCGGTATAGGAGTTGCTGCCGGCCAGCGTCAACGTACCGCTGCCTTCCTTAGTCAGCGCGCCGGAGCCGGAAATGTCATTCCGCCAGCGGTCTGCTGCATGGAAGCCGCCTTTGCCGGCATCCAGAGACACCGTCACATCAGAGTTGAATGCGCCGTAGCCGTCAGCTGCGGCGAACAGGTTCAGACGGCCCCAGCCCTCGGGATCATCCAGCAGCGGGTAGCCGGACTGAATCGCGGTTGTTGCCAATACCCCGCGGCGCTGCTCTGCGCTCAGATAAGGCAGGCGGGTCTCCAGCAGTACTTCTGCGCCCTTGGGAACCACTGCAGGCTCAGCGGCAGAACCGATCTGCTGGAAGCTGTACGTCAATCTCTGGTTGAACTCCGCTTTATTCTTGGCATAATCACTGAACCGGTCCTCTGCTGTTCCGGTTTCCTTCAGCAGAACCTCATGGGCCTGATCGTAAGCCTTCTGCTTAAGCTCGGCATTCTCAGGATCGGCAAGCGTTGCTGCTGCCAGTGCCGTCGCCATTACCCGGCCGCCCATCACATCGAACGGCGAGTGCATCCCGGCCACAATCCGGTTGTTGCCCATTTCCGAAGCGCGTGTCAGCAGCTCCTGGAACCGCTCCGGAACAGCATAGGCCAGCGACAGGGCAGCGAGATAAGAGGCATTAGTATGGCCGCTCGGGAAGCCGCCGTCCGTAGCAGGCGTACTGCTCATCGCCGGAACCAGCGTCGGCACAATTACCGAGGTATCGAGCCAGCGGAACGGGCGCATGTAATTATAGAACGCTTTTGACGGATTACTTGAAGCATAATTGCCGCGGAGCTTCCCGATCAGATCAACCATTGCACCCAACTCGGAGTCGGAGTTTCCGCCTTTATTCGATCCTTTTTCATCGTTGTATTTCACTTTGGTGGCGTCAGCCGGAATCTCAGTAATCGAGGTGTATGTTTCCGATATCGTGCGGTAGACTTCGGACAAAGAACCAAGCCCGTCTACGGCACCGTAGGTCTGGCCTCTCCGGTCATCGAAGTAAGCCATATCTTCCTCTGCTTTGGTCCGCTTGGCTGCAACATTTGCTACATATTGAATGTTGGCATTCAACACGCTGCTGTTCAGCTTGGTGCCGTTATCCCAGGAGGTGCCCGGTGTCCACAGCTTCAGGAAGCCGGACAGAACACCGATAACGGGGTTGGAGTAAACCGCCATATTAACGGAAGTGCTGTTCTTGTAGTTGTCAACGAAATGTCCCCACTCCGGGGCAGCCGGGACCGGGACTGAAGAATCCGCGGGGGCAGCCGATGCAGGCGGCAAGGCAACAGAGCTGGAGAGGATGGCGAAACCGGCGGCAACAGATAATAGCTTTTTGGCAGTCTTTGTGTTCAAGTGGTTAGCTCCTATCATCATTTGTAGTCGATTCGAATCGGTCTCAATGTAGCATCAGGCCGCACAAACCGGCAATAAGACGATTTCTCCTTTCTATCACTTTAGGAGCATTACAGGCGATTCGGCTGATTTAATATTCTGTTAACACAAATCGTGAATAAGCTTGTCAGAGGGTAGTGTATAATCCGCCTGGGAGGAGAATACACCGTGAAAAAATGGAACTCAGCATTTACCAGTCTGGCCGTGTCCTATCTGTTTGTCGTTCTGGTTATTGTTCTTTTGCTCTGTTCAGTGTTCTCGATTTATTTCTCCGGCCGCTATAAAGAGGAGCTGCGCAACAGCAGCCGGCTGATTCTGGAGAACACCGCAGGCACAGTTGAGGCCTCGGTGCTTCAGCGCGTGCAGCAGATCTACCTTGAGCTGTCCCTGGACCGGACATCTGCCCTTCGTCTGTTCAGCGATGCTTCTTTTCAGCATAACCTCAGTAAGGTAAGCGAGCTGCAAAATCTGCTGAAAGCCGAGGTAGCCGGCAACTCCGATATTGTGCAGGCCGTGCATCTGTACGCACCCAAGCAGCAGGTGATGCTCTCATCGCTTCATGGCCTGACATACGATGCGGATCAGGGGGAGAGCGCCGCCTATTTTGCCGGCTGGATCGGCGGTATGCGCAATAATCCGCACAGCAGCCTGTGGACTCCTGCCCGCGAGGTGCCAGAGGATATTTACTCCAGCGTGCCGGGCGGCAAGCACAGCACCCTGATTACCTATGCCCGCAGCTATCCCTTCCAGTCTTCAGGCGCTGACAGTGATCTGATTCTGGCTATAGATATCAAACAAAGCGCAATCAGCGCTATTATCGGAAATATGATGCCTATACAATATGAAGATACTTATATCATTGACCCTTCCGGCGCCATCATTGCCGGAGAGGTCCTGGCGCAGGCTGGCAGCCCCGGCTTCAGTGCAAACGGGCTGCCAGCAGCTGCGGGGGAAGCCGGGAGCTTCAGCAGCAAGATCGGGGACACCTCCTATGTCATCTCCCATCAGCCCCTGCCCTCTGCCGGCTGGACGATCGTCAGCGCTGTGCCTGCGAGCTTCTTCTATGCACCGTCTAACGTTATGCAGCAGCTGATCCTCGGCCTGTGCCTGCTTGCCCTCCTGCTGGGCTTCTTATTGTCAGGCGTTCTGGCCAAAGTTAACTACAAGCCGGTTAAGCGTCTCACCGCCAAGATCAGGGATCTGTCCGGCCCTGTTCCGGAGCCGGCGGCCAATGAGTACAGGCTGATTGACACGGCCTTCACCCGGCTAAGCCAGCAGGTCAGCAGCCTGGAGGAGAGCCTGCAGGCGAGCGCTCCGGCCGTCAAGCGCAATGCCGTTCTGAGCCTTCTGGACGGCGGCTTGAACCGCGGGGAAACCGCTGAAGCGCTGCAGCTCCTGGGCATTACCCCGCAGTACAGCCGGTACTGCTGCCTGCTCATCCGTCCGCAGGAGGCATGGGCGCACATGAGCTCCGCCCATATACAGTCCATGGTAGGCGGAATCATTGAGCACCTTGAAGACTTAGGGCTGCCCGGCTGCCGGATTATCGCCGAGGAGCTGCCGGACAGGCAGGTTGCGGCCATTGTATGTGCTGCCGGTCCGCCCGGCCCGCTGCAGGAGCAGCTCTCGCAGCTTTTGTCTGCAGAGGGAGGACAGCAGCTTCAGGCAGATATACAGCAGGCCTGGGGTAGCTGGGTTGCGGAGATTCCGCAGCTTCACAGCAGCTTTTCCGAAGCGCAGACACTGATGAAGTATGCTTATTTTCTGCCAGAGCAGTCGCTTCTTAATGCTTCCGGTCTGCTGGAGCGTGAGAACAGCCTGGATGAGATTCCGCAGGCCCTGCTTGTGAAATTTAAGGATAAGCTGCACTCCCGGCAGCTGGATGAGCTTATTTCGACAACCGGACAGCTTATTACTGCAATGCGGGAAGGCCCCTATCCGGCTGATTACTGCCACTTCATTCTGGGCAATACCGTATTCATCTACTCGGATTATCTGAAGAGTATCCGCTATAAGCCCGAAGACGGCGGGTATCCGGATCTGTACGGCCAATACATCGGAATGTCTAATATACTCCGTTTTCAGGATTGGCTTACCCGTTCACTGGCCGCCTTCATTACAGAGACGGATAAACGCAACAGCGGCAGGGCTTTATCCACAGTTGAAACCGCCAAGGAATATATCGCGCAGCATCTGTCTGACGATCTGTCGCTGGATGCCGTATCTTCCAAGGTGTTTATCAGCCCTAAATATTTAAGCAGGCTGTTCAAGGAAGAACTCGGAATGAACTATACGGACTATGTCACCGGACAGCGGATGGAGCACGCCAGAACGCTGCTGGAGAGCAGCAGTATGACTGTCGAGCAGATTGCCGGCACTGTCGGCTACGGGACGGCGGCTTATTTTATCAAACGGTTCAAAGAGAGGTATGGCTGCACTCCGGGGAATTATTTGCGCACGGTTAAAGAAGGCTAGTCTTCAGCCTAAGGTCTGCAGCTGATAAGGAGGATAATGGAATGAGTGTGAGTTGCCGGCGGTATGCCGCCCTGATTGCAGCACCGGTAATTGTCGCAGGCCTGGCTCTGCTCAGCGGCTGCAGCCTGAAACCCGGCAATTTGTCCGCTGAGACGGCTGAGCAGCCGGCTCAGGCTTCTCCCGCTCCCGGATACACCATCTCCTGGACGATGCACCAGAACCTCCCGGTTCCTGAGGATGCAGCAGTCGTCCGTGAAATCGAGCAGAAATTTGGCGTCGATCTTGATATCTGGAATCTGGAGAACAATAAATATGAACCGCTGCTTGATCTGAAGCTTGTACAGGGGAATATTCCCGACCTGTTCCGGATCAGGCAGACCCAGGATCTGCTGAAATATCAGCAGCAGGGCGTGCTGGCGGAAATTCCGCAGGAGCTGCTTAACACCTATGCGCCTAATATTATGAAGGCAATCCGGGAGAACGCCCCTGCTTATCAGAATCATGGCGTCATTGACGGCGCTTACTATGGTATCCCCGTTGTTAATCCTACCAATATCTATCGTATCCCGGTTGTGTACCGCCAAGACTGGCTGGATACACTCGGCCTGACTGTACCTGATACGCTGGCTGATTTTGAGAAGGTAATGTATGCCTTCGCGAATGGCGATCCGGACGGAAATGGCGTGAAGGATACCTACGGCCTGTCGCTCGAAGGGATGAATGTGGTTTTTGGAGCATTCGGGCAGATTATTTTTGCCGATCAGCTCTATTTCAGCAGGCAGGAGCAGCAGCTGGTCATCGGTGCCCTGCAACCGGAAATGAAGGAAGCGCTGCGTTATCTGCGCAAGTGGTATCAGGATGGGGTTATTGATCCGGAGTTTGTTACCGGGGAGAATAAGGGCGGTTATAAGCACTTGTCCCATGCCGTTACAGGCGGCCGGATCGGCATGACCTCCATGGGCAATTACTACCACTGGATTCAGGACGGCGATTATTCCACATGGACGACAGATGAGCTGGGAAAAACCGTGGAAATGCCGGTTGCAGCCACCTTCAACGCGAAGGAGCTGACGGCCAAAAACCCGGACGCCCGGATCGTATTCGGGCGTCCGGTAAGCGGACCGGAGGGCAAGCGCGGCTCCAAGGCCTACGATATGCTGATGAGCTTCACCGCAATCGGGGCAGATGCCGTGAAGGAGCCGGGCAAGCTGGAGACCATCCTGCAGATTCTCGACTACGTCAGTGCCAACCCCGACCGGCAGGAGGATACAGCGATGAAGTTCGGCATTCAGGGTGAGCACTGGGATTGGGCGGATAGCCTGAACAAGGAAGTGGTAGTGCTGCCGCCGTATGACCGGACCTTCAGCTATCAGAACACCATCGGCGCCAGCCTTGGCATGACGGTACCTGTGATGCCGGATGACCGCAGGGAGCAATGGGCGGCTACACTTGGACTGGAGCAGGACGGTATCTACAATGCGCTGGAGATTGCAACGCCAGCTCTAGTTAAGAACGGGCCGGAGCTGATCCAGCTGCGGAACGAGGCTTATATCGCCTTCATCACCGGTGAAAGACCGCTTGAGGAGTTCGACAGCTTTGTTAAGGAATTTATGGCAGCGGGCGGGGCTGAGGTGCTGCGGGAGGCGAACGGACTACCAGAATCCTAATGGATAGCCAAGACCCCATACATGCAGTAACGGTAATACGGCCAGCGAAGTTGTAATGTGCATATTCAGCTTTTGTTCCGTTGAGAAATTGGTAACACCTCTCCACTGCACTAATCTTGTCATGAGAATATGAAGTAAAAGAAAGAAAAGATTAAGGATTACCAAAAAATAACTTCTGAAAAATCCCTTACTGTCATGTACACCAAAAGCATAAAAATCAAAAGCTTTATCAATATGGTAGTCCCCATATAAGCTTATAGGCAGACTGATTATTAACAGCGTCGTTGTCATACGCAGACACCATGTTAATAGCCTCAAATGATCATTGTCCCCCGCTTTATTAATGATAGCCCCGGCAACGACAAAGAGGATTAGGCTTACAGCAATAATTAATATTTCTTTAAGATCCATCAGAACGCTCCAAGTAGTCAGTTATGCTGATTATTATACCGCGACTGCTGTTTCTAGTCTCCACTCACACAACATACTCAGCCATAATCTGCTCGATATGGAAAGGAGTCAGCCCCTGCTCTACCGAAAATACAGTATCCGCATGGCGCGGAGATTCGGCAAGCTGTCCCCGGGCCTTGACGTGGAGCATGAACAGATCGTACAGATCCGGTTTTTTGAGCTGGGTCATCGCTTTGCCGGTCAGCACCATCCCCTTTTGGTTACCCTCCACATTGTTATAATAATTAGGATCTCTTGTCAGCGACAGGTCCGTCCAGATCACCGTCCGTTCCACCAGATCCAGTATGACAGGGATGGCAATCCGTGTATCGGCTGTGACGTCTATTTTATTTACTACGGCTGAAGGCTCATAAATCTCGCCGGAGCCGGGCTTCTTCCGCATCATCCAGCCGGTAAAGCATTCCGGCAGATTGCAATACGGCTGCTCCGTGAAGGAATTCAGCGACGCCACCACATATCTTCCGCCATACTCAATAATAGAAGGGATATGCAGATCAATGAACTCACTGGCCCCGAGAGGCGCCGACACAATATCCCCGCTGTGATGTGCCAGATACTTGGACGAGCGCAGATTCGTGTACGAGATATGCTCTACATAGTTCCAGTTATGATCATACATGACCGCAGACAGGTCAATATCCACCCGGCCTGTAGACACCCCGTTCACCTTCCCCTCCTTCCACCAGCTGAAAAAGCGGATCGTATCCCCTTCTCCCATCGGCAGCCGGCTTCCACGGACTAAGGTATGCAGCACTTTGCTGGCTGATCTTTGGGAGAACGGTACATGGTAATTTTTGAGCCGCTCATCCACGTACGCACTGCCCAGAGGCGGCAGCTCTGCAAAACGTCCGATTAAAGCCTGTTCGCATATGTTTACGATGTCCTGACAGACTCCGGCCTCAATCACAGGCAGCGTATCAGGGACAGCAAAGACCTTGGCTACATTCCCTTTCGGGAAAAAGACCCGCAGCTCCCGTTCCTCCAGACGGCTGGAGAAATGGTTCTTTACCTGCAACAGCACCGGAGTCGATACCTGCTCTACCGCCTCGCCAAAGGCCAGCACAACGTAATCCGTGTGTTCCGTCCCGCGCAGCAGATGATCCAGTCTCCGCGCGAATTCACCTGGACGCTTAATCAGCAGATCCAGTGCATTCCACACCTGCTTATATTTCAAAGCCAGCTCCACGCTGCTGTTAAAGGATGTAAAAGGCTTGTTGTTCCGCAGAATATCCCAGGCTTCCTCACAGCGCGCATACCGCTGCTTGTACTCGGACGGATGCAGAATCTCGCCCAGCCGGATCCAGCGGTCCTTATGTCTCAGCATATCCTCTGTCAGCGGCTGGCATTGCTCCAGCAGGCCAAGCAGCAGACGGCGTCCGCTGCGCTTGAATTTGCGGAAACGCACCGGGGCCGCCAGGCTGACATCACCATCCGACCAGGCTACGGCCAGGCGCAGCACATCGGTCGCTGTTTTAAAGTACCGCCCCAGCCGCGCAAGGTTAGCCTTGTTATGCTTCAGCAGCGATGATATCACGAAAGCGGTATTTTCCTTGAACGGAATGTCCGGCGGCAGAATCTCCTCCAGCTCCTCCGGTTCAAGCGCCGCTATTACGGCATCAATATCCTCTTTATCGGCTGCAGAGATTGAGCCTTTGGCCTGAATAAGCCGGCGGATCATTAAGCAGAAATCCTCACTGTCCCCAAGCCCGATCACCTTTAATTTCACCTGCTCCTGAAGCGGCTCTCGCTCTGCAGACCCTTTGTATACCGGAAGGTCCCAGGTATAGTAATGGTATATCGCATTCAAGTACAGGATGGCATCCTGCTGCAGCATAACCTGCTCCGGAAAGCCGGGATACATCGGTACATACTCTACGTGCGCACCAACCATAACCTTCAAATCTGCAACCAGCTGCTCGTACAGCACCTCAAAATCTTCCTTCGGCAGCTCGCGTACCGCGCGGAACAAAGCCGGAGACAAGGCAAAGCCCAGTGCTTCCAAATTACGGGCTGCCGCCCCCAAATATCCGTCCGCCAGCCGCCCGTTTCCGGTGTGCTGATTCACAGTAATTTTATGTGCTCTTCGTAAATAAATCGTGTTCATATTCATATTAAAGTGTCCAGGAAAGCCGTATCCCTATTTAGAATAATCCTCATGGTTTAGAAGGAAGGAATATGATAGCCTGGACGCCTCCTCTCTAGGGTAAGCATCCTTCAGGAAAGCTGCGGCCCTATGTCATTTACAGTGAGTTAGAAGGAAGGACCGCAATAGCCTGAAGGCTCAAGCATCCCGGATTCTGATGATCCCGGCCGTTTGATGTCCTTATCATCGCATACCATACTACGGGCAAACAGGGCGGAAGTATTACGACAATGGAAAAAACGGGAAGGTTTTGTTCTTTACAGTATTTTTATAACTCCAAGGGCTGCTTCAGGAAACTGCCAGAATGAGGCCCAGCGGGGGGACAACGGATATATCCGGCAAGCATCACGGGATGGGCCTGTACATTGCCGAATCTGCCGCTCAGCAGCATGGGGGGACGCTGACACTGGAGAATGTGGCGCCTTCCGGCGGAGGGAGAGTGACGGTGAGGATCAAGGCAGGTAGCAACACGGGTTCTAATAATTGACCATAGATGGATAGGTCCAGATGAACTAAGTGGAAATCCTCCACTAGACATGCGGCAAAGCTAACATGAAAATTCATTTGAAATAGTTAGCTAATTATGGATAAAAAAGATGAGTTTACTCTGGTGAAAAATGAAAAAAGCCCTAATGTAGAGAGAGTAGGCAGGTTACCCACATCTCTCCACAAAAGGAGCTAATCCATGGGTAACATATCGCAAAATTCAGTTTTACGCAAGTACTTACAGCATTTAATGTTACATTCTTTTCGTTGTCCATTCGCAGATCATTATTCTAAAAAACTTACCGTTGGGGCCGCGATTACCCTTTTTGTAGAAGCTCAGTTGCAGCAGAGGCGGACTCTTTCCGACATTGTGCTCCATTTGGAAACGAATGCAGAGCTTCAGGACATTACCGGACTCACGACCATTCACGAATCGACCTTGAACCGCAAGCTTGACGCTATCCCTCTTGCTTATCTCGAGTGGTTGTTTACCGATCTTGTTCAGGAAATAAAATTGCGAAAAGCAGAAGCCAAGGGCATCAAGCATCTTGGAAAGTTAGCACCCGTCGATTCAACGAGCCTTTCGCTACCCAAAATACTCGGCGATTGGGCGTTTTATCAAAATAAGACCAAGGGTGTCAAAATCCATACGCGGTTGCTTTCGCTGGAAGCAGGGTGTCATTTTCCGGATGAGATTGTCCTTTCCACTATCGGCGTGTCGGATCAAAAAGCGGTCAAATATCTGGTTGCCCCTGGAGAATTCACCTATATTTTCGACCGTGGCTATGTGCATTACGGAAACTTCAGAGAATGGTCGGAAGGGACGGTGCTTTTTGTAGCCCGGATTCGTGCAAAAACAAAGTACACCGTGCTGACCGAACATCCCATTTCGGGTAGCAGCAATATTACTCGGGACGCTGACGTTGAGATTCTGGATAAAAATTCGGGCCAAACGTTTTGCGTTCGCCTTGTACAATTCAAAGATAAGCATGGAAAAATCTACGAGGTCATCACAAATCGTCAGGATCTTTCAGCCGAAGACGTTGGTGAAATTTATCGCTGTCGCTGGCAAATTGAGCTGTTTTTTAAATGGATCAAGCAGCATCTGGCCACCGTAACGTTCCACAATCACCACCCCCATGCAGTGTGGGTCCAATGTTACATCGGAATCATTACGGCGCTACTTTGTCAGCTCATCCATTTAGAAGTGCAGTCCACCCTAAGTGTATGGAGCATGCTGCGAAAGATGAGGTATTATGCCATGAAAGACTGGGATGTATTTATTGAAGCGCTGAATCGTGAACCGACTCGTCGTTCTAAAGGTCGGCAAAAGATCCCTAAGCCCGCAGAAACGCCAGAACAAACGAAAGAGAAACGAGCGACGGTAAAGATAATTCTTAGATAGCAAACAAAATATACCATTATATGGTAACCAAGCCTACGACTTAAGGCGCCACTGTTCTTTTTTCGTTGGGTCTATAAAACAAAATGTAAAATTATTACTTTTATCTCGAATTAGCTCACATGTAAGTTTGTATGCATGTCTAGTGGAAATCCTCCGCCTATTTTCTGGGAAACCACCGGAATAAGGTTGATAGGTGGAAAAAGGCTAATTAATTCTGCTGAATTTAGGTATACGGAGCGTTTGCTGCCCGAATAAATGGCGATTTTCCAGCTAATGTCTATAAATCTTGAGAAACCACGGATTTAAGTAGCGAAAATCCAACTAAATTGCTAAGGTCCTCCGATTTACCTTATTAAAAGAATCAAATAGTAACCCGCCGCTAATCCGGCACAGTATATTAACCGCCTAATGCCCTCCCGTCAAGAAATATTCCGAAAATAGACGACAGCACAGGTAACTCCCTATCAGAGCTCCTCAAAAAGAAGTTATACCGCAACATGTGCGGCCAGGCTGCTTTTTTCAACTCCCGCCATCTTCCTGTACAATGGATTCCAGAATGCTGATACATGACAGGAAAGGAGAACCCTGATGCACAGTGTGGACAAAATCAGATTTACGCTCTTTTATGGTGAACCTCCCCAAACAGACAGCCACGGCTATATGGAACTCAACCGGGAGGGAAATATGATTGCGCTATACACCAAGGATGGGGAGGAAATGGATATCTATGGCGGGCATGAGTTCGTCAGAGTGGGTACGCTCGGCAAATTTGATGAGAAAGACCGTGATCATTTCTACACCTTACTAGAAAGGGACGGGGTAGGCTGAGCTATCCGGCAGGCTGGTAACCGGCAGCTGAAAGAGGCCACCCCTCCCGGGATGGCCTCTTATATCAATTATTCTCTGATCAGAACGGATTCGTAGCAATAAAGCTCGCTGTCTTCACATATACACGCGGGTTCAATTTCAGCTGGTCGATAATGAACTCTGCAATATCCTCAGGCTGAACGAACTTCGCGTCATTGTTCTCCTTGATCAGGTTCAGATCCAGTGCCAGATCTGTTGCAATGGTGCTCGGAGTCAGCGCCGATACACGGATGTTGTTGCGGCGGACCTCCTGGGCCAGGGATTCGGTCAGGCCGATCATGGCGAACTTCGATGCACTGTAAGCACTCGATGTAGCTGCGCCGTTAAGTCCGTTAGTCGAGGAGATGTTAATGATATCTCCGGCATTCTTGCCGATGAGCTGCGGCAGCACAGCCCGGGTTACATAGTAGGTTCCCATCAGGTTGACGTCAATCATACCCTTCCATTCTTCCGGGTCCATTTCCAGCAGTGTTCCGAACGTAGCGATCCCTGCGTTGTTAATCAGAATATCCGCAGCTCCCAGCTCATTCTTGAGTGCTTCAACTGCCGTATCTACCTGCTCTTTCGAGGAGATATCTGCAGCTGCATAAGCAGCCTTAACCCCGTAAGTCTCGATTTCAGCCGCCAGTTCCTTCAGCAGGGATTCTGTTCTGGCCAGCAGGCCTACGTTTACGCCTTCCTTGGCAAGCGCAATAGCCGTTGCCTTTCCGATTCCTCTTGCAGCTCCGGTTACGATTGCTGTTTTTCCTTGCAGTGATTGTGCCATGTAAGCAGGCTCCTCTCCATTTTTTTGACAATATCCTCATTTATTATACTATGCCCGGACAGCCAGAGCTAAATGCTGTACGTGATATTGACAATCTAAATAGGCCAAAAGCCGAGTCAGTCCAAATTTTATTTACCATTTTTTTATTGACACCAGTCCCGATTGCATATATATTGTTCGATAATGAGAATCGTTATCAAGTATTGTTAAATACACAATATAAAGGATGGGGTCACACAAATGAAACACATGAATACAACACGAAAGTATACTTTCAGAACGCTGCTTGCTCCGCTTGCGCTTACCCTTGCGCTGGTAGGCTGCGGTAACAACACCGCATCTAACAATGCGGCTTCACCGACAAATGCTGCGGCTACTACTGCACCGGCGGCTACCGAAGCCCCTGCTGCTACAGATGCCGTTCAATATCCGATCACAATCAAAACTGCGCTGGGTGAAGCTGTAATCGAAAGCAAGCCTGAACGTGTCGTTACTATTCAATGGGGTAATCAGGACGTTGCCCTCGCGCTGGGTGTTGTTCCAGTGGGCTTCTCGGCAGCAAACTTCGGCGTTCAGGACGACAGCGGACTACTCCCTTGGACCAAGCAAAAGCTGGACGAGCTGGGCGTAACCGATCCAAACGTATTCCAGGATACAGACGGCCTTGATTTCGAAGCGATCTCCGATGCTGATCCGGACGTCATTCTTGCCGCTTACTCCGGCATCACCCAGGAAGACTACGACACACTGAGCCAGATCGCTCCGGTGGTCGCTTACCCGGTTTCCCCTTGGACCACCACATGGCGTGAGCAGGTTAACCTGATTGCTGAAGGCATGGGCATGAAGGCCGAAGGCGAGCAGTTGATCAAGGACACCGAGGACTTGGTAAAAGAAAAGCTGACTGCCTATCCGCAAATTGCCGGCAAAAAAGTCGTATGGGTTAACTTCTCCGCTGACGACCTGTCCAAGCTGCATATCTATGCGCCAATTGATTCCCGCGTCTCCTTCCTGTATGAGCTGGGAATGGAATATCCGGAAAGCATCACCAGCCAGATTACAGATCCGACAAGCTACTCTCTGAGCCTGAGCGCCGAGAACGTAGAAGCACTCAACGATGCAGATTTGATTATCGGATATGGCAATGACGAACTACTGAAGGCTCTCCAGGCAGATTCCCTGCTGGGCAAAATCCCTGCGATTGAGCGCGGTTCAGTTGCTTTCATCGACAGCGATACACCGCTTGTTGCTGCCGGAACGCCTAACCCGCTGCCTATTGCCTACACTATCGATGAATATCTCAAGCTGATCGGCGGAGCTATCGACAAGATAAATGAATAGTTCTGAGACTTCTGAATATAAAAAGCCAGCCCTGCATACCCCGCGGAATTTCACGCTGGTCCTGATCATCTGCTTCATCCTGCTTGGCTTATGCATTGTCGCCTCGCTGGCCTTGGGCTCGCGGGTGACCAGCTTAAGAGAGCTGCTCGACGGTTTATTTCATCCGGACGTGCAGTCCTTCGGAGCCAACGTAGTCCGCAAGCGGATATCCCGGACAGTATTCAGCATAATGTGCGGTGCAGCGCTCGGCGTATCCGGGGCGCTTATGCAATCGGTCACCCGCAATCCTATTGCGGACCCGAGTATACTGGGAGTCAATACCGGCGCTGCCTTATTCGTAGTGTGCGGAATTGCCTTTCTAAACATAAGCTCAGCCAGCCAATTCATTTGGCTGGCTTTGGCCGGAGCTGCGCTTACCGCAGTATTCGTATTCGGAATAGGTTCAATGGGGCGTGGCGGAGCCACCCCCATTAAGCTCGTTCTGGCGGGTGCTGCGACGAGTGCAGCCCTTTCTTCTCTCGTCACTGCCATCATGATTCCGCGTTCCTATGTCATGGATAAATTCAGGTTCTGGCAGGTAGGCAGCGTCGGTTCGGGAAGCTGGGATAACATCTCCACCTTCATCCCTTTTCTGATCGCCGGCATGCTGATTGCCATACTGACAGCGCCTGCGCTGAACGCGCTGGCCCTGGGCGATGATGTCGCCACCGGACTCGGTGTCAAGACAGGCTTTCTGCGGTTTACCGCCGCTCTCGCCGGGGTTCTCCTCTGCGGTGCAACAACGGCACTTGCAGGCCCGATCGGTTTCATCGGACTCTTATCCACTCATGTTATCAGGCTTATTCTAGGCCCCGATCTGCGTTTTGTCATTCCCATGTCCGCTATAGCCGGAGCTATTATTCTAACTGTGGCTGATATTGGCGGCAGGCTGCTGGGCAGCCCGGGAGAGCTTGAAGTCGGTGTTGTAACAGCGTTCATCGGAGCACCGATATTAATCATATTAGCTATGAGATCGAAAGTGCGGTCCTTATGACAAATCATCTTCCTTCAACCCAATTTATCATGGCCGGAAGGCGGCAAAGACGCCGACGCTGGGTACTGGTTACCGGCCTCTTGGCCTTCCTTGCCTGTGCGCTCTGTATAGCTATGCTGCTGCTCGGCAATACCATCTATCCGCTTTCGGAGGTAATCCGGGCTCTTTCGGGAGAGCAGATCAAGGGAGTCTCCTTTGCTGTGAGTACAATCCGTCTGCCGCGGATGCTGGCCGGCCTGTTTGCCGGGTTTGCTTTTGGCGTTGCCGGCTACACCTTCCAGACCATGCTCCGTAACCCCTTGGCTAACCCGAATGTTATCGGGATTACCTCCGGCTCCAGCGCGGCGGCTGTGTTCTGTATTGTTATCCTTCATGCCGGCGGAGCTGTCGTCTCTCTGGCTGCAGTCCTTGCCGGTCTGGCTACTGTCATTCTGATCTATATCCTGTCCAGAGGTAGAACCTTTTCTATCGGGCGTCTGATCCTTGTTGGTATTGGTGTGCAGGCGATGCTGGATGCCATAATCTCCTATCTGCTGCTGATCAGCTCGGAAAAGGATGTTCCGACCGCCATCCGCTGGCTTACCGGCAGCCTTAACGGCTCGCAGATGAGCGAGCTGCCGCCGCTGGTAATTACAGTAATAATCTGTGCGCCTGTCCTCATTCTGCTGGGCAAGCATCTTGATATCCTGGAGCTCGGGGAGCAATCTGCATCTTCACTGGGTGTACATACGGACAAAACCCGGATTCTGCTGATTGTCGGCTCTGTCTGCATGATTGCTATCGCCACCGCAACAACAGGTCCGATTGCCTTTGTGTCCTTCCTTTCAGGACCGATCGCCAAAAGACTAACCGGAGCAGGCTTCTCCGGTATTATCCCTTCAGGACTGGTTGGCGTTGTTCTGGTTCTGGCGGCAGATCTGATCGGCCAATTCGCCTTCGTGACCCGTTTCCCGGTAGGCGTAATCACCGGGCTGCTCGGAGCGCCGTATCTGATATACCTGCTGATCCAGATGAACCGGAAGGGAGAATTATAATGAATCAGGCGCATACTTTTCAAGTCGAACGCCTCGTAGCAGGCTATGAGAATAAAACGGTTATCCAGGATGTCAGCCTTGTGCTGCCAAGCAGCAAGATCAGCGTCATTATCGGCTCGAACGGCTGCGGCAAGTCCACGCTCCTGAAAACGATGGCCCGGCTGATCAAGCCTTCCTCCGGCACCATAACGATCGACGGAAAGCCTCTTGCCAAAATCGCCTCGAAGCCCCTTGCCCGCACGGTCGGAATGCTGCCGCAGTCGCCGATTGTTCCGGAGGGGATTTCCGTAGCTGATCTGGTCGGCCGGGGCAGATTTCCGCACCAGTCGCTTTTCGGCAGCTGGAGCAAAAAGGACTATGAAGCCGTTGCCGAAGCGATGGAGATTATGAAAATTACCGAGTTCGCCAATCATCATATTGATGAGCTGTCCGGCGGCCAGCGCCAGCGCGTCTGGATTGCCATGGCACTGGCGCAGCAGACCGATATCCTGTTCCTTGATGAACCGACAACGTTCCTCGACATCACCTACCAGGTAGAGATTCTGGACCTGCTAACCGATCTGAATCGCAAGCACGGCACTACCATCGTCATGGTGCTGCATGATATTAACCTGTCGGCCCGGTATGCCGACCATATCTTTGCCCTTCATTCAGGCAAGCTGGTCGCTGAAGGCACGCCGGATACAGTGATTACGAGCACCCTGGTTAAGGACATCTTCGGACTGGACTGTGCAGTAATCAAGGACCCGGTTGCCGGCTCCCCGATGATCGTACCCAAGGGCCGCTATCATGCCGGTTATGTACCTGTTTCTTAACAGACAGGCTTTAGCGGATACACAGGACTCACTACAAATAAAAGCACCCCGGTTAGGGAGTGCTTTTATTTGTGTTCCGATTTATAGCTAGAGCTGATGCCCCGCCTCCGTATTAATTCCGGTCTCCCCGCGGCTCTTCTGCTTCCTGCTTCTCACCGAATACAGGACGAATAGCAAAATGAACCAGACCGGAGTGAACAGCAGCGCCGGACGGGTCTCCTCGGCAATCAGCATAATGATCAGGATCGCCGCGAACAGCGCCAGAACAATGTAGTTAACGGCCGGAGTAAACGGTGCCTTAAACTTGGAGGCAGCCTGCAGGTCCGGCCGGTTCCGCTTGTATTTGATGTGGCATACCAGTACGACGCCCCAGACCCAAATGAAGCAAATGGCGCTGACCGTGGTTACAATGCCGAAGGCCTGCTCCGGAACCAGCTTGCTCAGCAGCGCACCGGCTGAAACAACCAGTGTAGAAATGAACAGCGAATGGGCCGGCACATGATTTTTGTTCAGCTTGCCGAACCGGGCAGAGGCCTGATCCTTGCGGCTCAGATTGTAGAGAATCCGGCTGGTCGAGAACATCCCGCTGTTGCAGGCCGATGCGGCTGAGGTCAGCACGACAAAATTGATAATCCCGGCAGCAATCGGAATACCCACGAGGCTAAAGGTTCTTACAAACGGACTCTCCGCCGGGCTGAGCTGGGTCCACGGGTTAACGCACAGCAGAACGAACAGCGCGCCAACGTAGAAGAACAGAATCCGCAGCGGGATTTTGTTAATTGCTGACGGGATATTTTTCTCAGGATCAGCGGTTTCTGCCGCCGACACCCCTACGAGCTCTACACCGACATAAGCAAATACGACCATCTGGAAGGAGAACAGGAAGCCTGTGATGCCGTTCGGGAATACCCCGCCGTGCTGCCACAGGTTGCGGACCGTTACCGTTCCTGCATCTGTTTTGAAGCCCATGACGAGCAGGACAATCCCAAGCCCGATCAGGGCAAGGATCGTAACTACCTTGATCAGTGCGAACCAGAATTCCAGCTCGCCGAAGCTTTTGACGGTCAGCAGATTAAGTCCCAGCAGAATAATTAAGCAGATAACGGCAGGTATCCACTGCGGGATATCAAACCAGTATTGTACATAGACACCGACCGCAATGACATCGGCCATCGCCGTCATAATCCAGCAGAACCAGTACGTCCAGCCTGTAACAAAAGCAGCCTTCGGCCCCAAATAATCCTCAGCTATATCCGTAAAGGACTGGTATCCCGCCTTGGACAGCAGCAGCTCCCCCAGTGCCCTCATCACAAAAAATACAGCGATCCCCACAATCAGGTAAGTGAACATAATCGACGGACCTGCTTTTTCAATAGCCCGTCCTGATCCCAGGAATAATCCTGTGCCAATGGTTCCTCCAATTGCGATTAACTGAACGTGCCGGTTAGCCAGCTCTCTCTTTAACTCTGCCATGCCTGTTTCCCCCTTATGATTACAGCCTGCTGCTGCCAATAAAAAAAGAGACTGGATATGATCATCCAATCTCCCGGCTCATAAGAATATCAAACACTATCCGCCCTGCAGGCAGCAGCCCGCAAGGCAGATAAATATTCAGTACTCTTCTGTCCTTTTGCCTGAGATTGTGAACCCTTCGGCGCTGCGGTAGCCCGCAGTCTCTCCAGAAGCTGCTCCTGCTATAGTGTGATCCATAGCATTCATAGCCTGTAGTGTATTAAGTTGGTGAAGCGTTAATGCATTCTGATATTCTAACATATTACTCGCGGTGTGAGTATTAGAGCTGTGAAAAAAGTCTCATTTCCAATTTTATACTTACGTGCGCCTAACCCTGTACCTGCTCCTCCTCAGCCTTTCCGTAAAACTTAAGAAAAACAATGATACCGATCAGCGCTACAACGATGCCCGACCAGAAAAACCATACCTGCACCCCGTACCGCTCAGCAACCGGTCCGGCCAGGGCCAGCCCGATTGGAGAAGACAGCATCCCGATGCTGGAAACGAGCGAAATGACCCGCCCTAACGTTTCCGGCTCATAAGCCTTCTGAATCATCGCCATATAGGGGCCGTTGAACAGCGGCGCAGCAGCGCCCATGAGGAAGGACAGCACAGCAAAGGCTACGAAGGCCCCGCTGCCGACTACTCCGCTAAGCAGGCAGGTCAGGCCGATAATAACAAGGCTTACGCTCATATAGGTGGAGTCACGCCACTTGGAGGACAATACCGACAGCAGTACGCCACCCAGGATCATGCCAATGCCGAATACCGCCTCTATAACACTCGCGCTGTATCCGCCCCGGCCAAAGTGCTCCAGCGTCATCAGCGGGAACAGCATGGCCAGCGGCATAAAGACAACACTGAAGCCGGCCATGGCGATTGTAATGAACACGATCGGCTTTACGGAAACAAAGGTCCGCCAGCCGAGAATGAACTCCTGCCGGAAGGATGGTGCCTGCACCGCCTCCGGTTTCGGCTGATGGATCTTTACCATCAGCAGCATGACGTTGGCAATCAGCGCACCTGCCACATCAAGCAGGAGCACTGTTCCCAGCGATGTAGCCGAGTATACGGCAATCCCCAGCGCCGGTCCCAGGATGCTGGAAGCGGAGAAGACCATCTGCTGCCAGCCTGCTACCCGGGTTAACTGGTCCTCCGGGGCGATCAGCGGGACGGCCGCCTGGAACGACGGCGCATGGAATGAGGAGGCCACGGAGCGGATGAACAGGACGACATACACGACCCACAGGCCCGGATCACCCCACAGGTAATAAGCGCCCAGGGCCAGGCTGGTTACAGCAATCAGACTGTCTGAGATGATCATGGTCAGCTTGCGGTTCCAGCGGTCCAGCAGCACACCGATAAACGGCCCCAGGATGGCCTGCGGCAGGAAGCCGACAAGTCCGGCAACCATCAGTACAGAGGCTGATCCTGTCGTTTCGGTTAAATGCCAGATAATCGAGAACTGCACCATCGATGAAGTCAGAATCGAGAAGATCTGACCGCTGAAGATGAAGGCAAATGTCCTCTTCCAGTGCATATGATTCATAAATTGCAGCCTCCCAAAAATAAAATAATTTCTCTTGTCAATTTGCCGATAATCAAAAAAACAGACCCAAGTCCAGTGGGCTTGAGTCTGCTTGCTTTACGTATCAGAACAGGGCATAGCCAAATAAGGCTCTGCCATATAACCGTGCGGTTCGCGGTCTATGTCCCATACGTAATAAAACAAGCAACTCAAAAAAGCCCACCTTACCGGTGAAACAAGCTCTTCCGGGTACTCATCTTAAACGTATGAAATAGATCATAGTCCGCAAGCCTCCTTATCGTTAATTAGCCGTATCTTATCACCGGGAATAGAAGGTGTCAAACCTAAAACCGCAAAAAAAAAGCAGGTAAGCCACCGCTTACCCGCTCCCCGCTACTATACCTTTATTTGATGATTACATATTCCAAGCCTACAAGCTTAGCGTAGCTGACGATCTGGTCTGTAGTCAGGTTCAGGGAAACCACGGTGTGGTGACCGCCGCCGTTCTCGATCCAGGCCTTCACTCCGTCCTGGAAGTTAGGCTTAACCTTCCACAGCACACGGGCTACCGGAAGGTTAGGAGCCGCAACCTCAGGCTCGAAGGCTTCCACTTCATTGATCAGCAGCTTGTAGTGTGTGCCGAAGTCTGCCATCGAGACAACAACGCCTTCGCCTGCTTTGCCGTCAAATACAAGGCGGGCCGGATCTTCACGGTCGCCGATACCCAGCGGCGATACCAGCACCTTAGGCTTGCTGCTTGCCAGGCTTGGATCAACCTCAAGCATGTGGGACTGCAGAATGGCTTCCTTGCCTTCTGCCATCTCATACGTGTAGTCTTCCATAAAGCCGGTGTTCACGTTGTGGGCCATAACCTTCAGCAGGCGGTCAAGGGCAGCGGTCTTCCAGTCGCCTTCGCCGGCGAAGCCGTAGCCTTGAGCCATCAGGCGTTGCACCGCCAGACCCGGAAGCTGCTTCATGCCGTGCAGGTCTTCAAAGTTAGATGTGAACGCATTGTAGCCGCCGTTATCCAGGAAACGCTTCAGGGCAATTTCGTAGCTGGCCTGAACCTTAACGCTCGCTTCCCATGCTTCCTTGCTGTA
The DNA here is from genome assembly GCF_000758645.1 of Paenibacillus sp. FSL R7-0331. Taxonomy (NCBI): domain Bacteria; kingdom Bacillati; phylum Bacillota; class Bacilli; order Caryophanales; family Paenibacillaceae; genus Paenibacillus; species Paenibacillus sp. FSL R7-0331. The sequence goes on from NZ_CP009284.1 coordinate 6,831,991, forward strand.
GTTGCCGTAATCGAAATCGTACTGCTCTGCATATTCAGCGAACAGGGCGTTGATCTCTTCTTCCGTTACTTCGTTTACATAAGCAACCAGATCGCCGATACCGAAGTAGTCAACAGTCCAGCCGAACTGGATCTGAGCTTCTACTTTATCGCCTTCAGTAACCCCCACATTGCGCATGTTGTCGCCGAAACGGGCAACCTTGATGTTGAAGCTTTCGTTGTAAGCAACCGCTACGTCCATCCACTCGGCAATCTGCTTCTGGACATTAGGGCGCTGCCAGTAGCCTACAACCACTTTGTTCTGTTTGTTCAGGCGGGCATTGATGAAGCCGTACTCACGGTCACCATGGGCAGCCTGGTTCAGGTTCATGAAATCCATGTCGATGGTTGCCCAAGGAATGCTCTCATTGTACTGGGTAGCCAGGTGAAGAAGAGGCTTCTGCAGCAGATTGGTGCCGCGGATCCACATTTTGGCCGGGGAGAAGGTATGCATCCAGGTGATTACACCGGCAACCTCGTCACGGTAGTTGACTTCCTTCATGATGGTGGTGATTTTGTCCGCGCTGACTGCCAGATCCTGCAATACAAGCGGGTAAGGCAGAACGCCGCTGTTATTCAGTGCATCTACCATTTCCTGGGCGTGGGCTTTAACTTCTCCCAGAGCCACTTCTCCATACAGATGCTGCGATCCAACAACGAACCAGAACTGCTTGTCACTAACTGTTGTCATTTATATTCATCCTCTTCTCTTAAATTGTAATAGTAGGCTAATCTGTACCCAATATTACTTCTGGCCGTAGTAAGCGTCCTTGCCGTGCTTGCGCAGATAGTGCTTATCCAGAATCCGCTGCGGCAGCTCCTCGGCGAAATGATTCAGCTCACGGGCAAAATGGTTCATCTTAGCCACTTCCTCCAGCACCACACTGTTCATAACAGCGGAATGGGCATCCTTGCCCCAGGTGAATGGTCCATGACCCTTCAGCAGTACGCCGGGAACCGCCATAATATCAATGCCCCGCTGCTCAAACGTCTCGATGATCACATGTCCTGTCTCTGCTTCATACCCGCGGTCAATCTCCTCCTGTGTGAGGAACCGGGTACAAGGTACAGCGCCGTAGAAGGTGTCAGCATGCGTAGTTCCCATAACCGGAACATCAAGTCCCGCCTGCGCCCAGACGGTTGCCCACATGGAATGCGTATGCACAATGCCGCCAATTTCCTTGTAATGCTTATACAGCACAGCATGGGTTGGTGTATCCGAGGAAGGTCTCAGCTCGCCCTCAACAACGTTACCGTCAAAATCGACAACGACCATATCGCTGGCTTTCATTTTTTCATAGCTGACTCCGCTTGGTTTAATGACGAACAGGTTACGCTCACGGTCAACCGCGCTCACATTACCCCAGGTGTACTTGATGAGTCCTTGCTTAGGCAGATCCAGATTGGCCTGGAATACCTCTTCCTTCAATTGCTCTAACACATTAACCCCTCCCGTTCTCTACCAGATGATCTACCGCAGCCTGCTCAATCGCCAGTCCTTCCACATACCGCTCCATGAAGAGCTCAAAGCCCTTAACGTCAGCTGCATCCGGATGAATGATCTGTCCTTCCGTATCCTTAAATACCTTGTTATCGAGAAAATCGTCCAGACGCTCCTGCTGCTCCCTGTTCTGCATGAACGCGGCCAGAATCGCCATCCCCCAGGCACCGCCCTCGCTGGCTGTTGCCATTACGGAGACAGGTACGTTCATCGAGGCTGCCACGATCCTTTGACCGACAACCGGCGTTTTGAACAAGCCGCCGTGCGCCAGAATGCTGTCGATTGCGACATTTTCCTTCTTGGTGAGGATATCCATCCCGATCTTCAGCGCGGCAAAAGCGGTAAACAGGTGCGTACGCATAAAGTTAGCCAGATTGAAGCGGCTCTCAGGCGAGCGGACGAACAGCGGGCGTCCCTTCTCGATGCCTGTAATATTCTCCCCGGAAAAATAACCGTAGCTCAGCAGGCCGCCGCCGTCGGCATCCGCCTCAAGCGCTTTGTTAAACAGCACGCTGAACAGCTTGCCGGAATCCGTCTGGAAGCCCATAGCCTCCGCAAACTCACGGAACAGGCCGACCCATGCGTTGATGTCACTGGAGCAGTTATTCGCATGCACCATCCCTACCGGACTGCCGTCCGGCGTAGTAACCATATCAATCTCCGGATACACAGCGGACAGATCGTTCTCTAGCACGATCATCGCGAACACGGAGGTACCTACAGAGATGTTACCGGTGCGTTTTCTTACACTGTTGGTAGCAACCATGCCTGTTCCGGCATCACCCTCAGGAGGGCACAGCGGAATACCTGGCTGCAAGTCCCCGGACACGTCCAGAATCGCCGCACCCGCTTCGGTTAGTACGCCTGCCTGCTCGCCTGCATGATACACCTTTGGCAAAAGCTCTCCAAGCTTCAAAGAATAGCCCTTGGCTGCTGTCAGCTCGTCGAACTGCTTGACCATTGCCGGATTGTAATCCTGCGCAGCTTCATCAATCGGGAAAATCCCTGAAGCATCGCCGATTCCGATTGCTTTCGTTCCGGTCAGCAGCCAGTGGATGTACCCGGCCAGTGTGGTTACAAAATCAACGTTCGGCACATGTTCTTCCTTGTTAAGAATCGCCTGATACAGATGGGCAATGCTCCACCGCTCAGGGATGTTGAACTGGAACTGTTCAGTCAGCTCCTTGGCCGCAGCTCCGGTTGTCGCATTACGCCAGGTCCGGAACGGAACCAGCAGCTCTCCCCTGCTGTCAAAAGCCATATATCCGTGCATCATGGCCGAGAATCCGATTGACCCCACCTTACTCAGGGTGACTTCGTATTTCTGCTGTACTTCCTGCTTCAATTCACTGTAGGCAGTCTGCAGGCCCTTGATAATATCATTCAAATCGTACGTCCAATATCCGTCAACCAGCTGGTTCTCCCACTCGTAGCTGCCGGAGGCAACCGTCTCAAACGTCTGGTCAATCAGTACCGCCTTGATACGTGTGGACCCAAATTCGATACCCAGCGAGGTTCCTCCCTCAAGTATCGCTTGCCTGATGTTCTGATCCATGCCCACGTTACTCCTCCCTAGCCAACCTGTTATAATTGCAATAATAAAAAGAAGGCGCTTCCCTTTAACAGCTCCAGTATAATTTTTTGTTCGTACATTTGTCAATACAACTTGTAAGATATACATACAAATTTGCTTTGTATTTATACATATGCGCCAGCAGATTATAATAAGCTAATATCTGTGTTACAATATGTACGTACAACTTTAACATAAGCTTTACATTCCGTTCTGAACTACCTCGAAAGAAGTGAGTCCGATGAAGACGAAATACCAGATTATTTTTGATGATATAAAAAGCAATATTCTATCCGGGGCCTACAGTGTGGGGGAGCAGATTCCTACCGAGCTGGCCTTGCAGGAGACGTACAATGTCAGCCGGCAGACGGTGCGCAAGGCGATCCTTGAGCTGTCTAATGAAGGTTTTTTGCGCAGCGAAAAAGGCTCCGGCACCTATGTCAGCAGCCAGTTCCGCTCCAAAGCGGCAGGCGGCTCCAGCAAGCGGACGATCGGCGTTATTACCACCTACCTCTCGGACTATATCTTTCCTTCTATTATCCGCGGGATTGAGGGGCGGCTGAATGAGGATAATTATTCACTGCTGCTAGCCAGCACCAATAATGATGTAGCCCAGGAGAAGAAGGCGCTGGAGATGATGCTCTCCTTCGGGGTAGACGGCCTGATTGTGGAACCTACGAAAAGTAACCTGTACAACCCTAACATCGCCTACTACCTGTCCTTCAAGGAGCAGGACGTGCCGTTCATCATGATCAATGCTTATTATGAGGAGCTGGAGGTGCCGTTCTTTTGCCTCGATGATGTGCAGTCCAGTTACCTTGCGACCAAGGAGCTGATCTCCAAGGGCCATACCCAGATCGGCATCATCGCCAAGATGGATGACCTGCAGGGCAAATACCGGATGAAGGGCTATATCAAGGCGCTCGGCGAAGCGAAGCTGCGGTTCCACCCGGAGCAGGTATTGTCCTTCGATACCGAGACTAAGCAGGTGCTGTCAGATAGCCTCAAGACATTCCTAAGCGAAAATAGAGAGATGCTGACAGCTATCGTCTGCTACAACGACGAGGTCGGCCTGGAAGCCGTCAATGTGTGCCGCCAGCTGGACATCTCCGTCCCTGAGGACCTGTCGATCATCGGCCAGGACAACTCCTACATTGCCAAGAACGCCAACATCAGGCTGACCACCCTGACCCACCCGCAGGAGCAGATGGGCCGCGACGCCGCCGAATGGGTGATCAAGAAGCTGCAGGGCAAAAAGGACCTGCGGAACAGCACCTACTATCAGCCTGTGCTGGTGGAGGGGGAGACGGTGCGGGAGCTGCATCTGCCTTAGCAGCAATGTATACAGAGTTTACTGGCTTATACACGAAAGGGAGTGCCCTATCAATTGGGGCACTCCCTTTTTTCATTCATTCTTATGACTTCGCTCGTTTAATTAGCTTTTGCATAATGAATCCGATTAGTGCAACTCCAGCGAAAGAGAACATTACTCCCTTATAATCGTACCAAAATAATCGTACCGCCAAAAAACCTAATAACCCTCCGTAAAGCATTATGCTTGATATTTTACTCATACTGTCTCCTCCCTTAGCAATCAGATTATTTATGCCGTAACCCTAACCAGGAGTAAAGCGGCTTGCAGCTACTGGAATGCAAATATTTAATCCGGTATTTTTTCTTAAATGCCGAGGTTCTTAATGTTATTACAATATCCCTTAATTTTCTGGACGCTTGCAGCGGTGTTTGAACATAATCAATTTGCTGAATACTGCTCCTGTTAACCAATACGGTAGTCCGGCTGATAAATCTTTTTGAAATGGATAACTGTTTGGCATGATTAAGAATGAAGAAATGGTCTTTATACTGCTGAAAGCTCCATAGAATGCTCAAAACAATAGAAGCAGCAACCAGTATCCAAAATAATGAAACCATCGAAGGCATAAACAGGACATAAGTACATAGGGCTATTCCCCCCACTGCGAGCAATTTAACAATAATAAAGCTCAAGAGTCCTTTATAGGGAGCACGGTAAATCCGTTGCCTAAAAGAAGAGTTGTGTTGCTTGTACAATATAGACAAGTCCCATTGTGGAAATATGCTGCTCAGAATACCGGAAATATCTTTGCGTCTGATCCACGGCATCAGTAAAGTGCTGCTATTCTCTTCAGCGCTGCTGCTGATACAGTCTAAATATACCGTACTTGTTCCCATGGCCTGCCGTAGAGGATTGTCTTCTATACGTATACCAGTAATATTCTTCAGTTTCACCTCAGCCAAGTGGGTATTTACGAGTCCTCTCATCACTTGAAGCTTATCGCCGTCCAAAGAAATACGAAACCGATGAAACCGGAAAATCGCGAGGAATACCGATACAATCAAAGTCGCTGCCAAGGTGAGGGCTGAGATCACTACGATTCTCCAAGCAACATGTAAATGCATGATATAAGCCTCAAGAGAAATAACATACTTGCTGTCACGTACGAAATCCATTTGAAAATAAACAAATAGTAGAATTGAAGCTATCGATCCAAGCTGCATACTGGATAGACCATACTTTACAGTTGACCATAAAGGTTGCTGCCACAAGCAGTGCTGATTATCACCTGCATAGTTTAGTATTTTTTTTATGCGTGCAGCTTCCCGCTCCGTGACTGCATAGAACTTAATTAGTGCTTTGCTGTCCCCGCCCTCTGTTTTTATTCTCATCTCTACAACATTAAAGAGACGTTGCCACAGTGATATACGTATGTCGATATTACGTATTTGCGGAAGAGAGACTGAGCGGGTGCTTTTCACCCAAATACCGCTATGAATGACTAGATGCCCGTTATCGAAGGCGTAACGAAAATGCTTCCAGTGTAAAAAAGATTTTATCAATCCGAAGATGAAGCTGACTATAATAATCCCTTTTACATTAAAGGACAACCTTGAGAAGTAATTCTCTTGCAACAGCATGTACACCACAGCGATTACAAGCGTGCTGAATATCTTTTTGAATGAACTTGCAAAAATAATGCTGGGATGAAGTCTGCGGGTGGCGTTATTCTGTACATCACTCATATTCATCACTCAGCAAAGCATGTCTTTTAATCTCCTCGCAAACCTTCTCAGCATGATCAGAAGAGAGATACTCTATTTCAATTGTGGACGCCGCTGTAACAATTTCTATGACAGACAGCTGGTATTTTCGGGCAACGGGCCCTTGCTTAACTGTAATATGCTGTATTCTGTTCATAGGAATTTGAGTCATCTGTCGAAAAAACACCCCTTCTGCAATAAACACCTCATGAGGTGAAACTTCGTAGCTCCATCCTTCATATTTCTTACGCATTAAAACAGTCGCACGCAGGACAGATAATACTATGTAAGATATAACTAGCATCAGCCATATTGGAAAAACAATGTTACTAGCATCCGTACGTGAAACTATTATATGTATGACGAAAAATAAAATCAGCACAATCGCCGTTTCGATGTAAACCTGTATACGCCAGCAATCCATGCTTTTCAAATCCAACTTGTGCTTTGCCTGTTTCATAATATCTCCTTTCTTAGCTATGCACCTTTTGGCTTCGTATAACTTTAATGTATTGGAGAGGGGCATCACTAGAATCATAGGGACAATATAGACTACAGAAAATATTAGACATTGCTTTTGATATATCGTGAATTTCCCGGTTATTGATATTATTCTCCAAAACTTTGGCTCTAAGTTTATAAAAATCAGACATATACATCATGTAATGCATATTAACAGAATGCTGAATCCCCATGTTAATCGTTTCTAATGTATTCTTGTACTTGTTTTCCCGATAAAACGCATCCGCCTGGTCGTAATAAACCTTTGACTTAAAGGCATTAAATTCAAGACATTCCTTTTGCTCTGCAAGTATTTCTTCAAATTGGGATTGGGCAGTAAAATATGAACCCTGGTCAACATAGATGTTTGCAATATCGTTATGGAGAACATCCTCCATATAGTGATGGTAAAAGATATTAGATTCTATCATCTCGGATAGCTTTTTAAGCGTTTCTTCCGCAGTTAACTTTTTTAAATAGTACTGGGCCAGCGTATAAAAACGGCAAAAGTTTTGCCTTATTTTAGGTAACATTTTTCTATTTAGCTCTGACTTACAAATGGTTATAATTTCATCATAGCTTTTGTTATACAAAAGAAGATCCAAGTCATAAAAAAGTAGGTCATAATAATCCTGCCGCTCATAAATCAGCTTTTTTATTAACGATGTAAGCGGCACTTTTAGTCTGATAGATAATTCGTATAAGATGTCGATACCCGGCAACACCTGACCCTGCTCAATTTTACTAATTAAGGCTTGAGTACATAGCTTATTTGCAAGCATATTCTGAGTAAGCCCTCTCTTTTTGCGCAAATAACTAATCTCATTCCCAAATCGAACCTGATCTAACATTTAAGACATCCCACCTTAACTTTTGGTATGTAACAACTACGCCCCTAAATAAATAAGATTCTAGGCTAGTATACGCAACAATTTACATATTTTTCATATGGTGTTAAACATATCATTAAATATAACAATATTCAATACGAACATATTTGTACTTTTTTAAATATATATGAATATTAATATACTTATATCAGCATTAAACATTTTATATTTTTTGATAAAAACAGCATATTAATAGTCGTTTCGTTGATAAATATGATATATTTTGAATCAAAATGAAGAAAACCCTTTTATTTCCTGCGTGCTATATTTCTCTCCGGGGCCACCAACAATTTGATTTTTAGGAGATGAAATGTATGTGGGGTTGGGTTAGACGAGTTGTCAGAGAAGTTGTTAGACGTAAAGAACAGATCTGGAACGGGATTAAAAAAGTATGGGAATGGATTTGGGTGGATGTTGTAATCGAAACGGTTACCTGGGTTTGGGAATGGATTTCTAACATCCTATAATATGCGGATCTTAAAGGCCAATAAGAATGAATCTACAGATTCATTCTTATTGGCTATTGATTTATTATGGAAAATTTATTATATACAGGATATAATTTCTTTATTTAATCAGCACTCTTACCCGGGAGGATCACAACTTGTCTTATTTTATAGGTTCCTTTAAGAATGAATGGATGAAAAAAAGAAAGCGAATTAGCTTGTTCATCCTGATCCTTTTCGCCTTTTTCTCAGGAATATTCATTCTCTCTTTCTTCAACGGCAATAGTGCAAACACAGCAGAACCTGCCGTACAAACGGCTCTGCAGCGTCTAAGCGGCTCCATGTCGGGGGTATATCTTTCATTTCTATACCCCATCATCATGATTGGGATTGGAGCCGATCTTTTTTCGTCTGAGCTAAGCTCCGGGACGATCAAAACGATGCTGCTTCGTCCCGTCGGTAGGCTGACTATTCTGCATGCCAAACTGGCTCTGCTCTTCAGTTCATCCCTATTGCTCTTATTTTTCTCCTATCTTCTGATCTATTTGTTCAATCTGCAGCATGGCACAGGTGATTGGGGAGCAGCTATAAGCATCTGGGCGGGTAAGGAGTATACCGTTCCGATGTGGTTCTGTATCCTGTTTGCTCTGCTATTAAATGCACTGACGCTGGCAGCAGTATCTTCCATAATCATATGCATTTCATATTTCATCCGGAATGCCGGCTTGGCTGTTACTCTGACCATGCTTGCCATCGTATTGCCGAAGCTATGGCTTGCGCCCCTTCAAGGGAATCTGCCGGTCAGCCGCTATTACTTCAGCCAGCACTTGGACCTGGTATCGATTCTTACAGGCAATTCCCCGATCGATACAACACTGAGAATGTCGGCTGTCGTTCTGTCGGTATCCGGATGCCTTGCATACCTGTTAGTTGCATGGCGCATCAAGAGGGAAGATCTCCCTTGCTAAACTTTGAATGAGGTGAGTAAACGAACAATGGAACATACGCGAGTGCTGGAGGTTCGTTCCGTATCCAAACGGCTCGGAAAACGGGATATCATTAAGAATTTATCTTTTGAAGTAAACAGAGGAGAAATTGTCGGTTTTCTGGGGCCGAACGGCTCGGGAAAAACAACATCCATCCGGTTAATAACCGGGATGATTAAACCTGACAAGGGCGAGATTAAGGTGTGCGGCTTTAATATTCACACGGAATTTACTGAGGCCATGAAGAGAATCGGAGCCATAGTTGAGCAGCCTGCCCTCTACGGGTATCTGTCAGGAATGGAAAATTTGCTTCAAGCAGCCCGCATTAGCGGTGAACGGGTCTCTATGGAACAAGTGAACTGGTGCGTCCAGACGGTTCAGCTTCAGGAACGGATATCTGAAAAGGTACAGCGGTACTCGCTGGGTATGAAGCAGCGGCTTGCAATTGCCCAGGCGTTGCTTGCCTCGCCAAGCTTAATTATTTTGGATGAGCCCACTAACGGTCTTGACCCGGCTGGCATTATTGATATGAGATTGCTTATACGCGAATTACGGGATAAGACTGGAGTATCCTTTTTTATTTCCTCCCATTTATTAAGTGAGATGGAGCATTTATGTGACCGGGTTATCGTTATTGATAACGGAGAAACGCTGGCCATGCAGGATTTAGCTCATTTGCAGCCGGCGGCTATTGCTTTGTCCGTTGATCCCGAACAGCTTGATGAAGGCGTCCTGCTGTTGAAAAATGCGGGGTTCCAGCCTGTTATCCAGGATTCCAAAATTATTCTTGAGATGGAAAAAAATCAAATCCCGGAATCAGTTAACTTATTGTACCAGCAGAGGATTTATGTATATAGTATCGAGCACAGTAAGCAGTCTCTGGAGGATTTCTTTCTTAACACAACCCAAAGCAGGGAGCGGTCTACGTGAGTTACTGGAGAGGGATTCTTATAAATGAATGGATCAAGCGAAAAAAACGGGTTGTTGTCATTCTTATTACTTATACAGTTTTCGTATTTGCCCTGCTTATAACCGAGTGGAATATGAGAGATGCTTCAGCGCCGGCGGTCCATAATGACGACTGGCGTCCGCAGCTCGAATTAAAAATTAAACAGCTTGAAACCCAAATACAGCTGTTGGACAGCGAAGATACGGTCCGGAAACAATTAAACGGCCAGCTGGCTATAGCCGGTTATCAGTTACAGGCAAACATCCCGCCAGAGCCTAAAGGGGCTGTTCATTGGATCAACAGTGACACCGGCGGAATGCTTATTAAGTACATAATTCCCTTGATTATCATCATCATCGGCGCTGACTTATTTACAGCCGAAGGCTCTGCCGGCACGATTAAGCATCTGTTGTTAAGCCCGATGGGAAGGACCCGTTTATTCTGGGGCAAGCTACTATTTCTAATCGTGCTCTCATCCTCAGTGCTGCTGTTTATTCACACGCTTTCGTTCACCATCGGTCTGCTGAAGGATGGAAGACTGGGCTTTATGGATCCTTATGCAGTGCTGAATCAGGCCGGCATTCCTGTTACCATGCAGAGCTGGAAGCTCGCGATAGCAGGCATCGGACTCAACCTTTTATCGGTGGCGACCGTTTCAAGTATTGTTCTCGGGGTATCCTTGCTGCTGAGCGCCTCCTCTTCTTTTGCCGTATTGATGTCGTTTATCATAGTAATGATATTGGATTCATTCCTGACGATGCTGCGCAGCTACACTGCGATAATCGATTATTACCCGATCCTGCATCTGGATCTGGTCTCGCACCTCTACGGCGCCTTTACGGGAAGTATAAATCTGGCCGGCTCCTGCCAGATCCTGATTGCAACCATCCTGCTCTGTACTGCCGGAGGATGGCTGCAGATGAAGCACAAGGATTTCATTAGCTAATTACAGACTATTCATACAGCCAAATCCCCGCCACCGTCATCACCCCCGGCAGGCTGTACTCATCCACCGCTGCATTGTTGTCGTACCATCCGCCCAAGGCCAGGTTGAGGATCAGATAAAATGGCTGGTCAAACGGCATGCCGGGCTCCAGCCGGCGCTCGGCGAAGCAGTGGCCGTCCACCAGCCAGCGGATGGAGTCCGCCCTCCACTCCAGGCCGTAATCACGGAATTGATTAACCGTGCCGTCTTCAAGCTCGTAGGTAAACTCCTCGACTACCTTGCTGTCCAGATCCTTGCCATAGTGCAGTGTACCGGCAATCTCCCGGGGCAGGCGGCCCTTGGCCTCCAGAATATCCAGCTCACCGGACGCCGGCCACAGGCCGTAGGCATATTCCTGCGGCATCAGCCAGATTGCCGGCCACAGGCCCTGGCCCACGGGCAGCTTGGCACGGATTACGAGCCTGCCGTAGCAGAAGGAGAAGTGGTTCCTTGTATCAAGACGGGCTGAGGTGTAGCCGAAGCTCCGCCCGTCCTGCTCTATTTTTTCACGGCATGCCCGCAGGTTCAGCCCTTGCTCATCAAAGTAAAGATTATTGGCACGGCCTGTATAAAACTGCTGCTCATTATTGCCCCAGCCCGGATAGACGGGCTTATCATTCAGGTCGAGCAGATCATTGCCCGTCCGGATGTTCCAGAGGCTGAGATCGCCCCCGTTCTTTACAAAATCCTGCTCCCACACCAGCTTGCTCATCGCTTGGCACACTCCTCTCATGTAAACACAGCATACTGCATTTCGGATCACGCATATCGGAATCCAAAAAATTGGGATGGCGGCAAAAACGGTGGCCTTTTTTTCCTGCGCCTTTTTTCTTACGATGAAGAGGAAGGGAGGGACAAAAGACATGTTTCGATTCCGGGGGGAACAAATGAAAGCGTTTTTTAGACAGTGGCAGCTGCAAAGCATGGTTATTCCGGGCATTGTCTGGATGGTTATTTTTTGTTATCTTCCGATGTTCTGGCTCGTTATCGCCTTTATGGACTACAGTATCGCGAAGCCCATGCTTGAATCGCCGTTTGTCGGGCTGAAGCATTTTGAAGCCTTCGTGAGTGATGACCGCTTCTGGCGTTCGATCCGCAATACACTGGGGATGAGCAGCATCAAGCTGATCTTAGGCTTTCCGATTCCGATTCTGTTCGCGCTGCTGCTTAATGAAATCCGCAGCCTGCGCTTCAAGCGTACGGTGCAGACCATATCGTACCTGCCGCATTTTATCGCGTGGACGATCTTCGGCGGGATTGCGCTCAACTGGCTGGGCGAAGGCGGTGTTATCAATCAGCTGATGATGGCGATCGGGCTGCAGGACCGCGAGATTCTTTTTAACAGTGATGCCAAATACTTCTGGTGGATTACCTTTTTTACCGATACGCTGAAGGAAACAGGCTGGAGTGCCATTATCTACATTGCGGCTATTTCGGGCATTGATCCCGGATTATATGAAGCTGCGGAGCTTGATGGTGCAGGACGCTGGCAGCGGATGTGGCATATTACCGTGCAGAGCATCCGTCCAACAATCGCTATCCTGTTCATTCTCGCGGTGAGCGGTATTCTGGGCAGTAATTTTGAACAGATTTTTATGCTGAAGAACAATATGAACATGAAAATGGCGGAAAGCCTCGACCTGTACATTTACAACATGGGGCTTGTGTCAGGACGGCATTCCTTCTCCACAGCGGTGCTGTTTGCCCGATCCATTGTGGCGCTGGGGCTGCTGTTCATGGCGAATCAGACATCCAAAAAACTGACCGGGGACAGTATCTTCTAGAAAGGGGGCAGACCGTTGAAAAGTCGCACAGGCTTACGGAGCATCGGCGTATTTGAAGTCTTCAACACCCTGCTGATGCTGGGCGTATGCTTTCTCACGCTGTATCCGATGTGGTTCGTACTGATTAACTCGCTTAACGCGCCGGAGCAGGCGCTGCTGGGCACCGTCAACTGGTTCCCGGAGCAGCTGTCGCTGGCGAGCTACAGTGTTGTTTTTAATGACAAAACGATGATGAACGGGTTCCTGATCACCACTCTGCGTACTATAATCGGCTCGGCGGCACATGTGCTGTTCACCGCCATTATCGCCTATGGCCTGAGTAAGACGACGCTGATCGGACGCAAGGTGTACATGAAGGTGGCCCTGGTGACCATGCTTTTCTCTGGCGGACTCATTCCTACGTTTATTCTGATGACGAAGCTGGGGCTTTATGATAACTTCTGGGTGTTCGTCATTCCCGGCATGTACAGCTTTTTCAATATGGTGATCTTTATGAGCTTCTTCCGCACCATTCCTGACAGTCTGGAGGAGTCGGCCAAGGTGGACGGGGCATCGGACTATGGTGTGCTGTTCCGGATCGTACTGCCCAACAGTATGGCTGTAATCGCTACCATCTCGCTGTTCTCAGCCGTCTATCACTGGAATGACTATTATCAGGGCGTTATTTATATCCGTTCGCAGGACATCCTGCCGCTGCAGACGATCCTGTACAAAATCATCGCCGAAAACTCCATGTCGTTCATGCAGCAGCAGGCCATGGCCCAGTTCGGGGCAAGGCTGCCCGGCAACTCGATCAAGTTCGCCTCCATGATGGTAGCCACACTGCCGATTCTGCTGTTCTACCCCTTCATTCAGCGTTATCTGGTCAAAGGGGTTATGATCGGCGCAATTAAGGGATAACCAAACTGAAAGGATGATCTTCTAATGAAGCGTAAATCCGTTAAAAGAAGTCTGACCCTGCTGCTGACTGCAATGCTCTCGCTGTCCCTGGCTGCCTGCAGCGGCAACGCCAATAACGAAAGCGCGCCGACAGCCGCACCTCCGGCTGACGCTACAGCCGCACCGCAGGAAGAAGCCACACTGAATCCCGATGAGCCGGCCTGGAAGCTGGACACAAGCCCCATTGACCTGACCTGGTTCGTCGGAGCCAACTGGTACGCCCATTCCTGGGGGGAGAGTCTGACCTCGAAATACGTTACGGAGAAAACCGGCGTCAACGTCAAGCTTGAAGTGCCTTCCGGTGAAGCGAATGAGCATATCACCCTGATGATGACCTCCGGCCAGCTGCCTGACCTCATCTCCATGGGCTCCTGGGAAACCGCTGTCAAAAAGCTCTGGGAAGGCGATCACGTCTTCGCTCTGAATGAGCTGGCCGACCAGTATGATCCTTACTTCTACAAAGTAGCCGGCGACGGCACGCTGAAATGGTACCGCCAGGAGAACGGCAACACCTACGGGGTTCCGAATGATTCCTACAGCCCGAATCTGATGCATGAGACCGGCATGACAGCGGCCAATCAGACCTTCCTGGTGCGGAAGGATCTGTATGAGGAGATGGGCAGCCCGGACCTCAGCACACCGGAAGGCTTCCTGGGCGCATTACAGCTGCTGAAGGATAAGTATCCTGAATATAAGGGCCAGCCAATGAGCCCGTTTTTTGCCCAGGGGAATGTGCCTTACGGGATGACTGAATATCTGCAGAATCTGCTCGCTGTCCCGCATGAAAAAGACGGCAAGGTGTATGACCGCGTAACCGATCCCGAATACCTCACCTGGCTGAAAACCTTCCGCACCGCTTATGAGCGCGGACTGATCAACGTCGACTTCCTCGTGGATTCGGATACACAGGTGGAGGAGAAAACAAACAACGCCCGCTATTTCATGATGATCCGTGAATGGACCGGCATGACAGCGGTGAATCCGCTGCTTGCTGCAAGCGCCAACCCGGATTCCTACTATATTGCTGTAGACGGCCCGCAGAACAGCAAAGGCGACAGCGCTAAGCTGTTCCCCGGCAACATGGACGGCTGGATGGTCACGATGATCAGCAAATCGAACAAAAACCCGGAACGGGCAATCCGCTTCCTCAGCTATCTCGCCAGTGAAGAGGGGCAGCAGGATCTGTTCCTCGGCAAGGAAGGCGAAACGTGGGAGACTGTGGACGGCAAGCCTCAGCTGAAGGCTGATATGGTGAACCTGATTGCAAGTGATATCGAAACATTGGAGAAGCAATATGGCGTGCTTGATACGTACTGGATGATGCGTAACCCGGTTATCGTGAACCAGTGGAGACCGGAGAAGGCACCGGTAATCAAACAGATGGAGGACTTTGCTAATGCCCAGGCTGATATTGACAGCGGCATTTATAAAGGCCTTGACCCGCTGGGCGATTCCGAGGTTGCGGTAGCATGGTCACGGATCTCGCAGAACTGGGAGGAAGTGCTGCCGGAGCTGATTACAGCCAAGGACGAGGCTGCTTTTGACAAGGTGTTTGCAAGCTTCCTGGAGCGCCGTGACGAATACGGCTTCCAGCAGGTAACAGAATTCCGCCAGGCCGGGCTGGATGCGCGGAAAACCAAAATGGCAAATTAGTTAATAGAGATGCCGGCTGCCTGAGGGTGGCCGGTATTGCCTGCTTATACAGAGTCCTTTGCAGCACCTGCTGTGGAGTCTCCTGTGAATAGTTAGATTTTGCTGATTACCTGCCTGTATTTTTGTAATACATGGTATATTACAAATATGGGGAGGTATGGGAATGAAGGCCGTACAGACAACAATAAGGAAGCTTTACCGCAATTCACGGATCTCGCAGAAGCTGTTTCTGGCCTTCAGCCTGATGATTGCCATCCCGGCTATCGTCATATCCTTTTTGTTCATCCGCACGCAGGAAGCCCAGCTGTACAAGGATGCCATGGCCGAGGGCAGCAGTCATGTGTCCCGCCTGGAGGGGCAGCTGCGCAGCCGGCTGACGATGCTTGAGAACGCTTCCTCAACTGCGCTGACGCAGAAAGGCTTCGTGGATTTCATCCACTCTGACATGCAGGCTGACGGTCTGCAGCTGGTAAAGTTCCGGCAGAACCAGTATGAGCAAATGCATAATATCATTCAAAGCTACGATCTGGTCAGCCAGCTCAGCTTCTATGTCGATAACCCCGGCCTGCACGAAATATGGCCCGAAATCTACCGTTATGACCGGTTTTGGCCGCAAGATTACTGGATGACGCTGCGCGAGGAGAACGGGGCGGCGTTCCGCTTATTCTCCTTGCAGGAAGGCGAACACACTTTATCTTACTATAGGCTGGTCCGGCTTCAGGGCAAGCAGAATGAACGGCCGACCATTATGGAGATCCGGGCCCGGCACAGCGCGATTTTCAGCGATTTACTGGAGGAGAGGGACGGCAGCTTTTTCTCCGTCGTTATGGATGGAAGCCAGCCATCCCGCAATGTGTATAATGCCGCGCATGCGTCTGCTCTCGTTGCAGAAGGGCAACTGGACGATATCCTTACCCGCGTCCACAGCCGGCTGGATGTGCTGCAGCATGATGAACCCGTTCAGGTCACTTCTGGCGATCAGACTTACTATGCATTGTACCGGTACATCGCACCGCTGAATGCCTATATTGTCGACATCACCTCCCATCAGGAGCTGATGAAGGGGCCGCGGAGCTGGTATTTTGTTGTGGTGGCTATTACCCTGTGCGTCCTGCTGATGATGATGGTCATGATCTCCTATATGACGCGGCGGATCTTCCGCCGGCTGGAGATGGTGCTGGCCTCCATGCGCAAGGTGCGTCAGGGACAGCTGGATGCCAAGATTCATACAGGGCTTAGCGATAGTGATTCCGGTGATGAGATTGATTATGTCGCTGTCAGCTATAACAGCATGCTGGACGAGATCCAGCGGCTGATGACTCAGGTGGTTGATAAGCAGCTGATCGCCAAGAATGCGCAGCTCCATTCGCTGCACTCGCAGATCAACTCCCACTTCCTGTACAACGCGCTGGAATCGATCCGGATGCGCGCGGAGGTAGAACGGCAGCCTGCGATCGCCGGAGCACTGGTATCGCTGGGCTCACTGCTGCGCTACAGCATGCAATGGCGCGGGGACACTGTCAGCCTTGGCGATGAGCTCGCCAATATCCACAGCTATATCCGCTTCATTAACTTTATGGAGGGAAGCAGCTTCGAGCTGCGGGCCGAGCTTCTGCCTGAGGTGCTGCGCTACCCGATCCCCAAAATGTGCATGCAGCCCATTGTCGAGAACGCCGTGCATCATGCGGCACCGCCGGGAGGGAGCGTAGCCATCGAAATGAACGTGAGCGTGGAGAACAGCTTCATGCTGCTGATTGAAATCCGTGACAACGGTACTGGCATTGATCCGCAGACGCTCAGCCGCCTGCAGGAGGAGATGGCCGATGAGTCCGACCGGCCGATTGTCGCCAGCCGCAACGGGCTGGGACTGGCGAATGTGCATAAACGGCTGCAGCTGCATTACGGCAAAGGCAGCGGGCTTTCGATTGAGAGTGTACAGGGTGCTTACACCAGTGTCACCATATGTTTACCTTGGGAGCAAGTCAATCTGGGAGGATGGTAGAAGTTGATGAACCTGCTGATTGTGGACGACCAGAAGCATATCCGCGACGGGCTGCAGGCGATGGTGAGCCAGTTCCCGCAGCAGCCGGACAGTATCTATAGCGCCGCTAACGGTATTGAAGCGCTGCAGCTGCTCCGCCGGCACAGCATCCAGCTTGTCATTACCGATATCCGCATGCCCGATATGGACGGCCTTGAGCTGATGGCCCGGACCCGGGAGGAGCAGCTGACCGTCGATTATCTGATCATCAGCGGCTATGGCGATTTTGCTTATGCCCAGAAGGCAATCGGCCTGGGAGCAAAGGGTTATCTTCTCAAGCCTGTAAACCGCGAGGATCTGCAGGCCTCGGTGGAGCATGTGTGGCAGGAGGTCATAACCCGGCAGGCGTTGTCGCGCGACATGGAGCAGCTGTCCCGGATGGCCCGGGAGACGGACCGCAAGGAGCTGAGCCTGTACATGCAGGGCTCGGCCTACGACGAGGCGTGGACTTTCGGGACGGAGCAGCAGCATCCGGAGCTGTGGGGCAGCTACCGGCTGTGCCTGCTGAGCGAGGAACGGCGGATCAACCAGCCGGGCGCGAGCAGCGCCCACAGCATGGAGTCCCTCGCCTACAGCGTGTACGGCAGCGAAGGCTGCATCTGCCTGCAGCGCCGCCCGCATCTGATTCTGGCGGTAGACGCCGCCGCAGATACGGGGAAGCTGCCTGAGGCGCTTAAGGCTGCGCAGATCGCTGCAACGGCAGCCATAACCGGGCCGCAGCGGGGCTTAAAAGCGCTGCCCGCCGCCTATACGGAGGTGCAGGAGCTGCATAAGCACAGCTATCTGTTCCCTGAGCTGCGCTGCATTCTGCCGGAGAAAACGGTCGGGCTGGTGCAGCAGTGGCAGCTCCCTCATGAGGAGCTGTACGCCCTGTTCCGGTTCATCGGAGCGGATAGCGGCAGCCGGATTGCGGAAGGCATCTCTATGCTTTTTCATAAAAATGTACTGCAGCGCTATCACATCGGCTATACGGAACGGCTGTGCCGGGCGGTGGTGCAGATGCTGGAGGAGTACGAGTGGGTGATCCGCCCTTACATGGGCGAGGATGCGCTGGATATTGATCCGCTGCGCAACCTCTATGATCATCCGGGCATCCGCGAATATATTCAGGCGCTCCAGCAGCAGATGCTGCGGCTGAGCCAGTTCTATCACGAATTCAAGTGCAGCTACCGCAACTCGCAGGACCTGAACGAGGCGATCCGCTTCATCCACGAGAATTACCACAAGCCGCTCGACCTTGCGATGGTGTCCAACCATGTGTCGCTGAACTACGCTTATTTCTCTAACCTGTTCAAGAAAAATGTCGGCAAGGGCTTCGCCGAATACCTGCGCGATGTCAGGCTGGATAAGGCGCGCCGTCTCCTGGCCGAAACGGAGTACAAGATCGTCGAGATCACGCCGCTGGTCGGCTATGAAAGCTACAAAAGCTTCACCCGCGCCTTCCGCGAGGTCATGGGCATGCAGCCCACGGAATACCGGCAGATGGTGCGGCGCAAGCAGGGGTAGCGGATGGTTTTCACAGAAAAAAAGGCCTTACTCCAACGAAACGCTGGGTTAAGGCCGTTCTTTTCATAACCTATACAGACTGGGTCTGCCAATATTGCTTGGCGATCCGCTGCCCTTGATTGATTTTTGCCCATTGCTCGTCTTCCGTCAGCTCATTACCGCCGTCACAGGAGGCAAATCCGCACTGATGGGAGAGATACAGCCGGTCTTTATCAATAATGGTCGCTGCCTCATTGAGCAGTCTGACTACACGCTCTTCATCGTCCAGTGTGTTGGTCTTGGAGGACAGCAGGCCGAGTACGATCTCGGTATCCGGGCGATCCTTGAAGACAGCGAGAGCTTCAAGCGAGCCTGCACGCTCATCATCCCACTCCAGGAAAAAGCGGTCATACTTCAGCTGCTTCAGGAACAGGTTGGCAATCTTAACGTACGAGCCCCCGCCCATGTTACGGGAATCATAATTGCCGCGGCAGTTGTGCGTCCACACCTTCAGCCCCAGGCTATGGCCGTAATCAATCACGGTGTTGTTAATATCAATGAATTCAGTGGCAAGCGCCTGTACTTCCTCCTGATTGATGTTTTCGCCGGTATACGGGGAGTTCGGGTTATCGTCTGCAAAAAGCTCCCATAGGCAGTCGTCGAACTGAATGATTTTGCCGCCAAGCGCAGCGAATTCACCTACGAATTCCTTATAGGCCTTAACGAGGCCATCCTTAAGCTCCTGTCTGTTCTTGTAAACAGCATCCTTGCCGCCAATGTTGTCAGACCAGGACAGCTCTCCAAAAATATGCGACGGGGAAGGGACACATAGCTTCGTTTCACGGTCACCGGCATGCTCCTGGAACTCTTTAAATATTTTGATAAAATGATGGTTCTTCCCGCTCAGCTCGCCTGTAATCCGCAGGCCGATATCCTTGCGTGTCTCATATTTCGAAGTTCCATCATTATCCCGGAAAAAGTACCCGTGATCCGCGATGTAACGCTCAACCCCTTCAAAGCCCCACACAAAATCCAGATGCCACATCGATTTCGAATACTCACCGTCCGTGATTACCGACAGGCCGTGCTCGATTTCCTTGTTCACTACATCCTTAATTGCCTCAGCCTCGCAGCTCTCATAGCCCGCAAAATCCTGATAAAACGGATAGCTGATATCATCGCGGTGCTCGATCTGCGTTTTATATTTTAACAGTTCCGACGGCCGTAACAGGCTGCCTACAATTTGAAATTTATTACACATGATAAAATCCTCCTCTGTTATGCTCGCATCAGGTTCTTCGTGCTGTGATTGTAGCATGCGGCTGAGGCCGGCCGATAACACCTAAATGTCATATCTGGTTATAGGGAGGGGCTATAGCTCCCCAAAACCAAAATATTGGGCCTGTATATAAAATTCTGTACCTTTTACCAGTCCAGCCCATTCGCTAGAATGAAGATGTACTATATTGTAAGCGGTTTCCATAATACCAGACTAATTCTAAAGGAGGGCAAGTATGAAACGAATGTATAAGGCTGAGCCCCGGTTCACGCGTAAGGTATGGAGTCTGTTTCTCGCGCTCGTAATGTTATCGGGCATAGGGCTGCTACCGGCTTCTAAGGTTCAGGCAGCAGCGACTACGGTATCGTCCATGGCTTATTTCTCGGCGGCAGACGGGCCGGTCATCTCCAAATCGGGTGTAGGACAAGCCAGCTACGGGTTTGTAATGCCAATATTCAATGGCGGCGGGGCAACCTGGAACGATGTATCCGGCGATGTCGGCGTCAAAGTGAAGAAAAATGGCAACTGGGTAGACATCGACAGCGCAGGCGGCTTCGTCTATAACCAGAACTGGGGGCACTGGAGCGACGGCGGTGCGAACGGCTACTGGTTCACCCTCGGTGCTACCACTGAGATTCAGCTCTACTCCAAAGCCAACAGCAGCGTTACATTGAATTACACACTGGCGTTCCAGAACGTCAACACGGCGACCATTACATCAATGGCTGCCACACAGGGGCCGGCGCTTACTGCAGGCTTTACCGGAAGTGCGGGCTTTACGTATCCGGTCTTCAACAACGACCCGAATCTTATCTATGCTGCAGTAGCCCAGGATCTGAAGCTGTCCGTCAAGCCGGTCAGCAGCAGCCAGTGGGTTAACATCGACAACAATGCGGCCAGCGGCTGGATCTATGACAGCAATTTCGGCCAGTTCACCGAAGGGGGCGGCGGCTACTGGTTCACAGTAACCGAATCCATTAACGTGAAGCTGGAATCCAAAACCTCGGGGGCCAGCCTGGTCTACACCATTACCTTCAATCAGCCGGTCCGTAATTCCTATGTACTGTCCGCCTACGACAGTAATACGACTTACACCGCTGATAACAGCGGCTCCATCGGCTTCCCGCTCCCGAAAATTGACGGAGGCGCGCCGATCGGCAGCGAGCTGGGCAAGTTCGTCTATCAGATTAAAAAAGCCGGTGTATGGGTTGATCTCAGCAGCTCCGGCCAGAGCGGCTTTGTCTATGCAGGCAACGGATACAATAACATGTCCGCCGCCAACCAGTGGGGATACTGGGCTGACTATATCTACGGCCTGTGGTTCCAGCCTATCCAGGAGAACATGGAAATCCGCATCGGCTATCCGCTGAACGGACAGACCGGCGGAAATGTCGGCAGCAACTATGTCTATTACAACTTTATCGGCAATCCTAATGCTCCCCGCCCGGATGAATCTGACCAGGAGGACATCGCTATCGGTACGCCAAGCGACCCGGCCATCGCCGGCATGAACCTCATCTGGCAGGATGAATTCAGCGGCACCGCGCTTGATACAAGCAAATGGAATTATGAGACCGGCTATTACATCAGCAACGACGTGAACAGCTGGGGCTGGGGTAACGCCGAGCTGCAGCATTATACCAACAGCACGCAGAACGTGTTCGTCTCCGGCGGACAGCTGAACATCCGCGCCCTGAACGACCACCGTTCTTTCCCGCAGGACCCTACCCGGTACGCGGAATATTCCTCCGGTAAAATCAACACCAAAGATAACCTGTCCCTCCAGTACGGCCGGGTAGATATCCGTGCCAAGCTGCCTACCGGGGACGGCATCTGGCCGGCGCTCTGGATGCTGCCTGAAGATGCCGCCTACGGCGCCTGGGCTGCTTCCGGCGAGATCGACATTATGGAAGCCAAGGGACGGCTGCCGGGCACAACCAGCGGCGCGATCCACTTCGGCGGACAGTGGCCGGTGAACCGCTACATCGCCGGCGAGTATCAGTTCCCGCAGGGGCAGACGTTCGCGAACGATTACCACGTCTATACAATGGTATGGGAAGAGGACAACATGAAATGGTATGTAGACGGCCAGTTCTTCTTCAAGGTCACCCGCGAGCAGTGGTATTCGGTAGCCGCACCGAATAATCCGAATGCACCGTTTGACCAGCCGTTCTACCTGATCATGAATCTGGCAGTCGGCGGCCATTTTGACGGCGGCCGGGTACCGGCAGCCTCTGACATCCCGGCCACTATGCTAGTCGATTATGTACGCGTGTATAAGGAAGGCACCGGCGGCGGTAATCCGGGTAATCCCGGCAACGTTGCGGTCAGCGGAGTCACGGTGACACCGGCCTCCCCGCAGATTGAAGTCGGGCAGAGCGTTCAGCTGGCTGCTAATGTCGCACCTGCAAATGCTACCAACAAGGCAGTCAGCTGGTCCGTTTCCAACCCGGCGGTTGCTTCCGTTAATGCCAGCGGCAGCATAACCGGACTTGCGGCGGGCACCGTCACAGTAACCGCCACAACCGCTGACGGCGGCAAAACTTCCTCCAGCACCATCACCGTCGTACCTCCGCCGCCCGTCACCGTCATCATCGGCGACAGTGTACGCGGCCTTAAAAAGACCGGCAACAACCTGCAATTCTACGTGAACGGCGCAACCTTCGCCGACCTGCACTACAAAATCAACGGCGGCGGCCAGCTCAATGTAGCCATGACCTCCACCGGCAACGGCAACTTCACCTACCCTGTGCTGAACCTGCAGCAGGGCGACACGGTGGAGTACTTCTTCACCTACAACCCGGGCCAGGGAGCACTCGACTCCCCTTGGCAGACTTATGTGCATGGGGTGACGCAAGGGGTGCCACAGTAAGGTCAGCAGCCGTGGTATGAAAAAAGACCTCAATTCCGCTCAGCAGAGCGTGTTGAGGTCTCTTTTTTAGGCAGGTTTAAGGTCTAACACTCATGATTTTTAACCGCCCGTTTTTGACAGCCGCCCAATAAACAGCTCCATCATAATATACCGGACGCTCAAATGAGTTAAGCGGTTGTCCGCCTAGTGAGGTTGCAGGGGTGATCACTGCTCCATCTTCAGATAACACCATGTAGAAGGTATCCTTATTGGTAGACCATAATATAACAATGCGGTCATTAGCCGATACAACCTGCGGGGCAATAACATCTGTATCGTTATAATTAGTAAGCCAGTGCACACCGTAGTCCGTCACACTTTCGAGCGGTGAATTGTCCCTGTCATTAATATCTGTTGAAAGAGCACCACTACGAACTTCTCCACCTATGAACATAGATGCAGAGACCTGGTCTGCTTGCGGGTCAAATAGTTGTACAAATAAATTTTGTTTCTCACTCTTTGCCTTTTCGCTTATTGACTTAGCAGATGCGCCAACCAAAGCGACACCCTTACTTGTTTCTGCAAGCCCTCCAAGCTGGGCAAACGTTGTATTCACTATATACATATCATAGTTTGAATTTGCTTCAAGATAGAAATGGAACAGTATTTCTGAGTCATCGCCATATTTTCCGGAGCTATTATTAACTCTGAACCCGCGGGCGTACGCATCACCATGACTGGCAAACAGAAAACCTGATGATTTCTTGCTGTAAATCAGGCTTTGGTTAAACGAATGTCCGCTATAGGTATCATTAGGCAAGGCATATGCCGACATATCGGATATTTTTACAGCAATGACATTATCGCTCTGATGGCCATCGTATCTCCGTTTGGAATGATAATTGACCAATATGCCATCTGATATAACAGATACGGAGTTGCCGCTAGCAAAAGGAACCTTAGTTTTTGCTGAATCAGCATCACGCCATGGCGTGGATTTTCCTACAAACCCGGTTGTTTTCAGCTCTTGTCCTTCTGGCGAGTATTTTGAAATAAAGACCGTTTCAATTGCAGCATTTTGTGTATCATTTTCTTTTCCCCAAACGACATAAAAGTTACCGTCGTCATCTGAAATGACATCCCCAAGAATAGGATACTTCACTTCTAAGATTAACGTTTTGCCGGGAGTTGTTATCTTAAGCTGATTACGATCGGCATAGGCGTATGCAAGGCCTTCATTCTTATAAGAGAACTGATGAACCGGGGAGATTTGTGCCCAATTATCTACTCCATACGCTTGTGTATTCTCCAGATCATCCACGATAATAGCGCCCTCTTGTTCAATAGAAAGGATCTGCTTAGCTGCGTTCCAGGTTACTTCATACCCCAGGTTCTCAACTACTGCACGTATAGGCAATAATGTACGTCCGTTATAAATCTGTGGCGGAACATCCAATTGAACCGGAGCTCCTCCGCTCACTTGCATTAGCTGGCTGTCGATTTGTAAGCTTAGCGTTGTATTTCCTTTACTTACAGTCGTAGTCTGGGTACTTACATCCCACTTGATGGTTGCGCCGATCTTCTCACAAACAGCACGAATGGGAACCAGGGTCCGGCCTTCAAAAATAACGGGGGGCTGATCAAACACGACTGCTTCCCCTTCAACGTTGACCTTTATATCCTTACTGTCCGCAAATGCGGTTGTACTTATCGCCGGCAGACATAACGATAATCCTAATAATAACGCCAGATACTTTTTCAAATCCTTCAGCCTCCAAGAAAAAATATACACATATGTAGAATTTACACTATCTCCCAACCGGTGTACACACTAAAAGTCACATAATACAGTAATGTTTACCGTGCTATTCTATGTCAAAAGATAACCTTCGCCTGTCTGCAATATATAACTAACGGCGGGTTCAGCTTAAAAAAGAACCTCAAATCCTCTCTGCAGAGGGAATTGAGGTTCTTTTTTCAATTCTCGATAACCCATTCGCCTTCACCCTTTGGCTCTTCAAAGCCGCTAAGAAAGGTATTTAACATTTCCTCTGTAATCGCAAAAGCAGCATTCGCATCAAAGCGCTCACTCCGCACCTTCAGCCGCCTCCGCAGCTCATCCGGGTGCACCTTCAGGTAGATCAGCTTCCACCGGCCCCCTGCCTCTTCGATCAGCCGCTTATACTTATCCCGTTCCGCCTTGTTCCAGAAGCTGGAGTCTACCACAGCCGGTTTGCGCTCGTTAATGCAATTTACAATCTGGTTATGCAGACTGAGATGCGCCTCATTCAGATACTCCCGGTACTTTTCCACAGGATAATCAATCCCGTACCGTCCACGAACCGACCAGACCTCTTCATCAATAGACAGGCGCGTGAAGCCGTACGGCTCTATCTGCTGCGAAAAGGTCGTTTTGCCAGCGCCCGCAATCCCGCACATCAGCACAACCAGCGGCACTGCAGAGTCGTTATCTGGGCCGAGCAGCTGCTCCAGGTCTGCTTTTTGTAGCATTGTATATCCCTCCTATCTGACAGTAAGCTTATGAACCAGGTCTCGTATCTCCGTACTTAGTCTTGGATTGGCAGGATACACCTCTTCAATAAACTCTAAAATGCATAGCGCCGATTCCGGTACATAATCGTATCCCTGCAGCATACCGCCAAGCTTGTCGGCAAAACCGGGGTATCGCTTCTCTAAACGGCGCTCATTCCCAAAGGGATCTGGAAAATAATCCACCTCCGGCTCCAGCAGATGAAGCACCGACAGAATCCGGTCGATCGCATGCCCCTGAATAAACCGGACAGCCGACAGACGCTCTCCCCTGGCATACCGCCCCAGACCCACATACAGGTTGGTTAATGCTTCGTTCAGCGGAAAGTCCAGGGAATCACACTTTTGACTCGGCAGCGGTCTGCGCGGTTTGGCTATGGCCGTGTTGTTGTAGAGCGGATTCTTCCAAACCACCCGGCCCTCCGTATAAGCGGCATCTGTCAGCTCCCGCTCCTCAAATATCGCATATTCCCCGTAAATCCCGTCCTCGAACAGGATTTTGCAGCCCACATCAGAGTTTTTAAAAGCATACGCAAGCGGATACGTCTCCTCCAGCCAATCCAGCCGGTCAATATACCTGTCCTTCTGCCCTGCTTCCACAATAACAAAAAAATCCAAATCCGAATACTCATCCATCCGCTCCAGCTCCACCCCCACCGACCCCACACCCAGCAGCAAAAACGCCCCACCCTTACGTCCGAGCGTCTCCCCAATCTCATCCAGCCTTTGTAAAAGTAATTCTGTCCGCTTCATCCTATATCCTCCCCAATGCCGGAATGCAAAAAGGGCCCAACCCACACTTCTCAGCGAGGTTGAACCCTAAGGTTACATTGCCTTTAATATTCTCATTAAAATTAGCATTGGTTAGGGGTGGATGTCAATTGGCGAGACAATTCCCCATCTTCCATGCAGTGATCTTTATACAAACAGACAACAGATTTACAAAAAAGAATTGATATTTATGCTTATCTATCTTATACTTGCAAAAAACATACCGATTGAATGTTTTTAGGAGGGCAACTTGAAAAAGAAATATACCGCAAAGGAAGTCAGAAACTTAATACTCGATACGGCCTCTGTTTTATTTATTGAGAAAGGGTATGAGCAGACTTCTATCAGTGATGTTGTTACTGGATTGGACGGTCTCACCCGGGGAGCTATTTATCATCATTTTGAATCCAAACATCACATTATAGTCGGAATCGCAAAAAGGTTTATACCCGAACAGGCTTTATTAGATTCTATTGATGAACGGGATGATCTAAACGGCTTAGAAAAAATCCAAACGCTTCTACTGGAATCGATGTTTAATGAGGATATTACACAATCGACAGTAATCTCATTGTCCTTGCTCAAGGACCCTACCTTTATTTCGATTTATAACACTCAAATGTGCGAAGTTTTTGTTCCAATAATTGAAAAGTATATTCATGCCGGCAATGCGGATGGCTCTATCCAAGTACCACAGCCGGCACAAATGGCGGAAATTGTTATTTTATTAACAAGCACCTGGTTCATTCAAGCATTATTTCCAAATACGGTTGAATTGTTTTTTGAAAAATTAAAAGCTGCCCAGTATGTATTAAAAGAAAGTGGAGTACATGTTATAAGTGATGCGGTCCTTACAACAATCGTCCAAAAACTTACAGAAGCTACTATGTAATAAAAGAAGGAGCACATCATGAAAAAAACGTTTACAATTGTCGGGGTCATTTTACTATCGGTACTAATCCTTATTGCATTGTTTTTTGCAGGAATTTTTATTAACAATAAGATCCAGCTGGGACGCGAAGAGAAAAAGATCGTTTCTTACGGTGAGTCCGTTGTTATAGACGGAAAAAAAATGAATTTTCAGATCTTCGGGAACGGCAGCAAGACTATCGTTTTGTTACCTGGCTATATGACAGCCGCGCCCATAATTGATTTCAAGCAACTGATTGATGAGTTAGAACAACAGTACCGCGTTATTGCGATAGAACCATTCGGGTATGGTTTAAGTGATGATACAGATAAGGAAAGATCCGTTGAAAATCTAACGGAGGAAATCCATGAGGTTTTGGTTGAGCAGGGAATTAATAAATACACCATTATGGCGCATTCCATTTCAGGGGTATATTCTCTTGAGTATATTAACAAATACCCGCTTGAAGTTGAAGCCTTTATAGGAATTGACAGCAGTCTTCCTTCACAAGGAGATGCTGCTGATAATGGCGAGGAGACCATTGAATTGCTAAGCAAGTCGGGACTGTTCCGCCTACTCTCAAATATAAACGCCGACATATTGAACATTCCGGATGTGGGAGCTGAGCTAGGCGAGCAGTATAAATATATATCACTTAAAAATATCGGGTCAAAAGCAACCATGAATGAAGGCAAAGCAATGCTGGAGAATTTCAATAAAACGGCTGACATACAGTATCCCAAGAATCTGCCCGTACTATATTTTTTGGCTGCTGAAAGTACGGAACCTGATGATAACTGGCTGAAGATTCATCAAGACATGGTTAAGAATAGTGAACGGTCAGCTATTGAAATAATAGAGGGCGGGCATTATTTACACCATACTCAAGCAAAACAACTGGCTGAGCTTACTGCATCCTTTTTAAAATGATTGTTTTCATTTCCTTTGATAGGAAGAATATAATGTGTCCGTAAAATAATTGCATGTTATGTGAGGTTAGCCGGCTTAATCCGGTTAACCTCATTTTCATCTAGAGTAGCTGGAGTGTCTCAACCAATTTCTGAATCTTTGAACGGGAGATTAAATATACAGGACCCATTATTTCTACTCTGCCGTCCTTTACACGTATAGCACTCTCCTGCTCTGCCGCATAAACATCCATTTCTTCAGACAAAGGGAACAGGTAGCCCTGAACAAACGTAGCGTAGTCGCGTTTAGAGTGAGATTCATAAGCAAAAGGATCAAAGCCAATACCATCATATCTTTTACCTGTTTCAGTGTCATCGTCTGCGTTATCCAATTCCATCCATTTTGCAGCCATGTTTAGCGCACCGGCGCTGGCACCCAATATAACGGCATTGCTGTTCTTAATAAGATCCGATAATTCATATTCCGCCAATAAACCGTTCTGCAAGCTAGGATCTCCACCGCATAAAAAAATGACAGACGCGTTTTGAATGACCCGCCGGGCCTCTTCCTTCTGCATGCGGTAATCAATAAAGTGATATTCATCAAAAATAAGGTTAGCCTGATGCAGCCATGTCCATTCAGAAATATCATCAAAGTTAATTTGCTCCCCTTCATAACCAGACGGCCCAGCGCTAATCATAACAAGTGATCTACGGTCTTGGATATCCTCATGCAAACAGTTAACAAGCCTCTCTGGGAAAAAATCATTAAACCAGCTGAAATAGTAGTGTGTATTCAAATTCACTTACCTCCATATGTATTATTTAGCCTAGTTGTAGCGGGCGTTATGTATTCCTCCCGTCGATATCCCTACTATAAAACACAATGACTGACACCAGGGCGTCAGTCATTGTAGGGTAAAAGCATATTTCGTATATATTGCTGCAGCTCTGCCCGTAATTCACGGGGCTCCAGCAGCTCGCACTCCTTGCCGAAGCTTAGAATGAATTTCAGCAGGCCCTCCTCATAAGGAAACGTATCCGACACGAGATAGAAGCCATCTTCACTCCGGCTAATCTTCTCTTTCTGAAAATATTCGGTAAGCTGCGCGCCAATCCGTGAAGTAAATCTTAACACAACCTGTATTTCCCGCTGCGAGTAGCTCTGCTCAATGACCTCGGCAATCCGGTCTGCTGCCAGCTCTCTTTTTTCAAAAGCCGGCCCCTGCTCCAATTGCCTGATCCGCACAAGCTTGAATCTGCGGTAGTCCCTTCTGATCCGGCAAAAGCCCGTCACATACCAATGGCCGTAGCGAAAGTCAATTGAGCTTGGCTCTACCGTACGCTCCAGATATTCCATATCCCTGTTGATATATTTGAACACGAGCAGCCTGTTATCCGTAATGGCCCTGCTTATGATCCCAAGGTACTCTTTAATTTCCTGCTCCATGCTGAAATGGGACATATCCAAAGTCAGTTTGTCCTTATCGGGCTCCGCCTTATAGGTATGTTCAACCTTCAGCATAATGTCATTAAAGGCTTCATTCCTGCCAAACAAGCCGTGTAAATTCTTCATTACCGTTACAAACGTATGAGCTTCATCCCGGTTTAAAAAGAGGCTGCTTATATTATAGCTGTCCATAATATAGTATCCTCCGCCCTTGCCGCTGGACGCTGCAACCGGTATGCCGGCTTCGCTTATTTTTTCGATATCCCGGTAGATCGTCCGCAAGGATACCTCAAAATGCTCGGCAAGCGCCTTGCCCGTTACCGTGCCTTTACCGGAGATGATCAGCAGCATGGAGAGTAGTCGATCGACCCGCATGATTGTGTGCGACGCTAAAGTAACGTCTCCTCCTCTGGGTGAAGTAAGTGAATCATATATTCTCTTGCTTTAATGCGTCAATAATATTCCCCTTTTTTACTTTAGCTCCGGAATAAACCACCGCAGAGCTGACAATGACAAATACACACACAATGACAGACAGAATGCTCATCCAGGGCAGGGTGAACCCATAGCTGAATTTGTTCGAAAATGCTTTATAGATCAGAACCATCACGGCGAAACTGACAGGAAGCCCATACAAGAGCGACTTGACCCCATAAAAAACACTCTCATAGTTCAGCATTTTTGCAAACCCCTTTGGCGTCGCGCCTACGGATTTCAGCATCGCGAATTCCCGTTTGCGAAGAGCCAGCCCTGTTGAGATCGTATTAAAGATGTTCGCAACGGAAATCGCAGAGATTAATACGATAAAACCGTAAGAAAAGACGTTCATCAGCAGAATCTGTTGTTCTTCGCTTATTCTGGATTGATATACATTGTAGACATTCAAATTGGTCTCATTCATCGCTTCAATTTCCTGCTGCGTTTTCACCGGTTCCGTGCTTTTTAAATAGAGGTACATCGAAGCGTTAGGCAGCTCCTCACCGTCTGCCAGCCGGTTCATGACGCGTTCCGACACGATCATATTTAACCCGCCTACGCCTACCGGGCTCATCCCCATCGGTGCCTTATCCGTCAATGCGGCAAATATCACTTTATTTGCCTTCGTTTCTTCCCCGCTCTTTTTATAAAAACTCGTTAGCTCGATATGTTGACCGATACTCGCATATATGGACTTCGTCTGAATATATTTCCCCGTATCTATATCTTTGTAATGAATCGTATCCATCACGATTGCAGCGGGATGATCCAGATCCGTAAGCTGTTCGTAATCTGCGTGAGCCGCTCTGGCATAGGCTTGCAGGCTCGAATCATTCAGTGCATAGAGTTTAATATCGTAAGGGTATTTCCCGTCTTGCAGCATGCTCTTATCCTGCTTAACCTTCTCTTGCAACTCGTCGGCGATGCTTGCTGCATCGACCCAAGCGTTCCCGATTAGCTCATGAATCACGTTGTATTCCGTGACGCCATCCAGAGATACGAGCGATTGCATCAACCGGTCATCTATTGTTGATCCATTACTGGACGACACTTCAATATCGTAATTGATGCCTTCCAGCGACAATGCCAGAGATTGTGTCAGGCCAGTCGTGAAAAACGATATCGTCAAAAACAAAACGATGCTGATGACAAGCGAAAAAAGAATAACATGATGTCTTCGTTTGTTCCTTTTTAAGTTTTTCAGCCCGATCTCTGCTTCGATTCCGAAGAGCTTACGAATGATCTTCGACGTCTTCACTGCTTTGGCCGTAAGCTTTACGTCAGTGGTTTGGCGAATCGCGTCCATGGGAGATACCCTGGATGCTTTAACCGCCGGGAGATACGCCGATACGAAAATCGTCAGCATCGAAACAAGACAAGTAATCAAGAGCAATAACGGCGTGACGATAAGCCTCAGCTTTTCACTGGTCCATAATGCCCCTTCAATCATTGTGTTCATGAATGAAAAGGTGATTCCGATTCCGGCAAGACCGCATAAGATGCCAATGGGAATGCTGATCAAACCAATGACGATACCTTCAAAAAATACGGAATTTCGCTTCTGCCTTTTCGTCGCCCCTACGCTCGCGAGCATCCCTAAATGGCGGGAACGTTCCGAGACGGATATCGCAAAAGCGTTATAGATGAGCCCAACCGAGCCAATTATAATGGCCCCCATAATGATTGCCGATAATGAGAACATCGTGCTGGATGAGGCTCCGCTGCTGGACAAGCCATAATAATGAAGCAAATCGTTATTATATTGGACAGTGTCAATTTGGTTTTTCTCAGCCAGCTTCTCCGCATGTGCGAACAAGAACGGATTGACCTGCTGCAAGACCACCGACGCATCGACCCGATCGTCCCCCCCGATGATATGATCATCGGCATAGCTAATGATCGCATAACCCGGGGCCCAAGCCGTTTCCCACACCGGACGTTTAATGAAGCCTACCACCGTATAATCCCTAATTATGCTATGCTGTAATGTCTCGGTCAATGTGCCGTCTTTCCTGCGCAGCGGTTCCGTCTGATCCAGGGGATGATCGCCCCCTTGTTCGAATCGGTCGCCGACGCGAAGCGTTAGACGGTCACCGATTTCGTACTTCACTTTGCCATTTGTTGCAACAGACTCGGAGATCACAACCTCCTTGTCCGTGTGCGGAAGACGTCCCTTGCTTATTTCAATCTGAAATTGTGTGAACCCTTGCACATCATATTCCTTAATGAACAAGTACGGCTTATTGGAATTTTGTCCCCCTTCTAATGGGGCATACCCAAGGTCTCTTGTGATTGCAACCGTTTTGGTTGCATCATCGCCCTGTATCGCCGCAAGCTGTTCTTTGGTTATATCTTGATACTTAATATGCCACTCCCCTGTATCTGCGATGGTTTGTCTGATCATTAAATCCGCAAAGGAAAAAATGAGCGTAATGACAGCGGTCATCATGGATACCGAAATAATTACGCCAAAAATAGTCACAAGTGTTCGTCTCTTGTTCTGCTTCAGATGCCGGATGGTTAATGTATTGACAATATTCATCGCCTTATCACCTCGTCCTTGGCAATCCTCCCATCTTCAATCGAAATGATTCTGTCGGCTTGCAGGGCGATCCGTTCGTCATGCGTGATTACGATCAGTGTCTGATGATAGGTCTTATTCAGCATTTTCAATAAATCGACGATCTCGCTGCTATTCCTGCTGTCCAGATTCCCGGTGGGTTCGTCGGCCAGCAGGATCGCAGGATTCCCGATGATCGCCCTGCCAATCGAGACACGCTGCTGCTGTCCGCCGGATAGCTGATTCGGCAGATGGTTTAATCGATGCTGCAAATTCAACGTATTCACAAGATCAGCCAATTGCTTTTGATCTACCTTTTGTTGATCCAGCAAGAGCGGCAGCGTAATATTCTCTTCCACCGTCAGGACGGGAATCAGATTGAAAAACTGGTAGATCAGCCCGATTTGCCTGCGTCTGAAGATGGCCAGCTGCGTTTCGTCCAAGGTATACATATCCGTATCCTGAACATACACTTTCCCGCCAGTCGGTCGATCCACACCGCCCAGCATATGGAGGAGTGTCGATTTTCCCGATCCGGAAGGTCCGATAATTGCGACGAATTCACCTTTTTGGACCGAAAAGGAAACATCATCAAGCGCCTTCACCGCCGATTCGCCTGTGCCGTATATTTTGGACAAATTTTCAATTGTTAAAATCTCCATTGTCATCCCCCCTTCCCTAGAGGCTCAATTCCAGGTATATACCATCTCTCTATATCCAACATCCCAAAGGGTTTCATTCCCCTCAATAGTTATCTTAAGCTCATTAGCCCGGGTGAGATAAAGGATCCTATTATCCGGCTCATGGAGCTGATCTTCTGCAGATACAGACAGGAGCTCATGCCCGTCAACGGTAACCTTAAGGCTGCCCTGAAAATCCTTATGATCAGGAATTCCATAATTCAAGCTAAGATACAGCTCTCCCTTATTGCCTAGCGAATACGTATATGTTTCCTTCTTTTTACCTTCGATGCCATACACATTATACTTAGGTGTCACGTCTTGACCGCCAATCTTAAGACGGTCCTGTTTGGTTCCCGTTAATTGATTTCCGGTACTATCTTCCCGTTCGTTGATCGCTACAAAAGGGGCCAACTCTTTGGTGAACACTTGATCAACTACTCCTAAGACCCCCCACACGCCGAGCATTAAGACAGCACCGGCAATTCCTGTAGCAGTGATATTTCTCCAGTAGTTTTTTGTACGGAAGCCAATCTGGTACGCCCCGAATCCAATAGCAGCGCCCAATGAGTTCTTTATGACGTCGTTCGTGTCAAAGCTGCCGAGGAATGTTAGTGCCTGAATGGTCTCCACCACAAAAATGGACAGGATAAACCCTGTCATGAAGCGAACAAAGCTGGTGCGGTATAGCAGCGCAAACAGTATACCAAAAGGTATGAAGGCTGCAATATTTCCAATACCCACCAAGTCCATCAGTGTCGGATGTAGAAGGTCGGATAGACCCGGCACCCTAAAAAAATTGTCCGGCAAAAAAATAAAGGTGTATTGACTGGTTAGATCTACCTTATCCGCTCTGCCGAAAGCAAAAAACATAAAATAAAGAATAATCAGGGTGTAGCCTATCGTGATCATAAAAGTAATCTTGCGCTGCTGTTTCATTTGCATGGTTGTACCTCCATCGTTCATCTGATAAATATCATTTTATCTGTCCAAAATGACTTTACAGTGACGTTGGAGGTGACAATTCAGTCACTTACGGAGTGCTGTTAAATCACATGCTTATAAAATTTGATCCGAAACTGTGTACCCGTCCTGCTGTCGCTCGTTACATCAATCACGCCTTTCTGGCTTGCAATGATGCTGTGAGCCATCGCAAGCCCTATACCGATGCTTCCTTCATTAGCATTCTTTCCTTTATAAAAGCGTTTAAAAATATAAGGCAGATCCTCTTTCGGAATGCCCTCTCCGTTGTCAGCAATAACGATTTCCGTAAATAGCACGTTGTCGGAAAATGTGATGGTAATCGCACCGCCCTCAGGTGTATGCTCCACTCCATTTTTCAAAATATTGATAACTGCTTCAGCAGTCCAATGGAAATCGCCGGCAAAAGAGACGTTGTCATCCCCCGTAATGGAAACGGTCTGTCCCTTAATATCCATCGGAATCATAACCGGATCCAGTGCCTTATTAATAAGGGTTTTCATGTGTATTCGATCTTTTTTGAACGGGATCGTTCCCGCTTCCATTTTCGCTAGCTTTAATAAGGATGAAACAAGCCAATCGATCCGTTCAAGCTGAATACGAATATGATGGGTGAACTCCGTTCTTTTGAGTGGAGGCAGGCCAGGGTCGCTTAACAGATCTGCCATGACTGTCATAGAGGTGATCGGTGTTTTGAGCTGATGTGAAATATCGGAGATGGCATCGGTTAGTTGAAGTTTGTCCCGCTGCAATAGCGACCGGTGCTCGGAGAGCATGCGTGTCACCTTGTAAATATCATTCTTTAAGATGCTAAGCTCGCCTTCCTGATTATCGCGAGGGTCAAGGGAGTCCTGGCCGCTGCTAATCTCCCGCAAATAAACGGACAGCTTCTCTAGCTCGTAATATCTCCGTTTCGTGAATAATAAAGCTGTGCCGGTAAGCAGCATGGATACAATAATAACGAGGGCTGCGGCGATTGTCGAAATGAAAGCAGCAATAACGAACGCCGATAAGCTGATCGAGCCCATGACGAGTAATAATATTTGATTTTCCCGATTACGCAGCATCATCTAATCACCAACCTTATAGCCTAAACCGCGTACCGTTTTGATCAGAGCCGGCTGCTCTGGATTATCCTCCAGCTTTTCCCTTAGCCTTTTGATATAGACCGTTAGCGTATTGTCATTCACGAAGTCGCCGGCCACGTCCCAGATTTGCTCCAAGAGCTGATTTCTGGTGAGGACCTGTCCAACGTGGTTCCCAAAGATTAGCAATAAGCGGTATTCCAAGGCTGTTAGCGAAATTTCGGTACCATTTTTATATACTTTGCCTTCCAGCGTATGGATGCGCACATTGTCAATGTCGATGACCGCTCCGGTGTGGGACAGCTTCTGGTATCTCCGCAAGACGGACTTGATCCGGGAGAGAAGCTCGCGAACCCGAAAAGGTTTGGTAATGTAATCATCCGCTCCCATATCGAGTCCCATCACGACATTGACCTCATCATCAATCACCGTTAAGAAAATGACCGGAATATCCCGCCGTTCCTTCACCAGCTTGCATAATTCATAGCCAGTTCCGTCTGGAAGCTGTAAATCGAACAGGCATAAAGTGAACTGATCGATGTCTTCGGCGAGCACCTTTCGGGCTGAAGCGGCATCATGGCAGAGAACGGTCCAATACCCCTCTTGCTGCAGCGAATATTCCAGTCCCGACGCGATCGTCTTATCATCTTCAACTAATAATATTTTCATCTGAAAATCATCCTTATGATTGGATTGGACTGAATTGGATTAGAAAATTACAATTTCTCCACCATAAAGCATATACCATGATCTTGCAACACACAAAGACCCCTTTCGTGAGGGGTCTTCAATTTTTCACTACCTATACAATCTCTTTATTAAAATGTCCTCTTGTGTCTGTTTCCTGATTAAAGACAGCATTATTCATTGAGCCATTTAATTTGCCTGAGGCCATATTAATCACTTTCTCAACCTGCTCTTTAGATTCAACTGTGAAGTTTAATCTGAGCGCCTCGATTCCTCTGATGTTTGGCAGCTCATCTAAAAGATTAAGCGTCTTCCCGTTAAGAATAGTCGTTGTGCAATCATCATGGGAAATGATAGGGAATGTTCCGTGCCCATCTTTTAACTCATAGCTCTTCGTTTTGCAAATTCTGCATTGATTCATTTTTTTCATCGGACAATATTTTGTAAACATCAAAGGAGCCTTGCCATATATAATCATTTCCAGCGCAGGATAGCCGTCATTTTCTTCATAATAGGCATTCATTAAGTCTTCAATCTGGCTCATATTCAATTCATAAGATAAAGTGACGCGTTTTGCGCCTAATTTATATAATTCATAGCAACTGGTAGCATTAATAACATTTAGAGAATAGTCCGTGACAAACGGATTGCTCTCTCTGTAGTGATAAATGCCGCCATATCCTCCGATTAGCAGCTGCCCTTCTTTGTCCTTATAATCATTCTGATTTCTTCTAACCACATTTTCAAAATAGATTTCCTTAATTCCACAGCTCACGCAAGCATCATACTGCTCCTTAGTTGTTACAGAGGCCGTAAGGTATGGTTTGACAGGGGCAAAGCTTATTTTTTCTTTTGCTTCCACAGCCTTGGTTCTTTTCTCTTGGCTGTTAAGCTTTAAGTCATATAAGCCTTGTACAATCTCTCTTCTTGCTGTATTTAACAGTTTAGCTGGAATAAATGCATTGCATTCCTCATAATTGACATGATTAAGTTCGAATATCGTATCATTTAATCTTGAGAATTGCTTGATTACCTGGTCTTTTGATGTTGGATTATTAATGGCTTCGCCCAGTATTTCCTCGCTTTCATATGAATAATTAAAGCCTAAGCCTTCCGCATTTATGAAAAGCTTTGAACCCGGACTTGCATATACTCTAATATCCAGGTTAAACCGCTTAAACTCTTTTTCCAGTGATGCTTCTAATTCTTTGTGGTAGTAATAATCCTTCGTTTTATATACTACATCTCCCGTAGACATCTTTTCTGTTACTTTGATATAGCATACATCATCTGCTTTGTTGATCAATTCGCCAGCTTTATCGTACAGCTTGGCAACCGTTAAATTAACATCTTCATTGTTATGGCTTATTCGGATTGTATCGTTTTGATTCAAAGTACGTGTAAGGGTTATTTCATACCTGTCTTTTTCAATCTTGCTGATTGTTCCAATTTCATAACCAAAGTTATTAGGTCTTGAGATGTTTGTAATATTTCTCCTGTCTTCGTGAAACAAATAGCCTTTAGTAAATGTTCTATTGAATGTTTTTTTCAGATTTTCTTTATCTTCTCCGGTTATTTTATGATCTAAAGCCCTGCGATATTTGGATACAACATTAGCAACATACGTAGGCGCCTTCATTCTGCCTTCTATTTTTAAAGAATCGATTTCTTTTAAATCATGTATGTAATCGATGGTGTTTAAGTCCTTAGTAGATAGAATATAGCTATTCCCTAAAGATGTATCTGTTGTCTTATCGATTAGCTCATACGCCTTACGGCATGAACCCACACATCTTCCGCGATTTGCGCATCGATTGCCGAGTAGTCCTGACATTAGACAATTTCCGGAATAAGACACACATAAAGCACCGTGAACAAAAATTTCTAAAGGTATTTCAGCTTTTCTTTTGATCTCTTTTACTTTTTCAATCTCAACCTCACGGGACAGAACAACTCTTTTAGCACCTAGTTCTTTAAATAATAAAGTTCCGTCTACATCGTCGATTCCCATTTGAGTTGAACAATGAGCTTCCATATCAACAAAGTTTTTAACGATATAATCGAAAGCTGTCAGGTCCTGGACGATAATGCCATCAACACCGATTTCATTTAATTCGCGTATCTGCTCCTTCATCTCTTCAACTTCGTTTTCGAAAACGATGGTATTCATGGCAACATAGATTTTAACGTCCCTCAGA
The DNA here is from genome assembly GCF_000758645.1 of Paenibacillus sp. FSL R7-0331. Taxonomy (NCBI): domain Bacteria; kingdom Bacillati; phylum Bacillota; class Bacilli; order Caryophanales; family Paenibacillaceae; genus Paenibacillus; species Paenibacillus sp. FSL R7-0331. Next base: position 6,870,227 of record NZ_CP009284.1, read on the forward strand.
TGCGCATAGGTAACAGCCTCTCTTAACAATTCTAAATCAAAATTAGTGGAGTATGCGCGTGCACCAAATTTTTGCATTCCTAAGTATATTGCATCACAACCATTAGAAATTGCAGCTTTTAAAGCTTCCATACTTCCTGCTGGAGCCAATAATTCAGTCATTTTTATTCTCCTTATGACCCATAAATGATAAAAAATTGTAGTACTTGTGATACGTTCTCCGTAACATGGAACTGCTGGAGGAGATTATCCAGAAGAGCTTTAAGACGCTTGGACTGATGGAAGTGATCAAGGTGCATGAGGCAGCGCGCGAACAGGCCATCACCATAGCTATCCTTGAGTTTATCCCGATGGAGCAGCATGATGCTGTGACCCAGCGCATGGAGGATGTGACGCGCGGCGTATTACCAAATCAATCGGCTCAGGCAAAGCCTATGCACAGCAAGTAGCAAGAGAAGCAATAGAATATCATGTGTAATGAAAAAGAGAACACCTGCGATGGGCATTCTCCTTTATGTGGCTTGCAGTTGCTAGACTTTGATTTCAAAGGTTGTATTTTTTTTCATATCCAACCAATTTACAATTTTTTCGCCGCTACTTGTGGTACGGCTCTCCCTATCACAAACAACCCACGAACCCACTCAGGGGTATGCGGGTTACTTGTGTCTGTACTAATTAGGTATCGAGCTCAAGTGAGAAAATTTCTGCAATGCCTGTAATTCCCTTGGCAGTGATCTGGATTGCCCGGGTCTCAGGGAGACGCCGCAGCCAATCCAGCTCTAACAGCCGCTCCAGCAACGCATTCCCTAAGGCTCCGGCCAGATGATGGCGTCTCTCACTCCAATCCAGACATTTATGAGAGAAGGACCGCCGTTGTTGCTTAATACGGTCTACGTCAATGTCAAAATCAGCAAAGAACTGATGACCCTGTTCAGTAATAGCAAAATTGTCCTGATCTTCATGAAGAATGCCTGCTCCAAGCAGCGCTTCGGTTAACTGCACACCTAAACTCCCGGCGAGATGATCGTAGCAGGTTCTTGCATAGCGCAGCGCTTTATCTTCTGTAGATTGTCTTAACGACCTGATCTCTACGGGCGGGGCAATGGATAATAATGATTCCATAACCTGAGCAACTTCTTGATTCTGAATCCCATAGTATCGGTGCCTCCCCTGCTTCTCAACAGTAACTATATTGGCATCGACCAGCTTGGATAAGTGGAAGCTTGCCGTCTGAGGCTTGATTCTTGCTATATAAGCTAACTCACTCGCTGCATGGAACCTCCCGTCAAGCAGAACCGTCAGTATGGCTGCTCTCGAAGGCTCACTCAGGAGTGAAGCGATCAATGCTACATTTGAATTACCTTTCATATTTACCCCCGCTTTGTAATCCATACTTCGATGAATACTGAATTATTAACATTATATACTTGGAGAGGATAAACGAATAGGAGGCTACAAGCCATGGGCAATGATACACATATTCCAGATATACTAACGATTAAACCTAAAATCCTCTATTACGGGACGCCAGTAATTCTGCTGAATACATTAAATGAAGACGGGACGGTAAATATTAGTCCGATCTCATCCTCATGGGCACTAGGAGACTGTATAGTAATGGGGATTGGTCTTGGGGGAAAGGCGCTTGAGAATGTAGAACGGACTCATGAGTGTGTGGTTAATATCCCCGGACCCTCTCTTTGGAGAAATGTCGAACTGCTGGCCCCCTACACAGGGAAGTCTCCTGTTCCTGAACACAAGCAACAGCATGGTTTCTCTTACCACAAGGACAAATATGCGATCAGTGAATTAACACCTCTGGAGTCGGAGACGGTACAGCCTACACGAATACTGGAATGCCCGTTACAGATTGAGGCAGTAGTCAAAAATATTCGGATTCCAGAACATTCCCCAGCCTTCGCCATCCTTGAGGTGCAGGCGGTAAGGGTCCATGCCCACAAAGAAATGATTGTTGACGGAGAATATATTGATCCGCAGAAATGGAGCCCTCTGATCTATAACTTCCGGCATTACTTCGGACTGGGACATCCGCTCGGTAAAACCTTTCGGGCTGAGCTGTAGCTCATCGGATACGGCACATCAACGGGGCAATTACACATTGCCCACAATTGAAATAAGGACCGGCAGCACTACGAATGAGGCCAGTATCGTCCATACAATGCAGCGGGAGACTAGTGAAGGAGAGCTGGCGAAGCGCTCAGCGGGCGCTACCGAATTGACAGCGACAGACATGGATGCCAGAATGAGCAGCACTGAAAATAAGGGTCCCGTTATTTTCCAATGAGGTATTGTATGTACTTTTTTTTTCTAATATAGAACATTCCTCTATTATGGTAAGGTTCTCCGCGCTGTCTGTAACGGCAAGCCTTCATACAAAAACAGAATGATGTTATTTTAAAATGTTTTTCTCCAAGTGTAATTGTCGAAGAAACAAAAACAAGGGAAGAGCCAGTGAAGGACCTACCAGTAGCGTACCTGCAATCGGCAGCCATAAATATTTCATTCTCTTTCTGGTACCTTCTAATAGAATGAATCCTATAAGCACGATCGCGGTAACTAAAACATCCATCCATGCAAAAGCTCCGATACGCGTACTGGTTATGGCTTCAAATAGGAGAGTCAAATCGAGGCCGTTGCTCACGACCCAAGGGATGAATTGCGAATAGGGCAAGACGAGTCCCAAAAAAGATAATACTCCGTAAAAGTACTTCATTTATAACCCTCCATTATTTTGTAATTCCAAAAAGTCCGCAGCGCGATTTTTCAAAAAACTTGCCCCTACGTATGGTACGGTTCAGCTTAACGGGTCTATCGGCGAAAAATCAGGGCCATGGCTTATCCGTTCCTCCGCTAGATGCACTTCAATTTAGATCGAAGCAAGGTTGCGTTGAATTTAATTCAAAGCAACCTTGTCTATGTGTCCTTTACTTTTTCTTTTGCACTAACATTTTTAACAATATTATTACAACATCTGCGCCTGTAGCTTTATTTTCTGGAGCAAACTGTTTCGCACCTTTGCCTTCGATAATGCCCAGCTTGTTCATGGCCGTAACTGCCCATGCCGGAATATCCTTGTCATCCGCGAAGCTGGTTGTAACAGTCGCTTGAATGGACAGTCCTAGTGCGTTAGAAATTATACCGCGATTCAATCAGTGCATGCTCAGCAGTTCCATCTGAATAAGCGGTGAACTATCAGCCCTATTGGGCTTGCGAGTCATTTGTACAAGCAAGTGAACCGGCAAGAAGATGTCCATGCTGCTTATAGCCACGCCATTGGACTAAGCTCGGACGTTCTCGTCCGACAATTTCTAAGCCGCAAAATTTCTGAGATCGAGATTCGGCATCGATAAGGATTTTTGAGGGTTCCTGTTGAGAATGCCCAAATACCCTTAAAGTCGCCAGCTGCTAAATAACCCCGGGTGTAGATTGTTTTCCTCAAAAATCTACTTAAAATTGAATTAAATGCCGATATAAGCCTTACGTCAGATTTACACTTAAAAAAAATAAATTAAGGAGCGTTGTTCTATGAAAAGGAAAGTTTCAAAATGGATTCTTCTATCGTTAGTAGCTTGCTTACTCATTCCAAGTGTGGTTTCTGCAGCAGAAGATACTTCGTTACCTACAAAGACTTCTAAAGATTTCACAGATTTAGCAGGTCAGGACGCGGCTCTTCTTGCCAAAATTGATGCATTGCTAGCCAAGGGATACATGGAAGGTAATGGCACCGACAAATTTGATATTACGGGAAACATGACGCGTGCGGAATCTGCTAAACTTGTAGCTAAAATTTTTGACTTACCCGTCCAGTCAGGAGCCAATTCGTCCTTTAAAGATGTGGATGATACGGATGCTTCTTCGGCTTGGGCAATTCCGTTTATTGAAGCGGCAAAAAAAGCTGGAATCATTAATGGCATGACGGACACCACATTTGCACCAAAGGATAACGTAACTACTGGGCAGCTGGCTACAATGCTAGTTAAGGGGTTTGGTAAAAATTCCGAGGTGCAAACGACGACTCCATGGTACCAGGGTTACTTAGATGTTGCCAAGGTGAGCGGGATTGATCTAGGCGACAATGGAGCCAAGCTTGCTACTCGCGCCGATCTTGTAGTCGGATCCTATGCAGCAACAGAAGCTATAGACAAAGCTAAAGCTGAAGCATCAGGAACAACAGCAACGCCAACACCAGTACCAACAGCAACGCCAACACCAGTACCAACAGCAACACCAGTACCAGCAGCAGCAGCAACACCAGTACCAACACCAACACCAACACCAACACCAACACCAACACCAACACCAACACCAACACCAACACCAACACCAACACCAACACCAACACCAACACCAACACCAACACCAACACCAACACCAACACCAACGCCAACACCAACACCAACACCAACACCAACACCGACGCCAACGCCAACACCAACACCAACACCAACACCGACGCCAACACCAACACCAACACCAACACCGACGCCAACGCCAACACCAACACCAACACCGACGCCAACACCAACACCAACACCAACACCAACACCAACACCAACACCGACGCCAACACCAACACCAACACCGACGCCAACACCAACACCAACACCAACACCGACGCCAACGCCAACACCAATGACTCCACAAGCCGCGTTGGAAGCGATTAATGCTTACTATGGCCAGCCAGAGCCAAATGTCGATGCGCCTGACGAATCCATATTTGACATTGCTGGAGTAACAGGTGTCACTCAGTCGAACTTAATCTATATTGATTATGCATTGAGCACGGACGCGAAATCTCCATGGACCGTAACTGAAATTCAAGCGATAGTTAATGAAGTTCGTGCTGGACTAGCGTTGACAGAGATCAGTAATTACTTTTGGGATCCTGGATATGCCCCTAAGCCTGACGCAACAACATTTGCCGTTGCAGGGATAACGGGAGTGACCGCTAACAACTTAGACCAAGTCTTGGAAGCCATTGGGTATGCCCATGATCACAGATATGAATATAACCCGCCGTTTTCTTTAACTAACAGCAATCAGCTCCAAGCTGTCGTTAACGATTTGTTGGAATACAATGAATTAAACTAGAATAATAGCGGCGTAAGGGAGGTGATCCCTACGCCGCTATTTTCTTAATAAATTTGATCTTTAGGTTTGATTGGGATGGCGGTACCTGGGGACAGCGCCTGCCACGGATTTATTTCGCCATACTTATGATACGGTTCACCGCGTATTACTAGATGGTAAAAGAGGTACATCAGAAAACCAAAACACAATTTCTTTTATGTCTTTTCTATCCGGTTCGACTTCTATCATACTTCTAGTAGATCTCGACAATCTTACTTTACCAAACGAAGCGGTGTTTTTCTATGTCGGCAAGATCCTTACTTAAACCGACTCCACCTTAAACCCCAGCTTGGGGTCAACGTGGCTCAGTAACATAATTACGCAACCTTCGCAGCTCAAATCTTTACACAAACCCTTGATGTAGCTAGGAAATTAGAGAGTGTAACTTTTCGATTTCACGTGCATACGCATCCCTAACATAGAATTACTATTCCCATTAAGACAATATAATGACCGTCTAGCACTTGTCTCAGAACATAGAAATAAAAAGGTTAGAGCGCCTCTCAAAACAACCGAAGCTCTCATTTTTCGCCCTACTTATGATAAGGTTCCCCCCGATGTCTGTAACGGCAAGTTTCAAGTCCATCCCCTGCACTGGATGAATCTAAATCACAGCACTTTTCTGCTTCTTAACCGCTCTCGGTAAGTTCATATTTGACATGCAGCGGTACGTTTGGATAAAGGGGTACAAGTGACGATCCCCTTCTCCTCTAATAAACGCAAGCGGTCTGTCAAAGTTTTCGGACTGATGAGCTTCAGCTTGCGGTGCAGTTCCCCAACTCAGGTTAGATTGTCTTCAAGTAATCAGACAGTGGCTGTTGGTTCCAGATTTGAGCTTCAATATATTCAATATAGGGGCCCATGCCTTCCCAAAGCGCAGTCCTCCCCTTATCTTCCGGAGCACCGTAAATACGCTCCAGACTATCCAAGTCAGAGAGGGTAAAGATTTTACCGTGATACTGGGATTGATAATGAGCAGATTCCTTGTCCATTCCAAGCCAGGAGGTGACCATACTATCCGGATACGTGAAGCTAATATCTCCGTGCGAAAAAATGGTAAGCGGAACACGCAGGCTGCTTAATTCAAGGAAGGACAAGTGTTCTTCCAACCAATGAGAGTAGCCGAGTACTGCATAGAGTGGATAGTTTTCCTTGGGTTCTCCTCCCTTTGCTATAAATTCATTCTTCACCCAATGTTCAACCTGTCTTCTGTTATTCATATATTGAGCCGGCTCCTTGAATCTATCAGCTAATGGGTTATCCTCATACAGCGACTCCATAACGGCAATCGCTTCTGCATCGCATAATGCGGATAAGCTGCGGAACGGCGGGTCACCTAGTCTGTAATAATGCGTCAGATATGTAATCATGATTGTTCCTCCTTAATGACTACCCCAGCCTTGTGCACTACGCTTCAGTACATGATACATTTCCTCCAGCATGACTATCGCCTCGTCAATGGTCAGTTCGTGCGAATTCATATGGATCATGACCCCAATTCCTAGCCAATACGCCGAAAGCTTCTTAAATAGTTCCCTAGCCTTGGTTATGTTCATCGTACATAGCTGTGGGTCGAGCTGTAAGAACGCATTATAGATCTCCTCCGTAATGATGTCATTATTGTTCCTGGTGTATTCACTGCTGTAATCGGACAAAAACAATAAACGAAAAAGCTGCTTCTCGGATTGAGCAAAAAGCAAACAACCAACCGCCAAGTTCATAGCAGACTCATTTTTTTTATTGTTGTAGCTTTTGATCTCTACTAAAGCGTAATCGACAGCACGTCTGAAAACATCCTCTTTGACCTCTTCCATGCTCCTGTACAATCGGTATACCGGTTGAGTAGAGCATTTCAGTTTTAGAGCGATATTTCTGGCTGTCAGTATCTCGAATCCCTCTTGTCTGGTCAACTCAAACGCCGCATTAGAAACCTGCTCTTTAGTGACCTCTGCTTTTGGAGGCATTTTTCCAACTCCCCATACAATAAGTATATAAAATAACAAACGTTATATAACGTACGTTATTATTGTTTCAGCAAAAAGTCAATATGATTTTTTTGTTTTCTTATTCCGGTTAATACAGCAGCAGAGCAGCGCTTCTTACGGTAAGATACAGAAGTTCTGGTATCTTATTGTTTCGTACAACAAACAAACTCGCAAAAGCCTGTTTACGCAACCTTTTACATGGAACGTGATCCAATCTCAGTCCATGGTTGGCATGCTGTAGATACAGGCTCCTGCGAGTTTTTCTTCAAAAAACTTGCCTCATTTATGATACGGTTCTCCGCGATTTATCTTCACCGCGCGATAAATCTGCTCCACCAGCACCAGCCGCATGAGCTGATGGGGCAGCGTCATGCGGCCGAAGCTCATGCGCTGCTGGGCGCGGCGCATCACGTCATCGGAGAGGCCATGGCTGCCTCCGATGATGAATACGACATGGCTCGTCCCGTAGGTGCCGAGCCGGTCGATTTCCGCGGCAAGCTCCTCGGAGCTCCAGAGCTTGCCGTCAATCGCGAGCGCAATGACATGCGCATCGCTCTTAATGTGCGCGAGGATCCGCTCGCCCTCGCGCGTTTTGACCTGGACAACCTCAGCATCGCTGAGATTGTCCGGTGCCTTTTCATCCGCCACCTCAATCACCTGGAACTTGAGATATGGCGTCAGCCGCTTGGCATACTCTGCGATGCCGCTGACTAAATATTTTTCCTTCAATTTGCCTACGCCAATAATTTGAATGAACATGATATCCTCCATATTGCCCGCCTGAAAGCCGGCTGCTGCTCGTTAATTTGAATTTATAATATAAGAGGGCAGCTTTGAACGGCCTGCTCCGCTTTAGTTCGTCCGGTAATAAGTACATAAATACAGCAATAACCACTACGGCCAAGACTGCAAAAGCAATCACGCCGGTCATCAACGACCCGCCGGATGACTCTTGTGCCTGTTCTTGTGCTCTTCGTTTGTCTGCCTCTTTCCCGGGAGCATTCATGCTGCAAAGGTTGCATAGACACATTACACCGGCTCCTCTATGACCAAGCTTACCATATCCCAACGCAGCTGTTTAATAGTACGAACACTTTATATGTATGAATTGCTAAACGGTGCTCAGCTGATCTGTGCCTGGCTGCCGCTTAAGTGAGGGGTCTGCAGCATTTAGTTGGATTTTCGCCATGTAATTCCACCTTTTTCTAAAATTTATACTCATTAGGTGGACAATCGCCACTTATTTTAGCCAAAATCACCGACCGGAGCAAAATATGAGAAATTAAGTTTCGTTTTTCCACCTAATATCTTCTCAACTACAGTCAGACTAGTAAATAGTTTGCCTTTTTCCACTTAGATTAGTCATGGGTAGCCTGTAAGGTTACTTTCATTCACTCATTAAGCAGATGGTCACCCCAACTGCACACTCTCAGCTCCCCTTCTGCCCCAAAGCCCCAATGCCCCGTATCCTCCAATCACATTGTGCAGCTCATCCCGCCCCCCCCCGCCAAACATCCAAATACAAAAAGACCCTGCTGCCGCAGAGTCCTGTATCCTATATTACTCCAGACACAAAGCCCGGCAGCCGGTATCCCTTTACATTACAGCAACTATTACTAATCTTACTTTTTACTCTCTACTCTTCACTCATTAATCTGTCCTGCTTACTCTTTACTCTTCACCCTTCACTCTTCCATCTTCTCCACAAACGCTGCTGCCTCACCGGCCTCATACGCCTCTAGTATCGAATCCAGCACCCCCGGAAACCGTACATTCAAGTCCTCTTCCCGCAGTGACAAAATGCGCTGGGTGCCCTGTGCCCGTGTGTGCACAACACCTGATTCGCGCAGGGTGCGGGCGTGATGGGACAAGGTGGACTTGGCGATCGGTACCTTAAAGCTGTTGCAGGCCTGCTCGCCGTGCTTGCGGATTTCCGACACAACATATAAACGGATCGGATCGCTAAGCGCATACAAAACAGAAGCAAGCTGTATGTCCTTACGGTCCGGATGATGGAGCAGCTTCATATATAAGACCCCTTCATAAATAGAGATGATTATTTTGCATCTTCCTAATTGCATTTTACATCTTTGCATGCTATATTTCAATTGTTCGTAAGTAATCGAACTATTAAACAATAGAAACAAAGGAGTGACACCCCCTTGGACTCATTACATACATCTAACGGTACTGCGGACAAAGGCAGCAGTACTTATAAGCCTGGCCCTAATCCTAGCTCTAATTTTGGCTCTAACCCTGCCACCCCAGAACCCTCCCTCCCCCGAGAAGGCCTGCTGACCCTGCTGTTCAGCGTCGCCGTCGTACTGGTCATCATGAATACAGCGATGTTCAATCTGGCGCTGCCGGATGTAACTGAGACGTTCGGCATTACAGCGGCATCCGCATCCTGGATTGTAACCGGGTATTCCATTATGTTCTCAATTGCATCCATCACGTACAGCCGGCTGTCTGATTTCCTGCCGATCCGCCGGCTGCTGATTATCGGCCTGCTGACGCTGGGGCTATCCGCAGTGGCCGGCTTCTTCAGCACTAACTTTATCTTCCTGCTGATCGTACGGATTCTGCAGGCATCCGGTGCAGGAGCCGTTATGTCGCTGTCACTCGTCCTGTTCACCCGCTATGTTCCGCAGGCCCGCCGCGGCAAAGCCATGGCAACCATTATGTCCGCCGTTTCGCTCGGGCTGGGGCTTGGTCCGGTAGCGGGCGGCTCGATCGTTGAGTATCTGGGCTGGCACTGGCTGTTCGCGGTTACGGCAGCAATCCTGCTGCTGGTGCCGCTGTTTATGGTGCTGCTTCCTAAGGAAGTGCCTGCCCGCGGCTCGTTCGACATCCTGGGCGGAGTGTTCCTCGGGATCGGCACCACCGGGCTGCTGCTGTTCCTGACCAGCGGCTTATGGATTGCCCTGATCGCCGGAATCGCCGCAATTGCCCTGTTCGTTGGCCGTATCCGCAGCACACCTGATCCGTTCGTGATGCCCGCGCTGTTCGCTAACCGCTCATATCTTGTGCTTGCCCTGGTCGGAGTCGCCTCCTACCTGTGCAGCTTCGCTACCCTGTTCCTGCTGCCGCAGATTTTGACCCACCGCTTCGGGTTCACTGCCAGTCATGCCGGGCTGGTGATTTTCCCGGGCTCACTGCTGGCGATCTTCGTCTCCCGTGCCGTCGGGCGGGTCATTGACCGCTACGGCAACGCCGGAATCCTGCGTTATGCACCGCTGCTGGTACTGCTGGCTACCGTGCTCTTTGCCCTCCTGGCCGGTCAGTCCTGGGTTGCTGTTATGCTCGTTTACATGATTATGAGCCTATCCTTCACCGTACTGTCGAGCAGCGTATCCAATGAAATCTCGCGCATCCTGCCATCCTCGCAGATCGGCTCAGGCATGGGACTGTTCCAGCTGCTGCAGTTCTTCAGCGGGGCATTTAGTGTAGCTATGGCTGCCAGTGCCTTGGAGTGGCAAAAAGGCCTGCCGCTCTCTACAGCCTACTCCAACATCTACTGGGGACTGTCTGTTGCTGCGATCATTGCAATTGCCTCAGCGTTCGTCTACCACCGCAGCAGCCGGGGCAGCCGGCTTACCCAAATAGCAGACGCGGCAGACGCCTAAAGGCCTGCTGCCCTTCCAATGATATGCCGATAGCTTTGTCCTAAAACCCAGCACACCAAAACACCCTACAGTCCGCTTTCACGGCTGCAGGGTGTTCTTTTGAATACATGACAGCAGTCCTCAGACCACCAGATATTCCGCATTTTTCTCACATTCCGCACATTTCGCCGGCGGGTCCCAGTCCGAGAACTCAGTCTCCTTCAGATCCACCACATCCGGTGCATCCTCGTACTCGTCCACAAATCTGTCGATGGCCAGCTCAACATGTTCTTTACATACTACATACATTCAATCAAGCATCCCTTTCTGTGCCGCTGCGGTGTATACTTCTACTATTGTTCTACCACACTTCCACGTAAAAAGGAACCTTCCGCCGCGCAAAAACCTGTCTTACTCGGCTTCCATAAATTTCTCAACATCTCCGGCAATCACCTGGATCGCATCCTGCCAAAAGGCCAAAGAATGTACGTCAATATCCATCAGCCTGGCAGCCCCGGCAATATTCCGTGTGCTGGAGGCTGAGAGAAACTGCTCATACCGGCTGACGAACGCCTGACCCTGCTTTTTATACTGCGCATATAGCCCCTTGGAGAACAGCAGGCCGAACGAGTACGGGAAGTTAAGAAATTCATTGCCTGCCATATAATATCCGGCCTTGCTGATCCATTGGTAGGGATGGATTGACTCCGGCAATATACTTTCGCCATAAGCAGCCTCCATCGACTCCAGCATCAGCCCGTTTAGCTCATCTACCGAAAGATTACCCGATTGTCTGCGCTCATACAGTCTGCTCTCAAAGCAGTAACGTGCATAGAAATCGATAATATAATACCCGGCATCCGCCAGGTTCCGCTCCAGAATGGCCTCTGCTTCAGCAGCAGGAGCGCTCTGCAGCAGCTCACCGCTGATTAGGCTCTCGCAAAAAATCGACGCCGTCTCGGCAACCGGCACCGGATAATCTGTATTGACCATACTCTGCCCGGCAAGCCGGCTGCTGTGGTAAGCATGTCCAATCTCATGCGCAAGCACGCTCACATCGATATAATTGCCGTGGAAGCTGGTAATCATCCGGCTCTCCCCGACCGGGAAGATATCAACGCACATCCCGAAGCTGCCTTTACCGCTGCGCGGCTCGGCATCGATCCATCGCTGGGCGAACACCTTTTGTGCAAAAGCGCCCAGCTCCGGGCTGAAGCTGCTGAAGCCGGAGACAATCATCGCCTGCGCCTGCTCATAGGTGATCACACCTGACGATTCCCTGCCGGCAGGCGCGAATACATCATAGAACGGGAGCGCACCGGAGTATCCCAGCAGCTCTGCCTTCTTTTTATAATAGCGGTGGAACACCGGCAGACTCTCCCGGATAGCCTGCAGCATCACTTCAAGCGTAGCTTCATCCATCCGCGAAGCTTCCAGCACCTTATGCAGCGGTGATGTATATCCCCGCAGCTCATAGACTGCCGCCGCTTCACCGGACACGGCATTAATACAGGCGGCACTCAGCGCAGCTACACTCCGGCAGGCTTCACCCTCGGCTGCTGCCGCTGCTTTGCGTACGGCTGCGTCCGCATCATAGGCCAGATTCCGCAGCTCAGCCAGCGACACACTTCGGCTCTTTTCGTCCAGCTCGAGCTCTGTCCGCAGCGTAGACAGCGTCCGCATATACAGCCGCTCCCACGCCTTCGAGCCGTTAGCCTGCATCCGGGCAATGACTGCCTCGCCTTCTGCACTCAGCAGATGCTGCGATTTCGCCTGCAGCTCACGCAGATAAAAGCTATGCTCCGCAAGGTAAGCATTACCTCCCAGGCTGGCCTCCAGATCCTCCGAGCTGACCCGGGCCAGCCACTTACTGAAGCTCACCCGGGCTTCCTCCGCCCCGATGCTGAGCTCCTCAAGCTCATCCATCAGATTGATGGCCTCCGCATTGCCGCTGTCTGCGCTGAAGATCAGCTCTGCATAGCTGAACAAGCGGAGGTAAATGCTTTTATAAGCGTTATATTGTTTAAGGAACTGCTCCATTACTTCAGAGGCAACCTGTCTATCCAGTAGCTGTGAGGCTGCCCAAGCTGCAAGCTTCCCGGCCATTGTCTCTACAAGCCTGCGGTCCTGCCGGAAAGACTCCGACTGAAAGCCGGGATAGATGCTGCTCAAATCCCATGTTAACTGCATTTTTTAACATCTCCTTATATTAGCTGCAGTAACCGCTGCTTCTCACATGCTTCCACCTCATTCATTCTATTTTCACGGGTTAAGTTGCTTTAAGTATATCACGCTTGCCAAATTGCTAGTCTATGGAAATAATAGATTTAGTTATATTAGCCCGAAAGGAGCATCACCATGGTTAACCAGACGATTACCGAAGGGGTTATCCGCACACGCACCAAGCTGCGCAAAGACCTGCTGATTTCCATTTTAGATGAATTTGACGGCAGTATTATGGCCTTAAGCCACGTTGACCGGGCAGAGAAATACAGCAAAATGGCGCAGAGCGCCTTTTCCTTTTACCGCGGCAGCGCCTATCTGTTTTATTTTGATACGACCAGGCAGTATTTCCCGTACCACAGCGCACCGGAGCGTCCAACCTGGATTCAGGGGGATTTGCATTTTGAGAATTTTGGCGCTTTCCGCAGCGAGGACGGGGATATTGTCTATGATGTGAATGATTTTGACGAGGGATATGTTGGCTCTTATCTCTATGATCTGCTGCGTATGGCAGTTAGTATTGCCCTTGTCGGCAGGCAGTTAGGTTATAGCGGGGCAGAGCAGCAGAGCTTCGTTTCTGATTATGCAAAAGCCTATGCGCGGCAGATCCGCCGCTTCTGTCAGGGTAAGGATGATCCTGCTGATTATGCTGTAGACGAGAATAACGCTAAGGGCCCGGTCAAAAAGCTGCTGCGCAAGCTGGAAAAACGCCGGCAGAGCCACTTTCTGGAGAAGGTTACCGCCCATATGCAGAGCAGCAGAGTATTCCTTGAGAACGCTGAGCTGCTGATTCCGGAGGCTGAAGAGCAGGCGCAGCTGGAGCAGTCCTGGAGCTTTTATACACAGACGGTGGCAGCGCGTAAGCTGCAGGACGGGCATTTCCGGATCAAGGATATTGCCGTCAAACATGGTTCAGGGACAGCATCAATCGGTCTCGACCGCTATTATATTCTGATTGAGGGCGGCATGGAGCAGGAAGGTGCAGATGATCCCGTTCTGGAGGTAAAAGAGGTCCGCGCCCCCGTCCCGGCTTACTTCATGCCGTATTCGGAATCCTTCTGGCAGGCCTTCGCCCATCAGGGCAAACGGGTGACCGCTACCCAGCAGGCGATGCATCACAAGGCTGACCCTTATCTCGGATTCCTGACTATAAACGGCCGGGAATTCTACGTCAGAGAACGTTCTCCCTACAAAAAAAGACTGAAGCTGGAGGACATCACGGATGCCGGTGAACTGACCAAGGTACTTGAGCTAATGGGCAGCCTGACCGCCAAAATGCACGCCCGCGCCGATGCGGATGTCGACAAGGGAATCCTCGACTATCATAGCGAGCATGAGATTTCCAGAGCCATGGGGCCTGATCAGGAAGGCTTCGCCCGTTATATTGCCGAATGGGCCTTCGGCTATGCCAATCAGGTGGAGAAGGACTATACCATGTTCAAGGATTGGGTAACCGCAGAATTCGGTCTGTAGATTCATGCACAAAAAGAAGCTCGCCTCCCCAATCCGGGAAGGATGAGCTTCTTTTTGTATCATGCTATGCCTGTTCCGGGGCGTCTGCATCCATGAACTGAACCGGCCGGTCCAGCTCGTACAGCTTGCGGTAACGCGGCTCACGCTCCATTAGCTCGGCGTGAGTGCCGCGCATCTCTACCCGGCCGTCTTCCATAAAGATAACCTCATCCATCTGCTCTGCACCGACCAGATGATGTGTAACCCAGATCAGCGTTTTGCCGGCCATCGCCTCGAACATGGTCGCCAGCAGCTCGCGCTCTGTCCGCGGATCAAGACCTACCGTCGGCTCATCAAGCACGACAACCGGCGTATTCTGCAGCAGAATCCGGGCGAGGGCCATCCGCTGGCGCTCGCCGCCGGAGAAGCGCTGCCCGGCTTCGCGTACCGGAGTGTTGTATCCTTCCGGCAGCGAAGAGATCAGCGTATCCAGCTTCGCCAGCGCTGCGGCCTTACGGATACTCTCCTCAGATGCCTCAGGATCACCGAGCCGGATATTATTCGCTACCGTAGTGTCGAACAGGTGCGGGCTCTGGTTCAGCACGGCAATCAGCTGCGGAATCTGCTCACCGTAGGCCGAAGCATCCACTCCGTTAATGGTCACTGAACCGGCGGCAGGAGCAATAACACCCTGAACCATCTTCAGCAGCGTCGATTTACCTGCCCCGCTGCGGCCGATAACCGCAATTTTCCGGCCCTGCGGAAGGTCAAGGCTCAGATTCTGCACCGACCAGGCAGCATCTGCAGTGTAGCGGTAGCCGGCAGACTTTAATTCAATACGAGCCTGTCCGGCAGCCAGAATTCCCCGGGCCTGTGCTGCGGCCTTGGCATTTACAGCCTCATAAGCTGCCGGGGTTATTACAGCTCCTTTCGCCTCTTCTACACCATTCAGGCGCTCCAAAGAATTTCGGTACTGCGGGATTTTCTCGACAGCTTCAGACACCGGCAGAAAGGCGTCGGCAACCGGAAAGACTACCAGCACGAACGCAGCAATCAATGTACCGGCGATGGCGCCGTCTGCAAATTCTCCAGCCGACCAGTACAGCATCGACAGTACGGCAACGCCCACTACAGCCTGCCCGATGAACATCCGCAGGCGTGCCCAGCTGCGCAGCGCCCCGTCCGTGCGTGCAACCTCCCGCTCATCTGCCTCATAGGTGGCCACGAACTGGGCCTGCCGTCCGCTGATCATCCAGTCGCCCATGCCGAGCACGGCATCGGTCAGCTTCTGGTAGAGCCGGTTGCGTTCCTGCTTGACCTGCCGCTGGCGTCTTTGCGTGAACAGCAGCGAGATCAGCGGCAGGACAACTACCAGTACCAGCATATACAATCCCATCAGTAGGGCAAACACCAAATCGAAGGTACCCAGGGTAATGATTGCTGCTGCATAAATCAGCAGAGCAATAATACTCGGGAACACGGTGCGCAGATACACGTTCTGCAGGTATTCAATATCATCAGCCAGCATACCGAGAATATCACCTGTCCGGAAGCGCGAGGACAGAAATAACGCCTGCGGCTCCAGGATGTTGTACAGCCTGATACGCATCTTGGACAGAATGCGCAGAATTGTATCATGTCCGACCAGACGCTCCACATAGTGAATGACTGCACGGCTTGTCCCGAAGGTACGTACACCGACAATCGGCACGTAGACCATCAGAATATTTTCGGGCGGGATGGATGACTTGGAGATCAGGAATCCCGAGGTGTACATCAGAGACGAAGCTGAGAAGATCGTCAGCGCCCCCAGAATGATAATCAGCAGAAACCGCCAAAAGTAGCTGGAAGCATAGGGAGCAAACCATCCTTCACGTTTCAATGGATTCCCTCCAGTTGGCTTTGAATAAGCCCGTAATAAGCACCCCGGCGCTGAATCAGCTCACGGTGTGTGCCGGCTTCAGCCACCTTGCCCTGCTGCATAACGATAATTAGATCCATATCCATCATCCAGTGCAGCCGGTGGGTCGCCAGGAATACCAGCTTCCCCTCAAACAGCGGAAGCATCGTTTCTTTAAGCTCATATTCCGTCTCAATATCAAGATGGGCTGTAGGTTCATCGAGCAGCATAACCGGACGGCTGCTGAGCAGTGCCCGGGCAAGCGCAATGCGCTGCTCCTGCCCCCCGCTGACCGACCGTCCTCCGCTGCCGATCATTTCGTTTAATCCGCCCGGTAATGACGAGACAAGCTGTGATAACCCTGCAGCCTTAACAACTGCAGCTACATCCTCAAGCGTTGCCTCCGGGTAATAGAACCGCACATTATCAGCCAGCGTTCCGCTGAAGATGTAAGGCCGCTGCGGAATATATGCTGTCTGTTTACGCCACTCCTCGTCCGTAAGCGCACTGACACGGTTTCCGTTAATAACCAGACTCCCTGAGGTCGGGTGCAGGAACCCGCCCAGAATATCGACCAGCGTCGACTTACCGGCACCGCTCTCCCCGATAATTCCAATCTTTGCAGCACTAGCGAAGGCAAGGTTTACCTCTGCCAGTGACGAAATGCCGTCTGCTTCATACTGGACACCAATACCCTCAAGGACCAGAGTACTGCCAGGCTTCCAGTTAAATCCCCCCGTCTGGAGCGGCTTGTTTGCTGTATGCCCTTCAGCCGTGAGCGGCTCAGCCTTCACCGTCTCACGGTCAATGATGTCCTTCATCGCTTCACCGGCCTCCTTGCCGTCCAGCGTAGCATGGAAGTCAGCGCCCACCAGCCGGACCGGCAGGAAATATTCCGGTGCCAGAATCAGAATAGTCAGCCCGGTAACCAGGGTCATCTCTTCATTAATCAGCCGCAGGCCGAGGCTTACAGCGACTGAAGCGACAGATAACATAGTGAAGAAGTCAAGCGCAAACGATGACAGAAACGCGACACGAAGGGTGCGCATCGTTGCTGAGCGGTACCGGTCGCTGACTGTGGCAATACTTCCGCTGTGACTGCGGCTGCGCCCGAGGAACTTCAACGTCTCCAGCCCGCGCAGGGAATCGACGAAATGATTGGACAGTGTCCGGTAGGACTTCAGCTGGCGGTCCATCTGCTTGCGCGCCGTCATTCCGATCAGAATCATAAATATAATAATGATCGGCATTGTTAAGGTTAGAATGATCCCGCTCGATGTATCAAGCATGAAGATATAAGCCAGCAGCAGCCATGGTGTAACGCCCATGCCTACCATTCTTGGAATAATCAGCTCCAGATAGGTGCGGAACTTGGTCACACCCTCCAGCACGATCGTAACCAGCGTACCTGTTCCCCGGTCGCCCGCCAGCCTTGGTCCCAGCTGGAACAGCTTATCCATCATTTGTCTCCGCATGCTGCTGCCGGTAGTCTCCGCGAAGCGGTAGGAGACACGGCTCATCAGCATGGCGCAGGCATGGCGCACAAGAAACGCAAGAAGGAACAAGAGCATTCTTGCCCCTTGTTCCTTCAGCGGTTCTCCCGCAAACAGCGCCGAGACAGCTTCAGCCAGCGACTTAGCCAGCAGAAGAATGGACAGGCTTTGCACCAGGGTAAGGAAGCCTACGATCAGAAAGACCGGCTTAACTCCTTTATACCCAAGCAAATTTTTATCCATTAGTATTCAAGATGCTCCTTCTCGTGAACCCGTTTGTGGAAAATAAAGTAACTCCAGATCTGATAACCAAGCACGAACGGCAGCAGGGTCAGCGCGACAATGGTCATCACCTTCAGCGAATACTGGCCGGATGCGGCATTGGTGATCGTCAGGCTGAATGCTTCGTCAATAGAGCTGATCATCACACGCGGGAACAGTCCTACGAAGACGGACAGTACAGACAGTGCCATTACAGCACCCGTCATTCCGAACGCCCAGCCGTCTTTCTTCTTGCTCATGAAATAACCGGACAGTACAAAAGCGGCAACTCCTCCTACTACGAGAATCATCAGCAAGGTTCCGCGCTGCTCAAAGATATCGGTCATGAAATAAGTCATAACAACAAAAGCAGTCAGCAGTGCCGCCAGCGGAATCAGCAGTGTCCGGCCCAGCTTGCGGGCCCGCACCTGCAGATCGCCAACCGTGCGAAGTGTAGTGAACATCAGTCCGTGCACCAGGCAGAGCATAACGACTGTAAGTCCTGCTACTACTGTATAAGGATTAACGATATCGAAGAATCCGGCATACATCTGCATGTCGCCGTCAATCGGCAGCCCTTTGATGAAGCTCGCGAAGACCACTGCCAGCAGGAACGGCGGCAGGAAGCTGCCGAAGAAGATGCAGACATCCCAGGTTTTTTTCCAGACTTGCGAATCGCGTTTGCCTCTGAATTCAAAGGCGACACCGCGGGCGATCAGCGCCAGCAGAGCGAATACAAACGGAATATAGAATCCGCTGAACAGTGTTGCATACCAGTTCGGGAAGGCGGCGAACATGGCTCCGGCTCCCGTCAGCAGCCATACTTCATTCGCATCCCAGAAAGGGCCGATCGAGTTAATCAGCAGCCGGCGTTCTGTATCATTTTTAGCCAGAATCTGAGTTTCCATGCCGACGCCGAAGTCAAAGCCCTCAAGGAAGAAGAACCCGATAAACAGAACCGCAATCAGCACAAACCATAATTCATTAAGAGAAAGCATGCGTGGTTCCCTCCTTGCTATACGGGTCATGGTCTACGCCGTGATCGTTATCCATGTTATAAGGGCCCTTTTTAATTACTTTAATGAACAATCCAACCAGAACAATGCCCAGAATGGCATAAATAGCGTTAAACGTAATCACCGAGAACAGAACGGAGCCTGCAGAAACGTTAGGCGATACACTGTCTTCTGTCGTCATCAGGCCGAATACGGTCCATGGCTGACGTCCGATTTCTGTCATAATCCAGCCTGCCGTATTGGCGATAGGCGGAAGCAGCAGCCCCCAGAACATGAAGCGCAGGAACCAGGTGTTTGGACGCTCCATCTTTTTACGCCACATCAGGTACATCGCATACAGGCCAAACACTACCATCAGTGAGCCGGCGGCAACCATAATCCGGAAGCTCCAGAATGTAGTCCGTACAGGCGGAATATAATTGCCCGGTCCATACGCCTCTTCATATTCAGCCTGCAGCGTATTCATCCCTTTAACATCACCGGAGAATTTACTGTAGGACAGGAAGCTGAGCAGGTATGGAATTTTGATTTCGCCCGAGTTCACTTTATTGACCGGATCAATAAAAGCGGAAACCGTCCACGCCGCAGGATCACCGCTGTCCTCCCAAAGACCTTCGGAGGCCGCCATCTTCATTGGCTGTGTCTCTACCAGATATTGTGCCTGGGCATGACCGGCAACAGCAACACCTACAGAGGATACAATCCCGACGATGGCTGCAATTTCAAAGGATCTTCTGAAGAACGGCACATCCTGCTTCTTCAGCATTTTATAAGCACTGATCCCTGTTACCAGGAACGCACCTGTTGCATATGCAGCCAGCAGGGTATGCGGCAATTCAACAAGCAGTTGTCCGTTAGTAATCAGAGCCAGAAAATCATTCATCTCAGCCCGGCCGTTA
Organism: Paenibacillus sp. FSL R7-0331; assembly: GCF_000758645.1. Lineage (NCBI taxonomy): Bacteria > Bacillati > Bacillota > Bacilli > Caryophanales > Paenibacillaceae > Paenibacillus > Paenibacillus sp. FSL R7-0331. Next base: position 6,890,211 of record NZ_CP009284.1, read on the forward strand.
TTAATCTCGAACCCGACAGGGTGCTGCATAAACGAGTTAGCTGTGAGAATCCAGAACGCCGACAGCGTTGTTCCCAGTGCCACCATCCAGATGGACAGCAGGTGAATCTTCTTGGAAACCTTGTCCCAGCCGAAGATCCAGATTCCGATAAAGGTTGATTCCAGGAAGAAGGCAAGCAGTGCTTCAATTGCCAGCGGAGCTCCGAACACATCACCTACAAAGCGGGAATAGTCAGACCAGTTCATTCCGAACTGGAACTCCTGTAGAATTCCTGTTACTACACCTACTGCAAAGTTAATAAGGAAAAGCTTCCCCCAGAACTGTGCCATTCTTTTGTACTCTTCGTTGCCCTTTCTGACATACATCGTCTCCATGATCGCAATCATCAGAGCCAGGCCAATCGATACCGGTACAAAGAAATAATGAAAGATCGTCGTCGACGCAAATTGTATACGCGACAGCATTACTATATCCATATTTCTCCCCTTCCCTCTCCCCATTCAATACGTCTATTCTGTCAAAAATGAAGGGATTAAAGTGTGACATATATCACATTAAAGGCCGGGTTTTGCGCAAAACTTTAATAAATTTGTGACAAATATCACAATATTCGAGTTAGAAAGCAAAAAAAATAAGACGGTTTCACCGTCTTGGATTTGTTCATCATTCTATTTTAGATTGACTTATAAAAGGTGATGGTTAGGTAATGGAAATACCCTTCTTCAGTGATTTCAGATCGCCGTTGGAATTCACCAATTGCGGCAGCATCTTCATATTACGTGCCATCGGAGCATGACAGAGGGGGCAAGAAGGCGCATGTTCAAATGCGAAATTGTCCCTCATCCATCCATTACAGTCATCATTGGTGCAGGCCCAGATTGCGGTATTCTCTTCCGGTATTTCCTCGACAGGCTTTTTCCGGTAGTTCATTGCCATTCCTCCCTTCCTAATATGCCACATGCCTAGACAACAAGTAAAAAAGCATCTAACGATGCTCTTACAGGTTGCTGACTGACAAATCCTTTGTTACAGAACGTGTGCCCAGCATTATTCTGCTTAGATCAGGTGACTAGACAAGGATGAACTTACATCTGATCTTATAAAAAAAGACCGCCCCGACTTACGTAAGCAGGGACGGCGCTTCTATTATTACAGTTTTACAACGTTTTCGGCTTGTGGTCCACGGTTGCCTTGAACAACGTTGAATTCAACGCGTTGGCCTTCGTCCAAAGTTTTGAATCCTTCGCCAGTGATAGCGGAGAAGTGTACGAATACGTCGCTTCCGCCTTCAACTTCGATGAATCCGAATCCTTTTTCTGCGTTGAACCATTTAACTGTACCTGTTTGCATGTGTGTTACCTCCACAAATTTAAATTAATATGTTCTTTTTATCTTCAAACAAAGAAAAAATTCACACATTGAAAAGGGTTGTATTCCATTTGACAGCCCTTTTCAATACGAGAATTAGGTATCAGATGTATTAATATTTTCATGTTACCACACCCGCGAAACAAAGGCAAGCTGTTGTATCCGATTATCTCCGTATTTTCCCTTATAAGGTACACTTTCCAATGTAAGGGCTCCCAGAAGGGTTAAATTCTAACTTTTGAATCGGTATAGACCTTATTACCCCGGATATTTAGCTTTGAAACGAAAGAAACGGAGCCGTCCCAAAAAAAGTTTTGCTCAGGACGGCCGGGCCGCTTCGCTCTTTCATGACTGCCTCTTCATTATATACAGGCCTTGCTGATTTTATTCCTCCGGCTTCTCAAGAAGTTTCACAGTAGCCTGTTTCACTTCCCCGTTCCGGTAATAGGTAATCTTGAGCTCGTCACCGATCTTTGTCTGCTCATACAGATACCTGCGCAGCGATAAGGTCGAAGTAATAGACTGATCGTCAAACTTGGTAATCACGTCATTGAACTGGAGCCCCGCCGCCTCAGCCGGACCGACGGCATCAAGAACAACTACCCCTTCTTTGACCGAAGCAGGCAGATTAAGCTCCTTCACCTGATCTTCAGCAAGCGGAACATAAGGATTGTTCAAATCAACAGAATAGACGCCCAAGTAGGAACGGGATATCTTGCCCTTCGTTGCCAGCTCATCAGCTGTCTGGATCACATGGTTGGCCGGAATGGCAAATCCCAGCCCTTCCACGCCGGTATCAGAGATCTTCATTGTATTGATTCCAATGACCTTGCCGTTCAGATCAACAAGTGCCCCTCCGCTGTTGCCTTCGTTAATTGCAGCGTCAGTCTGAATAACCTCCTGCTCCCAGTCATAGACCCCGTCCTGATTGAGCGATACCGGAATAGTACGCTCCGTATAGCTGACAATCCCGGAGGTTAAGGTATCCCCGAGCCCGAGCGGGTTGCCGATTGCAATAACGGTTTCCCCGAGCCGCAGCTTGGAGGAATCGCCGATCTGGGCTACGGTTGTGACATCCTTGGCATCCATCGACAGCACGGCAATATCCGTAACCTTATCTGCGCCGACCAGGGATGCTTTGTGGGTCACACCGTCCACGGTAACCACTTCAAGCTTACCCGAGCCTTCAATAACATGGTTATTGGTAATAATAAAGGCCTTATTATCGTCTTTCTTATAGATAACTCCCGATCCGAGTGCGGATTCATCGAGAATATTTAGTTCCTCGTTATCTTCTTTATGGTTAATAATGCTCACGACTGCAGGACGCACCAGTGCGGCAGCCTGAACAATCCGTTCAAACGGATCACCGCTGCTTGCAGTAACGTTCTGTACTACCTGCGGGACATAAGCTTCCTTCTCGTCAGTGAACTGGCCTGTAACAAAGCTGAACAGAAGCACGGCAACTACTGCACTGACTGCTGAGCTGATTACGGACACCTGCCATGTCGCCATCGTACGGCGGGATTTGTGCACCGTCCATTTACGGCTGGTGAGAACCTTGCTCTCCTCCAGCTCTCTCCGTTTGCGGCGCGGCACTTTCGTTGAATAGAAATCATCATCAAACAATCCCACGGGTACATCCTCTCCCCTCTATTGCTACTGCATTCAAGACTGAACGCCAAGCAACTGCGACCGAGCTTCTCGCTTCTCTCTTAGACTCCGGAAAAGGCTAAAAGGTTTCACTTTATTTATATACCGCCAAAGATACGGTTTATAAGCGCATGGACAACCTGTTTCTTGCAACATACCACCAAAAATACCGCTAGTCTCAGGAATATTTTGCAGCTTAAAAGACTACAATAATAGAAGTACTGCATGAACGCAGCTCTATCTGTCTGCGCTTTATAATTGTATCATAAGCAGGCTTGCCGCCCGCATTTTTTCTGAAGCAATTTTCTAGAAATATTTAACTGTTGTTACCAGGAAATCCGGAAAGGAGTAGAATGTATGGAATCTTTTTCATCCAGTATGGATCTTGTCCAATTTATCGGTAAACTCGGTGATTTGAAGGACGAACACTATCATATACTGCTGGTGCAGAGCGCGCTTATTGAACTCATGATCGACAAGGGCTTATTCTCACGGCAGGAGCTTGACCGTAAAATGGCTGAGCTTGACCGGCTTATGGCTGGCTCACCTTATCCCATGGCGTAGGCCTGTCATAGTAAGTGTTGCATAGCTTAAATTCGCTGTCCTTGTAAAAGCAGCCCCGGTCCTCCATTGCCCCGCGCACCGACATTCTGGCCAGGTCTATCATATTATGATCCAGGCTGAGATGTGCCAGATATGTCCGCTTGGTCCGTCCGGTCAGAATCTCACTCAGAGCTGCACCGGCCGCCTCATTGGACAGATGGCCCATATCACCGAGAATCCGCCGCTTCGTATTCCACGGGTAACGCCCCATCCGCAGCATCTCGATATCATGATTGGCTTCAAGCACCAGCACGTCTGAGCCCTCGAGCGCCATCCTCACCTTATCGCTGACATACCCAAGGTCTGTTGCTACGCACAGCTTCTCATTCCCGTCATAAAAGTTATAGCCTACCGGCTCCGCTGCATCATGAGAGATTGCAAAGGATTCTACTCTCATACTGCCAAAATCACGGTGCGTACCGGTCTCCAGAATAATCCGGTTATGCTCGGCAATGTTGCCGATTCCCTTTTCTATTGCTCCCCAGGTCTTGGTATTGGCGTAGATCGGCAGATCATATTTACGCGCTACCGCCCCCAGCCCTTTGATATGGTCAGAATGCTCGTGTGTGACTAATATTCCGTCTATATCCCTGCCTGTAAGCTCACGCACCGCCAGCAGCTCATCGATCCGCTTGGCGCTGAACCCCGCATCTATCATCAGTGTTGTTTCCCCGTTGCGTACCACTGTCGCATTGCCGGTAGAACCGCTGGACAGCACTGTAAATGAAATTCCCATCTCTCCTGCTCCCTCTACTCTGTTGTCTTCGGACTGATTATGTCCGCGCTGATGGCGTCTACGTAGTACGCACTGCCATCCTCCAGCCAGAACCTCCACATGGGCGAAGCCACCTGGCTCTCGGAATTGAATACTTCCCCGTAATAGCCCAGTTCAATCTCCTTCACTACCGCATCCGCCGGAAAATATTTCTCGATCAGGCTGCTTAGCGCCTGGGATGCGGGAAGCACCTTCTGCACATCCCCGTTCCCGCTTTCGCCAACCGGCGGTGCTACAATTTCAATCTTCGAATAGCGGTAAGCAACGATTTTTTGGTTGCTGTTAATCAGCTCCAGCCTTACCCGGAACAAGGAGTACTTCTGGTCTACCAGCGGATGAAGGACGAACTTGCCGACCTCGCTCTCCTGGGAGTCAAAACGGTAATTCGCAATATCCGGAATCTGTCCCTGCAGCGCACTGCTGAGCTCAGAGAACGAGGAATACATCAGCCCGCTGTCCACCGGCTCAGTAAGCAGTACCGGCGGAGCGTCCTGCTCTTCACCGGAGTAGATATAGGTGATATCAGGCAGCTGCGGCGTAGCCGCCGGAATCGGGCTGAGCACCCGGATGCCCTTCTGCTCCATAACCGCCTGCGTCTCTGCCGAGAGGGAAGTAAAGTCCAGGCTGGCGCTGGCCTGATCGCGCAGATCCATCCACAGCTGATAGCACAGCAGCAGATTCAATACCAGAAAAGCGAATATCAGCACACTTTTTGCTCTGCCCCAGTCCATACTTTCCCTCCTTGTTGTTTCGCGAGACTCTATTATACCGCCTAGCTGACCGTAAGCACACTTCCATCATTTAGGGTTACCCGCCATACCGGCGTAAGGCGCAGGGTATCCCTCTGCAATACGGGAATATAGGCCGGAATAAGATCCTTAACTGCAGATCCGGAGCTGATCTGGGCAAGCTTGGCTTTAAGCTCGTCTCCGCCGGGAAGCTCTACGATTCGTTTTACTGCCTGCTCATCCTCCATATACATCAGCGAGCGCTCATAGGAGGAGACTGTACCCTGCTGCAGCTCCAGGTTAATAACCCCGTACTGCAGCTGCGGCCGGCTCATAATCGGGTAAGAGCCGTAATACTGCTGGAAGGATACCTTGCGTTCCTGCTTCTCCTCTTCCGTGGAGGCCAGCCGGTAGGTCCCGTTCCAGCCTCCATGCTCATTAACAAATTCAACGGCCTCCAGCGCATCCTTTGCAGGCGTGCTCTCTCCGGCCGGCAAGGCCGCAGGGTCGCTGTAGCTCATCCAGTTCAGCTCCTGATCCACCTGGAGGCTCCGCTTGCTGTCGGTATAGATTTTGGAGCCGTCTTTTTCCGGAATATACCGGGTGCTTCCCGCGTCAAAGAAAAGATTGCTCTGCATCTGTTCAATGGTATACATTCCCGAAGGGATTTCAGCCTCAACCGCGTCCAGCTTCTCTTCGGGCACATAGTAATCGCCGTTCACCACCGTATATGGCGTCCAGTTCACACCGAAATCAACATGCTGCTGCACGTCCTGTACGGTAAGATCCGCTTTGGCCGCCTCATACACAATGTCTCCTCTGGTGCTGAAAAAAACGGCATGCGCCTTGGAGTCATTTTTGACATTATAAATCCAGACCCGGTCGATACTCTCTCCCTCGAACAGCGAATCCGGTGACAGCTGCATCACCCGCTGCAGCAGGGTTACCGGAATGCCTGCACCGAAGCTTAGCTCAATGCCGGCATTCTCGCTGCGGATTTTGTCCCAGTCGAAGTCCTCTACCGGGCGCCGCTGAAAGCTTTCAAAGCTGCGGCCCTTGAGACGGTTAAAGATCAGCTCATAAAAGGTCGAGTCCGGATAGAACAGCGTGTGCCTGCCCCCGCCCATATGAATAATCATCCGGTCAGGATAGAGCAGGTTCTCGACTTTTTCCTTAGGGCCCATATTATCTGTTTTTACATAAAGGTCCTCAGACTTTACCGCAGAATCGCTGCCCGGCAGCCGGTAGATCAGATAATAGCTTTCTATCAGGCTTCCGGCTACCAGAATGGCAAGAATCCAAGTCTTTAGTTTCTCTTTCATCCTTCACTCCCCCCTTGCTGATGCAGCAGAGGCAGCGTAAATGTCACTAATGAGCCCTCGTTAAGCTCCGACTGCAGGGAAATAGAGCCGCCATGCGCTTTGACAATTTCCCGGGCAATGGACAGTCCGAGACCTGTCCCCCCCATGTTGCGTGAACGGGCCTTGTCCACCCGGTAGAAGCGTTCAAAGATACGCTCTATATCCTTCTTCGGAATCCCGATTCCGGAATCACGGACGGAGACGGCCAGCATTCCTTCTTCACTTTTGACAGCCTGCAGGCTGATTGTACCGCCCTCCGGCGTATATTTCAGCGCATTGGAGACCAGATTGCCCAGCACCTGATCTATCTGGTCACGGTCCAGCCAGGCCATGGCGACCTCCTTATGCACAATTGTGTTGATATGAATCCGCTTCTGGCGGATCTGAAACGAGAAGCGGTCAGCAACGTCCTCCAGCATCTCGGAGATATCAGTCTGCTGGATACGCAGGCTTGATTCCTTCGAGTCGAGCCGCGACAGATGCAGCAGATCGGTGACCAGCCGGATCATCCGCTCGGTCTCATTGCGGATGACGCCGACGAACCGTACAGCCAGCTGCTGGTCATCCAGCGCCCCGTCATCCAGTGCCTCCACGTAGCTCTTAATCGTCGTAAGCGGAGTCCGCAGCTCATGCGAGACGTTGGCTACGAACTCGCGCCGCGATTCCTCCAGATTCTCCTGCTCGGTAACATCCTGCAGTACGGCAATCGTTCCGGAAATCCCTCCGCCCTCCCGGCGGTGGATCGGGGTAAACGTCACCCGTACTATGTTCGGATCTCCGCCGCCCATCGGCGACAGATGAATCAGCGCTGACTGGGCATTGCCCTCGGCCAGTGCACCTGTCTGCTCATGATCCAGACCGAGCAGCTCGTCAAGCGGAGCGCCCTCCGGCAACGGTCCTTCCGCTCCCAGCATATCAGCAGCACGGGTGTTCATCAGAATAACCATGCCGCTCTCGTCGGTAGCTACTACACCGTCACTCATATTGGTCAGAATAGAGGCAAGCTTCTCCTTCTCTTCCTCATTCTGCGACAATGCCTCCCTTAACCGGCCTGTCATGTAGTTGAAGGCCTGGCTCAGCTGGCCGATCTCATCATTGCCGAATTCCGGCATCTTGCGGTGAAACTTGCCTTCGGCAAGCGCAGTCGCATGCCGGGTCATCTCCTTGATCGGATGGGTAATGGTATGGGCCAGAATGACGCATAATACCGCCGTCAGCGCCAGGGCAAGCAGCAGCCCCGAAAGAAATACGCTGTTGATCCGGCTCATCGTGGCATAGAGATCCTTCATATCAGCGGCAATATAAATCGCTCCAACAACCTTATCACCGGAGAGCACAGGCTTCGCTACTACTTTCTTGCGCACATTGTCATCGGCAATAATATATTCCTCGTTGTCACTGATACCCTGCAGTGCGCGGCTAACTACGGTCTGGGTATTGCGCTGCCCGACATAATCATTCTGGGAAGGAACCGAAGTTGTAATGATCTTTCCGCTCGCATCCAGCACCTGAATCTCCGCACCGTTAATATAGAGATTGTTGACCATGCCGCGCAGGCTCTCCACTGCGGTCTCTTCATCTGCCGTTCCGGTTTCGCTGCCAAGCTTGTCTGCTGTCAGTATAGACAGCATCTCAGCCCGTGCCTTCAGATCCTTGGTGAAATTATCGGTCAGGGAATTCTTCATTGAGCTGACAAAATAAACCCCGATCAGCTGCATCGCCACCAAGATCAGCAGGACATAGATGATAGTCAGCCTGGCCTGAATCGTCCGGAAAAAGGACAGCCCTTTTTTCATCACAGGCCCCCGCTTTTGGGGCTGTGCATCAAATAGCCGAGCCCACGCCGGGTGAAGATATATTCCGGCTTGCTTGGATTCTCCTCAATTTTCTCTCTCAGCCGCCGGATCGTGACATCCACGGTACGCACGTCGCCGAAATATTCAAATCCCCATACCGCCTGCAGAAGATGCTCCCGTGTCATCACTTTGCCCGCGTGACGGATCATATAATAGAGCAGCTCATATTCACGGTGGGTCAGATCCAGCGGCTCGCCGTCCTTATAAACCATGTACATATCGGTATCGACGAATAACCCGAAATGATGCACGCCCTGCTTGCTCTCCGCTGTATCGCTCAACGGACCTGAAGATACCGGCTTATGCTGCCGCCGCATCTGCGCCTTGACTCTGGCCAGCAGCTCACGCGTACTGAAGGGCTTGGTCACATAATCATCGGCACCAAGCTCCAGGCCCAGCACCTTATCAATCTCCCCGTCCTTGGCGGTCAGCATGATGATCGGAATATCAAGATGGGCCTGGCGCACCTCACGGCATACATCCATTCCGTCCTTGCCGGGAAGCATCAGATCGAGCAGCATCAGATCAGGGCGTTTAGATAGCGCAAGCTCCACTGCACTGTTGCCGTCAAAAGCGCAGATTACCTCATAGCCTTCTTTTTCTAGATTGAATTTCAAAATATCAGCAATAGGCTGTTCATCGTCAACTACCAGGATCGTTCCCATCTGCATATGCTCAGCTTCACCTTTCTCGCCATACTTTTCATTGATTCCTTTATTTTAACATAATAGTTGTCAGAACACTCCACTTCTAAAGTGTCATTATGTCCTGGTGCCACATCCTACTTCGGGTAAATATAAAGCCGCCCGAAAAGGTTTCGGACGGCTGGATAGTAAGAATGAATTATTTCAGATATTTCAACGGGTTAACAGCAGTACCATTCTTACGGATTTCAAAATGCAGGTGGGTACCGGTCGAACGCCCCGTGTTGCCCATAATCCCGATTTTGCCTCCCTGCTCAAGCCGCTGTCCCACAGATACAGAAATGCTGCGCAGATGCCCATAATAGGTTACGTACCCGTTCTTGTGATCAACAATAACGACATTGCCGTATCCGCTCTGCACACCGGCAAAGGTTACTGTACCGGCATCAGCAGCTTTAATCGTGCGGTTGCCGGATACAAGATCGACGCCTTTATGGGCACGTCCCCACCGTTCGCCGAAGCTGCTGGATAATGTTGCACCGCTGACCGGCCAGGCAAACATCCCTGTTCCCTCGCCGACAACCTTGGTACCCTGATAGACGACCTCCGGCAGCGAAGCCTGCAGCACCGTCTGTCCCAGCCACTCTTCCTTAACCACCAGGCCGTTCTCCTTTGTTAACCGGTACTGCATTTCTTTAAGTCCGGTCTGGCCCGGCCGTACAACCTTCCGCTTGCCTGCAGCCAGCTGATCGCTAGTACGCACAATAACCTCAGGCTCAGTAACCATCTGCTCAGTTACCTGCTCAACGGTTACAACGGTAAGCTCCGGCTGCGGCACAGTCAGCTGCAGCTCATCCCCGATCTGCAGGGTAAGCTCTTTGACCGAAGGGTTATTCCGGAAAATATCTGCCTGCGTAATACTGAAGCGCGTAGCAATTCCGGAAACAGTGTCACCTTCCTGAACGGTATAGACCAGCGGCTCTTCCTTTCCTTCAGTCAGCGCCTTAACCGCTTCCTCCACCGTGAGTACCTTATTCGGGTCTGCCTTAACGGGGACAATCGTTACGTCTTCCTCAATGGAAGCTGAATCTGCCTGTCCCGCACTAGTCGAAGCTGCTGCCTTACTGGTTGCTGCCGTTCTCTTCAGCTGTGCACCTGCCGGCTCTGCTGCCTCCGGCAGATAATGAGCCTTCACACCCTCCAGGACGGCAGCTGCCGTCTCCTGATCCTTCACAATACCGATAGATTTGCCGTCTACAGTCAATTGTACGCCAATCGCGTAGGCCTTGAGCATGCCGTCCAGCTTGTCCAGTGTGGCTGCACTATCCACCTCAGGCTTGTAAGCTGACTCCTCTTCGGTAGTAATACCGTCTGTCTGCAGGATCATGACCGAATCCGGATACTTGGTCTGATATTCCTCCTGTTTCTGATCAAACAGCTGATCCAGTTCGGCTTGCTGGCTGATCTTTCCGATCTCTTCGCCCTTCACCAGTACCTTGTAATAGGTTACCGTATTTCCAGCTACATACTTCTTCTCTGCCCCGATCAGGAAAGCAGACAAAAGCACAAGCCCGGCAGATGCCGTAATCCAGGAACGCCGTAATCTCCGTGGCTTGAGCTCCTGATGAAAGACATTAGCTTCGCCGGAGGCACGAATGCCCTGTTGACTCTCTGCACCAGATCCTGTGGAGGCTTCATCGCTGCCCCGCAGCTTCCCCATCCGGCGCATGAACTTAAATCCCTTCATGAAACTCTCCCTTTCAATCCGCCCATTCAGTCCGCTCATAGAAAGCGGCCAAGCTTGTTATGCGACCCCTTTTATATATTCTGCTGCATCCATGTCTCTATTTGCGTTAGTGTGAATGATCTATGTTGTCGGTTATAAATAATGCCTAAAAACTTAAGCTTTTTGTCCCTGAAAAGGTTACAAAAAATTAACCCCTTCTAGTCCTTTTTTACTGTAACATAGCCGGGAGAAAAATTTCAACTTTGTGTACATGGCAAAACCCGCGTTTATCGCGGGTTTTTATTGATAAAATGCGGTTTAAACATCTTCCCTGTGTCCAAAAAGTGACATTTTTTATTATTATGGATTGCTGTCCGTTTCCGGTGTAAGCATTTTCATTAGCAGCTCATATTCATCCTGATTTACGTATTTGGCAATAACCTCCTGTATTTCCTTAACCTCTGTTTCTGTTAAGCCATCCTCCATCGCTGTAGAGATTGCCTGCATCTCTTCCTGCGGCAGCTTGGTCATTAAGATATTAAAGATACCCACTTTATCCTCTTCCGGTATGTTATCCTTCATCTCACTCATGTCACCGGGAGTCATTACAAGCTGTCCGTCCCGTTTGCTTGTATCCGTATCCTCCTCAGCCGCCGGCTGTCCCATAACAGCTAACGCATCCTCAGGCACCTTCTCTTCTACCGGCTTGTCACTATCTTGAGCAGGATTGCCTTCCTTGTTCTCTCCGCCACCGTCTGCAGCAGGCTCCTTAGTCTTGTCAGCGGTACTGCCGGTGTCCGTTTTGGCATTCATTCCGGTCAGACTTTTGACAAACCCGCCGATGCCCGGTGCCGGGCTGTCCAGCTTAATATCAAAGCTTGCCAGAACAGACTGAATATAGGTATTCACTACAAAAGCAGTGGTTAATACCGAAAGTGCACTGGCCATTACAACGATTAGGCATACGCCGATTGCATATTTAACGATTTTCATTTTCATCTCTCCCTTGCAATCTGTCATTTCCAGTATTGACCATAAAGTGCACCGGGAAACATGCAGCAGACGGTCTGTGAAGGCTTAACTGGAGATGCAGCATCTGCAAAGAGCAGAGTCAATGTACGCAAAAAAGACCCCGGAGGGGTCTTTTAGTATATCAGCATATTAAATGTAGATCGGCAGCACCTGATTAGTCTGCTCGCGGTTACGTCCCACGGAGAAAATAGCAATTGGAATACCTGTCAGCTCAGCCACACGTTCAACATAACGGCGGGTGCTCTCCGGCAGATCGTCCAGCGTCTTGGCTGCAGTAATATCTTCGCTCCAGCCCGGAAGCTCTTCGTATACCGCTTCACATTCAGCCAGCATTTTGAGGCTTGCCGGATAGTGGGTAATGATCTCGCCGCGGAATTTATAGCCTGTGCAGATTTTGACGGTTTCCAGCCCGCTCAGCACGTCCAGAGAATTAAGCGACAAGCCGGTAATTCCGCTTACGCGGCGGGCATGACGTACAACTACACTGTCGAACCAGCCGACACGGCGCGGGCGTCCGGTTACTGTACCGTACTCATGACCGGTCTCACGGATGTAATCCCCGGTCGCATCCCCAAGCTCTGTAGGGAACGGGCCGTCTCCGACACGGGTAGTATAAGCTTTGGCAACACCGATAACCTGTTTGATCTTCGACGGGCCTACACCGGAGCCGATGCACACACCGCCTGCAGACGGATTAGATGAGGTTACATACGGATACGTTCCCTGATCGATATCAAGCATTACGCCCTGCGCGCCTTCGAACAATACTTTGGAATCTGCATCGATCGCATCATTCAGAATAACGGAGGTATCCGTTACATAACCGCGGAGAACCTCTGCATATTCCAGATACTTAGCCAGAATCTCTTCCACGTTCAGTGCTTCTGCCCCGTAGACCTGGGTAATTACCTGATTCTTCTCTTCCACCAGATGACGCAGTCTAAGCTCGAATTCCTCAGCGTCCATCAGATCAGCGATCCGGATGCCGTTGCGTGCAGCCTTGTCCATATAGGCTGGGCCGATCCCCTTGCGGGTTGTACCGATTTTGTTCGGGCCTTTACGGTCTTCTTCCAGCGCATCCAGCAGCATATGGTATGGCATGATGACATGGGCGCGGTCACTGATGACCAGATTCTTGGTGTCGAAGCCGTTCTCGTGAATATAATTAATTTCTTGGATCAAGGCTTCCGGATTAATAACCATTCCGTTGCCGATTACGCAAGTTTTCTCTTTATAAAATACACCAGATGGGATCAGGCTCAGCTTAAATTTCTTACCGTCAATCAGAATCGTGTGACCGGCATTGTTGCCCCCCTGATAACGGGCGACCACATCTGCGCTCTCTGCCAGAAAGTCTGTGATCTTCCCTTTGCCTTCGTCTCCCCATTGTGTTCCCACGACGACTACCGTTGACATATTCATTCCTCCGTTGGTGCCAGCTTTAGCACCATTATTTATAATAATATGGGCTCTGTACAGCTTTCTTATGTACGCTGCCCTCCGGACGCTATGCGGGTTTAACCCGCTAAAGCACAATAACCAGTGTAACAGCGGTACTTTTTAAAGTCAAATAAAAACGAACGATCACACAATGAAATGTATGATCGTTCGGATATTGTGCTTAATTTGCCTAACCTGCAAACGGTTCGGAGTGTGCCCGCTCGTAGTTGACGAACTTGTTAAAGTTCTTCAGGAATACAAGCTCTACCGTGCCTACCGGGCCGTTACGCTGCTTGGCAATAATAATTTCGATAATATTCTTCTTCTCCGTGTCCTGGTTATAGTAGTCATCACGGTACAGGAAGGCTACGATATCGGCATCCTGCTCGATCGAACCGGATTCACGAAGGTCACTCATCATCGGACGCTTATCCTGACGCTGCTCCACACCGCGGCTGAGCTGGGATAGGGCAATAACCGGAACATCCAGCTCACGGGCGATCTGCTTCAGGGTACGGGATATTTCGGAGACCTCCTGCTGGCGGTTCTCGCCTGCCTTACCGCGGCCCTGAATCAGCTGCAGGTAGTCGATGACGATCATACCAAGGCCTTTTTCCTTCTTTAGCCTGCGGCATTTAGCACGGATATCCGTAACTGTAATTCCGGGGGTATCGTCAATGTAAATTTCCGACTCACCCAGGGCCTGTATGCCCATCGTCAGCTTCGACCAGTCATCATCATTCTTGAACTCACCTGTACGCATAATATTAGCATCCAGATTAGCTTCAGCACAGATCATACGCTGGACCAGCTGCGCCGCCGACATTTCCAGACTGAAAATCGCAACAGTCTCTTTGGCCCGGACCGCTACATTCTGGCATATATTCAGTGCAAACGCCGTCTTGCCTACAGAAGGGCGCGCAGCAACGATAATCAGGTCATTGCGCTGAAAGCCGTTGGTCATATGGTCAAGATCAACGAAGCCGCTTGGAATCCCCGAGGTACCGCCTTTATTCTGATGGAGCAGCTCCACCCGGTCAAATACCTCCATTACTACATCGCGGATAGCAATGAAGCCGCTGCCGCTGCGCCGGTTGGAGATTTCCAGGATGCGCCGTTCGGCATCACTCAGCATGATGCCTACATCCTCGCCGCCGGTATAGCCCTCGCTGACAATCTGAGTAGCTGTGCGGATAAGCCGCCGCAGCATCGCCTTTTCTTCGATGATCTGTGCATAATAGTCCACATTGGCTGCAGTCGGCACTGCATGGGCCAGCTTAGCCAAATAGCTGACACCGCCGATATCCTCAAGCTCTCCCTTATCCTGGAGCCGGGAGGTCAGTGTAATCAGGTCAATCGGCTGGCTCTCTTCTCCGAGCTGCACCATCGCCTCAAAGATCATCTGATGCGGTTTGTCGTAGAAGTCTTCGGTGTTCACCCGCTCCATCGCCGTAATCAGCGCTTCATCATTCAGCAGAACAGCACCTAATACAGCCTGCTCCGCTTCCAGGTTCTGCGGGGGAATCCGATCGAAAAAGAGATCTCCGCCCATTCTACTCCTCCGTTACCTGAACCGTGAGGTTAGCCTTTACTTCAGTATGCAGCTTCACATGAATCTGGAATTTGCCGACATGGCGGATCGGATCATTCAGCTCAATTTTGCGTTTATCAATAACGATGCCCTGTGTAGCTGCCAGTGTCTCAGCAATCTGCTTGCTGGTAATTGCCCCGAACAGACGGCCGCCTTCACCTGATTTGGCTTTCAGCGTCAAGGTCAGCTCGTCCAGCTTCTTGCCCAGCTGTACAGCCTCCTCTTTCTCCTGCTCCTTCTTGCGCAGCTCAGCAGCAGCCTGGTTCTCCAGTGTCTTTACATTACCGTCCGTAGCCGGACGCACGAGTCCGCGCGGCAGCAGGAAGTTTGTTGCATAGCCTTCTGATACCTCTTTAACCTGTCCCTTTTTACCTTGACCCTTAACATCCTTTAAGAAAATGACCTTCATTCGAACAGCCCCTCTTTCGCTTCAATTTCAGCCAGTACTTCCAGCAGTCTGGCCTCTGCTTCCTTGCATGTTCCTTCAAGCTGCACAGCCGCGTTGGACAGATGCCCCCCGCCGCCCAGCTTTTCCATTACAACCTGCACATTCATTCTGCCGAGTGAACGGGCACTGATGCCGATCAGGCCGTCAGGCCGCTCGCTGATGACAAAGGATGCCACCACATTCGTCATGCCGAGCAGAGTATCTGCAGTCTGGGCAATAAGCAGCTGCGGAATTTTCATCCCGGGTGCAGTTACAACCAGCGCTATGTGATCATAGACCATCCGCGCATGCTTAATGATTTCGGCTTTGGAGATATACTCCTGAAGATCCTCCTTCAGCATACGCTGAATAAGAATCGTATCGGCACCGATCCGCCGCAGGAAGCCTGCCGCCTCAAAGGTGCGCGATCCGGTATGGAGGGCAAAATGCTTCGTATCGACTGTTATTCCAGCCAGCAGCATCGTCGCCTCCAGCGGGGTTAGCTTAATTTTGTCGTGGATATACTGCAGCAGCTCTGTTACCAGCTCACAGGTTGAAGAGGCGTAAGGCTCCAGATAGACCAGCACGGCATCATTGATAAATTCCTCACCCCGCCGGTGATGGTCCACCACAACGATCCGGCTGGCATACTGCACAAGACGGGGCTCCATTGTCATTGAAGCCTTATGGGTATCCACGACGATAAGCAGCGTGTGCTCCGTCATAATCTGCAGTGCCTGCTCTGTGCTGATAAAGCTCCGGTGCAGCTCCTCGTCCCGCTTGATCTGCTCCATCATCCGGGTAATGGAAGGATTGGGCCCTTCCATGACAATGCTTGCTTCCACATTGTACATCTGTGCTGCCTTAAGCAGCCCGATTGAAGCGCCTATAGCATCTATATCGGGCGTACGGTGGCCCATAATCAGCACTCTGTCGCTTTCCTGCATCAGGTCGCGCAGCGCATGGGCAATAACCCTGGCCCGGACTCTGGTCCGCTTCTCGGCAGCATTACTCTTGCCGCCGTAGAAGGACAGGCGTTGTCCGGCCTTCACGGCAGCCTGATCACCGCCGCGTCCCAGCGCCATGTCCAGGCTGGACTGCGCCAGCGCCCCCAGCTCACTGGCTGATTCGGAGCCGTACGCCAGCCCGATGCTCAGCGTCATCGGCACCTTAAGATCAGCTGTCATTTCGCGCACCTCATCAAGGATGACAAAACGGCTCTCCTCCAGCGCCTGCAGGCTGCGGTGATTGAGCAGCATCAGATAACGCTCTGAAGACAGCCTCCGCAGATATACCTCAAACTGTTTGCTCCACTCTGTAATCTCGCTGGCCACCTTGGCAATCAGCGAGGTGCGCTGCTGGTCATCCATGCCCTGGGCTGCCTCATCAAGATTGTCCATCATGACAATGCCGATGGCCAGCTTCTCTTCCTCATAACGTTCGCGAAGCACAACAAGCTCCGTAATATCGTACAAGTACAGCATTCGTTCACTGGGAATAATTACGGCCTGGTAATAGCGGTCATCTACGCTAATCTCCTGCCGGACATCCTTTAGTGTCCCGATATCCCTAGCAGCTTCACGTTTCACCGGTCCGCCGCTGGCCAGCGAAGGCACGATATCCGGCAACAGCTCCTGCAGCTCCCCGCCTACCAGCGTTTTGCGGCTGAAGATGTCACTGGCATTGCGGTTATGCCATTCCACAGTACGGTCTTCACTGTACAGGATGATACCGAGCGGAAGCAGGCTGACCGCCTCACCCTCCACCCGCTTGATCCGGAAGGACAACCCGTTAATATACTCCACCAGATTACGCCGGAACGAGAGCTCCGCCTGCAGCATCGAGAAGCACAGAGTGCCTGCCAGAAACAGGCTGGCTACACCCAGAACCCAGTTATAGATGCTGACGATGATAATAAGGACCAGCATCAGCAGGAACGCCCAAACGGTATGATAGCCGTGCCAGCGTCTTTGCAGAAATTTAGGCATGACCTCTCACCCTATCGTTTCGATTTCTTCACAAGCTCCCGCAGCGGGAACGCAATGTCGATCACACCGATAATCCAAAGTCCCGGCACCCAGAGCACCAGCAGTGACAGCACAATCGCCACAACCTTGCTCCACTTGAGCTTATGGACGATAAAGAACATGAACCCGATAGTCTGAATGATGAATACAGCCTGCAGCAGCGGAAGCAGGTTCGCGCTGATCATCGGCATAAAACCGCTGTCTGAATTCCCGAAAATAAAGGTGATTACAACACCAATCAGATAATACCAGATAAACGATCTTGAAAGTTTCCAATCCCGTGCAGGCTTCAGCCTTGGAACCGCATATTCCATACTGTTCAGAATAGGACGGACGATGGAATGGGTAATAACCGCCATTACGAAAGAGCTTATAATCAGCGTGATCGGAATGACCTGAATGGTCCGGAAGCTGATGTCACTTATATCCTTTGAGGTAAGGACAAACTCGCTTGCGAGCGGGTTGCCAGTGCCAAGGTCAGCAAACATGGCAGCAACCATTTCCACTGTGTCGGTTACGTAGCCGGACAGGTCAAAATTAAACAGGGCCGCCCCTACGACCAGAAGCAGCAAAAACTCTCCCAGAATCGTAATAGTGCCGGCAAGGATGGTTGACAGTGCCGAGGCGCGTTTCTTGTACCATCGCCCCATGACCAGCGCAGGAATCAGAAAATAGAGCGCTAACAGCACATAGATAGGTGTAATCAAGCCAACAATCAGCAAAACGGGCAGCAGATGCAGAATAAACTGTTTAGTGTTCAGGGTTGTGAACAGTACTACAGCCGGAATAGTCAGGAACAATGTAGTAATGATTAGCAGCGGAGTCGATAAGGATAGCAGCAGCAGTAAATATGCAACGCTCCATGCCACAGATGTCCAGCGGAATTTCAACAGTTTTCACCTCTTACGCATATGTTCTTCTAGTGCAGATATATCCTGGTACCATTCTTCAAGCTGATGTCCTTCCTGTTTATGCTTCTTCAGCTTCTCCAGCAGAAGATCATCAAGCTCACGGTAAGGGAGACCCAGCCGGCGCCCCAGTATATAAGAGCTCATAATCAGGCTGGCCAGACTGTCGCCGACCCGGGCGGTACTGCCTTCCCAGAGTGCCTTAAACAGCCGTGACACCTGGTCAATCACTTCGGTCTTCAACCACTCAATTACCTTGGCGCGTTTGGCCACATCCAGATCCTTAGGCACATTGGGCACGTCTCTCTACCTCCGGCAAAAAGCATTATTCTCCATTATAGCATAAATATTTCGCGGTCACACAAGGCCCCTGCCCCTTAAGGCTCACAGTCCCTTAGCCCTTCCGAATAACATCACAAAGCGGGCTTTAACATTGAAGCTGATTCAGGTAAATGGCGGGGGACCCGAAGCGTGTCTTCAAAAAAGGCCCGCATTCCGTTATACCGCCGGAAATACAGGCCTTGGTGTGCCGTCTGCTTCTAATCTGCCGGGCAGTCCATCGTTTACAATGATTCCTGTGTCTGCGACTGCCTGGAAACAACCTTCTCGCAGTATTCAATAATCTGGCTCCGGCGGACAATACCGATGAACCGGTTCATATCATCGACCACCGGCACAAAATTCTGCACCTTGGCCAGATTAATCAGATCTTCCATATCTGCATCAATCGAGACCGGCAGATTATTCATCCGCAGCGGAACATCCTTAAGCAGAAATTTGGAAGCATTCTCAAAAGTGACCGTCCCGCCTGAATCCTTCATATACCAGAGCAAGTCGCCTTCTGTAACTGTACCGGCATACTCTCCGTTCCTGTTCAGAATCGGTACTGCGGTATATCGGTGATATTCCATCCTCTCCAGAGTCTGGCGCAGCGTCGAATCCAGCGTAACGCAGGCCACCTCCTGCTTAGGAAGTAAAAAAAACGCAATATTCATCTCCTGATCCTCCTCAAAGAATTCCGAAGGAATTAACCCTGCTTCTAAGGGCACCCGTAATAATACGCTTTACCCGGCAAGTAGTTCCACCTCATTATACCACGAAGACAGTAAGCAGCAGCCACTAACATTACACATGGCTGCTGCTTTTATCATTCTATGGAATTTACGTGCCGTTACTCCGCTGTTGCTGTAGCCTTTGGCTTCAGCGCATTTTCGGCTTTTCCAGGCTCAATCAGCTGGCTGACCGGCGTGCCGGCATTCATCCAGTTGTCGATCATTGCCTGTGCCTCACTAAGATCTTCTTCATCAACAATGTCATAATACACACCGTCAATTTTTTTGCCTTCGCCCATGACTGTAAAGCTGGAGATATCCATGTCCTTACCGCCCATGAACTTCTTGGCCAGGCTGATAATCAGCGAAGGCTCCATGTCCGTCTTGAAATTCTCGCCCATAATATCAAGCAGCTCAGGAATTTTACCAATCTGGCTGATTGATAACATTTTATTCGCAACGACATCAATAAAGACCTGCTGCCGCTTGGTCCGGTTGAAATCACTGTCCTCCCGGTAGCGGGTATAATTAAGCGCTTCTTCACCGTTATAGCTCGACTTGCCGCCTACAATGGTGAATTTTTCATGATCAGCACCTTTATTGACGATATCCTTTTTGATCGGAAGCGGAACTCCGTCAATAGCATCGACAGCATCCTTCAGTCCCTGAAAGTTAATTGTGGCATAGTACTGGATATCATGCCCAAGCAGGGCCTCCAGCGTATCCTTTGCCATTTGCTGGCCGCCGAAAGCATACGCATGCGTAATTTTGTCCTTTTTGTTATCCCTGTGTCCGATGATCTCCGTATACGTATCACGCGGGATGGATATCAGCAGAAGCTTATAATCCTCGGGACGGACAACAGCATAGATCATCGTATCAGAACGGGCGGTTTCATTCCCGCGCTGGTCTGTACCGAGCAGCATCAGCGAGAACGGGTCACTTTTGAAGACGACGGGTTCAGGCTTAACTGCAGTTGTATTATCCTTAACGAGCGGTACATAAGATTCCTCTTCCAGCTTCGCCTCTACCTGATCCGACAGGAACAGGTCAAAAGCCAGCACCGCAAGCGGCTTCTGGAACAGAAAGCCTCCCAGCAGAATAACGGCAAGCGTTATAAGGGCTATATACCGTTTTTTTAATTTTTTCTTGTTCATAAATGAATTCCTTCTTTATGGTGGAATATAATGATGGCTTGATGGCTTGCGATCTATTTACAATGCCTGCCCGGGTCATACCGGGCACTCATGTCCGGACTTCTCTCAGCTGCTGTTACGTTCTGCCCCATTCGGTCTTAGCGTTCCCCCTTTCAGGAATTAGGGTCGTTCTAAAAATAGAATAAACCTGGAAATCGGCTTTGACACAGACAATATTTCTATTGTAATCACTTGGCCCTCAAAAAGAAATAACAAAAAACGACATTTTTAACGGGCAGCAGCCGGTTATTCCTAAAGTATATGACGCTGTAAATCCGGTTTTGATTCATTTTTCATAAAAAAAAAGAACCATTCAGCCCGCTGCGCTCCGCCGCCGCGACTTCAGGTTCTGCTCTATACTCAGTTAGTCTCCTTGATCCACCATTTTTCAGGCTCATTGATATTGCTGATTGAATTGACCTTCACGCCCTGCAGACGCTTGTTGACTGCTGTAATATTCGTCCGCTCCGCAAAAAAGAGCATCGGGACCTCCTCATTAACCAGCTGCTGCCATTCATAATAAATCTGCTTCCGGTATTCCTTGTCGTACGCCTTGGGTTCTACCCCTTCACGGATCAGCTCATCGCTCTGCTCAGAGAACCACCGGGAATAATTCCACAGATCGGATTGCCGCCACAGCCCCGAAGGATCAGGATCACTGCCCAGCCCCCAGACCCCGTTAAATAATTCAACCGTAGGATCATCGTTCTCCACCGCCTCATAAAAGAGATTCAGCTCCTTCAGCTGGCCGCCGTTAAGCCGTACATCAAGCCCGACATTCCGCCAGTCCTGCATAATGGCCTTCGTCCGTTCCTCAGCCGTTTTGCTGCCGCTCATCGCATCATAATGAATGATAAGCTGCTGCCCCTCTGGGTCCTCACGCCAGCCGTCACCATTAATATCAACATACCCGGCTTCCTCGAGCAGTGCTTCTGCCTTCTGCGGGTCAAAGGGATAGGTGTTGATCTCTGTATCAGGTATCTTCGCCCAGCTTGTACTGGGAACCGGCGTTTCAATCAGCTCACCCAGCCCGTATGAGAAGCGGTTAATGATGCCTTCTCTGTCCAGCGCATAATACATGGCCTGCCGCAGCCTTTTATCAGCAAACTTCGGGTTGTCCATTACATTCTGCTGTGCCGCTTCATCCCAGCGCCCGAATTTGAAGCCTATGTATTCGTATGACAATTCCGCCGACTGCATCAGCGTTATGTTATCAAGCTCTTTTAGCGCAGTGTAAGCATCCCTTGGCACTGTCCCGATATCCAGGCTGCCCGCTTCCAGTAACCCTGTCATTTCACCGTCGCCCACAACGGTATAATTCACTCCGTCCAGCAGCGCTTTGCCTTTGTAATAGTGATCGAACCGCTTCATCCGGACGAGCTGTCCGGGCTGAATTTCCTCCACCTCAAAAGGTCCAATGCCGATCGGCCGCTTACGTACCTGGTCACTGTCTGCCATATCCTTAACCGCGACGCCTTCAAAATACTTCTTATTCATCGGGTACGGCCACAGATTGTCAATCGTATTCACCCGCGCAGCGTTAACAGTAATCTTCAAGGTATAAGGGTCTACAACCTTAACTCCGGTTAATTCGTCCGTTTCCCCCCGGTGGTAGGCATCAGCGCCTTTTATCATCTCGACACTGTAATATCTGGGACCCGTATAGTCAGGGCTCGCAATAGTCTCAAGAGCAAACTTCCAGTCCTCAACCGTCAGCTCGTCACCGTTATGCCAGCGGACACCCGGCCTGATTTTGAAGGTAAACACGGTGTGGTCATCTGATTCCTTCCAGGATGCAATATTGGGCACGGTAGTCAGATCATCCTTAACTGTGAACATTCCTTCAGTAATGAAATCAAGCACATTGGAATCATCCTCCCCTTCAAAAAAAGCCGGATCAAACATCCCCTGAAACGGAGATGTATAAGCATAAGTAACGATTCCGCCCGGAGCAGCCTTTTCCTCAACCTTATTGTAGCGTACCGCGTAAGAATCGCTGCTGCTGCCTCCTGCACCATTGCATGCCGTTAGAATAAAAGTCACCGCCAGCAGCAGTGTGCCGATTTTGGTTTTATGCATGTAGTTCTTCCTTTCTGAGGTACAACCTACTAATGAAAGCGTTTTCTAATCTCTATTTTTGTAAAACACATTGTTTACCAAGCTCATATATATTCCATATTAAGTTATATATCATATAATGCGTAAATTTTTAAATCCTGAATTTGATCAGCTACAACATAGAGAATAACGAATTATCAGCAGAATGGGAAGGCAATAATTGGAGATAGCTGTTATGAAAATATTTCCTGCATCCTAAAAGACCTGCCTTTTCAGGCAGGTCTCAGTGTTTTTCTGGGAGCTATACCTCCTCTTCCGGATGGATAATGCTTAGCCCTTCGACATGCTTTTTCCGCATCAGCTTGCGCTTTTTCCGGTTTTCCTTACTCTCAAAAATGATGTCGAAATCGTAATCCTCCGGATACAGCTCCTCCTTCGATAAATACGGCTTCAGACGCTTATGATTAATCCGCAGTTTTTCCTTCTGGACCATTACGCCGACGATTCCCATGCTGTCCTGTCTGGCATATACAATTCCTGTCCTGTTGATTGAGCTGATATATACCGCATCTCCAATCTCAAAGCTGGAGCCTAGTCCCTTGCTGTCTTTAGCCGAAGCATCCTGCAGCTGATCTCCTTGAACAGACTCCTCTTCGCTGTCCAGAGAGTGCTTATGGCGGTTATGCGCCTTAATAGCCTTCTCTTTCCCCCGGAAGCTTATCATGCCCTCTGGCCTGCGCTGCTGTCCTGCAAGCTCGTGAGAACGCCGGATTACCTCCGGAGGAATACCCAGCTTTTCGGCAATCTGCAGGGCATAGCTTTCGCCTGCCTCGCCGATGGTGAGCTTGTAGAGCGGCTGAAGCGTGTGCTTATCGAACTCCATCCGCGCGTTTTCGAACCCGGGTGCTGCTGCTGCAAATGATTTTAACTCGTTAAAATGGGTGGTAACCACGATATTGGCGCCTTTGCGGCTCAATTCCTCCAGAATAGCAATAGAGAGCGCGAAGCCCTCACCGGGGTCTGTACCTGCAGCCAGCTCATCAATCAGCAGCAGCACGCCTCTTCCGGCAAAGCGCAGCATACCTTCAATACTCTTCATCTGGGCGGAGAAGGTGCTCAGCGACTGTGTCAGGCTCTGTCCGTCTCCAATTACACTGATAATATCAGAGAAGACGGTAAATTCGCTTTGCTCCTCCACAGGGATCAGCAGGCCGGACTGAACCATGGCACTCAGAAGGCCAAGTGTCTTGAGGACCACTGTCTTTCCCCCTGTATTCGGACCGGTGACAATCAGTGACTTGTAGCTTTGGCCGAAATTAAGGCTGACCGGTACCATATCCTTCAGCTCAGGATGTCTGCCCCCGTTCATGCGCAGCACCCCCCGGTCATTAAGGGCTACATTCCGTGCATTCAAAGAGCGTGCATACTTGGCCTTGGCGAAAATAAAATCATAGGCTCCCGTCACCTCAATATTGAGGCGCAGCGATTCCTGCTCCCGCTCCACAAGTCCGCTCAGCGTGCTCAGGATGATGCCCTCCTCCCTTGCCTCATCCGCTGCCAGCAGCTCCAGCTCACCCTGCAGAGCGGCAATTTCATACGGCTCCACGAATACTGTCTGTCCGCTTGTCGACTGGTCCAGCACAGCTCCCTTCACCTGCTTGTGATACTCCCGTTTCACCGGAATTACATACCGCCCGCCACGCATACTGACCAGATTCTCCTGAAGAATAGACTGATGCCTCGACATAATGCTGTCCAGCTTACGCTGCAGCCGGTCCTTGGCTACCGCCAATTGCTTGCGTACCCGTTCCAGCCCTCTGCTGGCCTGAGTCTCAATCACGCCGAACCGGATGCAGCGCCCGATCTCTTCCCGGAGCCCCGGCAGCTCCTGCAGTGAAGACCCGTAAGCGGCAATCCGCGGCGCACTCTGCTCTTTGGAGGCCATGTATTTGCGCAGCTGCCCGCAGCTGTTCAGGAAGACGGCAACCGCCGACAAATCCTGCTCGCTGAACAAATACCCCGTACCTATCAGAGACATAACCCATTCAATCCCCTCCAAGGATGGCAGAGGAACACTGGCACCGCGCTCAAGCAGCTCCTTAGCCTCCTCTGTCTCCTGCAGTGCACGGTGTATTGCCGTCATATAAATCATAGGCTCAAGCTCTTCTGCCAGCCTTTTCCCCTCGTAAGAGACTGTATACCGTACAACCTCCTGTTTTATTTCTTCATAACCAAGTGTGCGCAGGCTTTCAAGATTCACTGATAATCCTCCTCAAAAATAGTTATTTGATTAGGCGGTGTGCCTGTTTCCGGGTAACAAAAAAAGGGCAAAGACTGCACTATGCAGTCCTTGCCCTCACTAAAGCGGAAATGTCCTTTGTGTACTCCAGCCTCCGGCTGCACCCAATACATGCCCGGAAAACAGAAAAAACCATGCTCAAGAGCACGGTTTATCACAAAGGAACATTTGCCGTTCAAGAGGCAATGTTGACGCTTCGCGTGTTCTTAACTAAATCATCCACTCAAAATAAGGGATAGGCATGAATCGCGCATACCTAAACAGAGCAAGCCCTCAGCCTATGCTGGTCCTGCTGCCGCTTATCTTAAAGTGATATGAAATTGCTAGTTAAGAACGCTCACCGACATCAAAATTTCCCCTTTGTTATAGGATACCTGTAATTTACTACATTTTGTTAAGTACGTCAATTGCCGGAGAAACATTTAAATACCCAGGTGATTCCATTCTTATAGTCAGATACTTGTCCATGCAGCGCGCCAAAAAAGGTTGTTATAAGCAATTCAAGCGATTGCTATTAAGCGAACATTAATGTGCACAAGAATACAGCAAAAAAGCAGCCGGCTATGCCGGCTGCTTCATAAAACGTCCTATTCCGTTGTGTAAGGCAGCAGCGCGATTTGACGCGAGCGTTTTACAGCAATGGTCAGAGCGCGTTGGTATTTTGCACTTGTACCTGTTACACGACGCGGCAAAATCTTTCCGCGTTCGCTGATGAACTTCTTGAGAAGCTCAGTGTCTTTATAGTCAATGTGAGTAATTTTATTCACAGTGAAGTAGCACACTTTTTTGCGCTTGTTGCGTCCACCACGACGTGCCGGTCTTTTGTCGTTGTCTCCGCCTTCTCTTTGTTTAAAAGCCATGTTCTTTTCAGTCCTTCCTTATTAAAATGGCAAATCATCATCCGATATATCGATCGGTTTTCCATCGCCCGAAAAAGGATCTTGATTATTGTTGCTGCGCGAGAAATTATTGTTATTTCCGCGTGCACTGTTACCGCCGTTACCGCCGCCAAAGGCTGGCTCTTCAGGCATACTTCCGCCACTCGGTGCATTTCCGCCTTCACGGTTCTGCGAGGATTCCAGGAATCGGACATTATCAGCAATAACTTCAGTAACGTATACACGTTTACCTTCGTTATTCTCGTAATTCCGTACTTGGATGCGTCCTTCTACGGCTGCCAGACGTCCTTTGCGCAAATAATTGGCACAGGTCTCAGCCAGCTGTCTCCAGGTTACTACCGGGATGAAGTCCGCTTCGCGTTCACCGTTCTGGCCCGTAAAGTTACGGTCTACGGCAAGCGTAAACTGTGTTACGGCAACACCAGCAGGAGTATAACGAAGTTCCGGGTCACGGGTCAACCGACCGATCAGAATGATACGGTTCAACAATTCAATCCCCTCCTTATAACGCGATTTGTTACAAAGCTTGTCTCGATCTTAGGCAACGTCGTTCGTAATGAGATAACGAATAACTTCGTCAGAAATCTTCATGATACGCTCAAGCTCAGTAACTACTGCAGGTTCTGCAGTGAAGTTAACCAATACATAAACGCCATCACGGAATTTCTTGATCTCATACGCAAGACGGCGTTTACCCTGCACATCGTGCTTTGTAATTTCCCCGCCGTTGGAGATGATGCCTTGGAATTTTTCGACTGCTGCTTGAACGGCTTCTTGTTCAATATCAGGACGAATAATGTACATCACTTCATATTTGCGCATAAATTTCACCTCCTTATGGTCTTCGGCCCCTGATCATGTCAGGAGCAAGGAACGAGCACAAACATAGACTCGCACCAAATCAGTTTAACAAATTGCACTGCTGATTGCAAGCTATTTCATACACAACAGCGTACAGGTACTTTTTAGCTACATGAAGCCCGGCGGTGCTGCACACAATACATGCGTAATGATCATTCTACATGAAGGAGGATTATCATAATGGGCGAGCGTACAGAATACGAAAAGGGCGACAGGGCACCAAATCCCGGTGTCTATACAGAGGTAGGCGAGGCGCGCAGCTTCCATACCGAAATCCAGAACCCGATGCGGATTACAATGGAGAAGGGTGATATTTTCCCTGAGACCAGCAACAAGGACCGTAAGTGGAAAAAGGTCGAGAAGGCGCGTGTCCATTAATTTAGTGAGGACATGTATAAAAAGCTGACTCAGGCACATAATAAACTCAGGCAGTACAAAAGAGAGGTGTGGTTCCGTTGTACGTCGATGACGAACACAATCACTGGGATTCTGATACAGCAACTATTGTAACCCGGGAACCGTAAGGCTGGCCCATAGCAAGAAACCGGCTTCCCATTCCCTAAGGATGGTACCCGTTTTCTGCAGGAAAGGTAAGGCAAATGTATAGGGCAGCTTATACTTTCTTATCTTTTGAAGTGGGCATCAGCTTTTGCAATACCCATGCACTTTAGCGGCTTTAGACAGACTAATTCCGAACATCATTGATGTACTGCCTCTGGAGAGAGATCCTTGCGGATCTCTCTTTTTGTATTGATATGACGTTCTTGTGCTTAACCTATCTGTTCCTGAATACTTCACAAGTAACGCACAAAAAAAACCTCCGCAGCAGCGGAGGCCTGATTAACGTTATTGGTAAAAAGCTGTGGTGGCGGAGAGGGTGGGATTCGAACCCACGCACGCTTTGACACGCCTAACTGATTTCGAGTCAGCCCCCTTGGGCCTCTTGGGTACCTCTCCGCAGCAAGACCTATTGTATCACGGCGTTTTTACTTTTGCAAGTTTAATTATGGGTCCCCTCTGTTCCTGCCCCGGCACTCTTTGAACGGAGCACTTTCTTGAGGTTCTTCTCGAACTTAGTACGGGGGATTAACACGCTATGCTGGCAGCCGGTGCATTTAATGCGGATATCCATCCCCATCCTGATGATCTCCATCTCATTAGTTCCGCAGGGATGAGGCTTTTTCATCAGCACAATATCTCCCAGTTCAAAAACCTTCCGTTCCATCAGTTATCCCCCTCTTCTCCCTCTTGCGCTGCAGCAATCTGCCGCCTTGGAATTGCCCCTGCCGTCTCCTGGGCTTCTCTGGCCGTCTTTATAAGCTCCGCGTCCATTGCCGCCTGTGCTGCCTGCCCCTCTTGTTCTAGCGCCTTACGCGCAGTTTCAGCCTCTTCCAGTGCAGTCTGCCTCTCCAGCGCCTGTTTGATATCGCTATGGATCTGCCGCTGGGCTGCATCCCGGGCATTTGGCTGGCAGTTGGCAGCTATACGGATGACAAACTCCGATGTGCTCATCGACTGAACACCGAGTATAGTCGGATATGCGATAATGTTGTCACTCCGCTCTTCGATCCCCTTTAATGCCTCGCCGATCAGGGCAAGTGTGTTCTCCAGGCCCCGTTCAATCTTCACCGGCACATCTACAACAGCCATTGCATTAGCCAGCGAGTAGTTCGTTACATTGATAATCGATCCGTTAGGAATAATGTGAACCTCGCCTGTGAAGCTGAGCAGTCTGGTCGTTCTAAGCCCGATCATTTCCACAGTTCCTTTATAAGTACCGGTCTGAATCACATCACCAACTGCGAACTGATCCTCAAAAATAATAAAGAACCCTGTGATAACATCTTTGACCAAACTCTGTGCTCCAAAACCGATGGCCAGGCCGACAACGCCCGCTCCTGCCAGCAAAGGGCCGAGATCAAAATTAAACTCAGAAAGAATCAGCATAATCATGACAAAATTACAGATAACGGTGACTACATTTTTCAGCAGGCCGCCCACTGTAGAAAAGCGCCGGCTATTGGCCAGAATCCGGCTTCCGGTCATTTCTTTTTCCATCGACCGGTCAATGACCTTATACACCAATTTAATAATCAGCCGGGTTAAGAGAAAGATTGCAAGGATTCTCAGTCCCGAAAATAAAACACTTGCCCACATATCTGCATCTGTTACCCAGTTCCACACTTTGTCCTTGAACCGGACAGCTTCATCCAGAGCCTCTATCCCCGTAGTCTCCAACATCCAAACTTGCATCCCGTTTGTTCCTCCCTCACTAAGCGCTTATCTCTATATACCCGCTTCCCTCTTCATTCTTACTGAAGATACCACGAATTTCAACGTTTTGCCCGGTGATGATCTCCTTCACCCCTGAGAGGTCCTCACGAAAGAATTGAATGGACATTGCACAGCCTGCTGTAATTTCCTTAGGAGTCGGGAAGATATCAATTTCGATTTCGGCATATTCCAGCAGCATTTCAGCACGCAGCGCCTGCTGGGTGGAGTCAAATGCAATCAGCAGCTCTTCCTTCATCTCCTTACCTCCCTCTGGGCTTAAGGTCCTATCTCTCGCACCTGTAGTATAAAAAAATTTTTTCATCCATATACTAGGATCATCAACTCTCTCCCGCGGACAATGACTTTACGCTATCAGCACTCTTTGAAACAACAGCAATGCCTGCTGATATTTTTGTAGATGCTCCGCCTTTAAGAAAGGAAGATTAAATATGAATTTATCATCTCAAGCTGCGCCGCTTAAAGAGCCGTCCTGCCTTAAAGTATCACATGCTGATCCCAATATTTACTCTACGATTACTCATCGTTTGCTGTTTCACTTTTCACGGACCCGTCCGGATACACCCATTGTCATCGTCTGCGTCGGGACTGACCGTTCGACCGGTGACTCACTTGGCCCTCTGGTGGGTTCAGCCTTATCCCGTTACCACAGTCCATTATTCCACCTGTATGGTACTTTGGATGAGCCGGTGCATGCCGTTAACCTTGAAGAAACACTCACGCTCATTTATAACAAGCATAATGACCCTTTTATTATCGGGATCGATGCCTGTCTGGGCCATTCCGCCAGTGTCGGCTGCATTCAGGTCGTTGACGGTCCCCTGCGCCCCGGCGCCGGTGTCAACAAGCAGTTACCTCCTGTTGGAGATATCCATCTGACCGGAATTGTCAATGTCGGCGGATTCATGGAATACTTTGTGCTGCAGAATACCCGCCTCAGCCTTGTAATGCGTTTAGCCGATATTATTGCCGTCAGCCTTTTTTCTTCACTGAAGCAGTGGCATCTTCATGCTAACTCTGCTGCTGCGCTTGAGCAATGACTTCCTTTTCTTCCGGCGACAGCGCATACTGTGAGGCTCCGTTTTCAAGGGGTTTAGAATATATATAGGAATTATCCCGGTTATGCAGGCTAGTTAAAACTACACCATTGCTGTTGTCGTCAATTATGGCTATGGAGAAGCTCAGGTCACTCCCTCTTTCTCCAAAAGCATTATAACGCTTTACTGCAACTTTAGATTTCATACCGCGCATTTTATTCTGTGCCGCTTCAATCAGCGCCTTATGCTCACGCTGGCCTTCATCCAAACGCTCGCCCTGATTTTTCAGATCAATCAGCAGACTTTCAAGATCCTCTACACCATTTCCGCTCATCATCACTTCATATTTACGCCGCATCCGGCGCAGCTTGCTGCCTTGTACGATCTGCACAATAACCAGAATTACGATTATAATTACAGCCGCAAACATAACCAGTGAAATCTGTTCATTAATCATCTGATTCAACTCTAACATGTATGGACCATCCTTTTATCTTTATCTGCTGCTGCAGGCACCGCCGTATAATTCCTCCATGGCGTCCAGCATTCTTTTTATATCATGCTCAGTTGAGCTGACGCCTACACTTACTCTGACCGCCCCGCTCTCCAGGGTTGCAGCTGCTTTATGAGCCAGCGGTGTACAATGCATTCCGGCCCGCACTGCAATATTATATTCACGGTCCAGACGATGGGCAATTGCCGCTGACTCCTGTCCCTCAACTGTAAAAGAAACGATCCCGCTGCGCGGAGCCCCGGGTTTTGGACCAAGCATCCTCAGGCCGGGAATGCCAGATAATCCCCCCATCAGCTGCTGCGTCAGAAGCCACTCATGATGATGAATCTGGGCTATGCCTATTGATTTAATTTTACGCACACCAGCCAGCAGTCCGGCTATACCTACTGAGTTCTGAGTGCCTGCCTCATAGCGGTCAGGACGGACATCCGGCTGTTCGCTGCTTTCAGACTGGCTCCCGGTGCCTCCGTGCATCAGCGGCTCAAGCTCAAGCTCAGGAGAAATGTAAAGGCCTCCGGTTCCCTGCGGGCCCAGTAACCCCTTGTGCCCCGGAAAAGCAAGCAGGTCGATATTCATTTCCCGCACATTAATATCCAGCGCTCCCGCACTTTGGGCTGCATCAACCAGATAAACCGCATTATGCGCTTTTGCAATCATACCTATTTCGCTAACGGGAAGGATGCTTCCCAGCAGATTAGAGCTGTGATTACAAATCACCATTTTGGTCGATGACCTAAACAGCTGTTTCAATGCCGTCAGGCTAATTTGCCCCTCTTCATCCACTTGCAGATAATCAACCTCTATACCCATTGTCCGCCGCAGATACTCAAGCGGGCGGCGGACCGAATTATGTTCAGTCATTGTAGATATGACATGATCCCCTGCACGAAGTGTCCCCTTAATTGCCATATTGAGACCCATTGTCGTGTTATGGGTAAATGCAATATCCTGGGCGTTACTTATACCAAATAGCTCAGCAATTTCACTGCGTGCCCTCACAAGCACTCTTCCGGTTCCTATAGCAAGCGAGTGGCTTCCCCTTCCGGCATTGGCACCTGAACGTTCCAGCGCCTCCAGCATCGCTGCAGCCACCTCTGGCGGCTTTGGCCAGGAAGTGGCTGCGTGATCCAAGTAGACTAGTGTGTCCATTCTCTAACCTCACTTTTTAAGTGTAAAAAACATACCCCTCCATATCCGTATTAGGGATACCTCAGGATATGTTTTATCGCACAAGGTTGAAGATCAGTTTCCAAGCAGCTCCAGCAATCTTTCCAGGTCCTGAGCACTGTAGTAATTTATTTCGATCTTGCCTTTATCTTTGCCTTGTTTTATTTTCACTGTTGTTTTGAATCTTTCGCGTAATCCTTCCTCAACGTTGTCAATATACGGATCACGCTTCATTACTTTTGCTTTTTCGCCCGCAGCTGGCTTTCGGTCAAGGTTTTTGACTACCTCTTCCAATTGTCTTACACTCCACTGCTGTTCTACACATTGCTCTGCAAGCTGCTTTACTATTTCAGGATCTTTGAGACCGACAATTGCCCGGGCATGACCCATAGAAATTGTTCCACGTGAAACATAATCCTTTACTTCTTCCGGCAAGGTTAACAACCGCAAAAAGTTAGCAATGTGAGATCTTGATTTTCCTACCTTTAATGAAAGCTCTTCTTGGGTTAACGAGAATTGATCCATTAAACCTTGATAGGCTACAGCGATCTCCATGGCATTAAGATTCTCACGCTGCAGGTTCTCAATAAGAGCAATCTCCATTACCTGCTGATCACTCAAACTTCTTACAACAGCGGGAATGGTTGCTTTTCCACAATATTGCGATGCCCGGAATCTGCGTTCCCCGGCAATGATTTCATAACCCTTTAATACACTGCGGACAATAATCGGCTGGATGACTCCATGCTGTCTGATTGACTCTGCCAGCTCTTGAATCGCATCCTCATTGAAATCCTTACGCGGCTGATATGGATTGGCCCGCAGTTGGCCTAAAGGAATCTCAACAACCTTATCATCTTCATTAATAGATAAGGATGGAATCAGTGCATCTAGACCTTTCCCTAAACGCTTACTCATAAGAGATCACTTCCTTTGCCAGCTCTAAATACACTTCCGCTCCCTTTGAACGTGAATCATACGTAATAATGGACTGCCCGTGTGAAGGTGCTTCACTTAGGCGGATGTTACGCGGAATGATTGTGCGGTATACTTTTTCCTGAAAATACTTCTTAACCTCTTCAATAACCTGAATCCCTAAGTTTGTACGCGCATCCAGCATAGTCAGCAGAACACCCTCAATACTTAAATTAGGATTTAGATTTTTTTGAACCAGACGCACCGTGTTAAGCAATTGGCTTAACCCCTCAAGTGCATAGTATTCACATTGAATAGGTATAATCACCGAGTCAGCTGCAGTCAATGAGTTAATCGTTAAAATACCAAGCGACGGCGGGCAGTCAATAATGATGTAATCGTAATTGCTTTTAACTGCGTTGAGTGCCTTCTTCAGCTTCAATTCTCTGGAAATTGTCGATACTAACTCAATCTCGGCACCTGCCAGTTGAATGGTTGCAGGGATAATATCCAAACCGTCAATCTGGGTATGCTGAATAGTATCCTGTGGATTCACTTCATTAATAAGAATATCGTAAATGCAATTTGCTACATCCGCTTTGTTGACGCCAACGCCGCTTGTAGTGTTGCCTTGCGGGTCAATATCGACAAGAAGCACTCTCTTCCCCAGTGTAGCCATGCCGGCACCCAGGTTGACAGAGGTTGTCGTTTTTCCGACTCCGCCTTTTTGATTTGCTATGGCAATAATCTTGGACACTTATTTCACCTCGAATTGTTAGAAAGAATCATCTTGTAGTTCGTGAAGTTTAACGTTTTGAACGGCATCAATTTTGCGAGAAAATAGACAAATATACAAGTAAAGTTCAATTAACAGTCTACAGCGGTATATTCCGCCTATAGTCACAGAAAAGGCGGCCAATCACCTCAGGGCCGCCTTCAGCTTTTGAAACAATTTATCGTTTAGGGATCTGAATCACAATCTCATAATGGTCACCGCGGTCATTCTCCGAAGTCTTAATCTCCATTCCTGAGCCTGTTACCATATCAATCGATTGACGAATTGTATTAAGCGCTAGACGAACATCCTTGGTATAGGAAACCCGCTTTGATTTTTTGGTATTCTGGCTAAGTGCCTTGTAAAAGGCAATACGTGCTTCTGTCTGCTTAACATTCAGTTCCTTGGATATGATCTCTGCAAGTACCTTCAGTTGCATCTCGACACTATCCAAAGAAAGCAGTGAACGTGCATGCCGCTCAGTAATCTGCCGCTCCATAAGTGCGGTTTTCACTTCTTCCGGCAGCTGCAAAAGTCGAATCTTATTAGCGATTGTAGATTGGCTTTTACCTAGACGCTGTGCCAGGCTTTCCTGGGTCAATTGATGAAGATCGATAAGCTTCTGATAGGCAATGGCTTCCTCAATAGAAGTCAGACCCTCCCGTTGCAGGTTTTCAATCAAAGCGATAGAGGCAGCCTGAGAATCATTGAACTCGCGGACAATAGCCGGAACCGTATCCATACCGAGCTTCTTAACTGCACGCCAGCGGCGTTCCCCCGCAATAAGCTCATACTGGGAATCACGTACACGTACAACAATCGGCTGAATAACTCCGTGAGTTTTAATGGTCTGACATAGCTCATCTATCTTCTCATCATCAAAAATCGTCCGGGGCTGATAAGGACTGCTGATAACCTCATGAACCGGGATTTGTTTGACCTCTTCTCCGCTGCTCCGCTCACTAAATCCAAAAAGCTTGGTGAATTGTTCTTTCATTCCGTTCATAACCACCTAGTTTCAATATAGTACGATCCTCTTAACCTGGCCTGGCAAAAAGCTTATCGTACAGCCTTCACTACTAAACGATACTATATCATTCTATCACTTTTCCGCATATAATCCTATTCTCCATAAAGACCTATTTTTCCTGCCATTTAAAATAAATGAAATACAATTTCGTATCATTCATAAAAAAAAGCCCTTAGTAATTAAGGACTTTTATTAGCTCTGCTATTAAAATGGATAAAAATGTTTCACGTGAAACAATCAAATAAGCGGCGACTTGGCAGGCACTCCTGCTTTACGCGGATATTTGGCCGGTGTAGCACCTGTCTTGCGGATCATAACAATGTGCCTTGCAGATTCCTCTACCGGCAGACTGAACGATTCCACCTTTTTTAGCTCAGCACGCAATTCTTTAAGGCTGCGTCCTGCTTCTGATAATTCTTCGCCGGGATCATTTCCCTTCATAGCGGCAAAGATACCCTCTTTCCGGGTAAAGGGTAGACAGAATTCGTTCAGCAGTGACAGGCGGGCAACCGCCCGGGCAGTAACTACATCATACGCATCACGGTGCACAAACTGTCTGGAAATATCTTCTGCACGGCCATGAATCAGCTGTACTCCAGTTAACTCCAATGTATCGCAGATATGCTGAAGGAAGGAAATTCTTTTGCTGAGTGAGTCAATGATGGTCAGTTTAATATGCGGGAAACAAATTTTTAATGGTATACCCGGAAATCCTGCGCCTGATCCGATATCAGCGAGACTGTTCACTTCGTTCATATTAATATAGAAGGCAAGCGATAATGAGTCATAGAAATGCTTTGTATACACCTGATCACGCTCAGTAATACCTGTCAGATTCATTTTTTCATTCCAGGAGACCAGCTCCCGGTAGTAGAGCTCAAACTGCTCCAGCTGACGGGGGGAGAGCTCAATCCCCTTCTCCTGTAATAGATCAACATACTGTGTTATTGTGCTGTCCATAAGTTATCCTTTCGCCGCCGTTACCCGGTTGTAATGCTCTAAATGTACAAGCAGAATCGAAATATCAGCCGGTGTAACTCCGGCAATCCGTGATGCCTGACCAATTGAGATCGGAGCAATCTTGGTCAGCTTCTGGCGGGCTTCCATTGCAAGTCCATGAATGACATTATAGTCTATATCATCAGGTATCTTTTTCTTTTCCATCTTTTGCAGCTTCTCTACGTGAGCCAGCTGCTTCTCAATATAACCGGCATATTTAATCTGAATCTCAACCTGCTCTTTCATCTCTTCGTCCAGCGCTTCTGGTGAAGGTGAAATCTGATCAACAAAGCTGTAAGCAACCTCCGGGCGGCGCATCAGTACAAGCAGATTGGAGCCGTCAACAATAGGAGCTGATTCATAAGCTGCCAGAACTTCATTAACCTCTACAGGCTTCACCTTCGTTTCCTGAAGGCGGACAATTTCACGGTCGACTGTTTCTTTTTTATGCATAAAGGCATCATAGCGCTGCTGCGGAATAAGTCCGATATCATAACCGATAGGAGTAAGGCGCAGGTCGGCATTGTCATGGCGGAGAAGCAGGCGATACTCGGCGCGCGAGGTAAGCAGACGGTAGGGCTCATTCGTACCCTTAGTCACCAGGTCGTCGATCAATACACCGATATACCCCTGGGAACGGTCAAGCACTACAGGTTCTCTATCCTGTACTTTGCGGGCAGCATTAATACCGGCCATTACACCTTGCCCTGCAGCTTCCTCATATCCTGATGTACCGTTAATTTGCCCTGCGGTAAAAAGCCCTGGCAGACGCTTTGTCTCAAGTGAAGGCCACAGCTGGGTAGGTACCATGGCATCATATTCAATCGCATAACCATTGCGCATCATTTCAACCTTTTCCATTCCGGGAATAGAACGAAGCACAGCTAACTGCACATCCTCAGGCAGACTGGTAGAAAGTCCCTGTACATAATACTCGGAAGTGTTTTTTCCTTCCGGTTCAAGAAAAATCTGGTGCTGTGACTTGTCACTGAACCGAACTACCTTATCTTCAATGGAAGGACAATAACGCGGGCCTGTTCCTTCAATAATACCGGTAAACATCGGGGCACGATGAAGATTGTCATTAATGATCTGGTGCGTAGCCGGCTGTGTGTAAGTCAGCCAGCAAGGCAGCTGTTCGTTATCCGATGACTTGGTCTCAAAAGAGAAAAACTTAGGCTTATCATCGCCCGGCTGAATCTCAGTTTTGGAAAAATCAATGGTATCCCTGTGTACACGCGGCGGCGTACCTGTCTTAAAGCGGACCAGCTCAAAGCCCAGCTCACGCAGGTTTTCCGACAGGCGCACTGAAGGCTGCTGGTTGTTAGGACCGCTCTCATATGTCAGTTCACCCATAATCACTTTTCCGCGCAGGTAGGTTCCGGTCGTCAGTATAACTGTTTTGCTGCGGTAGACTGTACCGGTCTTGGTTATAACCCCGGCACATTTTCCATCCTCCACAATAAGCTCCTCTACCATTCCCTGGCGGAGCGTCAGATTAGGCGTCTTTTCCATGGTTTCTTTCATGGCATGCTGATAAAGAAATTTATCCGCCTGTGCGCGCAATGCGTGAACTGCCGGACCTTTGCCCGTATTAAGCATACGCAGCTGAATAAAGGTTTTATCAATATTGCGTCCCATTTCGCCGCCCAGCGCATCAATTTCACGCACGACATGTCCCTTAGCGGGGCCGCCGATCGAAGGATTACACGGCATAAATGCCACCATATCCAGGTTAATCGTAATCATCAAAGTATTGCAGCCCATCCGGGCCGCAGCCAGTGCAGCTTCGCAGCCGGCATGTCCGGCGCCTATGACCACTACGTCATAGCTGCCTCCTTCATAACCCATTTCTATTCCTCCTGACTGCTTATCTTAAAGCAGCTATTATATAATGTTAATCCGATTATTTGCCAAGACAGAATTGCGAAAAAATCTGGTCGAGCAGAGAATCGGCAGCCGTATCTCCGATAATCTCCCCAAGCTGTTCCCATGCCAGGCGTACATCAATCTGAATCATATCAATTGGCACCAGCATGTCTGCAGCCTCATAAGCATCCAGCAGTGATTTATGCGCCTTTTTAAGGAGGGCAATATGCCGTACATTGCTTACATAAGTCAGATCGCCGGATTCCAGCTTGCCGCCGAAGAAAAGCTCCGAAATGGCTTCCTCCAGCTTGTCGAGTCCCTCATCCTCCAGTACAGACATCGGCACAATGCTCGACTCTTCAAAAAAGGTACGCAGCTTAACTTTGTCGAGGTGCGGCGGTAAGTCCATTTTATTCATGATGACCAAAGCTTGTCTACCGTGTATTTGTTCCATCAGTGCCAGTTCATCCTCATGCAGCTCTTCGTTTGCATTCAGAACAAGCAAAATCAGGTCGGCATCGCTAAATGCAGCTTTGGACCGTTCCACGCCGATCCGTTCAACTACATCCATTGTTTCACGGATGCCGGCAGTATCAAGCAGCTTCAGCGGAATATTATTTATGGTCACATACTCTTCTATAACATCACGCGTTGTTCCCGGAATATCGGTTACTATCGCTTTATTGTCACGGGCAAGCGCATTAAGCAAAGAGGATTTGCCGACATTGGGCCGGCCTACAATTGCCGTCGTAATACCTTCGCGCAGAATTTTACCTTCATTGGCAGTCTTCAGCAGCTTATCAATGCCTGCCATAACCTCACTGCTCTTTTCTTTAATGAATTCTGCAGTCAATGCTTCAACATCATGCTCAGGATAATCGATGTTCACTTCGATATGAGCCAGCGTTTCAATCAGGGTATGCCGCAGTGACTTAATCCGCTCTGATAAAGAACCGCTCACCTGCTTCAGGGCAACTGAGAAAGCCCGGTCGGACTTGGAACGGATCAAATCGATGACCGCTTCCGCCTGAGAAAGATCGATCCGCCCGCCCAAAAAGGCACGCTTGGTGAATTCCCCCGGCTCAGCCAGACGGATATCCTGCTGCAGCAGCAGATCCATAACTCTTCTGACAGAGATAACCCCGCCATGGGCACTGATCTCTACTACATCCTCTGTAGTAAAAGAGCGCGGTCCCTTCATTACGGTTACCAGCACCTCTTCCATCCGTTCCCCGTCTGCGGGATTTATTATATGACCGTAGTGGACGGTATGGGAAGCAACCTCTGTAAGCGGCTTGGCACCGCGGAATAAAGAGGCAACCTCCGAGATCGCCTCCGGTCCGCTTACCCGGACAATCGCAATTCCTCCCTCACCCAGCGCCGTCGATACGGCAGCAATAGTATCACTAAGCATACTGTTTCTCACCTCAATATAATGTTTAATATCTCAAGAAAGAACTTATTATCTTTAAAAAAAGCAATGACCCCTCACATTGGACAAGGAGTCATTGCAGCCTATTTAGTCTCTACTTCAATGTTATAACGACACGCCGGTTGGGTTCTTCACCCTTACTGAGCGTACTGACCTGACGGTGATCCTGCAGCCTGGAGTGAATAATCTTACGCTCCTGCGGTGACATCGGTTCCAGTACAACCTCTTTACGGGTCCGGATTACCCGGCCGGCCAGACGGTCTGCCAGCTCCTCAAGCGTCTTCTTGCGGCGATCACGGAAGTTCTCCGCATCAAGCACCAGACGGACGAAGCTGTCAGAATAACGGTTGGCCACAATATTAGCCAAATACTGCAGAGCATCGAGAGTTTGTCCTCTTCTGCCAATCAGAAGTCCCAGATCCGGACCGGAAATTTGCAGAATGGTCGATTCCTTGGTATGAACGATTTCAACTTCCACCGTAAGCCCCATGCTCTTGGCGACATCGACAATGAAATGAACGGCCTGTTGGTAAGCTTCCTCTGCCGGTTGTCCGGAATCTTGGCGCGGCACACCGCCGCCAGCCTCCTGCTTGCTCTCTCGTGTTGACTGCTGAGGCAGTGACGGAGCACTCGCCGCTGATGCCGGTGCGGCTTCAGGAATCAAGGTAAGCTCCACCTTGGCGCCCTTCGCACCGATCAATCCCAGGAATCCTTTTGACGGCTGTTCTAGTACGCTGACCGTTACCCGGTCCTTTTGAACTCCAAGCTGGCTAAGGCCACGTTCTACAGCTTCTTCAATGGTTTTCCCTGTTGCGACGACTTTGCTCATTTTGACTTTTTGGCTCCCTTCGCTTTGCCGCTATTGCCTTTTGCAGCGGGAGTAACATCCTTGCGAGTGCTTGAATCCTTGCCCTTCACAAGATTGACTTCTTTGCTGGTACCGGCACCTGCGACAGCCAATTTGGTCTTATCGTTGTTGCGGTATAAGAAGTAGTTCTGAATGATAGTGTACACGTTACTGTAAACCCAGTATAGTGGCAGTGCCGCCGGGAAATTGTAAGACATGATGAAAATCAGAACCGGGTATACCATCATCATGAACTGCATAGGACCCTGCTGCTGAACCGGATTCATCTTCGTCATCATCCGGGTCTGAAGGAACGTTGTAGCCGCAGCTAGCAGCGGCAGAATGAACAGCTTATCCGGTTCCCCGAGCTGGAGCCACAGGAACGAATGCTCACGCAGATCCGGATTATAATAAATCGAGTTGTACAGGGCAATAAAAATCGGCATTTGCACGATCAGCGGCAGACAGCCGGCCATCGGATTAACTTTGTTCTCCTGGAAGAGACGCATAGTTTCCTGCTGCACCTTTTCAGGCTGATCTTTATATTTTTTCTGGATTTTCTGGAGCTCCGGTTGAATGGCCTGCATCGCACGCGAGCTTTTTACCTGTTTCATGGTGAGCGGCAGGATCAGCGTGCGGACGATGATTACCATTACAAGTACGGCTAGTCCATATTGTCCATTAAACCACTTGGCGAACGTATCGAGGGCGATGGCGAAATAATAAACTACGTTACTCTGCCAAAATCCTCCATTCTTCAAATCCTCCGTCGTATGCGTAACCGCTGATGATGGAGCGCATCCTGACAGAACAGCAATCATCAGTACCATTAACCCGAGGAGAAGAAACATTTTTCCCCGTTTAGTCTTCATTAGAGACACCTCAAAACCCCTCTCTTAAACATTCCACTGCACCGTAAATCATACCATAATTATGAAGACAAATAAACAAGCCTGTTCCGGGCCTGTTATTTGCGTGAAGCCTTGAGCAGCTTGGCTTTGCGGAGTACATGCAGCGCGCTTTTTTCGAGCTCCGCATAATCCTTATCCAGCGCTCCCTTTCTAACGATGAATACGATATCCAGCCCGCCGGCAATTTCCGGCTCATGATGGCGGACAATCTCCTTTACCAGCCGTCTCATACGGTTGCGGACGACGGCATTTCCGACTTTTTTACTGACCGATACACCAAGCCGGAACCGCTCTACCTCTTTTTTGCTGAACCAGTACACGACGAACTGATGATTCGCAAATGACTTCCCATGGCGGTATACGCGGCTGAAGTCCGCACGGTTTCGTAATCGTAGACTTTTGTGCACGGGAATCTCCTATTCAAATACCGGATACTCAGGTAAGCTCCGGAAAATGATCTTCTACTTAGTATAGTCATCCGGCTGCCGTCATAAACGGCTTCCCCCGGATCTGGCATGTTCTTCCCCCTGTTATGCATATACATAAAAAAACCCCGCAAAGTATAGCAAACAGCCTTTGCAGAGCCTCATCCAAATCCATATGCATCCGGCAGAAACAGCCCCGGTCCAATAAAATCACCGGTATCCGTTTCTGCCCTATATAAGGAAGCAAAATTTTCAGGACAGTCTGACGGCTTCCTTATATTTAAAAAAGGACCACCGCAGTGGTCCCTAAGTGCCTAACTTACGCACTCAAAACTTTTCTGCCTTTCAGGCGGCGGGCTGCCAGCACTTTACGGCCGTTTTTCGTGCTCATTCTTTTGCGGAAACCATGCACCTTCTTGCGTTTGCTCACATTCGGTTTGAACGTCGGTCTCATGTATTGCACCTCCCTTACAGGATCTTAATTACTGTCTTATTAGCAGAAACGGTCTAAGCCGTCCTTTTGAGTAGGGACAGTATCTACAAGTATCATCAATTCATTTGAAGACATATCCTCACAGAAAACACCTTTATATATTAAAGCATATTTTTGTCCCAAAAGTCAACCGTTTGTCTTTGCTTCCTTCCCCTCTCCAAAAAACGCTTATCCACAGTCCCTCCTCGTCTAAAAAGGTATCCACAAGCTTATTCAGTTATCCACCTGTGATTAAAAAAAATATCCACTGCCCGAATTTTGAGTACAACCTGTGTATAAAAAAAATAGGCTGCTGACAGAAACTGTCGAACGGTAAACAAATTATCAACAATATCTAGTGTTGTTCTTAAAAATTATACACAAGTGATTGAATTTGTGGATAAAATGGCTCGGCTCATTGAAAAACAAGGGACGTTTTGCTATGATGGTATTACTTTTGAATGTGAATAGATTTGTTTGTTCTATAAATTATCAACAAGCTGTGGATAAAGTTGTGAACAATTCAAGTTTATCCATATTTTTTTGTCTCTATATATTGCTTACTGGG